>CAWDVX010000028.1:0-99189 GCA_963805835.1 uncultured Actinomycetota bacterium | reverse complement strand
GGAGCTAAGGGGAATCGAACCCCTGACCTACTCGATGCGAACGAGTCGCGCTACCAACTGCGCCATAGCCCCTGATACCGGAAGCACAGGCTACCAGTCGTGGCCTGCCGGTCGAACCGCGAGGCTACTGGCCCGCGGCGTGCGGAAGGTCGAAGTGGCGCGCGAACGGGGCGTAGTCCAGATGCTCGAAGATCGGATCCTCGTCGTCGATCTCCAGCACCACCGAACCGGGCCGCCGCAGCCGCGAAGGCACCACGTCGAACTCACTGTCGTCGGTGTTCTCCACACCCAGCCGCGACCGCGCGATGCGCTGTGCCCGACGGCGCCGCAGCCGTTCCTCGATCCGGGTCTGGCGCCGCAGATACGCCAGGTACACCAGCGTCATCGCGCTGACCGCCGCGCTCACCCACCACATGATCGGCGCCACCGTGTACGCCATGGCGACCGCGGCGACCACCAACACCGCCATGACCGTCAGCATCCGCTTGCGGAACTTGTACTTGCGGGCGCTCACCGCCGCCCCGGTCTTCGTCTCGTACCGACGTTTGCGCGCGGCGCTCAGCGAATCGGCCAGCTCCAGTTCGCTCTCCGACGGAGCCTCCAGACCGGACGAGTCGGCCACATACTCGTACTCGTCGTCGTCGTCGACTTCGGGTTCGGGTTCGGGCTCGGCTCGCGCTCTGGCTCGTCGGCTACCTCGGCGACGGGCTCCTCGTCGACGTCCTCACCGAAATCCAGTGCCAGCTCGTCGCTTTCGACCGACGGGCAGCGCACCGGAGGCCTCCTCGACCACATCCACATCGAGGTAACCGGGGTCGTCGTCCTGCCCGACCTCGACGGCGGCGACCCGCACGACAGAGCGCCGCGCCGGTTGCGCCTCGGCCTCGGCGTCCAGGTCGTCGTCGACCTCGTCCTCCAGGTCGTCGTCGAGGTCTTCTGGTGACGGCTTCCAGTCCGGGTCGCTCGCATGGCCGGCCGCAGGCGCCTTGCGCCGCAGCAGCCGTGCCCTGCCGTCGTTGAGTACCCGAGTCGCCAACGCGACGTCGCTGGTGCGGCGTACCGCGTCTCGCTTGCTGATCAGCATTGGGACGAGCACGAACAGCCAGAGGACGACGAGAGAGATCCACAGGAGGGATTGGGGGATGCTTGGCATGTCGCCGGCTCCTTTCCCCGATAAGGCTAGGTCTGTGACCTGCGCATCCGTGGACGGCGCGCCGAGACAATTACACACCTGTAATTCGCTGCTGACAAGCACCAACAGTCACACGTGTCACTTTTGCAACAGATTGGCCTCTATTCGAGCCCCGCAGACCTGCGCCAGGATCACGATCCGCCCCCGGACAACTCTCATTCGGAAGTCGCGGAAAGTTTTGCTACAACCAACTCGCGTGACCCTGCCGCACCAGGACGGAGGATGCCGAACCGTTGAGTTCCTCGATGGTGATGGCCACCAGCAGGTGGTCCCGCCACGCACCGTCCACGTCGAGATAGCGCTGCAGCAGCCCCTCCTCGCGGAAGCCGACCTTTGCCAGCACGGCACGACTCGCCGCATTCTCCGGACGTACCGTCGCCTCGACGCGATGCAGCCGCACCGCGCCGAAACAGTGATCCAAACCCAACGCCAACGCGGCCGTCGCGACACCGCCGCCGATCGATGAGCTGGCGACCCAGTACCCGATCCACGCCGACCGCAGCGCACCGTGCGTGACGTTTCCGATCGTCAGCTGACCGGCGAACTGCCCGTCCAACTCGATCACATACGGCAGCACCCGGCCCTTGCGGGCCTCCGACCGCAGACCCGAGCACACCGCCGGCCACGATGTAATCGCATGCCGCACTTGCCAATCCATGCCGTTAGAAGGCTCCCACGGCTCCAGGTGCGCTTGATCGGCCAGCCTGATACGGCTCCAGCTCGGTCCATCGCGCAGCCGCACCGGGCGCAGCCGCACCACGCCCGCGCGCACCCGCAGCGGACCGGCGGGCAGCGGCCATCCCGGATGCATCGAACTGGAACGCCACAGGTTCATGACGGTATGTCCGGCGTCGATCAGCCGCGCTGGGCCAGGAATGCGACGTCGACGATCTCGCCCGTACGGATCTGTTCGGCCTCGCGGGGAACGACGACCAAACAGTTTGCCTCGGCCAACGTCGCGAGCAGATGCGACGGCGCGCCTGGTGCGCCGCCGAGGGCCTGCACGAGGTATTCGTCGGTGTCCTGATCGCGCATCAACTGTCCACGCAGGTAGCCCGTGCGGCCGGCCACCGAGGCGATCGGCGACAGGGTGCGCGCCTGCACGATCCGCCGGTGTGCCTGCCGTTTGCCCAACGACAGCCGGATCAGCGGGCGCACCATGACCTCGAAGACCACCAGCGCGCTCACCGGGTTGGCGGGTAGCAGGAACACCGGCACGCCGTCTCGGCCCAGCTGCCCGAAGCCCTGAACCGAACCGGGATGCATGGCGATGCGCGCCACTTCCATCTCGCCGAGCTTCGAGAGCACAGTCCGGACGCCCTCGGCGGCGGCTCCGCCGACCGCGCCGGCGATCACCACCACCTCGGCGCGGTTGATCTGACCCTCGACGACGTCGCGGAGCGCCTTGGGGTCCGTGTCGACGATTCCGACGCGGTTCACCTCGGCGCCCGCATCTCGGCCCGCCGCGGCCAACGCGTAGGAGTTGACGTCGTAGACCTGTCCGTTGCCTGGTGTGCGGGAGACGTCGACGAGTTCGCCGCCCACACACAGCACCGACAGACGCGGCTTCGGATGCACGAGCACCCGGTCTCGGCCGACCGCGGCCAACAGCCCGACCTGCGCGGGGCCGATGATCGCTCCTGCCCGCACCGCCACATCACCGGGCTGGACGTCGTCACCCGTCCTACGGACGTAGGCCCCCGAGCGCACCCCACGCAGCACGGTGACCCGCGAGTCACCGCCGTCGGTCCATCGCAGCGGAAGCACCGCGTCGGCGAGCGTCGGCATCGGCGCCCCCGTCTGAACGCGCGCGGCCTGGCGCGGCTGCAGCCGGCTCGGAGTGCGGGCACCCGCCTCGATCGAGCCGATCACCGGAAGGCTCACGTCGCCGTCGGAGCCTGAGCCGCCCTCGTCGGACCCGTCGTCGTCGTCACCGGTTCCCACGCCGAGCACGTCGACACTGCGGACCGCGTAGCCGTCGATGGCGGCCTGATCGAATCCGGGCAGCGGGCGTTCGGTGACCACCTCCTCGGCGCACATCAGTCCCTGCGCCTCGGCGATCGCCACCCGGACCGGTCTGGGGGCCACCGCGGCAGCCGCTACCCGAGCCTGCTGCTCCTCCACCGACCGCACAAAATGCCTTTCTAGGTGTCAGGGCGATCGCCGCGAGTCAGCAATCGATCAGCCCCAAGCGCTCCACCAGCCACCGCCGTAGCTCGGGCCCGTAGTCGTCGCGCTCCAACGCAAAGTCAACCCCAGCCTTGAGGTAGCCGCCGGGATTTCCGAGGTCGTGTCGAGAACCCCGATGCACGACGACGTGGACGGGATGGCCCTCATTGATCAACAGGGCAATCGCGTCGGTCAACTGGATCTCACCGCCCGCGCCACGCGGAACCCGCTTGAGAGCGTCGAAGATCGCGCGGTCCAGCACGTATCGGCCGGCGGCGGCATACGGCGACGGCGCGTCCTCGGGCTTCGGCTTCTCGAACATGCCCTTGACACGCATCACGTTCGGGTTGTTGGAGTCGGTCACGGGTTCGACGTCGAAAACGCCGTAGGCGCTGATCTCGTCGCCGGGCACCTCGATCGCGCACAACACCGAACCACCGCGCTTGGCGCGGACTTTCGACATCGTCTCCAACACACCGGTGGGCAGTACAAGGTCGTCGGGCAACAACACCGCGATGGCGTCGTCATCGGGCGTCAGGACGGGCTCCACGCAACCGACGGCGTGGCCGAGACCCAGCGGTTGGGCCTGGACCACCGACTCGACCTTGATCAGCGCGGCGGCGCGGCGGACCTTTTCCAGCATCACGTGCTTGCCGCGCGACTCCAGCGTGCCCTCCAGGACGAGGTCCTCGACGAAGTGGGCGACCACGCCGTCCTTGCCCTCGGAGGTGATGATGACGAGCCGTTCGGCGCCGGCCTCCGCCGCCTCCTCGGCCACCAGTTCGATGCCTGGTGTGTCCACGACTGGCAACAGTTCCTTCGGCACCGTCTTCGTGGCGGGCAGGAATCGCGTGCCCAAACCTGCCGCAGGGACAACCGCAGTCCGCGGAATCGGTACCTCCGCCCGTGTCATTTTTCACACACTAGTGTCCTTAGGTCGGTTGAACCTCCCAAGGCCCGGTGTTTGGAGGCGGTGCAGTGCAGCGATCGAAAGCCGAACTGCGCACCGAAATACTGCTGGCTCGCCGCCGGGTCACGCCGCAACAGCACGACAGCGAGGCGCAGGCGCTCGCCCACCACCTTTCGTCGCTGGTCACCGAGGCCCAGACGGTCTGCGCCCACGTGCCGGTCGGCTCCGAGCCGGGCTCCATCGAGCTGATCGACGCCCTTCATCGACGGCGGGTGCGGGTGCTGCTGCCGGTCGCTCGAAGTACCGCCACCGGGGTCCCGCAACCGCTGCAGTGGGGCGAATATCGCGCCGGCGAACTCGTCGAGGCGCCCTACGGGCTGCGCGAACCCGCGCAACCGTGGCTGGACGCCGACGCGGTCGCCGAGGCATCGGTGATCCTCGTACCTGCCCTCGCGGTCGATCGCACCGGCGTCCGGTTGGGCCGCGGCGCAGGCTTCTACGACCGTTCCCTCCCGCTGGCCGACGCGGGCGCCCGCATGATCGCCATCGTGCGCGACGACGAACTCGTCGACCACGTACCCGCCGAACCGCACGATGTGCGGATGACCCATGCGCTGACCCCGCACGGCGGGCTCGTGGCACTCGGCTAGTGGCTCGCCGGCTCTGCGCCAGGACTGTCGACTCGGTCAGCAGCCGACTCGCTCGGGGGCGGCTGACGCCGTGACCGTTTGAGAATGCGGCCAAGCTGGTCCGGCAGGTCTTGCGCCCGTTCCCACGGAACGAACGCGAGGTACAGGACGAATATGGCGAGGCTGTGGAAGCCCACGCTGAGGGTGACCATGATCGACAGGTGCAGGAAGACGCCGGCGGCCAGCACCCACGGCCGACACCGCCTGTTCCAGACGAGAATCGCAATCGCCAGCTCGATCAGAATCGTGCCCCACGTGACGACGTTGACCAGTAATTCGTTGCCCGTCAGCCACTCTGGCGCAGGGAAGAGCGGCCATGCCCGCCAGGCATAGGAGGCCGCAGAGCCGTCCACCCATTGCGTCACCGGCCAACTTGGCCTGAACGTTGAACAGGTAGATCACGGTCAGCTGAACCTGCATCAGCCGGATAGGCCACGGCGCGCGGGTCTGCGCCGACCAAAAAGATCCGGTCCGGCGGCGCTGATCGAGCGACAGCGCTGCACCGCACGAGGACAGCGCCAGGAACATCGCCTCGATGCTGATCAACGCGTCCCCGCCGTTGAAGACCCAGCGTTCACGCTGGATGAACGACTGGATCAGCACGAAGACGACGACCGCGGCCAGCCTGCTGTGCCATCCGACAGTCAGCGCGAGCGCTGCCACCAGCAGCACGACCCACCCGATCAGCAGGGCTTGATCGCTGGTCCAGAATTCGAAGACGCCCCATTGATAGGCCCAGTGGGTGGGCTGCGGCGCCACGCCGTCCTCGCCGAAAAAGTTGTACAGGTCGGGCAGCAACGCCAGGGCCCACGCCACCGCCAGTGCTCCGAACGCGATCCTGACAAGTCCCAGCGTGTAGGCGGGTTGAGGGGCGAACCAGAACGCACGCCAACCGTCGATGTACGGAGCGAGTCGCGATCGTTGCGGGTGGTCTGACTCCGTCATTGCTGTCCTGTCAGGTCTTCCTGGTAGAGGACTTTCGTGGCGGTGGCGCCTTGACCGCCTTGGCCAGGCGGCGGCAAATTCTGCACGCGGAGCACCATCGCGACGGCCACGGCGCGTTCGGACGGCCCGGTGACCTGGCGGGCGACCCAGCGTGCGATCCCCGGTCGTATCTCTGCGCTTGGTCACCGCAAATTTCAGCAGCCTGAACCAGTGCGTCGAGGCGAAGCCGCCGAGCGCGCGGTCATCCGCGCCGGGGTGCCCACACGCGGACAGCGCCGTCGGCCATCGTGACGTGCACCTCGACCGTTTCGATTCTCTTGGGGACATCCGGCGCGAACAGCGCCCAGGTCTGGTTGATATACGCCGCCGACGCAACCGGACCCGCGATCGGTATGACGCTGCGCCTGATCGGGGAATCAGGCAGATTCCAAGCGACTCCGAGAATGATGACGAGAGCTACGAAGGCACTGATCACGCGCTGCGCCGGCACGAGACTCTTCGAATCTCTGCTGCAGTGTGGAGAGCTGCCCAACGCGCTGGCGGAGACTCCGCTCTTCTCCGTCACGATCAGTCACAATCCAACCCGTCATCCTGAGCGCGGAAAATCCACCAAACAATAACTCATGGAATGCAATCACCTAGGTCTGAGCGCAGGCGGGGGCGTCGGGGGTGCACCTCGTCGATCTCCCGGCGGGAATGACCCGGCCCATATGGCGGTTCTAGCACTTGAGCCGGTAGAGTGCTAAGAAGTTTGACGATCTCGGAGGTTTTCGTGCCCACGTATTCCTATGCGTGCACCGAATGCGACAACAGGTTCGATGAGGTGCAGTCGTTCAGCGACGATGCGCTGACAACCTGCCCCAAGTGCAGCGGTCGCCTGCGCAAGCTGTTCGGCAATGTGGGAGTGGTGTTCAAGGGCAGCGGCTTCTACCGCAACGACAGCCGCGAGACGGCCAAGAGTTCGGCGACGTCGTCGCGTCGTCGAATGGGTCCTCGGGCGGCTCGGAGTCCTCGACCTCGTCGTCCGACAAGTCCGCCTCGGCTTCCGACAAGTCCGCCTCGGCTTCAGAGAAGTCCTCCTCGAGTTCGTCCAGCAACTCGAGCTCCAGCTCCACGAGTTCAGCCCCCGCCGCGGCGGCATCGAGCTAGTTATCCACAGGCGCGGCGACAGCCGGCGCCATCGTGTTCGTCTGCTGCCTAGTTTGGCGGTATGGGGGAATCGCTCAATCCATCGGCGTTGAGCCGGATCGCTGACCGCCTACGCCCGGACTGGTCACGCACGGTCGCGGCCCGACGGGTCGCAGCCGGTGCCCTCGTCGTCTTGGCCGCCGTTGCGGCGCTTCGACCCGACCCGGCGCAGGAACGGACCGACATCGTCGTCGCCGCCCGGGATCTGGCACCGGGGATCGAACTGAGCACCGCCGATGTCCGTCTCGAAACCCGCATGGCGACAACGGTTCCCGACGGCTCGCAGACAGATCTGGCGGTGGTTGTCGGCGCGACGCTGGCCGGTCCAGCCCGCCGCGGCGAGGCACTCACCGATGTGCGGCTGCTGGGTCCGAGACTGGCCGAGTCGGCAGCGGGCCCCGATGCGCGCATCGTTCCGCTGCACCTCGACGACACGGCGCTACTCGACCTGATCCGCCCTGGCGACGTGGTCGACGTGCTGGGCGCCGGAGCCGACGCGGGCGTGGGCGCCGACGCGAAGCCACAGATCGTGGCGACCGACGCGGTGGTCGTTCTGGTGTCGCCGCAGCCGGCAGGAGCGGGCAGTGGAGGCGACCGGGTGGTGCTGGTCGCCCTGCCGGCTCGGGACGCCAACGAGGTCGCGGGCGCGGCGCTGGTGCAGACCGTCACCCTCACCTTCCACTGACGGGTCAGGGATGCGGTGCGGGCGACGGTGTTGCGGCCGGGATCGCCGGTGAATCGTGCTCGATCGCGTCCAGGACCATCTCCGCCAATTCCTCGGTGGTCGATCCAGGCTGGGCGGGCCCCGGGGGCGGTGGCGGAAGCGGTTGAGCGTGGGCCGAAGTCGTCGCCGGCGCCGAAATGCCGATCAGCAGTCCCGCTACCACCGCAGACAGCCACCCCATGGCAAACCCTCCCAAATTCGTCTGGTGCACAGTCGAACTGGCCTCTTCGCGCAACCTAGCACCGGACTCCAGGTGCTGCAGGGTCGTCACGACTAACGTCGGGTATCTGTCAGATCGCCGGACTCGTCAGGAAGGAATTTGCGCTCATGTTGAAGGGCTTCAAGGAGTTTCTCGCCCGAGGCAACATCGTCGACCTCTCGGTCGCGGTGGTCATCGGCACCGCGTTCACGGCTCTGGTCACCAAGTTCACCGACAGCATCATCGCAGCCGCTCATCAACCGGATCGGCGCGGGCGGCAACTCTGACTACGGCATCCTGCGGATCAGCATCGGCGGCGACCAGACGATCGACCTGAACGTTTTGCTCTCGGCCGCCATCAACTTCGTCCTCGTCGCCGCGGTCGTCTACTTCCTCGTCGTGGCGCCCTACAACAGGCTGCGCAAGAAGGGCGAAGTCGAGCAGGCGCAGGACACCGAACTGTCACTGCTCACCGAGATCCGCAACATCATGGCCGAAACGCCAGGGCGCGGCACCGACACCGCGGAAACCACAAGCAACGACAAGACCTGAGCGACATACGAAAGCAGCCCCCGGATATCTCCGGGGGCTGCTTCGTAAGCCTGGGAGAGGCTAGTTCATGTTCCAGGGCTCGCCATAGGTGGTGACGCTGTCACCCGCCGACGAGATGAGCCGAGCGAACGGACGCAGCAACACGCCACCGGCAGCACCGGTCACCGTGCCGTGAGCGTTGGACACCGCCACACCGCCGGCCGCACCGGCGACATCCACCGAGAACGTGGCGACTTCCTGGATACCGGGGCCGTTACCGAGGTCCGCGCTGATCGACACACCGGGGAACAGGTTCGGGGTGATGACCGAGCCCAACGGCGCGAAGCCCGTCACCGACCAGACCGGCCTGCCGGCTAGCTCCCGCGCTCAAGTCCGGGAAGATCGACGCGTCGTCGAGCAGGATGTTGGGGGTGGTGTAGCTGAAGTTGATGCCCACACCCAGCGACCAGGGGAAGCCGATCTGGTAACCCAGCTCCAGGGTGCCTTCGAACTCGTCGGCGCCCGGACCGTCCACGAGGAACTTTGCGCGACCACTGTGGAACCACTCGCGAGTCAGCCGGTTGCGGTCCAACGGGAACACACCATTGAGGAAGGTGTCCCACTGCTGAATGGTCAGCGTCCGGTCCTGGCCGTCAACGAGGCTCAGCTCGTTATCCAGCCCAGCGTGAGAGGTGCCAGTGCCCACGAACAGAGATGCGATGGCGGCGAGCATCGCAATCAGCACCCGACTGAATACCTTCATGTTCTCCCTAGCTATGTAGACAGCGTGCCGACCGGGCGCACTGTGTTTTGTTGTTCGTGCTTGGCACTTCTGGTTCAGCGACAACGACTCGCGAGCCACCTGTGAAACACATGAGAAACCTCACATGCTGCTCTTACGTCGTACTCATCGTTGACACGAGGAACATAACGGTCGGGCACCACCCCGGCAACGCGAGAATCGCGATTGGTCGGGCAGGCGTTACCAGACCTGCCACTTTGCTCACTCTCGTAACGTGGCCGACCCGCCGGCAGACGCCGCAATGCTCGGCCTGTCCTGCGCTACCGCCAGCGACGGCGAGTGACTTCAGCCTTCGGGAGGAAGCCTACCCTTACAGAGGTGAAACCCCAGTTCACTAGTGGTGCGGTGGCGTATTTTCGCGCAGCCAACGATCGTGGTCGGGGTCGTCAGGAAACGATTCGTCGCGATCCTCGGCAGCCTTCTGCGGCAGCGCATCGCCGAAGATTTTGTTAACTGCGTCGCGCTCGCGCTCCGACCGGCTACCCATCGCCGCCCTCCACTGTGATGAAGATCACACTTTCTTGGCGAGCTCTCAGCGTCGTCTTAAATCTCGAGGCTCGAGAGCTGCCCGATGATCTGAACGGCCAACGGAGTTAGGGTGGCCATACCATCGCGCACCGCAGCGCGGGATTCGGCGAGGTTGACGACCAGGGTGCTGCCCGAGATACCGGCCAGCCCGCGCGATAACCCGGCGTCGGCGATGCCGGCCGACAACCCTGACGCTCGCAGGGCCTCGGCAATGCCGAGAAGTTCACGATCGAGCAGGTCGACGGTCGCCTCAGGCGTGACGTCACGGGGGGTGACACCCGTACCGCCGACCGATACCACGAGATCGACGCCGCCGATCACCGCCGTGTTCAACGCGTTGCGGATCTCCACCTCATCAGCGGACACCACGACCACGCCGTCCACGACGAAACCCGTCTCACCGAGCAGTTCGGTGACCAAAGGACCGCTGTGATCCTCCTCGTCACCATGCGCGGTGCGGTCGTCGACGACGACGACGAGTGCCCTGCCAACCAACTCCCCTGGCTGTTCCATGACGCCAACCGTATATCCAGGCAGAGACAGCGGCGCGGCCACTCTCAGGGTGGCCGGTCCGGAACTCACCGAGGGCCTCACTGCTGCGCCTTGCCGAGGGTGACCTCCACGGTCTGCGGCTTGCCCCCCTGGTCGAGGTACGTCAGGGTCAGCTTGTCGCCGGGGGCCCTGGATCGCACCGCAGCGACCAACGCATCAGCGCTGTTGATCACCCGGTCGTCGACCTTGGTGACCACAACGCCGCTGGGCAGGCCGGCTGCAGCGGCGGCACCCCCACCGGTGACCTCGACGATCCGCGCCCCGTCGGTCGTCGCATCGTTACCGACCTGGACGCCAAGGGAAGCGTGCGAGGCGGTGCCGTTGTTGATCAGTTCATCCGCGATTCGCTTGGCCTGGTCGACCGGAATGGCGAATCCCAGCCCGATCGAACCGCCCTGCGCCGCGTCAGCGCCCAGCGTGGCGATGGCCGAGTTGATGCCGACCAACTCGCCGTTCATGTTGACCAGCGCTCCGCCCGAGTTACCGGGATTGATGGCGGCGTCGGTCTGGACCGCGTCCAGCACGGTGTTCTGGTTGCGGATGTCGCCGCTCGCGGCGACCGGCCGATTCAGCGCGCTGATGATGCCGGTGGTCACCGTGCCTTCGAGTCCGAGTGGTGAGCCGACCGCCACCACGTCCTGACCCACCCGCAGATCGGCGGATGAGCCGATCGTGATGGGGGTCAAGCCGGTCACTCCCTTGGCGCGCACCACGGCGATGTCACTGCTGGGGTCGGTTCCGACCACCGTAAACGGTGCACTGCGGCCGTCCGAGAACGTCACCTTGGTCTCCATGCTGCGCGGTGCGGCCGGCCCGTTCGCCCCTCCGGGTCCGCCCTGGGCCGCGGTCACGACGTGATTATTCGTCAAGATCAGGCCGTCCGACGACAGGATGATCCCGGAACCCTCCTCCGACTGCCTGCCGAGGTCCACTTCGAGCTTGACGACGCTGGGAACGACCTTCGCAGCGACCTGTTCGACCGAGCCGGCGGGCAGGCTGGCAACGGGCACGCCGGGGGCGGCTCCGTTGAAGCTCGTGGCGGCCGCGGGCCTATCGGGCTGCGCAACGAGTGCCACTCCTCCCCCGATACCTGCCGACACGATGGCTACCGCGAGCGCTCCGGCTGTCAAAGCGCCCGCGCGAGAACGCTTTTGAGGCACCGGCTGTGGAGCCTGGGGAAAGCGGGCCGTCGCGGGGCCCGCAGGCCCCCCGCGGTACGGGTCATAGGGGGCACGAAAAGGCTGCTGCTGTTGGGTCTGGTATCGCCAGTCATATTGCTGCTGGAACGGATCGGGCCGCTGCGCGCCGGGATACCCGGATGCCGCGTGCTCGTGGGCGCCAGGGCGGCGACCCGGGGGCGGTGGCGGCGAATACCTCGGGTGGTTGGTCATATCGCTGCAGTGCTCTTCCTGTTGTGGTCCGGCATAGAGAACAACGGCGTTCGCACTGTCAAAGTTGCCTAAGCGGGCTGAGAATCCACTTAGAGAACTTTCGGGACATGAACAGACTTGCTTCCCGCAGCGCGCCCGGACTAATCATTGTCGGCGCTGACCACGGGCAAGTCCACGCTTGCGACCGCGTGTCGCCCGGTCTCGTCGGGCATCGGCCTGCCGGGCAGCACCATGTGAATCGCCGTGCCCGGCGGCTGCCCACCGGGAACCGCGTATTCCACGCGCAACGCGCCGCCGTGTTTGAGCACAACCTGTTTCACGATCGCCAGGCCCAGCCCCGAACCCGGCATCGCACGCGCGGATGCCGAGCGGAAGAATCGCTCGAACACGAATCGCCGTTCCTGCGGCGGGATACCCGGCCCCTGATCGGATACCACCAGCTCGGCATGAACCGGATCGATCTGTGTCAACCGCACGCCGACCCGCCCCCCGGGCGGGCTCCACTTCGCGGCGTTGTCCAGCACGTTGAGCACCGCGCGGCCCAGTCCGCCGCCGTCACCGTAGACCTGCCACGGCACCAATGTCACATCAAAGTCAATGTCATTGCGGCGACGGCGAACTCGTTCCAGCGACCGGTCGACGATCTCCGTCATGTCGACGGGCTCGTGAATGACGACACCGGCCTCGTCGCGGGTGAGATCCACCAGATCGCCGACGAGGGTGGACAGTTCTTCGATTTGGGCGATGACGTCTGTGCGCAGGCCCTCCATCTCCTCCTCGGGCAGCCTCGGCGCGCCAGGAGCCATCGATGCCATCAGCAGTTCGACGTTGGTACGCAACGATGTCAGCGGTGTGCGCAATTCGTGGCCAGCGTCGGTGACGAGTCGCGCTTGGCGCTCACGTGACTCGGCCAATGCGCGCAGCATCATGTTGAAAGCCTCTGTCAGACGGGCGAGTTCGTCGCTGCCATACACCGGGATGGGTCGCAGATCGTCGGTGCGGGCCACCCGTTCGGCGGCTTCAGTCAGCCGTGCCACCGGCCGAAGGCCCGCCCGAGCGACAGCGCCGCCTGCCATGGCGGCGACCACCACCCCGACGCCGCCCACGATCAGCAGGACGGTGCCCAGCCGTTTGAGCAGCTGATCTGTCGGCACCAGGCTCTTGGAAATCAGCAACGAACTTCCGTTGGACAGATGCAGAGCAAGCACCCGCTGTTGGTCGACCGACCGCTTCGACATCCACAGGTCGCCGTTGATGACCGCCTTTTCTGGATCACCCAGCGGCAGCGTCTGCCCCTCCTGGTTGGCGGTGAATATCGAGCGGCCCGGATTCACCAGCATCGCGTTGACGTCGGAGTAGGCGGTGCCCTCGATCGCCTTGCCGGGATCGGTGGTCAACGAGCCACTTTCGATCAGCAGCCTGGCCCGGCTGTGCAACTGGTTGTCCATGTCGTCGTACAGCGCACGTGACACGACGGCGTACACGGCGACGGCCATCAACACGACCACCATGGCCACCATCGACATTGCGAGCAGCATCACCCGCCAGCGAAGCGACAGTGAGCTGGCCGTCGGCTGCGCCGTCAGTGCATACGGGTTGGACCGCGGCGAGAACTTCTGTGCCGACATCAGGGCGGGGTCTCGCGCAGCACGTAACCCACCCCGCGCACGGTGTGGATCAGCCGCGGCTCTCCTTCCGCCTCGGTCTTGCGACGGAGGTACCCGACGTACACCTCCAGCGCGTTACCGGACGTCGGAAAGTCAAAGCCCCACACCTCCTCGAGGATGCGGCTGCGGGTAAGAACCCGCCGCGGGTTCGCGATGAGCATCTCGAGAAGCGAGAACTCGGTGCGGGTCAGGCTGATCTGACGTTGACCACGGGTCACCTCGCGCGTGACGGGGTCGAGGGACAGGTCGGAGAAGGTCATCGCCGGCGACTCCGTGCCGTCGTCGGGCGAGGTGCGCCGCAGCAACGCCCGCATGCGGGCGAGCAGTTCTTCGAGCGCGAACGGCTTCGGCAGATAGTCGTCGGCGCCTGCATCCAGCCCGGCGACACGTTCGGAGACCGAGTCGCGTGCGGTCAGCACGAGAATGGGCAGATCGTCGCCAGTGCTGCGTAATTGGCGGCACACCTCGAGGCCGTCCAGCCGAGGCATCATCACATCAAGCACCAGGGCGTCGGGACGATCGCTGGCGATCAGGTCGAGGGCTTCGAGTCCGTCCTGGGCCAACTCGACCGAGTAGCCGTTGAACGAGAGCGATCGACGCAGCGATTCGCGCACAGCGCGATCATCGTCGACGACAAGTATGCGCACAGCCACAGTGTCAACCCACTATCTGAGAGCGACCTGAGAGGCGCGCCGATGTGGGCTTGCGCGGATGAATCAGCGGCGGTCGAGATCGATCAGGCCGAGCCGCGCCGCCTTGAGCAGCCGGCGCGGCACCTTGTGCTGCTGGCCCGCGACCGTCACGCCGACGAGCTCGGGACGCTTGGCCTTCCACTGCGAACGCCGACTGCGGGTATTCGCTCGCGACATCCGGCGCTTGGGCACAGCCATGATCGAAACTCTCCTCTTGAGGGGTCTGTCGGTAATGAAGTATGTGCCGCGCAAGGTCACCGGCGTCGGCAATTGCTCTTCAGGATAGCCGGTGACCTGCGTAGCCTCCAAAACAGGGAAGTGGCTTGGCTCGATACCACCGGTACCCGCTAACCTACCGGTTGGTTGATACGTCGCAAGGAGGCGCGTGGCTACTAGTTCTGCAGCGGTCCGCATCGGCAATTGTTCGGGCTTCTACGGTGACCGGCTCGCAGCGATGCGCGAGATGCTCACCGGCGGCGACCTGGACTACCTCACCGGCGATTACCTGGCCGAACTCACCATGCTGATCCTGGCGCGCGACCGCGCCAAGTCACCCGACCGCGGCTATGCCAAGACGTTTCTGGTCCAGCTCGAGGAGTGTCTCGGCACCGCGCTGGACCGCGGGGTGCGCATCGTCGCGAACGCCGGGGGGCTCAATCCCGCCGGTTTGGCGCAGGCGGTGCGGGGGCTGGCGGACCGTCTGGGGTTGAGCGTGCAGGTGGCCCACGTCGAGGGTGACGATCTGCTTCCGCGAGCCGATGAGTTCGGGTTCGGGGCCGCGCTGGCGGCGACATCCACCGGGGGCACGCCGCTGGCGGCCAACGCCTACCTCGGAGCCTGGGGCATCGTGGACTGCCTGAACTCGGGCGCCGATGTCGTCGTCACCGGCCGCGTCACCGACGCATCGGTCATCGTCGGCCCAGCGGCCGCGCATCACGGCTGGGGCCGCACCGACTACGACCAGCTCGCTGGCGCGATCGCGGCCGGCCACGTCATCGAATGCGGTACGCAAGCCACCGGCGGCAACTACTCGTTCTTCGCTCGAGATTTTCCCGATCTGACGGCCCTGCTCCATCCGGGCTTCCCGCTCGCCGAGATTCATGCCGACGGGTCGTCGGTGATCACCAAACATCCCGGCACCGACGGCGCGGTCACCGTCGACACCGTCACCGCCCAACTTCTCTACGAGATCACCGGCGGGCGCTACGCCAATCCCGACGCGACGTTGCGGGTCGACACCATCGAGCTTTCCGACGACGGGCCCGACCGCGTCCGGATCAGCGCGGTGAAGGGCGAGCCGCCGCCACCGACGTTGAAGGTGTCACTCAACGCCGTGGGCGGATTCCGCAACGAGATGACGCTGGTGCTCACCGGATTGGACATCGAGGCCAAGGCCGACCTGGTACGCAGACAGCTCCAGAACACCATGACGGTCAAGCCGGCCGAGGTGGAGTGGACGCTTGCCCGCACCGACCACGCCGACGCCGACACCGAGGAAGCGGCCAGCGCGTTACTGCGCTGCGTGGTCCGTGATCCCGATCCGGCCAACGTTGGACGCCGATTCTCCTCGGCCGCAGTAGAACTCGCCTTGGCAAGCTATCCCGGCTTCACCAGCACCACACCGCCGGGCGACGGTCAGGTCTACGGGGTCTTCCAACCCGCCTTCGTGCCGGCCGCGGAGGTTCCGCACGTGGCCGTGCACTCCGATGGCAGCCGCGCCGAGATTCCCCCGGCTGCGGAGACTCTGGAATTGGCCATGGTGGCGCCGTTCGCCCTGCCGGAACCAATTCCCTTTGGCGAGACCCGTCGAGTGCCGCTGGGCATGATCGCCGGCGCCCGCAGCGGCGACAAAGGTGGCAGCGCCAACGTCGGGGTGTGGGTACGCCGGAACGACCACTGGCGGTGGCTGGCCCACAGCCTGACCGTGGACAAACTCCGCGAATTACTCCCTGAGACAGCCGATCTAGCAGTGACGCGGTATCTGCTGCCCAATCTGCGGGCCGTCAACTTCGTGATCGAGGGCATCCTCGGGCAGGGCGTGGCCTATCAGGCCCGCTTCGACCCGCAGGCCAAAGGGCTGGGCGAATGGCTACGCAGCCGGACTATCGAAATCCCAGAGGAGCTGTTGGTTTGAGCATCTGGCACACCCCGGAACGGGAACAACTGCGAAAGACGGTGCGGGCGTTCGCAGAACGCGAGATTCTGCCCAACGTCGAGGAGTGGGAGCGCACCGGCGAGTTGCCGCGGGAGCTGCACCGCAAGGCAGGCGACGCGGGCCTGCTAGGGGCGGGTCTGCCCGAAGCGGTCGGTGGCGGCGGCGGCGACGGCGCGGACGCGGTCGTCATCTGCGAGGAAATGCACTACGCCGGTTCGCCCGGCGGCGTCTTCGCTTCGCTGTTCACCTGCGGCATCTCCGTGCCGCACATGATCGCGTCCGGCGATGCCCGGTTGATCGACACCTATGTGCGGCCGACGCTGCGCGGCGATCTGATCGGCAGCCTCGCCATCACCGAACCGGGCGGTGGTTCCGACGTCGGGCATCTGACCACGCGCGCCGAGTGATTTCTGACGGCGGCGGACCGCACTACATCATCAACGGCGCGAAGACCTACATCACCTCCGGTGTGCGGGCCGACTACGTGGTGACCGCCGCGCGCACGGGCGGCCCGGCGCGGGAGGCGTTTCGCTGATCGTCGTGGATAAGAGGACCCACCTCCCGGCTTCGAGGTCACCCGCAAGCTGGACAAGATGGGCTGGCGGTCGAGCGATACCGCCGAGCTCTCCTACACCGATGTCCGGGTGCCCGCTGCCAACCTCATCGGGGTCGAGAACACCGGGTTCATCCAGATCGCCGGCGCGTTCGTCTCCGAACGCGTCGGCCTCGCAGCACAGGCGTACGCGAGCGCGCAACGTTGCCTCGACCTGACCGTCGAGTGGTGCCGCAACCGCGAGACGTTCGGCAAGCCGTTGATCTCGCGACAACTGGTGCAGAACACGCTGGCCGAGATGGCCCGAAGAATAGATGTCGCAAGGGTGTACACCAGGAACGTGGTGGAACGGCAGCTCGAGGGAGCCGCTCCGGCGGCGACTGGGGGCACTCCCCTCGCAAGCGGTGGGCCCACCCGCTTGCGGGGGACAGACCCAGTTGAGACTTCCTTAGTAACTCAGGTGTGCTTCGCCAAGAACACCGCTGTCGAGGCGGGCGAGTGGGTGGCCCATCAGGCCGTACAGCTGTTCGGCGGGATGGGATACATGACCGAATCCGAGGTTGAACGGCAGTATCGAGATATGCGCATCCTCGGCATCGGCGGCGGCACGACGGAGATCCTCACCAGCCTCGCGGCGAAAACCCTTGGCTTCCAGTCATGACCGCGTTGAAATCGACCATCGACCCGAAGTCTGCGGCCTTCGCCGAAGCCGCCGAAGTGATGACCGCCAAGCTCGCCGAACTGGACACCGAACACGCCAAGGCGCTGGCCGGCGGCGGTGAGAAGTACGTCAAACGCCACCACGACCGCGGCAAGCTGACGGCGCGCGAACGCGTCGAGATGCTGATCGACGCCGACTCGCCGTTCTTGGAACTCAGTCCGTTGGCCGCCTGGGGCAGCGACTTCACGGTCGGCGCCAGCGTCGTGACAGGGATCGGCGCCATCGAAGGTGTCGAGTGCTTGGTCGTCTCCAACGACCCAACGGTCAAGGGTGGCACCAGCAATCCGTGGACGCTGAAAAAGATCCTGCGGGCCAATCAGATCGCACTGCAGAACCGGCTGCCCGTGGTGTCGCTGGTGGAGTCCGGCGGCGCCGACCTGCCCACGCAGAAGGAGATCTTCATTCCGGGCGGCCAGATGTTCCGGGACCTCACCCGCCTGTCGGCAGCGGGTATCCCCACCATCGCGCTGGTCTTCGGAAACTCGACGGCGGGCGGCGCCTACATCCCCGGCATGTCCGACCACGTGGTGATGATCAAAGAGCGGTCCAAGGTCTTCCTGGCCGGCCCGCCGCTGGTGAAGATGGCGACCGGCGAGGAATCCGACGACGAGTCGCTCGGTGGTGCCGAGATGCATGCCCGCACGTCGGGACTCGGTGACTACTTCGCAGTCGACGAGCTCGACGCGATCCGGATCGGCCGACGCATCGTGGCGCGGCTGAACTGGCGCAAGCAGGGTCCGCCACCGGGCCCGGTGACCGAGCCGCTGTTCGACGCCGACGAGCTGGTCGGCATCGTGCCCGCCGATCTGCGTATACCGTTCGATCCACGCGACGTCATCGCGCGCATCGTCGACGGCTCGGACTTCGACGAATTCAAACCCCTCTACGGCGGTTCGCTGGTAACCGGCTGGGCCAGCCTGTACGGATATCCGATCGGCATCCTGGCCAACCATCGCGGCGTGCTGTTTTCCGAAGAATCGCAGAAGGCCACCCAGTTCATCCAGCTGGCCAACCGCGCCGACACGCCACTCTTGTTCCTGCACAACACAACCGGCTACATGGTCGGCCGCAAATACGAGGAAGGCGGGATGATCAAGCACGGCTCCATGATGATCAACGCCGTCTCTAATTCCACGGTGCCACACATCTCGCTGCTGATCGGCGCTTCCTACGGCGCGGGTCATTACGGCATGTGCGGGCGCGCCTACGATCCCCGGTTCCTCTTCGCCTGGCCCAGTTCCAAATCGGCGGTCATGGGTGGAACTCAGCTGGCGGGCGTGCTGTCGATCGTCAGCCGGGCCGCTGCCGAGGCCCGCGGCCAGGAATTTGACGACGCTACTGATGCTGCCATGCGCGCCGCTGTGGAAGCCCAGATCGAGGCGGAGTCGCTGCCGATGTTCCTGTCCGGTCGGCTCTACGACGACGGCGTGATCGACCCGCGCGATACCCGCACTGTGCTGGGAATGTGCCTGTCCGCCATCGCCAATGGCCCGATCAAAGGGACGTCGAACTTCGGCGTCTTCCGGATGTAGGGGTCCGCCCGATGAGCGCTTGCGCGAAGAGGAGACAAATTTGATCACTCGAGTCCTGGTCGCCAACCGCGGCGAGATCGCGCGGCGCGTCTTTGCGACCTGTCGGCGCCTCGGCATCGGCACCGTTGCTGTCTACACCGATCCCGACACGGCATCCCCACACGCCGCCGAGGCGGACGCCCGGGTACGGCTGCAGGGCACTCGCGGCTACCTGGACGCAGCGCAGCTGATCGCCGCCGCGCGTGCGGCCGGCGCCGACGCGATCCACCCCGGATACGGCTTCCTGTCCGAGAATGCCGAATTCGCCGCAGCGGTGCTCGATGCCGGGCTGACGTGGGTCGGTCCGCCGGTGGCCGCGGTCGCCGCGATGGGCTCCAAGATCGAGGCGAAGAAGATGATGGCCGCCGCCGGCGTGCCGGTGCTCGAGGAGCTCGACCCCGACACCGTGACCGCCGACCAGCTGCCCGTCCTGATCAAGGCATCGGCGGGCGGCGGCGGCCGCGGCATGCGGGTGGTCGACGAATTATCCTCGCTGCCTGAGCAAGTGGAGGCGGCGCGGCGCGAAGCGCAGTCGGCCTTCGACGATCCGACGGTGTTCTGCGAGCGCTACCTGGCCACCGGTCATCACGTCGAAGTCCAGGTGATGGCCGATGCGCACGGCGTCGTGTGGGCAGTCGGCGAACGCGAATGCTCGATCCAGCGGCGCCATCAGAAGATCATCGAGGAGGCGCCTTCGCCGCTTGTCGAACGCACGGAAGGCATGCGCGACAAGCTCTTCGATGCCGCGCGACAGGCGGCGGAGGCCATCGGATACACCGGCGCGGGCACGGTCGAATTCATGGCTGACGACACGGGGGATTTCTTCTTTCTCGAGATGAACACCCGCCTGCAGGTCGAGCATCCCGTCACCGAGGCCACTACGGGTCTGGACCTCGTCGAGTTGCAGTTGCACGTCGCCGACGGCGGACGCCTCGATGCCGAACCTCCCCCGTCGCGCGGGCACTCCATCGAGGCCCGGCTCTACGCCGAAGACCCGGCCAAGGGCTGGCAGCCACAGGCGGGCACCGTGCACCGCTTCGATGTGCCCGCCGCTACCGCGTTCGATCCGAAATTCCACGGCGTGCGCGTCGACACGGGGGTGGTCGACGGCTCTGAAGTCTCGATCTTCTACGACCCGATGCTGGCCAAGGTCATCTCGTACGCGACAACGCGACGGCAGGCCGCGGCCGTCCTGGCCGATGCATTGAGCCGCACGCGACTGCACGGAGTCCGGACCAACCGCGAGCTTTTGGTCAACGTGCTGCGACACCGGGCCTTCCTCGACGGCGCCACCGATACCGCCTTCTTCGAGACGCATGGACTCGACCGGCTGGCCGCACCGCTCGGGGACGATCGCGCCACCGCACTGTCGGCGGTGGCCGTGGCACTCGCCGACGCCGCGCAGAACCGCGATGGCGCAACGGTGTTCGCCGCCGCGCCGAGCGGCTGGCGAAACCTGACGTCGGGTTTTCAAACCAAGTTCTACGCCGACGTCGACGGTGGCGAGCATGCGGTGCGCTACCGCTACACCCGCGCCGGTGTGCACCTTCCCGACCACGATGACGTCGCCGTGGTGTCGGCCGCCACGGACCGCGTCGTGCTGTCGGTCGGTGGCGTGGAGCGCGCCTTCGATGTCGCTAGATACTCCTCCGACGTATTCGTCGACTCGCCACTGGGCCCCGTGCATCTCATTGCGCTGCCACGCTTCGGCGACCCCGATGCTGACGTCGCACAAGGGTCGTTGCTGGCGCCCATGCCGGGCTCGGTGCTGCGCATCGGCGCCGCGGTCGGTGACTCGGTCAGCGCCGGACAGCCGTTGGTATGGCTGGAGGCTATGAAGATGGAGCACACCGTGACCTCACCCGGTGAGGGAGTCCTCGCCGAACTCAACGTCGAGGTCGGCCAACAGGTCGACGTCGGCTTCCCACTAGCCCGAGTACTCGCCCGAGTGGATAACCCCGGAGGAATCGCATGACCAGCTTTGTCGAAACCGAAGAACAGCAGGCGTTGCGCAAGGCGGTCGCCGCGATGGCCGCCAACTACGGCGAGAAGTACTACCTGGCGAAGGCGCGCGCAGGTGAGCACACCACCGAGTTATGGAGTGAGGCAGGAAAACTCGGCTTCATCGGCGTCAACCTGCCCGAGGAGTACGGAGGCGGCGGAGCCGGGATGTACGAGTTGTCACTCGTCATGGAGGAGATGTCAGCTGCCGGCTGCGCCCTGCTCTTGATGGTGGTCTCGCCGGCGATCAACGGGACGATCATTTCCAAATTCGGCACCGACGAGCAGAAGAAGCGGTGGATACCCGGCATTGCCGACGGGTCGATCACCATGGCGTTCGCGATCACCGAACCCGACGCCGGGTCCAACAGCCACCGCATCACCACGACCGCCCGACGTGACGGCAGCGATTGGATCCTGTCCGGTCAGAAGGTCTACATCTCAGGTGTCGACCAGGCACAGGCGGTACTCGTCGTCGGCCGTGCCGTTGAGGGAGGACGGAGCCCACAAGTCGGAATCTCTTCGCCCCGCGCTGTTCGTAGTGCCCACCGACACACCCGGCATGTCGTGGACCAAGATCGACATGGAGATCGTCAGCCCCGAGAACCAATTCCAGCTCTTCTTCGATGAGGTGCGCCTGCCCGCCGATGCGCTCGTCGGCTCCGAAGACGCAGCGATCGCGCAGCTGTTCGCAGGACTCAACCCGGAGCGCATCATGGGCGCGGCAAGTGCCGTGGGCATGGGTCGCTTCGCCATCAACAAGGCCACCGAATACGTCAAGACACGGCAGGTCTGGAAGACGCCGATCGGCGCGCATCAGGGACTGTCACATCCATTGGCGCAGAACCACATCGAGATCGAGCTGGCGAAGCTGATGATGCAGAAGGCCGCGACACTCTACGACCTCGGCGATGACGGCGGTGCCGCCGAAGCCGCGAACATGGCCAAGTACGCGGCGGGTGAGGCATCCGTTCGGGCGGTCGACCAGGCGGTGCAGAGTCTCGGCGGCAACGGTCTCACCAAGGAATACGGCATCGCCTCGGTGCTGACGGCGTCACGGTTGGCCCGCATCGCACCCGTCAGCCGGGAGATGATCCTCAACTTCGTCGCGCAGACCTCACTGGGCCTGCCTAGGTCATATTGATGAGCGCGGTCGTCGGTTACTCGGTAGGAGACGGCGTCGCGCGTCTGACGCTGGATTCGCCGGGCAACCGCAACGCCCTCTCGACCGCGCTGGTCGACGAGCTGCACCGAAGATTGACCGAGGCCACTGAAGAGGTCGGCGTGCGGGCGGTGGTGCTCGGCCATACCGGCGGAACCTTCTGCGCAGGAGCCGATCTCGCTCAGGCCTCTTCCCGAGAAGACCCCGCCGATGTCGCCGCCGACCGAGCGCGTGAACTGACCCGGCTGCTGCGCAGGATCCTCGAGCTCCCGATACCGGTCATCGGTGCGATCGACGGGCACGTCCGGGCCGGCGGACTCGGGTTGGTCGGCGCGTGCGACATCGTGGTGGCGGGGCAGTCGAGCACGTTCGCACTGACCGAAGCGCGCATCGGGGTGGCACCGTCGATCATTTCGCTGACTCTGCTGCCGAAGATGACCAGCCGCGCTGCGGGCCGCTACTTCCTGACCGGCGAGAAGTTCGGCGCCGCAGAGGCTGCCGCCATCGGTCTGGTGACGATCGCCGCCGACGACGTCGACGCGACAGTCACCACTCTGACCGCCGAGATCGGCAGGGCCTCGCCGCAGGGACTGGCGGCATCCAAGGCACTGACCACCGCACCGCTGTTGGCGGCGTTCGACCGGGACGCCGAGTCACTCACCCGGCAGTCCGCCGAACTGTTCGTCTCCGAGCAGGCCAGAGAAGGCATGCTGGCGTTCCTGCAGAAGCGCCCGCCGAATTGGGCGGTACCCGACTCTTAGGGTGTGGTGCCATCGCGGAATGCAGTGGCCGCTGCGGCCTGATCGAGGCGGCGCTCGCCGGCGTGAACGTGATCATGCATTGCGTACCGCCCGGCATCCGGGACAAGGCCGCCACGTCGATGCGGAACCGCACGTCTGCGGCGGGGCGAGCAGGCGTCGGCCACCTCGCGAACCTATCGATGCGTCCCTATCGATCGCCGGTGCGGTGCCCAGCTTGCGGAGTTGGCGCGGCTGCTTTGCGAGGACTCGTGGTGGCCGCCGCAAAATATAGTTTGCTTATCTATCTGCTTCGCCGGCGTCGAAGAGAGCACAGTTTGGCCTATGGCCTTGCATGTGCCAGCGTTCGTCGTAGGCTCGTCAGTGATGAGGGTATGCGCAAAGAACAGCTGGCCGGGATGAGCACGCCAGCATCCCGGAACGGTTCAATGCGCGCTGCTGACACCGACCGGATCCAGATGGCGCAATTGCTGACCGATGCCGCGGCTCAGGGCCGATTGCCGTTGTCAGAGTATGAAGCGCGCCTGACCAGGGCCTACGCCGCGCAGACGTACGACGAACTCGACCGTCTGTCCGCCGACCTGCCCGGCGCGTCCACGCGCGGCCCCAGCGGCGGCCCCGTCCGACCCGCACCGTCGACCATGCTGCTGGCAATCATGAGCGGCTTCGAGCGCCGTGGCCGCTGGAACGTACCCAAGCGCATGACCACGTTTGCTCTCTTCGGCGGCGGCGTTGTGGATTTGCGATACGCCGACTTCACGTCGCCGGAAGTCGAGATCCACTCGTACTCGATCTTCGGCGGTCAGACCATATTGATACCGCCCGAGGTGAACGTGGACCTGCGCGGTATCGGGGTGATGGGCAACTTCGACCACAGCGTGAGCGGCGAGGGCTCGCCGGGCGCGCCGTGCGTGCGCATCCGCGGCTTCTCGTTGTGGGGCAGCGTCGGCGTCAAGCGCAAACAGCGCAAGAGCGCCTAGCCACAATCGGCGCAGCCTAGCTACGCGCCGAACACGAAGCTTCCTGCTGGGCTGAGGACGAAACCGGTCTGATCGATGCTGTTCGTGCACACCGTCGCGACCCCATCGGTGCCGCAGCTCACAGTGCGAAATGACAGCCGGGTGTTCGGCGGCAGCGGCTTGGCGCCCTCGGTCACTCCGTACAGCGGACGATCGGAATTTGCGAAGCCGGGCCCACCGACGGGCCCCGCGCTCACCAGGTTGGCGCCGCCCGGCGCCGCGGGTATCGGCCCGCTGCACCCGTAACCGCCGGTCTGACGGTCCAATACGCAGGTTAGGCCGCTGGGCGCGCTGAAGGCGTACCACGCACCATCATTGACCGAATACTCAGACGGCTTGGCTGGTGCAAATACGTTGACATCGACAGGGCCGGGCGCTGGCTCGGCGAGAGCCGTCGCCGGGGCGCCGATCACCGCGATGACTCCAGCGATTGCCAGGCCCGTCAGCAGTCTGGTCAGCACGCCGGAACCCTACCTGGGTGCGACACGACCCGCAGAGGCAGCGCACGTGCGCCTGCGCACTATCGGCGACGGCGGGAGCGCAGGTAGTCGCCGACGACAGCAGCGCCCAGGCCGTCGAGATCGGGCACCACGACGCGGCCCTCGACTCGGCGGGCGACCTGATCGATGAACTTGGCCAGCCCCGGATCGCTGCCCAACCGGAAGATGGTCACCTGCGCCCCCAGGCCCAACATGTCGTCGAAACCCTTCACGGTGTGGGCGATGGTCCGCGGATGCGGGGGGTAGTCGAAGAACACTCCCGGCGGCTGAGCCGCCGAATCAGATCCAGCACCGCCTCCATATGACTCCAGGTGCGCAGTTGGTTCACCGTCGGTCACCACGAGCAGCACCGGCTGCGCATTGGGATGGCGCCGCAGATGCCGGCCCGCCAGCGCCAGCGCGTGGTGCAGGTTGGTGCCCTGCTCGTAGACACCCTCCAGTCCGGTCAGTTCGGCAGTGGATACGGTGCGCGCATAGCGCCCGAAAGCGATGATCTCCAACGCATCCGAGCGAAACCTCGTGCTGATGAGATGGCTCAACGCCAGCGCGGTGCGCTTCATCGGCAGCCATCGATTCTCCATCACCATCGAGAACGAGGTGTCGACCAGCAGCGCCACCGCGGCCTGTGTGCGTGTCTCCGTTTCGGAGATCTCGACATCTTCGACAGCGAACTTCACCGGCATGTCGACGCCGCCGGTGCCGGCTTGGCGCAGCACCGCATTCGTCAATGTGCGGGTGACGTTCCAGGGTTCGGTGTCACCGAACGCCCACGGCCGCGTCGCGCCGGTCAGCTCCCCGGCCGCCCCCGCCCGACGGGTGTCACGCTCACCGTGCCGCCCTGAAAGCTGTTGCGCCACATCCCTCAACGCGGCCTGCCCGAGCTGGCGCATCGCCTTCGGCGACAGCCGCCACTGCCCGTCGGATCCGCGGTCCAGGAATCCCTGGTTCACCAGTGCCCGCTCGAGTTCGGCCAGCGTCGCGGCGTCGACCGCGGCCTCATCACCGAGCTGGCGGGCCAGCATGTCCAGGTCGACGTCCTCCATCGTGGCACCCGCATAGCTCTGCGAGAGCGACTCGGCAAGCTCCTCGAGTTCGGCGATGTCGGCCATCGCCTGGGTGCCTTCGCCCATCCCCATCGGGTTGTCACCGGAGAACCGCGACGACCCATCCCAGTCCTCGCCCGGCCGCGCCGCCTGCAGGTGACTGTCGAGCCGGTTGAGCGCGTTCATCAGCGACGGGGAGCCGAATGCCTGCTGCGCCAACGCATCCAGCTCGGCGCGCTGATCGGCCGAGAGACTGTTGCGGAAGCGCTGCGCGGCGGCGGCCCGCTTGGCCAGCGAGTCCAGCAGCTCCTCGACGTTGCGCGGGTTCTCCGGGAAGAACTCGCCGTGCTTGTCCATGAAGTTCTGGAAGTCCTCGGGCGAATCCTCGCCCTTGGCGTGCTTGTCCAGCAGGTCGTTGAGGTCGTCGAGCATCTCGTTGACGCGCTGACGGTCCTCGTCGGTGGCGTTCTCCATCGCCTGCTTCATGCCGGCGAACCGCTGGTCGAGCATCTCGCGGCCAAGGAGATCCTTTATCTGGTCGTACTTTTCCCGCGCCTCGGCACTGCGCCAGTCGTAGTCGGAGAGCTCCTGCACGGCCTTCGCGGGCGACGGCGGCAAGGACTCGATCCGCATCTCGTTGAACCGCGCATCGTCGTCCAGCGCGCGGGCCAACTCCTTGCGCTCGGCCAGCACCGCTTCGTCGAGCAGCTTCTTGACCTCCTGAAGGGTTCCGTCGAGGTTGTTGCGCTGCAACAGTTCCCGGCGACGGCGGTTGGCCTCGGCGGCCAACTTGTCAGCACCGCGCATGTTCTGCGTGCCCCGCCGCATCAGCTCGGACAGCGCGCGCCGTGGCGAGCTGCCCTCCATGACGTCCTGACCGATCTGCTCGAGCGCCTCGCGCAGGTCGATCGGCGGGGCCAGCGGATCGGGTCCGCCGGTGTATCGCGAGTACCGCGTGAAGTGCCTGTCCCCGGAATCAGCCATAGACGGTTTCGCCTTCTGAGGACACCTTGTCGATCCGTTTGGCCAGATACAGCGCCTCGAGCGCCAGCTCGACGGCGGCCGCACGCTGCCCGTCGCTCTTCGCCTCGAGTCGCTTCTGAATCTCCGCGATCGCCGGGACCTCTGGCACGGCGGCAAGCACCTCACGGGAGGACACGCGCTCGCCGGTGGTCACCGCCGAACCGTTCTCGATCGCGACGACCAGCGGACCCACGTCGATACCACCGAGCAGCCGCTGCGCGGTGTCCGCGGTGGCGCGGCGCAGAAGGTGTTCGAGCACGGCCTGCTCGCGGCCTTCCTCGCCGGATTCGAACTCCAGCTTTCCGCGCAGCACATCGATCACCGTCGACAGGTCGACGACACGCGCCACCGGATCCTGTTCGCCCAGTACGGCCGACCGGTGCCGTGCCGACGCGGCGACCGTCTCCGCTGCCGCGATCGCGAAGCGCGCTGACACACCAGAGCGCTGGTCGACCGACCGCGACTCCCGGAGGTAGCGGGCGAACCGGGCGAGTACGTGGAGCAGATACTCGGGCACCTCGGCGGCCAGATGCGACTCCTGCTTGATGACCCCGACCTCGGCCTCAAGTTCGTACGGGTAGTGGGTGCGGATCTCGGCGCCGAAGCGGTCCTTGAGCGGGGTGATGATGCGCCCGCGGTTGGTGTAGTCCTCGGGGTTGGCACTAGCGACGACGACCACATCCAGGGGCAGCCGCAGCGTGTAGCCGCGCACCTGGATATCGCGCTCCTCCATCACGTTCAACATGGACACCTGGATGCGCTCGGCGAGGTCGGGCAACTCGTTGATCGCGACGATTCCCCGGTGCGCCCGTGGGATCAGACCGTACGCGATGGTTTCAGGGTCACCGAGGCTGCGACCCTCGGCCACTTTGATCGGGTCGATATCGCCGACCAGGTCGGCCACGCTGGTGTCCGGAGTCGCCAGCTTCTCGGTGTAGCGCTCGCTGCGGTGCCGCCATTCGATGGGCAGGTCGTCGCCGGAGTCGGCGGCCCGCCGGATGGATTCGGGGGTGATCGGCGAGTACGGGTGCTCGCTGAGCTCCGCGCCGGCGATGACGGGGGTCCACTCGTCGAGCAAGCCGGTAAGCGCGCGCAGCAGACGGGTCTTCCCCTGGCCGCGTTCGCCCAGCAGCACCACGTCGTGCCCGGCGATCAGGGCACGCTCCAGCTGCGGGAGCACGGTGTCCTCGAAGCCCAGGATGCCCGGCCAGGCGTCGCGACCCTCGGACAGTGCAGCCAGCAGGTTCTCGCGGATCTCGGCCTTGACACCCCGTTCGACGTGACCGGAGGCCCTGAGCTCGCCGACGGTCCGGGGCAAATCGTTAGGTGATGTCACCACTCCACGCTACGACGTGTCTGGCGAGAGTGCGTGTCCCCGGTCGACACACCGCCAATCCGTCACACTCTGCACAGGTTCGACGCCTGCATAAAACGCCTCGGCAGTGGGCACTCTGCACGGCAGAACGCCGATAAGGAGGGCTGCAATGCCGAATCCGTCCATCAAGAACGAAAAGCTGTACGAGGACCTGCGCGAGAAGGCAACTCGAAGCAGAAGTCCGCCAGGATCGCCAACGCCGCCGCAGCGCGCGGCAAGTCCGCCGTGGGCCGCAAGGGCGGAAAGTCCGGCTCCTACGACGACTGGACGGTGCCGGAGCTCAAGAAGCGCGCCAAGGAGATCGGCATCTCCGGCTACTCCGCTCTCACCAAGTCGAAGCTCATCGACAAGATCCGCAACTCTTAGCGCGAACGTGAAGGTCAGTGCGCGAAGTGGCGCGCGCCGGTGAGGTACAGCGTGATGCCCGCCTTGGCGGCCGCGGCGGTGACCTCGTCGTCGCGCACGGAACCGCCGGGGTGCACGATCGCCTTGACGCCCGCATCTGTCAGCACTTCGAGCCCGTCGGGGAACGGGAAGAAGGCATCGGACGCGGCGACGGCGCCCCCGACGCGATCGCCGGCCCGCTGCACCGCCAGCTTCGCGGCGTCGACACGATTGACCTGGCCCATGCCGACTCCGACGGTCGCGCCGTCCGACGCGACGACGATGGCGTTGGACTTCACCGCGCGGCACGCCAGCCACGCGAACTTCAGGTCGGCCAGCGTGGCCGGGTCGGCGGGTGAGCCCGTGGCCAACGTCCAATTGGCGGGATCGTCGCCGGGTGCGGTGAACTCGTCGCGCTGCTGAATCAGCAGTCCGCCGCTGATCTGGCGGAACTCGGTACCGCCTTGCTGCGGCTCGGACGCCAGCAACACCCGGACGTTCTTCTTGCGCGCGAGCACTTCCACCGCGCCCGACTCATATGCGGGCGCGATGACCACTTCGGTGAAGATGTCGGCCACCGTCTCGGCCATCTCGACCGTCACTTCGGTGTTGGCCGCAATCACCCCACCGAACGCGGACAGTGGATCGCATTCGTGGGCCTTGCGATGCGCGTCGGCCACCGATACCGACGAGATGGCGATGCCACACGGATTCGCGTGCTTGATGATCGCCACACAGATCTCTTCATGGTCGAACGCCGCGCGCCACGCGGCGTCGGCGTCGGTGTAGTTGTTGTAGGACATCTCCTTTCCATGCAGCTGCTGCGCCTGGGCCAGACCCGGCCATCCCCCGTCGTTGCGGTAGAGCGCTGCCTGTTGATGTGGATTCTCTCCGTACCGAAGCACGGCCTCACGCCGCCACGTCGACCCCGTCCACAACGGAAGCGCTGGCGGAGCGGAGTCGTCCTCAGATGCAAGCACCGACGACATCCAGGCAGCCACCGCGACGTCGTAATCTGCCGTGTGCCGGAATGCCAAGGAGGCCAGCTTCTTCCGCTCCTCGAGAGTGAACCCGCCGGAACGTACCGCGGCGAGCACACCGTCGTAGCCCAGCGGATCGACGACCACCGCGACGCTGGGATGGTTCTTGGCGGCGGCACGCACCATCGACGGGCCGCCGATGTCGATCTGCTCGACGCATTCGTCTTCACCTGCGCCGGAGTCGACGGTCTGGGTGAACGGGTAGAGGTTGACGACGACCAGTTCGAACGGTGCGACCCCGAGTTCGGCGAGTGCCGAAACATGTTCGGGCTTGCGCTGATCGGCGAGGAGTCCGGCGTGCACGTGCGGGTGCAGGGTCTTGACTCTTCCGTCGAGCACCTCGGGGAAACCGGTGACCTGTTCGACGGGAGTGACCGGGACGCCTGCGTCCGCAATGGTTTTGGCGGTCGAACCAGTCGACACGATGTCGACGCCCGCTTCGTGCAGGCCACGTGCGAGGTCGGCGAGACCGGTCTTGTCGTACACGCTGATCAACGCGCGCCGAATAGCCCTGCGGTCGGTCATCCCGGTCATTAGATCTCCTTCATTGAAACCGCTGAGCCGCGGCTGAGGCAAATCGACCTCCGGCGTGAGGCGGTCGCGTTCCGGCAGAGATGTCGGTGGTGATGGTTATGTTTCGAAGTATGTCGCGGTTCCGGCTGGTTCCCACCCCTGAGCAGGAGGGGATGCTGTTGACGCACTGCCGGGACGCACGTTACGTATGGAACCTGGCGGTGGAACAGCAAAAGCATTGGCAACCAGGCCGCAAGGCCCCCGGGTATCTGAAGCAGGCGGCGCAGTTGACTGAGGCCCGCGCTGAATACGGCTGGCTTCGTGCCGGGAGCCAGACGGTGCAGCAGCAGGCGCTGCGAGATTTTGCACAGGCTATGCGGAACTTCTTCAACGGCACGCACCGCCGACCGAAATGGCGTAAGGCCGGCGTTCACGAAGGATTTCGACAGGTCGGATTGAAACCACATCACGTCGAGAAGGTGAATCGCCGCCTCGGTCGGGTCTGGGTGCCCAAGGTTGGTTGGGTGCGGTTTCGGCTGTCGCGGCCGGTTCATCACGGTGTCAAGTCTTACCGAGTCACCCGCGACAGGGCTGGCCGCTGGTATGTCGCGTTCGCCCACATCCCCGAGCCGATCGCAGGCCCGCGCGACAAGAGTGTGGTTGGGATCGACCGCGGAGTTGCCGTGTCGGCGGCACTGTCGACCGGCGAAGTGCTGCACGCGCCCGGTCTGACTTTGGGTGAGTCGAAGCGGTTGAAGGTGCTGCAACGGCGGCTGGCCCGCACAGGGCACGCGTCCCGCCGACGTGCGCGGACGAAACTGGCAACCGCGAAGCTGACGGCGCGTGAGGCGGACCGACGTAGGAACTGGGTCGAACAGGCGACCACCGACATTGCTCGTCGCTTCGACACCATCAGGATCGAAGCGCTTGACGTAGCTGCGATGACGCGCAGTGCGCGGGGAACTGTAGAGAATCCCGGCGTGCGCGTTGCTCAGAAGCGCGGGCTGAACCGCGCGATCAGCCGCAGCGGTTGGGGGCTTCTCGCCACCCGTTTGCAGCAGAAGGCTTTGGGTCGGGTCGAGAAGATTCCGGCCGCATACACGTCGCAACGTTGCTCCGCGTGCGGGCACGTCGCTCCCGAAAACCGCAAGAGTCAAGCGGCCTTCGAGTGCGAAGCCTGCACTGCCGGGCGGTGCAACGCCGACGTCAACGCTGCACGCAACATCGCCGCCGGACGGGCGGTGACAGCACGGGGAGACCTCGCCGATGGGCGGTCTACGAACCGTGAACCTCAACTCGCTACTCCTGCCGCATAATTCGATGGGGTCGGGTTGGAATCCCAGGCTCAGGTCAGGGAGGACGTCAACCTATGGTCGCCTTTCGTCCGGTCCAGGTCACACCGCGAGTGGCCACCGCGGCCAGTACGTCCACCAGCAGTCGTCGCTCGACGACCTTGATCCGCTCGTGCAGGCTGGCTTCGTCGTCATCGTCGAGCACGGTCACGGCTTCCTGCGCCAGCAACGGCCCGGTATCGGTTCCGGCGTCGACGAGGTGCACGCTGCACCCCGTCACCTTGACGCCGTACTCGAGCGCTTCGGGAACCGCATGCGCCCCAGGGAATGCGGGCAGCAGCGCCGGGTGGGTGTTGATGATCCTGCCCATGAAGCGGGAAAGAAATTGGGAACCAAGAATTTTCATGAATCCAGCGGCCACGATCAGGTCGGGCTCGTGCACCGCGGTTGCCTCGGCGATCGCGGCGTCCCACGCCTCGCGGTCGGGGTGATCGCGTAGCCGCACCGCGTAGCTCGGCACCGACGCGGCCGCGGCGATATCGACCGCCGGGCAGTCGCGGTCCACGCCGACCGCGACGATCCGGGCCGGGTAGTCGCCGCCGGTGGCGTCGAGGAGGGATCGCAACAGCGAACCGGTGCCGGATGCCAGCACCACAACCCGTGCGGGCACCTTCGGAGGCACACGAACCGGTTGCTGCACGACTGGCAGCCTAGTCATCGGTATCGCGCGCCCGGTCCGTGGTCACGTCAGGCGTGGCGTCGTTGTCTGCGACGAAGTGTTCCTCTGGATCGCCGAACACGTCCCGCGGTTCGACCGGTGCGTGCGGGCGGGCATCCAGATCGGCGTCCGGTCCGTCGACGCCGAGATCACCGTCACTGATGGGGACTTCCGGCTCTGGCTCGGCCGCGGAATCCGGCGCGGAATCCGGCTCCGGTTCCGCCTCCGGTTCGGTGTCGGCCTCTTGCTCTGCGTCGGACTCTTGCTCCGGTTCCGGCTCGGATTCCGGTTCGGGCTCGGGTTCCGGCTCAGGCGCCGGTGTGGGCGCCTTAACGCGCCGATCGATACCACCCGACATCGCCACCGTCAGCGCACCGATGCCGGCGAACCACAGGAAGACGGCGGGCCCGAAGGTGGTCTGGTCGACGCCGACGTCGCCGAAATTGCCCAGCCGCCCGCCACCTGCATAGCCGAGCACTGCCATGGTCAGCGCGCCGACCGCGGCGGCGACGACGAGCTTGCCAATAGCCGACAACAGGGGCAGCGGCTGCCGCGCAGCCTGCTGACCCAGCGCCACACCTGCCGCGGCAGCCACGATCAGCAGCGCCACCCAGACCGGGCCAAGGGGTGGGGTGGGTACGGCGGCCAGCACCGGCAATGCCGGGATGTCGCCGCCGAACACGGTGAACGCGCTGAAGGTCGCCAACCCGATGTGTGCACTGGATCCGACGGCGACCGCGGCGGTGCCGACGAGCACGTTGGGTATGTACAGCGCCGACAACAACGCCAGGCTGAATTGCCCGAACATCGAATTGGTGATCCCGAAGAGATCGTCCATCGTCGCCCAGTGCACGACCAGCGAGCCGGCCATCACGACACCGGAGAGCCCGAGCAGTGTCACCACTCCGGCGGTGGCCGCGCGAAAAGCGTCGGGCAGCCACGCTGGCAGCGGCGTATCCGCAAGCAGTCGGCGGCCGACCCGCGACCCGACCCCGATCAGTGCGCCGACCGCGTGCACCGCCAGCACGCTGCCGAATGCGCGGAGGGCGTCGGGCGTTTGCAGCTTGGTCAGCACGGAGGCGGCATCGTGCACGACGGCCAGCGAGATCGCCGCGACCAGCAGCGGGCCGCCGAGGGCCGAGGCGACGACCCATCGCGTCACGAACCAGGAGCCCTGGGGTGACGTGGCCCTGGCCGTCGAGCGTGCGGTACCCCAGACCATCGCGAGCATCGGGAGCAACGGCATCACGCCGAGTTCGCTGCCGCCGATCGAGATCGGCACGAGATGCACGCCAAGCCACATGCTCGCGATCGCGCCGAGCGCACCGGTCATGTCGCTGTTGGCGATGAGCAGCTGCAGAAGCACAACTGCCGCGATGACGCCCAGCGCTACAACGGACGGCCCGAACGCGACCCGAAGCAGCTCACGCGCCTGGCGTGTGCCAACTGGCCGGTTTTCCACTAAGGCCGCTCCTCGCCCAGGCTCGTGCGCGCGAAGTTGACGCACGCGCGGCTCAGACTACGACGGCGGGGGCCCCGACTGCGCGGAAGACGCCCCCGATTGCGACGGCATCTGCGACTCGGTGGTCGGTGCCGAACTCCCCGGCGGCTGGCCGTAGGCCGGAAATCCCGTCGGTGGGGTCGGGGGTCCGCTCTCTTGACCGCCGCCGTATCCGCCGCTCGAGGGGCCACCGCCCGGGTACCCGCCGTACTGCGCGGGATAGCCGGGACGCTGCGACAGACCCTGCTGCGGTGGCGGTCCGCCGTGCGGAGCCTGCCCGTAGTACTGCGCACCCGGGCCGCCGTAGTGGCCGTACTGCGGTTGGTCGTACCGGGGCTGCCGCGGCGCCGGCGCGGAGATGATGCCGGCGTCGTACAGCAGCGCCGCCACCGCGGCGATCGCCTGGAACACCGTGAACGCGATAATCAGGTACAGACCCCAGTCGAAGGACACGCCTCCCGGGGCAGTCAGCACGATAGCGATGACCAGAAGGAACGCCAGCACCGAGAGCACTGCGAGCACCGAAGGCACGAACTTCTGCCTCGGCAGCAGCGAGACGCCGGCGATCAATCCGGCGGCGATCGACGCGACCACCCCGAGGTCCAGCAGCGTGGGCGTGAAGAAATCGGTACCCGACGTAAAGAGCGGCCCGAAGCTCGACAGGTATACGCCCAACCCGAGCACCACGACCGCGACAGCCAGATACATCGGCAGCTGGCTCGGCCCGGCGGGTCCTGGTTCCGGCGCCCTTCCGAACTGTTGCGTCGGGGCGGCGAACTGAGTCGTCGGCTGCTGCGCGGGTGGGTATCCGGGGTTCCCGGGCGGACCTTGGGGGTACGACATGACTCTCCTGTGCTGGACGGCTTCGAACCCACGCTAGCGCACCCGCGGTCATAGCGACGCCAGCGCGGGTTCGACCGCGGAACCCTGCCCGGACTCTTCGATTTCGCGAACCAGCGGCAGCGCGCGCGAGCCGAAGTATTCGACCTCCTCCTGGAAGTGCAGGAAGCCTCCGAGAATCAAGTCGACACCGCGTTTGCGCTACGCCGCAACGCGTTCCGCGGTCTGAGCGAGCTTGGCGTCGTACTCGTAGTTCCAATCTGTGCGCTGTTCGATATCGCTGGTGACCAGGCCGCTGCTGACATTGGGCTCCCAGTAGGCGAACCTGAATGGTCGGCGATGCGTTCTGTCGTCATGGGAAGCCGTCCCATCGTCTGCCCGCCCCGTGGTCATCGGCATGGATCGCGATGAAGGAAAGTTCGCGGTTTTCGACCCCGACATTGCCCTTCGGACTAGAACACGTTCTAATTCTTGCTATGGATTACGGGCTCGTACTTTTCACCAGCGACCGGGGCATCGACCCGGCATCGGCCGCCAAGCTTGCCGACGAACACGGCTTCACCACGTTCTACGTGCCCGAACACACCCACATCCCGATCAAACGCGAGGCCGCCCACCCCACCACTGGTGACGACACACTGCCCGACGATCGCTACATGCGCACGCTGGACCCCTGGGTGTCGCTGGGTGCCGCGTGTGCGGTCACATCCCGGGTAAGGCTGTCCACCGCGGTGGCACTGCCCGTCGAACACGACCCGATCACGCTGGCGAAGTCGATCGCCACCCTGGATCATCTCTCCGGCGGTCGCGTCTCGCTGGGCGTCGGATTCGGCTGGAACACAGACGAATTGGCCGACCACAATGTGCCGCCCGGCCGGCGGCGCACCATGCTGCGTGAATACCTGGAGGCCATGCGTAGTTTGTGGACCGAGGAGGAAGCCTCCTACGACGGCGAGTTCGTCAAGTTCGGCCCCAGCTGGGCCTGGCCCAAGCCAATCCAGGCGCACATCCCGGTGCTGGTGGGCGCGGCCGGTACGGAGAAGAACTTCAAGTGGATCTCCCGCTCCGCCGACGGCTGGATCACCACACCGCGTGACTTCGACATCGACGCCCCGGTCAAGCTGCTGCAGGACACCTGGGCTGCGGCGGGGCGGGACGGGGCCCCGCAGATCGTCGCGCTGGACTTCAAACCCGACCCCGACAAGCTGGCCCGTTGGGCCGATCTGGGAGTGACCGAAGTGCTGTTCGGCCTGCCGGACAAGTCGGGGGCCGAGGTGGCGGCCTACGTCGAACGTCTGGCCGGGAAGCTCGCCGCGCTGGTCTAGCCGCTAGGCCGGCGAGGCCGTGTTCTTCTTGCCGTCCGACGTCACCGATATCGCCGCACCGATCGGGTCACCGGTGGTCATCGACGCCACCAGGTCCTCGTGCTCCGTCAGGGCCATGAATCGGCTGCCGTCGGCGTCCAGGCGCCCGATGATGACACCGGTCGTCACGGGCCAGTCGTATCGCACCGAGTACGTCTCGATGGTGCCCCGCCCGTCGGCGTTGCGGGTGACCGCCACCTTGGGCAGCGCGGCGATATCGTCCTGCAGCTCCTTGCTGCGGTCGGCAGCCCAGTTGGCGGGTTCGGTCGAATAAACCCCGACCGAATACTTGCTCATGACGCCGCCGTTGGCGCCGACCAGACCGAATGCGCCTGGCTTGTTCCGCATTTCGGTGACGGTCTCGGCGATGCCATGCAGGGAATAACTGTTGCCGGGTCCGCCGAAGTATGGCAGACCGCCGGTCAGCGTGAAGCCACGCGGGTCGTCGGGTGCCAGCCCGAACTCATCGAGCACCGTGAAGACGGGGAAGGGGAAGCAACTGTAGAGATCGAAGGTCGTCACGTCGTCGATGCCGATACCGGCAACCCGAAGTGCCTCCGCTACAGACTGTTTCGCCGAGTAGCTGACACTGACGTCGAGGCGATCCAGCAGATCCTGCTCGGTCTGGTCGGCGTGGCCACGAACGTAGACCCACTTGTCTTCGGCCACACCGAGGCGACGCGCGACGGCCACCGACATCAACACTGCGGCGGCGCCCTGGTTCACCTGATCGCGGGCGACCATCAAGCGAGGGTAAGGATCGCAGATCATCCGGTTGTCGTCGGTGACGGTGATCAGCTCGTCCACCGTACGTTCCACTGGCGACGACGAAAACGGGTTCTTGGCAGCAACTTTGGAGAACGGCGAGAACAATTCGGCCATCTTCCGGCGATAGTCGTCGACATTGATGCCCAGCCGGGCACGTCGCGCGTTGTCCAACAGCCCGTACTGAACGGGTGCGCCGGTCAGCCCATGCATCGCGGTGTATTCGCTCATGTACTGCTCGAAGCCATACCCGCGGTCCTCGAGCTGACCACCGACGGTCTCACTGTGGTCCGGCTTGTCTTCACGCCGTGCGAAAGTCCTCAACGTGGAGCCGTTCTCGGAGCCGACGATGAGCGCGACCTCGATATCGCCCGCGGCGATCGCCCCGGCGAATTCAGTCACCAGCTTCTGCGGTCCGTTGCCGCCGATGGGCTCCAGCACCGCACGGGCCGGATCCGCACCGACGCGCTGGGCCACCGATCGCAGGTAGTTGTCAGAGCAGCCGAGCGGCGGCTTCTCGAACGGTGTGCAGATCTCGAACTGCCGCAGTCCGACGAACACCTCGATGGCCTTGGCCACGGCGCCGACGTCCACACCGGTGTCCGCCAGAGCGGCCTGCGTCGCCGCCGTCGCCAGCTCCACCGCCGACATGCCCCGGTATGCGGGGTCGTCGATGCGCTCGGTGAACTGGCCGACACCGACCAGCACTGGTGTGCGCGGATCCACGGTCATTACAGACCTCCTGACGAGGAGTTAATTCGTCAGGCTAATCGACTACTAGAACGTGTTCCAAATCTTGCGGCGCACGTCACGCCTCCCATGCGCGAAACTGCGCACAGACCACAGATTCGAGCGGAATTGCGTTCTGTGCGGGCCCACACCGGAGGTAGGTCTCGCCGGACGACTAGAGACTCTGCAGGATCTCCCGTGCCAGGCGTGCGGTCTCCGACGGTGTCTTGCCCACCTTGACGCCCGCGGCCTCCAAGGCCTCCTTCTTGGCCTGCGCGGTACCCGACGAACCCGACACGATGGCGCCGGCGTGGCCCATGGTCTTGCCTTCGGGCGCGGTGAAGCCCGCGACATAGCCGACGACCGGTTTGCTCACGTTGGCCTTGATGTAGTCGGCGGCGCGCTCCTCGGCGTCGCCGCCGATCTCACCGATCATCACGATGATCTTCGTCTCGGGGTCCTTCTCGAACGCCTCGATCGCGTCGATGTGTGTGGTGCCGATGACCGGGTCACCGCCGATACCGATCGCGGTCGAGAATCCGAAGTCCCTCAGCTCGAACATCATCTGGTAGGTCAGCGTGCCGGACTTGGACACCAATCCGACAGGTCCCGAACCGGTGATGTTGGCCGGAGTGATACCTGCCAACGCCTCCCCCGGCGTGATGATCCCGGGGCAGTTGGGCCCGATGATCCGCGTCTTCTGGCCCTTCGCCCCGTCTGGACAGTTATAGGCCCACGCATATGCACTGTCCTGCACCGGAATTCCCTCGGTGATGACAACCAGCAGCGGGATCTCGGCGTCGATGGCCTCGATGATCGCGTCCTTGGCGAACTTCGGCGGGACGAACACCACCGATACGTCGGCGCCTGTCTCCTTCATCGCCTCGGCGACGCTGCCGAACACCGGTAAACGGACGTCTTTGCCCTCGCTGTCGACGTGGGACACCTCAGTCCCCGCCTTGCGGGCGTTCACACCGCCGACGAGCTGCGTTCCAGCCTTGAGCATCAGCGCGGTGTGCTTGGTGCCCTCTCCGCCGGTGATGCCCTGAACGATGACCTTGGAATCCTTGTTCAGAAAGATAGACATCTGTTGGCTCCCTTACTTATTGGCCAGCTCGGCGGCTTTGTCGGCGCCGGCGTCCATGGTGTCTGCTTGGATTACCAGCGGGTGGTTGGCGTCGGCCAGGATGCGCCGGCCTTCTTCGACGTTGTTGCCGTCGAGACGCACCACCAGCGGCTTGTTCGCGTTGTCACCAAGGATCTTGAGTGCGTTGACGATCCCGTTGGCGACCGCATCGCACGACGTGATGCCGCCGAACACGTTGACGAACACGCTCTTGACCTGAGAGTCGTTGAGGATGACGTCGAGTCCCGCGGCCATCACCTCGGCCGACGCGCCGCCGCCGATGTCGAGGAAGTTGGCCGGCTTCACGCCGCCGTGCTTCTCCCCCGCGTACGCGGTGACGTCGAGCGTCGACATCACCAGGCCCGCACCGTTGCCGATGATGCCGACCTCGCCGTCGAGCTTGACGTAGTTGAGGTCGTGCGCCTTGGCCTTGAGCTCGAGCGGATCGGTCGCGTCCTTGTCCTCGAACTCCGCGTGACCCGGCTGGCGGAAGTCGGCGTTGGCATCAAGGGTGACCTTGCCGTCGAGCGCGAGGATTTGATCGTCGGGTGTGCGCACCAACGGATTGACCTCGACCAGCGTCGCGTCCTCCTTGACGAACACCTCCCACAGCTTCGCGATGGTCACCGCGGCCGCATCGAGCACCTCGGCGGGCAGGTGACCCTGTTCGGCGATCGAACGCGCAAACGCCTCGTCGACCCCCTTGACGGCGTCAACGGGCACCTTGGCAAGCCGCTCGGGCTTGGTCGCCGCGACCTCTTCGATCTCCACGCCGCCCTCGACCGAACACATCGCCAGGTAGGTGCGGTTGGCGCGGTCGAGCAGGAAGGAGATGTAGTACTCCTCAGCGATATCGCTCGCCTCGGCGACCAGCAGCTTCTTGACGACGTGGCCCTTGATGTCGAGGCCGAGGATGTTCTGCGCATGCGTGAAGGCATCGTCAGGTGTCGCGGCGTACTTCACGCCGCCGGCCTTACCGCGTCCGCCGACCTTCACCTGCGCCTTGACCATGACGGGCTTGCCGATCTCCTCGGCGATGGCCTTGGCGTCCTCGGCGGAGTTTGTGACGCGGCCGGGCGTGGTGGGCACGTTATGTTTGGCGAACAGCTCTTTGGCTTGGTATTCGAAAAGATCCATGGGCTCTGAAACATCCCTGTCTGTCGAGCGGTGAGGTCGAAGGTTTGGGCCTGACGGGCTCGGGGGAACTTTATCCACACGAGGTTGCGCCCTCAGAACCGCCCACCTGTCATGTGGTGGATCTCACCGCGCCGCGTCAGTGATACACGTCACATTAGACGGCGGAATACCCCTTCGGCTTGTACCAACATTGGGATTTGGTTAACGTGCCTGTGGTCCAAGGCAGATAACGAACTGATCACGAGCAGAGGGACTTCCAGGTTGGCTCAGCACCGTTTGTCCAGGTCGCCGGTAAGGGTCTCGGCAACTCGGCAAACCTTCGGGCGCGCCCCCGAACAAGCCACAGAAGTCACCGACATCATTCCGTTCAACGAATTCGGTGACCTCGCTGACCTCGATTTCTGCGAGAACAGTGCCTTCGACCGCGAGGCGCAGATCAACCGCGCTCCCGAGCTCGACGACCTGCACGACACCGACGAGCAGCTACCGCTGCGACTGGTCGTACCGTCGGAATTCCGCCGTGATCCGCGCGACGAACGCCGTTCATCGCACGCTTACCGGGACAGCCACACCGACGTCAGCGACGGCGTCGCCGCGACCGACGTCTTCGCCGTCACCGGCCGCAGTGGCGCGCACCGCAAGCAGGACGTGCCCGTCAGAGGCCGGTTGATGGTCGCCGCGATGGCGGTCGGCGCCACCGCCGCAGGCGCGTACACCATGGCCAACTCGCCCGAAGAGGCACCGTCGACCGTTCTCGCAGCCGACCAGACCGCCATGGGCGGCGGTGCGATCACCGGTTCCACCGACGGCATGCAGGTGGTGACCGTCTCCTCGACCTTTGATACGACCGTGCACGCCGAGGAGGTCACCAAGGCCTCCGCCTTCGCTCAGGAGCGCGCCGAACGCGAGGCTCGGTTGCAGCGCCCCATGTTCGTGATGCCCACCAAGGGCGTGTGGACGTCGGGCTTCGGCTACCGCTGGGGCGTCCTGCACGGCGGCATCGACATCGCCAACTCGATCGGTACCCCTGTCCTTGCGGCCTCCGACGGCGTCGTCATCGACGCGGGACCATCGGGCGGCTACGGCAACTGGGTAAAGCTGCGCCACTCCGACGGCACGGTCACGCTCTACGGCCACCTCAGCGCATGGACCGTCGCGGTCGGGCAGCGGGTGTGGGCCGGCGACCAGATCGCCAAGATGGGCAACACCGGAAATTCAACCGGCCCGCATCTGCATTTCGAGGTGCTGCTCAATGGCAGCGACCGCGTCGACCCCGTCGGCTGGCTGGCAAAACGCGGACTCTCGCTCGGCACCTACTCTGGCTAAGTGGCCAGTGACGACGACGAACGCGGTTCCGCACGCATAATCCGTCGACACCCCACCGGCGAGATCCCCGTCGGTGCGGAGCAACACACGGCCATCATTCGACGCCATCCCACCGGCGAGTTCCAGGCTGCCGGCGGCGCAGAACCCCCAACGGGCTATATCCCGCGCGCCAAGCCGGCCGCTGTGGTGCCGAAGACGCCATGGCCCAATCCGCGCACGGCGATCGCGACGGCCGTCCTCAGCATCCTCAGCGGCTGGGCGACTGCGGTCATCGCCACCGACCTCATCACCGGTTGGTGGCAAACGGACATGTTGTTCTGTGTGGCCATCGCTTTTCTGACCGCCATCTCCGCAGCGGCCCTCATCGCCGGGCTGATCGGGCTGCTGCTGCGGCGCCGGGTGAGCCGCGTGCTGATCATCGTCGGCGCCGTCGTCGCACTGCTGATCTTCTCGAGCCTGTTCGTGGCCGGCGCGAAACTGCCGCCGGTGGTGTTCGCGATCCCGGCGCTGCCGCTGGCCGCGATCGCGTTGGCGCTGCTGCCCGCTACGGGCCGGTGGGGTCGTAGCAGTTAGAGGCCTAACCGTCGATGACCGCGGCCATGGCCTCGATCTCGACGAGTTGGTCGCGGTATCCCAGAACGGTGACCCCGAGCAACGTGCTCGGAACGTCATGCTCGCCGAACGCGTCCCTTATGACCTCCCACGCGGAGACCAGGTCCTGCTGGCTGCTGGACGCGACGAGTACCCGCGTGCTGATGACGTCCGACAATGTCGCACCGGCATCGGCCAGCGCGCGTTTCATCGTGTCGATGCACACCGCGGCCTGCCCGGCGTAGTCGCCGACGGCAGCCGTGGATCCGTCATGGTTGAGCGGACACGCCCCGGCCAGGAATATCAATCTCGCACCCTTCGGAGCGGTTGCAGCATAGGCATATTCGGCTATATCCGATAGCGTTGACGAGCGAATCAGCTTTACGGCAGTCATCCTACGATCCTGACGCATCCACCGGTCGACGCACTAGAGCTTGGATACCGGGGCGTGGTTGTGCATCAGCTTGACCCGGCCCGAGCTGCCGAAGTCGATCAAGGACATCGCCGATTCGCCGACGCCGGAAACCTCTTCGACCCGGCCGAGGCCGTATTTGTCGTGGTTGACCCGATCGCCGGGCTCGAGCACGAGCAATGGCCGCTTCCCGGCACCGGAGCGCGTCGGCGACGGCCGTCTCATCTCGGGCGTGCCGAAGCGGCCCGCCCCGCTCACCGGCGCAGGCATTGATGGGCCAGGGTCCGAACGCCGCCAGTCGATGAGGTGCTGCGGAATCTCCTTGAGGAAACGCGATTCCGGATTGAGCATCGGCTGACCCCACGACGAGCGGACCTTGGCCCGGCTGACATAGAGCCGCTGACGGGCACGGGTGATGCCGACGTAGGCCAACCGTCGCTCTTCGGACAGCTCGGTCGGATCACCCAGCGCCCGCATATGCGGGAACATGCCGTCCTCCCAGCCCGTCACGAAGACCACAGGGAACTCGAGCCCTTTGGCGGTGTGCAGGGTCATCATCGTCACCACACCCGCGCCGTGTTCGGGTAGCTCGTCGGCGTCGGCGACCAGCGACACTCGCTCCAGGAACTTGGCGAGCACCCCGGTGTCGGGGATGTCCTCGTCCTCGGGTTCGTCGAGTGCCTCCGCATTGGCCAGGTCGGCGCTGAATTCGTGTGCGACGCTGACTAATTCGTTGAGGTTGTCGAGCCGCGCGAGATCCTGTGGATCGCTTGATGATTCGAGTTCAGTGCGATAGCCGGTGCGGTCCAGCACCGCCTCGACCAACTCGCCGAGTTCACCGTCGAGGCGTCCACGCAGTTCGTCGAGCATGGCGACGAAAGACGCGATCGCCTTCTCCGAGCGGGTGTTCAGCATCGGCACCCTGCCGTCGGCGGCCGCCTGCAGCGCGTCGTTGAAGCTGCCGCCGATGTTCTCGGCGTACACCGCCACACACGCCTCGGCCCGATCGCCGATGCCGCGGCGCGGCGTGTTCAGGATGCGCCGCATGCTGACCGAGTCCCCGGGATTGTCCAGAACACGTAGGTAGGCCACGATGTCGCGAATCTCCCGCCGTTCGTAAAAGCGAACGCCGCCAACGACTTTGTACGGAATGCCGGCCCGAATAAACACCTCCTCCAGGGCACGCGAAGAATTGTTGGTGCGATAGAACACCGCGACGTCGTTATAGCTGATATCGCCCCGGTCGGCGAGCGCGTCGATCTCCCCGGCGACGAATCGCGCCTCGTCGTGCTCGTTGTCGGCGACGTAGCCCACGATCAGCTCGCCCTCGCCGGAATCGGTCCACAGTCGCTTCTCGCGGCGACCGGCGTTGCGCGAGATCACCGAGTTGGCCGCCGACAAAATGTTTTGCGTCGAGCGATAGTTCTGCTCAAGCAGAATCGTTGTGGCGTTGGGGAAGTCGCGTTCGAAGTCCTCGATATTGCGGATGGTGGCGCCGCGAAACGCGTAGATGGACTGGTCGGCGTCGCCGACGACACACAGCTCGGCCGGATCCACCCCGTCCTCGGTCTCCCGTCCGACGAGCTCACGCACCAGAACGTACTGCGCGTGGTTGGTGTCCTGGTACTCGTCGACCAGGATGTGCCGGAACCGTCGCCTGTAGTACTGGGCTATCTGCGGAAAGGCTTGCAGCACAGCGACTGTCTCGCCGATGAGGTCGTCGAAGTCCAGCGCGTTGGCCGCGCGCAGGCGCCGCTGATACTCGCCATAGACCTCGGCGATGATGCGCGGCAGCTCCTCACCGGCCTCCGATGCCTCCGCCGCCGCCTGCTCCGGACCGATCAACTCGTTCTTGTGATTGGAGATGCCATTGGCCAGCAACCGCGGCGAGTAGCGCTTGGTGTCCAGCCCCATGTCCTTGCCGATCATCAGCAGCAACCGCCGCGAGTCGTCGGCATCGTAGATCGAGAAGTTCGAATTGAGCCCGGGCAGCAGCGAGGCCTGGTTGCGCAGGATCCGCACACACGTGGAGTGGAACGTCGACACCCACATGGACCGCGCCCGCGGGCCGACCAGGTTGACCACCCGCTCGCGCATCTCGGCGGCGGCTTTGTTGGTGAACGTGATCGCCAACACCTGCCCGACACCGACCTCGCGGGCGGCGAGCAGGTAGGCGATCCGTCGGGTCAGCACGGCCGTCTTGCCCGACCCTGCGCCGGCGACGATGAGCAACGGCGACCCCTCGTGCAGCACCGCCTGGCGCTGCTGGGGGTTCAGCCCGTCGAGCAACTGTTCGGACTCTGCGGCCGCGGAAGGAAGAACCATTTCATTACCGAACTTACCGCTGCCCAGCGACACCTTTGCGTCGGCGTGGCCCTAGATGGCACACTCAATACATGCTCACGCAGCAAGGTCGATTTTTCTTCGGGTATCCGCCAGCGGTGCCCGTGGTCTAGCTGCTTCATAGAGCCCCGCGGTCCGCGTCTGGATCCGGGGCTCGTCTCGTGTGTGAGGCCCGAAACCGGATGAGACCAGAACCCCCACACAACGAGAATGCGAGGACAACGAAGATGACAATTCAAGCGATCGAAGCCGAACAGGTGCCAGACATAGACGATCTTCGCCAGGAAATCGACCGCTTGGATGCGGCGATCCTGGCAGCGGTGAAACGCCGCACCGAGGTCTCCAAGCTCATTGGCAAGGCCAGGATGGCATCCGGCGGTACCCGCCTGGTGCACAGCCGTGAGATGAAGGTCATCGAGCGCTACAGCGAACTCGGACCCGAGGGCAAAGACCTGGCGATGCTGCTGCTGCGCCTCGGTCGCGGCCGCCTCGGCCACTAGACCCCCTGGCGATTTGGGCGTGCCGGGTCACCCTCAGCGAGACGCGCACGCCGAAATCGCTAATGCAGCGCGTCAATTAACCACGGCGTCAACCACTTCACCGCTCCGGGCGTCGGGTGCACGCCATCACTTCGCATGCGGATGCCGTCGACCCAGTTGGTGTAGACGCCGTTCGGCCCCAACTTCTCATTCAGATCGAGCAGCGTCACGTTCGGGCGCGCCTTGACGACGCGGCGAAGCAGCGCGTTCCACTCGTCGACGCGATCCGGGTCGTCTTCGGGATACAAGCTGCCATCCGGCTTTTCGGCACGCCGGTTGTAGGGCTCGGTGGTGACGATGATCCGCGCGCCGGTCGAACCGAGAATGTCGAGTGCACGGTTGAGTTCGCCCCGCAGATACTCCTCGTAGCCAGTCTCGCCGATGTTCGTCCAGCTGCCCTCTTGCATCCGGTCGACGACCTCCCAGCGGCCGACGATCAACAGCACCACGTCGGGCCGGTCGTGGTTGATGCGCTGCGACCACCGGCTCGGCCAGGCGTCGCACTCGGGCTTCTGGTTCAGCGTCTGGCCGACATACCGATAGGGACCGCCGCGGGCGATGCCGCACCCGATCGTCGTGTAGTTGGTGAACGCGAGTCCCGGCGTCGGCGGCAGATACCGCATCATCGTCCACGCGACCGAGTCGCCGAACACCGCGACGGTCCGGGTGCCGGGATCATGCGTTGGCGGTCTGGGCACTTCCACGGGGACCTCCGGTGCGATCAGCGCGGCGGAGTCGATCGCCGGATCCGGCGTCAGCTGGGGGTTCACGCCCACCGGCAACACCGTCATCGTCACGACCGCGGCGGTCGCGGCCGTCGCGCCCGCCAGCGGCAGCATCGGGACGAACACCGGCCGCCAGCGTCGGATCGGCTGTTCGAGCAGCCACCACGACGCCGCGGCCAGCGCCACCGTGGCCGCGCAGCGCACGGCGAACAGCGGCCAGCCCGACCACCCCGTTCGCTCGCCGTTGAGCGCCAGGAAGATCGGCCAGTGCCAGAGGTACACGCCATAGGAGATCGCGCCGAGCCACACCAGCGGCCGCCATGCCAGGGCGCGTGCGACCGGCCCGTCCTGCTCCAAGGCCACCGGCGCGATGACAAGCACAGCCGCGACCGCTACCACGATCAGCAGACCGCTCCGGAAATCGCTGACGCTGCCTGTCGCGTAGTGCGCCGCTGCGGCCAGCACCGCCAGCCCGATGAACGGCAGGATCCGCGCGACGATGTGGCCCCAGCGTGTGCGGATCAGGGTGCCGCCGTCGTTGAGCACCGACCAGTCCCGCACCAGGAGGGCGGCGGCGGCCGCGCCGACGAGCAGCGCCTGGGCCCTGGAGTCGGTGCCGAAGTAGATCCGGTTCAGCGTCGAATCGGTGGTGAGCACCATCGCCGCCGTCGCCGACGCGATGACGCCGACCGTCGACAACACGAAGACGGCCAGTCGCATTTGCGCCCAGAAGAGGGCGGCCACCGCGATCAGCAGGAGTGGCCAGAGCAGGTAGTACTGCTCCTCGACGCCCAACGACCAGGTGTGCTGCAGCGGCGACGGCGGCGCACCCTGTGCGAAGTAGTCGGTGCGCTGCGCGACGAAGACCCAGTTCGACACCCAGAAGAACGACGCGACGGCGTCGTCCCGCAGCGTCGCCGTCGATTCAGGCGAGAACAGCTCGCGCGCGGCCACCACGGCGAGCACCATCACGAGCAGCGCAGGCAGCAGGCGGCGTGCGCGCCGGATCCAGAAGCCCGTCAGCCCGATGTGCCCGGTGTTGCGGTGCTCGTCGAGCAGCAGCGAGGTGATCAGGAATCCGCTGAGGACGAAGAACACGTCGACGCCGAGGAAGCCACCCGACAACCCGGGAATGCCGCCGTGGTCGGCCAATACGAGCGCGACCGCCACCGCACGGATGCCGTCCAGCGCGGGGATTCCGCGATCGCGATGGACGGCTTTCACTGCCGAAATCTTGCCCGCGCGAGCAGACGCGAAAGTCCCCGACACGCCGACGAAAAGGGTCCTTTTCCGTCTGGTCGCGAGACCAGCGGGAGACGCGCGTTACTTGGTCAGCGCGATGTACTTGACGTCGAGGTACTCGTCGATGCCTTCGGAGCCGCCCTCGCGGCCGAATCCGGATTCCTTGACCCCGCCGAACGGTGCCGCCGGGTCGGAGATCACGCCGCGGTTGATGCCGACCATCCCGGACTGAATGCCTTCGGCGACGCGCAGCGCACGGTCCAGCGACTGCGTGTAGACGTAGGCCGCCAGCCCGTACTCGGTGTCGTTGGCCGCGGCGACACCCTCCTCCTCGGTGTCGAAGCCGGTGATCGGCGCGACCGGCCCGAACACCTCCTCCTTGAGGATGCGGGCATCGGCGGGCACATCGGCCAGCACGGTCGCCGGGTAGAAGTTGCCAGGGCCGCCGGGCGCCACACCGCCGACGGCGACGGTCGCGCCCCGCGACACGGCGTCGGACACCAGATCCTCGACGGTGGCCACCTGCTTGGCGTTGATCAGCGGGCCCAGCGTGGACGATTCCTCGATGCCCTTGCCGAGCGTGAACTCACTCATCCGCTTGACCAGCTTCTCGGTGAACTCCTCGCGCACCGCGTTGGCGACGTGGAAGCGGTTGGCCGCCGTGCACGCCTCGCCGCCGTTGCGCATCTTGGCCAGGATCGCGCCGTCGACGGCGGCATCCACATCGGCGTCGTCGAACACGATGAACGGCGCATTGCCACCGAGCTCCATCGACGTACGCAGCAGCTTGTCGGCCGACTGCTTCACCAGGGCCTTACCGACGCCGGTCGATCCGGTGAAGGTCAGCTTGCGAAGCCGACCGTCGTCGATCAGCGCCTCCGTCACCGGCCCGGGACTGCTGGTCGGCAGTACCGACAGCACACCCTTGGGCAGGCCCGCCTCGCCCATCAGCTTGGCCAGCAACAGCATCGTCAGCGGCGTCTCCTGCGCCGGTTTGACGATCATCGTGCAACCTGCGGCGAATGCCGGCCCGATCTTTCGGGTTCCCATGGCCAGGGGGAAGTTCCACGGGGTGATCGCGTAGCACGGGCCGACGGGTTGTTTGGTGACGAGGATGCGGCCGGTGCCCGCCGGGCTCGGCGTGAAGCGGCCCGCGATCCGCACGGCCTCCTCGGCGAACCAGCGGAAGAACTCGGAGCCGTACTTGACCTCGCCCATGCTCTCCGGCAGCACCTTGCCCATCTCGAGCGTCATCAGGGTGGCGAGGTCCTCGGCGCGGTCGGTGATCTTCTCGAACACCGAGCGCAGGATCTCGCCTCGCTCGCGGGGTGAGGTGGCGGCCCAGTCGGCCTGCACAGCGCATGCGGCGTCCAGCGCAGCAACGGCGTCTTCGGCCGTCGCATTCGCGACGGAAATCAGTACCTTGTCATCGGACGGGTCGAGCACGTCGAACGTCGAGGAACCCGGGCGTTCTTCACCACCGATCCACAGACCGGTGGGCACAGATGACAGCAGCTTGGCGGTATCCATTACTCCCTCTTACACCTTTGGACATTTAGCCGCATTAGTGTCGGCTACATGACCGCCGATACCTCGCAGATTCCCGACATCACCGCCACTGCCGCTTGGCAGGCCCTGCAACGGCATCACGACGATATAGGCGACAAGCCGCTACGCGAACTGTTCGCCGAAGATCCCGCCCGCGGGACGGAACTGGCGCTCACGGTCGGCGATCTGTACATCGACTACAGCAAGCACCGTGTGACCCGGGAGACGCTGTCGATGCTGGTGGACCTGGCGCGAACGGCAGGTTTGGAGCAGCGCCGCGACGCGATGTTCTCCGGCGTCCACATCAACACCTCCGAAGACCGGGCCGTGCTGCACACCGCGCTGCGGCTGCCGCGGGGTGCCGACCTGACGGTCGACGGTCAAGACGTCGTAGCCGACGTGCACGAGGTGCTCGACAAGATGGGTGACTTCACCGACCGGCTGCGCAGTGGCGAATGGACCGGCGCGACCGGTGAACGCATCACCACGGTCGTCAACATCGGCATCGGCGGTTCGGACCTCGGCCCGGCGATGGTCACCCTTGGCCTGCGCCACTATGCGGACGCTGGCGTCTCGGCACGGTTCGTGTCCAACGTCGACCCCGCCGACCTGGTGGCCAAGCTCGATGGGCTCGACCCGGCGACAACGCTTTTCATCGTCGCATCCAAGACGTTCTCGACGCTGGAGACACTGACCAATGCGACGGCTGCGCGCCGTTGGCTCACCGACGCGCTCGGCGACGCCGCGGTGTCGAAGCACTTCGTGGCGGTGTCGACCAACAAGAAGTTGGTCGACGATTTCGGCATCAACACCGAGAACATGTTCGGCTTCTGGGATTGGGTCGGCGGGCGCTACTCCGTCGACAGCGCAATCGGATTGAGCGTGATGGCCGTCATCGGCCGTGAGCGGTTCGCCGAATTCCTGTCCGGCTTCCACATCGTCGACGAACACTTCCGCACCGCACCGCTGGAAGCCAACGCGCCAGCCTTGCTCGGCCTCATCGGACTGTGGTACAACGAGTTCTTCGGCGCGGAAACCCGTGCGGTACTGCCATATTCGAACGATCTGTCCCGGTTCGCGGCCTACCTGCAGCAGCTGACCATGGAGTCGAATGGCAAGTCGGTGCGTGCCGACGGCTCACCGGTGACGACGAGCACGGGCGAAATCTTCTGGGGCGAACCAGGAACCAACGGCCAACACGCCTTCTATCAGCTGCTGCATCAGGGCACAAGGCTGGTGCCCGCCGACTTCCTCGGGTTCTCACAGCCCACCGACGACCTCCCGACGGCCGACGGCACGGGCAGCATGCACGACCTGTTGATGAGCAACTTCTTCGCGCAGACCCAGGTGCTGGCGTTCGGCAAAACCGCAGAGGAGATCGCCGCGGAGGGGACGCCACCAGCAGTCGTTCCGCACAAGGTGATGCCGGGCAACCGGCCCAGTACCTCAATCCTCGCCACGAAGCTCACGCCGTCGGCGCTGGGCCAGTTGATCGCGCTGTACGAACATCAGGTGTTCACCGAGGGCGTCGTCTGGGGCATCGACTCGTTCGACCAGTGGGGCGTGGAATTGGGCAAGACCCAAGCAAAGGCGCTGCTGCCGGTGCTCACCGGCGACGACTCCCCTGCCGAGCAATCGGACTCCTCGACAGACGCTCTCGTCCGGCACTACCGCACCGAGCGCGGCCGCTCTGCGTAGCGATTTCGGTGTCACTGGTCGCGCTGAGCGCGACGCAGTACACCGAAATCGCGCCTAGGCGTCCGGGTTCGGCCGGATCCAGCCGAGGATCATCGCCGGGTGCGGTAGTCCTGGTACCGGTCGATGAGCGTCGGATTACTCTGCGCGGTCGGGCTGGACATCGGATTCGCCTCTTTGTGTTGCGGGCCTTCGGTAGTGCTCGGCGGACAGTGGCGCGAACGGCGTGCGCGAGAACACCGCCTCGACGGGGAGCTGGAAGACATCGCAGATCCGGAACGCCAGATCGAGGCTGGGAAAGTGGTCGCCCCGTTCCAAAGCGCCGACCGTCTGCGGGTTGACATCGACCAACTCCGCGAGTTGCACCCGGGTCATCTGCCGCTCGGCGCGCAGGACACCGATGCGGTTGTGGATAGGGAGGGCCGCGCCTCGCCTCACTGGACTCATACAACATACTGTTGTGAAAACCCAATGACTTGTCAAGTCATTGCAACGAGAAAGCACAACGCGGCGTCCGTCCGGGGGGACGTACGCCGCGCTGCGGTGATCTCTATGCCGGGTTATCCAGCGGGGATGTTGATGCACCCGACATTCGGGAGGCATCCACTGGCCCCACCGGGGCCTGCCGAGCCACCGGGCCCGACGGGCGACAGTGAACCGCTGGCTCCACCCGGACCTGCGGATCCACCGGGACCGTTGGGAATCACGCCGGAGGCGCCGCCAGTGTCAGCGTTACCAACGGGGCCACCGGGAATGTTCACGTCCGCACCGCCGCCGGGACCGGCATTCACGCTGCCGATGGCGCCGCATGGCGAACCGTCAGCATTCACGCACGGAGGTGGCGCCGGCTGAGCGCCGGCGATGGGCGCAGCGGCGATCGCAGCGGCCACGGCACCCGCGAACAGGAAAGGCGTCATCTTCGTCATCTTTGCGTTCATGCATATGGGCTACCACGGCGGCGGAGCCACTAAACATGAAGCGTTTCTATGCAAAACGACGTGCGAGCCGCGGCGGCAGCACCCGCATCAGCTGCACCAGCGGTCCCCACGGCCACCACGGGACGGCGGCCCGACCGGCCTCGCGCTCCATGGCATCGACCATCGCGTTGACCCCGGTTTCGTTGTCCACCATCAACAACGTCGATGCCGACTTCGCCGTCATCTCGGATTCGATGTATCCCGGCTCCAACGTGGTCACCTTGATCGGGCCGCTGAGGTACTCGGCCCGCAGCGACTCCCCGAGAGACGTGACGCCGGCCTTGCTCGCGGCGTAGGCCGCCTTGACACCGGGCACGCCCTTGTTGCCGAGCACCGACGAAATCAGCACCAGGTGACCACCGCCGGCGGCCTTGAACATTTCCAGCGCTGTTTCGATCTGCACAAGTGCCGCAACAAGATTCGTCTCGATGGTGGCCTTATTGGCCCACAGCTTGCCCGACCCCAGCGGCGCACCCTTGCCGATGCCCGCGTTGACGACAACACGGTCGATGCCACCCAGTGCGTCGGCTAGCTCAGCGAACACCTTCGGCACTTGCTCGTGCTCGTTGACGTCGAGCGTGGCCACAGCGACGGTGATGCCGGGGTGCGCGGCCTCCAGCTCGGCCTTCAACTCGTCGAGCCGGTCGATGCGGCGGGCGCAGAGTGCGAGGTCGCGACCCTTGGCGGCGAACGCCCTGGCCATACCTTCGCCAAGCCCTGAGCTGGCGCCGGTGATCAAGATCCGTTGTCGAGTCACGCGGTCAGCTTATGCATGACGATTCGGTGATCCCGAATCGAAGTGCCCTATTGCTGGGCGCGGTCCTGCTCGCCAGCCAAGTCGGCGTGACCCCTTCCGCCGCAGCTCAGCCGGGTCTACCCCCGCTAACAGCTGGTGGACACGGCGGCCCAGCGGTCGGCGAGGGCGAACCACGCACTGGAATTCACTACAGAGCGAGGGCCGCCGCCAGGATCTGACGGACGCCAAATCGGCCGTGATTGCTGCACGCGGACTCGATCCGCTATATCAGCAGGCGCTGTCGTCGGCGACCCACTCGTACTGCCAACCTATTTGAGCAACCGTGACATCCGCCGGTCGGCGAGCACCTTGCCTCCGGTCTGACACGTCGGGCAGTACTGAAACGACTTGTCGGCGAACGACACTTCGCGCACGGTGTCACCGCACACCGGACACGGCAGACCTGTGCGGGCATGCACGCGAAGGCCTGAACGCTTCTCCCCCTTGAGCATGGCGGCCTGCTGGCCGACCGATCGCGTCACCGCGTCGGTGAGCACCGAGATCATCGCGTCGTGCAGCGCGGCGAGTTGCGCTTCGGACAGCTTGCCCGCCGTCGCGAACGGCGAGATCTTGGCGACGTGCAGAATCTCGTCGCTGTAAGCGTTGCCGATGCCGGCGATCACCTTCTGGTCGGTGATGACGGTCTTGATCCGACCGCTGTTCGGCGCGAGCACTCTGGCGAGATCCTCGGCTGACAAGTCCAATGCATCGGGTCCGAGTGCGGCGATACCGGGAACTTTGGCGGGGTCATCGACCAGCCACACCGCCAGCCGTTTCTGTGTCCCGGCCTCGGTCAGGTCGAAACCCGGAGCCGCTCCGGCGGCGACATTGGATCCCGGAGCCGCTCCGGCGGCGACATTGGATCCCGGAGCCGCTCCGGCGGCGAATTGGATCCCGGAGCCGCCTCCCGGTGTGCCGAGATGGACACGCAGCGCGATCGGTCCCTTACCCGGCTTCAGCGGCGCCGCCGCGAGCTTGTCGGACCACCGCAGCCAGCCCGCGCGCGACAGATGCGTGATCAAATGCAGGTCACCGGACTGCATTCCCAGGTACTTGCCCCACCTGTTGGCGCCTGTGACCGTCTGGCCGTGCAGCACCGAGATGGCCGGGTCGAATGTCTTGAGCACCGAGAACGCCGACACGTCGATCCGGCCGATGGTCAGCCCAACGGCGTGGCGACGCAGATGATCGGCGAGCGCTTCAATCTCGGGCAGTTCGGGCATGAGTCCAGTGTCCCGGTCAGCCCCGCATGACGCGTTCGTCGTCGTGGCCGATGATCAGCGAGAGCAGCCAGCTGACGATCGACAGCACGATCGCGGCCCAGATCGCGGTCCACCAGAATTTGTCGATGAACAGGCCCCAGTGGGTGGTGTGCTCGGTGATCCACGACGTGATCCACAGCATCAGCGCATTGATGACGATGTGGACCAGGCCGAGCGTCAGGATGTAGAGCGGAATGGAGATGAACTGCACGATCGGTTTGATGATCGCGTTGACCAGACCGAAGATCACCCCGACGACAAGAATGATGCCGACTTCCTGCAGCGTCGAATCCCCGCCGACGAACCTGATTCCGGGAACGATCAGCGTCACCACCCACAGCGCAAACCCCGTCAGTGCTGCGCGCAGCAGGAATGACCACATCCGCTCAGTGTGCCGAACGCAGCAGGTAGGTGTCCATAATCCAGCCGCGCCTGGACCGGGCTTCTGCGCGGAGTTCGACAATTCTGTCGCCGACCTCGCCAACGGTGCCCGCCACCAGTATCTCGTCCGCTGTGCCGAGGTAGGCGCCCCACCAGATGCGCGTCTGGGCGGGGCATCCCTGGAAGGAACAGTCGGCATCGAGCATCACCACCGCGCTGCCTGACAGTCCGTTGTCCCGCAACTGGCGACCGGTGGTGATCAGCACGGGCTCGCCAACGTCGTTGAGCGGGATGCGATGTCGCGCGGTGAGCACCTGGATCGCAGTGATACCGGGAATGACGTCGTAGTCGATGTCGACGTGCGTGGCGACGGTCTCGAGGATCCGAATGGTGCTGTCGTAGAGCGACGGGTCACCCCATGCCAGGAAGGCGCCGACGCCACCTTCTTCCAGTTCGTGCTCGATTGCGTCCGCCCACACCTTTGCCCGTCGCGCGTGCCAGTCGGCGACGACCTGACGGTAGGCCCGACCGTCCGCGGCGGCCTTGACCCGTGGCGGGTCGGGCAGCTCGACGAACCGGTAGCCGGGCTCACGGATGAACCGTTCGCAAATCAGTCGGCGCAACGCGACCAGATCGTCCTTCGTGTCGCCCTTGTCCATCGCGAAGAACACCTGGGTGTCGTTCAATGCGTCGACCGCCTGGGCGGTCACATGATCCGGATCTCCGGCGCCGATACCGATGACGTGGATCCGACGAGTCACGCCGGCGAGTATGTCATGACCTGGACATACCGCGAGTATGCGGTACCCGGGGTATTGACATCTTGTGGCCGCGGAACTTACCTTCACAACAACGTGGACGAAGGGAACGTCGCCGATGACCGCACCCACTCGCCAGCAGTTCGCCGAGCGACTGCTGAAGGGCTCCGTCAAGAAGTCCTACGCGCCTGTCGTGGACATCGCCTGGGATGAACCGCTGGATCCCGACAAGTTCTTCCTGCCGCCGAAAACCGTGTCGCTCTACGACACACCGATGTGGGACGCGATGACGCGCGCGCAGCAGATCGAACTGTCCCGCGAGGAATTGGTGAACACCCTGTCGGCGGGCATCTGGTTCGAGAACATCCTCAATCAGGCGCTGCTGCGCAAGATGATGCACCAGGATCCGACGGCCAGCGCCACGCACTACGAGCTGACCGAACTCGGCGACGAGACCCGGCACATGGTGATGTTCGGCAAGGCGATCGAGCGAGTGGGCTCCAAACCGGTGCGGCCCAGGTACTACCAACGATTCATCATCAACCTGCTGCCGTTCGCGTTCCAGGGACCGGTGCTGTGGATGGCCGCCCTGATTGGCGAGGAGATCTTCGACTCGCTGCAGCGACAAATGATGGACGACCCCGAGTTGCAGCCAATGGTTCAGCGTCTCATGCGGATTCACGTGACCGAGGAGGCGCGTCACATTCAGTTCGCGCGCGACGGACTGCGCAAGCGAACCCCGACCATGCGCTGGGCACCGAAGTTCTTCGTAGCCAATGTCAATGGGCTCGGCGGCTACTTCTTCCGGTTCCTGTTCACCAACATGGCTCCGTACCGGCGCGTCGGACTCGACGCCCGTGCGGCCCGGCGCGCGGCGCGCCGAAGCCCGCACCGCCGCGAGACCCAGGTCTCGGGATTCGCGCCACTGGCCGCCTTCCTGGAGGAGCTCGGGCTGATGGGGCCGATCGCCCGTCGCATGTGGCGCCGGACGGGGTTTCTTCCGATGAGCGCTCGCGCGAAGAGTAACGACTAGCGCAATGAGCGACCTCTACGACGGGCCGGCGACGGTCAGTATCGGGGATGTCGAGCGAGTGGTGCGCGTGCGGCTGTGCGGCCATCTCGACCCGATCGACGGGCGCTATCACTGGCAGGGAACGGTTTTCGACACACTGCCCGGTGACTCGAAACTGCCGCGTCCGGTGACCTTGTCGGTAGGTGAGAACAGTGTCGAAGCGCGAATCACCGAGCGTCCGCCACAGGGCGGTTATTCGGTGGCAGGCGTCGGCTCGCCGCCGTTTCCACTCGAGGAACTCTCGGGGGTGTAGCGGCCGCGCACCGCAACAGCCAGCGTGACGACTGCGAACACGCCACCGGCGACGCCGGAGATCAGCAGCGGCAGCCCTCCGTCGACGCCCCACAGGAAGCCCGCCCACAACCCGGCCACCAAGACCGAGAAGCCACTTAGGCCTTGGAATACACCCTGCGCACTGCCTTGCAGTTCCGGTCCGACAAGCGACGAAACCCAAGCCTTGCCAACGCCATCCGTGCACCCCGTGAACAGCCCGTACACCCCGATCAGCAGCCACGCCGTGAAAGTGTCGGTCGTCAGTCCCAGCCCCGCGTACCCGACTGCGAAGAACACCAAGCCGATGCCGAACACCGCGGGCTTGCCTACCCGATCGGCGACCACCCCCGCCGGGTAACTCACCACTGCGTACACCAGGTTGTACGTCACGTACGCGAGGATGACCTCGACCACCGAGAAGCCGATGTCGTTGAGCCGCAGCAACAGGAGCGCATCGGGAAAGTTCACCAGCCCGAACGCGACGACCAGAGCCGCTACCCGCCAATAGCGTTGCGGCAAGTCACCCACCATCGCAAACATCGCACGGCGCGCACCGCGCGGCGTTGACGGTAGTTTCTCGCGAACCAGATACACCAACGCCACACTGAGCACAGCCGGCACGACTGCCACCCATAACAGCGGTGCGATCTGATGGTCCAGCAGCTCATAGCCGACGAGTCCGAGCAGCGGGCCCACGACTGCGCCGAAGGTGTCCATCGCGCGGTGGAATCCGAAGACCTTTCCGCGCGCCGAGGCGTCGATATCGACGACCAGCAGCGCATCGCGCGGTGCCCCGCGAATCCCCTTGCCCAAGCGGTCGACCACGCGGCCGGCCAGCACACCCGGCCACCCGGTGGCGGCAGCCACGATCACCTTGCCCAGTGCCGCCATTCCGTACCCGGTGGCGATCAGCGGGCGCCTGGAGTACCGATCGCCCAGCGGGCCGGCCGCGAGTTTGGTGAGCGACGCCGCGCCTTCGGCCACCCCCTCCACGGCACCGACGACCGCCGCGGGCGCGCCGAGCACGGACGTCAGGTAGATCGGCAACAGTGGATAGAGCAGCTCACTGGCGGTGTCCTGCAGAAAGGACACGGCAGAGAGCACTCGCACATTGCGGGTGAACCAGCTGCGCACCTACGCCATGATGCCGTGTCCGCTATTGCGGATCGTCATCGGTGAGCGCGCGGTATCCCTTCGCGCTCGCCCGGTCCACTAAAGCGCGCGCCAGCCCGAAGATGAGCCCCTGCACCGCGGCGGCGATCAGCGCCTCGCGGGTCGAGCGGCTGAGATCCTTCGGCTCCGGCGGCTCCTGATCGGATGGGCTCATCCGCTGCCAGATCTCGGCGAAGACCTTGCTGGCCAAAAAGCCGCCGGCCACGCTGATGGCGATCGACAGTGGGGTGTACAGCATCTTGGATGCAGCGCTCATGATCGCTTCGTTCCCGTGCCGCAGATCCGTAAACCTCAGACTAGAACACGTTCTAGTATTGGCGGGTGCGCTTCACCTATGCAGAGTCACTGACCCACCCGAAGTACTACATCCCGCTGGCGCAGGCGGCCGAGGCCGCCGGGTTCGACGCGATGACGATCGCCGACAGCGTCGCCTACCCGTACGAGTCGGACTCGAAGTACCCCTACACCCCCGACGGGAACCGCGAGTTCCTCGACGGCAAGGAGATCGTCGAGACCTTCGTCCTCGCCAGTGCACTGGCCGCGGTCACCACGACGCTGCGGTTCGACGTCTACGTCCTCAAACTGCCGATCCGCCCGCCGGCGTTGACGGCCAAACAGGCCGGCTCGCTGGCGGCGATGTTCGACAACCGACTGGCCCTCGGCGTCGGCACCAGCCCGTGGCCCGAGGACTACGAATTGATGGGCGTGCCGTTCGCCAGGCGTGGTAAGCGGATGGACGAGTGCATCGACATCGTCAAAGGACTGACGACCGGTGAGTACTTCGAGTACCACGGCGAGTTCTACGACATCCCGAAGACGAAGATGTCGCCCGCGCCCACCAGCCCGATCCCTATCCTCATCGGTGGGCACGCCGAGGCCGCCCTGCGGCGGGCGGCGCGCAACGACGGGTGGATGCATGGCGGCGGCGACCTCGGCGATCCCGCCGCACTCGACCGTTACATCAAGCGGCTCAACGAACTTCGTGAGGAGGAGGGCCGAACGGGGCCGTTCGAGATCCACGCCCAGTCGCTCGACGCGTACAAGCCCGACGGCATCAAGCGACTCGAGGACCGAGGCGTCACGAACATCATGGTCGGCTTCCGAATGCCTTACGCCGTGGGGCCGGACCCGGAACCACTCGAGGACAAGCTTCGTGCCATCGAGAAGTACGGCGAGAAGGTCATCTCAAAGGTCTAGAACGGCACCTCCTGCGGTTCCAATCGGGCCGTGACATCCCCGACCAGAGTGGTGTCGTAGGGGTTGATCTCCAACGGCTGATCACCCAGGTTCAGGGCGTCGAAGTCGATCCAGATCACGTTCGGACTCGTCGACAGCTCGAAGAAATACAGCTTCTCGGTCAGATCGATGACCGTCCGGTATTCGGTGTTGTAGACGCCGAACTCGGCGTACGGGGCGCCGAACGGAACCGACACGTTGCGCATGATCGCCATCACGCCCGCCACCGCCTGCCGGGTATCGGCCGGCTCGGGTAGCAGCGCGGCGTAATAGGCGGCCCGCTGGAACCGATCTACTGCATTGACGTTGCCCGGCAACGGCATGTCTCGACTCGGATGCGAAAAGTCCTGCTGCGCAATCAATGCCAGCTGTTCTTCATAGGTCGGGTCGTTCGTCATGATGGTGTATTGACGGCCGTGGTGGATGACGGGTTCGCCGGCCGCGAACTCGATGATCGCCGAGTCCCCGCCGGCGTCTTCGAGAGCGAAATGGAGGGTCGCCTCCCGGCCATGTGCCTGCACCATCACCGGTTGGAACACGTCCACCAACGCCAGCGCATCGGCGACAGTGCCCGCCTGGTCCAGCAGATACTGGCCGAACAATCCGATCTGCAGGCCCGGCCGACCCGGATCACGGGCTCCGACGTCGGTGGACTTGAGATAGAGGGCGTGCATCGCCGAGCCCCGCCTCGTTGAATCCGTCGACGGTGCCGATCCCGTACACGGTGGTCACCAGGCTGGCGTAGCGGCTGGTCCAGCGCAGCGGATTGTCCGGGACCGCAACCAGCTCGCCGACCTTGCCGCCGTCCCGGTCCCGCCCTCGGGGAAAGGCGACGATGGTCGGTTGCGTCGACTCCGGCCAGTCCATCGTTCGGCCGGCCATCACGAATCTGCCGTCGGTGTTCCATAGCACCCGTGTGCACATCTACCTCGCCACCTCCCGAAGAACCGGCGTTCAGCGTGCCACGTCCGGCGATGGCTTAGCGGCGGTTCACAGACCATGGACCGACTCTCTGGCAAAAAATGCCCCTAAGAGGAGGTCTGCATGGGTCCGCCTGGTCGATCCGCTATGTCGGTAGTCGCAACGGCACCTTCGTCAACGGCGACAAAGATCACCGCGGAGCGGGTTCTGCGTTCCGGTGACGAGCTGCGCATCGGCAAGTCGCGGGTGGTGTACCTGCCGGCACGGCAGGCCGGCGAGCCCGTCGAAGAAGCGACGATCGTCCCCGACGCCGCTTCGCTGCCCGCCGAGGCTGACCCGGCGAGAAATCGACGCCGCGCGGCTACTCCCAAACGACCTCGGACGGTTCCTTGTCCGGCCGCAGGCCGCGCCAACTCGGTTGACGCAGCCGGTCGTCGGATGTCCGCTCGCTGTAGCGCACTTCGCCGACCAGCTCAGGACGGACGAAGGTGACGCCCCTGGCGTCGAGCTTGGAAAGACGCGCATTGAACGGTGATTCGTCGGTCTCCAGCGGCTTGAGGATGCCCTTGAGCTTTGTCAGCTCCTTCTCCGTGAACCCGGTGCCGACACGACCGACGAACTGAAGACCGCCCTCGGGGTTGTCTGGACTTGGAATACCGAGCATCAGCGCGCCGATACCACTCGAGCGGCCCCCCTCGCCTCGGCGCCAGCCGCCGATCACTATCTCCTGGGTGTTCCAGATCTTGTCCTTGATCCATGACTTGGTCCGCCGCCCCGGCTGGTAGGTCGCGTCCAGTTTCTTCGCGACCACGCCCTCCCAGCGCCGCTCACGCGCATACTCCAGCGCCTCGGGGCCGTCGCCGGGCAACAGATCCGGCACGATCAGCCCACCGCCGTCGGCCAGCGCTTCCAACACGCGTCGACGATCGGAGTATTTGGCGCGCAGCAGCGATCGGCCGTCGAGGTAGAGGATGTCGAACGCCCAGTACTCCAGCCGGGTAGACCGGGCGCGGTTCTGCATCTCGCCGAAGCTGGGAACACCCGACTCGTCGAGCGCGACCGCCTCGCCGTCGAGAATCACGTGATGGTCGGCAAGGTCGGCCGCCAGCGCCCGCAATTGCGGATACTCGTCGGTGACGTCGCGTCCCCGCCGCGAGCGCAGGTTCAACGTGCCGTGGTTCGCATCGACCAACACGCGGTAGCCGTCCCACTTGCCCTCGAACGCCCACTGCGTCGCCTTCAACCTTTCGATCGACCCCTCTGTGGCCAGCATCGGCGCGAGATCCCCTGCGTGGGGGTTTTTCTGCTCCTTCATCCGGTGCGCCAGCCAGTTCTTGCCGTCGGTCTGGATCAGCGCGTACCGGCCGTCGATCTTCTTGCCGTGCAGGGTGATGATGACCTCGCCACCCTTCTCGGGGCCGTCCGGGCGGGTTGTCGTTGAACTTCTCCGTCTCGTAGGTTCCGGTGTCCCAGACGATGACCTTGCCGCCGCCGTACTCCCCCTTGGGAATCTCACCCGCGAATGTCAGGTACTCCATCGGGTGATCCTCGGTATGCACCGCAAGGTGATTGACCGATGGTGTGTCGGGCAGGTTCTTCGGGACCGCCCACGACACCAGCACTCCGTTGCGTTCCAGCCGGAAGTCGTAGTGCAGTCGACGGGCATGGTGCTCCTGGATGACGAACGCGTCGTCGTGGCCTGTTTGCGGCGGTCTATTCGGTACCGGCTCAGGTGTTTTCGACGAGTCGCGCATGCTGCGGTACGTCGTCAACCGGTCGGCGACCGGCACCGCCTCGTCCAGCTCGGCGAGCAAATCCCCGTGTTCGGCCACCCGTTCGAGTACCTCGTCGAACCGAAGGTGCTTCAGCTTCGGGTCGTCGATCTCGTCCCACGTTCGCGGCGCGGCGACGGTCGGATGTTCTCGTCCGCGAAGCGAATACGGTGCGATCGTCGTCTTGGCGGCGCTGTTCTGGCTCCAGTCGAGGAACACCTTGCCGGTGCGCAGGCTCTTCGTCATGGTCGCGGTGACCTGTTTGGGCATCGCCTGCTCCAGCTGCTGCGCGACCCGCTTCGCGAGTATCGATGCACCTCGCGAACTGATCGGTTCGGCCAGCGGCACATAGAGATGCAGCCCCTTGCTGCCGCTGGTGAGGGGAAAGGTGGTGAGGCCGATGTCGGCGATGAGATCGCGGACCTCGTGGGCCACCTTGCACAACTGCCGGAACGTGACCCCCTCACCGGGATCCAGATCGAAGACGATGCGTGTCGCAGGACCCTGGCTCCCATCTATGAACCGCCATTGCGGGACATGGACCTCGAGCGCGGCCTGCTGGGCGATCCACGCCAGCCCCTCGACGGTGTCGATCAGCGGGTAGGTGGTCGTTCCCGACTTATGGGTGATCGACGCACGATCGAGCCATTCCGGCGCGGACGAGGCGAGCTGCTTCTCGAAAAACGCGGGCTCGTCGACGCCGTTGGGCCAGCGCTTGCGGGTCACCGGCCTGCCCGCGATGTGCGCAACCATCACCTCGGCGATCTGGATGTAGTACTCGAAGACCTCGGCCTTGGTGGTACCCGTCGCGGGGTAAAGCACCTTGTCGGGGTTGGTGAGCTTCACCCGACCGAACTGATCCACCACAACACGGTATTACCCGGCGTACCCTCGCACTATGAGGAGAATCTTTGCGGCGTGCCTGCTAGCGGGCGCAGCCGTCGTGTTGTCGGCACCGCACGCCGGCGCCGACCCCCAGGATCTTCTCCCCTATTGTTCCGGCGATCAGACGCCGATAGACAACAACTGCCGGCCGGCGGCAGGCCAGGAGACCACACACGGTGGCTCGGGTCTGAGCCCGGATCTGCCGAGCGGCCTTAATCCGGCGAACCCGGCCGTCGTCGGCTGACCGGTCGGAGCCGCCGTTAGGCGGCGTTGGGTTCTGGTCCGCCGGGTTGGTCCTCGGGTATCGACGGTTGGTCCTCGGGTGGTGGGTGGAGTCGTTCGGGTCGGTGGTAGTCGTTGACTCGGGCTTGGCCGGTATCCAGGTGTGGCGGTGGGATCCATTCGACGTCGCTGTCGGCGTTGATCCGGGTGCTCCAGCCACCGCGGCCGACCATACGGTTATCGGGCCCGCAGGCCAGACCCAGTTCGTCGACGTTGGTCTGCCCATCGTCGGCCCAATCTCGGGCGGCATGATGCACCTGGCTGCCGTAGGCACCCACCGTGCAGCCGGGTTTGGTGCAGCCCCCAGAGCGGGCGATCAACATGATCCGCTGCGCCGGGGAGGCGACGCGGCGGGCGCGGAACAGATCCAACGCCGACCCGGTCGCCTTGTCGAACACCGCCAGGTAGTGGTTCGCGTGGGCGGCCATGCGGATCACGTCGGCGATCGGGATCACGCTGCCCCCACCGCTGATGCCGACCCCCGCGCGGCTCTCCAAATCCTGCAGAGTGGTGCGGATGATGACCGAGGTCGGTAACCCGTTGTGCTGACCCAGCTCACCGGATTCCAACACACTGCGCCCGACCGCGATCAGCGCATCATGCTGACGCTGCGCCAAACTGCGGTGGTCGTTGTCGATCTGGGCCTGTGACGGAGTGCCCGACACGCACGGATTTTCGTCGTCGGGGTGACACATCCCCGGTGCGGCCCACTTGGCGAAGATCGCCTCATAGATCGCCCACGCCTCCGGGGTGAGATTCCCCTTGACCGGGATCATCTTGTCGAGTCCCTGGCGTCCTCGCCACAGGCCGCGCCGGCGCGCACGTTCGGCGTCGTCGGGTTCGGGGCCGTCCTGATCGAGCAGAAACAGGATCCGATCAGCGTTGTTCTTGAGTTCCTTGGGCCCGACCCCGATCGCGGTGCGCGCCAAGTCGACTTCGATCTGGGTGCGCGTCGGTGTGTCGACCGCGGGCGGGATGCGGTCCATCGTCTCGCGCACCACTGTGACGTGTTCACCGTTGATCAGCCCATGGGCTTGCGCGATCGCGGTGCCGGGTAGCTGCGGCGGCAGGGGTTGGCCGGTCAAGGTGCGCCGTGGCCCCAACACCGCGGCCTCCTCCAGGCGGCGCCGGGCCTCGGATGTCGAGATGCGCCACCGAGTCGACAACACCTCACGCCACGACTTGGCACCCATCTCCTTGGCCGTGCTTTCGGCCTGCAGCCGGGCCAACATCCGGTGGCGCTGGGTCGGCAACTGACACGACAGCGTTTCCAGCTCATCCAGCGCCGCGACCAACTCGGTCTTGGTGAGCGCATCGACCGGCAGCCCCGCCAACTGATCGTGCGCGGCGCGCATGGCTGCTATCGCTGCCTGCACCGCCTCCGCACTCATGACTCGAACATAAGTTCGAACTATAAGAAGTCTCTAGAAAGAATCCGAAGAACTCTCTAAGAACGGAAGGTGTTGCCATGCAATCGAATCCGAGCGACTTTGTCGCTCAGTTGTCGCTCATTCGTCGTCGAATGCCACCACTTCAAACGGCGCGGTCGGGACTTCGGCGACGGCCATCTTCGCCGCGGAGTCGGTAGGCACGACGCCGCGGGCCAACGCCGCGAGCGCCTTGTTCGTTCCGACGTCGTGGCCTGCTTGCTCACTCAGCAGCCAGCGCACTTCGAGCAGGTCGCAATACGCCTGGACCGGGGTGCCCATGCGGTGGACGACATCGTGCGCCAACCGTTCGTAAGGGGTCAGCACCTCGATCACCCACAGTCGCGCCGCGGTCGACTCGTCGACGTCGTGACCCGCTTCCCGGCACAGCTGCGCCTGATACGCCAGCAGGTCGCCGAGCAGTATCCGGGCCTGTCCCTCGCCCACATTCAGTCCGGTGAGTTGTTGTAGTCGCTGCGCGTGGTATCGCCGATCACCCACGGCGACACGGATTCTGAGTTGGTTCGAATCGTCGTTTACCGGCTGGAGGGACACTTCGTCGACCGCGAACCCGAGCTCGTTGAGGCGGCGGACGGTTCCCTCGACGCGGTAGCGGTCGGTGAAACCGAAGACGGGCTCGGCGTGCAGCGTCTCCCAGAGCGTGTCGTAGGTGATCTGTACGTGTTCGGCTTCGGCGATGAGGGTTTCGTGTAGCTCCTCGGGCCGCCCAAGCCGCTCGGCGAGGTCGACGAGACCCTCCGCCACGTTCTCCACCATGATCTCGAGGTCGTGTGAGCGCTGGCCGCGGCTGAGCGACGGATGAATCTCGGAGGTCTCGGCGTCGACCAGCCATGCCTGCAGCAGCTGGCCGTCACGGGAGAACAGCGTGTTGGCCAGCGAGCAGTCACCCCAGAAGACGCCGTGCCGATGCAACTCCACCAACAGTCCGGCCATCGCGTCCAGCAGCCGCGCACGGTGTTTCGGTTGGTCCGGCGGCAGCCGCATGAACAGCCGCCGATACTGCCAGGACCCTTCGAGGTAGCGGGTGACCAGAATCGCGGTGTCGAACTCGGGTTGCAGCACCATGCCCGCAGGACGAACCGCGGGCAAGCCCATCTCCTCGAGCCGGCGCAGCACGTTGTACTCCTTGACCGCAACCCGCGGCGGCATGTCCTTGACCGCCCACAGCGCGCCGTCCGCGTCGACGAATTTCACCAGGTGCCGGCTGGGTCCGACGGCGATGTCGCGCAGTGGAACATCGGGCACATTCCACTGCGACAACGGCCGGTCCCATGGGAGCGCGAGCAACCCCGGCATAGGCGCCCGGAGCCGAAACTCCGGTGCATTCATGTCAGGTCAATTCAGGCGTTCGCCGGTCTTCGAGTTGAACAGATGCACCGCGCCTTCTGGGTTCTTGCGCAGTCGCACCGTGTCGGCCAGCTTAGGCGCGGTACGCGGATTGCACCGCGCGACGAGTTCGACTCCCGAACCCGCGTGGGTGTACACGTATGCCTCGCTGCCGAGATCCTCGACCAGGTCGACGACGACCTCAACCCCGCCGTCGTTGGAGATCTCGAGCTGCTCGGGACGGATGCCGAAGGTGACCTCCGACAGACCAGCATCGCTGACCTTGGCGAGGTCGTCGCGCTCCAGTTCCAGTACGGAGTCACCGATCTTCACACCGCTGTCGGTGACGGACAGGTCCACCAGGTTCATCGCGGGCGAGCCGATGAAGCCGGCGACGAAGGCGTTGGCCGGCCTGTCGTAGAGCTCGTTGGGCGCGGCGAATTGCTGCAGTTTCCCGAAGCGCAGCACGGCGACGCGGTCGCCCATCGTCATGGCTTCGACCTGGTCGTGGGTGACGTAGACGGTGGTGGTGCCCAGCCGTCGTTGCAGGGCGGCGATCTGGGTGCGGGTCTGCACGCGCAGCTTGGCGTCCAGATTCGACAGTGGCTCGTCCATGCAGAAGACCTGGGGCTCACGCACGATGGCGCGCCCCATCGCGACGCGTTGCCGTTGCCCGCCGGACAGTTTGGCGGGCTTGCGGTCCAGGTGCTCGGTCAGGTCCAGGATCTCGGCGGCGTTCTCGACCTTCTTGCGGCGCTCTCTGGGCCGACACCCCGCGCAGTTTCAGCGCAAAGCCCATGTTCTCGGCGACGGTCTTGTTGGGGTAGAGCGCGTAGTTCTGGAACACCATCGCGATGTCGCGGTCCTTGGACGGCACACCGGTCATGTCCTTGCCGCCGATTTCGATGGCGCCCTCGTCGATGTCCTCGAGGCCGGCCAGCATGCGCAGGGCGGTGCTCTTACCGGACCCGGATGGGCCGACGAGGACGATGAATTCGCCGTCCTGGATGTCGAGGTTGAGGTTGTCCACCGCGAGCTTGTCCGATCCCTCGTAGATGCACGAGGCGTTCTTGTAGGTGATTGCAGCCATTGTTCTTCTCCGTTTTTTCGTTGCGGGTCTGGTCGTTTACTTGATTGCGCCGAATGAAAGTCCGCGCACCAGCTTGTTTTGCGCGAACCACCCGCAGAGCATCACGGGAAGTGCGGCCATGGTTGCCGCCGCCGACAGCACGGCCCAGTACTGACCCTCGCCGGCGATGAACCCGACGAGGTACACCGGCATGGTCTGGGCGTTCACCGCGGTCAGGTTGACCGCGAAGAAGAACTCGTTCCAGGCGAAGATCACGCAGATCAACGCGGTGGCCGCGATGCCTGGCGAGACCAGCGGAAGGATCACCTCGCGTACCGACCGCCACAGGCTGGCGCCGTCGAGGCTGGCCGCTTCGAGCAGTTCGCCGGGAACCTCGAGGAAGAACGATCTCATCATCCACACCGCGATGGGAAGATTCATCGACGTGTACAGGATGACCAACGCCCAGATGTTGTCCAGGAGACCCAGGTTGGACACGATCACATACAGCGGCAGGATGGCCGCGACGATGGGCAACATCTTCGTGCTCATGAAGAAGAACAAGGCATCCGAGGTCTTCCGAACCGGCCGCAGCGATAGTGCGAACGCGGCAGGTGTGCCGAGCAGGAGCACGAGCAGCGTGGAGATACCCGTGGCGAACAACGAGTTGAGCATCGCGGGTCCGATGCCCTGCTCGAAGACCGCCCCGTACTGATCGAGTGTCGGCGTGAAGAACAGCTTCGGCGGACTGGTTGCCGCGTCGCTTTCCTGCTTGAAGGACGTGAGCACCATCCAGAACACCGGGAAGAAGAAGCCGATGGCGGCGATCCACGCGACCACGCCCCATGGGCTGAACTTGCGGCTCTTCTTCTTTCGCGCAACCGCCGGAGACGTCGTCGCCGCGCCCTTCTCAATTGTGGTAGTCATCAGGCTGCCTCTTCCTTGCCGGAGAACGATTTGAAGATCAACCGCAGCGCGAAGGTGGCGATGATGATGGTGAAGATCACGACCACCACGCCCATGGCCGCCGCCTGGCCCATGTCGAAGCCAAGGAACGCGCGCTGATAGATGTAGAACGGCAGGTTCGCACTGGCGATACCTGGTCCGCCCTGGGTCATCATGTAGATGGCGTCGAACGTGTTGATCAGGTAGATGGCCCCGAGCACGACCCCAAGTTCGATGAAGCGCCGAAGGTGGGGCAGCGTCAGTTCCCGGAACAGCTGCAACGCACCCGCGCCGTCGACCCGCCCGGCCTCCAACTGGTCGCGCGGCATCGACTGCAGACCTGCCAGGATGAGCAGCATCATGAACGGGGTCCACTGCCAGATCAATTCGACCATGACCATCGACAGCGGAAACTGTCCGATCCAGTCCACCTTGCCCACCCCGACCAACGACAACAGCCAGTTCAGGATGCCGTTGTTCGGGTCGAGGATGGTCGTCTTCCAGATCAGCGCGCCCGCAACCGGTGTGACCAGGAACGGCGTGATGAGCAGCGTCCGCACCACGCCACGTCCCAGGAACGCGCGATCGAGCAGCAGCGCGAGCAGCAGACCAAAGAACGCCGAGATCAGCACCACGCCGACGATCAGGATGACCGTGTTGAAGGCCACCGTCCAGAACTGGCTGTCCTTGATCACCGCGACGTAGTTGTTCAGCCCCACGAACTGCCGCGAGCCCGGACGAACCAGGTTCCACGACAGCGTCGAGTAGTACAAGGTGAACAGGAACGGGATCTGCGTGACCACGATCATGAAGATCAACGCGGGAAGCAGCGGTCCACGCCTGCGCCATCCCTCGGCACGGCTCACGCCAGTGTCCTGTGCTGCCTTGATCTTTCGGACGCGCTCGGCGACCGCGGCCTCCTCGGCGTCGAGCGTCGGTATCAGCAGTAAGAGTCATCATTTCTCCTGGTAGCTCTTGCCGACGACCTCGGCGTATTGCTGTGCTTGAGCGAGCGCCTCATCGACGGTCTTCTGCCCGGCGATGGCCGCACTGATCTGCTGGCTCACCCGCGTCCCCAGATCCTGGAACTCGGGAATGGCGACGAACTGCACCCCGGTGTACGGAACCGGTTGCACCGTCGGATCGTTCGGCGTTGCGTTCTCGATCGACTCCAGGGTCAGCGGACCATACGACTTCGAGATCGCCTCGTACTCGGGCAGATCCGTGTAGGTCGAGAGTCCGGCTGCCCGGTGGGACGCGCGCCCAGCCCAACTCCTCGCCGACCAGCTTCAGGTAATCCTTGCTGGTCATCCAGGAGATGAACTTCCATGCCCCTTCGGGATTCTTGGCGGCCTTCGGAATGGCCAGCGCCCAGGTGTAGAGCCAACCCGAGTTGGGCTTCTCCACGATCGGTGCGGGCAGGTAGCCGATCTTGCCGACCAGGTCCGGGTAGGTCTTGGGGTCCTCGAGGACTGAGTTCGCGGACGTTGCGTCGTACCACATCGCCGTCTGGCCCTGACCGAACAGGTTGGCGCACTCCTGGAATCCCGTTGAGGCGGCGCCGATTTCACCGGATCGCTTGATCAGGTCGACGTAGAAGTTGACGGCCTTCTTCACCTCGGGGCTGTCCAACTGGGCGTTCCACTGCTCGTCGAACCAGCGCCCACCGAAGGTATTGATCACGGTGTCCAGCGGGGCCAGCACCTCGCCCCAGCCCGGCTTGCCGCGCAGGCAGATGCCGGCCCGGTCGTCGGTCTTGAGCGTGTCGGCCCAATCGGCGACTTCCTGCCAGGTGGGCTGATAATTCGGATCCTGGTTGATCTCGATGCCGGCCTGTTCGAAGAGGTCCTTGCGGTACATCAGGAACGACGATTCGCCGTAGAACGGAACGGCGTACATGTCGCCCTCGTACGACAGCGAATCGCGCAACGAGGGGATGAAGTCGTTCTCGTCGTAACCCGGCGTGTTCTTCGCGAATTCCGAGAGATTCATCAGCCAGCCGTCTTTGGCCCACTGCGGAGTCTCGAAATTGCTGATCATCACCACGTCGAATTCGCTGCCACCCATGGCCGTCGACATCGTGATCTTGGCGCGGGCCTGGTTCTCCGAGAGCGTGATGAACTTCAGCTTCGTGCCGGGGTTCTCCTTCTCGAACTCCGTCGACAGCTTCTGGGCATCGGTCATCTGCGAGTTGGACACCAGTGCGATGGTCACCTCGCTATCCGACGCCCCCAGGCTGCCTGCGCCGGCACAGCTGGTAGCCGTCAACGTCAAGCCTGCCGCGGCTACACAGGCAGCCCATCGTTTGAGCGCTCTCACCATCACTTCACCTTTCACTGGATCATGCCTGGGCCAGCAGCCAACGGGCACAATCGATGTCACAAACCAGGAGTCTGGCAAGCTTTCCGCGAAGCGCGCCGAGCGTGGCGGGATATTTGGTCGCGCCGCTGGAGATCAGGATCGTCTTCTGGCAGCTGCGGATGTCCTCGAGCGGAACCGACACCGCGCGCTGCTGAAGTTCCGTGTCGACGGCGGTGCCTTGCGCGTCGAAGAATCGGCCACCGATCTCACCCACCGCGCCCAGCGAGATCAGCTCGTCGAGCATACGGATGTCGAGATAACTACCTTCGAACAGCGTGGTGGAGGTCGAGACGACGCCAACGCCGAACAACATGACGTCGGCGCGGCTGCCTGCCTCGAGTGTCCGCGAGATGACCGAGTCGCTGCGCATCGAGACGACGGTCGAGGGGTCGGCATACAGCGGTGCGGGCAGCCGGATCGTGCTGGCGCGCAATACGTCTGCGCAGCGGCTGAGAATGACCTCCGTACCGGTCTGGTACGCGGCGGTGGACATGGCGCCATCCAGTTGAACCACGGTCTTGCAGCTCGCCACACCGGGCACCAATGCGGTAGCCACCGCGACTTGCTCGGGGCCCCAGGTGAATCCGAGGACATCGTCTGGCGCAAGCCGGCGCATCAACAGTGCCGCCGCGGCGCGACCCACACTCGCGAAGGCGGCGGGACGGCCGGGCGAGCCGACGTCGACTCCGTGTCCGGCCACCACAGCTTCGGTCAGGCCGAACCGGCGTTCGAGCTCACGCTCCTCGTCAGCATGCAGATCGTCGCGCATGTCCGGCGGCACGACGACCTCGATTCGCACCAGCCCTTTGGCCTTGGCCCGGGCCACCAATCGGCCCGCAGTCGGCCGCGAGACCCCGAGACGGGAGGCGATCTCGGCCTGAGTCAGACCGTCGAGGTAGTACAGCGTCGCTGCCCGCAATGCGAGTCGAAGGTCGTCGGGCGACGACGCACGGTGCTCTGCGCCGCGACCGGACTTCGCCGTTCGACGTCGAAACGGTCACGAGAGCAGCCCCACTTTCCCTCAACCGTGTGAGCATTTGCTCAGGGGTGCGAGTAGATGCTCATAACGCTAACATGGTGACTGTGACGTACACAACACTTTCTCCAGATACCCGGATGCGGGCCGCGGTACTCGTCGAACAGGGCCGGATCGAGATGGAGCAACGGCCGGTGCCGACGCCTGGGCCGGGTGACGTGCTCATACGGGTCTCGTCGGTGGGTGTATGCGGCTCGGATACGCACTACTACCGGCACGGCCGGGTGGGTGGGTTCGTCGTGGAAGCGCCCCTGGTCCTCGGTCACGAGGCGGCGGGGACCATCGTCGGCGTCGGCGAATCCGTCGACCCGTCTCGCGTCGGTCAGCGGGTGTCGATCGAACCGCAACGACCCGACCCCGATACCGACGAGACGCGTCGCGGCCACTACAACCTCTGTCCGCATATGCGGTTCTTCGCCACCCCGCCGGTGGACGGCGCGCTCTGCGAGTACGTGACGATCGGCGCGGAGTTCGCGCACCCGGTGCCGGACTCGATGTCCGACGACGCCGCGGCGCTGTGTGAGCCGTTGTCCGTCGGCATCGCCGCGATTCGCAAGGCCGAACTCGACGGTCCGGGGCGAGCGGTGGGGGCACCACCCAGCCGGAGGCTAGGGGGACGACGGGAAGACGGCAGATCGCGGGTGCTCATCGCGGGCGCCGGACCCATCGGCATCGTGGTGACGCAGCTCGCCCGCGCGTACGGTGCGACGGAGATCGTCGTCAGCGATCCCGACCGGTCCCGACGCGACCGCGCGATCGCGTTCGGTGCCACCTCGGCCGTCGATCCCGCAACAGACCGGCTTGACGAGCGCGCGGTCGATGCCTTCATCGACGCGTCCGGCGCCGCGGCGGCCGTCGCTGCCGGTATTCGCGCGGTGCGGCCCGCGGGCAGGGTGGTGCTGGTGGGCTCGGGCGCTGAGACCATGGAGCTGCCGACGCAGCTGATCCAGAACCGTGAGCTGGTGCTGACGGGCGTGTTCCGGTACGCCAACACCTGGCCGACGGCGATCTCGCTGGTGGAATCCGGTCGTGTCGACCTCGATGCCATGGTGACCGCCCATTTCCCGCTCGAGAAGGCCGCCGAGGCCCTGGACTCAGACCGGATCCCGGGTAGCGTCAAGTCGGTGGTGACGGTGTCATGACACTCAGCAGGCCGAGCTATGACCGCGACGAGATCGGCGTCGGCATAGTCCATTTCGGAGTCGGCGGATTCCACCGCGCTCACCAGGCCATGTACATCGACCGGCTGTTGGAGATGGGCCTCGCCAAGGACTGGGGCATTTGCGGTGTCGGTGTCATGGCGGCCGACCGCAAGATGGCCGACGTCATGGCCGCGCAGGACGGCCTGTACACGCTGTTGCTCGAGAATCCCGACGGCACCCGCGACGCGCGGGTCATCGGATCGATCGTCGACTACCGCTACGCTCCCGACGATCCGGAGTCGGTGATCGAACTCTTGGCCGCGCCGAGCACCCGCATCATCTCGCTGACCATCACCGAGGGCGGCTACAACATCGAAAATCTTGGCGGTGGTAGGACTGCCGGCTCGGCCGGCGACGGAGTTCACGTGTTCGGCCTCGTCGCGTCGGCGTTGGCGCGTCGACGTGAACGCGGTGTCGCGTCGCCGACGATCGTGTCGTGCGACAACATCGAGGGCAACGGCGAGGTCGCGCGCCACGCCTTCACCACCTACGCCGAGCGGCTCCATCCCGGCCTCGGCGATTGGATGAGAGAGCACACCAGGTTCCCTAATTCGATGGTCGACCGCATCACGCCGGTCACTACGCCCGACGTCATCGCCGCCGTCGAGAACGAATTCGGCGTCGACGACCGATGGCCGGTGGCCGCCGAACCGTTCACGTCGTGGGTGCTCGAGGACGATTTCTCCGATGGCCGACCTCCGCTGGAGAAGGTCGACGTCTTGATGGTCGACGATGTCACGCCTTACGAATTGATGAAGCTGCGACTGCTCAACGCCAGCCACCAGAGTCTCTGCTATTTCGCGTATTTGGCGGGATACCGGCTGGTGCACGATGCCGCGGGTGACCCGTTGTTCGCCGAGTTCCTGCGGGCATACATGGACACCGAGGCCACCCCGACGCTGAAGCCGGTGCCGGGTATCGACCTGCCGGACTACAAGAGCACACTGATCGAACGATTCGCCAATCCGGGCGTCAAAGACACGATCGTGCGGCTGTGCTTCGGCTCATCGGACCGCATCCCGAAATGGCTGCTCCCGGTGATCAGGGAGAACCTCAGAACCGGTGCACCGGTGCGACTGTCGGCAGCGACGATCGCCAGCTGGGCACGGTATGCCGAAGGCGTCGACGAACAGGGCGAGCCCATCGAGGTCCAGGACCAGCTGGCCGACACCTTGGTGCCGCTGGCGAAGTCGCAACGGGAGAACCCGACCGCATTCATCGAAAACACCGACGTGTTCGGCGATCTGGCGAGCGATCCCCGATTCGTCGAGGCGTACGTGTGGGCGCTGGAATCGCTGCACCGCGACGGCGCGCGCGCGACGTTGGAGACACTGCTGCGCAAGGACACACCATGAGATCCCTCGTCATCGGCGAGGCACTGATCGACATCGTCGAGCGAGGTCACGAGCGAGCATCCGACGCGGTGCGCGACGGCGTCTCGACCGAGCACGTCGGGGGCAGCCCGCTCAATGTGGCGGTCGGTCTGGCCCGGCTGGGCCGAGATGTCGACTTCCTCACCCACATCGGCGACGACGCCCGCGGCCGGCGGATCGTCGACTATGTCGAAAGCTCGGGAGTACGACTGGTTTCGGGCAGCCAGACCGCCGAACGAACGCCGACGGCGGTTGCCACGCTCGACGAATCGGGCTCGGCGCAGTACACGTTCGACATCGAATGGCAGCTTTCGGGAACGCCGGAGGTGGCGCCGCCGTTGGTCGCGCACACCGGATCGATCGCGACGTGGCTCGAGCCGGGCTGCCGGGCGACCGCCGCTCTGCTTGACGCCTACCACCCCTCGGCGACGCTGACGTTCGACCCGAATGTGCGACCGGCGCTGATCGAGGACGGTGACGGCGCGCGGGGTCGCATCGACCGGCTCCTCGAGCGCTGCGATGTGGTGAAGGCCAGCGACGAGGATCTGCGCTGGATCGACCCGAATCGCTCGGCCGAGCAGATTGCGCGAACCTGGCTGAGCCTGGGTCCCTCGATCGTCGCGGTGACGTTGGGTGAGCGCGGCGCGCTCGCGATGTCCGCGGCGGGCGAAGTCCACGTGCCGGCGTACAAGGTGAACATCGTCGACACCGTCGGCGCCGGCGACGCGTTCATGACCGGACTCATCGATGCGCTGTGGTCGCTGGATCTGCTGGGGGCCCAACGACGCAACGATCTGGCCGAAATCAGCACCGACGCGTTGACCCGCGTAGTGCGCACTGCCGCGCTGACCTCGGCGCTGACGGTCGCCCGTGCCGGTGCTGACCTGCCGGATCGCGCAACACGGGACGCCGCGGCGGCGAGCTCGGGCCCGCTGCTGTCGCAACCCGGCTAACGTGGCCTTATGCGTTCCATTTGGAAGGGTTCAATCGCCTTCGGACTGGTGAACGTCCCGGTCAAGGTCTACAGCGCGACCGAGGATCACGACGTCAAGTTCCACCAGGTGCACGAGAAGGACAACGGGCGCATCCGGTACAAGCGGGTCTGCGAGGTGTGCGGTGAGGTGGTGGAGTACCGCGATATCGCCAAGGCCTACGAATCCGACGACGGCCAGACGGTGATCATCACCGACGACGACATCGCGTCACTGCCGGAGGAACGCAGCCGCGAGATCGAGGTGCTGGAATTCGTGCCGGCCAGCGACATCGATCCGATGATGTACGACAAGAGCTACTTCCTCGAGCCCGAGGGCAAGTCGACGAAATCGTATGTGCTGCTGACCAAGACGCTGAAAGAAACCGACCGCGTCGCGATCGTGCATTTCGCGCTGCGCAACAAGACCAGGCTGGCCGCGCTCCGCGTGCAGGACTTTTCCAAGCGCGACGTGATGGTCATCCAGACGCTGCTGTGGCCCGACGAGATCCGTGATCCCGACTTCCCTTCGCTCGACGCGAAGATTGACATCAAACCCGCTGAGTTGAAGATGGCGAGCCAGGTAGTGGAGTCGATGACCGACGACTTCAACCCCGACCGCTATCACGACGATTACCAGGAGCAGCTGCACGAGCTGATTCAGGCCAAACTCGAAGGCGGCGAGGCGTTTACCACCGAAGAGCAGCCGAAGGAGCTCGACGAGACCGAGGACGTGTCGGATCTGCTCGCGAAACTCGAGGCCAGCGTGAAGGCGCGCCGCGAGAGTGGCGGCGGTTCGGAGAAGCCGGCCAAGAAAGCGCCGGCCAAGAAGACGGCCAAGAAAGCCGCGAAGAAGGCGCCCGCCAAAAAGACAGCCAAGAAAGCGGCCGCGAAGAAGTAGGGGTCAGTCCGACAGCCCAGACCCGTCCGGACCGACACGTCGAGGTTTTGTCAGCCGCTGAGGCCGAGACGTCCCGGTGGGCCTGTGTTCCTGGGCCTCGCTACGCGCGACTTTGTCGATGATGTCGCGTGATGTTGCCCTCGCTGGTAGTAGTCGAGCGACAAAGTCGCTGCGAGGTTGGCACACAGTCATATTGGTCCAGGACGTCTCGGGGATCCCAAGAGGCGGTGAATAAGTGTGGCCACGGTGACTGACAGCCTCTGACAGAATTAGAACGTGTTTCAGAAACTGCTCACCGGCGCTGCCTAGGATTGCTAAGGTTCGCCCGGCGACGGAAGGAAACGCACGTGATTCTGGACAGATTTCGGCTGGACAACCAAGTCGCGGTGGTGACCGGCGCGGGCCGTGGACTCGGTGCCGCGATGGCGCTGGCATTCGCGGAAGCCGGTGCTGACGTGGTCATTGCGGCGCGCACGCAGGCTCAACTCGAAGAGGTGGCCGAACAGGTCAAAGGCGTCGGCCGCAAAGCTCACATCGTGGTCGCCGACCTCGCGCATCCCGAGGACACGGCCAAGCTCGCGGGTGAGGCCGTCGAGGCCTTCGGCAAACTAGACATCGTCGTGAACAACGTCGGCGGCACGATGCCCAACACGCTGCTGACCACATCCACCAAGGACCTGCGCGACGCCTTCACCTTCAACGTCGCCACCGCGCACGCTCTCACCACCGCGGCCGTCCCGTTGATGCTCGAACATTCCGGCGGCGGCAACATCATCAACATCACGTCGACGATGGGGCGCGAGGCCGGCCGCGGTTTCGCCGCGTACGGAACCGCCAAGGCCGCCCTCGCCCACTACACCCGACTCACCGCATTGGACCTGTGCCCGCGGATCCGCGTCAACGCCATAGCGCCGGGGTCGATCCTCACGTCGGCGCTTGACGTGGTGGCCTCCAATGATGAGCTTCGACGACCGATGGAAAATGCCACGCCCATGCGCAGATTGGGCGAACCCGAGGACATCGCCGCGGCCGCGGTGTATCTCGCTTCTCCCGCCGGCTCCTATCTGACCGGCAAGACGCTCGAGGTCGACGGCGGCCTCACCTTCCCAAACCTCGACCTACCCATCCCCGATCTGTGAGGAGCATCTCTTGAGCATCAAAGTCGCCGCGATCGGCACCGGTAACGTCGGCCGCCACGCACTGACCCAGCTGATCAAGGATCCGCAGTTCGAACTCACCGGCGTGTGGGTGTCCTCGGATTCGAAGGCCGGTAAGGACGCCGGACAGCTCGCGGGACTTGATGTCTCTACGGGCATCACCGCCACGACAGATCTCGATGCCGTGTTGGCGACCAAGCCGGAGTGCGCCGTCTACACCGCCATGGCGGACAACCGCCTGCCCGAGGCGCTGGAGGATTACCGGCGAATCCTTGCGGCTGGCGTCAACGTCGTCGGCAGTAGCGCGGTGTTCCTGCAGTACCCATGGCAAACGCTGCCGGATGAGTTGGTGAAGCCGATCGAGGATGCGGCACAGTCGGGCAAGTCCAGTGTGTTCGTCAACGGTATCGACCCCGGCTTCGCCAATGACCTGCTTCCGCTCGCGCTGGCCGGAACCTGCCAGAGCATCGAGCAGATCCGGTGTATGGAGATCATCAACTACGACACGTATGACAGCGCCACCGTGATGTTCGACGTGATGGGGTTCGGCAGGCCCCTCGACGATCTGCCGATGTTGCTGCAGCCCGGTGTGCTGAGCCTCGCATGGGGTTCTGTGGTGCGACAGCTCGCCGCGGGCCTGGGCGTCGAACTCGACGAAGTGACCGAGACCTATGTCCGCGAGCCGGCGCCCGACGATTTCGATATCGCTTCCGGACATATCCAGAAGGGCACCGCGGCGGCACTGCGCTTCGAGGTCCAGGGGCGCAAGGACGGCCGGGTCGCGGTCGTGCTCGAACACGTCACGCGGTTGCGCGACGACCTGCGCCCCGACTGGCCACAGCCGGCCCAGGACGGGGGCTCCTATCGCATCGAGATCACCGGTGAACCCTCCTACGCCTTGGACCTCTGCCTGAGCAGCCCCAACGGGGATCACAATCACGCCGGACTGGTCGCGACCGCCGCCCGCGTCGTCAACGCGATCCCCGCGGTGGTCGCGGCTGCACCGGGTATCAGGACGACTCTCGACCTACCCCTCATCACCGGAAAAGGGCTGTACTCTGTGTGCAACAAGCCGGGGACCCACTAGAGAAGGGCGCGCGCCTATGCCGACCACACCTCGATACGTCACTCCGCTCTTCATTGCTGCCGGAGCAGCAGCCGCGATCTTCGCGGCTCCCGCGGCCAGCGCCGAGCCGGCACCGCCCTGAACCGACGCCCGCCCCGACGGCGGAGGCGGCGGCGCCGGGTCTTCTCCCGAAATGCGTCAACGAGGGCGGTGCCGAAGCCCTCGGCGGCTCGTCGACCGAATGCGCAACGCCGGGCAACGTGCAGATCAACGACACGCCCGCCGAGGAGCCGTACGTCGGCCCGTGGGGCGATATGTTCGGCGGCGACGGCTTCTTCTTCCCCTGATCGGGAGAGTCGTCACGGCCTAGGAGGCCGCGCTTCGCAGGGCTCTGCGTAGGTGGGGCATTCACCGCGCTGGCCGAAGGAGGCCCCCAATGCGGTCAAGAAAGCGTTTTACCGCAACATTTTTCGCGACGGGGGGCGCATGTGCGTTCGTCGTCCTCGCACCGGTCGCCGCCGCCGCGCCCGAATGTGTCAACATCGGCCCGACCACGACGCAGTGTCAAACCAACGGCAGCGCTCAAATCGTCACCTCACCCCAACCGAACAATAATTACGGCGGCTGGCCCTACTGGGGCGGCGGCCTGGTCATCGGAATCGGCGGCTTCGACTGATGAGGCCCCGGTAGTTCACGCTTCCGGAGGTTTCGGCTAACCTAACTTTTCTATTCGCGAGCCCGATAGAAGGTGGGTTGGTTGTCGCAGCGCGCTGACGTCAAACTGCGGCCGAGCTGGATTCTGCTCGGTCCGGCGTTCGTCGCCGCTACCGCATACGTCGACCCCGGCAATGTCGCAGCCAACGTCAGCGCCGGCACGCAGTTCGGCTTCCTGCTGGTGTGGGTCATCGTGGTCGCCAACACGATGGCCTGTCTGGTGCAGTACCTGTCGGCGAAGCTGGGTCTGGTCAGCGGAATGTCGCTGCCCGAAGCCGTCGGCAACAAGACGCGACGCCCGACCCGGCTGGCCTATTGGCTGCAGGCCGAATTGGTCGCGATGGCAACAGATCTCGCCGAGGTGATCGGTGGTGCGATCGCGTTGTACCTGCTCTTCGATCTCCCCCTGATCGCCGGCGGCGTGATCACTGGGGCCGTATCGCTGCTGCTGTTGGTGGTCAAGGACCGCCGGGGTCAGCAGATGTTCGAGCGCGTCATCACCGGCCTGTTGCTGGTCATCGCGATCGGTTTCCTCACCAGCTTGTTCGTCTCGCCGCCACCGGCAGACGAGGTCGCCGCCGGTCTTGTGCCGAGGTTCGCAGGCACAGAGAGCGTGCTGATCGCGGCAGCGATGCTCGGCGCGACCGTGATGCCACACGCGGTATACCTGCACTCCGGCCTCGCGCGCGACCGCCACGGCCACCCCGAACCCGGCCCGATGCGGCGCATGCTGCTGCGTGTCACCCGCTGGGACGTGGGGATCGCGATGGTGGTCGCGGGCGCCGTCAACCTCTCGATGCTGCTCGTCGCGGCGACCAACCTGCAGGAGCGCGACGACACGGGTTCGATCGAGGGTGCGCATGCCGCGGTCGGCAACACTTTGGGCCCGACGGTTGCGTTGTTGTTCGCGATCGGCCTGCTCGCATCGGGTCTCGCGTCGTCGTCGGTGGGTGCATATGCGGGCGCGATGATCATGTCGGGCCTGCTGCAGGTGTCGATTCCGATGGTGGCGCGGCGGCTGATCACCCTGGTGCCCGCTCTGGCGATCTTGGCGATAGGCGTCGACCCGAGCCGCGCGCTGGTGCTGTCCCAGGTCGTACTGTCCTTCGGAATCCCGTTCGCGCTGATCCCGCTGGTGCGTTTGACCAGCGACCGCGGGCTGATGGGCGACGACACCAACCATCGGATGACCACCGCTCTCGGATGGTTTGTCGCCGCGTTGATTAGTGTGCTGAACGTGGTGCTCATCTATCTGACGGTGAAGGGCTGAATGCGGCACACCTACTTCGCCTACGGGTCGAACCTGTGCGTTCGGCAGATGGCGCGGCGGTGTCCAGGCGCAATCGACCCGCGGCCCGCGACGCTGGCCGACCACGACTGGCTGATCAATGAGCGGGGCGTGGCGACCGTCGAACCGTTCGACGGCTCGCAGGTGCACGGCGTGCTGTGGCAGTTGACCGACCACGACCTCGCCACCCTCGACAGCGCAGAGGGCGTACCGGTGCGGTATCGCAGGGACCGGCTCACCGTGCACACCGAGGACGGCCCGTCGAGGGCGTGGGTCTACATCGATCACCGCGTCGAACCCGGACCGCCGCGGCCGGGCTACCTCGAGCGCATCGTCGACGGCGCGCTGCACCACGGTCTCCCGCAGCGATGGATCGACTTCCTGCGGCGATGGGATCCCGCACAGTGGCCGGGAAGCACGGCTGAGCCGAGTTCACCCGCACCACAGTCACTTTCGGAGCTGTTGGCCGACCCTGGAATCACCGAAGAGATGGCGCTACGCTCTCGGTTCGGATTCATGGCGATCCACGGCGGCGGCCTGGAGCAGATGACCGACGTGATCGCCGAGCGCGCCGCCGATGCGGCGGACGCGTCACTGTATGTGGTTCGCCATCCCGACCACTACGGCCACCACCTGCCCTCGGCGCGCTATCGCGCCGCGGAGTCCGAACGGCTCGCCGAGTTTCTCCAGCATGTCGATGTCGCGGTGTCGCTGCACGGGTACGGCCGCATCGGCCGGAGCACGCAATTGCTCGCCGGTGGCCGCAACCGCGCGCTGGCCGAACACCTCGCGCAGCATGTCCAGGTGCCCGGTTACCAGGTCGTCACCGAAATCGGCGCGATCCCGCAGGAACTGCGGGGCCTGCACCCGGACAACCCGGTGAACCGCATGCGCGGGGGCGGTACACAACTCGAACTCACTCCTCGGGTGCGCGGCATCAGCCCGCGCAGCCAACTGCCCGGCGACGACGGCATCTCCCCCGCGACCTCGGCATTGGTGCAGGGTCTGGCCGCAACTGCGCGTTCATGGGAACTGCCATGGGAACTGCCTAGGAACTAGTGCCATCCGGGGTTCCCACAGCTCCGAATAGGGGATGTGGAACGCATGCATCCCCGCCAACGCTCCGTCGCTGTCATCGGCAGCGGCGTATCAGGCCTGGTCGCCGCGTATGTCCTGGCACTTCGCGACCGGGTGACCCTGTACGAGGCCGACAGCCGGCTCGGCGGGCACGCCCACACCCACCAGATCCAGCTCGACCAGGACGGCGACACCGTCGGTGTCGACTCGGCGTTCCTCGTACACAACGACCGCACCTACCCGACACTGTGCCGGCTGTTCGACGAACTCGGTATCGAGACCCGGGAAACCGACATGTCGATGTCGGTCCGCGACGACGCGAGTGGGCTCGAGTACGCGGGCGCCCGCGGGATCGGCGGGCTGTTCCCGTCCTGGTCGTCGCTGTCCCGTCCCCGCTACCTGCTGATGCTGGCCGAGGTCAAGCGGTTCCACCGGGCGGCACTGCGCCTCCTCGAGGGTGACGCGGACTGTGAGACCGTCGGCGAATTCCTTGCTCGGCACGGTTTCTCGCAGTACTTCATCGACTACTTCATGACGCCCCTCGTCGCCGCGGTCTGGTCATCTCCGCCGGGTCAGTCACTGCAGTATCCGGCGCGCTATCTGTTCGTATTTCTCGAACACCACGGCATGCTCTCCGTCTTCAATTCCCCGACCTGGCGTACGGTCGTCGGCGGATCTGCCACGTATGTCGACGCGGTGGCCAATGTCATCGACGAGGTGTGCCTCGGCGCGGCAGTGCACTCGGTGCGGCGGGTGCCCGACGGCATCGAGGTGTCAGCCGGGAGATCCGGACCGCGACTATTCGACGCCGCAGTCATCGCCACGCACCCCGACCAGGCGCTGCTGATGCTCGCCGAGCCGACGTCCGCCGAGCGATCCGTGCTGGGCGCCATCGGATACAGCACCAACCACGCGCAGCTTCACACCGACGAATCGGTGCTGCCCACGCATCGTCGCGCACGTGCGTCCTGGAACTACCTGGCCACCTCCGACGACCAGCAGGTGCTCGTCACCTATGACGTCACCCGGTTGATGCGGCTGGGCGGCGACGTCCGTTTCCTGGTGACGCTCGGGGGGGAGGACCGCGTCGACCCCGCCACCGTGATCACCGAAATGACCTACAGCCATCCGGTATACACGCCGACCTCTGTTGCCGCCCAACGGCTTTTACCCACCCTGGACGACGACCGCGTGGTGTTCGCAGGCGCCTACCACGGCTGGGGTTTCCACGAAGACGGCGCGGCCTCCGGATTGCGGGCGGCGCAACGTCTCGGGGCCGAATGGCCGGCCGTCGCACTGGAGACAGTGCCATGCTGACACCCGCCATCTACCGCACGCGAATAACCCATCTGCGTCGAGCCCCGGTGCACCATTATTTCGAGCATCGCGGGTACAGCTGGTACGTCGACGTGGACGAGTTGCCAGAATTGCCCCGATGGCTGCGGCCGTTCGCCCGGTTCGATGCGGCCGACCACTTCGAGGCCGACAAGGCCGACGGTCCGAACAGCACACTGCGGCAACGCATCGACGCGTTTCTCGCCGACCGCGGCGTCGACTTGCGCGGCGGCCGCATCACCGCCCTTTTACAGGCCCGAGTTCTCGGATACGTGTTCAACCCCATCAGCCTTTATTGGTGTCACGATGCGAACGGGATCCTCCGGCACATCATCGCCGAGGTACACAACACCTATGGCGGGCGCCACGCGTACCTACTCCCACCCGACGGCGAGCACCCCACGATCGTCATGAAAAAGCTGTACGTCTCACCCTTCAACGCAGTGGACGGCTACTACCTGGTGACCGCTCCTCGGCCCGACGCGAACCTCGACGTGCGGATCTCGCTGCACCGCGAGAACCAGCCGGCGTTCGTCGTCACCATGCGCGGAAACCGGCGGCGCGCAGGCATCGCCGAGATCCTGCGGCTGCAACTGGTGGCCCCGCTCGCGCCGTTGATGGGCTCGATCGGAATTCGGATCCAAGGAATCACCCTGTGGCTGCGACGGGTTCCCGTCGTACCGCGCACGTCCATCGAAAAAGAAAGAGTCAACCAGACGTGAGCATCGACCTGACGCTACCCTCGTCGTCTGCAATCGATTCCGACAGATGGCCGGCCGTCGCGCGGGTACCCGGCGGTCCCGCAAGCGCCGTAGCGGCAGCTATCGCAGACCGGCTGTTCCGCCGCGCGGCGGCTCGGTTGCCAATCCGTGTCGTGTATCCCGACGGCACCGTGGTCGGTGCCGCCGATCCCACGCTGCCGACCATGGTGGTGCATCGGCCCGAGGCAATGGTGCGCCGGGTCGGTCGCTACGGGCTCATCGGCTTCGGCGAGTCCTATATGGCGGGCGACTGGAGTTCCACCGACATTGCGGGCCTGCTCACGGAGTTCGGAAAACGATTGGCTGAGCTCATTCCCCCTGTCCTGCAACAATTCCGCCCGCTGGCCGTGGTACGGCAGCCGCGGTCGCAGCACAATAGCCGGCGACAGGCGCGCCGCAATATCGCCGAGCACTACGACCTGTCCAATGCCATGTTCGCCGAGTTCCTCGACGAGACCATGACGTACTCCAGCGCACTTTTCGACGGCCTGCCCGCCGATGACTCGACCCTCGCCGACGCGCAGCGCCGGAAGATCGATCGGCTCCTCGACTCCGCGGGGGTCGGGCCAGACAGCAAGGTGCTTGAGATCGGCACCGGCTGGGGCGAGTTGTGCATCCGCGCCGCGCTGCGGGGGGCACACGTCCGATCCGTCACTTTGTCGGCCGAGCAGCAGCGACTCGCCCGCCAGCGGGTATCCGAAGCGGGCCTGTCCGACCGCGTCGAGATCGACCTTTGCGACTACCGCGACGTGACGGGCAGCTATGACGCGGTGGTGTCGGTAGAGATGGTCGAGGCGGTCGGATATCGGTTCTGGCCCACGTACTTTCAGACTCTGGATCGGCTGGTCGCACCCGACGGCCGCGTTGCGATTCAGGCCATCACCATGCCGCACGACCGGATGATGGCCACGCGCAACACCCACACGTGGATTCAGAAGTACATCTTCCCCGGCGGGCTACTGCCGTCGGTCGAGGCGATCATCGGGCTCACCGAAAGCAATACTCGACTCCGCACGGTTGACATGTTGTCGCTGCGACCGCACTACGCCGAAACGTTGCGAGTGTGGCGTGAGCGTTTCGTCGAACGCCGGGATACCCTGGCTGAGTTGGGTTTCGACGATGTCTTCCACCGGATGTGGGAACTGTATCTGGCCTACTCCGAGGCGGGCTTCCGGTCCGGATATCTCGATGTCTATCAGTGGACGTTCGCACCGTCAGGGCGAAGGCGATGGAGTTCCTAGTCGTCGCCGTGGCCTCGCTGGCCATCCTCGTTGTGGTTCACACCACCACGTTCCTCATCGGCCGCCGGATCGGCCGCTACAACGTCGTCGACGCCGCGTGGGGCGTGGGTTTCGTCGCTGTGGCGGCCGTCGCCGCCGCGGTTGGCACGGGTGATCCGTTCCGCCGAATCCTGCTGCTAGCGCTCGTCGCGGTATGGGGACTGAGGCTGGCCTGGCACATGATCGTCAAGTCGGCCGGCAAGGGAGAAGACCCCCGCTATCGAGACCTGCTGGGCGGCGACTTTTCGGCGGGTCATGTGATCCGCAAGGTGTTCCTCATCCAAGCCGCGGCGACGTGGTTCGTTTCGCTGCCGCTGCAGCTCTCCGCGGTCCTGGGGCCGACGCCGGCCATCCTGCGTCCCGTGCTCATCACCGGTGTCGCGGTATGGGCACTCGGGTTGTTGTTCGAAGCCGTCGGCGACCACCAGCTGCGCCGATTCAAGGCCGACCCCGCCAACAAGGGCGTCATCATGGACCGCGGACTGTGGGCGTGGACCAGGCATCCCAACTACTTCGGCGACGCGTGCGTGTGGTGGGGGCTGTGGCTGGCGAGCATCGCAGGCTGGGTGTCATTCGCCACCGTGTTGTCCCCGGTGCTGATGTCGTACTTCCTGGTGTACGCCACTGGGGCCCGGCTGACCGAGAAGTATATGGCCGATCGCGAAGGGTTCGATGAATACCGTTCCCGTACTTCGTTTTTCGTTCCGCGACCGCCTAGATCGCGAATCCCATGACTGCCATTGCGGCGGTGGATAGGCTACCGCTTGTGACCACGGACCTCGACGAGCTGCTGCGCCGGGTGGCTCGGCAGGACGTCGACGCGTTTGCGACCTTCTACGACCAGACCCGGGCGCGGGTATTCGGCCTGGTCACGCGTGTATTGCGTGATCCCGGTTACAGCGAGGAGACCACGCAGGACATCTACCTGCAGGTTTGGCGAAGCGCTGACACATACAACCCCGCTGCCGGGTCCCCGTTGTCCTGGCTCATGACGATCGCACATCGCCGAGCGGTGGACCGCGTGCGCTCCGAGCAGTCCGCCAGCCAGCGTGATGCCCGCTACGGCGCCGCCAACGTCGAGCCACCCTCCGACCACGTCGCCGATTCGGTGATCCGCAGCGATGAGCGGCGCCAGGTCACGGACTGCCTGGGCTCGCTGACCGATACTCAGCGTGAGGCCATCCAGCTCGCGTACTACGACGGCCTGACCTACGTCCAGGTGTCCGAGCGGCTGTCGGCCAACCTCGCCACGATCAAATCGCGGATGCGCGACGCCATCCGCGGACTACGCCGGTGCTTGGGACTCGCATGACTCAACCCACAGACGACGTGACCGCTCTCGCGACACCGTATGCGCTGCACGCGATGCCCGAAGCCGAACGCGCGGACGTCGAGCGACGTATCGCAGCCGCGCCGCCCGATGTCGCGAGGGCCTTCGATGACGAGGTACGCGCAGTGCGCGAAACCATGGCCGTGATCTCGGCTGCCACCGCCGTCGAACCTCCGTACGAACTGCGCGACCGTGTGCTCGCCGAAATCGGCAGCGCCCCAGTTGTCCCGCTGCAGCGGAAGGCCCGGCCCTCCCGGGCGACGATTCTGGCCGCCGCAGCCGCCGTCGTCATCGGACTCGGTGCGGTCGGCGTCGGGCTGGCACTGCGACCCGCACCGACCGTGTCGACCGCAGAGCAGATCTTCGCCGCCCCGGATGTGCGCACTGTTTCCGGAGACATTCCCGGCGGCGGAATCGCGACGGTGGTGTTCTCCCGCGAGAAGAACGCGGGCGTGCTCGTGATGAACAATGTCACCCCTCCCGAGGCCGGCACCGTCTACCAGATGTGGCTGATCAACGACGCCGGGCCACATTCCGCGGGCACGATGGATGCAGGGGCGGTGGCGCCGTCGACGACGGCGGTGCTGCCGGATCTGGACGGGTCGAGCACGCTGGCGTTCACCATCGAGCCCCCCGGTGGTTCAGCACAACCGACCACCGAACCGTTCGCGGCACTGCCACTGGTCTAGGTCCCTTCGAGGGTGGCCGCAGCGGCGGCGGCGATCACATCTGCGACGTCGTGGCGTTGCTGCCATGCCCGTCGTTGTCGCATCGCACCGTTTCCTTGCTCGCGCGATGCGGTTGAGTTCGTCGTTGACCGCGTCGTAGTCGCCTACTGCTTCCAGCGCCGGCCTGATGTGTTCGACCATGCGGCCCAGCAGGATTCGGGTGGGCGCGCTCTCGTGGCTCTGCCATAGATCGAGCGAATCGCCGTCGAGGCCGTCGCGGGCGGACTTCCAGTACGCGGCGGAGAGCGCGTGCGCCGTCAGCGGCGGTGTCCGATCACCGCGCCGCTCCTCGTCGAGGGCCGTCATGACGGCACCACGGATCAGCATGGCCAACAGCACCGTTTCGGCCACCGTGGCGGGCACGTCGGCGACTCGCACCTCCAGGGTCGGGAAGTTGGCGGACGGCCGGACGTCCCAATAGACCATGCCGTCATCGAGCATCGCGCCGGCGTGGGTGAGCATGCGAACGACGGCGTCGTATTCGTCGATCGAATCGAAATGCGGTGGCGGCCCTGCGCTGGGCCAGCGCGCCCACAGCACGCTTCGCCAGCTGGCGTAGCCGGTATCGGAGTTGCGGTACACCGCGGAATTGGCGGTCAGCGCGAGAAGCAGCGGCAGCCACGGCCGCAGCCGGTTGCTGACCCGTATCGCGGCCTCGCGGCTGGGCACCGCGACGTGCACGTGGCAGCCGCAGATGCCCTGTTCGTGCGCGATCATGCCGAACCGCTCCGCGATCTCGCGGTAGCGAGGGGTGTCGGTGATCGGGAACTCGTGGGGCACTGTCGGCGGCAGCCCGACAGCCAACAGCCGGGCGCCGCCGGCCTCGGCGGCCTCCGCAGCGATGCGCCGCAACCTCAGCAGCTGCTCGCGCAGATCCTGGCTGGCACCGATGACCTCGGTGGTGGTCTCCACCTGGCAACTGGTCAGCTCCAGCTGAAGTTCCGCCCCACGCGCAGCGGCGTTCCGCGCGACGTCCTCATTGCGGGCGACGGGATCGCCAGAGTCCGGGTCGACGAGGAGAAATTCCTCTTCGACGCCGATCGTGGGGTGAGTGGCCATAGTCTTGAAATCAGGGGTCTGAAAATTGATCCGGCCCGTCGGAGACGGGCTCACGACGGACCGGATCGGGGTGACAAGTCCTTAGTTGGTAGGTGCCGCAAATGATGCCCGCGGCCGACACGTCCTAAACATCGCCGGCGAACTTCTACGATCAGCGGATGGTCAAAGAATTCCGGTTCGGGGTAGGGCTACAGGCCGCGCGACGTCAGAAGTCCGTTCAGGACTGGGCGCGCCGCGCGGAGGACATGGGATACGACGTCATCCACATGGCCGACCATCTCTATACGACGGCGCCGTTCCCGATGATGACGGCGATGGCCATGGCGACCGAGAAGCTTCGCGTCGGCACCTTCGTGCTCAACGCCGGGTTCTACCGGCCCGCGCTGCTGGCCCGTGACGTCACATCGCTGCGTGATCTCAGCGGCGGTCGCTTCGACCTCGGCCTCGGGGCGGGATACGTCAAGGAGGAGTTCGAGCAGGCCGAGCTGCCTTACCCGACCGCGGGTCAACGCGTCGAGTGGCTGCGTCACGTCACCGAGCACATGAACCAGCACGCCGCCGACGTGCCGATCCTCATCGCGGGCAACGGCAACAAACTGCTCACGCTGGCCGCGCAGCGGGCGAACATCATCGGGTTGACCGGCGGGGCACCGATAGGCCCGGACGCCGATCCGCTCGCCGACAGAGTCGCCTTCATCCGCGACGCCGCGGGCGACCGCTTCGACGAGCTGGAGCTCAACCTCTCGGTGATCGCCCTGCCCACCGACAACTCGGGGGTCCCCGACTTGTCGCTCGTGCGACGCTTCCTGCCCGACCTGACAGAGGACGAGATGCTGCGCGACACCCGCGGTGTTCTCCGGCACTCCGAAAGACATCGCCGACACGATCCGAGGCTTACGCGACAAGTACGGCGTCACGTACATCACCGTGCAGCAGCAGCACGGCGAAGAGTTCGCCAAGGTGATCGCCGAACTGCGCTAGCTACAGCCAGAGGTAGAGGCCCGACAACACTGCCCAGACGCCGAAGCAGTAGGCCTCGAACATCACGCGCAGCGGTATCGGCGCGTGGCGCAGTTCCATGAAGTCCAGGCCGACGAGACGCACCTTGATCGCTGCGATGGCCAGCACGACGACCGCCACCATCGGAGCCGGTGCCGTGTTCGGCGCCGACGGCCCACGAGACGACCGTCGCCGCCACGAGCACCAGCCAGGAGAAGCCCGCCCGGTTGCGCACCAGCTCGAACACCGAAGGCCCCTTCATCAGCTCACCAGATACAGCAGTGCGAACAGGAAGATCCACAGCAGGTCCACCAGGTGCCAGAAGCACGCGCCGCCCTCGACGAGCGCCATCCGGGTGGCGCTGAGTTCGGAACGGCGGGTCTGCGTCAGCAGGAACGCCAGCACGCCGATGCCGATGCACACGTGGAACAGATGCAGTCCGGTCAGGATGAAGTAGTAGAGGAAGAAGTGGTTGGCGCCGGGGCCGTGGCCGCCGGCGGCCAGCGCGACGTACTCGAAAACCTTGAGGCCGATGAACACCAGACCGCACGCGATTGCGGCGCAAACAGCTTTGGTGGCAATGGCTTTCGCGCCGGCGCGGATGGCGCCGAGGGCGACCACGACACACAGCGAGCTGGTGAGCAGCACCAGGGTGTTGGTCACGCCGACGCCGATGTGCAGCGACGTCCGGGCGACGTCGAACACCTCGGGCGCCTTCGCCCGCTCCACCATGAAGGTGACGAAGAAAACGCCGAACACCAGCATGTCGCCGAACAGGAACACCCACGTGCCGGACTCGCCGGGGATCCGCCGGGCGGATGGTTCGCCCGGCACCGTCGACGCCGCCGTCACGACGCTGCGGCCAGCTGACTCTCGGCGGCTTCCTGCGCCTTGATGGACTTCAGCATGCACGAAGGTGGTGGCGAACAACCAGACCACCAGAACGAGATCCGGGGATGTAGAAGGCGAACACCCCGTTCCACGCCAACGGCCCGTCGTTGAACACGACGACGACGCAGCCCGGCAGGAAAGCATCGCCACCCAGAGGTTGAGGATATCCGTACCAGCGCGGGAAGGTCGGCGGGTCGGCCTTGTCGGTGAAGGACGCGATCGCCAGCGTGATGTTCTGGATGACGATGGTGCCGACGATGCCGATGAACCACAGCCAGAACACGTCGTTGAGCGCCTGGGTGATCTCCGGTGGACGCTGTTCGGGCCCGAATGCGGCGGCGGCCGAGAAGCAGCATGGGAGAACAGCAGCGCCGGAACGAAGATCGTGGCGGCGAACAGCTGGGTCATCGACAACATGCCCCAATCGCCCTTCGGCCCGGCGGAGGCGCAGCACGAACGCCGCGAGGAAAGGCAGCGCGATCGTCGCGGTCAGCATCGCGCCTGCGACGCCGAAGCGCACCCACAGCTTGTTGTCGACGAAGAACGTCGCGATCTCGTCGGGTGAGGCCGTCGGGGACAGCGGCGGGAACAGTTTCGCGATACCCGAAAAGCGAGGCGCCGTAAAGAAGAATCATGCTGTTCCAGCACCATGCGCCGACGCGCTGCAACTTCAGCTCCACGGCTCGCAGGCTACTGGCCGATCGCCGCTGCTCGGGCCGGTTCGCGCGAAGTTTTGTCAAAATTGCCAAAACCGAGTGCCGGCCGAGCGGGAGCTGGCGCCGCGACCGGTAAGCTGCCACCGGTCAGCCCCCGTAGCTCAGGGGATAGAGCACGGCTCTCCTAAAGCCGGTGTCGCAGGTTCGAATCCTGCCGGGGGCACTCTGTGATGTCGCAAGACATCGGAATAGCCGTGGACCTACTTTAGGTCTGCGGTTTTTTCCGTTTGGGGCCTTTGGGGGCGCCGGTGGGTTGGTAGTCCCTGGTGGGGTCGAGGGTGAGTTCGCGCAGGAGTTCTCCGGTGGCGGCGTTGATGACTGGATGTGGAGGTCTTGGACGAGGATCAGGACGCGGGTTCGGTGAGTGGGCGGCCGATGCCGATGTGGTGCAGGCGGCCGTTGACGCGCAGGGTGACTGATCCGGCTTGGTCGACGCGGTCGGTGCGGACTCGGTCGTGGGGGTCGATGTCGGGTTGCTGGGGTCGGCTTTGGGCGGCGGTGTAGATGCCCGCGGGGGTGGCTCGGTGGGGCAGTGAGCGGTGGGGTCGGCGGTGGTTGTATTCGTCGGGGAAGGCGTCGATCTGGGTTTGGAGTTCGGCGATGGTGGTGGCGCGGGGTTGGGCGGTGAGCCATTTCTTCAGCGTTTGGTGGAATCGTTCGGCCTTCCCGCATGTCGTGGGGTGGCTGGGGCGTGAGTTCATTCTGCGCGACGTCGTGGCGGTGTAGTTCTGCTTCGAATTCGTTGCGTCCTCCTTTGCCGCCGGCGAATCGGGTGGTGAAGACCATCCCGTTGTCGGTGAGTGTGGAGTATGGGATGCCATGTTGGGCAGCGGCTTTGGTGAACTCGTTGACGACGATCGTGCCGGTGACGCGTCGGTGGGCGGTGACCGAGATGGCCAGGCGTGAGCAGTCGTCGAGCCAGCACAGGATTTCGACGTGGGTGCCGTGGGCCAGGCGCCAGTGGGTGAAGTCGGCTTGCCAGCGTTCGTTGGGTTGCTCGGCAGCGAACCGGATGCAAGACGATTTGGGTCGTTTCTGCGGGGTGGGTTCGACCAGGTCGGCGCGGTGGAGGTGGCGGCTGATCGAAGCCGGTGAGACACGCAACCGGTGATGGTGTTGTAGGTGCCAGGCGATGGTGTGTGGTCCGGCGTCAAGACCTTTGCCGGCCAGGGAATGGCGCAGCGTGAGGATCAGGTCGATGGTGGTCTGGGGTAGCCGTCGGGGCTGGTGTGGGGTCGTCGGGAGCGGGGTTCGAACGCGGCCTCTCCCTCGTTGCGATAGCGAGCCATCAGTCTCGATATCCAGCTCTGAGAGACCCCGTAGTCGCGGGCAACCTGCGACTGATTGCGACCCTCGATAACAACGGCGGTGATGACCAGGCGAGCCTTCGACACCAGCTGAAACTGGCCGATTCACCTATTCCGATGTCTTGAGACACCCCATTCCGATGTCCTGAAACACCACACTGCCGGGGGGACTTTGTTATTGCGACCTCGGGTCGTGAGATCCACGTTTTGCAGAAGCTGTGCGAGTAGACGCCTGCTGAGGCGGCGCGGCTCGCGACGGTCGACGAACTCGACGGGCTTTCCATCTGCGGGCTCGCGACGGCCATCGGCATGAGCAAGAGCGGGCTGTACGCGCACTTCGGCTCGAATGAAGAACTCCAGCTGGCGACGATCGCGTCGGCGGGAGACCTTGGTCGCCGAGGTGTTCTTGCCGGCCCTCGACGCGCCGCGAGGCATCCGGCTACTACACGCAGCCTGCGATGCGTTCCTGTCCCACATCGAGCGCGGGGTGTTTCCCGGCGGATGCTTCTTCGCGGTAGCAGCCGCCGCCATCGGCCCGCGACGAGGGCCGGTCTAATCCGCTGCCTCAACCCCGGCCCTCTCACGACGTCAAAAACCCAGCTGGACGGCGACGGATGGACCTGCCAGCACGCACTGACTGCAGCCGCCAGATCGCCGGTCGAGCGACCGGCCGGTAGCCCGGCGTCGCATGATAGCGGTGTAGCATCATCGGTGTTGAGTCCGTTGCTGAAAGGGGACAGCAATGCACTGGGTCCCGTGCCTTATCAGAGTGCACACGCGTCGCGGGATCTGCGCCTTGAGCTAAATCGGACCGCGCCGACGCATATTCATTGACCACACGGCGCATCTTCGCCGTGCGCTCCGGCCGGGTCGGTTTGCAATACTTAGCGGTTCGGAGACGGAGTTGATTTGATGGCCGCAGAGATTGATCAGCTGGCGCTAGCCGACGCTAGCACTCTGCTGTCCGAAGAGGTTCTGAGCCTAACGGGTTCACTCAACGTGCGCCGAACGGCGCTCAGTCTGATCACCTTGTTCCAGCCCCGGCTGGCCGACTGGGCCATCCTCGTCATTTCTGACGGTGTTACCGGCGGGCTGGAGCTGTTCGGAGGCAGTGACGCCGGTTTCCGCGCTGTCGTCGAGCGCGATTCTGTTGCGGGGCCAGGGTTGGACCGAGTCCTGCGGACGGGCCGCACCGAACTTCGCGTCTCCGCCGACTCCACCGACGAGCTGTCCGGCATGGTTCCCCACCGGGCGCTCGTCGCCGAGGCAGCCGAACTGCGCCCCGTAACCGTGCTTGGTCTCGGCCTTACTGCGCGCGGAACCACCCTGGGGGCACTGGTTATCGCCCGAGGCTTTGGACGAAGCTTCGATGATGACGAGATTGCCTTCGCCGAGCACATCGCTGCCCGCGGTGCGCTGGCCCTCGCTTCCGCGCGGATTTCCGAGGAACGCAGCCTCATTGCCACAGAGCTTCTGCACCCCGTGCGCCCACGCACACTGCCCGAGATCCCCGGGGTACGCCTGGCCGCGAGCTACCGGCCCGCCGCAGAGCACCTCGATATCGGCGGCGACTTCTACGACGTCCACGGGTCGGGTGACGACTGGCTCATCTCGCTCGGCGATGTGTCCGGAAAAGGCGTCGAAGCAGCAGTACTGACCGACCGCGCTAGACAAAGCATCCGCACTGCAGCGCATTTCGACCGCAGCCCCACCGCAGTTCTCGGCGCGCTCAACAGCGTATTCTACGATGCGGATTTCGACCGCTTCGTGACCGCCATCTTCGCACGGATGCGCAGCGCGCCCGATGGAAGCCACGCGGAGATCGAGTTGGCTGTGGCCGGTCATCAGGCGCCAATAGTGCTACGCGCGAACGGACGGGTGCAGCGAGTCGACGTCTCAGGCATAGCGATCGGGCCTACTCCCGACGCGCGCTATCAAGCGGCAGCGGTTCGACTGGATCGCGGCGACGCCATGCTGATGTTCAGCGACGGGATCGATGAGGCCACGGTGAGGACGGGCTCTACGGCGTGGAGCGGCTGACTGGCGTTCCTGCCTCCCTACGCCGGAGCTTCACCGGAGGTGATCTGCGAGGCCGTCGAACAGAGCGTCGTCGAGTACATCGACGGTCGCAGCCATGACGACATCGCGCTGCTGGCCATCTCTTGCGGGACATAGGTCTGACGTGCTCGCAAGCTACAGACCGCAGCCGCCTCGGGCGACACCGCAGTAACCACCGCGTTGATCAACGAGATGCTTTCCGCTGGTGCTCAACCCGTCACCGTGCTGACCGACGTCATCGCTTCGGCACAACGTGCTGTCGGCGCCCGATGGGCACGTGGCGAATGGACCGTGGCCCAGGAGCACGCGGCGACCGCGATGGCCATTGCCGCGACGAAGGCGGTAATGAATTATGTCCGCCAGTCACCGGCCACCCGCGGGCGACTCGTCGTGGCGTGTCCGGAACGGGAATGGCACGCCCTTCCATCGATGATCATCGCCTGCGCCTTGAGTGCTCACGGCTGGGACACAACCCTGCTCGGTGCATCGACGTCAGCCTTGCGACTGAACCAGTACATCCACGACCTCGGACCCGACGCGGTCGCCGTGAGCTGCTCAATGCTCGGAGCCCTACCCGCGACCAGGCGACTCATCGAGGCAAGTACCGCAGCGGGAGTGCCGGTGGTCGTGGGCGGCGCGGCATTCGGTGTTGACGATGTACGTGCCATGGCGCTGGGTGCGACGGCATGGGCCCGGGATGCTGAAGGTGCAGTCACAGCGGTGGAGGGGCTCCCGGCAGTCGTGTCTCCGGCTCCGCCCCTGCCGGAGGGGCCGGCCAGCGAACAGGCAGCGTTGGAACTTGATCACCGTCGGCTGTTCGCGCTGCTGCGGGAGCGGTGGTCGCTGACCGCCGCGGTCCTCGCCGCGAGCGAGGCCCCGTCCGCCCTATCCCTGACCGATGCCGAGGACGTGCTGAACTTGGCGTTGCACGCCGTGTCGGCGGCACTACTAACGTGCGATGCGCGCCCCGTGGCCGAGACTTTCACGTGGATAGCCGATCTGATGCAGAACCGTCGTGTGGACATCACGCGGGTTCGTGAGCTGGGTGAGTTACTCGCCGCCGCGCTTCGGGACTACCCACAGGCCCGGGGACTCGTATTGCAACACTTTGCAGACGGTCTCGCCTGATGCGGTGGCCCAATCTGAACAGGGGCACTCTGTGTGTGCAGCTGACGGTGATCAGTCACACCTGAGTCGGTTGTTTTCTGGCGAGTCTTTCATACGGCGTTTGGCCGTTGAGGCCTCCGTGGGGGCGGTGGTAGTTGTAGTCGTCCTCCCATTCTTGGAGCTTGTCGTTGAACACCTTGGCGTCGTCGATCACCACGCCGTCGAGGAGGCGGTAGAACTCTTCGGCGTCGATGCGGTGCGAGCGCTCGACCTTGCCGTTCAGCCGCGGGGTCTTGGGCTTGATGTAGGTGTGGCCGATGCCTTGGTCGAGCAGGTGCCAGTGGAAGCCGCCCTGGAACTCCGAGCCGTTGTCGGTCTGGACGTCCTCAACCTGGAACGGCAGCTTGGCCAGCACATAATCGATGAACTGGATCGCGGACTTCTGCGTGTTGCGCTCGTAGATGCGTAGCACGCGGATGCGGGTGCAGTCGTCGATCGCGGTGAACTGGTAGTAGCGCTTCTTGCGGCGGCCGCCCGGTCTCGCTGCTGGCCAGGGGTTCGATGAACTTCACGTCGACCTGGATCCGGTGGCCGGGGAGCTGTTTCTCGTAGCGCTTCCAGCGACGGTCGTGGCGTTTGTACGCTGCGAGGCTGGCAACCGGTTCATGTCGAGACGTTTGAGGATGCGCCACACGCCGGACGGCTGATCTCCACGTCCCGTGAGTAGCGCATCCTCAAACGCCTCGATATGAACCGGTTGCCGGCCTCGCAACGCCACAAACGCCACCACCAGTCGGTGGAAACGCTACGAGAAACAGCGCCCAGGCCACCGCATCCAGGCCGATTAGTGAAGTTCATCGAACCGCTACCGGGCACTCGCAAGAACCGCTACCAGTTCACCACAATAGACGACTGCACCCGCCTACGTGTCCTACGGATCTATCCACACAACAATCAGAAGGCTGCGATCCAGTTCATCGAGATTGTGTCGGGCGGAGACGACTCCCGTTTAGCAATTTAGACATGAGAAACCGACAACGGCGCTGAGTCCCAGTCGAGCTTCCATTGGCATGTGCTCAACAAAGGCATGCAGCATGTCTTCTATCAAGCCGCGTACACCACGGCTGAATGGGCAAGGTGAGCGCTCGCACCGCATCAACACCCAACACTCTCCGGCGTGGTCATCGACGACGCCAAGGTGTTCAACGACAAGCTCACAGAATGGGAGGACGACTACAACTACCACCGCCCCCACGGAGGCCTGGACGAGGGAAGCGCCATTTAAAAGTATAAGCCAGCAAGCGACCAACTGCAGGTGTGACCGATCACCGGTCCGCTGCACACACAGAGTGCCCCTGTTCAGATTCGGCACCAACATAAGGCGGAGACCAACTACAAAGTGTTGCAATACGAGTCCCCGGGCCCGCGGGTAGTCCCCGAAGACGCAGCGCGCGTGATGTCCACACGACGGTTCTGCATCAGGAATCCGGCTATCCACGTGAAAGTCTCGGCCACGGGGCGCGCGTCGCACGTTAGTAGTGCCGCCGACACGGCGTGCAACGCCAAGTCAGCACGTCCTCGGCATCGGTCAGGGATAGGGCGGACGGGGCCTCGCTCGCGGCGAGGACCGCGGCGGTCAGCGACCACCGCTCCCGCAGCAGCGCGAACAGCCGACGGTGATCAAGTTCCAACGCTGCCTGTTCGCTCGCCGGCCCCCTCCGGCAGGGGCGGAGCCGGAGACACGACTGCCGGGAGCCCCTCCACCGCTGTGACTGCACCTTTGCGCGTCCCGAGCCCATGCCGTCGCACCCGGGGCTGTCGGCGGCCTACATCGTCAACACCGTGCCTCACCCCGCACGACCACCGGCACTCCCGCTGGGGTACTTGCCTCGATAGCCAGTCGCCTGGTCACAGGTAGGGCTCCGAAGCATTGAGCAGTTCACGGGGTCCGAAGTTTAGGATGTACTGGTTCAGTCCGCGAGGCTAACATCGATGCACAAGAGCAGGGTTGTGTCCCAGCCGTGAGCACTCAAGGCGCAGGCGAGGATCATCAATGGAAGGCCGTGCGACTTTCCCGTTCCGGACACGCCACGACGAGTCGCCCGCAGGGATCGGCAGGTGACTGGCGGGACATAATTATTACCGCCTTCGTCGCGGCAATGGCCATCGCGGTCGCCGCGTGCTCCTGGGCCACGGTCCATTCGCCACGTGCCCATCGGGCGCCGACAGCACGTTGTGCCGAAGCGATGACGTCGGTCAGCACGGTGACGGGTTGAGCACCAGCGGAAAACTTGTCTCGTTGATCAACGCGGTGGTTTCTGCGTGGTCGCCCGACGCGGCTGCGCTCTCAGTAGCTTGCCAGCACGTCCTCGGTGTGTCCCGCAAGAGATGGCCAGCAGCGCGATGTCCCCATGGCTGCGACCGTCGAGTGTCCTCCGACGACGCTCTGTTCGACGGCCTCGCAGATCACCTCCGGTGAAGCTCCGGCGTAGGGAGGCAGGAACGCCGTCAGCCGCTCCACGCCGTGAGAGCCCGTCCTCACCATAGGCCTGTCGATCCCGTCGCTGAACATCAGCATGGCGTCGCCGCGATCCAGTCGAACCGCTGCCGCTTGATAGCGCGCGTCGGGAGCAGGATCCCAATTCTATTCCTGAGACGTCGACTCGCTGCACCCGTCCGTTCGCGCGTAGCACTATTGGCACCTGATGACCGGCCACAGCCAACTCGATCTCCGCGTGGCTTCCATTGCGGCGCGCTGCGCATCCGTGCGAAGATGTTTGGGTAAGCAGTAGAAATCCGCATCGTAGAATACGCTGTTGAGCGCGCCGAGACTTGCGGTGGGGCTGCGGTCGAAATGCGCTGCAGCATGCGGATGCTTTGTCTAGCGCGGTCGGTCACCCCTGTCTATTTCAACACCTTTTGCCGGACACATCGCCGAGCGAGATGAGCCAGTCGTCACCCGACCGTGGACGTCGTAGAAGACGCAAGGAAAGAGCCGATATCGAGGTGCTCTGCGGCGGGCCGGTAGCTCGCAGCCAAGGGTTCCCCCTGGATCTAGGCCAATGTGCGTGGGCGCGCGGGGTGCAGAAGCTCTGTGGCAATGAGGCTGCGTTCCTCGGAAATCCGCGCGGAAGCGAGGGCCAGCGCACCGCGGGCAGCGATGTGCTCGGCGAAGGCAATCTCGTCATCATCGAAGCCACGTCCAAAGCCTCAGGCCCGCGCCTGTTACCCCGGGTGTTCAGCGCGCCGTGGGCCAAACCAATACGCTTTAGGGGCGCAGGTCGGCTGCCTCGGCGACGAGCGCCGTCGCTGAGGGGCATGCCGGACAGCTGGTAGGGGGAGTCGGCGGAGACGCGAAGTTGCGGTCCCGCCCGTCCACGGGTTTCCGCACAACCCTGGCCCCGCAACAGAATCGCGCTCGACGACAGCGCGGAAACCGGCGTCACTGCCTCCGAACAGCTCCAGCCCGCCGGTAACACCGTCAGAAATGACGAGGATGGCCGAGTCGGCCAGCCGGGGCTGGAACAAGGTGATCAGACTGAGCGCCGTTCGGCGCACGTTGAGTGACCCGTTAGGCTCAGAACCTCTTCGGACGGCGGATCCTTGCGTCGGCTGGCGCAGCTGATCGTCTTCAGCCATGGATGCGAACACCGTCTCCCCGAACCGCTAAGTATTGCAAACCGACCCGGCCGGAGCGCACGGCGAAGATGCACAGTGTGGTCAATGAATATGCGTCGACGCGGTCCGATTTAGCTCAAGGCGCAGATCCCACAATTACGTGTGCGCCTCTGATAAGGCACGGGACCCAGTGCATTGCTGTCCCCTTTCAGCAACGGACTCAACACCGATGATGCTACACCGCTATCATGCGACGCCGGGCTACCGGCCGGTCGGGCTCCAACCGGCGATCTGGCGGCTGCAGTCGCTGCGTGCTGGCAGGTCCATCGTCCGCCGTCCAGCTGGGTTTTTGACGTCGTGAGTGAGCCGGGTTTGAGGCAGCGGATTGCAAGACCGGCCCTCGTCGCGGGCCGATGGCGGCGGCTGCTTCCGCGAAGAAGCGTCCGCCGGGCACCACCTTTTATTAGATGTGGGACAGGAACGCATCGCAGGCTGCGTGTAGTAGCCGGATGCCTCGCGGCGCGTCGAGGGCCGGCAAGAACACCTCGGCGACCAAGGTCTCCCGCCGACGCGATCGTCGCCAGCTGGAGTTCTTCGTTCGAACGGGAGTGCGCGTACAGCCCGCTCTTGCTCATGCCGATGGCCGTCGCGAGCCCGCCGTGGAAAGCCTGACTTGTTCGTCGACCGTCGCGAGCCGCGCCGCCTCGGCCGGGTCTCTGGCACACTTCTGCAAAACGTGGATCTCACCGAGGTCGCGATAACAAAGTCCCCCCGGCAGTGTGGTGTTTCAGGACATAGGAATAGGGTGTCTCAAGACATCGGAATAGGTGATCGGCCAGTTTCGGCTGGTGTCGAAGGCTCGCCTGGTCATCACCGCCGTCTCGTCGAGGGTCGCGCCAGTCCCAGGTCGCCCGTGACTACGGGGTCTCGCAGAGCTGGATCTCCAGGCTGGTCAAGCGCTACACCTCGAGGGCGAGGCCGCATTCCAACCCCGTTCACGACGGCCCCACACCAGCCCCGGCCGGCTACCCCAGACCACGATCGACCTGATCCTCACGCTGCGCACCCTGGCCGGCAAAGGCCTCGACGACGGACCGCACACCATCGCCTGGCACCTACAACACCACCACGGCTGCGCGTCTCACCGCCTCGATCAGCCGCCACCTCCACCGCGCCGGCCTGGTCGAACCCGCACCGCAGAAACGACCCAAATCCTCCTACATCCGCTTCGCCGCCGAGCAACCCAACGAACGCTGGCAAGCCGACTTCACCCACTGGCGGCTCGCCAACGGCACCCACGTCGAAATCCTCTGCTGGCTCGACGACCACTCCCGCTACGCCCTCTCGGTCACCGCCCACCGCCGCGTCACCGGCGCCATCGTCGTCAACGAATTCACGCAAAACCGCTGCCCACATGGCATCCCATACTCCACCCTGACCGACAACGGCATGGTCTTCACCACCCGATTCGCCGGCGGCAAAGGCGGACGCAACGGATTCGAAGCCGAACTGCACCGCCTGGACGTCACCCAAATCAACTCCACCCCCAACCACCCCACCACCTGCGGGAAAGTCGAACGCTTCCACCAAACCCTCAAAAAATGGCTCACCGGCCAACCCCGCGCCACCACCATCGCCGAGCTCCAAACCCAACTCGACGCCTTCGCCGACGAATACAACCACCGCCGCCCACACCGCTCACTCCCACACCGACGCCACCCCCGCCGTCGCTCTACACCAGCCGCCCCAAAGCCGACCCCAGCAACCCGCATCGACACCCACAACCGCGTCCGCACCGACCGCGTCGACCAAGCCGGCTCAGTCACCCTGCGCGTCAACGGCCGCCTGCACCACATCGGCGTCGGCCGCCACCACTACCGAACCCGCGTCCTGATCCTCATCCAGGACCTCCACATCACGCGTCATCAACGCCGCCACCGGCGAACTCCTCCGCGACTTCACCCTCGACCCCACCAGGGACTACCAACCCACCGGCGCCCCCAAAGGCCCCAAACGGAAAAAACCGCCGACCTAAAGTAGGTCCACAGCTATTCCGATGTCTTGCGACATCACAAGTGCCCCCGGCAGGATTCGAACCTGCGACACCGGCTTTGGAGGCCGTGCTCTATCCCCTGAGCTACGGGGGCTGACCGGTGGCAGCTTACCGGTCGACGAGCACCAGCCTCCCGTCGGCCGGCACTTCGAGTTTTGGCAATTTTGACAAAACTTCGCGCGAACCGGCCCTGACCAGCGGCGATCGGCCAGTAGCCTGCGAGCCGTGGAGCTGAAGTTGCAGCGCGTCGGCGCATGGAGCCGGCAGTCCATGATTCTTCTTTATGGCCCTCGTTCTCGGGTATCGCGATGCTGTTTCCGCCGCTGTCCCCGACGG
>CAWDVX010000027.1:0-102064 GCA_963805835.1 uncultured Actinomycetota bacterium | reverse complement strand
GGAACGGCAGGTGAGTGGCCACCATTGCCTCACCGGTTGCCGCCAGCTCCCGCAGGAGTTGGATGCGGACCCGGGCTGACTCTTCCGGGTCGTGTTCAAAGCCGTTGTGCCACTGCGGGTTATCGAAGCCCGGCGCGAAGACGGAGTCGCCGGCGAATGTCAGTGCAGCGCCGCCGGACGCGAGCCGGACGATGCTGTGCCCGGGGGTGTGGCCGCCGTTGCGGGTGACGAGGACTCCGGACGCAATCTCGTACTCGGTCTCGAAGGTCCGCATATTGCCGCGATATTCATTCAGGAATCGCGACGCGATCGAACGGAGCGCATCCGGTACCGGTGCCGGCATGTCGGTGTGGGAGAAGTCGGGCGCCGCCCAGAACTCGGCCTCACGGGTCGCCACGTGCACCCGCAGATCCGGGCGCAGCCGTTCCTTCAGTCCCTCGGTGAGCAGCCCGCCCACATGATCCATGTGCAGATGGGTGAGTACCACGTCGGTCACGGCCGACGGATCGATACCCGCGGCCTCGAGTCGGTGGACCGTCTGCCCGGCCCGTGGGAAATCCGGGAACTCGACGCCAAGCCCTGCGTCGACGAGGATGGTCCGGCCGCCGCTGCGGACCACGACCACGTTCAGCGGCCAGTCGAGGACCTCCTGCGGCAGGAACATGTCGTCAAGCCAGTTCCCGTACTCGACCGGGTCGGCATTGGTCGCCATCGTCCGGGCGGTAATTGGTAGCACGCCGTCGCTGATCACCAACACCTCGATGTCGCCGACCTGTACCGCGTAACGCGACGGAACCAACTCGTCGAGTCCTGTGCTACCGAGTGAAATGCTGTCCACGCTCATGTTTTCTCCTTGAGTGGCTTGCCCGAAGACGATCCCGAAGACGATTAGGAAGCGAACCTGTCTGTCCCGTAGAACGCCCTGCAGTGGCGGGATTTATCCACCGGCGGTCATGTAGGTATGTGTAGGTAAAGGGACTACCGAGCTTGTCTAGTGATAGGGGAGTGCTGTGTCGGACGCACCTACTCACGAGGGCGCGCCTGTGGCGTCGTCCGTCGCGGTGGTACTGCGGTGTCAGGTACATCGCGATGCCGAAGCGGACTTCGGAAGCTGGGTCTCTGGCCTGGACTTCAGTGCGATCAACTCACCGGGATTCGTCGGCGCGATGATCGAGTCACACGCTGCCGAAAACGAGGAACGCGCATGGGCACTGACGTACCGCTTCTCCACGACCGAGGGGCGCGAGACATGGATGACCTCTGAGGGGTACCGGACCGCACTGGCAGGTCCCGCGGACCTCTTCATCATTCCACCGGTGGAAGAACGCATCGATCCTGGCGAACGACCGACAGCCACCGAGGCCGTCGTCTGCGCGGTTCCGCCACAACGCGGCGAGGAATGGGCAGCGGCCCGGGCGGAGATCGACGGTGCCGTTGCCAAGTTCCCCGGCTTCTCGCGAATAGATCATTACCCACCATCGGACCCCGGAGACAGGACATGGACCACGGTTATCGCCTTTGAAAAAGGGGAGGATCTCACGCGGTGGCGGGAATCGCCGGAGCGGACCCGAGGCGTCAATCGGATCCGACAGATCGCCCCGGATGTCGCCAAAGTGCTGCCGATCGGGTTTGGTCGGTGGTTCGCAGTCGACGCGACGACGGGCCAAAGCACGCCTGCCTGGAAACAGGCAATGGTCGTCCTCGCCGTCCTGTACGTCGTGGATTCGCTCCTGGACATGACACTCGGCGACTACATGGGAGCCGGGATCAGCATCAAGGGGCACACGTGGGTGACCGGACTGGGTGCCCACGTGCCGGTCACTGTTTTCGTCCACAACGTGATCGCCACCGCGATCCTGGCCTGGGTGCTCATGCCTGCGATCACCCGGGCAATGCAATGGTGGTTACGCCCCAACGTCAGTCGGGCGCGCACAATTCAAGGGACAGTACTCATGATCGCGATCTACACCGCCCAGATCGCAGCCTTCGTGGCAATCGACGAAATCTACCAAATCTAACCGGTCCGGCGGGAAGGAGAGGTAGACAGACAGGGGTTCGAAGAAAAATCCACGGCTGGGTGTGGAGCTCTCTCGAGGGGAGGCTTTTCTGGTGGCAGGGGGCGCTGCAGCGAAAGCACCTACTGACGACGGCGTTCCCGCGAGGCCATCGTCGGCAGTGGTGCTTCGGTGTCAAGTACGCCCCGGTTTCGAAGCAGATCTCGACAACTGGGTCATCAGAATGGCATCCAGTGCAATCAATGCATCGGGATTCGTCGGCGCGATGATCGATTCGAAGACCGTCGAGAATAGCGAACGCGAATGGGCGCTCACCTACCGCTTCTCGACGGGTGACGAGCGCGAGACGTGGATGTCGTCTGAGGGCTACCGCGCCGCATTGGCCGATCGCCCGGAGATCTTCGTCATCGCACCGATAGCAGAACGCGTTGATCGCGGTGAACGACCGACGGCCACTGAGGCCGTCGTCTCCGTGGTTCCGGCGCGCCGCGCAGCTGAATACGCGGCGGCCCGAGGTGAGATCGACCGTGCCGCCGCAGAATTCCCGGGCTTTGTACGGATAGAGCATCACCCGCCATCGAACCCTCGAGACAGGACATGGACGACGGTGCTCGCCTTCGAAACCGGTGAGGATCTCGCCCGGTGGCGGGACTCTCCGGAACGGGCCCGCAGCGTCAGTCGGATCCGCAAGATCGCCCCGGATGTCGCCAAGGTACTCCCGTGGGGGTTCGGTCGGTGGTTCGCGGTCGACGCGGCGACCGGCGAACGCACTCCCGCGTGGAAGCAGGCGATGGTCGTTCTCGCCGTGCTGTACGGGATGGTTTCTGTTCTGGACATCACGCTCGGCAATTACCTGGGCGCCGGAATCGCCATCCGGGGCGACACCTGGGTAGCCGGACTCGGCACCCAAATGCCGATTGTCGTTTTCGTTCTGAATCTGATTGGCACAGCGCTCCTGACATGGGTGCTCATGCCGGTGATCACTCGGGCAATGCAATGGTGGCTGCGCCCTGACGCCAGTCTTGCGCGCACGATTCAAGGGTCTGTGCTCATCATCGTGATCTATGCCCTGGAGATCGCCACCTTCGTCGCAATCTACAAAAACTACCGAATCTGAGCGGGCGGCCAGGAAGAGGAGCATGCGGTGGCGCGAAAGTGTGACCGGTTGATAATCGCCGGGTCGGTCGCCGAAGCCGTTGCGGCAAAACGCGAACAACCGGAAGCCCGCTTCTTGAGCGGGGGGACCGCCATGTTCGCTGATGTCGGTCCCGCAGGCGATTCTCGCGTGAGTCTGATCTGCGTCAGAAGGACTGCTGAGCTCACCGGTATCACGCCGACCGGCGACGGGCTGAACATCGGTGCCAATGCGACTGCGGCAGAATTGGTGCACAACACCGACATTGCGCATGTGTCCCCATTGCTTGCCCGGGCGGCCCGTTCGCTGGCAACCCGCCAGATCCGCAATCGCGCCACGATCGGCGGCAATGTCTCGACCCGCCGCGCCGATCAGACTCTGGTGCCCGCACTGCTGGCCTCCGAGGCTTCGGTGCGGGTAGCGAGTCCCACCGGCGAACAGCAGATACCCCTATCCGAGTACTTGCAGTCGATAGGCGCCCAGCAGAGCGCCGGCCTCGTCACTGCCGTCTCGATCAAACAGGTCGGTGGATTCGCTGGCTTCACGCGGGTGGGGCCGCGTAACGGGCCGTGTTACGCGGTCGCGAGCACGGCCGTCGTGGTTGATCCGCAGCGGCGCACAGTGCGGCTGGCCATCGGTAACGCGAAGCCGACGGCGTTCCGCGCCACCAATGCTGAATCTCTTGCGGAGCGGGGAATCAACTGGGACGCACCACATCCCGATCCGGAACTGTGCGCGGAGTTCGGGGCCGAGGCGGCGCGCGAGTGTGACCCGGTTACCGACGTTGCGGCAAGTGCCGCCTACCGCAGACACGCGGTAGGCGTCATGGCCCGGAGGTTGCTCGAACAAGCGCTGCAAGAGCGGTCTCAGGGAAGCGGGCAATGATGGCCACGGAGAAGATCGACCTGACGCTCAACGTCAATGGGGAGGAACGTCATCTGCCCGACGTCTGGTACTTCGAATCGCTGTTGAATGTTCTGCGGTATCACCTCGGGCTCACCGGGACGAAGTATGCCTGCGATACCGGGCAGTGCGGTGCGTGCACGGTCCAAGTCGATGGGCAGGCGGTGAATTCATGTATCGAGTTGGCTGCTGCGGCCGAAGGCACCCGCATTCGCACCATCGAGGGATACTGCTCTGCCGATGGGACTCTGAGCGAACTCCAGAATGCGTTGGTCGCCGGGCGTGACCTGCAGTGCGGTTACTGCATACCCGGTGTGATCATGTCCGGCGACGCTCTGCTGAGTGAATGTGCTGAGCGGGACGAGGAACTGACCGAGGACGATGTCCGAATTGCAATGAGCGGCAACCAGTGCCGATGTACTGCCTACGACAAGATCGTTCAAGCTGTCCTCGATGCGGCAAGGCGACCGGTGTGACTGACGTGGACCAGATCGGTATCGGCGCATCCCAGGTCCGTCCGGATTCTTGGGCGAAGGTGCGTGGGGAGTACGAGTTCGCTCCGGATGTCGCCGAAGCGGGAATGTTGTGGGGAGTTACTCTTCGGTCACCACATCCTCTTGCCCGGATAAGGACCATCGACCTGCAACCGGCGAAGGCGATGGCGGGAGTGCACGCGGTGCTCGGCGGCTGGGATGTGCCCGACAACCGGTACGGGGTCGTCGAGCGGGACGCGCCGGTACTCGCTGACGAGTATGTCCGCTACGAGGGTGAACCGGTGGCGATCGTGGCAGCCGACAACCTCGAACTCGCCCGACGGGCGGCCGCCGCCATCGAGGTCGACTATGAGACCCGCGGACCGGTGACGGACGCGATCGATGCCTTGAACGCCAACCGGGTCTACCGACAGGTGAAGTACACCCACGGTGATCCCCATGCCGTAGGCGATGTCGTCGCCGAGGGCGAGTACACGACCCCGAGGCAGGATCACTCATTCCTCGCCCCTGACGCAGGTCTGGCGCGTCCCGATGGTCGGGGCGGTGTCGAGATCATCGGCGCCACCCAGTGGCTCCAGAGCGATCAACGGCAGATCGCGGAGGCGCTGTCCCTGCCGCAGGAAATGGTGCTCGTCCGGAACTCGGGAATCGGAGGCTCATTCGGCGGAAGATTCGTCCTGTCCTGGCAGATTCACGGCGCCCTGTTGGCCATGCACACTCTGCGGCCGGTGAAGATGCTCTACACCCGCCGGGAGACTTTCCTGGCGCGCTATCACCGGCAGCCGTCCCGCATCTGGATCCGACACCACGCCAAACGCGACGGAACGTTGGTCAAGTTGGAGGCCAAGGTTCTGCTGGAGAACGGGCCGTACATGAACACCGCGGGATCGGCGACCGGCAATGCCTCGACGCTCATTCAGGGCCCCTATCGCATCCCGAACGCAGATATCGAGGGCTGGTCCGTCGCGACCAACAACGGAATGACCGGTTCACTGCGCGGTTTCGGCGTCGTCGAGCCCATGTTCGCCTGTGAATCGAACATGGACAAACTCGCCGCGATGCTCGGGATGGATCCGACGGAGTTGCGACGCAAGAACGCGATGCAGCAGGGTGAGCGTTGGATCTTCAATCAGCTCATGGACCGTCCCGCGCCGGTCGAGGACGTCATCGACGAGTGCCTCTCGATGCCGATGCCTGCCGAACTCGATCTGCACACGCCCGACGTCCGGCTACCCGGTGGTGTGTGCACCCCGACCCGGCCACGCGACGTCGTCCGCGGGGTCGCACTCAGCGCGGCTGCCAAAAACGTCTGCCTCTCCGAAGGCGCGCCGGTGGAGACGACCGCACTGGTACGGCTCCGCGATGGGCGAGTGTCGGTCACCTGCGCCGCCGCCGAGGTGGGCCAGGGCTTCGTCACCGTCGCCATCCAGGTAGCACAGACCACGATGGGAATCAGCGACGTGGAGATCAACGGGAGCAGCGACACCACGCTGCCACCGGCAACGACGACGGATGGCCAGGAACAGACGATGGCGTCCGGCGGCGCGGTGGCCAAGGCATCCGCTGCGCTCAAGAAACGGTTCCTCGAGTTCTGTGAACGCGAATACCGTTGGCCAGGAACAAAATTAGATATTCGAGACGACTGCGTTGTCGACGACTCCGGAGAGCCACTCATGTCGGTCAAAGAGGCGGGGATGGGGCTGGAATTTCGGGCCACCGAGACGTTCGCCGTTCGCAGGACGCGGCCCATCGACGAGCTGGATTCGGAGCATCCGATGCACGTCACGTTCAACTTCTCCGCGAGCCGCTGTGTGGTCGACGTCGACCCGGAACTCGGCCTGGTCCGAGTAGTGCAGATGGACGTCGCGCAGGATGCCGGCCGGGTGGTGAACCCCGCACAGGCCGCAGGACAGATACGTGGGGGTTCGTTGATGGGGATGGGCCTGGCCACCATGGAGCACCTCCAGGCCCGCGATGGCCACATACTCAATCCCAGCTGGGAGACCTACATGGTGCCGACCACTATCGACGCGCCCGCGATCAACGTGCGATTTCTCGAGAATGCCGAACCCGGAGTCCCATACGGCATGCGGGGGATTGCCGAGCTGCCGCACGTTCAGGCGCCTCCGGCGGTGATGGCGGCAATCCGGGCCGCCGCTGGTCGGCAACTCAGCGGGATGCCCGCATCTCTTGACACCGTGTCCGGCGTTGCCAGTGGATATCAGGCGGTGGACGTCGTGTCAGCGGGCCAGCACCCGACGCTCGGGCCATGGAAAGCCCCCCTGACCCGTAACGGGTACGGCCCCTGGCGTGCCCGCGTCCCCGGTCGGGAGTGAACAGCTGGCATAGGCGCGGGCCTCATCGAGCAATCTCGATCTGCTCCGCCGGACTCGGATCGCGAATCATGGACCGGCGCAGGTCGTTCAGTTGAGCGGGATCTAGAGTCGGTCAACGACCAACTGCGCGAACGCGTGATTAGTCGAGACCGAACCGTCGGGCATGACGGCCGCGGGGTCGTAGGCCTGAAGGTATATACCGGTCACATTGCGGCCGTTCTGGTGAGCGAGGTAGTACCGGGTGGTCTTGCCGACCTCGACGATGCCATTGAGGACACTCGGCTGCGAATAGAGCGGATCCTGCATGGAGCCCAAGATCTCGAACTTGTTGTCGTCAACATTCCACAGATATGCATAGCCGGGGGCCGAGAACGTCGCGGCTTGCTGCTCCGGCGTCAACTCGTAGCCGAACGTGGTAAGCGACCAACCATCGACACGGTAGGTTCCCGGCTCGAGGGTGAGGTAGCCGTCAGCCTGGTCGTAGCCGATGAGACCGTTGGTATCCGCCGACGTCTCGTCGAACACTCGGACGTTGGCGCCGGGCTTCATCGGCACGTTGGCCAACCCGTGTTCGGTGAACGATGCCCATGCCGACCGAGCAGGCTCGCGGCTTGCACATCCCGACCCGGCCAGCGCGACGGTTATGACCGCGGCGACGAGCCGCAGCATTATGCGTCTCACCGTCCCAGAGTCTCACAGGCCCGGCGATTGGTCCGGGCCGTCAATCCACACCTTGCGCCGCCGTGTGCGAAGTCCCGCATCTGTCCATGTCGCACGAGCGGACGAGAACGGTGACGACCAAGAATTCGTTGAGGCGATCTCGTTGAGAAGCCGCGCACGTCCGGCTTAGGGAGTGAGTTCTTGGAGGATTCTGTCGGCGGCCACGAGCGGCAGGAGGTGGCCAGTTTCGGGTAGCACGTGCAGAGTGCTGTTTGGCAGTAAGCCCTGTAGCCGACGAGCGCATTCTGTGGGGATCACGGTGTCTTCCGCACCCTGCCAGATGGTTACGGGCTGTCGAATCGTGCCGAGGTCGAACCCCCATGGTCCGTAATATCTGCGGTACTCGTCGACCATTCCAGACACACCGTCGCGGGTAGCCTCCCGAGCAATCTTGACGAACAACGGCAAGACTGGCTTCAGTGCGGCGCGATCGTTGGTGCCTGCAGCATCCGCAATGCCTCTGTGGATCAACCAGTCTGGCGCATGGCGAAGCACTCGCAACGGAGCTGCGGCCAGCATAGGGGCCCAATGTGCCAGCGGGATAAGCAGTTCGTCTTCCCAGAACGTCAACTCGAAAACATCTCTGAGCCGTAGGATTTCAGGAATGCTCTCAATCAAAGCTACAGCTCGCACCCGCTGAGGCAGGGCTGCAGCACAGGCCAACGCGTAGGGGCCTCCACCGGACCAGCCGGCCACCGCGAAATCGTCGAGGTGAAGAAGATCGGCGACCTGTTCAACGGTGCGCGGCCACTGTGTGATCGATGCCATGGTCCAGGCGTCGCTGTGCCCGATTCCGGGGCGGTCGATCGCGACGATCTCGGCGCCACATCGGCGGGCAGCGGTGTCGATGAGCTTGCCATCTAAGGCGCAGCTTAGTCCGCCGTGATTCCATACCACTGGCCAGCCGCCAAGGGTTCCGAAGCGCCGCACCCCGACACGGCGTCCATCGATGGGCACCGGATGGACCGGAACCTCATCGTCTGCTGACGGTATGGACAACGTCTGTCTACCTCCGAGGAATTCGTATAACGTTGAGACCAAGGGTACTTCGTGGTGCCAGTCGTTTCGGTCTTACCTCCAGCAGACCGAAGCAACAATGCACATCAGTGTCGTCGGGCTGCTGACCAACACCGCGAACGGAAAAACATTCGCACCCATCGCAGCACTCAACTACGAGGGGTGGCTGGTCAAGCGGCACGGGGTGTGGAAGATCAACCGCTGGCACGACTTTCCCGACGGGCTGTTCTGACAACTGTTGCCTTGCGTGCCCGATATGTGACTGCGCCATTGGGTTGCAGCGAGTCAGCAGGCCGGTGATTCGTCAGATGAAGACGGCGTACCTAACTTGACATAATGTGGCTTATCGGCACCTTAATGTAACGGCTGTTCACAAGGCCGAAGGACTCGGACACCGCTTACGCAGTGGTTTTCCGACTCTCGGGCGGTGCAATACATCATCGTCGAGCAGCCTAATTTTCCAACTGATGTGCGCCGGCACGATGGCTGCCGCACAGGCCGACCGACGCGACGACGGATGGTTCGGGCTTTGAGTCGATTCTCTGAACAGGCCGCGAGTCGGCAGACGCCCTTCTCTACCCTCGGGGGCCGTAACGTCGCAAAACGTCACTGTGACGAATTTCGCTGGGCGGCAGGGCTATTGAAGTTTGCGATAGCTCATATACTTCGCCGGGTGTCGCATGTCAGAGTGGAATGCATGCGCATCGCGCCACGTATGCTGTACGGCGCTCTCGCGCTGGCGACTCTTGCCGCTTGCGGCGGGCATGACGGCGCCAGCGGACTGGACACCTCGATCACGCCCCGCGCGGAAACTGACGCGAAGGTTTGGCAGCCGCCCGTAGGCACGACATGGCAATGGCAGCTGGCGGACCTTCCCATAGACACGTCGCTGAAAGTGGACGCCTACGACGTCGACTTGTTCACCACCACCGACGAGGAACTGGCGACACTCAAGGCCGACGGCCGCACCGTCATCTGTTACTTCAGTTCCGGCACCTGGGAAGAGTTTCGCCCCGACGCCGCAGAGTTTCCAGCCGCCGTGAAAGGCCGTCCGCTCGAAGCCCCTTTTCGGGACGAGTTGTGGCTCGAGATACGCAACCCTGAGGTTCGCGCGCTCATGCAGCGGCGACTCGATCTCGCAGCGGCGCGGGGCTGTGACGCCGTCGAGCCCGACAACGTCGACGGCTACCGCAACGACACCGGCTTCGAGCTGACGGCGGCCGATCAGCTTGACTACAATCGCTTCATCGCCGCAGAGGGGCACGCACGCGGGCTCTCGGTCGGACTCAAAAACGACGTCGAGCAGCTCGCCGATCTCGAACCCGACTTCGATTGGGCCATCAACGAGGAATGCTTTGTTTTTGAGGAGTGCGCGCAGTATCAAGGCACCTTCCTGGCGTCGAACAAGGCCGTCTTCCACGCTGAATACGTGGACCCAAGTCGGCTCGCTACGGTGTGTGCCGTGACGGAGCCGCTAGGTCTCTCGACGCTCATCAAGCATGTCGAACTGGACGCCTTTCAGCTCCCCTGCCGATGATCACCGCACCCGCCACATACGTCACTGTGATGAAATATGTTGGGGCACAGCATGCTATCCGTCGACACCGTCCTTAGGCGGTGGGACGGGACCGTGGGGTGTTTCGTCATCTGATACCTGATCGGCCAACTCCAGACCCGCGCCCGCATAGACATTGAAGGCGATGTCGACACCATGTTCTTTGGCCCATTGCACCTCATCGTCGTATCTAGCGACGGCGGCGACCTTGCCGCTGAACCCCGACTCGCGCAGACACGCGAGCGCGGTGACGTTGGCGCCGTGCCGTGGCATGGCCAGCACGGCGATACGCACCGAATCCGAGTGGCGCAACTGGTTCCAGAAATCCAGGTCGGTGGCATCACCTTCGATGGCGCGTACGCCGTCGTCCACGAGGCGCTGGACTCGGGGTCCGTCGTAGTCGACGCCGAGTGCTCGCAGCCCATAGTGGTCGGTCAGCCGCTGATAGGCGGCGAACCCGACCCGGCCCATGCCGATCACCACGACCTCGGCGTCGCCGGCGTCGGCGGGCCGTTCCTCCGGTTGCAAGGTGGTTTCGTCCTGGGCGGGTAGCCTGGCCGCGATCTTTTCGACCATCAGGTGTCCGCGCCCGTTGACCAGTGCCGATAGGACAAAGCTCATGGCCACCGCGATGGACATCTCGACCAGCCAGGCTTCCGCCAGCAGCCCCGCTGAGACTCCGACGGACACGACGATCAAGCCGAATTCGGAGTAGTTCATCAGTCCCAGGCCGGCGAGCAACGCGGTGCGATAACGCAGCTTCATGCGCGACAGCAGCACCACGTACCAAGCTGCCTTGAACGGCAGGAACAGCAACATCAGCAACGCCACGCCGACGGTGGGCAGATCGGGCAGCCCGGTCAGCCCGATCGATACGAAAAATCCCACCAGCAGCAGTTCCTTGATGTGGAACAGCGAACGTGACAGCTCGGAGGACGCCGGGTGCGACGCCAAGAGCACGCCGATGATCAGGGCGCCGAGGTCTCCCTTGAGTCCGACCGCGGAGAACAACGCGTATCCGGGCACCAGCGCCATCACGATGCCGAACAGCGACTGCATCTCGCCGTGGCCCAACCGAGTCCAGATCTTGCGTACGACGCGGGTCAACGGCCACAGGCCCACCAACGTCAGCGCCCATGGGCTGGGCAGGTGACCGCTGGTGGCGGTCAGGAAGACCACCGCGACGATGTCCTGCATGACCAGGATGCCGATGGCAACGCGACCGTAGAGCGCGTGCGATTCGCCCCGCTCTTCGAGAACTTTGACCACGAATACCGTGCTGGAAAAGGACAGCGCGAACGCGAGCAGGGCGATCGTCTGCAGGCTTTGCCCCGACAGCATGGCGACCCCGGCCACGGCGGCCAGCCACAGGACCGCACTCCCCAGGACGACGCTGACCAGCATGTGCACGGATGTGGTCAGCCATACCTCGCGGCGCAGCAGGATGCGGACGTTGAGTTTGAGCCCGATTGCGAAGAGCAACAGTGTGACGCCCAAATCGGCCAGCACATCCAGTTGCGGGACGTCTTCGACGTTGAGGGCGTTGATGACGAACCCGGCCGCGAGGAACCCGACGAGAGGCGGCAGGCGCAGCGCCATAGCGAGGCCGCCCAGACCGAACGTGATGACAAGATAGATGGCGACTACTGTCACGCGCGGCCCCTTGTTCTAGGTGTCAGTCGTACCCAAGTTCTCCAAGTATCCCGGCAAGCTCCGGATTCCTCTCCCCCGCTTGGTCCGTACTCGGCCGTCTGAACGGGTTCAGCGCGAACCGATCCGTCAAAGGACAAGACAGTCGAATAAACGTGCGGCACAGTTGTCAGATGAGCCAGAAGGTTCCCAGACCGAGAGACATCAAGGCCGCCGCGCAGGCGGCCGCGGACAGTGCGCAGGCGGCGGCGGACACCGCGCAGGCCATGGTAGGCGGGGCGTTGCGCATCCCGCCGGCATCGATACAGTTGGCGAGCCAGTTGCCGGACCTGATCGAGAATCTCGCGACGGCGACGGAGCGACTGAATACGGCGATCGACCGTGCCGAGCGATATCTCGCGCTCGCTGACCCGATGATCCGGACGATGGACGCGATACTGCCGCAACTCGAAGCACTCGTCGCGACGGGCAACCAGGTCTACGGCGCCGTATCGTCGGTACCCGGTGTTTCCGCCCTGAGCCGACTGGCCAATCGGGGGTCAGCCGCTGCGGCCGAGAAGCCGCCCAGAGGCGGCTCGACACCGAAGGACACCTGACACTGCGGTTCATCGCGTTCAACCTTCGTGCAGCCAGTCTCTGGACCGTATCCGCCACGTCGCCTTGGCGTAGTCGAGCTCCGAGTGTGGCCACTGCGTGACGATCCGTCCGCTGGGCGATCGGTAGTAGCTGTCGCATTGTGTCCAGATCGTCTGTTCCAGATCGGCGGAGATCTGCTTGTTGAAGCGTGACTCGACCTCCGGTCGCACGTCGAGATGGCCGCCGCGCCTGGCCAACCGACTCACCGCGCTGGCGGCCATGCGGGCACCGGCCTCCAGGATGTAGATGATCGAGTTCGCGCCCTGGTTGGTATTGGGGCCGTACAGCATGAAGAAGTTGGGAAAACCGCTCACGGCGACGCCGAGATATGCCCGGGGATCCAGCCCCCAACGGTCGTGCAAGCTCTCGCCGCCCATCCCGATGACCTCGAGATCCGAGAGGTAACTGCTGGTCTCGAATCCCGTCGCCAGCACGATCGCGTCGACATCGACGACACGACCAGTTGTGGTGACGATGGCCGTCTCGGTAACCCGCTCGATCGGATCCGTCACGAGGTCGACGTGCGGACTCTGCAGTGCCAGGTAGTACTTTTCGCCGAGCAGTACACGCTTGCATCGGAAGGGATACCGAGGTGTCAGCGCATCGCGCATCGCTTCGTCGGGGACGTGGCGCCGCAGAAAGTTCGCCGACAACTCCTGAGCCACTGCCATTTTCGGGTGGTCGGGCGTCAACGCGGTGTTCTCGTGCTGCATCTTCCACAGCCGCCACCGTTCACGCAGAGCGGCCCAAGGGACCCGGCGGAATCGGGCCAGCTCGTCGTCGTTGTACGGCCGATCCTCTTTCGGCACCATCCAGGGTGGCGTGCGCTGGAAGACCGTCAATTGTGCTGCGGTGGCGACGAGTTCGGGGATCACCTGCACGCCACTGGCGCCCGTGCCGACGACCGCCACCCGTCTTCCCGTCAAGTCGATGCCGGCGTCCCATTGCGAGGTGTGCATCAGGTCGCCGGTGAAATCGGTGATGCCCTCGATGTCGGGGTACCTCGGGGCGCCGAACAAGCCCACCGCGCTGACGACGACATCCGCGACTAGGGTGCGGCCGTCGGTGAGCTCGACGTTCCAGTGCGCCTGCTGTTCGTCCCAGACCAGTCTCTGCACACCTGTGCCGAGCCGCAGGTGGCGGCGCAGGTCGAAGCGGTCAGCCACCGATTCGAGATACGAAAGGATCTCGGGTTGGTAGGCGTAGGTGCGCGTCCAGTGACGGTTCGGTGCGAACGAGAAGGAGTACAGGTGGCTCTGGATGTCGCATGCCGCACCCGGGTAGGTGTTCTGCCGCCACGTGCCGCCAACGCCGTCGGAGCGTTCGATGATCGTAAGGTTGTCGATACCTCTGCGGCGCAACGCGACCGCGGCGGCAAGTCCGCCGAAGCCGGCCCCGATGATGACCACACGTGGTGATTTCCCGCGGCGAGTCAGGGCCCGAATACGACCGGTCAGGTATCGGCCGCGCGACGTCATCGATGGATACCCGTGCGGATCTCGAACCCTTCAGGTGTGCCGTTCGCGCGGGACGCCTCGAGAATATCGGCGTATTCGGTCGGGGTGCCGTAGAAGAAGCTGCCCTGACGTGTCTTCGCGTTCGCCTGGCCTTCGCGGTTGTAGTAGCCCGGCGTGCAGGATTTGGCCCGATCGGCGCTCGCGGCGGACCGTGCGATCACAGTGTCGACCCATGCCGTTTCGGCGTCGACGGACGCCTCCATCTCTGTTGCGTCCTGGCTCAGCCCCCAAGCGATCACCTCTGCGGTGTGACGCGCCTGCACGTCAAGGAGATACGGGAAGTTCACGGTGAACCCGGATTGTGCGATCGACAGGATGAAGCAGTTCGGGAAGCCGTTGACGGCGACGCCGTGAAGAGTACGCACACCGTCTCGCCACTTGTCGGTGAGCGTCATCGCGGCCCGTCCGATGACCTCGAAGCCGGTTCGTCGCGAGTAGTCGGTGCCGACCTCGAAACCTGTTGCGAAGATGAGGCAGTCGACGCCATGTTCGACGCCGTCGACGACCACACCGTTGGTGGTGATGCGCTCGACGCCCTTGCCGTGGGTGTCGACAAGTGTGACGTTGTCGCGGTTGAAGGTCTGCAGGTAGTCGTCGTGAAAACAGGGGCGCTTGCAGAAGTAGCCGTACCAGGGTTTGAGCGCTTCGGCCGTCGCGGGATCGGCCACAATCGAATCGACGCGGGCCCGGATGTCCTCCATCTTGGCGAAGTCGGCCATTTCCACTGCGCGCAAACGCTCTTCGTCGGACATCCCGACGACTGTGGTCTGCCGCATCACAAAGAGTTTCTTGACGATGCTCGTCCACGCGTCGCCGACAAGATCCTCATCGGCTTCACCGCCCGCGGTGAGCAGCTGGAAATTCTCGATGCGGTGACGTTGCCATCCGTCTTTCAGCGACGCCGCCCATGCCGGATCGGTCGGTCGGTTGCCACGGACATCGACGGTCGACGGTGTGCGCTGAAAGACGAGCAGTTGCTCGACGGCCTTGGCGATCTGCGGCACGCACTGGATGGCGGTGGCCCCGGTGCCGATTATCCCGACCCGCTTGTCCGCCAGCTTTGCCAGATCGGGGCCGGTGTAGTCGTAATCCCATCGACTGGTGTGGAAGGTGTGGCCCGCAAAGGCCATGATCCCCTCGATGCCGGGCAGTTTCGGCTTCTGCAGATAGCCGTTGGCCATCGCGACGAAGCGGGCGCGAATGGCGTCACCGTGATTGGTGGCGATGATCCATCGCAGAAGTTCGGGGTCCCAGCGGATCTCATGGACCTCGGTCTGCAGGCAGATGTCGCGATACAGGTCGTAGTGTTCGGCGATGTTCCTGCAGTGCGCGAATATCTCGGGACCCTTCGCGTACTTCTCGGTGGGGACGTAGCCCAACTCCTCGAGCAGCGGCATGTACACATACGACTCGACATCGCACGCGATACCCGGATACCGATTCCAGTACCAGGTGCCCCCCACATCGGCGGCCTTGTCGATCAACCGGACGCTCTGCACGCCCAGTTCCCGAAGTCGGGCACCGGTGAGAAGCCCGCCGAACCCGGCGCCGATGATCGCGACGTCGACCTCGTCGGACAGCGGGTCGCGGGTGAAATCCTGATCACTCCAGGGATCGCGCGCGAAGTCGGCAAACGCACCTGAGATCTCGACGTACTGCTCGATGCCGTCGGGACGCAGCCGACGCTCCCGCTCAAGGGCGTATTTCTGCCGCAGGGCAGCTACGTCGAATTCCACGCCCGGCATCTTGCCGCGAAACTGTATTCCAGCAGGTCGTTTCTCGCACTTTCCCTGCTGGAATTCAGTTTCGGCGGGTCACGACGAGACCAATCCTCATCGCCGGGTGGCACTCACCGCCCACACCGCACGGCGACCCTTGCCGTGCTGACTGATGGCCACGTCGTCGAAGCCTGCTGTGCGGCATTGGGCCGCAAACGATTCGGCCTGCTGCTGAGTCCACCCGTGGCTGGCGAGGCCCGTCGCACCCGCTGGTACCCGGCGTTCGACGGCGAGCAACCGGCCCTGAGGCCCGAGTACGCGCCGCGCTTCGCCGAGCCCCACGCCGACGTCCTTCCAGTGGTGCACGGTGGCCAACGACCACAGCACCGTCGCCGACCCGTCCGGCAGCGGCACGTTCTCGGCGGTGCCTTCCGCCCACTCGATGCCCGCGTCGCGGGTGATAGTGCGGGCCAGCCGCAACATCACCGGCGCTGGATCGACGCCGGTGACGCGGGCGCCTCGACGCCCGGCCTCCCGCACCGCGCCGCCGGGGCCGCATCCGATGTCGACGACGCGGTCGCGGGCCGACACACCGGTGAGCTCGGGCGCCAGCCGGGCGTTGGCCCGGCCCATTGCCAGCAGGATCACGCCGACGATCGCCCCCGTCACACCCGAAAAGCCCGGGTGGTCGGCGTGATGGTTGACCGGCAATGCCTCAGGTGCAGTCATGCCTCGAGTGTGCAGGTTCAAGTCGGCTTGCAGTCAAATGAAGACAATCAAATGAAGCTCTCGGGTGCCTGACCTCGTTGCCACGGCCATGTCATTGCGGCCCACACCGCTGCGACGAGCGCGGCCCCGACCACCACGTACCACGGCCACGGCCCCATCACATCCAACAGCGACGCGGTTGTCGGCTTCGCGTTGAGGAATCCGTAGTTGCTTCCGGCGACGCTGTTGAACGCCATCGTGACTATCACCCACGTCAGCGTCACCACCACCACGAACCGATAGCTGCGCCATCCGGGACGCATACCGCGGCCCCAGGTGAGGTAGATGGCCGCCCAGACAACCAGCAGGTGGATCGACCAGAAGCCGAGAAACTGGTAGTGCGGAAAGTCGGGACCGGCAAATACAGGTGAGATCAACGCCTGCACGCTGAGGACCAGGCCCCAGTAGTAGGTCAACACGTAGGCCCACTGTCGCTGCGACCACATCGCGTACGCGGTGACGACCGTTGCCAGATCGGTGAGGTGCAGTGGCACCGACCACCGCAGGTCGGGCGGGATCAGTGCGTTGATGAACGCCGCGGCGTAGATCGCCGCTGTGATCGCTCCGACAACCCGACCGAAACAGCGGGCCTGGCGTTCGTTCTGCCTGCGGCCGAGTCCCACCAGCGCCACGGCGCCCACCGCGAAGACAGCCAGGACGGCCCAGTGTGACGGGCCATACACCGAGAACTCGCCTTGTGTACTGATCTCATAATTCTCCTCGCAGCTTCCCTAAGCGCCGCTTTCGGGTAGATAGTGACTGGACGGTGCGAGGGGGCCAAGTCAGATGAGTGACATGAAGTATCTCGAGCTGCACGGCGATCGCGTGGCCTACCAGGATGTCGGTACGGGCCCGGAAACGCTGGTGCTCATCCACGGAATGGCGGGAAGTTCGGCGACGTGGCGAGCGGTCATCCCCCAGTTGTCGCGGAGGTATCGCGTCGTCGCGCCCGACCTGCTGGGTCACGGCCAATCCGCGAAGCCGCGGAGCGACTACTCGCTCGGCGCGTTCGCGGTGTGGCTGCGCGACCTGCTCGATGAGGTGGAGGTTTCGCGGGCCACGATTGTCGGCCAATCATTGGGCGGCGGCGTCGCCATGCAGTTCGTCTACCAACATCCCGACTATTGCGAGCGGCTGGTCCTGATCAGCAGCGGCGGCCTTGGACCGGATGTCGGCTGGACCCTGCGGATGCTGTCGGCGCCCGGAGCCGAGCTGGTTCTGCCACTCATCGCGCCGCGTCCGGTCCTGACCGCAGGCAACAAACTGCGCACGTGGTTTTCGACCGCCGGTATTCGGTCACCCCGCGGCGCGGAGATGTGGAGCGCCTACTCGTCGCTGTCGGACGCCGAGACGCGACAGGCATTCCTGCGGACGCTGCGCTCGGTGGTCGATCACCGCGGTCAGGCGGTGAGTGCGTTGAACCGACTGCACGTGACCGCTGAGCTGCCGACGATGGTTATCTGGGGCGACCACGACCGCATCATTCCCGTCGAACACGGCCATGCGCTGCACGAAGCGCGCCCGGGAAGCCGGCTGGAGGTGCTGGCCGGAGTCGGTCATTTCCCCCATGTCGAACGGCCCGAAGACGTGGTGGAAATGATCGACGACTTCATCAACACGACCGGTCAGAAGGATTCGCCGCGCCTACGCACAAACCGGTAAACGCCATACAGGACGGCGGCGACCAGCAGATTGACGAAATACGCGATGTCGGCGCCGTGCCATGCGAGCGCGATCGGCCCTTGGATTATCGACGTGTTCATGAAGGGGATCGCTGCTGCATACGCCACCACGAACACGATGACCGCGACGACGGCATCGCGTCCATCGGTCGGCTCTTCCGCCGGATTGATGCTCGACCGGCCGCGAATTCGCAATACCCAGTCGATCACGACGATCGCGACGAACGCGGGAATCCAGTAGCTGACGAGCAGCAGGACGTCCAGAAATCGCGTCGCGGTGTCGGCGGAATGCAGCCACAGGATCAGCCCGAACGCCAAGGCGGTGACGATGACCGCAGATGCCGGCCGACGCACCCTGACCCCGATCGTCTGCAGGGCCAGCGATCCGCTGTAGTCGTTCATGACACCGGACCCGATCGACGCCACCGCGATGATGGCCAGGGCCAGCGCTCCGAGGAGCCCGCCGCCCATCACCGCGTGCACGCCTTCGGCGGTGTGCTCTCCGATCGCATCGGCCGCCGCGATCCCGATGCCCTGAACGAAGGTGTAGGACAACACGAGTCCGGCGACCGTGAAACCGAACACCCTGCCCCTCGGCGAGTCCACCGGAAGGTACCGGCTGAAGTCGGCGGCGTAGCTCGCCCATGACACGGCGAGGCTGAATGCGATTGTCACCTCGAGCACGAAGGCGCCGGCAAGGTCGGCTCCCGACACCAGCGCCGGTGTGATGATCTGGTGTCCCCCAACGAGTTTCACCGCGAATACGACGAACGTCGCGAAGAGCACGACACTCAGGACCGCCTGCAGACGGTGGATCAGTTCGTAGCCGAAGAACCCCACGGCGCCCTGCACCGCGAGCGCGATCAGCACCGCCGTCCAGAAGGGGATCCCGAGCAGCGCGGCCAACGCCTCCCCGCCGAACAGTCCGACCAACGCGGTCCATGCGATTGACGAGAGCCATTGCAGGACACCGGGAACCACGACTGCCCCGCCGAAAGCCATCCGCGAGTTCGGCAGTTGACCGGTACCTGTGCGCGGCCCCCACGTGGACAGGTAGCCGACGATGACTGCGCCGAGAACGGTCCCGATGACCATGGCCAGCAGGCCCAGCCAGAATCCCAGCCCGAGCACGATCGCGAGCGTGCCGCTGAAGACGCCCGCCACGTTCACCTGCGGCGCGAACCAGACCGTGAACAGCCGTCCCGGCGTTCCGTACCGCTGGTCCGCACCGATCGGCGCGATGCCGTGCGTCTCGACTGACAGATCGCCTGCCCGCGCCGGACGGTGACCGCTGAATGTCGATTCCGTCAGCGCGCTCTTGGGGCCTTCGTCCGGCATGGGTGTCATTCGATCATGACGGTCGGTAATCAGCCCGCGCAGGCGTAGGAACATAATCGGTGAGGAAACCAAAGACGAGCTAACGATCGGAGCGGTACGTGGTCGAGACCGATGCGACGCGGTCGACCACGTCCAGCAATCCGAGCGGGCGGCAAAGACTGTTGATCGCGGGATTGGGCATCGTGGTTCTGACGGTCGCGGTGTTGCAGACCGCTGTGGTCCCCGTGCTGGGCATCATCGCCGACCAACTCCAGGCCTCCGATGTCGGCGTCAGCTGGGCGGTCACCGCCAACCTGCTGGCCGCGATCGCCGCGACGCCGCTGCTCGGCCGACTCGCCGACCTGCACAGCAAGAAGCCGGTCCTGATCAGCGTCCTCGTCGTCGTCTTCCTCGGCTCCCTGTTGGCGGCCACCACCACGTCGCTGCCGCTGCTCATCGTCGGCCGCGTGCTCCAGGCCGCCTCCTACGCCCTGTATCCGGTCGGCATCGCGATTCTGCGTGAGGAGTTGCCTGAGGACCGGCTGATGTCGGCGATGGCGGTGTTGTCGGGCACGCTGGGCTTCGGCGGCGGCACGGGTCTGGTGGTGGTCGGTCTGTTGATGAGCGGTGACGCGGGCTACCACCGGGTGTTCTGGCTCACCACCGGGTTCACGGCCGTCGTCATCGTGATGGCGGCCATCGTGATCCCCCGGCGGCCCCGCAGCGCCACCGGCACGATCGACTGGCTCGGTGCGGTCGGGATCGCGGTCGGTCTGTCGGCGGTCCTGCTGGCGCTGACGCAGGGGCAGTCATGGGGCTGGACGTCGCCTGCGACGCTCACCTGCGCGGCGGGCGGTGTCGCCGTGCTCGTTGGCTGGTGGATGTGGGAACGGCGCGCCAAACAGCCGTTGGTGTCGACTGCGATGCTGAGACGACGCCCGATCCTGCTTACCAACCTCGCCACCGTTTTTGTGGGAATGGGCCTGTATTTTGCTTTCCTCGGCCTAACGCAGTTCGTCCAGATACCCAGGGAGGCAGCGGGATACGGCTTCAGCGCCACTGTCTTGGAGGCCAGCGTGGTCTTCCTGCTGCCCGGCGTGGTGACGGGGTTCCTCATCGCCTTGTTCAGTGGCAGGTTCATCGACCGCTTCGGCGCTCGACCCGTGCTGCTGGTCGCGGCCGTCGCCGGGATCGCCGGTTTTCTGTTGATCGCCTTCGCCCATTCGCAGGCGTGGCAGGTCATGGTCGCAGGCATCCTGGCCAATGCCTACATCAGTCTGGGCTACGGTGCCCTGCCCGCATTGGTGGTCAGCGAGGTCGACGCCAGCGAGACCGGTGTCGCCACGAGCATGAACGCGATCGCGCGCACGATCGGGAGTTCCACGGCCGCCGCGCTGGTCGCGGTGCTGCTCAGCAGGCTGGTGGCCGGCACGGACGTGCCGATGGAAAGTAGCTTCTTCATCATTTTCGTCGGCGGTGCCGCCACCGCCGTGCTGGCGATGGTGCTGATCGCATTCTCACGTCCCGCGGCTCCGTCGCCGGAATCCGTCGAGGGGCGCTACGAATCCCGTGCCATGAACCACGAATGGGGTTAGCGCAGCGCGGCCAGGTTCGAGACTGACCTACGGACATCGCTTTCGAGTACCTTCGCGACCAAATTGCCGATGGGGGTGTTGAGTAGGCCGCCGGTGAGATCGGCGATGACCTGGAACACGGAGCCGGAGGCTCGATCAGTGGACGGTCCCGATATCTCCTTCACACATAGGCGCAGGGCGATGCAGATCGCCGGTTTACCCCGGCCGACCAACTCGATCGCCTTGGGCTCGTCGTATCGCGTGACCCGCCAGTGGATGACGTTGCGGAAACCCTTCACCTTGATCGCCGACGACACCGCGGTCCCGACCTCGACCTCCGTCGGAACCTCACTGCGCCACCCGCCGAAAATGGTCAGCCACTCGTCGAACCGGCTTAGATCCGACGCGAGCTTCCACGCCTCCTCCGGGCTGAGATCAGACGACACCGACACATCCACCGTGGCCATGCCTGTCCACTACCCGGGCACACGCCGGCGGTAAACGAGTGATCGGATTCCGCCGACCGAGCGGCGCACGGCTGCGAGACTGAGGGGCGCGCCTCGTCGCCATCACCCGCAGCCGGCTGCCCGACAGCCCGGCGGTGAGCGTTCACGCGCACTTCATCGAATTCTTTCCGGTTTCGGCGGTGGCGACGAAGGATTCCATTGTCGAAATGTAAATTCGTTGCGGAATCACTTGCGAAGGTCCGCCTGATCGGCGATGGTTTATCCACAGCTCCGGGGGCTGTTCTTGAGGAGGATCCGCTCTGACCGGCTCACACACCACCGCCGTAGACCACTCAACGGGACGACATGGGGATGACCGCGCCAAGGGCGGCCCGGTCATCGAGATCGACCACGTCACAAAACGCTTCGCGGACTACGTCGCGGTAGCCGAGGCGGATTTCTCCATCGCCTCGGGCGAGTTCTTCTCGCTGCTCGGCCCCTCCGGCTGCGGCAAGACGACCACACTGCGGATGATCGCGGGCTTCGAGAGCCCGACCGAAGGGGCCATCCGGCTCGAAGGGGTCGACGTCTCACGGGTCCCGCCGCACAAACGCAACGTCAACACCGTGTTTCAGCACTACGCGCTGTTCCCGCACATGTCGGTGTGGGACAACGTCGCGTACGGGCCCCGGAGCCGCAGGAAGGACAAGACAGAGGTCCGCAAACGGGTCGACGAACTACTCGAGGTCGTGCGGCTGACCGACTTCGCTGAACGCAGGCCCGCCCAACTGTCCGGCGGCCAGCAGCAGCGCGTCGCGTTGGCGCGCGCGCTGGTCAATTACCCGAGCGCGCTACTTCTCGACGAGCCGCTCGGCGCACTCGACCTGAAACTGCGCCATGCGATGCAGTTCGAGCTCAAGCGCATCCAGCGCGAGGTCGGGATCACCTTCATCTACGTGACCCACGACCAGGAAGAAGCGCTGACGATGAGCGACCGCATCGCGGTCATGAACGCCGGCAATGTGGACCAGATCGGCTCGCCGACCGAGATCTACGATCGCCCGGCGACAGTGTTCGTCGCCAGCTTCATCGGGCAGGCCAACCTGTGGGCCGGCCGCCAGACCGGCCGCACCAACCGCGACTTCGTCGAAGTCGAGGTCCTTGGAACGACTTTGAAGGCACGCCCCGGTGACACCGCAATCGAAGCCGGGCGGCCACGCGACGCTGATGGTGCGGCCCGAACGCGTCCGTGTGTCGATCGACGCCCCGACCGGCGATGTCGCGACCGTGGGCGCGACGGTCAAAGATCTCACCTTCCAGGGTCCGGTGGTGCGCCTATTGCTTGCGGCGCCCGATGATTCGACGATCATCGCCCACGTCGGACCAGAGCAGGACCTGCCGTTGCTGCGGCCGGGCGATGCGGTGCACGTGTGCTGGGCACCCGAAGCCTCGCTTGTCCTTCCCGCCGCGGATATTCCCACCGCAGAAGACCTCGAAGAGATGCTCGACGACTCCTGATCGGCTCGATCGTTTCTGTCCCCTCTTTTCACATCGACGAAAGGCACAGTCGCCATGCCCTCCAAGAACATCCAAGCGATCGACGTCGAACTCGCCGCACGCCTTGCCGCCAACAGAACCTCGCGTCGACGCTTCATCGGTGGCGGTGCCGCAGCCGCCGCCGCGCTAGCCCTCGGCCCGTCCTTCCTGGCTGCGTGTAGTTCGGACGGTGGCGGGTCCGGCGAAACGGCAGCGCAGGACGGTGGCCCCGCCAGCGGCACGCTGAGGATTTCGAATTGGCCGCTCTACATGGCTGACGGTTTCATCGCTGCCTTCCAGACCGCAACCGGCATCACCGTGGACTACAAGGAAGACTTCAACGACAACGAGCAGTGGTTCGCCAAGAACAAGGAGCCGTTGGCACGCAAGCAGGACATCGGCGCCGACCTCGCGGTGCCGACCACCTTCATGGCGGTGCGGTTGCACCAACTCGGCTGGCTCAACGACATCAGCGATGCGGGCTGGCCCAACAAGAAGAATCTGCGTACCGATCTACTGGAGGCGAGCGTCGATCCGGAGCGCAAATTCAGCGCGCCCTACATGTCCGGTCTGGTCGGGCTTGCCTACAACCGCGCGGCGACCGGTCGGGACATCAGCAAGATCGACGATCTGTGGGATCCGGCGTTCAAGGGTCGCGTGAGCTTGTTCTCCGACGCGCAGGACGGGCTCGGAATGATCATGCTGTCCCAGGGCAATTCACCCGAGGATCCCAGCACCGAGACGGTTACCAAGGCTGTCGACCTGGTCCGCGAACAGAACGACAAGGGTCAGATCCGCCGTTTCACCGGCAACGACTACGCCGATGACCTCGCGGCCGGCAACATCGCTGTCGCACAGGCATATTCCGGTGACATCGTGCAGTTGCAGGCGGACAATCCGGATCTGCAGTTTGTGGTCCCGGAGTCGGGGGCGACCACCTTCGTTGACACCATGGTGATCCCCTACACCACCAAGAATCAGAAGGCCGCCGAGGCGTGGATCAACTACGTCTACGACCGGGCGAACTACGCGAAACTGGTCGCCTTCGTGCAGTACATCCCGGTGCTGTCCGATATGACCGAGGAACTCGAGAAGATCGACCCGGCCGCGGCGAAGAATCCGCTGATCAACCCGTCGAAGGAAACCCTGGAAAAGTCGAAGAGCTGGGCGCCGCTCTCCGACGAGCAGACGCTGGAATACAACACGCTCTACGCTGCGGTCACCGGCGGCTGACCGGATGGCAGGTGTAGCCAGCAGCGGCCGGCAGCGGAGCAAGATCGCTCCGTATCTGATGGTTCTGCCTGCGCTCGTGTACCTCGGCGTGTTCTTTGTGGTGCCGTTCGTCACGCTGGCGCGGACATCGCTGTCGTCGTCGGGCGGTTCGGTGTACATGCCGACGCTGTCGTTCGCGTGGGACTTCGGCAACTACCTCGACGCTTTCAACACGTTCCGCGAGCAGATCCTCCGGTCGTTCGGTTACGCGCTGGTGGCCACCGTCCTGTGTCTGCTGCTGGCCTTCCCGCTGGCCTATGTCATCGCGTTCAAGGCGGGTCGCTACAAGAACCTGATTCTCGGCCTGGTCATCCTGCCGTTCTTCGTCACCTTCTTGATCCGGACCATCGCCTGGAAGACGATCCTGGCTGACGAGGGTTGGGTGGTCAACGCCCTTGGCACCGTCGGCCTGCTTCCCGAGGAGGGCCGGCTGCTGTCCACCAGTTGGGCTGTGATCGGCGGGCTCACCTACAACTGGATCATCTTCATGATCCTGCCGCTGTACGTCAGCCTCGAGAAGATCGACCCGCGACTGATCGAAGCGTCGAAGGATCTCTACTCGTCGAACGTGCGCAGCTTCACGAAAGTTATTCTGCCGCTGTCGTTGCCCGGTGTGTTGGCGGGCAGCATGCTGGTCTTCATCCCGTCCGTCGGCGACTTCATCAATGCCGACTATCTGGGGAGTACGCAGACCACGATGATCGGAAACGTCATCCAGAAACAATTCCTCGTGGTCAAGGACTATCCTGCCGCGGCAGCGCTGAGCCTGACGCTGATGCTCATCATCCTGGTCGGGGTGTTGGCGTACACCCGCGCGCTGGGCACGGAGGATCTCGTATGACCATCGCCGCCATGGAATCCGCCACCAGCCCCAAACCTGCGAAAAAGGTCAAGGGCAGCCCGCGTTGGGGCGACGTTCTGTTGCGGGCCGCGGCCGGCCTGGTGCTGCTCTATCTGTTCCTGCCGATCTTCGTCATCATCTTGTTCTCATTCAACAAGCCCGCCGGCAAGTTCAACTACACATGGCAGGGATTCACCCTGGAGAACTGGGCCCACCCGTTCAAATATCCCCCACTGACCGAAGCGCTCAAGCTGAGCCTCAATGTTGCCGCCGTCTCCACGGCGATCGCACTGGTGCTCGGCACCCTGGTCGCCATCGCCCTTGTGCGGCAACGCTGGCGGGGACAAAGAGCCGTCGACACCTTCCTCATCCTTCCGCTCACCGCTCCGGAAGTCGTGATCGGTGCGGCGCTGTTGACGCTGTTTCTCGACTTTGGTTGGGCCGCCGGCTATACGACGATCCTGATCGCACACATCGCCTTCGAGGTCAGCTTCATCGCGATGACCGTGCGAGCCCGGGTGCGCGGGTTCGACTGGACACTCGAGGACGCGTCGATGGACCTCGGCGCCAGCCCCATGCGCACATTCTTCAAAGTGACGCTGCCGCTGATCATTCCGGGCATAGTCGCGGCCGCGATGCTGTCGTTCGCCTTGTCGCTTGACGACTTCATCATCACCTATTTCGTCAGCGGATCGACGGTGACCTACCCGCTCTTTGTGAATGCCGCCGTCAAGGCCGCGGTGCCGCCGCAGATCAATGTGCTGGCGACGGCGATCCTGTTGATCAGCCTCGTTCTGCTCGCCGCAGGAACTTTGGTGCGACGCAAGAGGTTCGAGGCCTGATCACAGCTTGACGCTCACCGATACGCGGCCAGCGGCATCGCGGTCGGCCACGGCGTGGCCGGTACGGTCTTGGCCGTCGAATTTCAACAAGGTGATCTCGCCACCGTCACCGAGGAAGTTGCGCCACCACGTCTTGCTGTCCGGTGACATGACGTTGATGATCACCCCGTCGTCGGTGCGCCGGTAACCGACCGGAGTCTCGATGGTTCTGCCCGAACGCCGTCCGACATAGCGAATGTTGAGCATTCCGCGCCGTACGAACGGCCCGACGACAGGCGCGTCGATGAGCGCGACGAACATCTTGTTCATGATTCCGACGATCGGCGAACCGAAGAATCCGCGTGCCATGAACCGAGCTTAGTCAGGACACGACTTCGGCGGGTACCGGCGGCGGCGTGCGCGCACCGCTGCGCGCCGCGCCGATCCCGGCGGCCACCACGAAGCTGATCCCGAGGACACCAGCGATGCCGGGCAGCTGGTGCAACACGATGAATCCGACGACCATCGCAAACCCAGGTTCTAGCGCCATCAACGTGCCGAAGGCGGCAGTGGTCAAGCGCCGCAACGCCAATAGCTCCAGAGCGAACGGCACCACCGGCAGCAGTATTGCCAGTCCGATGCCGATGAGCAGGATCTCGGGAGTCATCCGTTCGAATACCACCGGGCCCACCGTGATGGTGGCCACCAGACCTGCGACGGGCATCGACACCGCGAGCCCGTTGATGCCCACGACCCGATCCCCGACGCGCTGGGTCAGCAGGATGTAGGTGGCCCAGCACACCGCCGCGCCCAGCGCGAACATCACACCGACCGGATCGATGACGCCGGCCCACGGCTGGGTGAGCAGTACGACTCCGAACGCGGCCAGCCCCGGCCAGACGAACCGCTGCCTGCCCTTCCCGTGCGCCACGGCCACGCCGAGCGGACCGAGGAACTCCAGTGCGCTGGCCGTGCCCAGCGGAATCCGGTCCAGCGCGGCCATGAACAGCAGCGTGATGGCCGCGGTGACCACGCCGAGCACGACGCACATCGCAAAGCTGGATCGCGTAAACGCCGAACGCTTCGGTCGCACGATGAGCAGCAACAGAATCCCGGCCCACGCCAGTCGCAGCCACGCCGCGCCTTCGACACCGATCCGGTCGATCAACGTCACCGCGATCGCGAGGCCGACCTGAACGCAGAGCATCGAGCCCATCGCCATGAAGGCGCCGGTCCGCGCCTGGTTCGTGCTCACTCCTGCATTGAACGGGAGACGCACCGTTCACGTCCACGTGATTTTGACGGACATACCGTTCAACATCAGTGAACAATCAAGGCGAGGCGACCGGTGCTGTCGGATTACAGCGGGATCCACTGCCCAAGGAACCAGAAGCCCCAGCCCGAACCATTGCCGGCACGCATCGGCGTCACCTGTTGGCCGTTCCAGTTGAACGGCTGGTGATCCTGCCGGCCCTGGTCGACGCCGCGCCCCTGCCAATTGTTCGGACCGGGTCCCTGATGGTTGGGTCCAGGTTGATTGGGTCCTGGCTGATTGGGTCCACACGCCGGCGTGTTCGGCGCACCGCAGCCACCGGGTTGCGCAGCCGCCGAGCCTAGTCCGACACCGAGCACCCCGGCGACACCAAGTCCCCCGGCCAGGATTGTTGCGCCCACCGCTTTCTTGAAATGCATTCTCTCAGCTCCTTTTTCGTGCGGCGACGTTCGCCTGCACCGAATGCTAGGAACGCAACATTTGACTCACCGGTGCGTGTACTAGGTCCGAGCTATGTCTTGTCCGGCGTCCGACCGTGGTGGTACCAAAGGTATTTCCTAGGTTGTCGACAGGTTCTTCTTAGCCGGCCGGCTTACTTTTCACAGTGCTGCGACCAACGCCCCGAAGAGTCGCCCCCGATGGCTCGGAGGGGTGGCGGTGCAGTCTCAGTTAAGCGGCACGCGAGCGGTACCCCCGTCGCTCGCGTGCCGCTTCTTGTTGGGCATCATGCGCTTATTGCAATGGATCTGTACATGTCTGTTCATGAATCGTGAACAATTGCGCAATGGACACCCGGCGGCTTCAGCTTCTGCTCGCGCTCTCCCGCCTGGGCTCGATGCGCGCGGTCGCCGATGCGCACCACCTCACGACGTCGACGGTGTCGCAGCAGATCGCCGCACTCGCGAAAGAAGCCGGTGCGCCATTGATCGAGCCCGATGGTCGTCGGGTCCGGCTCACGCCGGCGGGTGTACGCCTGGCCGACCATGCGGTCACGATTCTCGCCGCGATCGACAGCGCACGCCTGGACCTCGATCCCGGCGCCGAACCGTCAGGCACGGTGCGTATTGGCGGATTCGCCACCGGCATCCGGGTGTCGTTGCTACCGATCGTCGCCGACCTTGCCGACGAGTATCCGGATGTCCACCTGGCGATCAGCGAGTACGAGCCGATCGAAGCCTTTGCCCTGCTGACCGACGACGATCTCGATCTGGCGCTCACGTATGACTACAACTTGGCTCCTGCCTCGCCCGGTCACGTGCTGGAGACTGAAGCACTGTGGTCGATCACGTGGGGGCTCGGTGTGCCCTCGGACGTTCCCGACGGACCTGCCGACATCGCCGCATATGCGGAGCAGGCGTGGATTGTCAACTCCCGCAATACAGCTGACGAAACCGCCGTTCGAACACTGGCATCGCTCGCGGGATTCGCACCCCGCATCGCCCACGAGATCGACAGCCTGGACCTCGTCGAGGACCTGATTGCCGCTGGCTTCGGCGTCGGCCTGTTACCGATCGGCCGACCGACCAGCAGGGGCGTGAAGGTACTCCCCCTGTTGAAACCCGAGGCGGTGTTGACCGCCTACGCGGTGACTCGCCGCGGACGAGCAGACTGGCCGCCCCTGAGGGCGGTCTTGGATCGGATGCGACCTGCTCCGGGAGCAGAACTTCCGCGTCCAGAATGGCCTCGGCCGGAGGCGGACACCTAGCGGTCAGGCCGCGCGGCGCTGTTGCCGCGCCCGTTTCTTCGTGTCGGTGGACCACAGGTAACCGCAATCGGAGCACTGCAGGTGTACGAGCGTGCCCTTATTGCTCAACAGGTACTGCCAGTGGGTGGCACAGTTTCTGCGTTGGTGGCAGTCATTGCATTTGGTGGCGTGGTCGCAGCGGGGACACGGCAGCCAGGCGCGACGTGCACGGTCGGCAGTGGGATCAATCGGCAGCACGAACGACCGTCCGATCAGGCAGCAGCCCGGCGCGGACGAGGTCGACCTGCATGACACCTCCAGCCGTTCGTCGGTGAAATACAAAGGTAAGGCTGGCCTAACAGCACCGCCTGCGCAATGAGCCACGTCACATCTGCCGATGGGAGTTCGTCACATGTTCGCGAGCCACTGTCGCTGCCGACGCACGAAACCGGCGTCGACAACGGCACCGTGGCCAGGCACGTAGATGGCGGCGTCCCCTCCGGCCGCCAGCAGTCGATCGAGGGTGGTCGGCCATGCCGCTACATCGGAGTCGGTGTCTATGCAGGGGTCGTTGGACTCTTCGACGAGGTCGCCGCAGAAGACAACGGTCCGGTCGGCCCCCTCGACGACGGCAATCATGTCGTGGTCGGTGTGGCCGCGGCCCGGATGGCTGATCGAGACCACCCGGTCGCCGAGATCGATGGCGTCCGACGTCACGACATGTTCGGGCGTCCGTAGTGCGGCGATGGCGTCGTCGACCTGCCGGGGGTCCGCGCCGTACCGCACGGCATCCGCGCGCAGACGACCAGCGTGGTCGGTCATCGACGTAGCGACCGCGGGCGTGCAGTACACGGCGGCGCCGTCGATCGCCGAGACCCCCAAGACATGGTCGAAGTGGTGGTGTGTCAGCACGATGTTGCTGATCTCGCGTCCCGCCAGCGTCTCGGCGTCGACCCGAACCGCCGCCGCCTCCGTCAGCGTGGTACCGGTGTCGATCAGCAACGCCCCGGCACTGCTCCACACCAATCCGATAGTGACATCCAGGAACGGGAGGCGACAGCGAGAAACGCCGTCGGCCAACGGTTCCCACACGAAGTTCATTGACCCAATGTCAGCGACTGTGCGTCGCGGTACTGCTCGAGCACATGCGGTGTGGCATCGGCCCTGTACGTCGCCGTGATTCCCAACGACCACGCCGGCGGCGAATCATCCTGTGAGAGCGTCCATGCGGCCTGGCGCGCGGCACCCAGCGCCACGTACTCCGCGGGGTTCGGCACATGCACGGGCGCCCCCCACAGCGCAGGTGCGATACGCCGCACCGCCTCCGACCGCGCTCCCCCGCCCACCACGATGATGCGATCCACGTCGACGCCGTGCGCGGTGATCCTGTCTATGCAGTACGCCATCGAACCGAGCAGGCCTTCGACTGCGGCACGAGCGACATTGGCGGGAGTGAGATTTCGGGTCGTCACCCCGTGCAACGCGCCCGCGGCCTGCGGAAGGTTCGGCGACCGTTCACCCTCGAAGTACGGCACCAGTGTGAGTCCCCCGGCGCCGGCGGGCGCCGAGAGCGCGAGCCGGTCCAGTTCATCGAAGTCCACGCCGAGCATCGTGGTGACGGCGGCAAGCACCGGGGCACCGTTGAGCGTGCAGACGAGCGGTAACTGCCGACCGGTGGCGTCGGCGAAACCGGCCACGATGCCGTCGGGATCGTGCGGCGCGACGTCGCCGACCGCGCTCACGACACCCGACGTGCCGAGCGAGACGATGCAGTCACCCGGACCTGCACCAAGGCCGAGGGCCGCACCGGCGTTATCCCCGGCGCCCGGCCCCAGAACCGCACCCGTCGCGGTGCGCCCGGCGCACTGGGCGGGACCCAGCACTTTGGGGACGTCGGGTCGCCGGCCTTTCATCGCCGTTTCGAGCAGGTCGAACTGGTAGCTGCCGGACTCCGATGAGAAGTAACCGGTTCCGCTCGCATCGCTTCGGTCGGTACACAGGTCGGCGATGTCGCGCGAACCGCTCAGCCGCCAGGTCAACCAATCGTGCGGCAGGCACACCGCAGCGGTCGCATCGGCGTGTGCCGGTTCGTGATCTGCGAGCCAGCGCAGTTTGGCCACCGTGATCGCCGCGACCGGCACCACGCCGACCCGCTTTGCCCATTCGTGCGCACCCAACTCGGCCACGAGTGCGTCCGCCGCAGCGCTCGACCGAGTGTCGTTCCACAGCAGTGCATCCCGTACGACGTCGCCGGCGCCGTCGAGGCACACCATGCCGTGTTGCTGCGCGCCGACCGACACCGCCGCCACGTCATCGAGGCCACCGGCCGCGGTCATGGCTGTCTGCAGGGCCGACCACCACTGCTGGGGATCGGTCTCGGTGCCATCCGGATGCGGCGAGCTGGCCGAGCGCACGACCGCGCCGGTCTCCGCATCGCAAATGACGACCTTGCACGACTGGGTGGATGAGTCGATGCCCGCGACAAGAGCCACCTAGCCGACGCTACGCCGATGAGTTGGCAGGGCGCATCGGGCGTCACGTCGCCGCGCTATCGCGCGGCGTCGCCACGAACAGGGCGCAGACACCGAAACACGGTGGGACAATGCGATGTGGCCAGCAAACACCCGGACGCCGAACGGCGTGGGGACGACGATCGCGACGAGACGGAAGCTCAACGGCTGGACCGCAACTGGTCGGGTCTGCTGCAGGAGTTGCGCGTCGCCCAGACCGGTGTCCAGCTGCTGACCGGCTTTCTTCTCATCCTGCCTTTCCAGCCACGTTTCGCCGCTCTGGATGCCGTCATGCGCATCGTCTATCTGGCGACGGTTGGTTGTTCGATCGCGGCTACGGTGTTGTTGATCGCGCCGGTCAGCATGCATCGCGTGCTGTTCCGGCGGCACCGGCTGATGACGTTGGTTGCCGTGTCCCATAAGTACGCCTTCGTCGGGACGCTGTTGCTCGGCACCGCCCTCGCAGGTGTCGCCGTGATCATCTTCGACAGCGTGGTGGGAAGAACGGGCGCGTGGATTGCGGGCGGATGCACCCTGGTGGCGCTCTTCGCGTTCTGGTACGCGCTGCCCCTGCGGGACCGCGGCTTGCGCGATACGTCGTACTGAAGGTCGTACTGAAGTTTGTGACCGGTCTGACTGGGGAACCCCGGGGCCATGTTGATCCGACGTGTTGCCCGCCCGATGTTGTCAGCGGCCTTCATCGCCCGCGGCGTCGATGCCCTGCGTAGCCCCAAACCCGCCGCAGATGCCACGAGGCCCACACTCGAGGGGCTCAGCAAACTTCCCGACCCCGTCGGCGCGAATGTTCCGTCGAATGCGGAGATGGTTGCACGGGTGAATGCGGGTGTGCAGATCGGCGGTGGTGTGCTGCTCGCCATCGGCAGGCTGCCGCGGTTGGCATCGGCGGCGCTCGCGCTCAGCGTGGTACCGGGCAGTCTTGGTGGACATGCCTTCTGGAACGAAACCGATCCGCAGCGCAAGGCCGACGAGCGTCGTGCGTTCCTCACCGACATCAGCCTCGTCGGTGGGCTGATCATCGCGGCCGTCGACACTGAGGGCAAGCCTTCTCTGGGATGGCGGGGGCGGCGCGCAGCCCACAAGGTATCTGAGGCCGTCAGCGCGGCATTGCCGGTCGGAGCTGCGGCGGGCGGGTCGCTAGCCGACAGTGAGCTCGCCGAGAGGGTCGGACATGGCCTGCAGGTCGGTGCCGAACGCGGCCGCGAATTCGCGCACGTCGCTCGCGAACGCGCTCCGGAGTTGGCGGAATTGGCGCGCAAGCGCGGCGCCGATGATCGCCGACGGTCGCTCGCGAACGGGCGTCCGGAGTTGGCGGAATTGGCGCGCAAGCGCGGCGTCGAAATCGTCGATGTCACCCGCGATCGCGGCTGGGAATGGGCCGACGCCGCGCGTGAGCGCGCACCGGAGTTGGCCGAAACCGCACGTGACCGCGCAACTGATCTCGCCGATGCCGCGCGCACGCAGAGCCGTAAGCAGGTCAAGCAGGCACGCAAGCAAATCAAGCAGGAGCGCAAGCGCCGGAGTTCGTAGTCAGCCCGCGCCAAACTCCTTCTGATCGCACCCCTCGGCGGTAGATTGACTCCACCATCCCCGCGGTCGGATTCGCCGTCCGCGAAGCGGACGCGAGGAGCGCCAGATGACTACGCCCGACTACAACCCCCAGCCCGGTCAATACGGTGAACACGGCGCCTATCGCGCCGCCGGGGGTCAGCAACCCGGCGGACTGCTACTGCGCTGGCTTGCCCGCGTCATCGACGGCATCCTTGTCGCGATCGTCAGCTACGCCCTGATTTTCGTCTCGGACTCGGTGTCGAACTACTTCCTCACCGGCTTGTTCACCGGCGCGCTGACGTTCGTGTACTTCGTGCTGTTCGAGGTCTCCATGGGCGCCACACCGGGTAAGAAGCTGCTAGGCCTGAGCGTGCACGGTCCGGCCGGAGCGCCCAAGCCGACCGCCGCGCAGTCGGCGATCCGCAACTCGTGGACGCTGCTGCCGATCATCCCGTTCATCGGTGGGCTGCTGGGAGTCGTCGCGATCATCATCATCGCGGTGACGATCAACGGCAGCCCGACCAAACAGGGCAAGCACGACGAGCTCGCAGGCGGCACTCAGGTCGTCAAGGGCTGAGTGGAGGCGCCAGGCCTGGCTGCGTCAGGTCACGACCCACAGGGCCAAGGCGATCACGAATGCGGTGAGGCCCAGTGTCGTCTCCATGACGGTCCACGTCTTCAGAGTCGTTTTCACATCCATCCCGAAGAAGCGACTCACCAGCCAGAACCCCGAGTCGTTGACGTGCGAGAGCACGGTCGCGCCCGCAGCGATGGTGACCACCAAGAGCGAGAGGTGAAAACTGCTCAGGCTCGCATCGGCGGCCGCGGCGCCGAGCAGGCCGGCGGTCGTCGTGATCGCGACGGTCGCCGAGCCCTGTGCGACGCGAAGCAATGTCGCGATGATGAAGGCCTGGAGTATCAGGGACATCCCAAGGTTCGAGAGTGAGCCGCTCAGCGCGTCTCCGATACCGCTCAATCGCAGCACGCCGCCGAACATGCCTCCCGCACCGGTGATCAGAATGATCGCGCAGATCGGGCCGAGAGCGTTGTCGAAGATGTCGCTGACGTCGGCCATCGACCGGCCCCGCAATCCCAGCACCAGCGTGGCCACCAGCACCGTGATGAGCAGTGCGACAGACGTGTTCCCAAGTAGTGTCAGGTACTTGGCCCAGGTCGCCCCGTCATCGATCACGCCTGCCGACATCAGGGTCTTGAGCACGGTGTTGAACGAGATCAAGAAGAACGGCAACACCAATATGCCCAGCACCGTCGCAAAGGCCGGCGCCGTGCGGGTCGGTGCCTGCGTCGCGGTGTTTCCGCCGCCGCCGTCGCCGCCGCCGCCGCTGCCGCCGCCGCAGGCGCGATACCGCCATCAGGTGCGTTCGGATCCGTGACCTCGTCGCGGCCACCATTCATCGGACCGAACAAGGCCTCGGGGATGTCGACGTGTACACGGCGCCCAATGAATTGAGAGACGAGATAGGCGCCGATGTACCACGACACCACGGCAATCGGTGCGCCGACAAGCAGACGTGAGTCCGATGTTGGCCTCAAGCGCCTCGGCGGCCGCGACCGGTCCCGGGTGCGGCGGCACCATCGCGTGCATGGCGGCGAAGGCACCGGCGGCGGGAAACGCGTACAGGATGAGCGATCCGCCGAAGCGCCGCGCGACCGTGATGATGATCGGCAGGAAGACCACCAGCCCCGCGTCGAAGAAGATCGGGAAGCCGAAGATGAGCGCGGCAACGCCAAGCGCGAGCGGTGCCCGCTTCTCACCGAACCGACCGATGAGAGTGTCGGCGAGAACCTGTGCGCCGCCGGTCAATTCGAGTAGTCGGCCGATCATGACGCCGAAGCCGACCAGCAGCGCCACCGAGCCGAGCGTGCTCGAGAAGCCGAAAGACAGCGCATCGGGAACATCGCCCGCCGGGATGCCGGCGGCCAGTGCCGTCACCACGCTCACCAGCACGAGCGCGATGAAGGCGTGCAGCTTCACCTTCATGATCAAGAACAGCAGGACGGCGACCGCCCCCGCCGCGATCAGCAGCAAGGTGGTCGTGCCGTATGCCGGCTGAATTGCATCCACTAGTTCTCCCGTTCGGTTGAGGCGACGTAGTTGACGTAGTTGTCGACGATGGAATCGATGTTCTGATCGACATCGATGGTCGTGCCTCGTTCGTCATCCGCGAGTGGTTCCAGCGTGTCGAACTGGGAAGCGAGCAATGAGGCGGGCATGAAGTGACCCGGGCGGCTGGCCTGGCGTCTGGCGATGACGTCGGGAGTGCCGCTGAGGTGGAGGAACTCGACATCGGGGCAATGGCGCCGAAGCTGATCCCGGTACTTGCGCTTGAGCGCGGAGCAGCTCATCACGCCACCGGTGTCAACGCGCCCGGCCAGCCACTGCCCGATGGATTCCAGCCATGGATAGCGGTCATCGTCATCGAGTGCATCGCCGGCGGTCATCTTCGCGATATTGGCCGGTGGATGAAAGTCGTCCGCATCGGCGAACGGCACCCGCAGGCGTTGGGCCAGTGCCGCGCCAACGGTCGATTTTCCTGAACCCGAGACGCCCATTGCGACGATTGGTGACGCCATCTTCTCCATCTACCCTGTTGTGCCTGACGTCACACAGCCTTCCTGATTAGTCAGATGATTGCAAGCTAAGCTCGAGAATCATATGATTTTAGATATGCCAGCAAACCTATGACAAGATGTATGGGTGGCAGCAGAACCAAACGTCGGTGCTCTGCACGACAGTTTGCTCAGTTCGCTGGGTGCCGCAATCGTGTCCGGGGACTATCCAGCAGGTCAGGTCATCACGCTCGACGGGATCAGCGCTCAACACCGGATGTCGCGCAGCGTCGTGCGTGAGGTCGTTCGCGTGCTGGAATCGATGGGCATGGTCGAGTCACGGCGTCGGGTCGGCGTCACGGTCCAGCCGGCGCACAAGTGGAACGTCTTCGACCCCAGGTTGATTCGCTGGCGACTCGAATCGGGTGACCGAACCGCGCAGCTGCTGTCGCTCTCGGAGCTACGGCGGGGGTTCGAACCTGCCGCGGCGGCACTCGCGGCGCGGCGCGCCGATCCGCATCAGTGCAGGATCATGGCGGCCGCCGTGTCGGACATGGTGGTGCACGGGCGGTCGGGTGACCTCGACGCTTACCTGTTGGCCGACAAGATCTTCCACCAAACCATGCTCGAGGCCAGTGGCAACGAGATGTTCCGGGCCCTCAACGGTGTGGTCGCGGAGGTGCTGGCCGGCCGCACCCACCACGGCATGATGCCCGACATTCCCAACCCGGCAGCCATCGAATTGCACGACGAGGTGGCCCGCGCTATCCGGACGCGTGACGAGGCGGCTGCCGAACGAGCGATGCGTGCCATCATCGACGAGGCGGCATCCGCTGTGACCGAAGAGTTTTCGCCGCCGGATCGGCTGTAGGTGAAAGGTCAACTGCGAAGGTGGATAGGCAACCGAGACTGGCACGGCGGTTCTTCGATCGGCTCGAACCGGTGCATGCCGTGACTTATTTCGCGCCCGAGGCCCGTGCCGCATTGGACGGGCTCGGATTCCGCGGTTTCTGGATGGGCTACTTCGCGGCCCGGTCAGCTCCGTTCGGTGTCGTGCCGACGGAGGTGGTGACCGCGGCGTTTTACAACTTCGCTCCCCACCGTGTCGCGAAGGCGTTGCCCGCGGCGTGGGACATCGCGGCCCCGGCCGAAGCCCTACGCGCTCGCGAGCAATCGGCGGCAGAAGCGCTGCGCCGCTATGGCGTCGGCACTGACGACGATGTGGAGAAGGCGGCGGACCTCGCTGCCAAAGCCGCGCAGAGCGCCGCATTGGACGGTCGTCCGTTGTTCGCCGCCAACCTCGCGCTGGACTGGCCCGATGAACCGGTGGCCAGGCTCTGGCATGCCGTCACGCTGCTGCGCGAACAGCGCGGCGACGGACATGTGGCCGTGTTGTCGTCGCAGGCAATCTCCGGTCGGGAGTGCAACGTCCTGCACGCGGCGGCGGGCAGGGTGCCCAAGGAGTTCATCATGCGCAGCCGCGACTACGACGACGACCAATGGAGCTTTCACCGCGACCGACTTATCCGTCGGGGAGTCCTCGACGAGCAGGGCGAGCTCACGGCTGCCGGACACGAACTCAAACAGCGCATCGAGGACACCACCGACGAGCTGGCCCTCGGTGCGCTCGACGCGCTCGATGACGACGAGGTCGACGAACTCTTCCGCAGCTTGACGCCCATCACCCGAAAGGTGGTGGCCGCAGGAGATGTTCCCGCCGCAAGCCCGATGGGCCTGAGCCGAGACGACCTGGACGACGACAGCGCCCGACTATCGGACTGACTCCCCCCTCCCTCCGCCCTGCATGGGCCCACACGCAAGTAGGGGACGTGCGTGTTTGCTGTCGATACGCCGACGATACGCCGCAATGGGTGCACGCTCGCGCGGGCACAAGCGTGCGTTCAGCGCGGTGCGTACATGACGATCCCGACGCCGAGCAGCGCCACGACAGCGCCGGTCACGTCCCATCGATCGGGTCGGAACCCGTCGGCGACCATGCCCCACAACAGCGACCCCGCGATGAAGACACCCCCATAGGCCGCGAGCACCCGCCCGAAATGCGGGTCGGGTTGAAACGCCGCGACGAAACCGTATGCCCCCAAGGCGATGACGCCGGCACCGATCCACGCCAGCCCGCGGTGCTCGCGCACGCCTTGCCACACGAGCCACGCCCCACCGATCTCCAGCAGCGCGGCCAACACGAACAATGCGACCGATTTCAGCACCATCACGACTCCCAGCCTGCCGCCGAGGGTGCGCAAGATGGAGTCAGGAGGCGGCGTGTCGGCCGCAAACACGCTCACTCGCGGAAAGATTCGCGAACGTCAGGCGTGAGGCAGGTTGCGGTTCCATTCCACCCAGCCGACACCGGTGCGTCCGTCGGCGGTGCTGACCGCTGCCCAGGCGCGCGGGAAATGACTGCTGCGCCCATCGGGTGACGTCAGCAGAACCGGCGCATGGCCGCGGATGTCGATGGTCGCGACCACGTCACCCGGCGTGTATGTGATCGTGGTCGAGGCCGGTAGATCGTCGTCCGCGAACGTCGCCTCCGCCGTCACCGTCTGGAGTTCGACCAGCGGCTCGCCCTCGTGCTGCGTATAGCCGATACCGATCGGCGGGGCACCCGGTATCCGGATGTCGACCCCGTGCAGATGGGTGCCGTCGTCGAGATGAAGTGCGCTCCACACCCAGTCCATCGACCACCAGTCGCGTACGCCCCAGGAGTGATCGCGCTGTCCGGGCACACCGCTCACCGCCCACTCGCGGCCGTCGACGGTCACGGTGCCCGACACCGTGCACGGGATCTCGTACCGAGGTGTGATCCGGTACTGGTACGGGATGCCGGCTGTCGTCCAGACCAGCTCCATCGTCGCCTCGACGGTCCTGCCTGGCCGCCCGTGCAGCAAAGCGGCCGGGTCGTCGTACGCCTGCCCGGTCCCCCGCACCGTCACCGCGTACGTCTGCAGCGGCTCGGTGGCTTCGAGGGCGAGTTCGATCGAGCCCGTGCCGTGGAAATCGAGCAATGCGACGGTCGGCATACCGGGTCCGCACAGCAGCGCGTTGACCCAGGTGGTGTCCTCGTTGGGCATCAGACCCAGCCGCACCCATCCACCGATACCCTGCTGGGGGTCGGCGAAGTCGAAATACCAGCTCTCGCTCCACAGCGGCTCGGACCCGGCGGCGTGCGCCTCCTCATCGGCTGGATCGGGCGTGAGCGGTTGTACCACAACAGGATTCGGCAAGATGTCCAGCGCCGAGGTATCGAGCACGTGATCGGCGTGCCGCGCCAGCATCGTCATGAACATCTCGTCACCGCGATCGGTGCGCTCGACGAGCATCGAGCGACACGATCGCCATCATCACCCCGAAGAAGCTCTGCCGCCGCACCCCGTCGCGGACCTCGTCGAGGCTGAGGGCGGGGCCGGGGCCGAGTGCCTCGTGATACCCGCCTAGCAGGTCGTCATAGCCTTCCCGACGAAGGTCGGTGGGCAGCGCACAGCCGAGGAAGTAGGCGACGTCGGTCATGGCAGGACCCCAGGCGACGGTCTGCCAGTCCACCACCGTCAGCGGCCGATCGGCTCCCGGCTGGCCGAACAGCATGTTGTCCAGCCGGTAGTCGCCATGTACGAGGCCCATGATGCGGTCGCTGGCCCCCTCGGCCTCCAGATACGTGTCGAAGCTGCCGACGAGGCGCTCGCACACCGCGCGATGCTCAGGGGCGATCTGAGCGCCGTAGCGGTCGACGAATCCGGCATAAAGCTGGGCGATCAGCCTCCTGGTTCATCGGTGCGTCGCGGTTGAGCCAGGCCGCCTGCGCCATCGACGCGTCACCGAACGCGGGTGCATGCAACCGGGCCAGTTCTGCCAGGGCCAGCCTCGCCTGTTCGATTGTCGCGCCACGGAGTTCGTCGCCGACGACGGCCGGCCCGGCATCTCCGAGCAGGAGATGGAAGGCGCCGGTACCGGGCTCGAAGGCGGCCGAATAGCACGCGGCCACCGGGCCGCCGCCGAGGGTCGGCGCGATGTCGGTGTAGAACCGCACTTCGCGTTCGTAGAGTCCGAGTGCGAGCCCGGTCTGCCTGCTGACCGGATCGGTCGCCGCCACCTTCAGCACGACCGAGGACGGACCGGCGTCCGCGGTGCGGGTCAACTCGACGCGATAGCACTCGCTCATCTGACCGGTGCCGATTCGCTCGACCGCGAACTCCGTCACGGCGGCGCCGAGCGCGGAACCCAACCACTCGGCTGTCAGATCAGACGGCCGCTCGATGACGTCAGTGGTGCGCACTGGTCGACGTGGTATGGCACATATCGGGTGGCGTTCCGACGACGTCCAGGGCTGGGTTGCGGTCGAAGAATCCGAATGGCTTGAGCCAGAACGACACGATGTCGACGGGCATCACCGGCCAATCCTCCGGCCGGGTGATGTGATGGATACCGAACACGTACCACATCACGACATCGGTGTTGTCAATCGAACGGTTGGCCAGCGTCCACTTCGCCAGGCCGGTGTCCGTTGACGACTGATTGACGAATTCGCCAGCAGGCCAACGCTCGTCGGGATGATTCGGTGTCACCCACAGAGTTTGGCCGATGACGCTGGCCCGCTCGATCACGGGAGATTCGGGATCGAACATCGGTGGGATCGCCCCGCTCGGCACCAGCTTGTACGCCGGGTGGGTGCCGAGCCCGTTGACGACGTTGGGGTTGACGATCTTCCAGGTGCGTTGAGTCGCATAGTTGACCACCTGCTTGCCCTGGCTTTCGTTGCGCAAGGGAACGCTACGCGTCACCAGCGACAGACCGTACGGATTGTCCGGGCCCATCGGCTCGGCGTGCGATTCGGTCATGCAGACGGTGTTGTCGGTGCCGTCGATGTCCATGTCGAGCCGGGCCACCAGGAAGTGCTGGTGGTAGGGGGCGTAGGTGCGCTCGTCGACCAGAGTGCCGTTGGGATGCGGCTGGCCGGGAGCCACCGGGGTGGTGACCATGATTCCGGTGGCGCGGATCTCACACTCGATGTTGCCGTCTTGGTAGAAACGCCAGTAGATCAGGTACTCGTAGTTGGCGACGGTCACGTGCGAGGACACCGTGAGCCTGCGCATCCGGCGTACCTCGGCACCGACGTCGTGGTCGACGTGCTTCCACAGCACGGCGTTGTCCTCTTCGTGGATGCAGACCGCATTGGTGATGGTGTACGGCTCCCCCTTGCTGTTGTGCAGCACCGCATCGAGGTAGCGGATCTCGCCAAGGCAGTCGCAGCCCAACTCCAGCGACGTGGTCATGAACCCGAGACCCCACTCGCCGATATCGAAGGCGGTGCGCCGGTAGTGGTCCTCCGACGAGTCCCGGTAGGGCACGATCATCTCAGCGAGCGATATCCGGTGTGCCACAGAGCGTTCCCGTTCACCGTCGCGGTAGCGGACGGTATGCAGCGTCATCCCCTCGCGATGGTTGAAGCCGACTCGCAGCGACCAGTTCTGCCAACGCAGCTGATTGCCGTCGAGGGTGAACGACGGCCCCTCGGGCTGCTCGATGTGCAGCGGCTTGAGCGGCTCCCTTCGCGACGCCGACCGGATGGCCTCCGGGATCATGCCCGGCACGTATTCGCCCATCACCTCGGGTTTCTCGACCCCACCGTTGTCCTCGACACGCAATAATTCCATGGCATTGAGGTCGATGACGCAGTGCAGCCCGCTGATGAGATTCGCATACGGACTTCCCCCGGCCGAGTCCCTCATCCAGGTGTCCGACCAGCCGATCCGCCGGTCGCGGTACTCCGGCGGCGCGACCGCGTTGCCGTAGGTCCAGGTGTCGAAGAAGACCAGGTCGATATCCGTGATGCCGCGCTTGCTCAGCGCGGCCGCGACGTCTGGGTGCGAACGCAGCAGCCGGTCACATTCGGCGAATTCGTCAACGGTGAAGTTGGCCTGCACCCCGGGAATGTGCTCGAACGACTCCACCCGGTCGTCGGTCAGCGACACCGTGCTCTTGTACGTCGCGTTGGCGGAGCGCTTGAAGCACGTGACCCTCGCGCGGCGCGGCGGCGGCGCTCCCCCGCCGTCGAACTCGCGTAACTCGGCCTTGCTGGGCTCGATCAATTCGATGGATGCGTACCGCCAACCATCGCCGACGCCGTGTTCGCGTTGCAGGATCGACGCGACCGCCGTGAACTCATCGCCGCTGAGCGGATCCAGGGGGTATGCCACGGAAGTCACGCAACCACATCGGCGGCCGAATGCGCAGCGATTTCCGGCACGGCGACGGATTCAGCGGCCGGCCAGGGTGAACCCCTCCCACGCCTCTCGCCGGGAGGCGTGTGGGTCGTACTCGACGCGAGGTCGACGATCGAATACCTTCACCGCCCGCTCCGGGTCCGCGTATGGCGGCCAGTCCGCACCGGGCACCCCCGTCTCCGCGAACGTGCGCCAGCGCGATTGCACGTCATCGCTGACGCGCAGGGCGGCCTTGCGATCTGCGGCGGCGGTCAGCAACCTTCCGAATGTCGTGCGGTAGATGTCGAACACCGCCAGCAGCTCTGTGGCATGTGTGGCGCCGAGGCCCGACCAACGCAGCGTGCGTGGCGCGTAGTCGTAGCGGTAGAGGTAGGTCGGGGCGTGCCTGCTGTGTGCCTCGGCGATCTGCCACGCCGCCGACCCGAACGCGAAGTCGCTTCCGAACTGGATACACGCCGCCTGATCCGGATAACCGGGGTAGGCGGAGGTGATGCGTTCGCGCTCTGCGGGTTCCGTTGCGGACAGCAGCCGTTCGATCATCGGCTCGGTCATCGGCAGCAGCTTGAGGAAGCGGCCGAAGAGACGGGCTTCCTCGGCATTGGTGCCGATGATGAGCGGAACCCGGTGGGCGTGGCCGTCCCGCATCGCCTCAACCGGGTCCAGCGGCAGATATTCGCTTCCGCTGGTGGGTCCCGCGGCGAACGCGCCAAGCATCTCGCGCTGGCCCTCGACGATGAGCTGTTCGAAGGCGGTTACCAGCTCGGTGGGCCGAGCTGCCATGACGGCGGCGGCCCCGTCCGCCCGGTCGGCACCGAGAAGCTCGGCGAACTTGGCGGCGTATTCGGCCGCGATCTCCGACGTGCGAACCATCCCGGCGGCGGGACTCTCGGAAATCGCCTGCGCGAAAAGGCCTTTAGCAGCAGGAACGGCCAGCAGCGTCGCAACCGCGTGCGCGCCCGCGCTCTCCCCGAAGATCGTCACGTTCTCCGGGTCGCCGCCGAAGACCGAGATGTTCTCGCGTACCCAACGAAGCGCCATCACCAAGTCTCGGAGGTAGAGATTGTCATCGAAGGCGTGGTCTTTGTTGGACAGCGACGACAGGTCAAGGCATCCGAGGGCGCCGAGCCGGTAGTTCACTGACACGTACACGCAGCCTTGGCGAGCCAGCGCCGCGCCGTCATAGATAGGTGTCGCCGAACTTCCCATGAAGTAGCCGCCGCCGTGAATGAACACCATGACGGGCAACGATGTGTCAGGCAGCGAGGTGGGGGCTACGACGTTGAGCGTCAGGCAGTCCTCGCTCATCGGTTGGTAGCGCCCCGGCGCGAGAAGCGTGTACATGCGCTGTTGCGGTGCGCAGTAGCCGACCCCGTGGCAGTACCGCACACCCGGCCACGCCTGGACGGGCTGCGGTGCGCGCAGTCGAAGCTGACCTACCGGCGGCCTGGCGTAAGGAATCGCTCGCCAACGGTTCACCCCGTCCCGGGTGAAGCCCTCAACGGTGCCGGAGGCGATTGTTGCGCGGACCGTGTGTTCGTGCATCACCCGACGTTAGCGAATACCACTTGCCGACGAGCCTGGAAGGCGTCGGCGAGTCGGCCCGCTAGCCTGGCCGGTATGCGAATGGCTGCGCTGATCGCGATCTTGTTGCTGGTAGCAGGGTGTTCATCGTCGACCGAGGGAGAGGCCGAGCGGATCACCCCGATACCGCCCAACACCAGCAGGAGTTCGTCGACAACGACCTCGACAACCACGGTGCCCGCGACTCCGCCCGCCGCCGGGGCGCCCGTGGGCGACGTCATCGCCTGGATCGAGGCAGGTGACACGGTCGACGCGGCTGATTACCACGTCGCCACGCGAGACGGGACAACCACGGATCTCGGCGAGGACGTCGCGTTCATCACACCCTCGGGCAAGACGAACTGCATGACCGATTCCAAATACAGCGGTGGCGCGTTGGCGTGTCTGGTCGAGCTGGTCGATCCGCCACCGCGGCCGAAGGACGCATACGGCGAGTGGAAGGGCGGCTGGGTCGATTTCGACGGGACCAGCGTCGTCGTCGGATCCGTGCACGGCGACCCTGGCCGATTCACTGCGGGAACGGGTCCCGAACTGCCCTACGGTCGGTCACTGGGCTTCGGCGACTACCAGTGCCGCACCGACGAGGTGGGCCTGTTCTGCACCAACCGCGCCCACGGCACCGCTGTGCGCTACAGCGACGCGGGCATCGAGCCGTTCGGATGCCTGGAACCGGTCACGGCTCCACCGCAGATCGGCGAAAAGTTCAGCTGCTGAGCAGCCGGTCGTGTGCCGGGTATGCGTGTACCACCACCGAGCTGACGCAAAGACAGGGGCCCTGCCGATGTGATCCGGCACATCGGCAGGGCCGTTGGGTGACAACGTTTTTGAACTGTCAGCCGAGACGGAAGCTCCCATTGACCAGCGTGGGAGTCACGTCCTTGCCGTTGATCTTCGAGCTCATCGAGCCGTTGGACAGCCGGGTGATCTGCTGTGCCTGCTGAAGTTGGCGCTTGTTGCGCACCTGGGCGCGGAACTGTGCGTCGTTGAGCTGCTGCACATCGACGGCGTCGAGGACCGCGCCGTTGACCTGGACCCCGATCGCCGAGCCGTCCTCGCGGACCACCCAGGACGCCCGCGTGCCGTCCAGTTCAGCGGTGTACATCCCCGCCTCTCCGGTCACCGGCTTTGCAGTGAACTGATACGCGACACCATTCATCTTGAGCTCGCCGTCGACGCTCCCGCCGTCGAACTCCGCTTGCAGAGTGTCGCGGAATCGCGACTTGATGTCGATGGCCCCGTCGGTCTGATTGCCGAAGAACCACGCTTCGTCGTCGGTTCCATTGCAGGCGTAGGCCGCAACCTCGTCTCCGTCGACGGCGATACCGATGGTCATCGTCTTGCCGTCGGCAGCCGTCATATCGGCGATGTAGCGCGCCGACTGCGGGAAAGCGGTGGGCGTGGCCGTAGTGGTAGTCGGCGCCTCCGATGAGGAGGTCGCTTGATTCGATGATCCGCCCGAGCAGGCGGAGAGGGTGCCGAGCGCGACGAGCGCACTGATACCCACGAGCAGGGTGCGAGTGAGTTTCTTCATGTGACCAGCATGATTGGGCGCGAACGGGTATTGCATGAAGAATGTGTGGAGATTGCATGGAGATATCCGCTGCTTGTGCTATGCCGCGAGGAACGCGTCGACCTCGGCGCGGAAAACCTGCCACGCCGGCTCGGATGCGGTCAGCAGGTGGTTGTTACTGGAGAGCGCGACGAGACGGGAATCGGGGATCAGCGAAGCCAGTTCCTCGCCGAAGCAGACTGGGACTCGGTGGTCGTCACGCGAGTGCATGATCAGCGTCGGGCAGGACACGTCGCGCGCGAGATCACGGACATCGATGCGGCCGAATTCCTCGAGGAAGCGCACCGCGTTCTCCGGCGATGTGGTGCGTCGCTGCAACTGATCGAACGCCGCCCAGTCGGCACGGGTGCCGTCGGGCAGGAACTGCGCGGCGAAAACCTGCCGGAATGCGGGGTCGTCGCGACCCCAGCCGACGCGGGCGAGTTCGAGATCGAGTGCCGCGGCCCGCTTTTCGTCCTCGCCGGTTGCGCGCACGGCGCGTCCACGCGCATACGCGCTGCACAGCACCAGGTGGCTGACCCGCTCTGGATGGCGGGCCGCATACGCCACCGCGACGGCACCGCCCTGGGACACGCCAAGCAGTGGGAAGCGTTCCAGCCCGAGCGCCTCCACCACTGACTCCAGGTCTGCCACCCAGTCATCGAATGTGAAATCTGTTGCATCCCAGTCGGATAGGCCACAGCCACGTTCGTCATAGCGAATGAACCGATGCTTGGCCGACAGGTCACGCACCCAGTGTTTCCATACCGGGCTTTCGATGTCGTAGCCGAGGTGGGTCATCCAGTTCGCCGCCCGCACAAGCGGCGGGCCCTGCCCCGCCACCGCGTAGGCAAGCCGTACGCCATCGGCGGCCCTGCAGAACGCGATGTGCTGGCGTGGCGCGGGTGGTTCGTCCGGCACGGCGACCTCGGTCGGCACCGGCTCTGCGGGGGGCGCGTCGGCGACGAGGGTGGCGACGAACTGATAGCCACGACCGCGAACGGTCCTGATGAACCGTTGCGATTCGCCGTCATCGCCGAGCGCGCGGCGGGCGGCCTTGATGCGACTGGTCAACGCCGCCTCGCCGACGAAGCGCCCGCCCCACACGGAGTCGAACAACTCCCCTTTGGACACGAATCGCTCGGCGTTGCTCACCAGCTCGGTCAGCACGTCGAACACCTGGGGTTCGACACGGATCACGTCGCCGCCGCGGCGCAGTTCGTAGCGATGGGTGTCCAGCACGAACTCGTCGAAACGCCACACGCCGGTCGTGGTGGGCAGAGAGGCTGAAGACTCGGGTGTTGACAAGGTCACGGCGGGTCCCATCGGGAGATTTGCAGGTCATCGTAACGACGAGCAACCCCACTCCGAGGTTCGACGCTATCGCCAGCCGTCTGCCGCCTTGGCCGCGCGCATCAAGGCATCGCACAGTTGACGTAACTCCGTGCCGCCCGCGCCTTCTTCGACGGCGGTAAAAACGTCCTCAGCGGCACATCTGACCTGATAGACGCGGTCTGCGAGTTCTGCGGCCTCGTCGGCGGTCAGCACCACCGCGTCCGGCGCCAATGAGGTGCCCTTGACGATGGACCGCTGTTCATAGGCCCGCTGGCGGCACGACTGTCTGCAGTACTGTCTGCGTCGACCCAGCCCGGCATCAGCGACTTCGCGACCGCACCAGCGACATGGTTGAGAACGTCGGCGATTCAATGTCACGGATACCACGGACCAGACTGTAAACCGATGCGAGTGCGAATCCCGGTATCATGAGGGGTCGAGTCGGGAACTGCGTGTCGTGTCGCTGCGTTGATTCTCCGGACAACTTGCGTTTATTGAGGAGTGCTGACAATGGCTGATCGCGTCTTGAGAGGCAGTCGCCTCGGGGCTGTGAGCTACGAGACCGACCGCAACCACGACCTGGCGCCGCGCCAGGTCGCTCGTTACCGCACCGATAACGGCGAGGAGTTCGACGTCCCGTTTGCCGACGACGCCGAGATTCCCCACGCCTGGCTGTGCCGCAACGGTATGGAAGGCACCCTGATCGAGGGGGACGCGCCGGAGCCCAAGAAGACCAAGCCACCGCGCACCCACTGGGACATGCTGCTCGAGCGCCGGTCCGTCGATGAACTCGAGGAACTGCTCAAGGAGCGCCTCGATATCATCAAGACCCGGCGAAGGGGCTAGCGGGTCGCCCCGGCGCCGCGGGCGCGATCCAGGCGCCCGCGAAATCCCCACTCCGCGACCTTGAACAGCGCTTCGCGGATGTTGGAGCCGCTCATCTTCGATTGACCGAACTCGCGCTCGGTGAAGGTGATCGGTACTTCGACGACGACGAACCCGTTGTTGATGGTGCGCCAGGTCAGATCGATCTGGAAGCAGTAACCCTTTGAGTCGACGGCGGACAGGTCGATCTTTTCCAGCACCTCGCGCCGGTATGCGCGATATCCGGCGGTGATGTCGTGGATATCGACGCCGAGAAGAATGCGTGAATAGCCGTTGGCGGTGCGGGACAACACCATGCGCCGTCGCGGCCAGTTGCGGACAGCGCCACCCTTGACGTAGCGCGAGCCGATCACCAGATCAGCGCCGCCATCGATGCGGTCGAGCAACCGGTGCAGCTGTTCGGGCGGGTGGCTGCCGTCGGCGTCCATCTCGACCAGAACCGAGTACCCGCGCCCCAAACCCCACTCGAAGCCGGCCAGGTACGCCGCTCCGAGGCCGCCCTTGGCGGCACGGTGCATCACGTGCACCCGGTCCGGGTCGGCGAGTGCCAATTGGTCGGCCAGCTCGCCGGTGCCGTCCGGACTGCCGTCGTCGACGACCAGGATGTGCACGTCCGGACACGCTTGAAGTACGCGTCCGAGAATCAACGGCAGGTTCTCCCGCTCGTTGTACGTGGGGATGATGACCAGCGTGCGCTGGCTTGGGCGTTCCCCCGGGCCCGGGCCCGTCGTCATTTAGCTCCTCTATCTTTCGTCGCCGTTCCTAGCCGACGCACGAAACTCCCATTGTGCAGCATCGCCGCGATCACAGCCCCAATGCCGACGGCGACCAGCAGGCCCTCAACCAGCGGAGCCCATCGGGTCGCGGCTGTGAGCTGGGTCTTCAACCTCACCTGGGTGTCGAGGTAGGCGGGTTCGAAGAACTCGGTGCGGGCAAGCTCACGTCCGTCCGGTGCGATGACCGCGCTGATACCTGTGGTCCCAGCGACGACGACGTAACGGTCGTGCTCGACGGCCCGCAGCCGGGCGAAGGCGAGTTGTTGTTCGCTCATCGCCTCGTCGAACGTGGCGTTGTTGGTCGGGACGGTCAACATCTGTGCGCCACTGCGCACCGATTCGCGGGTGGCACGGTCGAAGATCACCTCCCAGCAGGTGGCGACCCCGACGGGCACCCCGGCGGCGTAGACCACTCCGTTCCCGCTGCCCGGGACGAAATAGCCGGCGCGGTCGGCGTACGAGGACAGGTGGCCAAAGAAGCTGCGCCACGGCAGGTACTCGCCGAACGGCTGGACTATCTGCTTGTCATGACGATCGGCCGGGCCGGTCTCCGGATCCCACACGATCACCGAATTGGTCGAGATGGGGTTGTCGGGCGTGGCTCCCGGGGCCGCGACCACAGCCCCGACCAGGATCGGCGCCTTGATCGCCGCCGCGGCCGCCGAGATCTCGGCTTCGGCGTCCGGATTGGCCAGCGGATCGATGTCCGATGAGTTCTCCGGCCAGATGACGAACATCGGCTGCGGCGCACGGCCTGCACGCACGTCCTCGGCCAGTCGGACCGTTTCGCGGACGTGGTTGTCCAGCACCGCGCGGCGCTGGGCGTTGAACTCCAGGCCGAGTCGGGGCACGTTGCCCTGCACGGCGGCCACCGTGATCGCCTGTTCGTCGTCCGCGCCCACCCCTGAATGACGGACTTGCGGCCAGGTGAGCGCCGTCAGCAGTAGAACGACGGTGATGCACGCGCCCGGAAGCACGACAGCCGGCGGCGCCGCGGACCGGGTGGTGCCGAGTTTCCACCATTTCACGATCTCGAGAGTGATTGCGGCCAGACTGAATCCGACGACCACGACAGCGAACGACAGCAGCGGCGCGCCGCCGACCTGGACCACCGACAACAGCGGCCCGTCGGTCTGGCTGAATGCCACGACACCCCAGGGAAATCCGCCAAAGGGAATGGTCGACTTGAGCCACTCCTGAACCGCCCATAGCCCGGCGAACCAGAGCGGCCATCCCGGAAGCCGCCGGACCACGACGGCCAATGCGCCGAACACCGCGGGGAACAACCCCTCGAGCGCCGAAAGAGCGATCCACGGAATCGCGCCGACCAGTCCGCTGATCCAGGGCAGCAGCGGTAGGTAGAACGCCAGCCCGAACAGAAATCCGTATCCGAAACCGCCTGCAATAGTGGTCGATTCGCGGGTGAGCACCCATGACAGCAGCGCGAAGGCGATGAACGCCAAGAACCACCAGCCGAACGGCGGGAAGCTCAGGCACAGCGCCAGACCGGCGACGATCGCGACGCTCAACTGCGGCAGGCGGTCGACGACGGCCAGGCCGAATCGTTTTGCGCGCGACGGCTCGGCGGAGGCTACCGGTGGGTCGTCGGTTTCATCGCCGGCATCGTCGTCGACGACCGGTGGACGCACATCGTCAGCCATGGATGGTCACACCTCGGTGCACCGTCTGTCGACACCGCGGCAGTTCCTCGTCAAGGCGTGGAAGGGCGGGCACCCGCGACCGCGTATCGGTCGACCAGCGCGCCACCGCGCCTGACCCGGATTGGCTGGGTGCACTGATCTCGAACTCGTCGGCCTCCCAGACCGCATAGCTCGCCGGGGCCCCGGGAACCAGGATCCCGGTATGGCCGTCTCGCACACCGGCGGCACGCCAGGCTCCCCGGGTGGCTGCGGCGAACGCTGCGCGCGCCGACAGCGCGCTGCCCAGGGTCTGGTGCTGTGTCGCCGCCCGCACCGTCGCCCAGGGATTCATGCTGGTGACGGGGCTGTCGGAGCCGAAGGCGAGGGGCACGCCTTGGGATGCTAGCAGCGCGAGCGGATTCAACGATCCGACTCGGTCGGGGCCGAGACGCTGCGCGTACATGCCGTGTTCGCCACCCCAGAGGGCATCGAAATTGGGCTGCATGCTGGCGAACACACCCCATGCGCCGAGACTCTGCGCCTGTTGCGCGGTCACCATTTCCAGGTGCTCGAGGCGGTGTCCGCAACGGGCGACCGCGGGTACGCCGAATTCGTCGACGACGCGGTCGAGCGCCTCGACCACAGCCGCGACGGCCGCGTCGCCGATGACGTGGAATCCCGCGGTGATATTCGCCTCGGTGCAGGCGCGTAGGTGGGCCGCGATCGCGTCGGCGTCGAGATATGCGTGGCCGCAGCAGTCCGGGGCGTCGCTGTAGGGCTGGTGTAGCCACGCGGTGCGCGAACCGAGCGCACCGTCGACGAAGAGATCACCGGCCAGCCCATGAGCGCCGGTGCGCTCGATCAACTCTCGCGCCTGGTCGGCGCTGCCCACCGATTCGCCCCAGTAGCCGACGACCTCCACGCCGTGCGCGATGCCACGCACCTCGTCCCAATCGGTGAGACCGCCGATTTCCGGCCCCGCACACTCATGCACCGCGACGATGCCGAAGGCGGCCGCGGCGTCGAGCGCGGCCAGCTGCGCACACCGCCGCTGCTCGGACGTCAGACCGTCGCGCGCGGCAGCCCGTACCAGGTGGTGTGCGTCGCCGGTCAACGGCCGCTCGGCCGAGAAGCCACGCGCATCGGCAAGGCCGGGTGCCTGACGGCGCAGCGCCGTCGAGGCCGCCGCCGAGTGCACGTCGACGCGAGCGAGGTATACCGATCGGCCACCGGCGACGCCGTCCAGATCGGCGGTGCTCGGCGCCGTCCGTTCCGGCCAGCCGGATTCGTCCCAGCCGTGTCCCCATACCGGACCGGGATGGGTGTGAGCGAAGTCGTCGAGCAGCTGAAGGCAGTGCTGTAGCGAGGTGGCGGGCCGGAGATCGAGTCCCGCCAGGGTCAGTCCGGTTGCGGTGAGGTGGACGTGGCTGTCGACGAAGGCCGGCGCGACGAAGGCGCCCTCGAGGTCGACGATCCGCGCATCGGGAAACTGTGCACGCCCCACGTCGTCGCTGCCCAGCCACGCGACGACACCGTCGCGCACCGCCATGGCGGATGCGTCAGGCATCGCCGGGCTGTGCACCCGGCCGTTCATCAGGAGGGTCGTCACTTAGTCGGGTTTGCGCTCCACGGCAGGAGGCTCGACGTCCGTTACGTCGATCACCTCGCCGTCAATGTAGTCACCGCGCGGGGCCGTGTACCCCGCGGCGCCTCCGACGGTGATCAGCGATACGCGGCGCGCGGCCATGGCCGTCACCATCGGGCGGGCGGCCGCACGGGTCGGCGGAAGCAGGAGAAGTGCGCCGATGACCGAGCTGGCCAATCCCGGAATGGCGACGAGAACGGTGCCCAGCGCGACGAGCACGCTGTCTGCCGCGGCACCCTGCACCGTCGCTGCGTTCAGACCTGAGCGCAGACGGCGGATGTGTCGCTTGACCTGCGATCCGGCCAGGGCCATGCCGACCAGAAAGGTGCCGAGCAGCAGCAACACGGTCCAGCCGAACCCGATCGTCGACGCCAGCGCGACGACGACCGCGAGCTCTATCACCACGTAGAGGAGAAACAACCGCATCGCCATGTAACTGGGAACGTCCGGGACGGGGCCTGGGTTCCGTAGATTGACGTTCCGTAGATTGACGTTCCGTAGATTGACGATGTGATGACGACCATCGACATAGATACCCCGGATGGCCCGATCGATGCGCTGCTGAGCGTGCCCGACGGTGAAGGGCCGTGGCCCGGTGTCGTGGTGGTGCACGACGCCATCGGCTACGGCCCGGACAACGAGGCGACATCCGCGCGGATCGCCGCCGCCGGGTTTCGTCGCGATCACCCCGAACATGTATTCGCGCGGCGGCCGGGCCCGATGCGTGACCAGAGTCTTCCGGGAGTTGCTCAGCCAGCGCGGTCGCGCGCTGGACGACATCCTGGCTGCGCGCGATCACGTGCTGTCGATGCCGCAGTGCAACGGTTCCGTCGGTGTGGTCGGCTTCTGCATGGGCGGACAGTTCGCTCTGGTAATGGCGCCCAAGGGTTTTGGCGCGTCGGCCCCGTTCTACGGAACTCCGCTACCCCGGCACCTGAGCGAAACGCTCGACGGTGCCTGTCCGATCGTGGCCAGTTTCGGCCGCCGCGACCCCATCGGAGTGGGTGCACCCGCTCGGCTGCGCAAGGTCGTCGAGGAAAAAGGCATTACGGCCGACATCAAGGTCTACCCGGATGCCGGTCACAGCTTTGCGAACAAGTTGCCGGGTCAGCCCCTGATCCGGATCACCGGTTTCGGATACAACGACGCGGCGACCGAGGATGCATATGCACGCGTGTTCGCCTTTTTCGGCGAACACCTGACGGCTCGTTAGGCGGCTTTCACCTCGATGGCGCTGTGCACTTTGTCGATGCCGCCGCGGATGAGGGCCTGCGGTATCCACCACCACGCGTGCCACCAGTACTTCCTGGTGACCATGTCGAAAACCCGTCGATTGTCCGACTTGGGCAGATTCCTGGCCACCGCCTCGACCGGCTCACCTTTCGGCTTGCCCAGCGCGCTGGACCGTTGAATGGTCACCCGCGGGGTGTTGTTGATGCGCTTGGTCTTCCATGACCCGTCGTCGGTGGAGATCAGCAGCTTGTCGCCGTCCAATACACCCCATACGGTCGTCGGCTTAGGCCTGCCGTCCTTGGTGAACGTCGTCAGCAGCAGGTACTTGGACCGCGCGACGTCTTCGAAGGTGTCCGTCATGGCTGAATTCTTCTTTCGATGCACAAGCGATGCGACCGCAAGGATACCCACCGCGGGGTTTGCTAAACCGGTGTCAGCTCGATCGTCACGTTGTTCTTCATGCCACCGCGCAGCTTGGAGAAGAGGTTGAACGTCTTGCCCAAGCAGCCCGTAGCGCTTTCCGATCAGGTCATAGGTGGCGCCGTTGGCCGACTTGTCCAGGATCGCGGCGACCGCCTCGATCGCCTCACCCTTCGGGTTGCCGCTCCGGTCGCATTGCGCGATCGTCACCCGCGGCGTGTTCCTGATGCGCTTGACCTTCCACGACTTCTCCTGCGTGATGACGAGCAGGCGATCGCCGTCCGGGGGCGCCCAGACGGCGGTGGGCTTGGGTCGGCCGTCCTTGGTGAACGTGGTCAGCAGGATGTATTCCGACTTCGCGATGTCGGCAAAGGTCGCGGGCACAGTCCCAACCTAGCTTGTCGCATCGAGCGACTCAGCCCTCGAGTTCGCCTTCCGTCTCGAGCAGCACCTGCCGCAGGCCGTCCAGGCTGGCCTGATCGGGCTGTGCCCACATGCCGCGGCCCGCAGCCTCCAGCAGCCGCTCGGCCATGCCGTGCAGTGCCCAGGGGTTCGACTCCGCCATGAATTTGCGGTTCTCGTCGTCGAGCACGTACTCCGCGGATAGCCGTTCGTACATCCAGTCGGCCATCACATGCGCGGTCGCGTCGTATCCGAACAGGTAGTCGACTGTGGCCGCCATCTCGAAGGCGCCCTTGTAGCCGTGTCGGCGCATCGCGTTGATCCACCGGGGGTTGACGACCCGGGCGCGGAACACGCGGGCGGTCTCCTCCGACAGCGTGCGGGTGCGCACGGCGTCGGGCCGGGTGTTGTCACCGATGTAGGCGGCGGGCGCCTTTCCGGTCAGCGCCCGCACGGTCGCGATCATGCCGCCGTGGTACTGGAAGTAGTCGTCGGAGTCGGCGATGTCGTGCTCGCGGGTGTCGGTGTTCTTCGCGGCGACCGCAATGCGCCGGTAGTTCTGGTTCATGTCTTCCGTCGCCGGCCTGCCATCCAGGCCGCGGCCGTAGGCGAAGCCGCCCCAGGCGGTGTAGACCTCCGCCAGGTCGGCGTCGTCGCGCCAGTTGCGGCTGTCGATCAGTTGAAGCAGCCCCGCGCCATAGGTACCGGGCTTGGATCCGAATATTCTTGTGGTGGAACGTCTTTGATCGCCATGCGCGGCCAGATCGGCCTGCGCGTGCGCGCGTACGTAGTTGTCCTCGGCCGGCTCGTCCAGGCCCGCGACGAGTTGTACCGCGTCGTCGAGCATCGTGACCACGTGCGGGAAGGCGTCGCGGAAGAAGCCCGATATGCGCACCGTGACGTCGATCCGCGGGCGGCCGAGTTCGGTCGAGCGTGATCGGTTCCAGGTTCACCACCCGCCGCGATGCGTCGTCCCACACCGGCCGGGCCCCGAGCAGCGCGAGCACTTCAGCGATATCGTCGCCCGCGGTGCGCATGGCCGAGGTGCCCCACACCGACAACCCGACCGAGCGCGGCCAATCGCCATGGTCCTCCCGGTAGCGCGCCAACAGCGAATCCGCCATCGCCACACCGGTTTCCCACGCCAGCCGCGACGGCACCGCCTTCGGATCCACGGAGTAGAAGTTGCGACCTGTCGGCAGCACGTTGACCAGACCGCGTAGCGGCGATCCCGAGGGGCCGGCCGCGATGAAGCGTCCGTCGAGCGCACGCAGGATCTGGGGAATCTCCTCGGTAGTGCCGGCCAGCCGTGGTACCACCTCGTTCGCCGCGAACCGCAGAATTGCCGCCACATCGGCGTTGTCCGTGATCGAGTCGACCGAGTCGGCATCCCATCCCGAGGATGCAAGTGCCACAACGAGTTCGCGGGCCTGCGCCTCGGCCGTGTCCACCGCGGTGCGTTCGTCGTGGCCGTCCTCGGCGAGGCCGAGCGCCTGACGTAGGCCGGCCACGCTCTGCTCGCCGCCAAACAGTTGGCGTGCGCGCAGGATGGCGAGCACGAGATCGATTTCCGCTTCGCCGGCCGGCTTTTCGCCGAGAATATGCAGGCCGTCCCGGATCTGGACGTCCTTGATCTCGCACAGCCAGCCGTCGACGTGCAGCAGCATGTCGTCGAACGAGTCCTCGTCGGGGCGGTCCTCAAGCCCGAGATCGTGATCCATCTTCGCGGCCCGCATGAGCGTCCAGATCTGCTGACGGATGGCGGGCAGCTTGCCGGGGTCGAGCGCGGCGATGTTGGCGTGCTCGTCGAGCAGTTGTTCCAGGCGCGCTATGTCGCCGTAGGTTTCGGCTCTGGCCATCGGCGGAATGAGGTGGTCGACGAGGGTGGCGTGCGCCCGGCGTTTGGCCTGGGTGCCCTCCCCCGGATCGTTGACCAGGAACGGGTAGATCAGCGGCAGGTCACCGAGCGCGGCGTCGGTGCCGCAGGCCGCCGACATGCCCAGCGTCTTACCCGGCAGCCATTCGAGGTTTCCGTGCTTGCCGAGGTGCACGATCGCATCCGCACCGAAGACGTCGTCGAGCCACCGGTAGGCGGCCAGATAGTGATGGCTGGGTGGCAGATCGGGATCGTGGTAGATCGCGACGGGGTTCTCCCCGAAACCGCGTGGCGGTTGAACCATCAGCACGACGTTGCCCGCCCGCATCGCGGCGATCACGATCTCGCCGTCGGGGTCACCGCTGCGATCGACGAACAAGTCGCCCGGCGGCGGGCCCCAGTGCTCGACCATGGCGTCCGTGAGGTCTGACGGGAGTGTGGCGAACCAATCGCGATATTCCTTGGCCGGCACTCGGATCGGATTGCCCGCCAGCTGGCCGTCGGTCAGCCATTCGGCATCCTGGCCGCCGCGCTCGATCAGCGCATGGATCAGCGCGTCGCCATCACCGGAGGCGATGATCCGGCTCAAGTCGCCGGCGTCCACGCCGGGAATGTCGTCGATGCGATAACCGTGTTCGCGCATCGCGCGCAGCAACGCGACGGCGCTGGCGGGGGTATCGAGGCCGACGGCGTTGCCGATGCGGGCGTGCTTGGTCGGATACGCCGAGAACACCAGCGCCACCCGCTTCTGTTCGGGAGCAATGGCACGCAACCGCGCGTGCCGCACCGCAAGGCCCGCGACACGCGCACAGCGCTCCGGGTCGGCGACATACGAGATCAAGCCTTCGTCGTCGATCTCCTTGAACGAGAACGGGACCGTGATGATGCGGCCGTCGAACTCGGGCACGGCGACCTGGGTGGCGACGTCGAGCGGTGACATCCCGTCGTCGTTGTCCTGCCACTGCGACCGGGAGCTGGTCAGGCACAGCCCCTGGAGGATCGGAACGTCGAGGGCGGCCAGGTGCGCCACGTTCCAGGTGTCGTCACTGCCGCCCGCCGAAACGGTGGCCGGGGTGGATCCTCCCGCGGCGAGAACAGTGGTCACCAACGCATCGGCGGTCCCCAGTAACGCCAGCAGCTCGGCATCCGCGGTGCGTAACGACGCGCAGAACACGGGTAACGCCGTACCGCCGGCATCCTCAACCGCTCGGCACAGCGCCTCGACGTAGTCGGTGTTTCCGGCGAGGTGCTGCGCGCGGTAATACAGGACGGCGACTGTCGGCCCGTCGTTGCCGGCCGACTCGCGCTCGAGGACACCCCAGTTCGGCGTGGTGGCCGGCGGCGCGAAACCGAAGCCCGTCATCAACAACGTGTCGCAGAGGAATGCGTGTAGCTGCCGCAGGTTCTCGACGCCACCCTGCGCCAGGTAGACGTGGGACTGCAGCGCGACACCCGCGGGTGTCGTGGAATGGCCCATCAGTTCGGCGTCCGGGGACTGCTCGCCGCTGACCACGATGGTCGGCACGCCGCCAGACTCCAGCGCGTCGATGCCGTCCTGCCAGGCGCGGTAGCCGCCGAGAATGCGGACCACGACGATGTCGGCGATGCGGACGAGCTCGTCGAGTTCGCCGTCGACCAGCCGCGAGGGATTCGCCCACCGATAGCCGGCGCCGCTGGCACGGGCCGTGATCAGGTCGGTGTCGGACGTCGACAACAGCAAGACCGTCGGCGAATTAGTCGGCTGAGTCACTCACCATTACTACCGCATGCGTTCAGCGGCACGGGCTGCCGCCCGCGCCCGGGTCAGTGCCGAAACCAGCGGCTGTAGGTGCTCTCCGGATATCCCAGCCCGAGGGCGCCGATGAGCATAAGCCCGAGAAAGCCGAAAAAAATCAACTCGAACATGGTCGTTCCTTCCTGACTGCCGCTTACTAGACACGCGTGCAGTTATCAAGAACGTACTGCTCAGAGGCTGGGAAAGCAGCAACATGTGTGGCACGGATCACTAGAACCAATAGTGTGGTCGCCATCACATTCATGCGGTTCGGACGTCGAAATCGTCCGACCGCGGCGAGCTCAGCAACTCGCGGTGTCGCGCCGGACGCCACGGGAACAGTTCCGGCAGGCCGTCCTTGCCGAGATACCAGCTGTTGCATCCGGATGACCCAAATCGTCTGTGGCATAGCGGCTTTCATCTGTTCGTTGTAGTCCTTGGTGGCCGCCTCGGTGGGCGAAGCAGACGACGACGCGGCCGTTGCGGATCCGGTTGATCCACCACATCGCGTAATCGGCCTGGTTCTCGGCGATGATGACCAGGGACTGGTTGCCGATCGGCGAGTGCGGCCCCATCAACATGAACATGTTCGGAAAACCCGGAACCGCCACTGAGCGGTACGCGTGCGGGCCGTCCTCCCAGGCCTCGTCGAGACTCAGGCCGTTCTCGCCGACGATCTCCATCGGGCGGACGTAGGCGCGGGCGTCGAATCCGGTGGCCAGGACCAGAAGATCGAGTTCATGCAGGGTGCCGTCGGCGGTGACGACGCCCGTTGGCTCGACGTGGTCGATCGCCTCACTGACCACGTGCACTCCCGGCTTCTGCACCGCCCGGTAGTAACTTGCCCGCGAAGACCTGGCGTTTGCACATCGGCTGATAGTCGGGGGTGAGCCTGCGGCGCAGCTCGGGATCGCGCACCGACAACCGCAGGTTCCATCGGCACAGTGCCGACACCAGCCGCCGCTGCCATCCCGGTCTGACCACGGCGGGCGCCAAGACGTGCTCGATAGCAAGCCTGCCAGAAGCGGTAGCCGATCACTGCTGAGGGCGGGCCACCGAGCACAGGATGGCCTTGTGACAGCCGTGAATAACGTGGGTTGGGGGCCGGGAACACCCATTGCGGCGTGCGCTGAAAGACCTTCAGCTCGCGCACGTTGCCGCCGAGGTCAGCGGTGATCTGTACGCCGGTCGAGCCGGTCCCGATCAGACCGATCCGCTTGTCGGGCAACGAGACCGAGTGATCCCAGCGCGAGCAGAATGAAACGACGGGCCTGCGAATGCTATCGAGTCCGGGGATGTCGGGGTACCGCGGGACACGGAGCACACCGGTCGCGGTGATCAGGACGTCGAAGGCTTCCTCTCCGCCGCGGCGGTCGCCGACCCACCACTGTCCATCGCGGTAGCGAGCGGATGTGACGGCTCATGCCGAACCGGATATGTGGACGGATACCGCGTTCGGTCGGCGACCTGACGGAAGTAGTCGCTGGACCTCCGGACCCGGCGGAAACAGATGCGACCACTGCGGGTTCGGCCGGAACGAATACGAGTAGAAGCGCGACGGCACGTCGCACGTCAGCCCGGGATACGTGTTGTCGCGCCAGGTGCCGCCGACCTCGTCGGCCGACTCGAAGATGGTGAACGTGTCGATGCCCGCGTCCTGCAATTTGGCCGCCATGCAGATGCCGGACATACCAGCACCGACGATCGCCACCTTCAAGGTTCGCTGCGCCATCACGACCCCCTAGTCCTGGCGGCACCGTACGCTGCGGCGTCGCGGTGGATTGATGGTTTCGAAATCTGTGTCACAGCCGGTACATCTCGCGCGCATCACCGCATTCTCGAGGTAGGCGAATCGCCTGGTGGCCGCCGCGGTCAGATCGGTCATGGCACTCTCCCACCGTGTGCGCCCGGTGGGCTCCGGGCTCCTGCCGAGAAAGTTACGAACGGCGGGCGATCAACACACGCGTAGGCGACTACCCCAATCCCCTGGTTAACTCGCAGTTCAGGCGTGTGCGCAGGCCGGCGCACCCAGCAGGAACCGGATGAGCCCGTCAGCAACTCCGGCGTACCGTGAACAGATGGCCAGGACCCGCGACGAGGACGCCTGCCCCGGCGCGTTGCAGGTTCATCAGGCCGCGGACGGGGCGCTGGCCCGCGTGCGGCTACCGGGCGGCATGATCACCGCGCAGCAGCTCGAAGCCCTTGCGCTCGCGGCGACTGAGTGGGCCTCCCCGGCCATGGAACTCACCTCGCGCGGCAACATCCAGCTGCGCGCAGTCACCGATACCGACGCTGTCGCCGACGCCTTGGCGGCATCCGGCCTGCTGCCGTCCGACACGCATGAGCGGGTGCGCAACATCGTCGCCTCGCCCCTGTCGGGCCGCGTCGGTCGATCTGCGGATATCCGCGGAATGGTCGCGGATCTGGACCACGCGATCCGGGCGCAGCCCGCGCTGGCCGGGCTGGGAGGCAGATTCCTGTTCGGCCTCGACGACGGGCGAGGCGACATCAGCGGACTGGGGGCCGACGCGGGGATCCAGATGGTCGGCGACTCGGTGGCGCTGCTGGTGGCCGGTTGCGACACCGGTGTTCGGCTCACCACGATGGACGCAGTTTCTTCGTTGGTGACCGTCGCGAACCGCTTTGCCGAAAGCCGCGGAAAGTGCTGGCGCATAAGCGAGCTCGACGAGCCGGAAACACTCCTGGCTGACTTTGAAGTGACGGCGGAGCCCGGTGCGACATGGGAGCCGGTCACCAGCAGGGCCCATTGGGTGGATCGAGCAGAACGACGGCCGCGTCGCGCTGGGCGCGGCGGTTCCGCTGGGCGTGTTGAACGCGCGCGTCGCCGAATATCTCGCCGCCATCAACGCGCCGATGGTGATCACACCGTGGCGCTCGGTGCTCGTCTTCGACCTCGACGAGGAGGTCGCCGATGTCGCCTTGCGGGTGCTGGCCCCCATGGGTCTGGTTTTCGACGAGAACTCGCCTTGGCTGTCGATCAGCGCGTGCACCGGACGCCCCGGCTGTGAGCATTCCGCTGCCGACGTCCGGTCCGATGCCGCCGCGGCGGTGGCCGAATGTCGCCGGCCCTCCGGCTCCGGCGACGATCCGGCAGCGAGCCACCGACACTTCGTCGGCTGTGAGCGCGCATGCGGCAGCCCCCCGGCCGGTCAGGTGCTGGTGGCGACCGGAGACGGATACCGGCTGCGGGGCACCCACCCGTAGGGTGAGCGGGTGCTCGACTACACCCGCGACGCAGCCGAGATATACCGGCAGTCGTTCGCGACGATCCGCGCCGAAGCGGACCTGTCGCGGTTTCCCGAGGACGTCGCGCGGGTCGTGGTGCGGCTGATCCACACCTGCGGACAGGTCGACGTTGCCGACCACGTCGCCTACAGCGACGACGTGGTCGCGAAGTCCCATGCGGCGCTCGCTGCGGGAGCACCGGTGTTGTGCGACTCGTCGATGGTGGCCGCGGGTATCACCAGGTCGCGGCTGCCCGCGCGAAACGAGGTTGTTTCCCTGGTCGCCGACGACCGGGCGCCCACCCTGGCCGACCGTCTCGGCACCACGCGTTCGGCAGCAGGCGTGGAGCTGTGGGCCGACCGGCTCGGCGGCGCGGTGCTGGCCATCGGGAACGCACCGACGGCACTTTTCCGCCTGCTGGAACTCGTCGACGACGGTGCCCCCGCGCCTGCCGCGGTGCTGGGCGGACCCGTGGGATTCGTCGGATCCGCACAGTCAAAGCAGGAGCTGATCAACAGACCCCGGGGGATGTCGTATCTGGTGGTGAAGGGCCGCCGCGGCGGAAGCGCAATGGCCGCCGCCGCGGTGAATTCGATTGCGCACGAACGCGAATGACGACACGCAGGAGAGGAACACTCTGGGGTGTCGGTCTGGGTCCCGGCGATCCCGAACTGGTGACGGTCAAGGCGGCCCGGGTCATCGGCGAAGCCCACGTCGTCGCGTACCACAGCGCCCGCCACGGAAAGAGCATCGCTCGCGGCATCGCCGAGCCGTATCTGCGCGAAGGCCAGATCGAGGAGCATCTCGTCTACCCGGTCACCACCGAGACCGCTGACCATCCCGGCGGCTACGCCGGCGCGATCGAGGACTTCTACCGCGAATCCGCCGACCGGATCGCCGCGCATCTCGACGCGGGTCGCGACGTCGCGCTCCTCGCGGAGGGTGATCCGCTGTTCTACAGCTCCTACATGCACATGCACACCCGGCTCACCGAGCGGTTCGACGCGGTGATCGTTCCCGGTGTGACGTCGGTGAGCGCCGCATCTGCGGCGACGGGCACTCCCCTGGTCCAGGGCGACGAGGTGCTGACGATCCTGCCCGGCACCCTTCCGGTCGACGAACTCAAGCGCAGGCTCGCCGATACCGACGCCGCCGTCGTCCTCAAACTCGGGCGCTCGTATCCCGCCGTGCGCGAAGCGCTTTCGGCGACGGGTCGGCTCGACGAGGCCTTCTACGTGGAGCGTGCGAGTACACCCGGGCAGCGGGTGCTGGCCGCTGGTGACGTCGACGAGACGTCGGTACCGTACTTCTCGCTGGCGATGGTGCCCGGAACGCCGCGACGTGAGTCGACCCCCGGCAGCGTCGCGGTCGTCGGACTGGGGCCCGGCGACACCGACTGGATGACTCCGCAGAGCCGCCGAGAGTTGGCGGGGGCCACCGACCTCATCGGCTACGGCCCCTACCTGGACCGCGTCGGCACCCGCGATGGCCAGCGCCGCCATGCCAGCGACAACACCGACGAACCCGCCCGCGCCCGGTTGGCGTGCACGCTGGCCGAGCAGGGCCGCGCCGTCGCGGTGGTGTCCTCTGGAGATCCCGGCGTGTTCGCGATGGCGACCGCGGTGCTCGAGGAGGCCAAGCAGTGGCCCGGCGTGCGGGTACGCGTCATTCCGGCGATGACCGCCGCGCAGGCCGTCGCCAGCCGGGTGGGCGCCCCGCTGGGCCACGACTACGCCGTCATCTCGCTGTCCGACCGGCTCAAGCCGTGGGCGGTGATCGAAGCGCGATTGACCGCGGCGGCGGCGGCCGATCTGGTGCTCGCCGTGTACAACCCCGCTTCGAAGAGCCGGACGTGGCAGGTCGGGGCGATGCGCGACCTGCTGCTCGAACATCGCGATCCCGGCACCCCGGTGATCATCGGCCGCGACGTGTCGGGCCCTGCCGAGGAGGTCAACGTGGTGCGGCTCGCCGATCTCGACCAGGCCGACGTCGATATGCGCACTCTGCTGATCGTCGGGTCGTCCCAGACCCAGTGGTACCTGAGCGACACCGGGGACACCGTCTTCACGCCGCGTCGCTACCCCACCTAGGATTTGACGACCATGGGCATTCCACGCGGACCCGAAGATGTAACGCCGGCCTGGTTGGGTTCGGTGCTGGGTGCCGACGTGCGCGACGTCGACGTCACGCCGATCGGTACCGGCCAGACCGGTGCGACGTACCGGGTGTCGGCGACCTACTCGGCTCCGCAGCCAGAGCTGCCCAACTCGTTCGCGGTGAAGCTGTCCGCGCAGGACGACGCTGTCCGGGAGCGCGTCGCGCTGGGCTACCGGTCGGAGGTCGAGTTCTACTCGCGGATCGCCGACAGAATGCGGATCCCGGTGCCCCGGAGTTTCCACAGCGAGATCTCCCCCGACGGTGCCGATGTCGTGCTGCTGCTCGGCGATATGGCGCCGGCGGTACAGGGTGATCAGATCGCCGGCTGCACCGAGCAGGAGGCCCGGTTGGCGGTGGAAGCCCTTGCGGGTCTGCACGGTCCCAGCTGGTGCGACGCGGAGTGGATGGATCTCGCGGCCATCGCGATGCCGAAGCCCGGTGACGACGACGCTGCCAGGGGCCTCGGAGACATCTCAAAGATGGCGGCCGACATCGTGATCGACAGGCTCGGCGAGCGCATCAGCGGCGAGGATCAGCAAACCCTGGTCGCCGCAATGTCATCGGTGGCGCCGTGGCTGTGTGCCGAGCCGAAGCGGTACGCATTGATGCACGGCGACTATCGGCTCGACAACATGCTCTTCGACCCGGACCGCACGCGCATCACGGTCGTCGATTGGCAGACCGTGGGAATCGGACTGCCCGGACGTGACCTCGCCTACTTCACCGGGACCAGCCTGGAACCCGAGCTGCGGGCCGAGCATCGAGCGTGACCTCGTCGAGGTGTACCACAAGGCGCTGTTGGGTTACGGGATCACGGATTACGACGCGGACACCTGCTGGCGCGACTACCGCCTCGGCGCGGTGCAGGTACCCCTGCTCGTCGCCCTGGGAACCGCTTTCGCCTCGACGACCGAACGCGGCGACGACATGATGCTGGCCATGCTAAGTCGCGGCTGCCGGGCGATCCGCGAATTGGACACGCTCGAACTGATCAACGAGTACCGGTCGAATTGACCCAGGCGACCGCAGCGTCGATGGTGGCCACGGAGTGCACACCTGACGGCAATGGCGGACGGTCGACCATCACCACCGCAACGCCAAGGTCCGCCGCGGCGTCGAGTTTTGGCCGCGTCATGGAACCACCGCTGTTCTTGGTCACCAGCGCATCGATGCGGTGCTCGCGGAGCAATGTGCGTTCGTCGTCGTAGCGGTACGGTCCCCGCGACAGCAGCACATCATGGTGCCGCGGTAGGTCCTGCGCGTCGGGTGCCGTCACGGCGCGGATCAGGAACCATGCGTCAGCGCCTTTGAACGCAGCGACTCCTGTGCGTCCCGTGGTGAGGAAGATCCGCGAAAATTGCCTATCGGAAACCACTTTCGCGGCCTGCGTATCGGAAGCGACGACGATTGCGTCGCCGGGTGGCCAGGCGGGCCGTACCAACACCACGTGTGGTACGCCGAGCTCGCGGCACACGATGGCCGCGTTGGAGGTGATCGTGGCCGCGAACGGGTGGGTGGCGTCGACAACGGCATCGACACCTGCGTCGCGTAACCATTCCCGCAGCCCGTCGGCCCCGCCGAACCCGCCGATACGCACCCGACCCACCGGCAGGGCGGGATCCGGGACCCGCCCCGCCAACGAGCTGACCACGTCGACGCCCGGATGCAGCCGCGCGGCCAGTGCTCGTGCCTCAGAGGTCCCGCCCAGCAGCAGGATGCGCATCAGTGCTCCCGTCGAGTCCGTCCGGCGGAGTAGAGATAGCTGTCTGTGAACTCTTCGGCGGCCAGCGCGTCGCCCACGAAGATGACCGCCGTTCGGGTGATCTCGGTGGCGTGCATCTGCTCGGCTAGATCGGATAATGGGCAACGCAGCACCCGCTGTTGTGGCCACGTCGCGAACGCGACTACCGCGCAGGGTGTTTCGGGCCGGTATCCACCGGCCAGCAACTGCGGAACGATCGTGTCGATCTGTGCGGCAGCCAAATGGAGGACCAGTGTGCCGCCCGACGCAGACACCGTCGCCAGATCTTCGCCCGGCGGCATCGCGGTCGACAACGTCGACACCCGGGTGAGCGTGACCGTCTGGGCCACCCCGGGAACGGTGAGCTCGCACCCCAGCACTGCGGCGGCTGCCGCGAAAGCCGGTACCCCAGGCACGATCTGATAGTCGATACCGAGCTCATCCAGGCGGCGGCACTGCTCGGCGACCGCACTGTAGATCGACGGATCCCCCGAATGCAGCCGCGCCACATCGTGGCCTGCGGCGTGCGCTTCGGCGATCTCGGCGATGATCGCGTCCAGCGTCAGCGGCCCGGTATCGACCACCCGGGCATCACCAGGACAGGACGCCAGCACGTCTTCGGGCATGATGGAGCCGGCGTAAAGGCAGACCGGGCACCGGCTCAGCAGCCGATGGCCGCGCACGGTGATCAGGTCGGCCGCGCCCGGGCCCGCCCCGATGAAGTAGACGGTCATGGCTTGGTCACCGACCACTGGGTCACCGGCATCGCAGGTCGCCAGCCGGTGAAGCCGCCGAGCGGCTCACCGCGCTGATACTCGAAACGGCGTAGCTCTCCGCCATAACGCGAATACCACTGTGCAACAACTGCTTCAGACTCGACCGTCACGGTGTTGGCGACCAGGCGTCCGCCTACCTCGAGCATGTCGAAACACGCCTCGAAGTAGCCCCGGCTTCGTCAGCCCGCCGCCGATGAAGATCGCTGCCGGCGCCGGCGCAACGCCGAAGGCGTCCGGTGCATCGGACTGCACCTCGACGCGCGCTCCGAAGGCGACCGCGTTCTCGTGGATGCGTTTACGACGCCCCTCGTCGCGCTCGAAAGCCACAGCGTGGCATCCAGCTCCGCTGCGACACCACTCGATCGCGATGCTGCCGGATCCAGCCCCGACATCCCACAGCAGTTCACCGGGCCTGGGCGCGAGCGCGGCGAGCGTCAACGCCCGCACCGGCTGTTTGGTGATCTGTCCGTCGTGGGCGTACGCGTCGTCGGGCAGCACGGTGAAGCGCCGCTCGTCGGGTAGGTAGCGCACGGCGATCACGTTCAGATCGTCTACATCGCCCGGCGGACGCGCCGACCATTCGCGTGCCGTCGCCGACCGGCTCCGCTCCGCCGGACCGCCGAGCTGCTCGAGCACGGTGATCTCGGAGTCGCCACGTCCGGTTTCGGTGAGCAGGCGCGCCAACGCCGCCGGGCTGGAGGCGTCACGGGACAGCACGACGGCCTGGCCGCCGCGCCGCACCGCAGTGTGCGGCTTGCCCATCACCAGACTGATGATCTCGGTGTCCTGTACGGCCCATCCGACTCGCGAACACGCCAGCGTCACCGACGACACATGCGGCAGCACCACCACCTGCCCGGAGCCGTACAGCCGGATGAGCGAGCTACCGACGCCGTGGAGCAGCGGATCACCGCTGGCCACCACATGGACGTCGCCTTCGGCCCCGTCGAGGATCGTGCGAAGGGCGGGCAGCATCGGTGTGGGCCATGGCCGCCTTGTCGCGGTGACGGTGTCATCCAACAGATCCAGTTGTCGCCGTGATCCGTAAATCACAGTGGCCCTGGATAATTCCGCGCGCGATGCCCGCGCCAGCCCGGACATGCCGTCGGCGCCGATGCCAACGATGATGATCACGTCCGGCTGTTCTTCGCGCAGGCGCTCATCACCGTGGCATCCTGCGCCAGATGGACTGCGGAAGCAACCGCATGATGGCGAATATCGGCCGCAGCATCGGTGGTATCCACACCGTGCGGCGACCCCGGCACAGCGCCCGCGCCGTCGCCGTGGCGACCTGGCCGGGCGTGCTGGAGAACGGCGCCGGGTCCATCCCCTCGGTCATCCGCCCGATCACGAACCCGGGCCGAACAAGCAGCAGTCGCACCCCCGATCCGTGCAGCGCATCGGCCAGCCCGCTGCAGAACCCGTCGAGGCCCGCCTTGGCCGATCCGTAGACGTAATTGGCCCGCCGCACCCGGACGCCGGCGACCGAGGAGAACACCACGATGCGACCCGACCCCGCGGCCCGCATCGTCGTCGACAGCACCGTCAGCAGGCTGGCCTGCGCGACAAAGTCGGTGTGCAGGATCGCCGCGGCATGTGCCCGGTCCACTTCGGCGCGGGCCTGGTCGCCCAGGATCCCGAAGGCGAGCACGGCGGTGCCGATCGGTCCGTGCTCGGCCACGATGGTGTCGATGACCGCTGCGTGCGACTCGAGGGCGTCGGCGTCGAACTCGCATACCGCGACCGCTCCCGCCCCGGCGGCCTTGAGCGCACCCACCTGCTCGGCGAGGTCATCGGCTCGGCGCGCCGCCAGCACGACCGTCGAGCCGGATGCCAGCCGCGTCGCCAGCTCCATCCCGATCTCGCTGCGTCCACCGAAGATCACGACCAACCCCGTGTCCGCCGTGTCCTTCATGGCAGCGATTATCGCCTGCGCTAAGTTGGGCCTGATGGCCCAGTCAAGTCGTCGGGCAACAACCCGACTCACCAACGATGCGATCGCGTTCCTCACCGAGCGGCATCTGGCCATGCTGACCACGCTGCGGTCGGACAACACGCCGCACGTGGTGGCCGTGGGTTTCACCTTCGATCCCAAGACACACATCGCCCGGGTCATCACGTCGGGCGGGTCCCAGAAGGCCGTCAACGCCGAGAACCAGGGTGTTGCGGTGTTGAGCCAGGTCGACGGCGCGCGGTGGCTGTCCCTGGAAGGCAAGACCGTGGTCAACGGCGACGCCGATGCGGTACGCGACGCCGAACTGCGGTACGCGCAGCGATACCGGACGCCGCGCCCTAATCCCAAGCGCGTGGTGATCGAGGTCCGCGTCGAGCGGGTGCTCGGATCATCTGACCTGCTGGACCGCGGTACCGACTAGCCCGCGGCCGCCGGACCCGCGGGCACCACGACCAGTTCGTGTGGCCGATTGTTGACCGGTAGCGCGCCGTCGGCGGTGACGATCACGATGTCCTCGATCCGGGCGCCCCACTGGCCTGGGAAGTAGATACCGGGTTCGACGGAGAAGGCCATGCCTTCCTCGAGGATCAGGTCGTTGCCCGCCACGATGTAGGGCTCCTCGTGCACCGACAATCCGATGCCGTGGCCGGTGCGGTGCACGAAGGCCTCGGCCAGCCCGTCGGCGGCCAGCATGTCGCGCGCGGCGGCATCCACCTGCGCGGCGGTGATGCCGGGCCGCACCGCGTCGACCGCGGCCTGCTGGGCGCGTTGCAGCACGGCGTAGCGCCGTGCGACATCGGGGTCGGGCTCACCGATGCTGTACGTGCGGGTGGAGTCGGAGTTGTAACCGGGTTCGTAGGGACCGCCGATGTCGACGACAACGATGTCGCCGGGCCGTAGTTCCCGGTCGGAGCACTCATGATGCGGGTCGGCGCCGTGCGGTCCGGATCCGACGATGATGAACGCGACCTCCGAATGTCCTTCGGCGACAATGGCTTGCGCGATGTCGGCGGCCACGTCGGCCTCGGTACGTCCCGGCACCAGAAATTCCGGCACGCGCGCGTGCACGCGATCTATCGCCGCGCCGGCCTTGCGCAGTGCGTCGATCTCGGCGGCATCCTTGATCATCCGCAGCCGACGCAGTACATCGGTGGCGAGCACGGGTACGACACCGAGCACGTCGGCCAGCGGGAGAAGATGCAGCGCAGGCATGGCGTCGGTGACCGCAACGGCGGCAGGCGGGCCACCGAGCGCGTCGGCCACCAGCCGGTACGGATCGTCGCCGTCGACCCAGTCCCGCACCGCCAGCGGCAGTTCGGTGACCGCCGATTCCTTGAGCGACGCCAGTTCCAGCCGCGGCACCACCACCGTCGGCTCGCCGGAGGCGGGCAGCACCAGTGCGGTCAACCGTTCGAAGGTCTGCGCGCGCGAGCCGACGAGGTAGCGCAGGTCGTAACCGGGTGTGATGACCAGCCCGGCCAGACCTGCGTCGGCCGTTGCGGTGGCAGCCGCCCGCAGGCGTTGTGCGTATACGTCGGTGTCGAATCGGGCGGTCTTGCTGATGGCCATGATTTTCAGGCTAATCCGGCGCCCGATAGCTGGCGACCTCGATCAGGTTGCCGACGGGGTCGCGGCAGTAGGGCGAGGTCATCGGGCCCAGCGCGCCGGTCTTGGTGACGGGACTGTCCGTCAGCGGCCTGAGATCGAGGTTTGTCCACCGCTTGATCGTTGCGTCAATCGAATGAGAACCGCTCGCGTAACCGTGCCAACGTGTCGGTGCGTACCGCATCGGCGAGTCGCTTACTTTCGTCGTCCTGCGGAGCGCTGCCCTGGTCGTCGATGGGGACGGTCTTGCCAGTCTCGCTGATGTGGGGTTGGTCCATAGTGATCCCGACGCGAGGGTGTCACCGGAATGGTCGGCCCGAAGCTGATGCTCCTGGAGCCAGCGGCGCGAAATGGCGGCTGGCGTCATACCGATCTAGGCTGCGTTTTCAACCGCTGCCGATGCTACCGGAGTCCTCAGCGTCGCAGGGACGAATCTCCTGGCTGTGCTGCCTAATCGCATCAGCCGCCCATGACAGGATGATCGGCGTGTCCGCTCCTCTGTTGCTGCTCGACGGCGCCAGCATGTGGTTCCGCTCGTACTTCGGTGTGCCGTCGTCGATCACGGCGCCCGACGGGCGTCCCGTCAACGCACTGCGCGGCTTCCTGGACGCCGTGGCGACGGTGATCACCCGGGAGCGCCCGGGCCGCCTGGTGGTGTGCCGCGACGACGACTGGCGCCCGCAGTGGCGGGTGGACCTGATCCCGTCGTACAAGGCGCACCGGGTGGTCGAGGAGAACCCCGGTGAGGAACCCGACATCGAGGAAGTGCCCGACGAGCTGACACCGCAGGTCGACATGATCATGGAGCTCCTGGACGCCTTCGGCATCGCGACCGCGGGCGCACCGGAGTGCGAGGCCGACGACATCCTGGGCACGCTGGCCACCCGCGAGACGCCGCGACCCGGTGGTGGTGGTCAGCGGTGACCGGGACCTGTTGCAGCTGGTGCGCGACGAGCCGGTCCCGGTCCGGGTGCTCTACCTGGGCCGCGGCCTGGCGAAGGCGACCAAGTGGGGTCCGGAAGAGGTGGCCGACACGTACGGCGTGCCGGTCGACCGGGCGGGTCCGGCCTACGCCGAGCTGGCACTGCTGCGCGGCGATCCGTCCGACGGGCTGCCGGGCGTTGCCGGGTGTCGGAGAGAAGACCGCGGCGACGCTGCTGGCGCAGCACGGCTCGCTGGAAAACATCCTTGCCGCAGCGCACGACCCGAAATCCACGATGTCGAAGGCGTATCGGAGCAAAACTCCTGTCCGCCACGGACTACATCGAGAAGGCAGGGCCCGTGGTGCAGGTGGCCAGCAACCTGACGTCAGACGCCGAAATCGACTGGTCCACAGCGTCCGACGTCCTGCCGCTGGCCGCCGAGCACCCGCGCAAGGTCGCCGAGCTCGCCGAACAATACGGCGTGACGTCCTCGATCGGCCGCCTCCAGAAGGCGCTGGACGACCTACCGAGTCGCTAGCCCCGCGCTACTTGGGCCTGCCGACCTCGTAGGTGCCGTCGTTGTCCTGGAATGTCACCGTCACCTGACGCTTGGTGCCGTCGATGCTGACCTCGCAGTTGAAGGTGCCGCCCTTCGTGACCGTGGGGTTCTGTCCGTTGTTGCACTTGACGTTCTGAACGTTCTTCGCGCCGTAGCCGTTGGCCTCGTCGGTGAGAATCCGCTGCACACCGGTCTGCGCGGCATCGATGTCGAGCTTGGTGGTGACGAAGAACCCGGGCTTCCAGAAGCCGAGAACGAGCACCACGGCGACGATGAGCGCCGCCAGCAGGCCGATCACACCGCCGATCACCGCCAAGGAGCGCTTCGACCCCTCCTCGGCGGACGGGCCGCCGAATTGACCCGGCTGGCCGTACTGTCCTGGCTGCTGGCCGTACTGTCCCGGCGGACCGTACTGTCCTGGCTGCTGGCCGTACTGGCCGGGCTGACCGTAGGCGTACTGGCCGGATTGGTCGTAGCCGCCGGCGGGCTGGCCGTACTGGCCCTGCTGCGGATACGTCTGCGGGTTGTACTCGGCGGTGGGCTGCTGATAGTCAGGCGGCGCCTGGTAAGCCGGCTGCTGCGGGTACTGGGGGTATTGCTGCTGCTGTTGCTGCGGGTCGTAGGCGGGTGGCTGCCACTGAGGCGCTGCGGTGGTCGGCTCGCTGCTCGAGGGCTGTGGCTGCCACGGCTGGCTGGCCGACGGATCGCTCGACGGCTGCTCCGCCGGCTGGTCCGGCTGCTGGCCGGGCCATTGCTGCGTCGGGTCAGGTCCTTGCGGTCCGCTCATTTCACTCCTTGTTCGACGGCGTGCTTGCGCACACACTACCCCGCATCAACAGCTACGACGCCGCGCCGAACATCGTTTATCGCGCGTTTCGCAGTAGCTCGCAGCACCGGGGTGGGTGCGGCGTTTCGTACCTGGTCGAGCAGGTCCAGAACCTGGCGGCACCAACGGACGAAATCGCCTGCCGAGAGCGGGGACCCGGAGCCCGAGGCGTCCGACGCCGCCAGTGCGCTGGTGAGGTCGCCGGTCGCCGCCCAGCGATAGATGGCAGGAACGAAGCCTTCGTCGGGCTCACGGCTGTGGCTGATTCGATGGCGCTGTTCGTCGGCACGCAGTTCGGTCCACAGCCTGCGGGTCCGGTTCAGCGCACGTCGCACGTTGCCGGTCGGGATGTCGACACCTCCAGGGGCGGTCGGCGTGTCGCCGCGGGACTCGTAGAGCACCGCCGACAGCACCGCTGCCAACTCCGCAGGCTCCAGGCCCTCCCATGCGCCGCTGCGCAGAGATTCGGCGACCAGCAGATCGCTCTCGCTGTAGATCCGCGCCAGCAGGCGACCGTCGTCGGTGACCTTCGGGTCGCCGTCGGGCGACCCCGCGTCGATGAAGCCGCGTTCGGTGAGCAGCACGACGATTCGGTCGAACGTTCGCGCCAGCGAATTCGTGGCCGCGGCGACCTTCTGCCGGGTCTGCTCGTTGTCGCGCTCGATTCGCAGATAGCGCTCGGCAAGTCGCGCCTTGTCCTCGCGATCGGGGATTTGGTGTGCGGGATGCCGCCGCACTTGCTCACGCAGCGACGCCAATTCGGGGTCGACGTCACGTTCCACGGGCTCTCCGCTGCGCGTGCGCTTCGCCGACGGGACGTCGAGTCCGCCCGCCGCCGACCGCAGCGCCGAGGCCAGGTCGCGACGCGCGCGCGGGTTTCGGTGTTCGACGCGTTTGGGCAGGGACATCGATCCCAAGCGGCGCCGATGCACCCGAGTAGTCCGCCGACGAAATCCGGCCCGCCCAGCGGTGTTCGGTCAAGCACCAGCGGCCGAGGGTCGTCGCTGTCGCGGGCGGCTTCCAGGACGACGGCAAGGCCACCGCGCCTGCCGTGGGTGATGGTGATGATGTCGCCGCGGCGCAGTCGCCGCGAGCGCATCGTTGGCGGCCTTGCGGCGCTGCAGCCGTGAGGCTCTCGACTGGGCCCGCTCACGTTCGGATATCTGTTGCGCGCAACCGCACGTACCCCAGGATCGGGTGCGTCTTTGCCGCCGAAGTCGTCAGCGATCTCCGCAAGCATCTGCTCGCCGCGTTCGATGCCGCGTACCAAGCCGACGACCGACCGGTCCGCCTGATACTGCGCGAACGAACTCTCCAACAGCTTGTGTGCCTGCGCCGGCCCCATCTGGTGCACGAGGTTGATGGTCATGTTGTACGACGGCGCAAAGGAACTGCGCAGCGGGAAGGTGCGGGTGGACGCGAGCCCGGCAACCTCGGCCGGATCGACAGTGCTGTCGTTGGGAGTCCACAGCACGACCGCGTGGCCTTCCACGTCGATGCCACGGCGGCCGGCGCGCCCGGTCAGCTGCGTGTACTCCCCCGGGGTCAGCGGCATGTGCTGTTCGCCGTTGAACTTCACCAGCCGCTCGAGCACCACCGTCCGAGCGGGCATGTTGATGCCCAAAGCCAGTGTCTCCGTGGCGAAGACCGCCTTCACCAGTCCCGCGACGAACAATTCCTCCACGGTATGGCGGAACACCGGCAGCATGCCCGCGTGGTGGGCCGCCAGCCCGCGCAGAAGCCCTTCGCGCCATTCGTGGTAGTCGAGGATGATCAGGTCGGCTTCGGGCAGGTCGGCGCATCGGCGATCGATGATCTCGGCGATGCGGGCGCGTTCGGCGCCGGTGGTCAGGCGAAGCGACGACCGAAGGCACTGCTTGACCGCGGCGTCGCAGCCGACCCGGGAGAAGATGAACGTGATGGCGGGCAACAACCCCTCACGTTCCAGCGTGCCGATCACGTCGGGGCGGCTCGGGCCGCGGTAGCTACTCGGGCGGTCCCGGTTGCGGCCGCGGCCCCGCGGCTGCCAGTCGGCGAGCCGATCCGCTTCCAGGCGGTGTGCGATGTGGCGCAACAACTCTGGATCGACCAGTAGTTCGCGTCCAGGCCGCCTTGATGCCTGGGTCGCGCCCTTCGCGCGGTAGTCGAACAGGTCGAACACCCGCTTGCCCACCATGACGTGCTGCCACAGCGGGACGGGGCGGTGTTCGTCGACCACCACCGTGGTGTCGCCGCGAACCGTCTGGATCCAGCCGCCGAACTCTTCGGCGTTGCTCACCGTCGCCGACAGACTCACCAGCAGTACGTCGTCGGGCAGGTGCAGAATCACCTCTTCCCACACCGCACCGCGCATCCGGTCGGCAAGGAAGTGCACCTCGTCCATCACGACATGGGAAAGTCCCTGCAGCGCAGGAGAATTTGCGTAAAGCATGTTTCTCAGCACTTCGGTGGTCATCACCACGATGTCGGCGTCGCCGTTGATCGACTGGTCGCCGGTGAGCAGGCCGATCTTCTCCGCACCGTATCGCCCCACCAGGTCGTTGTGCTTCTGGTTGCTCAGCGCCTTGATCGGTGTGGTGTAGAAGCACTTCCGCCCCGCCGCCAACGCCAGATGCACCGCGAACTCACCCACCACCGTCTTGCCCGCACCGGTCGGCGCGCAGACCAGGACGCCGTGCCCGTTCTCCAGAGCCTCGCACGCTGTGCGCTGGAAGGCATCGAGACGAAACGGCAGCTGCTCCGTGAAGCCGCCCAGCAGGGGGCCGCTAGGTGGCGTCGTCATCGACCACGAGCCGCGCTGACGTTGGCACGGCGGTAGCCGCGTCGACCTGCTCGACACCGTCGATCGGCGCCGCCTGGTCGTCGGGAACCTCGTCAAGGGCGTCGCGACGGGCCTTGCGCTTGTCGTTGATTCGGGCGATCTGGATCGAGAACTCGAGCAGGACCGTCAGCGCCAGCGCCAGCGCCAGCATCGAGAACGGGTCCGAGCCGGGCGTGAAGAACGCGGCGAACACGAACAGCGCGAAGATGAGGCCGCGGCGCCACGCTTTGAGCCGCTCGTACGGCAGCATCCCGATGAAGTTGAGCATGACGATCAGAAGCGGGAATTCGAAGCTGAAGCCGAACACCAGCAGCAGGTTGATCAGGAATCCGAAGTACTGGTCGCCGGACAAGGCGGTCACCTGTACGTCGCTGCCGACGGTCAGCAGGAACCCGAGCGCCTTCGACAGCACCACGTACGCGAGCACCGTGCCCGACACGAACAGCGCGGCACCGACGACGACGAACACCACGGCGAATCGCCGTTCCCTCTTGTAGAGACCGGGGGTGATGAACGCCCACAGGTGATATAGCCAGACCGGGCAGGCCATCACGATCCCCGCCGTCAGGGCCACCTTGAGGCGCAACATGAACTGGTCGAAGGGCGCCGTGGCGAGCAGCCGGCATGCGCCGTCGGGAGCGATGGAGGCACGCGAGGATTCCGGCAGCGCGCAGTACGGCCCGCGAAGCCAGTCCCCCAGGCTGGGCAGCCCGAAGACGCCGTGCGTGTACCAGATGAAACCGAGGATCGTCGTCACCACGACCGCGGCTACGGACGAGCAGCATCCGCGTGCGCAGTTCGTGCAGATGCTCGACCAGCGACATGGTGCCGTCGGGATTGACCTGCGAACGACGCCGACGAGGATCGAGTTTCTTGATGATTCCGGGGGTCTGCACGGCGGTGCCTATGGCGCGGCGCTATGCCGCGGCCGGTTGGTCTGCGTCGGTCAGGCCGGTCGCTGGTCCGGCGGCGGCGCGGCCTCCGGAGCCGGCGTGGCGGCGGAGTCGGCGCGTTCCGAGGTGATCGGCGTTGCAGGCGGAGCCGGCCGGCCGGCGACATCGGTCACTTGCGTGTCCTGCTTGGAGTCGGACTGCATCTCCTTGATCTCGGACTTGAAGATCCGCATCGACTTGCCGAGCGAACGTGCCGCATCCGGGAGCTTCTTGGCACCGAAGAGCAGCACGAATACGGCGATGACGATTACCCAATGCCAGGGTTGTAGACCACCCAATTTGGTCACCTCCAGACGACTCGCTCAGTCTACCCGGCCACCCCGTAGGCGTTCAGCGCCGCGGCGGCGGATTCTCGAACCCGCTCGGCCAGCGATTCAGGGGTGAGCACCCGCACCGCCGAACCGAAGCCGAGTACGAACCGGGTCATCCAATCCTCGGAGGCATAGGTCATCGCCGCCTCGCAGGCGCCGTCGGGCAGTTCCCGGAGCTCCCGCAGCGGGTAGTAGTCGAACATCCAGGACGCCGATCGCTCGATGAGCAGCGTGGCCGACGGCAACGACGGGTCGGCGTCGAACAGCGAGGTGTCCGGTCCGGCCTGCACCGCGGGTGGCGGCGGCGCCGAAGGTTCGTCGAGGACGTGCGCGTCGACGATGCGGTCGAACCGAAACAGCCGAACCCCCTCGGCCGACCGGCACCACGCCTCCAGGTAGCTATGGTCGGCGACCAGGACGACCCGGATCGGGTCGACGACCCTGCTGGACAGCATGTCGTGGGACGCCGAGTAGTACTCGATCGACAGGGCACGACCGTCGCGCGCCGCGGCGCGCACCGCGGCGGCCGCCTCACTTTCGATGGGAGCAGGCTCTTCGACGGCGGCCGCCGGCGTACCGTCGCCGTGCCCGACCACTCCCGCGGCGGATTCGATCTTGGCGATGGCGCTGCGTGCGGCCTCGGGGTCGACCATGCCTGGCACGTCGGCCAGCGCACGCAGGGCCACCAACACCCCGGTCGCCTCTGGCGATGTGAGCCGCAGCGGGTGGTCGATTCCGGCGCTGAAGGTGACTTCGATTGTGTCGCCGGAGAATTCGAAGTCGATTAGATCGCCCGGACCGTAGCCGGGCAGGCCGCACATCCAAAGCTGGTTGAGATCGTCACGCAGCTGCTTGACGCTGACACCGAGGTCCGATGCCGCCTCGGCGTAGGTGATCTTCGGGTTGGCCTGAAAGTACGGGACCATGTTCAGCAGCCGTACCAGTCGGGTCGAGATGGCGGTCATGCGTGCACCTCGTCGATGTGTCCCGCCTGCGCACGCAGCCGGTCGATCACATCGGCGCGGAGAGCCTCGGGTTCCAGCGCGACGGCGTCGGGCGCCATAGCTCGCGATCTCGCGGCACAATCTGTCGATCATTCCGATTTCCAGCTGGATCTCCTCACCGGCCCGGCCGCCCAGCGTGCGCGGTCCGACGAACGGTCGCGCGGCGCCGCAACGCGGTGGCTCTGCCGTCGGCGACCCACACCTTCGCCTGCACCGCTGGCAGGCCACTCGCCCACCGCGCGGTCGACGATCTCGCGCAGATCGATCCCATCGGGCCGCTTCACCGCACCGGGCGGACCGATCGCCGTCACTTCGGCTCCGATGCGGGACAGCCGGAAGGTGCGGGTCGCGTCGCGGTCCCGGTCGTGCCCCACGAGATACCAGCGGCCCCTGGTCGGTGACCACTCCCCACGGCTCCACGGTTCGCGTGGTGTAGGGATCGCTGCGCGTCGGCCGGTGATTGAACTGCACCGCCTGCCCGGAATCGATGGCGGACAACAGGATTCCGAGCACCTCCTCGGAGCCGCGCATACTGGGCAGCGCCGCGGTCGAAGTGATCGCGATAGCGGCATCGACGGCCTCGATGTCGGTGCCGGCGGCCCTCAACTTGAGCAGTGCGCCCTGGGTGGCGGTGATGAGCTCCGGCGACTGCCACAGCTGAACGGCCACGGCCACGGCGGCAGCCTCGTCGGCGGTCAGCTCGACGGCGGGCAGCGCGTAGGCCTCGCGGTTGATGCGATAACCCTCGGTGGGGTCGAACTGCGATACGCGGCCGGTCTCCAGCGGGATGCCCAGATCGCGCAGCTCGTTCTTGTCGCGTTCGAACATGCGGGAGAACGCCTCGTCGCTGGCGTTGTCGGCGTAGCCCGACACCGTCTCGCGGATCCGCTCGGCCGTGATGAAGGTACGGGTCGACAACAAGGCGATGACGAGATTCATCAACCGTTCGACTTTGGAAATCGCCACTCGTGACAGCTTAGGGTGAGCTGTGGGCAGTCGTTGGCAGGACACCGACGCGCCCCGCGGCGACGCCTACGACAAGCGGTGGCAGCGACTGGCCGCCGCAGGTCAGGGTATCCACGGCGAGGCCGATCTGATCGAATCCCTGCTGCGCGAGACGGACGCGGGCCGGGTTCTCGATGCGGGATGTGGCACCGGCCGGGTGGCGATCGAACTCGCGGCGCGCGGATTCTCGGTGGTCGGCGTGGACCTCGACGAGGACATGCTCGCCGACGGCGCGCGCCAAAGCCCCCGAACTGCAGTGGATTCGCGCCGATCTCACCGCCGCGACCGTCCATCTGACCGGCACGTTCGACATCGTCGCGTTGGCTGGGAACGTGATGATCTTCGTCGATGCGGGCACCGAAGGCGTCGTGCTGACGCAGCTGAGTTCGCTGCTGGCACCAGCCGGGCTGCTGGTGGCGGGCTTCTCGCTACAGCCCGCCGGCCTGACGCTTGCGGAGTACGACCGTCTGGCGGATGCGGTGGGCCTGCAGTTGGTGCATCGCTGGGCCACGTGGGACCGGCAGCCGTACGACGGTGGAAGTTACGCGGTGTCGGTGCACCGGCGACTCACATAGAGGCGATGAGCCGTTTGACCCGTTCGTCGACCGACCGGAACGGGTCCTTGCACAGCACGGTGCGCTGCGCCTGGTCGTTCAGCTTGAGATGGACCCAGTCGACGGTGAAGTCGCGGCCGGCTTCCTGCGCGGCATAGATGAACTCACCGCGCAGCTTGGCCCGGGTGGTCTGCGGCGGGGTGTTCCACCGCGGCCTCGATGTCCTCGTCGGTGGTGATCCGCGCGGCCAGGCCCTTGCGCTGCAGCAGGTCGAACACGCCCCGGCCCCGCTTGATGTCGTGGTAGGCCAGGTCGAGCTGGCTGATCTTCGGGTCGGACAGCTCCATGTTGTAGCGGTCCTGGTAGCGCTGGAACAGCTTGCGCTTGATCACCCAGTCGATCTCGGTGTCGACCTTGGCGAAGTCCTGGCTTTCGACGGCGTCGAGCTGCCGGCCCCAGAGGTCGACCACCTGCTGGATCTGCGTGTTGGGCTCGCGGTTCTGCAGATACTCCACGGCGCGGGAGTAGTACTCGCGCTGGATGTCGAGCGCACTGGCCTGCCGGCCGCCGGCCAGCCGCACCGGCCGCCGACCCGTCAGGTCGTGGCTGACCTCGCGGATCGCCCGGATCGGGTTGTCCAGGGAGAAGTCGCGGAACGCGACGCCCGCCTCGATCATCTCCAGCACCAGCGATGCCGTGCCCACCTTGAGCATCGTGGTCGACTCGCACATGTTGGAGTCGCCGACGATGACGTGCAGCCTGCGGTACTTCTCGGCGTCGGCGTGCGGCTCGTCGCGGGTGTTGATGATCGGCCGGGACCGCGTCGTCGCCGAGGAGACGCCCTCCCAGATGTGCTCGGCGCGCTGGGACAGGCAGAACGTCGCCGCCTTGGGCGTCTGCAGCACCTTGCCTGCACCGCAGATGAGCTGACGCGTCACCAGGAAGGGCAGCAGCACGTCGGAAATGCGCGAGAACTCGCCGGCGCGCACGATCAGGTAGTTCTCATGGCACCCGTAGGAGTTGCCGGCCGAGTCGGTGTTGTTCTTGAAGAGGTAGATGTCGCCGCCGATGCCTTCGTCGGCGAGCCGCTGCTCGGCGTCGATCAGCAGGTCTTCGAGTACCCGCTCACCCGCCCGGTCGTGGGTGACCAGTTGGACGAGGCTGTCGCATTCGGCCGTGGCGTACTCGGGATGGCTACCCACGTCGAGGTACAGCCGCGCACCGTTGCGCAGGAACACGTTCGAACTGCGGCCCCACGACACGACGCGCCGGAACAGGTACCGGGCGACCTCGTCGGGACTGAGCCGACGATGGCCGTGGAACGTGCAGGTGACACCGAACTCGGTCTCGATGCCCATGATTCGTCGCTGCACCTGTTCGAGACTACTGGTTGCCGGCCGACTGCGGCGCCCTGCCGCACCGATCCGGCCAGTTGACGATGTCGACGGGATCCGTCAACCCCGACCGTTCGCGGTGTCGCGCACCTGCACCGACTTTGCCCAGATGTGGCGACGGCTGCGGTCGAGCAAGTGACGGCGAACCATCACCTGATCGTGTGCCTCTGGGTACACGAATGGTTGGCAAAGTCCGACGGCGGCTGCTGAGTGGATGCCTAGCCCTTCGCCCATGCCCATTGCCCGCATGATTCTCCGATCCCCGCCGGGCACGCCTCCAGACCGCGGAGCAGGTTCGTGCCCGGGTGCGATCGGATCGGTCAACGGCGACGCTTTGATCGAAATACATGACTTTCCACCACGGTTGATGGCGTCGCGGGAGCGGGACTTCAGGCCGTCGCCGGGCTACGTGCTGACGATGGCGGCGGGCGAGCAGACAGATGTGCACCGCTACGGGCTGGCCGAGCAGGCGGTACCGGCATTGCAGAGTGAGGGCGAGGTATGGGCCCGTGGCGAATGCGTCCGGCTTCTCCCCGGGGATATTGCCTTCTTCGCCCCGCCGGTCGAGCATGCGGTCCGCACACCGGTGGACGGTCCGGGACTGGTTGCGGTGGCCGCGTTCTGGCCGCCGGAGCCCTGTGGATAACTCGGGCGCGCCCGCCCCCCGATCTGTCACCATGAGGCATGGGGGGCGTTACGCGTCCGACGGTGTCCGATGCGCAAGCGTGGCAACCTGATTCGCTGCGCGAAGCTGCACTCAGTTGGCAGGCCGCGGCCACGGACGTGCATGCCGACATCGAGATCGCGGTGCAGGGCGTGGCCGCCACACGCGAGGTCTGGACCGGCTCGGCCGCCGAGGCCGCACGCGACGACGTGCTGAGCCTCGGGCGGACATCGGATGCGCTGGCGCGTGCCATGGTGCTGGCTGCGGTCGCCGCCCGCGACGGCGCTGACCAGATCGAGATCGCCCGCACTGCGGTACTGGATCTGGTGTCGACGGCGACGTCGGAGGGCTTCGCGGTCGCCGACGACGGTGCGGTGGCGGTGCACGACGCTCCGACCTCCTTGCTGGTCGCCCTGTCCGGAGGGGACGCGGCGCTAGCCCGCGAGTTGCAGGCGTTGCGGGCTCAAGAGTTGACCGCGCAGGTCGGCGATGCGCTCGACCGGCTCGGTGCGGCCGACGCCGACGCCGGCACCGACATCGAGGAGGCATTCGCCACCCTCGTCCCGAAGGCGGCCGCGACGGTGCCTGCCGGGGCCTCCGCCGCGCTGTTCGGCGACGTGGTGGCCGGATGGCCGGTGACGGGCCAGGACCGCATCGCCGAGCAGATCGCGACGCTGACACCCGAGCAGCGGCAGCGACTCGTCGCCGACTTTCCCCGCCAGGTCGGCAACACCGACGGTGTGCCATGGGAGATGCGGATCGCCGCGAACCGCACCAACATCGCCCAGGCGATCCTGGACGAACACGATCCCGCCCGAGCGGCCTTCTACCGGACGCTGCTCGGCGAGGTCGACGATCCGGCGGGTGGCGGCCGCATCGACCGACAGATCGTCGCGTTCGATCCCGCGCGCGCCTCCCTGGTCGAGCTGAACGGCGATCTCTCGGTCGCCAGGGGGGTCGCGGTGCTGGTTCCAGGGATGAACACCACCATCGAGGGGTCGGCCGCCAACAGCGCCACCGCCCGCCGGTTCGTCGCGGCCACCCACGGCGACGTCGCGGTCCTCACCTATCTGGGCGGACCGTTTCCGAGCGGCAACCTCGTCTCGGGTGTGGTCGATGCCGCCAGCCCGCGGTACGCGCTGGACATGGCGCCGCGGCTGGTGGCGTTCAGCGAGGATGTCGACCGCACCGTGGACGCGGTGGCCGCCGACCGAGAGCCGGTGCCGGTCACCTACATCGGCCACTCCTACGGGGGTTCGATCCTCGGCACCGCCGAGGCCATGGGTCTGACCGCCGACCAGACGATGTACGTGGCTGCCGCCGGCGCGGGTGTCGGTGTCGACGATCCGGGCGATTGGCACAACCGCAATCCCGGCGTGGTTCGGTACTCGATGACGGCGCCCGGCGACTTGATCCAGGCGGTACAGGGCATTCCCGGTGGCCCCCACGGCGCCGATCCGGATGAAATGCCGGGCGTAATCCATTTGGCGACAGGCCATTACGATGATGGTCGCCTCATGGCTGGGTGGCAGGCTCACAGCGACATCCTGAATTCGCCGTCAGACTCGTGGCGCAACATCCTGGCGGTGATCACCGGGGACCGTGAGCGGATCCGCCCCGCCGGATGAAACGGCAAAACCAGGCATTAGCGTCGACCGGCGGCCAGAATGAATCGATGTGGTCGCGCGGCGCGCCAGTCGACGGGTTCCGGCTGGCCTATGACCGGTTCGGCGCCAGGGGTGCGCCGCCGGTGATGTTGCTCCACGGCTGGCCCGGCAATCGTCATGACTATCGCCGCGTCGTTCCGCTGCTCAGCGGCGCCGCCGACGTCATCGTTCCCGACCTGCGCGGATTCGGCGGATCGGACAAGCACGCCGTCGCCGTGCGCCACTTCTACAGCGCGACGGCGCAAGCGGGCAGCATCATCGGGCTCATCAGGGAACTGGGTGTGTCTCGAGTTGTGCTCGCCGGCTATGACGTCGGAAGCCGGGTCGCGCAGAGCGTGGCAAGGATGGAACCCGACCTGGTGTCGGCGCTGGTGCTCTCTCCCCCGCTGCCCGGTGCCGGCGACCGTGTCCTGACCGCGCGGGCGCAAAGCGAGTTCTGGTACCAGGCCTTCCACCAGCTTCCGCTGGCCGCCCAGCTGATCGATGGGAATCCCGATGCTGTCCGGGAGTATCTACGGCATTTCTGGATGCACTGGTCTGCGCCGAACTTCACTGTCCCCGAGGATGATCTGGACAGGCTGGTCGGAGACTATGCGGCGCCCGGGGCCTTCACCGCGTCGATCGCCTGGTACCGCGCCGGTGCAGGAATGATCGCACAGTCACTCACCGAGCTGCCGCCGGATCGCGCCATCAAGATTCACGTGCCCACCGATGTGCTTTGGCCGCAACACGATCCGCTGTTCCCCCGCGAGTGGTCCGACCGCCTCGACTCATACTTCACGGACGTGGCATTGCACTTCGCCTTCGACGCCGGCCATTTCACGCCACTGGAATGTCCTGAGCAGTTCGCGGAGCTGATCCTCATCCGGGCTCGGCCGAGCGACCACGGGTGAGAAGGCCGAGTAAGAGAACGTGACTACGTGCCTTCGCCCGCGGTGTCTTCGGGCAGCAGCGCTTCCAGCGCTGAGCCGGTGATCCGCCGGAACGCGCGGCGCGGCCGGTTCGCATCCAGGATCGCCACCTCCAGCGTCGAGGCGTCGATCGGGCGGGACTCGCCGTCGCTGCCGGCCTTCAACGCGTCGATCGCGACCTTCGCGGCCGCCGACAGGCCTGAATTCTCGGTGTAGTTCTCCTTGAGCTTCTCGGCGATCGGTTCCGTGGCGCCGCCCATCACGACGAAATGGGGCTCGTCGTCGATCGACCCGTCGTAGGTGATCCGGTACAGCTCGGGGGCTTTGGACTCACCGTAATGCGCGACCTCGGCCACGCACAGCTCGACCTCGTACGGCTTGGCCTGCTCGGTGAAGATCGTGCCCAGCGTCTGCGGCGTAGACGTTGGCCAGCTGACGGCCGGTGACGTCGCGCCGGGCGTAGGCGTAGCCGCGGGTGTCGGCGAACTGGATGCCGCCGCGACGCAGGCTGTCGAACTCGTTGAACCGTCCGACGGCGGCGAACCCCACCCGGTCGTAGAGCTCGCTGACCTTCTGCAGTGACCGCGACGGGTTCTCGGCGACGAACAGCACACCGTCGGCATAGGCAAGCACCACGACGCTTCGGCCGCGGGCTATGCCCTTGCGCGCGAGCTCGGAACGCTCGCGCATCGCCTGTTCGGGCGAGATGAAATATGGAAAGCTCACGAGTCTCCCCGCGCGTCGGTGGACCGATGTACAGCGTCTGGGCCGAAAGTGTCTGCCCGGGAACGGCTTTCGATGATCTCCGCGCGCAAGCTCCGCGATGCGCTGCTCGGGCACTTCCTCCGCCCCTTCGGTCGCCGATGACTACGGCCGTCGGGTAGATGCCACGCACCAGATCCGGCCCGCCGGTCGCGGAGTCGTCGTCGGCGGCGTCGTAGAGCGCTTCGACGGCCACCCGCAATGCGGAATCCGCGTCGGCCACCTGCGAGTACAGCTTCTTCATCGACGACTTGGCGAAGATCGAGCCCGACCCCACCGACTGATAGCCCTCTTCCTCGAAGTTCCAGCCGCCGGCCGCGTCGAAGGAGACGATTCGACCGGCGGCCTCCGGGTTGGGGTCGTCGAGGTCGTAGCCGGCGAGCAGCGGCAGCGCGACGAAGCCCTGCAGCGCGGCGCCGAGGTTGCCCCGGACCATGGTCGCGAGCCGGTTCACCTTGCCGGCGAACGTCAGTGCAACGCCCTCGAGCTTTTCGTAGTGCTCCAGTTCGACCGCGTACAGCCGGGCGAACTCGACGGCGATGGCCGCGGTGCCGGCGATGCCGGTCACCGTGTAGTCGTCGGTGATGTAGACCTTCTGCACGTCGCGGCCCGGCGATCATGTTGCCCTGGGTGGACCGGCGATCGCCGGCCATGACGACGCCGCCGGGATACTTCAGCGCCACGATCGTGGTGCCGTGCGGGACCGCGTCGGACGGGACAGCGTGACGGTTCACGGGTAGGAGCTCGGGCGCCTGACGACGCAGAAGTTCAGAGAACGACGACAGGTCCACAGGCAGTGAAGGTGCTCCTGGTAGCGGTGACGGAATGCTCGGCTGTTCGCGGTGCGGCCAGGTCACTGGCCGCCCTTCTGGACGTACGCGCGCACGAAGTCCTCGGCGTTCTCTTCCAGCACGTCGTCGATCTCGTCGAGCAGGTCGTCGGTCTCCTCGGCGAGTTTCTCGCGACGCTCCTGGCCCGCGCCCGTGCTGCCGGTGGGGTCGTCGTCCTCCCCGCCGCCACCACCACGCTTGGTCTGCTCCTGCGCCATCGCCGCCTCCTGCGTATGTCTGTGCCGTTGACGGATGGGCGCACTGCCTGCCCGCCGTGTCTCCACCCTACCGGTCAACGCCCAGATTGCCGGGGATAGCGCCCCTAGTTGGTGAGCTGTTCCACCAATTCGACGGCGCTGTCCACCGAGTCCAGCAGCGCGCCGACGTGCGCCTTGCTGCCGCGCAGCGGCTCCAGCGTTGGAATCCGGACGAGCGAATCGCCCCCGAGGTCGAAAATCACCGAGTCCCAGCTGGCCGCGGCGATGTCGGCGCCGAACCGGCGCAGGCATTCGCCACGGAAGTACGCCCGGGTGTCCGTCGGCGGATTGTCCACGGCGTCGATCACCTGCTGTTCGGTGACCAGTCGCTTCATCGACCCGCGGGCGACCAGCCGGTTGTACAGTCCCTTGTCCAGCCGGACGTCGGAGTACTGCAGATCGACCAGATGCAGACGAGGCGCCGACCAGCCGAGGTTCTCGCGGCTGCGGAAGCCTTCGAGCAGCCGCAGCTTGGCGGGCCAGTCGAGTATCTCCGCGCACTGCATCGGGTCACGCTCGAGCAGGTCGAGGACGTTGGCCCAGGTCTCGCACGACCTCGGCGGCGCGCGGATCGGGATCGCGGCTGTCGACCAGCTTGGCCACCCGGTCCAGGTAAATCCGTTGCAGCGCAAGGCCGGTCAGCTCACGACCGTCGGCCAGTGCGACGGTTGCGCGCAGCGACGGGTCGCGGCTGATGACGTGGACGGCGTGCACCGGCCGGGCCAGCGCCAGGTCGGACAGGTCCATGCCCTCCTCGATCAGGTCCAGCACCAGCGCTGTGGTGCCGAGCTTGAGGTATGTCGAGGTCTCGGCCAGGTTGGCGTCGCCGATGATGACGTGCAGCCGCCGGTACTTGTCGGCGTCGGCGTGCGGCTCGTCGCGGGTGTTGATGATGCCGCGCTTGAGGGTGGTCTCGAGGCCGACCTCGACCTCGATGTAGTCGGACGCGCTGCGACAGCTGAAAGCCGGGCTCGTCGCCCGACGGGCCGATGCCGACGCGGCCGGATCCGGTGATCACCTGGCGCGACACCAGGAACGGCGTCAGGCCCGCGATCACCGCCGAGAACGGGCGTCTGGCGGCTCATCAGATAGTTCTCGTGCGACCCGTAGGAGGCGCCCTTGTTGTCGATGTTGTTCTTGTAAAGCTGCAGCTTGGCGGCCCCGGGCACGCTGGCGACGTGGCGCGCCGCCGCCTCCATCACCCGCTCACCGGCCTTGTCCCAGATCACCGCGTCCAGCGGGTCGGTGCACTCCGGCGCGGAATACTCGGGGTGGGCGTGGTCGACGTACAGCCGGGCACCGTTGGTCAGGATCATGTTGGCCGCGCCGACCTCGTCGGCGTCCACCACCGGTGGCGGGCCCGCCGAGCGGCTCAGGTCGAACCCGCGGGCGTCGCGCAGAGGCGATTCCACCTCGTAATCCCAGCGGGTGCGCTTGGCACGCTGGATCCCCGCCGCGGCCGCGTACGCCAGCACCGCCTGGGTCGAGGTCAGGATCGGATTCGCGGTGGGATCGGACGGCGAGGAGATGCCGTACTCGACCTCTGTTCCGATAATCCGCTGCATGTGGCCAGCCTAGGCGACGACCCGCAGTAGCCTGCGACCGTGCCGTCTGACATGGACGATCCGCCGCCGATCGACGTCGAACAGCGACGGGCCGCGGACGCGTGGTTCCTCGCCCACGGGCTGCCCGCCGTGCTGCGGCCCGGTCGGCTGGTCCGTCGACTCTGGCCGCGATCGGCGCCCGCGTTGGCGGCATTCGCGGTGTTCATGGTCAATTCCGCGGTGGTCGTGCAGGTCACCGGCGAATACACCATCAACATCGAGGGCGATCCGACGCGCACCGAGTGGTTCGTGCTGGGGTTGCTGGTCCTCGTCCTGCCGCTCGCGTCGCTGGTCGGCTGGCTGGTGTCCAGAATCTCGACGGTGCGGGGACGCACCTTCGCGGCAATCATTGCGCTGGTCGTCGGTGTCGCCGGTGGCATCATCGGCGGACCCAGCCGTCGGGTGCTGGCCGACCTGATCTTCGAAGCGGTGCTGATCGCGGCCATCTTGGCGGTGACCGCGTCCGGTCTGGGGTCGATTCTTTCGTGGACTGCGCGGATGACCTTGTCTCATCTCGCAGCCGTGGGATCGCTGATGATCCGCGCCCTGCCGGTGATGCTGCTGACCTTCCTGGTGTTCTTCAATTCGCCGGTGTGGCTGATGGCTGCCAACGTCTCGCGCGGTCGGATGTGGGTCGCGCTGGTGTTCCTCGCGTTGATCGCCGCGACGTTCGTCGTCGCCATCACCATCGACCGCTTCAAGCCGGTCATCGAGGCACCCGATGCCGCCATCCGCAACACCCGACTGGCGGCCACACCGTTTTCGGCGATGCCCGACCCGCCGGAGACCGGGACCCTCAGCCGCGCCGAGCGGTTCAATGTGATGTTCGTGCTGGCGGTTTCGCAACTCGCACACATTCTGGTGGTCGCCCTCGTCATCGCCTTGATGTTCCTGGTACTCGGTCTGATCGTGCTCTCGCCGGAGCTGCTGGCGGCCCTGACGCAAGGCAAGGGGTCGAGCGACGGAACATTCCTGGGAATGACGATCCCGGTACCTCAGCCATTGATCCACGTCACGATGTTCCTCGCCGCGCTGACATTCATGTACGTCAGTGCACGGGCCGCAGGCGACGACGAATACCGGACGCAGTTTCTCGAGCCGCTGACCGACGACCTGAGGCTGACGCTGGTCGCCCGGAACCGCTACCGGGCGGCCGTTCCGGCGCGCTGACGCCGGCAGGGTCCCGGGTTCGCGCACAATATGCGCGTGTCCGACATGCGGAGTATCCACGAATGGTTTCTCCGTCGAGGGCTGCCGCTGGTGCTGACGCGGCGGGTCCGGTCCCGTGCGTTGATCGAGCGGTCGGCGCCGATGTTCAGCGGCATCGGTGCGGTGATCGCGCTGACGATGACACTGGCCGAGCTCACCGACGGCGATCCGGACTACGGCATCGTGATCCGGCTCGCCGTGCTCACCCTCCTGCTGATCGCGGCGCCCTTCGCGCTCTACTTGCTGCACCGCTCCGGTACGACGCGCGGCGAGGCCGGCCGGAGAACGGCCGCGCTGCTCGTCATGGCGCTGTTCGTGTTCGGGCTGCCGTTCGCCGGCGCCGACTTCTCCGGGATCGCCGTGGCCGAGAGTGTCGGGATTCCTCATCATCGCCCTCCTGGCGATTTGGATGACGTACACGGGCATCGGATCAATTGTCTTGTGGGCCTTCAGGTTCGCGTGGATTCAGCTAGGCGCGCTGGGAACCCTGATGAGCCGTGCGCTGCCATTGCTGATGCTCACCGTGGTGGTGTACTTCACCGGCGAGCTGTGGCAGCTGGCGGCCCGCATGACCCGTGAACGGCTCTGGCAGACCATCGGATTCCTCGCGGCCGTGGCGATCATCTTCATGGTGGCCACCATCCGCGATGAAGTGAAGGCGCTGCGCGACGATCGGGCCGGGCAGACGGACCAAGCCAAACTCCTCGAAGACACGCCGCTCGCCACCGCCGGCGGTCACGCGCCCGCGCGCTCCCCGCTGTCGTTCGCCGAACAGGTCAACGTCGTCGCCGTGATGGTGGTGGCGCAGGCCATCCAGGTGGTGCTCTTCACCGCGGGCTTGTTCGCGTTCTTCGTGGCGCTCGGCATTGTCGCGGTGCCCGACGACGTGGCGGTGCTGTGGTCGTTGGAGGGGACCTGTCCGGTCGGCGAACCGCCGTGCGCGGGGACCTGGTTCGGCATCCACGTACCGGTAGCGCAGACCGTTGTGCACGTCTCCTTGTTCGTCGCCGTGCTCTCCGGCCTGTATTTCACCGTCAGCACGAGCGTCGATCCGATCTACCGAGAACGGTTCTTCGACCCGCTGATCTCCGACGTGGCGGTGAGCCTGGCCGGCCGCGACGCCTATCTCGAGATGGACGGATCTGCCTGAAGTGAGTAGCTGTTGGCCAGGTCGTCCTGCGTTACGGAGGCTTCTTGGTCGGTGGTGTCGACACGAAGCGTGGATGTCGGCGTTCGCGGTTCGTACCGCCACCCGGCGGGCAACGCCAGGCGATTCGCGAGGCCCGGCAGATCGGCGAGGGATAGCGCGGGGTCGACGGTCTGACTCCAGGTCTGCATCACCCAGCGCCGGCCATCCGGGTCGATGAGTTCGTAGATCTCGCGACCGGCGTCGAACGTGAAAAGGGCCTTACGGTTCACGCGGTTGGGTTGATAGGCCGCCGGATTCATGGAGGACAGTTTCACCGTCGCTTGCCTGCGCATCTCCAGGCCGCCGAAAGTCTTGTGTTCCAGTTCTTCTCGGTCGCGCTTGCCGATGCCGCTCATCAGCCAATATCGCGGCCCGTTGAGCAAGGCCGCCACCGCGTCGTTCTCCGCGGCGATCGCTGTTGCATCGAGCTTGTCCCACAGATCCGCAGGGCAATCGTTGAGCGGAAATGTGTTGTACACCGTGGCCTCGGGGCCCGATCCCCCGGCATGGACGAGAAGCACTTCGCCGTAGCGCTTGCCGAATACGTCGCCGATCACCGTGACACCGTCGTCAGCCATATCGCGAAGCTACGTCGGACACCGCCCGAGCGTGCCCAAAGCGTTACTTTGGTGCGTCTCTCCGCGGCAAACACCTCCGGCAAGGCGAAGACGTTCTACGACGCAGCCGCCAGTGACCTCTGCTGACGACGACTCGATCTGGGCCGGTACTCCTTACAGGTACTGGCCCAGATTCGACTCGGTGTCGATCGCGCGTGAAGCGCTCGACGACTTGCCGGTGACGAGCGTGCGGATGTAGACGATCCGCTCGCCCTTCTTGCCCGAAATCCGTGCCCAGTCATCGGGGTTCGTGGTGTTGGGCAGGTCCTCGTTCTCGGCGAACTCGTCGACGATCGAGTCGAGCAGATGCTGGATGCGGAGACCAGGCTGCCCCGTTTCCAGCACCGACTTGATCGCGTTCTTCTTCGCGCGGTCGACGACGTTCTGGATCATGGCGCCCGAGTTGAAGTCCTTGAAGTACATGACTTCCTTGTCACCGTTGGCGTAGGTGACTTCCAGGAAACGGTTGTCGTCGATCTCGGCGTACATCCGGTCGACGACCTTCTCGATCATCGCCTTCAAGCACGCCCGACCGGTCGCCGCCGAACTCGGCGAGATCGTCGGCGTGCACAGGGAGTTCCTCAACCAGGTACTTGGAGAAGATGTCCTGGGCCGCTTCGGCATCCGGACGCTCGATCTTGATCTTGACGTCCAGGCGGCCGGGGCGCAGAATCGCCGGGTCGATCATGTCCTCGCGGTTGGAGGCACCGATCACGATGACGTTCTCCAGCCCCTCCACGCCGTCGATCTCCGAGAGCAACTGCGGGACGACCGTCGTCTCCACGTCGGAGCTGACGCCCGTGCCACGGGTGCGGAAGATCGAGTCCATCTCGTCGAAGAACACGATCACCGGGGTGCCCTCTGATGCCTTCTCGCGGGCGCGCTGGAAGATCAGCCGGATGTGGCGTTCGGTCTCACCGACGAACTTGTTGAGCAGCTCCGGGCCCTTGATGTTGAGGAAGTAGCTCTTCGCTTCGCGAGCGTCGTCGCCGCGGACCTCGGCCATCTTCTTGGCCAGCGAGTTGGCGACCGCCTTGGCGATGAGCGTCTTGCCGCAGCCGGGAGGGCCGTAGAGCAGCACACCCTTGGGCGGCCGAAGCGAGTACTCGCGGTAGAGCTCCTTGTGCAGGAACGGCAGCTCGACAGCATCTCGGATCTGCTCGATTTGCCGGCCCAGACCGCCGATGTCGTTGTAGCTCACATCGGGCACCTCCTCCAGGACCAGGTCCTCGACCTCGGCCTTGGGGATGCGCTCGAACGCATATCCGGCCTTGGTGTCGACCAGCAGCGAGTCGCCCGGACGCAGTTTGCGCGGACGCTCGTCGTCCTCGTCGTCCAGCGCATCGGGATCCTCGGGCAGGAACTCGGCAGCCACCAGGGGCTCGGCCAACCAGACGATGCGCTCCTCGTCGGCGTGCCCGACCACGAGCGCGCGGTGCCCGTCGGAAAGGATCTCGCGCAGCGTGCTGATCTCGCCGACGGCCTCGAAGTGGCCCGCCTCGACTACCGTCAGGGCCTCGTTGAGGCGGACGGTCTGGCCCTGCTTGAGGGTTTCGGTCTCGATATTCGGTGAGCACGTCAGCCGCATCTTGCGGCCGGACGTGAACACGTCGACGGTCTCGTCGTCCTGTACGGACAGCAGCACGCCGTATCCACTCGGCGGCTGACCCAGTCGGTCGACTTCCTCGCGCAGCGCCAGCAACTGCTGCCGCGCTTCCTTGAGGGTTTCCATCAGCTTCGCGTTACGGGCCGCGAGGGAGTCGATCCGGGCCTCGAGTTGATGCACGTCTCGCGCGCTGCGCAGACCGCTTTGCGGCCCTACGGCGCTCTCCAGTTGTTCGCGTAGCAGGGCGGCCTCACGGCGCAGCTCTTCCAGTTCTGCGGCATCTTCGCTGGACATGCCTGACTCGTTGGGTGACCTAAACCCTTCAGAACGCTCGGACTCGCTCATAGTGCGCTCCTCCCCGCACCTGATGTTGGTGCAGTAACAACTTCAAAGCTACCGGCGATTCAGCCTTTGTGTGCGCTCTAGGAATTCGACACACCAGCAACACTTGTTAACCTCAATCGTGAGTTGGGCCTATCGAAAGGACAATCGTGACCCTGAAAGCCCTCGTTAGCGGCACCGCAGCAGCCGTCGTCATCGCCGGCGCCGCGGCAGGTGTGACGTCCATTGCATCCTCGGATGTGATGAACTCCCCGCGCGTTGCGCCGGTGGTTTGGGACATCCCGCTGCCCGAGACGCCCGCACCTGATCTGCAGGGCCCGCTACTCACGACGCTGCAGGCGCTCGGCGGACCGGGATTGTCGGCAAGCAAGGCACCCTACATCGAGGGGGGCATCGGCCGGATCGAAGGCCGTGTCGCCGACTCGAAGTTGCGTGAGGCGCAGGCCGACGGCAAGTTCCCGCTTTCCTTCACACTGGCGAATATCGACCAGAACGGTCCCGTGGTCACCGCCGATGTCACCGCGACAGCCGCGAACGGCGGGGTCGCGAGCCAGAACATCGCGTTCGTGCCCGGTCCCAGCCCCACCGGCTGGCAGATGTCGAAGCAGTCGCTCATGGCGTTGATGTCGGCTGTCGGCTAGGTAATCGGTGCACCGCACCAGCAGTGCCGTGAACCTGAGTGCCGTCGCGATCGCGGCGGCACTCGGGCTCGGAGGATGTGGTGCGGACAACGCGGAGAAGCCAGCGGCAGCGCCGATCGAAACACCGCCGTCTACCCCCAACCAGGTGGCGGCGGCCCCGCCCGCGATGCCGCTGCCGCCTCCGACTGCGCTGTCCGATGTGATGAACCGGATCGCCGACTCCAATGTCCCCGGCGCGGAAAAGACCGGACTGATCGAATCCGCTGGGCCCGATGACGCCGCCGCGATGGACGAGTTCAGTCGGCGCTCTGCGGGATGGTGGCTACACCCCGGTGACCTTCGAGGCTTCCGATCTGCGGTGGGCCGAGGGCAAACCTGACAACGTGCTGGCCGACGTCACCTTTTCGTCGGCCAACGAGGAGGCCGGCGACTTCGTTTTCCCCATGGAGTTTCACCTCGACGACAACGGATGGCAGCTCACCCGACGGACGGCCGACACGCTCCTCCACTTCGACCGGCAACCGGCGCCCACTCCGCCGCCCTGAGCGCCGAATGTGGATCGGCTGGCTGGACTTCGACCTGCTGCTCGGGGATGTGCACTCGCTCAAGCAGAAGCGCTCCGTCATCCGCCCGGTCATCGCTGAACTGCAGCGCCGATTCGCGGTGTCGGCGGCCGAGACCGGCTCGTTGGACCTACATCGCCGTGCCGGTGTGGGCATCGCGGTGGTGGCGTCCGACCGCGGTCACGTCGTCGACGTGCTCGACGCCGCCGAACGGCTGGTGGCGGCGCGACCTGAGATGGAATTGCTGTCCGTTCGGCGCGGTCTGCGGCGAAGCACCGACGATTAAACGCTGCCGCCGAGTTGACGTTTGCGCCGCAGCGGCATGGGCGCCACCGCACCCGGGGCCAATTTGCGCACGTTGATCAGAAATGCCGTGTGCCCGCGCATGGTGTGCTGTGGGCGCACGGCCAGGCCCACGACGTGCCATCCGCGCTGCATGCTCTCCCACGCCCGCGGTTCCGTCCAGCACTTCTGTTCGCGCAGCGCCTCGACCGTTCGCGAGAGCTGGGTGACGGTCGCGACGTAGATCATCAGCACACCGCCCGCGACCAGCGCGTTGGCGACGGCTTCCAGCACCTCCCACGGGGCGAGCATGTCGAGCACCACCCGGTCCACCTCCGGACCCGCGTATTCGGCGACGTCCGCGGTGACCAGCTGCCAGTTGTCCGGGCGCTCCCCGAAGAACGTGGTGACGTTGCGCACCGCATGCTCGGCATGGTCCTCACGCACCTCGTATGAAGTGACCTGTCCACTGGGTCCGACGGCGCGCAACAGTGAGAGCGTGAGTGCACCCGAGCCGGCACCGGCCTCCAGAACGCGGGCGCCGGGGAAGATGTCGCCCTCGTGCACGATCTGGGCGGCATCCTTCGGGTAGACGACCTGTGCGCCGCGCGGCATCGACATCACGTAGTCGACCAGCAGCGGTCGCAGCACGAGGAACTGGTCCCCGTTGGTCGACTTGACCACGCTGCCCTCGGGCAGCCCGATCACGGTATCGAGGTCGATCACTCCGCGATGCGTGTGGAACTCACCGCCTTCGGTCAGCACCATCGTGTAGTGCCTGCCCTTCGCGTCGGTGAGCTGCACTCGATCACCCACGGCGAATGGCCCGGTCCTGTTCACAGCAGTTCAGCCTGCCAGCCAACGCGCCGTGACGGGTACGCGGGGTTTGTCCTCGAACTTGTCACAGTGCCGCCATACGCTGAACACATGACAGATGCGCCGGAGCCGACCGCGGTTCGGCGTCCTGCGCTGTCTCCGTCGCGGGCTGCCGACTTCAAGCAGTGTCCGTTGCTCTACCGATTCCGCGCCATCGACCGGCTGCCCGAACCGTCCTCGACGGCGCAGGTGCGCGGTTCCGTCGTGCACGCCGCCCTGGAGCAGCTGTACGCGCTCCCCGCAGCCGAGCGCGGCCCCGAAACCGCGACGTCGCTCGTCGACCCCGCGTGGCAACGCATCGTGGCCGCCAAACCCGAACTGGCCGACGACTTCGAACCCGAGCTGCGGGCCGAACTCCTCGATGAGGCACGCGCCCTGTTGACCGGGTACTACCGCCTGGAGGACCCGACCCGGTTCGAGCCGCAGAGCTGCGAGCAGCGCGTCGAAGTCGAGCTCGAGGACGGCACCCTGCTGCGCGGCTTCGTCGACCGCATCGATGTCGCGCCCACCGGGGAGCTGCGAGTCGTCGACTACAAGACCGGCAAGGCTCCGCCCGAGGCTCGGGCGCTGGCCGAGTTCAAGGCCATGTTCCAGATGAAGTTCTACGCCGTGGCGCTGCTGCGCTCACGGGGCGTGCTCCCGGCACGGCTGCGGCTGCTCTACCTGGCCGATGGCCAGGTGCTGGACTACTCCCCCGACCTCGACGAGCTGCTGCGCTTCGAGCGGACGCTGATGGCGATCTGGCGGGCCATCCAATCTGCCGGTGCCACAGGCGATTTCCGCCCGAACCCGTCCCGAATGTGCGATTGGTGTGCGCACCACTCCCGCTGCCCGGTATTCGGCGGCACCCCTCCGCCCTACCCGGGCTGGCCGGCCGTTCCCGACGAAGGCTCCGCCGCCGAGGGCGAAGTCGTGCTGCGCACCTCGGAGTCTGCTGCGTGATCGACTGCTATTACCGGCGAGTCGGCACCGAAGGCGACGTGCGAATCTTCGATTCCACCGACGGGACCCGCAGCAACTGGGATCCCGAGATCCAGCACGGCTCACCGCCGCTGGCGCTGATGACCAAGCTGATCGAGGAAGCAACCGCCGACTCCGGGCTACGTATCGCCCGGATGACCCTCGATATTCTCGGCGCCATCCCGGTGACCCGCGTTCGGGTGCGGACCTGGGTACCGCGGCCGGGTAAGCGGATCTCGCTGTGGGCGGCCGAGATGTCGGCACCCGGGGTGGACGGCACCGATCGTGCGGTCGCACGCGTCACTGCTTGGCTGTTGTCCACAAGTGACACAGCCGATGTGGCCACTGATCGATATCTTCCCCTGGCCGAAGGCGACGCGGTGCCGGTGCCGCACAGTTGGGAGGGTGCGGCGGGCTATCTCGAGACGGTGAGCTGGCGGCGCCAGCCTGACACCGGCGAGTCAGGGAACGTGGTCTGGATCAGCTCCCTTGTGCCGCTGGTGGATTCGGAGCCCACGACGGGTCTGCAACGGCTGGCGATGGTGGTCGATTCGGCCAATGGCGTGGGCGCGACGCTGGATCCCGAGCAGTTCGTCTTCATGAATACCGACACCGCCGTGCACCTGCACCGGCCGCCCGAGGGAAGCGATTTCGCCCTGCGCGCCCGCGGCTCGATCGGACCCGATGGGATCGGCGTGACAACCGCAGAACTCTTTGATCGGCGAGGATTCATCGGAACCTCAGCGCAGACGCTGCTGGTGATGCGCCGCTAGGTATATCGCCGTTAGTCCAGCGGCTTCAAGTCCTGGAGCATCGTCGGCACCAGCTCACTGACGGTGGGATGGATGTGCATGGTTCTGGAGATGGAGGTATAGGGGGCCCCGGCGGTCATGATGTCGAGGATGGAGTGGATGACTTCGTCACCGCCGACCCCGAAGATCGCGGCTCCGAGGATCATCTCGGTCTCGGCATCGACGACGACCTTCATGAAACCCTGTGTCTCGCCCTTCTCGACGGCGCGCCCGACGCGGGTCATCGGACGCTTGCCCACCAACGCTTTTCGTCCCGATTTGCGGACCTCGTCGACCGTCATACCCGCGCGGCCCAGCGGAGGGTCGATGTAGAGCGCGTACGTGGTGATCCGGTCGCTGACTCGGCGCGGATCGTCGTCGAGCAGATTCGCGGCGACGATTTCGAAATCGTTGTACGAGGTGTGGGTGAACGCACCGCGTCCGTTGCAGTCCCCCATCGCCCAGATGTGCTCGACGTTCGTGCGTAGCTGCTCGTCGACGACGATGTAGCCGCGGCGGTCGGTTTCCACGCCCGCCGCCTCGAGTCCGAGGTCATCGGTGTTGGGCTGACGCCCGACCGCCATCAGCAGATGGGTCCCAGCGATGGGCTGCGCACCCTCGCGTGGGGTCACTTCGAATCCACTGTTGCGCTTGGCGAACCGGATATCATTGGCGTCGACGACCACATCGATGCCCTCGGCTTCCAGGATCTCCTTGATGGTCGCCGAGACATCCTCGTCCTCGCGGGAGGTGAGCCGCGGACCCTTTTCGATCACGGTCACGCGGGCGCCGAAGCGGCGGTACATCTGCGCGAACTCCAACGCGATGTAGCTGCCGCCGATGACGACCAGATGCTCTGGCACCGTGTCGAGTTCGAGGATGCCGACATTCGTCATGTAGTCGATGTCGGACAGTCCGGGCATGTCGGGCGCCACCGCCCGGCCCCCGACGTTGAGGAAGATCTTGTCCGCCTCGAGAAGCCGGTCATCCACCCTCATGGTGTGGGGGCTCTCGAAACGGGCGTGACCGCGGATGAACGTCGCGCCCTTCATGCCGTCGAGCCAGGACTCGACACCCTCGCGGTCGCCGCGCACGATCTTGTCCTTGCGTGCCTTGACCGCGGCCATCTCGACACTGACATCGCCTGTGCCGATGCCGTATTCGGCTCCGCGGCGTACGACGTGGGCGGTGTGGGCGCTCGCGACCAGTGTCTTGGTTGGAATGCATCCGTAGTTCACGCAGGTGCCACCCACGAGCTTGCGCTCGATCACTGCGACCGTCTGACCGGCCTCGGTCAGCCTGCCTGCCAGCGGTGGCCCTGCCTGACCGGCGCCGACGATGATCGCATCGAACTTTTCCGCCATCGAACGCGGTTCAGACGAGGCTGACCAGGAAGGCGATCAGGAAACCGCCGCCGACCGCCACCACGTCTTCGATGAATGCGCCCGGCCGGTCCTTACCGTTGTTGGCTTGATAGAGCTTCGTTCTGACCGCGGCACCGCCCAGCGTGCCCAGCACCGCACCCACGATGCCCGCGCCGATCGAACTGAACGTGTGGAAGAACGCGCTGCCGATCACCGCACCCGCGAACGCGCCCATGATGAGCCGGGTGGCGAATTGCGGTGCCGTCTTGCGGCTCGGCGTCTTCGGAAGCTGATCGGTGACCAACTCGAACAGTAGGAAGATCGTCAGGACGGTGACGGTGATCGGATGGGCCACCCACTCCGACCACTTGCCGTCGACGTTGATCCAGCCAAGGAAGGCCCCCCAGGCGACCACCGCGGGGGCGGTCATGGCGCGTAGGCCGGCAATCACGCCGATAAGCAGAGCGAGCACGATAACGAGGACCTGCGTCATGCCAACCTCCGTACCGGTGAAAATGACACCCGGACGCTAACACGCGTGCCGTGCGGTGACCTGTCGAATCAGAAGCGGCAGAACCGGATGTCGGACGCGAGGATCGCCTTGGCGCCGATTCCCGCGATCTTGTCCATGATCGCGTTGACGTCGCGCCGCGGTACCAGCGCTCTCACAGCCACCCATGCCGGATCGGCGAGCGGTGCGATGGTCGGTGATTCCAGCCCCGGGGTGACCGCGGTGGCCTCCTCGAGCACCGTGCGCGGACAGTCGTAATCGAGCATCAGGTACTGCTGTCCGAACACCACACCTTGGATGCGCGCGGCCAGCTGGTCACGGGCCGCCCTGTTCACGGCGGGCTCGTCGCCGACATCCTCACGTTCGATGAGCACCGCCTCGGAATCGCACAAGGGTTCACCGAAGGCCGCGAGGTCGTGCAGGCCGAGTGTGCGTCCCGAGCCGACCACGTCGGCAATGGCGTCGGCGACACCCAGCTGCACGGAGATCTCCACGGCACCGTCGAGCCGAATGACCGTCGCCTCAATACCCCGGGCGGCCAGATCTTTTCGCACCAGATTGGGAAATGCCGTCGCGATACGCTTGCCGGCGAGGTCTTCGACGCGCCACTGCGCATCGGCGGGCGCCGCGTACCGGAACGTCGACGATCCGAACCCCAGCGCGAGTCGCTCCCGCACCGGCGCATCGGATTCCCATGCCAGATCACGGCCCGTGATGCCGAAGTCCAGCTGCCCGGATCCGACGTAGATCGCAATGTCCTTGGGCCGCAGGAAGAAGAACTCGACGTTATTGGCCGGATCGATGACGGTCAGGTCCTTGGGGTCCGTACGGCGCCGGTATCCGGCCTCCGACAGGATCTCGGCGGCGGATTCGGAGAGCGTCCCCTTGTTGGGTACGGCGACGCGAAGGCCGCGAGAGATCTGTCACAGTCGTGCGTAGACGTCGTCGAGGGTGAGTCCGCGGGAGATCATCAGCACCTGCGTCCAGTACAGCAGTTGGCTGATCTCGTCGGCCAGCTGATCGTCGCCTTCGTGTTCGGCGGCCAGCCACACCTCACCGGCCTCTTCCAGGATCTTCTTACCGAGCCCGTGTACGCCGCCGTCGAGCGCAGCGACGGTGTCGCTACCGTCCGGCCGAGTGCGCGCTTTGTCGCTGAGCTCAGCGAACAGGGCATCGAAGGTCTTCACGGGACGCGATTGTGTCACGACCCCGCGAGCAAAGTCACGGCAGTTTCGCCGTAGTCACCGCACTCAGGCGGAGGCCTTGGGCGACGCCTGGTGCAGGATTTCGCCGTGCATGTCCTCGAGCGACACGCCCTTGGTCTCCATCACCCACCGCCACACGAAGAGGCCGGACAAAACCGCGCACAGTCCATAGAACCCGTAGGCCAGCCCGAGATGCTCGCGCAACCCCGGGAACGTGACCGTGATGACCCAGTTGGCCGCCCATTGACCTGCTGCGGCGAGTCCGAGCGCTGCGGCACGGATGCGGTTGGGGAACATCTCGCCCAGCAAGACCCAGACCACCGGGCCCCAGGACATGCCGAAGGAAACGACGAACAGGTTGGCGGCGATCAACGCGATCACTCCGGAAGCTCCCGGAAGGCTCGGATTGCCGTCGGGCCCAATGGTCGCGTTGGCGAAGATGACGGCCATCGTGATGAGCGTGACCGCCATGCCCGACGACCCGATGAGTAGCAGCGGCTTGCGCCCGATCTTGTCGATCAGCGCGATGGCGATCAACGTCGTCAGCACGTTGATCACCGATGTGATCACGGTGTAGACCGCCGACTCGTCGGCGCTGAACCCGACCGCCTGCCACAGCACGTTCGAGTAGTAGAAGATCACGTTGATGCCGACGAACTGCTGGAAGATCGACAACCCGAGGCCCACCCACACGATGCCGTAGATGCCGCCCGTCGGCTTCTTCAGGTCGCGCAGCGAGGGCTTGTCCTCCCGCTCAAGCGTCTCCTTGATGCGATCGATCGTGATTTCCAGGTTCTTCTCGCCAAGGAGCATGCTGAGCACCTTGCGGGCTTCCGGAATCTTGTGGCTGGCAACGAGATACCGCGGCGACTCAGGAATGGTGAACGCCAGCGTCCCGTACACGACTGCGGGAATCGCCATCATCAGGAACATCCAGCGCCACGCATCGAGGCCGAACCAGAGTGGCTGGTTCGCGCCACCGGCCGTCCATTGAAGCACCCAGTTGACGGCGAATGACGTGAAGATGCCCAACACGATGGCCAGCTGTTGCAAGGACCCCAGTCGGCCACGGATGCGCGGCGGTGATGTCTCGGCGATATATGCCGGCGCGATTACCGAGGCGACGCCGACGCCGATGCCGCCGACGATGCGGAACAACACGACCGACCAGACTTCGTGCGCGAAGCCCGTTCCGAAGGCGCTGAGGAGGAAGAGCACCGCCGCGATCTTCATGACCGCGATACGGCCGATCCTGTCGGCGATCCGTCCGGCGGTCATTGCTCCGGCCGCCGCCCCCAGCAGCGCTGAGGCGACGGCGAAGCCGAGTTGGGCGTTGCCGATCCCGAAATCCTCCTGGATCGAATCGACCGCACCGTTGATCACCGCACTGTCGTAGCCGAACAGCAAGCCGCCCAGCGCGGCGACCGAAGCGATTCGGACGGCAGTGCCGCCCGATGAGAAGTCATCGTCGCCGATCGGTAGTGAGGATTCGTCTCCGACGGGAGCGTTGGAGCCTGCCATGGGCGTCCCTTTCGCAGCGTTGCGTGATCCGGGTCACTTCAGTACCCCTGTCTTACCACTGGGAAGCGTGCTGCGGTGGACTTACGCGGAGCGTTCTCCGATACCACTGCTCAGGTTGTGATAAATCTGGCGCAGGTCGGCCACCCCGATACCGGCCAGCGAACTCAGATGTGCCCGACGTCGACCTGTGGGCACCTCGACGTCGTTGGGTACCACCAGCACCGGGCAGCCCGCGCTTTCGGCCGCCGCGGTGCCGGTGATCGAATCCTCGATGGCCAGGCACGCCGACGTCTCCAGGTCGAGCAGCGCTGCGGCTCGCTGATAGACATCGGGTGCGGGTTTGCCGCGCGGCACTTCATCGCCGCACACCGACGCCGAAAAATAGTGCTCACCAATGCTTTTCAAAGCACGCTCGGTCAGCGCGCGCCGGGTGTTGGTGACCAGTGCCATCGGAGTTCCTTCGGCGGCAAGGGCTTCCAGCAACTCACGCGCACCTGCGCACCACGGCAACCCACCGTCGAACAACTCCGCGGTGTGTTCGTGCAGCCAATGGCTGGACTCCGCCATTGCGGCCGGATCGGGTTCCAGGCCCAGGTCGGTGTAGACGGTGCGGATGGTGTCCTCGGCCGACCCGCCCACCATCGAGGTGCGGACCTGCGGCGTGAGTCGCCCGCCGTGGTGCTCATACAACGCGGCCAGCGAGACGTCCCACAGCTTTTCGGAGTCGACGAGGGTACCGTCCATGTCCCACAACACCGCGCGCACCCGGTCATTCTGACACCCGATCCGCGCCGTGCGTGAACCGCTCGATGTCTCGAGCCCGGTCGTCACGTTTGGGCTTCGCCCTGTTCCTCAATCGGCGGGTGCCGGCGTGCCGTGGTGTTGGTCCGCCGACGCAACAGCACCATCGCGACGACGATAGCCACCGCGGGCACCACCGCCATGATGAGACTGAGTTCATGAATGGCGTTGAGCCAGCTGTCGGTGGCCTCCGAGACCACCCATCGGGCCTGTTCGGGATCGAGCACCTCACCGCCGGCCGCGGGGTTCGGCGCCCCGCCGTGCGCCACCCGCAGGGCGTCGCGGGCCTGCTCCTCGCTGATGCCCGAACCTTCAAGTTTCAGACGGCCCTCCCGCAGGAACAATGTTGTGCCGACGAGCGCGAACAGTGCCGGGCCAAGCGAGTAGGCGGCCTGCCCGACCGCCGGCTTGACGGCCGACACCACACCACCGAGTTCCGGCGGGGCGCTCGACATCATGATCGTCGACTGCGGAGTCTGCACCACGGCTCCCCCGATCGCATTGAGCGCGACCGCGATGCCGAGCACCGCGACCGGGGTGTGCGCATCCAGCGTCACCAGCATCACCATGCTGACGAGCAGGATCAACAGTCCGGCCACCAGCACCGCCCGCTCACCGAACCGTGCGACGGCCCGACCCGCCGCGACGGCGGCCGCCGACGCGATCAGCATGGCCGGGATGAGCAGCAGGCCGAGCACCTCGGGTGACTTCCCGCGAATCGTGACGAGGTAGTAGGCGAACAGGATGGTGCCGCCGCCACCGAGGAAGTTGAAGGTGGCGCCGGCGGTCAACGCCGCATTGAACCGCCCGGAGCGGAAGATGCGCATATCCAGGGCGGGGGCCTCGGTGTGCAGTTCCCAGCGCACGAACGCCACCCCGAGTGCCAGACCGAACATGATCAGCGCCACCGCACCGAGGTTGAATCCGCCCTGCAGTTCGGTCAGCCCGTAGATGACCGTGATCAGCGCGGCCGCGACCAGCAGAATGCCCGGCATATCAAGTTTGCGTTGGTCCCGGCCGGTCTCGGGCACGTAACGCAAAGTGATGACGAGGGTGAGAACGGCAAGCACCGGGGTGACCAGAAGGCAGGCCCGCCAACCGAAGTGGCTGGCCAGCCAGCCGCCCAGCGCGGGCTGGAACACCGCCAGCGCGTGACCCGCGCCGAGATAGGCCGCGATGGCGGCGCCACGGCGGCCGGGCGGGAAGACCGCGTTGACGATGGCCAGTGACAGTCCCAGCACGAACGCGAACGCCACACCCAGGCCGGCCCGGGCCACGATCAGCACGCTGACGTGTGGGGCGAGCGCGCCGAGCACCCCAAAGGCGATCGAGCCGTAAATGCCGAGCACGAACATGCGCTTCATCCCGTGCAGATCGCCCAGCGCGCCCGCGCCGAGCACCGCCGCAGCCAAGGTCAGCGTGCACAGGGTTGCCAGGAAACTGGCTGTAGCAGGGGTGAATTCGAGGCCGCGGCGCACTTCGGCGAGGTTCGCCGACAGGGTAGTGGGATCGGCAGCGGTGATGCTGTAGCCCAGACCCATGGCGAGGGTGGTCATGGTGGCCGCCCGGCCGGTGACATGCGGTTGCTCCACCATCCGGGTGATGCTAGCCCTCGGGGGCTTCGTGGAGGCGGTCAATGCGGTGGCCTACCGCTTCGACCGGGCCCTGGTGCTCAGTCCTCCGGGTTGTAGCCGAGGTTGGGGGCGAGCCAGCGCTCGGCTTCTTTCAACGTCCAGCCCTTGCGCTTCGCGTAGTCGGCCACCTGGTCCTGCGCTATCCGGCCGACCACGAAGTACTGCGACTGCGGATGTGAGAAGTACCAGCCACTAACGGCCGCTCCGGGCCACATCGCCATCGACTCAGTCAGCTCGATTCCCGTGCGCTCCTTGACGTCCAGCAGATCCCACAGCGTCGCCTTCTCGGTGTGCTCCGGGCAGGCCGGGTAACCGGGGGCAGGTCGGATCCCCCGGTACTTTTCACCGATGAGCGCCTCGTTGTCCAGCTGCTCGTCGGGCTGATATCCCCAGAACTCCTTGCGGACCCGCTGGTGCATCCGTTCGGCGAACGCCTCTGCCAGCCGGTCGGCGAGTGACTCCAGCAGGATCGCGTTGTAGTCGTCGTTGGCCTTCTTGAACTCCGCGATCCTCTCC
>CAWDVX010000026.1:0-17835 GCA_963805835.1 uncultured Actinomycetota bacterium | reverse complement strand
CAACCGTCCCGCCACGTCCGAGACGTCGAGGTTCGGGAACGTCAGGCCCGGGCCAGCGGTCAGCAGAAACAGTTGGTCTCCGGCTCCAAGAAAGAACAGCCCGAAGTCACCGACTGGCCCAAAATTGGTGTACGTCGCCGTCGCCGGGGCCTCACCGAGGTTCAGCGTCAGCCGCGACGGAATGAAATTGACCACGACTCGATTCGACGTCTGGCTCAGCCCGCCATTGCGTTCGAGATCGTGCACGGGATACCGCTGATGCTTCGTCAACTCCCGAATTCGCGTATCCACATGGCGACTGAAATCAGCAACCGAAGTATCAGGCGACACCTTCAACACCAGCGGCACGACTCCGGCGAACATACCGGGCAAAGTCTTTGACTCCGGACGGACTCGCCTGCTGACCGGGAAGTCGAGCACCACCTGCGATCCTGCGCCGGTCAACTCGCGCACCAACAATGCGCACACGGCGGTGATGACCGAAACTCGACGAATGCCCAACCCCTTGGACAGCTCTTTGATTCGGCCCACGATGATCGGGTCCAGTTGGACGGCCGCCGAAGGCATGTACGGGTCTCGCTCGCTCGCCACCCGAGGCAACTGATAGTGCGCTTCGATCTCCGAGGGAAGATTGCTACTCCAGTAAGCCTGATCGTCCAGAAAATCGGCGGAGGCTTCGTATTCGGACTCGCAGTCCACCAAATCCTGCAGCGAGCCGAAATAGGCAGCAGGTATGGGCTTTCCAAAGACAATCGCCGAGTAGATGGTGGCAACCCGACGACTCACCAGGATCATCCCCATTCCGTCGATGGCGATGTGATGGCAGCACGCGAACAAATAGAATTCGTCTGGGCGTGTCTTGAATAACGCGAACCTGAACAGCGGACCGTCAAACGGCATTGGCGTGCGCCGGATCGACGAGGCGATCTCATCGGCTTCCCGCTTGGGATCGCGCGAGCTGCTCAGGTCATAAAAGGTCAGCTCTACGTCTGGGTAGTCGATCGCACGTTGCAAGACCTGACCGTCTGCGTCAAAGAAGGCGGCCCGGCTGGGTTCGGCCTCGGCGACTGCTTGGCTAATCGCCCGCTCAAGGTGTCCCCGATGGACCGTGCCCTCGATTCTCACGAACAGGCCGAGTTGCCACGCCGTTTCGGACTGCCCAGTCTCACGCGAAAGCCAGATCCCCTGCTGGCCCCGCGTCAGTGGCAATGCCCGGTCGTCACGTTCCATCTGACGCCCTCAACGCACCGGTGTTACGCATCTAGGCTCCGGGTCATCCGCCAGGCTTCGTGACGTTTACCGGTAATGCCTGCTTTCGATGCAGCTCCGACGCACTTGGGCATCTGCTCGGCACAACGGGAATTGCACGCTCAACCACAGCTCGACACTAGGGCAGAATAGTGACGCCGTCGGCGAAATCGATGCACCACATAGCAAACTGCTGTCAGACTGCTGGCCTCTTTGCGACATCACCGAGAACAGCGCGCTCGAGTCGATTCGATACTGACGATTCGTTATCCGCAGAAATTTGAATTCAATACAGATAATGTTTGCCCTCGACTGCTCGAGTCGAGGTGGGCAATCATCGCGGCGGTCAGAAAGCCCGTGATGACTGACGGCGTCGTCTGCGGCTCAGTCCCGTGCATCGGCTGGACGGGATCCCCTGGTGGAGTTCACTGCTGGAGCAACTCACCGCTTTGAACACATGTCGAAGGACATCGAGGCCGAAGTGGCCCACGCCGTGCTGGCCGGACCGTCGACCGGTAGACGTCTGCGGGAGGACCCTGAAATGCAGATCGACCGCTGATAGACCCGCCGGGTAATCTGGCTCGACAAAATGAGGAGAAGCCAGCTCAGCCGAGCGGGTCATTTTGTCGCGCTGACAGGAGCCGCCGGCGCGACCGCCTCGTACCTCGGCGGGCGCTTCGGCTCCCAGCATCATTTCCCCCGACAAACCAAGAAACCCGCTCGGCTGCGCCGGCGGGTTTCTTCGTTTGTCGGGCTGACAGTGTGCTCGTTCAGGACATCGGCGACAGATGTCTCGCGACATAGGCGACACATGTCCCAGGTCATCGGAGACACCCCGACCGGGCGTGATGCTCGGCTATGCCGCAACCCGCTTCGAAGGCCCGTCTGGTCATCACCGCGTTATTCGTCGACCGCCAGAGTCCCGCCGAAGTGTCCGCCCGTTACGGCGTGCACCGCGCCTGGGTCTACAAACTCAAAGCCCGCTACGAAGCTGAGGGCCAGGCTGCGCTTGAGCCCCGTTCACGGCGGCCCAAGACCTCCCGGGCGCTGTGGCACCCGAAGTCGTCGACCTGATCGTGCGACTGCGCCACGAGCTGGCCGCCGCCGGCTTAGACGCCGGCCCTGACACCATCGCCTGGCACCTGCAGCACCACCACGGACACCAGGTGTCACGCTCGACGATCAGCCGGCATTTGCGCGCAGCCGGACTTATCACCCCTGAGCCCAAGAAGCGCCCGAAGTCCTCCTACATCCGGTTCCAGGCCTCGATGCCCAACGAAACCTGGCAATCGGATTTCACTCACTACCGACTCACTCGCCCCGACGGGCGACCTGGCGCCGACGTCGAGATCATCAGCTGGCTCGACGACTGCACCCGCTATGCCCTGCACGTGAGCGCCCATACCCGGGTGACCACGCCGATCGTGGTCACCACCTTCGGTAAAGCCCTTACCCAACACGGGATTCCTGCCTCCACGCTCACCGACAACGGGATGGTCTACACCGTCAGACTCTCCGGCGGCCGGGGAGGTCGCAACAACTTCGAAGCAGAGCTCCGCCGCCACCACGTCGTGCAGAAGAACTCCCGCCCCAGCCACCCCACGACAGCGGCAAGGCCGAACGATTCCAGCAGACGATGAAGAAATGGCTGCGCGCCCAACCCGCCCGGCCCTCCACGATCGCCGAACTCCAAGCCCTCATCGACTGCTTCCTCGACGAATACAACCACCGCCGACCACACCGATCCCTGCCCCACCGGGCCACCCCGGCCACGCTCTACGACGCGATGCCCAAAGCGCTGCCGGGCCCGCTCACCAACCCCAACCCTCACGACCGAATCCGACACGACATCATCGACAAGGCCGGATCAGTGACACTGCGCCACAACAGCCGCCTGCACCACATCGGCATCGGACGAACCCACGCAGGAACCTGCGTCATCGTGCTCGCCCAAGACCTCCAGATCCGAGTCGTCAACGCAGCAACCGGAGAACTCCTGCGCGAACTAATCCTCGACCCCACCCGCGACTACCAACCCACCGGCGCACCCAAAGGACCAACCCGAAAACCCCCGAAATGAACAACAGCCGAACCTACATCCGTAGGTCCGGCTGTCGCCGATGTCCCGAGACATCACATTTGTCGGGCTGACAGGATTTGAACCTGCGACCACTTGACCCCCAGTCAAGTGCGCTACCAAACTGCGCCACAGCCCGCGGTGCTGCCGGGATCGCCGGCAGCAGGTCGAAAGCCTACCTCAGCACCTGCGTGCGAACCCAACCGCCGCGGGGTACCCCACCGGCGTGACCACCCGCGATGACACTCCACTATGGCTCTTCGCCGACCAGCTCGGTCCAGCGGTCTACGGCGGCGAGCACTGCGCACCGCGAGATCCTGCTCGTCGAGGCCACATCGGCATTGCGTCGGCGGCCCTACCACCGCCAGAAGCTGCATCTGGTGCTGTCGGCACTGCGGCACGCCGAGCGCGACCTGGGTGAGCGAGCCACGCTACTGAAGGCCGACACCTATATCGACGCCCTCGAACGGTACGGACGTCCCGTTCTGGTGCACGAGCCCACCTCACACGCCGCCGAACAGTTCGTCGGCCGACTGAAGAAACAGAATCTGGTTGCCGACGTACTGCCAACGCCGACGTTCGCGCTCCCCCGTGCGGAGTTCGCCGAGTGGGCCGGAAATCGCACGCGTTTCCGGATGGAGGACTTCTACCGCGACCAACGCCGCCGCTTCGACGTCCTGATGGACGGACCCGACCCGGTGGGGCGCCGCTGGAACTTCGACGAGGACAATCGCGAACCCCCACCGAAGAAGCAGGACACCCTCGGCGCTCCCAAGCCCTACCAACCGCGCGAAGACGACATCGACGAGCAGGTCCGCTCCGACCTCGACCGGATGAAGCTGAACACCGTCGGCGTCGACGGGCCGCGTCTGTTCGCCGTGACGCCTGCAGAAGCCAAACGTGCGATGACGAGATTCATCGACCACCGCCTCGCCCTCTTCGGCCGGTACGAAGACGCGATGATGGGACAGGACTGGGCGATGTCGCACTCCCTGCTCTCTGTTCCGCTGAATCTTGGTGTGCTGCATCCACTTGACGCCGTGCATGCCGCCGAGGACGCGTATCGGGACAACAAGGCTCCCCTTGCGGCGGTCGAAGGATTCATCCGCCAGATTCTCGGTTGGCGCGAATACATGTGGCATCTGTATTGGCATTTCGGTCCGTCGTACGTGCGCAACAACGAACTTTCGGCGCGTTCACCGCTGCCCGCCTGGTGGAAGGCGCTCGACGCCGACAACGTCACCGCCGAGTGTCTCCGTCACGCGCTGGCCGGGGTGCGCGACCGCGGCTGGACCCATCACATCCAACGACTGATGGTGCTGGGCAATCACGCTCTGCAGCGCGGATATTCGCCGTACCAGCTGACCGAATGGTTCGCGACCGCCTACGTCGACGGATTCCGATGGGTCATGCCGACGAATGTCGTCGGCATGAGCCAGCACGCCGACGGCGGCATGCTCGCTACCAAGCCGTACGCCGCGGGCGGTGCGTACATCAACAAGATGAGTGACCACTGCGGCGACTGCGCCTATGACCCGAAGCAGCGACTCGGCGACGACGCGTGTCCATTCACCGCCGGCTACTGGGATTTCGTGCACCGTCACCGAGACCGACTCGCACGCAACAACCGAACCCGTCGCGCGGTCTCCTCGATGGAGCGCCTGAAAGACATCGACGCTGTGGTGAAACAGGAAGTGAATCGCACGCGCTTCTAGATCGTCAGCAACCGCCACAATCCGATCAGACCGACCACAACGACCGCCGCGCGCAGCGCGTTCGGCGACAACCGCCGCCCATAGTGCGCGCCGAGGAACCCGCCGATCAGCGAGCCCGCCGCGATCAGACCGGCGGCCAGCCAGCTGACCCGGTCGAAGGCGACAAGCGTATATGCCATCGCCGCAACGACATTCACTACAAGTGACAGTAGATTCTTGGCGGCGTTCATCCGCTGCATGCTTTCCGGAAGCAAGGCGCCCATCATTGCGATCAGCAAGATTCCCTGTGCAGCGGTGAAGTATCCGCCGTACACGCCGATCGTGAATGTCAAGAAAACGAGCATCACCATCTTGCGTGATGTCATATGTTCTGCCGATTTACCTGCGGCCTCGGCCCGCCGCCGGGCCCAGTCCTGAATCCGCGGTCCGACGACCACCAGCACCAGTGCCAGGATCATCAGCACCGGCACGACCTGCTGGAACACCTTCTCCGGTAGGTGCAGCAGCAGCCACGCGCCCAGCCCTGCGCCGACGAAGGAGGCCGGCAGCTGCCACTTCAACCGATGCCACTGGCCACGCAGCTCGCGTCGGTAGCCCCACGTTCCCGACGCGCTTCCCGCGACCAGACCGATGGCGTTCGACATCGTCGAGGTGACCGGCGGATAGCCCAGCGCGACCAGCGTGGGGAACGTGATGAGGGTTCCCGACCCCACCACCGCGTTGATGGCGCCCGCCCCGACGCCGGCAAGGGCAATCAGGACCATGTCGATGACGGGCACTGGGCGAGCCTAGTCGAGTGATTTGGGTGTCGGCGGTAACGCTCAGCGCGACTCACCACACCGAAATCACAACTATCGAGAGCGTGCCCCGCGCTTCTCGCGCACCCGCACGTTGATCCGGATCGGGCTGCCCTCGAATCCGAACGTCTCGCGCAACCGCCGCTCCAGGAAGCGCCGGTAGCCCGCCTCCAGGAATCCGGTGGTGAACAGGACGAACGTCGGCGGGCGTGCGGTCGCCTGGGTCACAAACAGAATCCGCGGCTGCTTACCGCCGCGCACCGGCGGCGGGGTGGCGGCCACGATCTCCTTGAAGAAGGTGTTCAGCCGGCCCGTCGGCACCCGGGTGTCCCACGATTGCAACGCCGTCTCCAGTGCGGGCACCAGCTTCTGCACCGCCCGGCCGGTCTTGGCGGAGATGTTGACCCGCGGCGCCCACTGCAACTGTGCGAGCTCACGGTCGATCTCGCGCTCCAGCAGATAGTGGCGATCCTCGTCGACCAGATCCCACTTGTTGAACGCCAGCACCAGCGCCCGGCCCGCCTCGATGACCATCGCCAGGACCCGCTGGTCCTGTTCGGTCAGCGGCTGCGATGCGTCGATCAAGACGATCGCCACCTCTGCGGCATCGATGGCACCGTGTGTGCGCACGGAGGCGTAGAACTCGTGCCCGCTGGCCTGCCCCACCTTGCGCCGCAGCCCGGCCGTGTCCACGAAGCGCCAGACCTTGCCGTCCATTTCGATCAGTGAGTCCACCGGATCCACGGTCGTGCCCGCGACATCGTGAACGACCGAGCGTTCCTCTGCGGCAAGGCGATTCAACAACGAGCTCTTGCCGACGTTCGGCTTGCCCACCAGCGCGACGCGTCGCGGTCCTCCCCCACCCGTGGCCATCTCCGACACCGTCGGCAGCACATCGATCAACTCGTCGAGCAGGTCGGCCACCCCGCGGCCGTGGATCGCGCTGACCGGGTGCGGCTCCCCCAGCCCCAGCGACCACAGCTCCGAGGCCTCGGCTTCGCCGCGCTCGGAGTCAACTTTGTTGGCCGCCAAGAACACCGGTTTACCCGACCGCTGTAGCAGCTTCGCTGCCGCCTCGTCTGCCGCCGTCGCCCCGACCACCGCGTCGACCACGAAGATGATCGCATCGGCGGTCCGCATCGCCACCGACGCCTGCTCGGCCACCAGCTGTTGCAGCCCCTTGGCGTCGGGCTCCCACCCTCCGGTGTCCTGCACGACGAAGCGCCGTCCCAACCAGTTCGCGTCGTAGGACACCCGGTCCCGGGTCACCCCGGGAACATCCTGCACGACAGCTTCGCGGCGGCCCAGAATTCGGTTGACCAATGTCGACTTGCCGACGTTGGGCCGCCCGACCACCGCCACCACCGGCGGCGGCGCCGCGGCCTCCTCGATCGCCTCCGCAATGTCCTCGGGGTCCTCGGCCCAATTTTCCCAATCGCTCTCGTCGGCCCACGTGCCGTCCGTACCCGACTCGCTCACCTCGACGCACCGGCGCGCTGCTGCACCAGGTCCGTCAGATGCGCGAGCACCTCGGATTCGGTCATGGCGCTGGTGTCGACCACCACCGCGTCGTCGGCGGCCCGCAACGGCGACGCCTCGCGGGTGGAATCAAGATGATCGCGCCGCTTCACATCGGCGAGCACCGTCTCATAATCGTCGTCGCGTCCGGCGGCGACGTTCTGGTCGTTGCGTCGCCGCGCCCGCTCTTCGGCCGACGCCGTCAGGAAGATCTTGAGGTCCGCGTCGGGGAGCACGACCGTACCGACATCGCGGCCCTCGACCACGACGCTGCCCGGCCCCTCCGCCAGCTCGCGCTGAAGTCCGACCAGGCGCGAGCGCACCGCCGGAACCGCCGACACCGCGGACACCGCCTTGGTCACCTCGTCGCCACGGATCTCACGCGAAACGTCCTCTGCGTCAAGGTAAGCCTTGACATCGTCGGGGTCGTAGCCCACCGATAGCGGGACATCCGCCGCGGCTACCTCGATCGCCGGCGTATCGGTCAGGTCGACACCCGCCCGTATCACCGCCAAGGTGACAATGCGGTACATCGCGCCGGTATCCAGATAGCGCGCACTTAGCGACCGCGCCAACCCCCTTGACACGGAAGACTTTCCGGTTCCAGCTGGGCCGTCGACGGCGATCACCAGTGCTGGGTTCACATGCCCACCGCCTTGTAGAGTGCTCCGAGCTCCTTCTGGCTCAACACCCGGATGCTGCCGGGCCGCTGGTCCCCCAATGACACCGCACCGATATCGGTGCGTACCAACTCTTTCACCGGGAATCCGACGGCTGCCAGCATCCTGCGCACAATGCGTTTGCGGCCCTCGTGCAGCGTCACCCGCACCAGTGTCTTGCCCGGCACGGTATCCACCACCGCAAAATCGTCGACCCGCGCCGGTCCGTCGTCCAGTTCGATCCCGGCGCGCAGTTTCCGACCCAGCCCCCGCGGCACCGCGCCCAGCACCGTCGCGAGGTAGGTCTTGGGCACTTCGTAGGACGGATGCATCAGGCGGTGCGCCAGTTCGCCGTCGTTGGTCAACAACATCAGTCCTTCGGTGTCCGCGTCCAGACGGCCGACGTGGAACAGTTTCTTGTTCCCGCGAACCCGGTGCTCGACGAGGTCCCCGACGCACGGGCGGCCCCGGTCGTCGGACATCGTCGAGTGCATACCCTTGGGCTTGTTGATCGCCAGGTGCACCAGCGTGTCATCGACCGTCACCCGGGCACCGTCGACCCGGATCACCGAAACGTCGGGATCCACGCGGGTGCCGAGCTCGGTCACTATCCGATCGTCGACCTCCACGCGGCCGTCGATGATCATCTTCTCGGCGACTCGGCGCGACGCGATCCCGGCCTGCGACAACACCTTCTGCAGTCGCACGCCCTCGTTGTCAACCATCCGAATCGCGGTCCACGTCGAATGACATCGGCGTCTCCGCGGCAGGGGCGCCGCTGAGTTTCATGAAACGGGGCTCTTCGTTGAGCGATTCGCTCAGATCGTCGATCACGTCCACGTCGGGCAGCAGCGGCGCGATATCCGGGAGGTCGGCCAGTGACGTCAGTCCGAGCCGCTCGAGGAACAGTTCGGTGGTCGCGAACGTCACCGCGCCGGAGTCGGGGTCGACGCCCGCCTCGGTGATCAACCCGCGTGCGAGCAATGTTCGGATCACCGCATCGACGTTGACGCCACGCACGGCGCTGACGCGGGCCCGCGTGACGGGCTGGCGGTAGGCCACCACCGCCAGCGTCTCGAGCGCCGCACGGGTGAGCTTGGATCGCGCTCCGTCCAGCAGCAGTCGCTCCACGTACGGCGCGAACCGCGCCCGGGTGTACATCCGCCAGCCGCCGCCGGCCTCGCGCAGATCGATACCGCTCTCACGGGCGCGCAGCTCCTCGGCCATCACAGCCAGTTTGGCCCCGACACGGTAGGCGGGCTGCTCGGTGGCGGCAGCCAGCTGCTCAACGGTCACCGGTGTGTCCACCACCAGCAGTAGCGCCTCGAGCACCGCACCGAGTTCGGCATCCTCCAACTCCGGTGCATTGGCGACGTCGATGCCCAGACCGAACCCCGAGTCGACATCCGCATCGAGATCGGTCGAAACGTCGGTCGGAGTGTCATCCGTCATAGTGGTCTTCTTCCACCGCAAGGTGTTGATGGGTAGGCCGTTCGCCGGTCCACGAAATCTGGAGCGCACCAAGCGCTTCTGGTTGTTCGAATGCTACTGCCCTGGCCCGGTAGAGCTCGAGCAGAGCCAGGAACCGGCCGACGATCTCGATCGGCGCCTGGCAGTCGGCCACCAGGTCGCGGAACGACGCCCATTGGCCGATCCCGCGGCGTTGGAGCAGCGCCATCAGATTACCGACCTGCTCGGTCACCGACACCCCCACCTCGTGCAGGTGCTCGGTCGCGACGGTCGGCACCGGACGCGGTGTGAATGTCGCCGCCGCGATCTGGGCGAACGTCTCGGCGTCGACCCCGATCATGACCTCGGGCAAAAGCTCCTGGTAGCGGTCGTCGAGGGCCACAGCCCGCGGGTAGCTGCGCAACGCCGCGGCCTCGAGTTCGGCGAACATCTCCGCCACATGCTTGAACGCCCGGTACTGAAGCAGCCGGGCGAACAGCAGGTCGCGCACCTCGAGCAGCGCGAGATCCTCCTCGTCGTGCACCTCCCCGGCCGGCAGCAGTCGGGCCGCCTTGAGGTCGAGCAGCGTGGCCGCGATCACCAGGAACGTGGTGGTCTCGTCGAGCTCGAGCTGCTTGCCGATCGCCTTGGTGTAGGCGATGAAGTCGTCGGTCACCTGGTGCAACGCCACCTCGGTGACGTCGAGCCGATGCGCGAAGATCAGCTGCAACAACAGGTCGAACGGACCCTCGAAATTGCTCAGCCGAACCTGGAAACCCGCCTGCTGCGACTCATCGGGTCCGACCGTAGTCACCGCCTCCGTCACGCGCCGAACCGGTCGATGACCTCGCGCGCCAACGACCGATACGCTTCGGCACCAACGGATTTCGGCGCCCACGAGGTGATCGGTTCGCCTGCGACGCTGGTCTCGGGGAAGCGCACCGTCCGGGTGATGACAGTGTCGAACACCAGATCGCCGAACCGTTCCATGACTCGGGCCATCACTTCGCGGGAGTTTACGGTGCGTGGGTCGTAGCGGGTGATGAGGATGCCGCCGATGGACAGCTTCGGGTTCAGGCGGTCGTGCACCTTCTCGACGGTATCGGTCAGCAGTGCCAGCCCGCGCAGCGAGAAGAACTCGCACTCCGTCGGGATGATCACCACATCGCTGCAGGCCAGCCCGTTCACGGTGAGCAGCCCCAGCGACGGCTGGCAATCGATCAGCACGTAGTCGTAGCGGTCCAGCACCGGATAGATCCCACGTGCCAGGGACTGTTCCCGGCCCACCTCGTTGACCAGCTGGATCTCGGCAGCCGACAGGTCGATATTGCTGGGCACCAGATCCAGGTTCTTGACGCGGGTGCTGATCAGCACGTCGTCGATCGACGCTCGCGGTTCGACCAGCAGGTTGTGGACGGTGTGCTCGAGTTCGTAGTGCGGCACCCCGAGGCCCGCCGACAGCGCACCCTGGGGATCGAGGTCGACCATCAGCACGCGTCGTCCATACTCGGCCAGGCCGGCGCCCAGGTTGATGGTCGACGTGGTCTTGCCGACCCCGCCCTTCTGATTACACATCGCGATGACCTTGGCCGGGCCATGCGACGTCTTGGGTTCGGGGATGGGAATGGTTCGCGGCTGACGACCGGTCAAGCCGAGGTCGGCGGCTTCGCCGGCGTCGGTCATGCCCGACCGTCGCTGGTCAGGCAAGTCATAGGCATGGCGAACATCCGGGCAAGTTTAACGGGAGGACACTGCCTGGTCTGCCAGACCCGCGGGCGACTTTTCCGTGTTCGGCCCTAGGCTGAAGGACGTGAGCCTGAAGCGACGCGTCCCGTTCCTGCGCTGGTCGTTCTGGCGGCTGGCGGTCGGGGCCCGCAACATCACCAAGACCGGCCAGATCGGCGACGGACGGGAGGTGGCCGCCGCCGACTATGTGGTGGCCAATGCGCGTCGAGGCGACCTCGACGACGTGATCGCCAAGATCGACGAGTTCGCCTACGAGAAGTCGTTCCTGATCAACGTCGGCGATGAGAAGGGCGAGCTGCTCGACGCCGCCGTGCGGCGCGCCAACCCTGAACTGGCACTCGAGCTGGGCACCTACTGCGGCTACGGCTCGCTGCGTATCGCCCGCGCGGCCGCCACTGCCAGGGTGTTCTCCGTGGAGCTCGCTGCCGCCAACGCCGAAGTGGCACAACGCATCTGGACCCACGCCGGAATCGCCGACCGGGTGACGTGTGTCGTCGGCACGATCGGCGACGGCGGGAAGACGCTCGACGCGCTGTCCAGCGAGCACGGGTTTTCCGCCGGGACGCTGGATCTGCTGTTCATCGACCACGACAAGGCCGCCTACCTGCCTGACCTGCAATCCATCCTCGACCGCGGATGGCTGCATCGGGGATCCATCGTGGTCGCCGACAACATGCTCATTCCCGGCTCGCCCAGGTACCGCGAATACATGCGCGGGCAGCAGAACAAGCTGTTCGATACCGTCGAGCACAAGACGCACGGCGAGTATCAGGCGCTGGCGCCAGACCTCGTGCTCGAGTCGGAGTACCTCGGCTAGCAGCTCGGGCGTTTCGCCGAGTGTGAAGCCACTGCGAAAAAACGTCCGGATTCTCGCAGTAGCTTCACATTCGCGGTTGCTACGACCCGTCGCCGCGGCTAGCCGTTCTACTGCGCCCGCGGATGGGCGCCGGCCCAGACCTCGCGAAGCGCGCTCACAGTCACCATCGTGTAGATCTGCGTCGTCGTGACGGACGCGTGGCCCAGCAGTTCCTGGACGACGCGGACATCGGCTCCGCCGTCGAGCAGGTGGGTGGCGAACGAATGCCGCAGCACGTGCGGCGACACCGCGGAGGTGATGCCTGCCCGCTCGGCGGCGTCCTGAAGCACCTGCCACGCGCTCTGTCGCGAGAGCCGGCCGCCCCTGGCGTTGAGGAAGATCGCCGGCGTGGCGCGTCCGCGACGGGCCAGGTCTGGCCGTCCCCGCACGAAGTAGGCATCCAATGCCGAGACCGCCGGCCGACCCACCGGCACCAAGCGCTGCTTCCCGCCCTTGCCGCGTAACAACACCGACCGCGCCCGGGTGTCCACATCGTCGACGTCGAGGCCGACGGCCTCAGAGATCCGCGCCCCGGTCGAATAGAGCAGTTCCAGCAGCGCCCGGTTGCGCAGCGTGAGCGGCCCGTCGGCCTCACTCTCGCCGCCTGCCCCGTCCAGCAGCGCGAGCACCTCGTCGATGGACAAGCTCTTCGGTAGCCGTCGGCTCGGCGTCGGCGGTTTGACCGCTGAGGCGACGTTGACTGTGGTGAGACCTTCGGCCTCTGCGAAGCGGTGCAGCCCACGCACGGCGATCAGGGCGCGCGCGGCCGATACCGCCGACAGCGGGGCACTTCCCGCGTCGGGATCGCCACGGCGCAGGGCCACGAGAAAATCGCTCACGTCGCCCTCGCTCACCTTGGCCAGGTCGTCGACACCGCGCAGCGTCAGATGTTCGGAGTAGCGCCGCAGATCCCGCCGATAGGAACTCAAGGTGTTGGCGGCGACGCCGCGCTCAATGGTCAGGTGGTCGAGGTAACCCTGGAGTTGATCGTCGAGTGCCGGCCGAAATGTCGTCATTTCTGGCCCTTGCGTTCCGCGAAGGAGTGCGACCGATCGGTCCACGGCGCATCGACGGGCCGAAGCGCATCCGTGTCGGGCATTGCGTGCGCCGCCAGAATGCCGGCGACTGCAATGGAATTCACGATCTCGCCATCGAAAACCATCCGGACTGCATCGACCAGCGGGATCCATTTCACCGACAGGTCCGCTTCCTCGTTGTGGGCGTCGGGCCTGCCGACGTCGGACAACACCGTCGCCCGATAGATCCGCACGCTCTCGTCGCTGAATCCCGGCGCCGTATCGAGATCGACCAACACACTCCAGTCCTCTGCGGAAAGGCCTACCTCTTCCTGTAGTTCACGTGCCGCGCTCACGTATGGCGGCTCACCAGCGACATCCAGTAGTCCGGCCGGCAGCTCCCACAGCCGTCTGCCGAATGGCTGCCGGTATTGGTACACGAGCACGATGTTGTTGTCTTCGTCGATCGCGAGGATGGCCACCGCGCCGAAGTTCTCGACAACCTCCCTCTTGGCGACATTGCCACCGGGCATCCGCACATCGTCGGCGCGCAGTGCGAAAATACTCCCCACATAGATGGTTTCAGAGGAAACCGTCTCGAAATCGTGTTCAGCCACGGGCTTCAGATTTTTGCAACTCGGCATCGCGCAGTGGTTGCCCGACCTCCTCGGGATGCTCCGACCCGTTGGAATGCTCCGGAATGTCCATCCCGGGGAGACGCTCCTCCGCCTTGTAGCTCAGCGCCGCGCCGATGAAGGCGACGAACAGCGGATGCGGACGGGTCGGCCTGCTCTTCAGCTCCGGATGCGCCTGGGTGCCGACGATGAACGGATGAACATCCGCGGAGTACTCGACGAACTCGACGAGGTGACCGTCCGGCGACGTTCCACTGAACCGCAGGCCGCTCTCGCAGATGCGGTCGCGATACGAGTTGTTCACCTCATAGCGGTGGCGGTGCCGCTCGGACACCTCCGTCGTGCCATACGCCTCTGCCACAATGGAATTCGGCTCCAACACCGCCGGGTAGGCGCCCAGTCGCATGGTGCCGCCGAGATCTGCTTCTCCGGCGACCGCTTCGCGCTGGTCAGCCATCGTCGAGATGACGGGATCGGGCGTCTTCGGATCGAACTCCGCGGAGTTGGCCTCTGCGATCCCCACCGAGCGCGCCGCCTCGATGACGATGCACTGCAGTCCGAGGCACAACCCGAGGACCGGCAGGCCCCGCTTGCGCGCGTAGCGGATGGCGCCGATCTTGCCCTCGATGCCGCGGATACCGAACCCGCCGGGAATCAGGATGCCGTGGACGTCGTCGAGCGCGGCCGCCGCTCCGCTTTCGGTCTCGCAGTCATCTGAGGCGACCCAGCGCATCTCCACCTTGGCGTGATGGGCGAAGCCACCCGCACGCAGCGCCTCGGCCACCGACAGGTAGGCGTCGGAAAGGTCGATGTACTTGCCCACCAGCGCGATTCGCACCGTCTCACGAGGCTCGTGCACGCGGCGCAGCAGGTCGTTCCACTGCGTCCAGTCAACGTCGCGAAACGGCAGGTTGAGCCGACGCACCACATAGGCGTCGAGCTCCTCACGGTGCAGAACCTTGGGGATGTCGTAAATCGAGGGTGCGTCCGGCGTGGAGATCACGCCGTCGATGTCGACGTCACACATCAGCGCGATCTTGTTCTTCAACGGCTCGGGCACGTCGCGGTCGCACCGCAGGATCAGCGCGTCCGGGCTGATGCCGATACTGCGCAGTGCGGCCACCGAGTGCTGCGTCGGCTTCGTCTTCAGCTCGCCGGACGGCGCCATAAAGGGCACCAGGGAGCAGTGCAGGAAGAAACAGTTCTCACGGCCGACCTCGTGCCGCACCTGTCGGGCGGCCTCGAGGAACGGAAGTGATTCGATGTCGCCTACGGTGCCGCCGATCTCGGTGATCACCACGTCTGGACGGTGGCCGCCGGGATCCGGCTCGGCCATCTCCAGGACGCGGCGCTTGATCTCGTCGGTGATGTGCGGGATGACCTGCACGGTGTCGCCCAGGTACTCTCCGCGACGCTCCTTGGCGATTACCGATGAATACACTTGCCCCGTCGTGACATTCGCCGACCCGTACAGGTTGCGATCGAGGAACCGCTCGTAGTGGCCGACGTCAAGGTCGGTCTCGGCGCCGTCCTCGGTGACGAACACCTCGCCGTGCTGGAACGGGTTCATGGTGCCGGGGTCGACATTGAGGTAGGGGTCCAGCTTCTGCATGGTCACCTGCAGGCCACGCGCCGTCAGCAACTGTCCGAGGCTGGATGCGGTCAGGCCCTTTCCGAGGGACGATACGACGCCACCCGTGACGAACATGTGCTTGGTGGGGGCTTGCGGGTGCTTGCGTAACCGGTTTGCTTGGCCAGGCAACGGCAACCTCCGTGACGACGCGGCAGGGGCTCGCTGTCGATAGCTGGGGCCTGCCGACCCACGGAACCCCACCCTAACACCGACACCGACAAGCCGTCGCTGACGCGCCGCCGGGGATTATTGCGGGATGGTTACCGACTCGGCGCCTTGGCCGATGCCGTAGCGACCGGGCTCACCACCCGCGGCCAGATCGCTCAGCGCCAGGACCGAGGTGAGCCGACCGGACTCCGAGTCGATGTCGTCGACGGTGCTGACGGCCGAGCTCAGCGCGGCGTCCGACCTCGCCACGGCCACCGCGGCAGTACCGGAAGCCGACCCGTCGCGCCCGGCCAGCACCGTGCCGGAGCCGTGCGGCGCCATCCCGGCCGCGAACCTGGCGACGGTGGACCCCTGGTTCCCAGCGTCGGCACCCAGCGCGCCGCCGGTCACGATCAACGCGGTGTTCGCCGCGCCGATGCGCTGGTCGCCGTAGGTGATGAAACCGGTGTCGCGCAGCGTCGCCAGAACGGTGTCGCGCTGTGCGTCGTCGACGACCGACACCTTCGGGTCCCGGTTGATGAGCAAGGTGAGGCCCAGCAGGTCACCCGCTTGCGAACCCTGGTCCACCGACGTGGTGCTCAGCTGCTTACCCGCGGGCACAATCGGCGAGTTCACCACCGACAGCAGCTTCTCGGCCGAATTGGCATTGACGAACTCCGGAGTCAGGTCCACCGTCCCGGTGATCGTTCCGCCGGCGTCACCAACCAGGCGCGCCAACCCTTCGACGTCGTCGTCGGCAGCATCCGGCGTCCGGAACACCACGACCGTCTTTCCGGCGAGGGAGTCACGCAGGATGCGGGGTGCCATCAGGGCATCGAATTCCCCTGCAGCATTGAGCTTTTCGTTGAGCGCGTTCTTGTCGTCGGTCAGCGTGTCGATCTGATTCTGCAAGTCGTTCTTGTCGGCTCGCAGGCCGGACAGCACGGTGTTGGACAGCAGACCGGACCCCAGCGCGACCCCGATGGCCAACGCCAAGAACACCGCCGCAAGTGAAATCGCATGTGTGCGCAGGGAAATCATCGCCGTTCCCTATGTGACCCAGCCCTGGACCCAGAGCGAGAACTGGTTCCAGTAGTCCACGACCCAATCCACCAGCGCCGCGTCTGCGCGTGACACCCACAGTGCGGCGATCACCGCGACCAGCATCGCGAGGACGAGCAAGGCGATGGCACCGCCGGAGACACGGCTTCGATACAGCGTGGCGACAGCCTTTGCGTCGACCAGCTTCTCACCGACTTTCAACCGGGTGAGAAAGGTCGAAGGGTTGCTCTGCTGACGTGACCGGTCGAAGAACTCCTCGATGCTCGCGCTATGGCCCGCGGTCACGATCAGCGAAGCACCGTGGTGATCGCAGAGCAGCAGCGACAGGTCGGCGGCCGACCCAGCGGCCGGGAACGTCATCGCCCCGACACCGAGATCCTGAATCCGCTCGAGCCCCGCGGCGTGCCCGTCGGCGTCGGCGGGCAGCACGACCTGTGCACCGCATCGCAGCGCGTCGGCGCTGATCCGGTCCGGATCCCCGACGATGAGCGCGGGGCGGTAACCGGCCTTGCGCAACACGTCGGCTCCGGTGCCCACACCCACCAGCACCGGTTGGTATTCCTTGATGAACGGCTTGAGCGCCTTGAGGTCGGCGGCCGAGCTCGGCTCCTCGGCGACGATGACGACGTGGCGGCGGTTCATGTCCACGTCGATGTCCGGGATGCCGATGCCGTCGATCAACAGCGGGCTCTCGCTGCGGATGAACTCGATGGTGTTGCCCGCGAACGCCTCCAGGTGTGCGACGAGCCCGCTCTTGGCCTCATGCATCAACTCGTGGATCTCGTGGTCGGTCCGCTCGGCGCCGTGGATCAGCAGCTTGTCGCCGGAGTAGACGCCGCCCTCGTGAAGTCGCACTCGGGCGCCGTCCTTAACCTTCTTGAAGACCTCGGCGCCGGTGTCGTCGATCAGGGTGACGCCGTTGGCGACCAGGACCTCAGGACCCAGGTTGGGGTACCGGCCGGAGATCGACGGTGAGGAGTTCACGACCGCGGTGACACCGGCTTCGACGAGCGCATCGGCGGTGATCCGGTCCAGGTCGAGGGCGTCGAGGACGACGATGTCGCCCGGGCTGATGCGTCGCAGCAGACGATCGATGTCGCGGTCAACACGGGCTGTGCCGGTGATGCCCGGGCGAGAGCTGGCATTACGGGATAGCAGTGCTGACATCTTCATGCGGCGATTCTGTCGATATGCGCCCTTCACCTGTCGGAGGCGCGCCGTAACATCAGCCCCAGAAGTTATATCTTTTCACATACGCCACACGTATGCTGGGCTTA
>CAWDVX010000025.1:0-18592 GCA_963805835.1 uncultured Actinomycetota bacterium | reverse complement strand
CGTGGGAAACTCGACTGGACATACGAGTTCCAGAATCGAGGCACGGTTCATGAAAGGACGTCACCGCACGTCGGCTGGCTGGGCGATCGGTGTCGGAGGGTCGCGACCGCCGGCGTCGTGGCCGGCGTGGGTATCGCCCACGCACAGCCGCCACCCGTGGACCCTGTCATACCCCAGATTCCGGGCGTCGTGACGAGCATCGTGACAGCTGACGGGCCGTTACCCGTGAATCCCCCGCCCCCGCCCGGAGCGCCGACCGTGCCTGCGATCCCCGCCGACCAGCTCCAGCAGCCCGGCGGGCTCGGATCCATCAGCGACATCATTCAGCAATCCGAACGACATCATGACCAATCTTTTCCCGGACCCGTCGGTTCCATATACGCCGGCTCGGCAGATGCCGATGGGACCGCCGCCTCCACCGGATCCCGCGTTCGCTCCTCCCGGCTAGGACTCGCGCCCAGGCGACCCACCTGCGCCGCCACTACCCTGAACTCGTGGCAAATGTGTTGTCGGTCAACCTGGCGCGGGTCCGCGCGAATCCCGACGCGCCGTCGAGGCAGACAGGCATCGACAAGTCCGCGACGGCCGAAGCCGTCATGGTGCGACCGCCGGGACCGATGCGCGGTGGTCTCGGAAGCGGCCTTGTCGGTGACACCATCGGAAACCAGAAACTGCACGGCGGCGACGACCAGGCCGTCTACGCCTATGCGCGCGAGGACCTCGACGAGTGGGAGACGCGACTCGAATGTCCGCTGACCGATGGGCTGTTCGGTGAGAATCTCACCACCTCGGGCGTCGACGTCACGCACGCGCGGATCGGTGAACGTTGGCGCATCGGCACTGGCGGCCTCGTTCTCGAAGTCTCCGCGCCCCGTACTCCGTGCCGAACGTTCTCTGCGTTCCTGCAGCTGGACGGCTGGATCAAGACGTTCACTGAGGCCGCCAAGCCCGGCGCATACCTGCGGGTTGTCTCGCCGGGAACGGTGCAGGCCGGCGACACGATTTCGATCGAAGACCGGCCCGACCACGACGTGACGATCGGCCTGGTGTTCCGCGCCCGAATGACGGATCCCGACCTACTGCCGCAGCTGTTGGCCGCCGATGCGCTGTCCGCGGAGCTCAAGGCGTATGTGCGTCGCCGCCTGACACCCAACGCGGGCTGAATCTGTTCTCCACGAACGTGATTAGTCGGTTTCAACCGGCTTGGGTCTGCGGCGAGTCGCACCCCACAGTCCGACTCCGATGCCGACGACGGCACCGCCCAGTCCGATGATCTGCTGTGAGCGCTTCATCTCGTCGTGCACCCTCATCCCGCCCAACAGGTCAGCCGCGTCGGCTCCGCCCGAGGCCAGAAACCAGCCGCGGGTGTTTTTACCGCGCAACGCCGCGGCGATCATCAAGCCTCCGATGAGCGCGTCGCGATAACCCATGGAGTGCAGGAGCAGCTGTGCCGTCGGGGTCGGCTGTTCGAATCCCCCCACAGCCGGTTGGCACCGAGCGGATCGACGAGAAAGGAAATGCCCGACGCGAGGCGAATGCCGCCCACGGCGAGTGCTGCGCGGTCCAAAGGCATGGCGTGCAGCCTATGGCAGGACAAGACTGAACAGATGCGAATTGAGATCGTGGTGTTCGACGGGTTCGACGCCCTCGACGTCGTCGCGCCGTGGGAGGTGTTCGCCCGCGCCGGGACCATCGATTCGAGCCTCGAAGTCGCCGTGGTCCGCGTCGACGGTCCGCCCTTGGTGACTGCCGCCAATGGGCTACAACTGCACGTCGCCGACGAATTGAGCACGCCGGACGCGCTGTTCGTGCCCGGCGGCAGCTGGGTGGACGGAACGGACACCGGTGTGCCACATGAGATTCGGCGTGGCACCCTGCCCCGCATCATCGCGGATCTGTCAGCCTCCGTTCAATGGGTCGCGTCGGTGTGCACGGGCGCGCTTCTGCTCGGCGAGGCCGGGATCCTGCGCAATCGCAATGCCACCACCAATCCCGCCGCGGTCGGCGAGCTATCGCGATACGGCGCAAGCCTGAAGGACAACCGTGTCGTCGACGACGGCAATGTGGTGACCGCGGGCGCAGTGACCGCGGGATTGGATCTTGCGCTCTGGTTGGTGCGGCGCGAACTGGGCGACGACATCGCCGACCGGGTCGCACGAGCGATCGCCTACCCCATGCCCTCCGACGTGTGGCGGGCAGCCAGCTAGCTACGCTGCGCCGACCCCACAGTTCTGGGGTCCCGCCACGATTCCCAGAACAGAAGGTGGGACCGAAATCCAGAATGGCCGACCTTGTCCAGCACCCGGATTCCGGTGTTCGCAACAGCCGGTATTCCGACGAGCTCGCGGAACGAGGACCACACGCAGGTCGAAGCGCTCTGCCATCGCCGTCGACGCTATGACTGCTCAGCGCTGCGTCAAGCGACAACCGGCGACCGGTCACACTCTCGTAATTGCCTGATCAGAGGCCGAACTGATCCTCGATGATGCCGAGCCATATCTGTGCCGCATCCATCGCCACCTTCTCGCTGATGAAAGCGTGCTGGGTGCCGGTGTACATGTCCCGGAATGCTCGCTCGAGACGGCTGCCCTCCCGAATCGAACTCGTACCCGCGACCAGGTGTGCCCATTCGGCACACTCCCGGGAGACATCGGTGGCGTAGACGGCGGCCACGCGCATATCGGCGCGCAGCGCGGGCGTCAACGCCTCCCCCGCGGCGACGGCGGCCTCGGCGGTGGTGAACGCCTCGAGCACCAGCAGCCGCGCGGCGCGCCAGGCCGCGACATGATGCGCGAGGCCCTTCTGGAACGTCGGACGACTGGCCAGCGACGCCATGTCACTCATCCGAAATTTGGTGGCCGCGAGTTCCTGGACGTCGTCGAGCATGCTCTTGGCGACGCCCAGTGCCCACGATGCGTGCCCCGCCGCCGTGACGGGCATCAGCCCCATCCGGGTGGCCGGCGAAGAGCCCCGCAGCGGATCACGGGAGAAGAGCTCGAAGGTCCGGTGCTCCGGTACGAAAAGGTCCTGCACGCTGTAGTCGTAGGATCCGGTTCCCTTGAGCCCCTGCACATACCACCCGTCGGTGAAGGTGATCTGGTCGCGAGGCACCACAGCCACCCGCATCTCGGGCACGCCTTCGCTGATCCAGCGCATCTCACCGTCGTCCATCGGGAAGAAGCCCGCCGCGACGTATTCCGCATGGCCGGTGCCCGACCCGAAACTCCACGACCCGCTCACCGTGAAGCCGCCGTCCGTTGCACTGCCCTGCCCATTGGGGAAGAACTGGCCACCCATCGTGACCCGGTTCTGGTGTGCGGTGAACACCTCGGCGAACCCTTCATCGGGCAGATACGCCGCCGCGGCGAAGGACGACGGCAGGTTCGCGATGCCGATCCATCCGAAGGAGCCGTCCTGCCAAGCCATTTCGATCCAGGTCTCGATCATCTCGCCGAAGGACGGCTCGACTCCCCCGGCCTCGACGGGGTTGAACGCCGTCATCAGCCCGGTGGCCCACATCTGGTCGACGATCGCCGTCGTGAGGGTGCGTGCCCGCTCGGACTCCGCGGCCTGGACTTGGACGAGCTCGCGCATGCCCCGTGCGAGTCCGACAACCCTGTCAGCGGCTTCGACTGTCGACGTCATGCCCCGACCATAACCCGCAGGCGGGAATTTCGATACCAACCGAAGCGTAATTTTTCCGGCTCATAGACTTCGGCCGTGGATCAGCCCCTCCTGACCGTCCCCGCGCTTCTGCACCGCAGCGTCGGGGAGTTCGGCGACCGGCCCTATCTGGTCACGCCGAGGGACCGACTCACCTATCGAGAGGCGGAGCAACGGTCGGCGTTGTACGCCCGCTGGCTGCTGGCCGAGGGCGTCGGCAAGGGCACGCGCGTCGGGCTGTTCTTCCCCAACGGCGTGGATTGGGTCACCTGGTGGCTGGCCGCGTCCCGGATCGGTGCGCTGGCGGTCCCGCTGAGCACGCTGTACGCACCGGCGGAGATCGCCAAAGTAGTCCGGCTCGCAGATCTCGCGTTGTTGATCGCCCCGACTCAGGTGCTCTCGATCGACGTCGCCGAACGTTTCGAAGCGGCGCTTCCCGAACTGTCCGGCCAGCCCACCAACCGGCTCACGTTGGGGGCGGCGCCATACCTGCGTCGCATCGTGTTCACCGGTGAATCGGACCGGCGCTGGGCGACGCGTTACGACGAGGCCGCTCCGGTCGTGCCGCGCGACATTCTGACGGCCGTCGAAGCGGAGGTCTCCGCCGCGGACCTTGCCGTCATGGTCCACACGTCGGGATCAACCGCGGATCCCAAAGGTGTGCTGCACACGCACGGCACGCTGGCCCGACAGACATCGACATGGCCGGAAGCGATCCGCGCGGTGACGGGTTCGGCCGCGCATCCGCGGATTCTGTGCGCGATGCCGTTCTTCTGGATCGGGGGGCTGCTCGCGACGACGGGTGCACTGCACCAGCCCGTCACGCTTCTCGTCATGCCTCGACTCGACGCCGAGACCGCCCTGGATCTCATCGAGCGCGAGCGGGCCACGGGCATCGTGGGGTGGCCCGCCTTCACCCAGCGGCTCCGCGAGCATCCCACTTTCGCCGACCGTGACCTGTCCAGTGCGCCGATGCTGCGCGACGGCCCACTGGACATCGCCATGACCGATGTACCCGACGGATTTCCCGTGCACCGCACCATGTCTGAAACCGCGGGCGGTTTCGCGTTCACGGACATGCGCATCGTGGACGACGACGGCCATCCGGTGGCCGACGGCAGCGTCGGCGAGCTTCTCGTTCGCGGCATCGGGGTGATGGCCGGCTACAACAAGCGCGAACGGGCCGAGACGTTCGACGAGGACGGCTGGTATCACACCGGCGACCGGGTCTATCGCAAGGAAGGCGATCCCCGCCTGTTCTATGTGGGCCGCACCAGCGAGCTCATCAAGGCTGCGGGGGCGAATGTCTCGCCGCTGGAGGTCGAGGCGGTCATCGAGCAGTTCTCGGATGTGTCGCAATGCATCGTCGTCGGGATCGACGATCCGGTGCGGGACGAGGCGGTGTGCGCCGTCGTCGTCCCCGCCGTGGCGCAGATCGATGTGCAGTCCCTCGCAGCGCGTACGCGGGATCAGTTGTCCGCCTACAAAGTTCCCACGCAGTGGGTCCTCGCGACAAGCGACCAGATCCCCACCCTCGCGAGCGGCAAACTCAACCGGAAGGCACTACGGGCGATGGTCATGGACGGAACGCTGCCCCGCGCTCAGTAGGCCCGCGCCGCGCCGCCGACATCGCGCGGTTTTTCAGCCGCGGACCCGCTACGCGATGATGCGGCTCAAGTACGGCGTCATGTTGTTGGTGCGCACCGGCGAGACCTGAACGCCCGTATCGGCGACCTCCAGCATCTGCCCGTTACCGATGAAGAGGGCGACGCTGTCTTTGCCCTCCGGCCCGTAGAAGATCAGGTCTCCCGGGAGTGCCTGCGCCGCTGTGACCTTCTGGCCGACTTTGTACTGCGCACCGGACGAGCGCGGCAGCTTGACGCCGACTCCGGCGAAGGCATAGACCATCAGGCCGGACGCGTCGAATCCGACGACATCCTGGGCCGGGTTCGCTCCGACGACCGTGCCTTCGGGGGTCATTCCGACGGCGTTGGTGGCCGGGCCGCTGCCGCGGGTCGGCCCCGATGACGTCGCCGCCGCCGTATGAGAACGGAACGCCGCGTTGGGCAAGTCCACGCGCGATCACCGTTTGGATCGCCTGCTGCTGGCTGGCCATTTGTTGATACGGCTGAGGCTGGGCCATTGCGAGGCCGGGGGTGGCTACCAACATCGCCAGGCTGATCACCAAGGCGTAGATGCTTCTCATCGGACTTTCTACTTTCTCGAATTGCACGCGAACAGTGTCGATCCACAGCGATCAACAGTTTGCTACTCCACTTGTACAGCCAGAAAAGCGCATGCAGCCCAATTGCCCCATGGCACATGGCCAATGAGTTGTCGTAACGTGATCGAACAGTGACCGCTAAGCACCGGAAAGTGGCTTGCGTCACCCTGTCGGCGTCAGATCCGACCCTGCGGTCTACGCTTGAGAAGCAAGCCCGCGAATCGATGGTGCCGACTTTGCCGCAGGAGCGTCCGATGCCCGACAACGTTGCCGTTGTCGGTGGCGGGATCCTCGGGGTCTCGATCGCACGGGAGATCCTCACCCGCCGGCCTGACGCGCACGTGACGCTGTTCGAGAAGGAGGACCGCCTCGCCGCCCACCAAACCGGGCGCAACAGCGGGGTCGTCCATGCCGGCCTGTATTACCAACCCGGTTCTGCCAAGGCCGTGCTGTGCCGCCGCGGCGTCGGTCTGCTCGAGGAGTTCTGCGCGCAGCGCGGAATCCGGCGCGTCGCATGCGGCAAGGTGCTGGTCGCGCTCGACCAAACCGAACGTGCACGGCTCGGCGACATCGAAGCGCGGGCACTCGCGAACGGCGTCCCCGGTGTGCGAATGATCGGTCCCGAGGAGCTGCACGAGATCGAGCCGCACGTGCGCGGTGTCGCCGCGCTGCACTCCCCCTCGACATCGATCGTCGATTTCGCCGAGGTGACGCAGGCGCTTGCCGCGGATGCCGTCGCTGCCGGGGCGAAAATACTGCTCGGACAAGAGGTCATCGGCCTCCGCCCCACCGGCACCGAGGTTGTCGTCACCGCGCGTACGGCGGGCGGTACCTATCAGAGCGCCTTCGACCGGATCGTCGCGTGCGGCGGACTGCAGAGCGACCGCCTCGCCGAAATCGCCGGAGACGGACCAGATCCCGTCATCATGCCGTTCCGCGGCGAGTACTACGCATTGAAGCCGGAGCGGCGTGGCCTGGTCAACGGCTTGGTGTATCCGGTCCCCGACCCGCGATACCCGTTCCTCGGCGTACACATCACCCCCCGCGTCGACGGCGAGGTGCTCGTCGGCCCCAACGCGGTCCTGGCGCTGGCACGCGAGGGGTACACCTGGCGGACGATCTCGGCGCACGATCTCGCGGAAGTAGCACGCACACCCGCATTCTGGCGATTCGCGCGTCGGCACTGGCGCACCGGGATCCGCGAGATGTACGGCTCGTTGAGCAAACGGCGGTTCGTCTCCGGAGCCCGCGCCTATATCCCCGACATCGGCGACGACGACGTCGTGCCCGGCCCTGCCGGCGTCCGCGCACAGGCCCTCGAGGCCGACGGTGCGTTGGTCGACGACTTTCGAATCAGCGTCCGCGACCGCATCGTGCTGCTGCGCAATGCACCCTCACCTGCCGCGACATCAGCGCTCGCGATCGCAGAACACGTCGTGTCTCGGATCGAGTGCTAGCCGCGAGATTCTCGCCGAACGTGCGTGCACTGCGAGATTCCGCCCGAATTTTCGCAGTGAACGCACGTTGGGCGAGGTGTCGGCGGCCCTCGGCACACTCCGTCCATGGGGGAACCGTTCATTGGCAGTGAGGCGCTCAGGGCCGGGCGGCTGACGCCGTACGCGCTGCGCAGTCGATTCGTCGCGCTGTATCCCGACGTCTACATCGCTCCGGACGACGAAGTCACCGCCGTCACCCGCGCCAAAGCGGGGTTCCTTTGGACGCGACGTCACGGGATCGTCGCTGGTCAATCGGCGGCAGCTCTGCACGGTGCGAAGTGGGTGGACGACCGTCGACCATCGGAAGTGTTGTGGCGTAATCGTCGGCCGCCGGTGGGCGTTCGAACATGGTCGGACGAGGCCGCAGAGGACGAGATCGAGATGGTCGACGGAATTCGTGTGACGACGCCGGCGCGGACCGTGCTCGACATTGCCTGCCGGTATCCGCTCGGCAAGGCTGCCGCTGCCATCGACTCACTCTTTCGCGCGACCCACCTGAAGATGGCGGATGTCGAAGTGCTGGCCGAGCGCTACCGGGGCCGCCGCGGTATCCGAAGTGCCCGCAAGGTCCTCGACCTCGTCGACCCGGGCGCCGAGTCGCCGAAGGAGACGTGGCTCCGGTTACTCGTCATTCGCCACGGCTTCCCGCGGCCTCAGACCCAGATATCGATATACAACGAGCACGGTGTGCGCATCGCCAGGCCTGACATGGGGTGGGAAGACATCAAACTGGCGCTCGACTACGACGGCGAACACCACCGCGACGCGGTCCGGTTCAACAGGGACATTCGGCGGCACGATGACCTCATGGAACTAGGATGGACGAATATCCGCGTGACGTCCCTCGATACCGAGGCCGTCATCGTCGCCCGCCTCACAAGGGAGTGGACTCGCCGAACGTGAATCCACTGCGAGTAATTGGCCGGATCTTCGCAGTGAAAGCACGCTCGGCGTCCGTCGGAATCACCGCCCGATAACGCCATCGGCTCACAGGCCTCAGTCGTACTGTGAGGCTATGGCCATTATCGAAGCGGATGCAGCGCCGCAAACCCCGTTCGAGCGCGAGGTCGCCGACACCCAGCGCTACCTCGACAGCCCACGATTCGACGGGATCATTCGTCTTTACACCGCCCGCCAGGTCGTCGAGCAACGCGGCACCATCCCGAGCGACTACACCGTCGCGCGCGAGGCGGCCGCCGCCTTCTACCCGCGCCTGAGGGAGCTGTTCGCCCAGAAGAAGAGCATCACCACCTTCGGCCCCTACTCGCCGGGGCAGGCCGTGGTCATGAAGCGGATGGGTATCGAGGGGATCTATCTCGGCGGCTGGGCGACATCGGCCAAGGGCTCGATCAGCGAGGATCCGGGACCCGATCTGGCCAGCTATCCGCTCAGTCAGGTGCCCGAAGAGGCCGCCGGACTGGTGCGCGCGCTTCTGACCGCCGACCGCAATCAGCAATATCTGCGGCTGCGCATGACCGACGAACAACGCGCCGCGACCCCGGCATACGACTACCGCCCGTTCATCATCGCCGACGCCGACACCGGCCACGGCGGTGATCCCCACGTGCGCAACCTCATCCGCCGTTTCGTGGAGTCAGGTGTGCCCGGGTACCACATCGAGGACCAGCGTCCCGGCACGAAGAAGTGCGGCCATCAAGGCGGCAAGGTCTTGGTTCCATCCGACGAACAGATCAAACGCCTCAACACCGCCCGCTTCCAGCTCGACATCATGCGGGTACCGGGCATCATCGTGGCGCGCACTGACGCTGAGGCTGCCAACCTGCTCGACAGCCGCGCCGACGAGCGCGATCAGCCGTTCCTGCTGGGCGCCACCAACCTCAAGATTCCGTCGTACAAGGCCTGCTTCCTGGCCATGATGCGCCAGTTCTACGACGCGGGAGTCACCGAGCTCAACGGGCACCTGCTCTACGCGTTGCCCGATGGCGAGTACGCCACGGCCGACGCATGGCTGCAGCGCCACGGCATCCAAGGGGCAATCGCCGAGGCCGCCGAGGCGTGGCAGGACGGTGCCGACGAATCGGTCGACGCCCTGTTCGACAAGGTGGAGTCGAAGTTCGTCGATGCCTGGCAGATCGATGCCGGCCTGCAGACCTACGGCGAAGCGGTGGGCGATCTGCTGGACTTCCGCGAGCGTGAGGGTGAGGCCGCAGAGATGAGCGCCGCCGACTGGCGCGAGTTCGCGTCGACGGCACCGATGTACACCGCGCGGGAGAAGGCCAAAGAGCTCGGAGCCGACGCCGCATGGGACGGCGAAAGGGCCAAAACGCCGGAGGGTTACTACCAGATTCGCGGCGGCATCCCGTATGCGATCGCCAAGTCACTGGCCGCGGCACCGTTCGCCGACATCCTCTGGATGGAGACCAAGACCGCCGACCTTGCCGACGCCAAGCAGTTCGCCGACGCCATCCACGCGGTGTACCCCGACCAGATGCTGGCCTACAACCTCTCCCCCTCGTTCAACTGGGACACCACCGGCATGACCGACGATCAGATGCGCGCCTTCCCAGAGGAACTGGGCAAGATGGGGTTCGTCTTCAACTTCATCACCTACGGCGGACACCAGGTCGACGGCGTCGCCTGCGAGGAATTCGCCACCTCGCTGCGACAAGAAGGCATGCTCGCGCTGGCTCGGCTGCAGCGCAAGATGCGTCTCGTCGAATCGCCCTACCGCACACCGCAAACCCTCGTCGGCGGCCCCCGCAGCGACGCGGCCCTGGCGGCTTCGTCCGGCCGCACGGCGACGACGAAGTCGATGGGCGAGGGCTCCACCCAGCACCAGCATCTCGTCCAGACCGAGGTGCCGAAGAAGCTGCTGGAGGAATGGCTCGCACTGTGGAGCGACCATTATCAGATCGGCGAGAGGCTACGGGTGCAGCTACGTCCCCGCCGCGCCGGATCGGACGTGCTCGATCTGCAGATACTCGGCGACGGCGACGAGCCGCTGGCCAACGTCGTCGTGGACCCGATCAAGGACCGGCACGGTCGCAATATCCTCACCGTGCGCGACCAGAACACGTTCTCCGAGAAGATGCGTAAGAAGCGTCTGATGGACCTGATCCACGTCTGGCTGATCCATCGCTTCAAGCCAGAAATCGTCTACTACGTGACGCCCACCGAGGACAACATCTATCAGACCGAGAAGATGAAGTCCCACGGCATTTTCAGCGATGTGTATCAGGAGGTCGGTGAGATCATCGTGGCCGACGTCAACCAGGCGCGCATCGATGAGCTCCTGGCATCCGATCGCGAAGCGCTGAAACGCTTGATCCGCAAGGAAGACTGACCAGGACCGCACCGTCTCACCATGGACGTCCTGAGAACGCCCGACGAGCGATTCGACAGCTTGCCGGACTACCGGTTCCCGCCCAATTACCTCGATGTCGAAACCCGCAAGGTGCCCCCCGTACGGATGCACTACGTCGACGCCGGACCCGCCGACGGACCCGTCGTCCTGCTGTTGCACGGACAGCCGACGTGGTCGTTCATGTACCGCTTCGTCATTCGTGTGCTCGCAGACTCGGGTATGCGTGTCCTCGCGCCGGATCACATCGGCTACGGCCGCTCCGATAAGCCCACCGACGCCACGGCATACACGTTTCGCCGGCATATCGACTGGATCCAGGGCCTCATTGACGGGCTCGATCTTCGCGAGGTGACGATGGTGGTCCAGGACTGGGGCGGGCCGATCGGGTTGAGCGTGTTGGCGCGCGAACCCGACCGGTTCGCCAGGGTCGTCGCAACGAACACGATTCTGCACACGTGCGACTCGGCGTTGGCGGGCCGGCTCACATGGGCGCACCACGGCATCGGCGAAGACCGGGTGATGCTGCAGGAAACGCTGCTCGACTATGTCGCGATGTACCAGCGTGCGCCGGACCTCAATCCCAGCATGTTCCTCGATGCGGTGGCCGGTCCCCTCGATGCCGATGTGCTCGCCGCCTATGACGCACCCTTCCCGGACTCCCGCTACAAGGCCGGTCTGCGCCAAATGACCGCGCTCATCCCGCTCACGCGCACCGACCCGGGCGCGGCGATCGGCCGACACACCATGGCTGCGCTTGCACAGTGGGAACGCCCTTTCCTCACCGCCTACTCCGACGCCGATCCCCCGACTCAGGGATGGGACAAGGTATTCCAAGACCACGTTCCCGGCGCACGAAACCAGGCGCACACCACCATTACTGGGGCCGGGCACTTCGTCGCAGAACAGAAGGGTAAAGAGCTGGGCGCGATAATCGCCCAATTCGTCAGCAACACGGACTAACTCGGGGCGGGTAACCGCAGAATCAGCCGCGCACCGCCCATCGGGCTCGCCTCCATCGCCGCCGTGCCCCCGTGGAGGTCCGCCTGTTGAGCGACCAGAGCCAAGCCGAGTCCCGAACCGGACCGTGCGGCCGTCGATCCACGGGAGAACCGCTCGAATACAGCCGCCCTCTCCTCCTTCGGCACCCCGCTCCCGTTGTCGTCGACGACGATCTCCACTCCCTCGCCGGAACTGTTTGCACTGAGCTGGATATCGGTTGCACCGCCGTGCTTGATCGCGTTGGTGATGGCGTTGTCGATGACCAGCCGCAGACCGGCGGGCAGCCCCACCATCAGAACCGTGGTCGACGACGCCAGCGAGACGCTCACGTCCGGGTAGTTGCGAACCGCGTCATGTGCTGCGCGGTCCAGCAGCTCGGTGATATCCACCGGGACGAAGTCGTCGACCGTCGTCAGCTGGCCCTGCGCCAGGCGCTCCAGCGCGGTGAGGGTCGCCTCGATACGGCTTTGCGTGCGCAGCACGTCGCCGATGATTTCTTCGCGCTGATCGTCGCGCATCTGGAGGGTCGACAGCACTTCGAGATTCGTGCGCATGGCCGTCAACGGCGTACGCAATTCGTGGGAGGCCACGGCGGCGAAGTCGCGGGCCGACTCGAGCGCCGCCCTGGTGCGCTGTTGTTCGTCGCCGATGCGGGCGAGCATTCCTTCGACCGCCTCGGCGATCTCGACGGCTTCCTGCACACCGCGCACCTGCACCTCGTCGGGATTGGACTGGGCGTTGATGGCCCGGGCCTGCTGCGCGAGCAGCCGGAACGGATTGATCATGATCGACCACATCACCCAACCGACGAGGACCGTGCCGATGATCACCCCTCCGCAGATCAACAGCACGCGCCGGTGCAGTTCGTTGATGCGGCGTTGCGTCTCGGCGAGGGGCGCACCCACCGCGATCATCGCGTCACCCGCGGCGAAGGTGCGCACCCGGTACTCGACGCCGTCGATGGTGGTGTTCGCATAGCCGACGGGGAATTCCGGCAGCACCACGTCCGACGGAATCGACACCGTCGCGCCGTAGATGCGGGCGGTGCGCACGAGGTTGCCGTCGGGGGCCTGAGGCTGATCAACTCCCGCCTGCTCTGCCGCGCGCAGGAGTGTGCTGATGTCGCCCAGACTGCTCACCGAATCGAGCCGACGGTCCAGCTGGCTGTACTGGTCGTTCGTCACTCCGAACCACACCCAGGCGCCAAGTGTGATCACCAGCACGACGACGGAAAGCGCCGCGACGATGACGATCACGCGCAGCGACAACACGCGCGTCAACCACTCGTACAAACCTTTGGCGAGTCCCATCATCGGAGACCATAGCGACGAGCGGGGAGCCGCCCCGGCGGCGACATCCAAAAGGCGACCGGCACCTTCATATGCGCTTGGGCAGGTGGGCCGCGATGAGCGGGGCGATCTTCTCCGCCATGTATTGGTGGCCGGCATCGGTCGGGTGCACGCCGTCGGCGCCGATCAGCTCCGGCTGCCCCACGAACCAGCGTTCGGCGATGGGATCGACGAACGTCGCACCCGCGACATTCGCCTGATACTGCAGCGCATCACGAATCCGCACGATGGCCGCGGGCGGATCGGCGGTCGGCCACGGCGGTCCGATCACCAGGAACGTCGCCGACGGCGCGATGCGGCGGGCCAGGCCGAAGGTGCCGTAGGCCAGGACCGACAACCGCGCCGCGTCGACATTCTGGTCGTTGCGCGAGCCGAAGAAGACCACGAGCACATCGTCGGGCCTGACCGTTCGGGCTGTCAGATCCTCGAACACGCTGCCGTGGTTACCTCGCGTGCCGTATCCGGCCCCGCCCTCGGCGCCCACATCCGCACTGATCGGTATCCGATACTCGGCGAGCCCCTTCCAGGCGCGCGCGGTCCATCCGTTCGGACCGAGACCGCCCTGCTCGCCGCCCGTCGTATAGGAATCGCCGATCACCGCGACACGATTCTGTGATGAGTCAAGGGCGACTATATCGTTGTGGCTCATTCTTATTGGGCGCTCGCCGCCCACGCTGACCAGGAGCGCCAGCGCGACCATCGCCGTGATGAACCGGCTCACCGGACCAGCCTAGGGCTCAATTGACCACATCGACGTCGACGGCGCGCGAATTCATCCCGCACGTGCAGATACCACCGGTGATCGCTCCTCGCGCTTGCCGTCGATCGTCTGCACCTTGCCGCGACCCGAATACGCACGAGGGTCACGGGCCGGGCTCATCATGCCGCGCATCCATCGGCGCGCCGGCTCCTCGACGAGGTGATACAGGAACACCGCGCCCGCGAATGCGACCGCGAGCAGCCCGACGAGCACCGCTTTACCCGCAAGGTCGGACCCGAGACGAATGCTGAACTGTAAGACCATCCAATTCCACGTCGTGTGCACCAACTCGTGAACCATGTAGAGGCTGAATGAGATGTGCCCCAGGTAGACCATCGGACGAATGGACAGCAGGGCCGGCAGCGTGCCTGCGCCCATCGCCAGCGTCAACACCAGCGGCACGAACAGCACGTCGACAAGGCCGGCCGAATCGTAAATCGTCGGTATGGGGTTGGCGTCGAGCCAGTACAGGATGCCGACGACGGCCGAGGCGATGAGAAGCGATGCGACGCCGGCGCCCTTTTGCGCGCGTTCGCTGGGCCGCAACTTGCGGACCGCAGCACACACCAGCGCACCCGCCGTGAACTGCATGACGATCCGCGGCAACCAACTCCACGGCGTATAGAACAGTCCGGTCGCCATCAGCAGCACCACTGGAGGAAGCGACGCCGCGATGGCAAGGCAGATCAGGCCACGCGCCCTCGTCGCGGAAGCGATCCGGAAGATCACCAGCACCAACGCGCCGAACAGGAGGTAGGCCAGCCATTCGGCGCTGATCGACCACGCGGGACCGTCCCAGCTGGTGCCATCGAAGTACGGCGCGAACCACAGCTGCACGAGCAGGAACTGGCGCACGTAATTCGCCGCTGTCAGCGTCTGGGCGGCCTCCGAAGGAACATGTCCGACATTGAGCGTGAAAATGATCCACAGCGCAGCGAGGTGCATCGTCACCAGATAGACCGGCCACACGCGGGACAGTCGCAACCACAGGAAGTGCAGCGTGGACCGCCACGACCAGGACTCCCCCATGCGGTCGAGATAGTTCCACGTCAACACGAACCCGCTCAGGATGAAGAACAGGTCGACGCCCTGGGCGCCGCAGTCAAGCAGCGGTGCGAGTGCCGACCTGAATCTCGGAACAGCTTGCTCGAGCAGCGGCCGGAAGTGAAAGAGCACGACCCACACGGCTGCGACGATGCGCAGACCGGACAGTGCCCTGATCTCTCCGGTACGCACATCACTCTCTTCATGAGGGGCTTCAGCAGTTTGGGTCGTCTTCGGCGGCGGTACGCCTCCTCCGCGACCACGCTCCGGCGTTTCGGAGGCTACCGCGCGACCACTCCGGCAGCGCATTCGGACACGCTGTCAATTCGCTGTGCAATGACCAAAAATGTTGCCAGTTCTGCCCTCTGGGGTCAGCGCGCGGCGCGACCCGTCCCGACACGCCGATGATCAACTCTTGACTGATTCCAGAAAAGGAGCATGATGGTTCGCATGTCGACGCCGGACTACGCGGATCAGCTCCGGATGGCTGATCTTCGAGTGACCCGGCCGCGGCTCGCGGTACTCGAGGCCGTATACACGCATCCGCATGCCGACACCGAGACGCTTCTCTCCGCGGTGCGCGTAGGCCTTCCCGACGTATCGCGCCAAGCGGTGTACGACGTTCTCGCCGCGCTGTCGGCCTCGCGGCTCATCCGTCGTATCCAGCCATCGGGCTCTGTCTCGCGGTATGAATCACGTGTCGGCGACAACCACCATCACGTCGTGTGTCGCTCGTGCGGAGTCATCGCCGATGTCGACTGCGCCGTCGGCGATACGCCCTGCCTGACACCGTCCGATCCGGACGGCTCTCTCGACGGCTTCGTCCTCGACGAAGCCGAGGTCATCTACTGGGGCCTGTGCCCCGACTGTTCCTCATCCTCATCGCAAACGTCGCGATCACTTCCGTGATCACAGCCCATTTCACCCATCGGAAGGAAAGTTGTGTCAGATACACCCGACGCCAAGCCACCGTTCCCTGAAAAGGCGACGGCAAGCAGCGGAAGCGAGAGCGAAAACCCGGTCATCGATACGCCCGAGCCGAAGGCGCACGCGCCCCGGACCAATCAAGACTGGTGGCCCGACCAGGTCGACGTGTCGAAGCTGCACGCGCGCGGCTCGTTCTCCAACCCATACGGTGATGATTTCAACTACGCCGAGGAATTCGCCAAGCTCGACCCCGAGGCCCTCAAGGCCGACGTGCTTTCCGTCATCACCACGTCACAGGATTGGTGGCCCGCCGACTACGGCAGCTACGCCGGCCTGTTCATCCGCATGAGCTGGCATGCCGCCGGTACCTACCGCATCTACGACGGCCGCGGTGGCGGCGGCGAGGGGATGCAGCGCTTCGCGCCGCTGAACAGCTGGCCGGACAACGCCAACCTGGACAAGGCGCGTCGCCTGCTGTGGCCGGTCAAGCAGAAGTACGGCAACAAGATCTCGTGGGCCGACCTGCTGATCTTCGCCGGCAACGTGGCACTGGAGTCGGCCGGGTTCCAGACTTTCGGCTTCGGCTTCGGCCGGCCGGACGTGTGGGAGCCCGTTGAGATCCTCTTCGGCGAAGAGGATGAATGGCTTGGCACCGACAAGAGGTACTCCGGCGAGCGCAACCTCGCCGAACCGTACGGTGCGACCACAATGGGCTTGATCTACGTCAATCCTGAAGGGCCCGAAGGTAAGCCGGATCCGGTCGCCGCGGCGATCGACATCAAGGAGACCTTCGGCCGGATGGCCATGAACGTGGAGGAGACGGCCGCGCTGATCGTCGGTGGCCACACGCTGGGCAAGACCCACGGCGCCGGCCCGGACGATGGCATGGGCCCCGAGCCCGAGGGCGCTCCGATTGAGCAGCAGGGGCTTGGCTGGAAGTGCCCGTTCGGCTCGGGCAAGGCCGGCGACACGGTCACCAGTGGGCTCGAGGTGGTCTGGACCAACACTCCGACCAAGTGGAGCAACGCCTACCTCGAAATCTTGTACGGCAATGAGTGGGAATTGGTGAAGAGCCCCGCCGGTGCGTGGCAGTTCGAGGCCACGAATGCCGAGGCGACCATCCCCGATCCGTTCGGTGGTCCGAACCGCAAGCCGACGATGTTGGTCACCGACCTCTCCATGCGGGAGGATCCGGAGTTCGCCGCGATCACCCGGCGCTGGCTCGACCATCCCGAGGAGCTCAACGAGGCGTTCGCCAAGGCCTGGTACAAGCTGATGCACCGCGACATGGGCCCGATCAGCCGCTATGTCGGCCCGTGGGTCGCCGAGCCGCAGCTGTGGCAGGACCCGGTTCCTGCCGTCGAGGGCGACCTGATCGACGAGGCCGACATCAAGGCGCTCAAGGCCAAGGTGCTCGACTCCGGGCTGACCGTGCAGCAGTTGGTCAAGACGGCATGGTCGTCGGCAGCCAGCTTCCGCAGCACCGACAAGCGCGGTGGCGCCAACGGTGCTCGCATTCGCCTTGAGCCGCAGAAGAACTGGGAGGCCAACGAGCCGTCCGAGTTGGCCAAGGTGCTGCCGGTGCTGGAGAAGATCCAGCAGGAGTTCAACGCCGCCGGGGGCAAGAACGTGTCGCTGGCCGACCTGATCGTGCTGGGCGGCTCCGCGGCGGTCGAGAAGGCGGCCAAGGACGCCGGCTTCGAGATCTACGTCCACTTCGCGCCGGGGCGCACCGACGCCACGCAGGAGGACACCGATGTGGAGTCGTTCGCGGTGCTCGAGCCGCGGGCGGACGGGTTCCGCAACTTCGTGCGGCCCGGCGAGAAGACTCCGCTGGAGCAGCTGCTGATGGAGAAGGCCATCTTGCTGGGCTGACGGCGCCCGAACTGACGGCGCTCGTCGGCGGTCTGCGGGCGCTCGACGTCAACCACGGCGGCAGCAAGCACGGCGTGTTCACCGACAAGCCGGGCGCGCTGACCAACGACTTCTTCGTCAACCTGCTCGACATGGGCACGCAGTGGAAGTCGGGGACGGCGGAGAACGTCTACGAGGGTGTGGACCGCGCCTCGGGCCCGCCGAAGTGGACCGCGACCGCCAATGACCTGGTGTTCGGCTCGAACTCGCTACTGCGGGCGATCGCAGAGCATTACGCACAGGACGACAACAAGCAGAAGTTCGTCGAGGACTTCGTCGCGGCCTGGGTCAAGATCATGAACAACGACCGATTCGACCTCGCTGATTGACACCAACCACGTGAACACCCCGCGGGCTCCGACAGCTCGCTGGTCCGCGAACTCCACTGCCTTTTCTGCTCTTGTCGATCCGCGGCGAGGACGAAGCAGCGGGACTACGAGTATCAGGCGTTCATGCGCTTCGCCGGCCTGGATGCCACCCCCGGCGTGCACCGCATCCGCCTCACGCACGAGTCGCTGGGGTCCATCGATCTCGCCGATTGGTCGGGGCATCGTCGCGGCGCGGGCCCGACAACGTCAGCGAGACGGCGCCGGAGCTCGAAATCGACGACGCAACAACGTGTCGAGTCCGAGTTGTCGGCGTTGATCGGGCGCATCGTCTTCTCCCATCTAGCATTTCCGTTTGGGCGCCGTCACGGCGTGGGCACGGGTCGCCGTATCGGCGTCCACATCAACCGCACTATCCGGAACCGGTCGGCGGCATGTCGATTACGGTGACTGGCGCGGGTCCCGACGACCCACTATTCGCCGACCTACCCGACGTCTTCGATGCCTACGGCGGGCACAAAGAGGCGGCGACCACGCTGCCGGCGGACGCACTGTGCCTGGCCAC
>CAWDVX010000024.1:0-110557 GCA_963805835.1 uncultured Actinomycetota bacterium | reverse complement strand
GCCCAGCTCGGCGACGAACACGAACAGCGCCACCTCGACGAGCTTCGCGAACTGGCCGAAGAAAACGTCGCGATCATCGGCCGACCCCACTACACCGTCGACGGGCTCACCGCAGCCGCCGCGGCGACCATGCACGCCGTCGAACGGCGGGCACCAGTGATCTATCAGGCCGCAATGTTCGACGGCCGCTTCGCCGGTTTCGCCGACTTCCTCGTGTTGGACTCAGCGGAGTACCGGCTGCGGGACACCAAGCTCGCGCGCTCGGTCAAGGTCGAGGCCCTCCTGCAGCTTGCCGCTTACGCCGACACCCTCGCCAGCGCGGGCGTGCCGGTGGCATCCGAGGTGGAATTGGTGCTGGGCGACGGCGCGACCGCCAGATACCGCGTCGACGAACTGCTTCCGGTGTATCTGAGCAGGCGCACCAGCCTGCAACGGCTGCTCGACGACCACCTCGCCTCCGGTACCCCGGTCACCTGGGAGGACGAGCATGTACGGGCGTGCTTCCGCTGTCCGGAGTGCGAGATTGCGGTCCGCGCACATGATGACCTGCTGCTCGTTGCGAATATGCGGGTGACCCAGCGGGCCCGCCTCATCGACGCGGGCATCACCACCGTCGCCGAGCTCGCCGGCCACACCGGGCCGGTGCCCGAACTGGCGGGACGAACGCTGGGAGCTTTGCTGGCGCAGGCGCGGCTGCAGCTCGAGCCGAGGGTGGACGGCAAGCCCGCATACGAAGTCGTCGATGCGCAGCCGTTGATGGTGCTGCCGGACGCGAACAAGGGTGACCTGTTCTTCGACTTCGAGGGTGACCCGCTGTGGACCGCGGAAGGCCGGGAATGGGGACTGGAATACCTCTGGGGTGTGCTCACCACGACCGATGAGTTCCACCCATTCTGGGCACACGACCGCGCCAGTGAACGTAAGGCGCTGATCGACTTCCTGTCCATGGTCCGCAAGCGGCTGAGGCGGTACCCGGGCATGCATATCTACCACTACGCGGCCTACGAGAAGAGCACGTTGCTTCGGCTGGCCGGTCGATACGGTGTCGGCGAGAACGATGTCGACGACCTGCTGCGCAATGGCATCCTAGTCGACCTATATCCGTTGGTGCGCAAGAGCATTCGAGTCGGTACCGAGAACTACAGCATCAAATCACTCGAACCGCTCTACATGGGCAACGAACTGCGCAGCGGCGAGGTGACCACCGCCGCCGACTCCATCACGCAGTACGCGCGGTACTGCGCATTGCGGGACGAGGGGCGGCCGGACGAAGCGGCCGGCGTACTGAAGGAGATCGAGGACTACAACGTCTACGACTGCCGGTCGACGCGCCGCCTGCGCGACTGGATGATGGCGCGCGCCATCGAATCCGGTGTGCCGCCGCGAGGTCCGCAGCCGGTGCGTGACGACGACGTTATCGAACTCGGCGACGATCTCGCACGCAGGCTGGGCAAGTTCGCCGGCGACGGCGTGGAGCCGCGGACCGACGAACAGACCGCCGTCGCGATGGTCGCTGCCGCTCGCGGATTTCATCGCCGCGAGGACAAGCCGTTCTGGTGGAGCCACTTCGACCGGGTCAACAATCCTGTCGACGATTGGGCGGACAACAGCGACGTGTTCATCGTCGATGATGCCGTGATCGTCAACGACTGGCACCAGCCACCCAAGGCGCGCAAGCCACAGCGGCACGTACGGTTGATCGGCGGGCTCGCGAATGGCGAACTCTGCCAAGACATGTACGCGCTGTACGACCCGCCCGCACCGGCAGGGCTGGCCGATGATCCCGACCGCCGCGGCTTCGGAATGGTAACTGTCGTCGACTGCGACAACCCTGACGCGCCCACTGAAGCACTCGTCATCGAAAGGCAACCCAAGGACGGCGATGTCTTCGACCAAGTGCCATTCGCGTTGACACCGGGACCGCCGATCAGCACGAAGCCGCTGCGGGAATCGATCGAACAGACCGCGGTCGAAGTGGCCGCCGGCCTGCCCAAGCTGACACCCAACGCGGTCACCGACATCCTGTTGCGCCGCGCGCCCCGCACGATCAGCGGCGGCGAACTCCCCCGCGACAGGGCGATCGCCGACGACATCGCTGCGGCCCTGCAGGATCTCGACTCGTCCTACCTCGCAGTGCACGGGCCACCTGGCACCGGGAAGACGTTCACCTCCGCGAGGGTGATCGCGCGACTGGTCAATGAGCACGCGTGGCGCATCGGCGTGGTGGCACAGTCGCACGCAGTGGTCGAGAACTTGTTCTGCGACGTCCTGCGGGCCGGCGTCGACGGGAATCAGGTCGCCAAGAAGCTCAACACCGTCAACGCCGGCTGGACCGATCTCACCAATCCCGAATTCGCGGGATACATCGCTGAGGCCGCCGACCGGAGGGTCGGCTGCGTGGTCGGGGGTACGGCATGGGATTTCGCCAATGCCAACAAGATTCCACGGCTTTCGCTCGATCTGCTCGTCGTCGAGGAAGCCGGCCAGTACAGCCTCGCCAACACCATTGCGGTCGCGCCCTCAGCGCGCAACCTGCTGTTGCTCGGCGACCCGCAGCAGCTGCCGCAGGTCAGTCAGGGCACCCATCCCGAACCCGTCGACACATCGGCCCTGGGCTGGCTCATCGATGGAAGGCACACGCTGCCAGCCGAACTGGGCTACTTCCTCGATCAGTCATACCGCATGCACCCGGCGGTCTGCGCAGCGGTCTCGCGGCTGTCCTATGACGGCAGATTACATTCGTTCGACGCGGTGACCACCGCGCGCAGCCTCGACGGACAACTGCCGGGGGTGCGCGTGCTGACGGTCGAGCACGACGGGAACGCCACCGACAGCCCTGAAGAAGCCGAGGCGATCGTGGCCGAGATCCGCGGTCTGCTCGGCAGCATCTGGACCGACGAGAACGGCACGGCTCCGCTGGGGCAGGAGCACGTGTTGGTGGTGACGCCCTACAACGCGCAGGTCGTGACGTTGCGACGGCGCTTAGAGAGCGCCGGCCTGACCGCCATCGAGGTGGGCACCGTCGACAAGTTCCAGGGCCGGCAGGCGCCGGTGGTCTTCGTGTCGATGGTCGCATCGTCGGCCGACGATGTGCCCCGCGGAATCGCGTTCCTGCTCAACCGGAATCGGCTCAACGTTGCGGTGAGCAGAGCCAAATACCTCTGTGTGGTGGTGCGGTCGCCGCTGCTGACCGAATACCTGCCGGGCACCCCTGATCGCCTCGTCGAGCTCGGCGCGTTCCTGTCGCTCACCCCGTGTGATAGACCCACGGGGTGAGCTTGAGCGGGCGGCTGGCGGAAATCGTCGGGCCGGGCTATATCAGCGCCGATGTCGACGTGCTAGACGGCCGCAGCGTGGACCACACCGGGCGCTACCGCGGCCGGGCCGCACTTCTCGTGCGGCCGGGTTCGGCCGAGGAGGTCGCGGCGGTGCTGCGCGAGTGCCGCGATGCAGGCGTCTACGTCACCGTTCAGGGTGGACGAACCTCGCTGGTGGCCGGGACGGTGCCCGAACACGATGACGTCTTGGTGTCGACCGAGCGGCTGCGCGACCTGGAGGACGTCGATGTGCTGGAACGGCGGATCCGCGTGGGAGCCGGTGTCACGCTGGCCGAGGTGCAGCGGGCGGCGTCGGCGGCCGGGCTGGTGTTCGGAGTCGACCTCTCCGCGCGCGATTCCGCGACCGTCGGCGGTATGGCGTCGACGAATGCCGGCGGATTGCGCACGGTCCGATACGGCAACATGGGCGAACAGGTCATCGGTCTGGATGTGGCACTGCCCGACGGCACCGTGGTGCGTCGGCACAGCGAGGTGTGCATGGACAACACCGGCTACGACCTCGCCTCGTTGTTCATCGGCGCCGAGGGCACGCTCGGTGTGATCACCAGCTTGGACCTGAGGCTGCATCGCGCGCCCAGGAGCCGGGTCACTGCGATCTGTGGATTCGCCGACTTGGATGCGCTCGTCGAGGCGGGGCGCGCATTCCGCGAGATGGACGGCATCGCGGCGCTGGAGTTGATCGACGCCCGCGCGAGCGCACTGACCGGCGAGCACGCCGGTGTGTTCGCGCCCGTCGAGGGGGCCTGGCAGCTACTGATCGAGTTGGCCGGCGACACCGATCAGACCGAGCGCCTGGCCGAGGCGCTCGAGGACGCGCGATTGGCAGGCGAGCCTGCCGTCGGCGTCGACGCAACCACGCAGCAGCGGCTGTGGCAGGTTCGCGAGACCATCGCCGACGTGCTCGGCGTGTATGGTCCGCCATTGAAATTCGATGTCTCGCTGCCTCTTTCAGCTATCTCCGCGTTCGCGAGCCAAGCCGTCGAGCTGGTCACCGAGCACGCCCCTAACGCCATCCCGGTGCTGTTCGGCCATGTTGGCGAGGGGAATCTGCACCTCAACCTAGTGCGATGCGCGCTGGCGATCGACCCGGAGCGCGACCTGTACTCGGCGATGATGGCATTGATCGCGCGTCTGGGCGGCAACGTCAGCGCCGAGCACGGCGTCGGCACCCGCAAACGTGACTACGTTTCGATGTCGCGCACCGCAGCCGATATCGCGGCGATGCGGGCGGTCAAGGCGGCGTTCGATCCCACCGGCTATCTGAACCCCGCGGTGCTGTTCGGCTAGACATCCGGGCGAATCCCCTTCCAGAACCGATCGCGTGCGTGCACAATCGATGTCCGACCGTCGGCACTGCAGGTTCAGCTCACCGGTGACATGCATGAACTGCTCGCTCCCCGTTCTCGGCCAGGGACACGGCCGGTTCCGATCTTCGTGGTCTGAAATACGGGGGTGGGTGCCAGGTCAAGACGCGGCGCCGCGCTCGAGGATCTGCACGGTGCCGGCGGTGCCGTCGACGCGCACCCGGTCGCCGGTGCGCAGCAGCCGGGTGCCTTCGCGGGTGTTGACCACACAGGGCAACCCCAGCTCCCGGGCCACCACGGCGGCGTGGCTCAGTGTGCTGCCGATATCCACGACGAGGGCTTTCGAGATGAACATGATCGACGACCAGCTCGGGTCGGTCGTCGGGGCGACCAGGATCTCTTCGCTTTCCACCTCGGCGAAGTCGGGTTCGGTCACCACTCGCACCACGCCTTCGACCACTCCGGCGCTGACGCCGATGCCGGTGATCAGCTCCGGCTCGTCTGCCGAATCGCCTTGGGGGCCATCGGAAGACGCTTCTCGAACCGGCACTGGTTGCCCAGCCCAATGCGACGGGATTCGCAGCGACCGGTACAGGTCACGGCGTCGGCGCCGCGATGTCACCAGGGCGGGCGCATCGGGCGGGAGCACTCGGGTCAGCTCATCGAAAGTCAGATAGAAGACATCGTCGGCGGCGTCGACCCGGCCCTCGGCGACCAGGCACTCACCGATCCGCCGGCCCGCGGCCCGGGCCACGTCAAGTGCCTGCAGGAATGACCGCTTTCCCACCCCGCGCAGTGGGATGCGCGACGCGGCGAGGTTCAGCACCAGAGTGGCCGGACCTCGCTGCGCGCGAGGCAGCGCCGCGAGTACGCTGCGGCGCACCACCTCTGCCTGGCTGCGGCGGTAGCTGTCCTGCGCGCCCGGGCTGTCCGAGTCCAGGCGGGCGGCATACTCGGTCAGCAACCGGCGCACCCCCGCGTCGTCCTCCCGCCAGACCCGGCTGGACAGCTCACCCTCGCCCGGACCGTGGAACCCGTGGTTGGCGATCACCTGAGCCAGTGGGATCTCGTTTCGTGAGGCGCGCCAGATGTCGCCGACGACCGCCATTTCCGCTCCCCCCGAACCGCTCAGCAGCGCAACGTCGCCGACCCCGGCGCGTTCGGTGATGACAGACAACGCATCGAACAACGGCTGCACCACACCCATCAGGCAGGTCGTATGCAGGGTCAACGTCTCGTAGAACCGTTCGGCCGCGTCGCGCAGGGCGGCGGTTGCGGTGGGTAGGTCGGCGGTCGACACCTCGCTGGTGGATTGTCTCCACCACACGTCGGTGTGTGCTGCCAGCGAACGCACCCGCTTGGGAACGGTCAGAAATACCGCTGGAAACCGAAGCGCCACTGCGGGATAGCGACGCTTGGTCGGCCGAAACTCGAGGCCGTCGGGGACGCGGCCGAAAATACCTCGCACTACGTTTTGCCCGGTGGTGCCCGGCATCCGGTCGCCCAGGGTCGCCAGGAACTCCACTTGCATCGCTATCCGGCCGAAGAAGATCCGCAGGATGCGGTCATCGGGATTGTCCGGAGCGATCCGCTCAGCGCTATCTAGCGCGCCCAGCCGATAGAGCGCCTCACGGGAGGCTCGCTCTCCGATCGCCTGCCACAGCGACCAGCCCAGCGGCGTGAGCACCCCGGGGGCGGCCTCGCCCAAGTTGTCGGTCGACCAGTGCAGTCCGGGTGCGCTGTGGTTGTGCAGCGAATCCCAGAAGTCAGCGGGATCGACGACGCGGTCGGTAGCCGGATCCATCATGGCTGTGACCGCGATGCCGGGGTGAACGTCACCGGCATGCTGGTCATCCAGTGGAAGGTGTTGTTGGGGAACCGCCCCACGGGTCCAGCTAGCTGCATGTCCGGGATCCGCCGCAGCGTCTCGTCAACGCACACGCGTAGCTCCAACCGGGCCAGCTGGTTGCCGAGGCAGAAATGTCGACCACCACTGAAGGACATGTGCTTGACTCCGACGCGTCGGACGTCGAACGTGTCCGGGTTCGACACCAGGGCTGGATCTCGGTTGGCGGCGACGTGCCACAGCGCCAGCCGGTCGCCCTCCTCGATGCGGACCCCGTGGACTTCGGCGTCCTGGGTCGCGGTGCGCACGTTGTGCATGATCGGGGTGTGCCAGCGCAGGATTTCCTCGACGGCACCGGTGATCAGCGTCGGGTCATCCTGCAGCGCCTGACGCTGGTCCGGGTTCTCCATCAAGGCGAGCATCCCGCCGGCGAATGCATTGCGAGTGGTTTCGTTGCCCCCGGCCATCAGCTGTGCGAAATGAGCGACGATCTCGATGTCGTCGAGCTTCTGGCCGTCCACCTCGGCCACGATCAGCCGTGACAGCAAATCGTCGGTCGGCCGCCGCCGGCGCTCGCTCACTAAGTCAACCAGATACGCGGCCATCTCCTGCATCATCTGCAGCCCCTGCTCCGGCGGCAGTGACACATCGGCCATCTTGTTGGTCCAATCGAACAACTTGCCACGGTCGCACTCGGGGACACCAAGCATGTTGGACGTCACCACAAGCGGGAACTCGACCGCGATGTCGCGAACAAAATCGCATTCACCGCGCTCGATCACCTTGTCGAGCAGCCCGGTGATGACCGCCCGGATATCGCTCTCGCGCTGAGCAACTGCCCGCGGTGTGAAGACCTTCGTCAAAAGCATGCGGTGTTTGTCGTGGTCTGGTGGGTCCATCATGCTGAACAGGAACTGGGTGAACTCCTTGGGCAGGATCCCTTCCTCCTGCAGAAAGATGCCGCGGCGTGCCGACGAGAATTTCTTCCAGTCGCCGATCACGGACAGCTCATCGCGGAACCCGGTCACCGACCAGAACCCGTCATTGCTGTCAGTCGGACGGTTCCACAACACCGGTGCTTCGAAGCGCATCCGGGCAAATACGTCATGCGGTGGTCCATCGCGGAACAATTGAGCGTCGTTGAGATCGAGATCGTCGAGTGTGCCTTCAGCCGTTGTCGGCATCAGATTCCCTTGGTCGAAGGATTGGCGCTCGTGGTTGACCTATTCGGCCAGCTCGTAGGCGGTGCGGGGGACGGTTGTCTTGTTGCGGCCATGCTTGTCTTCCTGGCGGAAGAGCTTGAGCATCGTGGCTGCAGCGTTTTGGCCGGGCATTCCGCTGATGCCTGCGACGGGGTGCGTACCTGAGCCGGTTAGGAACAGACCTGGTACCGGGGTCTGGTAGCCCGCAAATCCGACAGCGGGTTTGCGTGGCCCGAACCGGGTGATGATCGGGTCGACGTGGTAGACGCTGCCGTCGATGGCGAAGAAGCGTTCGGCGATGTCGGGTTGAGCCAGGGCGCGCCGGGCTACTTCAAGTTCCTCGATGCCGTGGTAGTAGTGCTGGCTGTCGCGGATCACGGTGTCGGTTATCTGGTCGCGGGCCTTCGTCCACCCGATGCGCGGATCGCTTGGGGTAAGGCCGGTCCAGAACCAAAACACGTCGCAACCCTCGGGGGCCATCGTTGGGTCGAACGAGGTCGGCGAGATCGCAAGGCCCGGAACATGTTCTGGGACATCACCGCGGATGCAGTCTCTCGCGGCCTGCAGGGTCTCCTGGTATGTGTGATACGAGTTGCAGGGCAGCTTCAGGTCGAGGCCGTCGCCGCGCCACTTTTCATGTTTCTCCATCGAAATGCGTCCCTTGAGCGCGATATTGAGCTTGTAGTCGCTGATACCGCGACCCTTGGTCGGGATGTGGTCGACGCGATTCTGCATCTTGTGGTCCAGCACCCCCTTGGGCAGCAAGTACTTCAGCGTGGTGGCCGGGCTACACGCTGTCAGCACCCCGCGGCGGGCATGAATTTCCATGCCACCGCGGATGCGCACACCGGCCACCCGGCCTCCCGTAACCAGCAGCTGCTCGACAGGGGAGTCGCATCGGACCCGCCCGCCGTACTCGTTGATGCAGGCAATGAGCGCCTTCGGGAAGCTACCGGTGCCACCCTCGAACATCGCCACGCCGTACTTCGACAGCACGCCCAGGTAGATCAGGGCCCAGGCAGACAGATCGGCGTCAAAAGGCATGAACGGAAGCCCAATAACGAGCGCAGCCCGGATCACGTCATGCTCGAAATACTCCTCGAGCGCTTCTGTGTGTGACGACGTAGCCCACTGCCCGATCGCCGCCAGCTCGCCACGGCCTTTCACCGCAGCCTTGGCGGCCTGCAACACGTTCCTCAGCGCCGGCCGGGTGGGATGGGTTTGCATGACGGGCAGGCCGATGCTGACGGCGGTATCGATGACCCGGTAGAGGTCGATCAATTTCTCGGCGTCGCGCGGCGAGAAATGTTTGAGCTCGTCGGCGATTTTGCGTGGATCGCGCCACAGTGCCAGCGACGAGCCGTCGTAGTTGAGTTGAACATGCGCCGGATCGATGACCCGCTGGCGCAACCCGTGTTTGCTCGACAGACCGAGGTCTTCATCGATGGTCGTGGTGCGGAACAGGGACGCCTGCAGCGACGCTTCGTTGATCCGGTACTCGGGCGCTTCAGGCGCCATTGGGTTCGTGGCGGTCATGCCACCCGGCGTCCGGTATGCCTCCACCACGAGCACATCCAAGCCCGCCTTGGCTAGATACGCGGCGGCCGTCAAACCGTTGTGTCCAGCGCCGACGACAATAACATCGGCAACATCGGCAACATCGGCGTAGCGACGGCCGTCAGCCATGGCCGGTCTCCTTCATTCGGCGTTGATGGACGTCCCAACCAGATCGCCTGCGGCTGTCGAGGCCGGACTCGTCGTTCCATTGCGGCTCTGCGTCAGCGGTCTTCATCTGAGCGTTCCTCTGGGGCGTGCCGATCGGCGTACAGCGTGTGCCACACGATGGTCGCCAGGGCCTCGAGGGCCGCATCCACCTGCGCCGGTGGGGCCGACCACACATGCAAGCCCAGCCCGCGCTCAGCCATCCACGTCAACCACGCCGCCACGTGCTCTGGGTGCAGGTCGGAACGCACCAAGCCCGCAGCCTGGCCAGTACGGATGTGGTCCGCGAGATAAAACTCAGCCGACTGCCAGGCGATCAGGAACTGCTCATTGACAGCCGGGTTATATGCCGCCAGTTCTGCAAGGGCGTTCATCAGAGGCATGTGCGACAACCACGTTGCCGCCGTATTGCGCACCGCAGCCGTGAACACTGCGGGCGATCGTTGGAGTCCATCGCGGTAGAGGCTTTTGGAGATCTCGACGATCTCCGCGATGGCATCGGCGCTGACCGCGATCAGAAGCTCACCCTTGTCGCGGAAGTGGTAGTAGAACGTCGACCGAGGAGCGCCGGCCCGCTCGATGATCTCCTCGACACTGAGATCGGTGTAGGTCGCACCCTCAGCCAGCAACGCCTCGACGGCGGGCAGCAGCTTGGCCACGAGCGCCTCTCGGCTGCGTTCGCGCCGGCTGACCGCCTTCACCCCACCCGAGAGCACGGTCTCCCGATTCTCTTTTGAAACACTCTAGTTGGATACTCTGTCCAACTAGAGATGTCAAGAAGTTGGCGGAGGGCAAACAGTCGAAGTTCTACCTGCTCGGTACATCGCTAACCCGCGAGCACCCACGCGAAATCGTTGGCAGAGATGCCCTAGTCACGCCAGGTGGTCGAATGCCTGCCATGGCGGGATCTGTCGTCGAGATCGTCGCGGGAATGCTTGCCGCCGGACTCCAACCAGAACTGGCGCGGCTCCGGTTCCTCCTCAGGCAACCTGTGGCGTGACGCCCGCTCGTACTCACCCGCGATGCGTCGGCGCGCATGGCGGCCTGCCCAGCCGGCGACATCGGAGGCGTCAGGGGTGGCGGAGGTGTCAGCCACCGGGGAACTGGGCTCGGCGGTCGGCTGCGGTCGATGCAGCGGTTCGAATCGCTGCTCGCCGTCGACGTGAAACCCGTTGTGCGCGAAACCGATCGGCTCGGCGGCCGATGCCGGTAGCGCGGGCGGAACCGCGGCTCGCAGCAGGCTCAAGATGTCCCCCCGAGCTTCGGGCGGGCGTTGCCCCCAGCGCCGCGGGCCATCGTCCGGGTCATGCGTCGGCTTCGGAGTCGCCGTGGCCGTGGGCGGCTGTTCATCCTCGGTCATGTGGCGCCAGGATTCGACCGGCTCGTCATGCCACACGTCGGCGGGAGCAGGCAACACGTGCGGCGCGCGAGACACGATCGGCTCGGTGTCTGGCTCGGCGTCCGAGAGCTTCGTCGTCATCGGCGCCCCGTCAGCCCAAGACACCGTGTACTCGAGGTACTCGTCGTGGTCGTCGGCGAACGGTTCGTCGACAGCGTCGTCGGCGGCATGGCCGGTGTCGCGGTCCCCGTCGTCGAAATCCGTCGATCGCGGGTTGCCGAAACCAAGTAAGAACAGCGCCGCGCCGACACCGAACAGCGCGAAGAACGCCGGCAGCAACAGCGTCTGCGACATGGCCGCAGAGAACGGTTCCTGCAGAAATGCGGGCAAAACCGACACCGCGCCGTCACCGCCTGCAGACGCCGCGGCCGCAGGCCCGAGCTCGCCGCTGATCCGCCATGTCATGAACGCCGCCACTCCCGCGCTGCCCAGCACGGACCCGACCTGGCGGGTGGTGTTGTAGACGCCTGAGCCCGCCCCTGCGAGATGCGGCGGCAAATTGCGGGTGGCTGTCGCTGCCAGCGGTGACCAGATGAACGCCATCCCGACGCCGGTGACGGTCAATGGCAGCACTACGCGCCAGATCGGAGTGGCGGGCATCAACTCGAAGGACAACCAGGTCATCGAGATCGCGACCAACGAGAAGCCGAAGCCGATCACCGGACGAGGATGCGACCTGTCGACGATCCTGCCGACGAACGGTGCGAGCACGCCCGACGCGACGGCCATGGGCGCCACTATCAGCGCCGAACGCGTGGGCGAGAGGCCACACACCTCTTGGGCGTAGAACATGACCGGCACGATCATCGCTGTCACGACGAAACCGATGGTGGCGACACCGATGTTGGACAGGGAGAAGTCACGGTCACGGAAGATGCGCAGCGGGACGAGTGGGTCGTGGGGATTGACGTACTGCCAGAACAGGAACGCCGCCATGACGCCGATGCCACCGGTGATCGTGCCCCACACCCACGGCGCCCAGTTGTGCGACTGACCCTCCTGCAGGGCGAACACGATCATGAACATGCCGATCCCCGAAAGCGCCATGCCGAGAAGATCGAATCGCTGCTTCTGAGTGTCCAGTTGGGGAATCAGCCGGAGCGCCAGCAGGACGCCGACGATGCCGACCGGGACGTTGACGAAGAAGATCCACTGCCAGCCCAGCCCGTCGACCAACAGACCGCCGGCCAGCGGACCCACCAGGGTTGCCACGCCTGCGGTCGCGCCCCACAGGCTCATCGCTACGCCGCGGCCTGCGGCGGGAAAGATGCGGGTGATCGTCGACAGCGTCTGCGGCGTGAGCAGCGCCGCCCCGAAACCTTGCACGACCCGGGCGATGATCAGCACGCCGATGCTTTCGGCCAGCCCGCACCACAACGATGCGGCCGTGAACACCGTCAGACCCAGCAGATAAAGGTTCTTCGGTCCGAACCGGTCGCCAAGGCGGCCCGCGACAAGTAGGGGCACCGCGTAGGCGAGGAGGTAGGCGCTGGTCACCCAGATGACGGAGTCGTAGCTGGCGCCGAGCGCGGCCATGATCGACGGGTTGGCGACCGAGACGATGGTCGCGTCGACCAGGATCATGAAGAACCCGACCAGCATGGCCCATAACGCGTGCCATGGGTTCGGCGTAGCGACGGCACCGCGCCGCATCCCGGGGGCGCGGTCGTCGTACCGGGGGGTCAGGGTCTGATCCATCACATCGACTTACTCAACGATGACTTACTCAACGATTCAGCCGACGCTACGGATGGTGGCAGATCCCGACAAGTCGCCGATCGTGCCAGTGCAAACCTCAGGCCAGCTCGGGGACGGCGTCGCCGATGACCCCGTCCTTTGTATTGTTCTTGCGTCCAGGCGCCGGCGTACCAGCTGCCTGGCCCCCTAAGCGCAGCGTAAGGGACAGAGCGAACAACGCGATCACCATACCGACCGTCATCACCAGTGCGAGCGCGAACTCGTCGTTGCCCAGCACACCGACAAGCGGCGCGATGGCAGCGCCCAGACCGAACTGAGCCGCGCCGAGAGCGGCCGCCGCGGTACCCGCCGCATCGGGGTGCCGGGACAGTGCCACCGCCGGAGCATTGGGAATGACCAGGCCCATCGCTCCCAGGATCGCCCAGACTGGAAGCACGAAGCCGAGCAGTCCGCCGGTATGCGTTGCCGACAGGCCAACGAAGACGACACCCGCCGTCGACGCGGCAGCCAGCGCCCACAGCGCGATCATCTGCGGTGAGAATCGGCGCAGCATCACGACGTTGAACTGCGTGGCGCCGATCAGCGCGACGGCACCGGCCCCGAACACCAGCGCGAACGCCTGCTGGTCCAGGCCGAACCGACCCTGCAGCACGAACGCCGCGCCCGCGATGTAAGCGAACAGACCTGACATGCCGAGCGCTGCGACGAGGACCAGCACGACGAAGCGGACGTCGCGCAGCACCTCGACGTAGGTGGCCGCGATGCCGCGCACCTTCAGCGGTCGTCGGTGCGAAACCGGAAGCGTTTCCGGAAGCGCCATTGCGGCCAGTACCAGCAGCGCCCCGGCCATCACCACCAGCACCGCGAACACCCAGTGCCACGACGCCTTCAACAGGACGGCGGCGCCCAGCGACGGGGCGAGCACCGGCGCGACGCCGAGAACGAGCATCAAGCGGGATATGACGGTCGCGGCGGCCGACTCCGCGAACAGATCGCCGACGATGGCGAAGGCCACGACCATCGCTGCGGCCGCACCCATCCCCTGCAGTCCCCGGGCAACGCCGAGGAGTGCGATATTCGGAGCGAGCAGGCACAGCACCGACGCCACCATGTGCAGCACGATGCCTGCGATGAGCGGCCGTCGTCGGCCCAGCGAGTCCGACAGCGGGCCGACGATCAGCTGACCGAGGCCCAGACCGGCGAGTGTCCCGGTGAGCGTGAGTTGCGCGACCGACGACGACACCGCGAGGTCCTCGGCGATCTTCGGCAGCGCCGGCAGATACATATCGATGGTCAGCGGGCCCAGCGCGACCATGACCCCCAGAAGAAGGATCAGCCGCGTGCGGCTCGGCACCCGAGGCGCACTGCGCCGGGTTTCCGAATCGGCGCGCGTGAGGTCCACAGAGGGTGATGTTGCCATGAAATTGGTTAGCGTCGCTTCTCAATATTTTCTTCCCCACATCGCAGACAGTGAGCGCGATCACGTTCGGGCACCTGGCGCCGGTCGTCGTGCGTTCACATAGGGCTAGCCTGAAAGGCCAGCCGTTCCGACAGGGAGGCCTCACATGAGTGCCAGGTCAAGCGCCAAAAGCCAGCTGCCCGCGACGGTGGACGAGAATCCGAGTGCCGCGGCGAAGGTACTCTCCGCGATCATCGAGCGCAGCGCGCGCGTACAGGCGCCCGCCGTCAAGGCCTACGTCGATCGGCTCCGCCACCAGAGTCCCAATGCGTCACCGGCCGAGATCGTCGCCAGACTCGAGAAGCAGTACCTCGCCGCGGTGATGGCCAGCGGCGCCGCGGTCGGCTCCGCGGCCGCCTTCCCCGGTATCGGGACATTGGCCGCCATGTCGGCCGTGGCAGGTGAGACGGTGGTCTTTCTGGAGGCGACGTCGCTCTACGTACTGGCCACTGCGGAGGTGTTCGGCATCCCCGCCGATCATCGGGAGCGCCGACGGGCTCTCGTCCTGTCGGTACTTGTCGGTGAGGAGAGCAAGCACGCGGTCGCCGACCTGCTCGGCCCCGGCCGCACGAGCGGCTCGTGGATCGCCGACGGCGCGGCGACGTTGCCGTTGCCGGCCGTATCGCAGCTGAACTCACGTCTGCTGAAGTACTTCATCAAGCGCTACACGCTGAAGCGCGGGGCGATCGCCTTCGGCAAGTTGCTGCCCGTCGGCATCGGGGCCGTCGTCGGCGGCGTCGGCAACCGGCTGATGGGTAGGCGCATCGTTTCCAACGCGCGTAAGGCGTTCGGCGATCCGCCACCGCGGTGGCCGGCGGCCATTCACATCCTGCCCGCACCACGAAACTAGCCGTCACCGGGTGCGCGTCCGACCACAACGGCCATAAGAGCGTTGTCATGGTCTGGCTGTTGCAGGAGGGATAGCCTTTAGGCGGCAGATAGCGGATACCCGTTGACTGCAGGAGAAAAGAGAGGCGAGCGCAGGGCCGCTCGTCTGAGGCGAAGGAATCGAGGCGAGTAGCTACCGTGAGCTCACCCTCACCATTCGGACAGAACGAGTGGTTGGTCGAGGAGATGTATCGCAAGTTCCGCGAGGATCCCTCGTCTGTAGACCCCAGTTGGCACGAATTCCTTGTCGACTACTCCCCCGAGCCGACCACCGACAGTCAAACCGGCAACGGACAGCGGACGTCTGCGCCGGCAGCGCCACCCGAACCCGCCCCGGCGCCTCCGCCGAAACCGGCCGGAGAGCAAGACGGAAAGTAAGAGCGCCCCGGCACCTGCACCGAAGGCCGCCGAGACCAAGAGCGATCCCGCTCCTGCGAAGCCGAAGACGTCGGCCGCCCCGGCGCCGGCGGAAGGCTCTGAGGTTCAGATACTGCGCGGCGCCGCGGCCGCAGTGGTCAAGAACATGTCGGCGTCGCTCGAAGTGCCGACCGCGACCAGCGTGCGCGCCATACCGGCCAAGCTGATGATCGACAACCGGATCGTCGTCAACAACCACCTCAAGCGCACCCGCGGCGGCAAGATCTCGTTCACCCACCTGATCGGCTACGCGCTGGTGCAGGCGGTCAAGCAGTTCCCCAACATGAACCGCCACTTCGCCGAAGTGGACGGCAAGCCGAACGCGGTCACCCCCGAGCACGTCAACCTCGGGCTCGCGATCGACCTGCAGGGCAAGGACGGCAATCGTCAGCTCGTGGTGGCGGGCATCAAGAACTGCGAGAACATGCGATTCGGCCAGTTCCTCGCCGCCTACGAGGACATCGTGCGGCGCGCCCGCGACGGCAAGCTGACCGCCGAAGACTTTGGCGGCGTGACGATCTCACTGACCAATCCGGGCACGATCGGCACGGTGCACTCGGTCCCGCGGCTGATGCGGGGGCAGGGCGCCATCATCGGCGTCGGCGCGATGGAGTACCCGGCCGAGTTCCAGGGCGCGAGCCAGGAACGCATCTCGGAGTTGGGCGTCGGCAAGCTGGTCACGTTCACCTCGACGTACGACCACCGCATCATTCAGGGCGCGGAGTCCGGCGATTTCCTGCGCACCGTGCACGAGCTACTGCTGTCCGATGGCTTCTTCGACGAGATCTTCCGGGAACTGGGCATCCCCTACGAACCGGTGCGCTGGCGCACCGACAATCCCGACTCGATCGAAGACAAGAACGGCCGCGTCCTCGAGTTGATCGCGGCCTACCGCAACCGCGGCCATCTGATGGCCGACATCGATCCGTTGCGGCTCGACCAAACTCGGTTCCGCAGCCACCCCGACCTCGATGTGAACAGCCATGGCTTGACGCTGTGGGATCTGGACCGCGAGTTCAAGGTCAACGGTTTCGCCGGTGCCGAGCACAAGAAGCTGCGCGACGTGCTCGGACTGCTGCGCGATGCGTACTGCCGTCATGTCGGCGTCGAGTACACCCACATTCTTGAGCCCGACCAGCAGAAGTGGCTGCAGGAACGCATTGAGATAAAGCACGAGAAGCCGACCGTCGCCGAGCAGAAGTACATTCTCTCGAAGTTGAACGCCGCCGAGGCTTTCGAGACCTTCCTGCAGACGAAATATGTTGGTCAGAAGCGATTCTCACTCGAAGGCGCCGAAACCGTCATCCCCATGATGGACGCGGCGATCGATCAGGCCGCCGAGCACGCCCTCGACGAGGTCGTGATCGGCATGCCTCACCGCGGCAGGCTCAACGTGCTGGCCAACATCGTCGGTAAGCCGTACTCGCAGATCTTCAGCGAGTTCGAGGGCAATCTGAATCCGTCGCAGGCGCACGGCTCCGGTGACGTCAAGTATCACCTCGGCGCGACGGGCAACTACATCCAGATGTTCGGCGACAACGACATCCAGGTGTCGCTGGTCGCCAACCCGTCGCACCTCGAGGCCGTCGACCCGGTGCTCGAGGGCCTGGTTCGCGCCAAGCAGGACCTGCTGGACGTCGGAGAGGAAGTCGAGGGTTCCGAGAAATTCTCGATCGTGCCGATGATGCTGCACGGCGATGCCGCGTTCGCGGGACAGGGCGTGGTCGCGGAAACGCTGAACCTGGCGCTGCTGCGCGGGTACCGCACCGGCGGGACGATCCACATGATCGTCAACAACCAAATCGGCTTCACCACGTCGCCGACCGACTCGCGTTCGTCGGAGTACTGCACCGACGTGGCGAAGATGGTGGGTGCGCCGATCTTCCACGTCAACGGCGATGATCCGGAGGCGTGCGTCTGGGTCGCGCGTCTGGCGATGGACTTCCGCCAGCAGTTCAAGAAGGACGTCGTCATCGACATGCTGTGCTACCGCAGGCGCGGTCACAACGAGGGCGACGACCCGTCGATGACGCAGCCGTACATGTACGACGTGATCGATACGAAGCGTGGATCGCGGAAGACCTACACCGAAGCCCTGATCGGCCGCGGCGACATCTCGATGAAAGAGGCCGAGGACGCGCTGCGCGATTACCAGGGCCAGCTCGAGCGGGTCTTCAACGAGGTCCGCGAACTCGAGAAGCACGAGATCGCACCGAGCTCGTCGGTGGAGTCCGACCAGATGGTGCCCGCAGGGATGAACACCGCGGTGGAGAAGTCGCTGCTGGCCCGTATCGGCGACGCTCACCTGGCCTTCCCAGAAGGCTTCAACGTGCACCCACGCGTCAAGCCGGTGCTCGAAAAGCGACGCGAGATGGCCTACGAGGGCAAGGTGGACTGGGCGTTCGCCGAGCTGCTCGCGCTGGGATCCTTTCTGGCCGAAGGTAAGACGATCCGGTTGTCCGGGCAGGACACCCGTCGCGGCACGTTCACGCAGCGTCACTCGGTGATCATCGATCGATCCACCGGCCAGGAATTCACGCCACTGCAGCTGCTCACCACCAACACCGACGGCACGCCAACCGGCGGCAAGTTCATGGTGTATGACTCCGCGTTGTCGGAGTTCGCGGCGGTGGGCTTCGAATACGGCTACTCGGTCGGCAACCCTGACGCACTTGTGTTGTGGGAGGCGCAGTTCGGCGACTTCGTCAACGGCGCCCAGTCGATCATCGACGAGTTCATTTCGTCGGGTGAAGCCAAGTGGGGCCAGCTGTCCGATGTGGTGCTGCTGCTGCCGCACGGCCACGAGGGCCAGGGCCCGGACCATACGTCCGGCCGCATCGAGAGATTCCTGTTGCTGTGGGCGGAGGGGTCGATGACGATCGCGGTGCCGTCGACGCCGGCGAACTACTTCCACCTGCTTCGCAGGCACGGTCTGGACGGAATCCACCGGCCGCTGATCGTGTTCACGCCGAAATCGATGCTGCGCAACAAGGCGGCCGTGAGCGACCTTCGCGAGTTCACCGAGATGAAGTTCCGGTCGGTGATCGAGGAGCCCACCTACACCGAGGGCACAGGCGACCGCGACAAGGTCAAGCGAATCCTGTTGACCAGCGGCAAGATCTACTACGAGCTGGTGGCGCGTAAGAACAAGGAAGAGCGCGACGATGTGGCGATTGTGCGCATCGAGCAGCTTGCACCACTGCCGAAGCGTCGGCTGAGCCAGACCCTCGACCAGTACCCCAACGCCGAACAGTACTTCTGGGTGCAGGAGGAGCCGGCCAACCAGGGTGCCTGGCCGACGTTCGGCCTGACGTTGCCCGAGGTCTGCGCGGACCGGTTGTCGGACATCACGCGGATATCGCGGCGTGCGATGTCAGCGCCGTCGTCGGGGTCGTCGAAGGTGCACGCCGTCGAGCAGCAGGAGATCATCGACGAAGCCTTCGCCTGAGCGAAGAGTCTGGGGAGACGGCAGTTACCCGAAGACCGAGAACGGTCGCCCATCGGTCAGGGCGCGGTGGGTTTCACCGTCGCGGGCTGGCTGGGTGGTCTCGATTTGAGGGGTGTTTCCCACGAGCCTGACGGCCCATACTTAGTGCACTTCCATGGACGCCGTCCGGGGGACTTACAGGGCGCGTGAACGTCAAGCGATGCCGCAACAAGAGCTACAGTGCAACATGGCCGTCTCACGTCGCGCGACTCGGCGCACCACGGAGCAGGTCCGTCGCCTCATTACCACCACCGCAAGCGAGCTGTTTGCCGAGCACGGCTATTCGCAGACGTCGATGCGCGATATCGCCGCCAAGGCGGGCCTTAGCCTCTCTGTGCTCTACCGCCAGTTCGTCAGCAAGGACGATCTGTTCGCAGCGACTTTGCTCGCACCATTCCTCGCCTCTTTCGACGAGTTCACGTCGGCATGGAGCAGCCAGCTCGACAGCCCATGGCCAGATGAGCGATTGGTTCGAGAATTTGTCCGAGACCTCTACTCCAACCTCGCCGAACACCGTCACCTACTGATCACGCTGCTCGCCGCGGGGGAGGACTCCGGCAGTGATTTGTTGCAGCGCACCCAGCAGGCACTCACCGACAGCTTGCGTGACCTGAAAGTCATGGCAGAGCACGAGGCGGGGCGGCGCAGCTGGCTCCCCCCGATGCGGTCGCCGACGGCAACTCACTGACGATCGCGATGATAGCCGGCTTGGTCTTGTTGCAGCCGTGGCTCGCCGGCGCCCCGGATCGGGACGAAGAAGCGATGATCGACGCGGTAACCCGGATGGCCCTGTACGGGATGCGGCTCACGCCCCAGCAGTAGCCGGTGACCCGGCCAAGGCGCTAAGGAACGGTGTTTCTTGACATTAAGCAACACCGTTGCTTAATGTCTTCCTCACAGCTGGCTATGGGTGGGTGAGGAGAACATCATGACCGCAGTGACGACCAGGCATGACGAACCAGCATTCGGTGCTCGGCGAACGGTGCTGAGCGGCCCGACGGAACGCAAGCCGATCAAAGGGTGGGCCGTTCTCGGCGCGGTCTGGCTGGTGTTCTACCTGTACTTGTGCGTCAGATGGCTGACCGGCCCTAACACCGAGCGTGTGCCGCAGGGACCTACGGAGCTGCCAGGATGGATGTCGACGCTGTTCTCGATCTACATCCCCTTCGGCGTGGTGACGACCGTCGCGGTCATCTACCTCGTGGTCGTTCGTCCCAGGATCCGGCAAGGACGAATGACTACAACCGGCCTGCTGCTGCTGTCGTTCGTCTTGTTGTGGTTCCAGGATCCCTTCATCAACTTCTATCAGCCGACGTTCACCTACAACTCCGCGTTGTTCAACGCCGGCTCATGGGTCGCGGAAGTGCCCGGCTGGCAATCGATCGCGGCCGGCTCGGCGGGGCAGATGTTCCAGGAGCCGCTGTTCTTCATCATGCCGGCCTACCTGTACATGCTGTTCCCGATCGCACTGGCCTGCACGTGGGTGATGCGCAAGACGAAACAACGCTTTCCGAACGTCGGGGTGGCCGGCCTCATCTCCGTGTCCATGGTGTTCGGCTTCATTCTCGACCTCCTCTGCGAAGGAGCATGGGTTCGCCTCGGCTTCTACAACTACTGGTCGACAGTGCCCGAACTGACCCTGTTCCACGGGCACTACTACCAGTTCCCGCTGTACGAATCGCTCTTGACGGCCGCCTGGTGGACCGGCTTCGCCTGCCTGCTTTACTTCAAGGACGACAAGGGCAACACCTTCGTCGAGCGGGGTGTCGACGAGATCCGTGCGCGGACCGGCGTCAAGACCTTCCTGCGGTTCCTCGCCATACTCGGTGCCGGCAGCACCATCTACATGGTCACCTACAACATCCCCTATCAGATCTTCAACCTGCAGGCGCACTCTTGGCCCGTGGAGGTGCAAGAGCGGTCGTACTTCACCAACGGCATCTGCGGACCGGAAACCGACCAAGCATGCCCGTCGGTGCACCTGCCCCTGTCGCGGCGCGACGCAGTGCACTTCAACCCCGAGGGACAGGTCGTGGTCCCGCCCGGGGTCCCGGCTCCGGGTTCTGAATTCCCCACCGAGTTCTCTCCGGGAGGCTGACATGAGCAGCCCCGCGCTCCGGAGCGACGGACGTGGCACCACCACCGCAGCCAAACCGCCGATCAACAGGTCCCTCCAAATGCTCTGTGTGTGGACGGGTCCGGCGATGGTTGCGGGCTGGGTCGCGAGCTTCATTCTGCTCGCACGTTTCATTCCACCGCCGCCACCTAGCAACTCTGCACAACAGGTCGTCGACATGTTCGAGCACAACACCGATCTGATCAGGCTGGGGCTGATACTGACCATGTTCGCCTCCGCGCTGCTGGTCCCCTTCACTGCGGTGATCGCCACCCAGATGAAGAGGATCGAAGGTGAACGTTCGGTGCTGGCGACGACCCAAGTGGTCTCCGGCGGCCTGCTGTCACTGGAGTTCATCATCCCCCTGATGATCTGGCAGACCGCCGCATACCGGCCCGACATCGGCCCAGTGATCGTTCGCATGCTCAACGACATGGGTTGGTTGATGTTCGTCGGAGTCATCTCGACGGCAGTCGTGGAGTTCGCTGTCATCGGTATCGTCATCCTTGCCGACGAACGCAAAACGAACGTATTTCCCCGTTGGGCAGGGTATTTCAACCTGTGGGTCGCCCTCCTCGTCGCACCGGCCGGGCTGGTCCCCTTCTTCAAGGCGGGACCGTTCGGCTGGAACGGGGCCTTCGCATTCTTCATGCCACTTGTTGTGTTTGCGCTGTGGATCGCGGTGATGGTGGTGCTGTTGCGGCGAGCGATCGACAACGAGCAGCACGAGGTGGCGCTAGCGCTCTCCGAGCGGTCGGCACCGTCACCACGGAGCACCTGAGCTGGTGCCCAAGCCCACTGAACAATCACGCTTTACGCTGCTTGCGCAGTCGGTGACCCGCCGCCGCACACAGGTGATCCAAGGGAATCGCGAAGTCACCTACAGTGATGGGGAATCGATATTCCTCCCGCGTGGTCCCGAAAACCGTCAGCGCGACGGCGTACTCGCCCAAGCTGGCCTCGTCGCGATCGGCAGCTTCGACCACCACGTGATGACACAGCTCTCCGGGCACCGCCGCTTGCGGGATCGCTATTTGCTCCTCGAGTGCGTCAGAGCGGCAGATGCGTTGAAACATGTTTTACCGCAAGGCATTTCGGAGTTGATCGACGAAGTCTATGACGGCCCCGTTCCCGCAGGTGCGAAGCAATCACTGGCCTGGGCCCGCCAGAGCCGCCGATCGCTGCCCGAGCCGCCGGAATGGTTAGGCACGATCAAGCCGATCAGCGTGCTTCGCGCCGCGGCCGGAACAGACCGCGCAGCACCGCTCGAAACGGGCAAGAGCGAGGCCAAAGTGGCACCGTCCGGGCAAGACGAGCTTCCTGACATCGACGACGAGGAAGACTCAGAGCGCGTACGGTTCCTTGAGCTGTTCTCGGCGCCGATCCAGTCTCCACTGTCATCGATGATCAATCGGTTCTTCGGAATGGGTCGCGCGCCGGCGACCGGCGGGCAGGGTGGCGGAGACCTCGCGATGGGCAACCACAGCACGGGCCGGGCCAGTTCGAGAGCTCAGCGCATCGAAGCATCGGACAACTTCACAGTTGAGTCGGCGACGATGTATTCGGGATACCGGTACCCCGAATGGGACCACCTACATCGCCGCTACCGGCCGCAATGGTGCACGGTCGCGGAATTCGACCCACCTTCGATGGCGGCACCGAACCTTGCCCCGGACGACGACTGGTCGATCCGCAGAGAACTCTCACGGCTGGGACTGACCCATGAGCGTCATCGACGCCAACAACACGGAGACACCCTCGACCTGACCGCCTTGATCGACGCGGCTGTCGCTCAGACCGTCGGAGTGCAGGCCGACACGCGGGTATACGAATGCCGAAGGTTGACCGCTCACGACCTGAGCGTGCTGGTCCTGCTGGACTCCACCGGTTCCACCCGCGCGCCCGCCGTCGGACATCGGGTGTTCGACCAGCAGCGTGATCTCGTGGCGCGCCTCACTGCGGCACTCGATCGACTGGGCGACCGCGTGGCGACCTATGGCTTCTTCTCCGAGGGCCGCAGCGCCGTTCGGTTCGTGCGTGTGAAGGATTTCGACGACCGCTACGACCACGCGGCGCGGCACCGGCTGTCCGCACTTACTCCGAACGGCTACACCCGATTGGGCGCTGCGATTCGTCATGCCACACATCTGTTGACCACACGTGCGGGCACGTCAAAGAAGCTGTTGGTGATTGTCGGCGATGGGTTTCCATACGACACCGGATACGAAGGTCGCTACGCAGAGCACGACAGTCGCCACGCCCTGCGTGAAGCGGTCGTGCGAGGCATTGGCTGCGTGTGCATCAGCGTCGGTGCAGCGACTGATCTCGAGGTGACCGAACGCGTATGGGCAGAAGTGCCACACCGTCGCCTCGACGACCCGTCGGAGCTCGCGTCGTCGTTGCGCACCCTATTCCAGTCGGCCCTACGCACCGCCGCCGCTACCAAACGTCCCATTGGCTTACATACCGCGGCCGTTGCGCCGTGATGGGAGAAGACCGTTGATCGAACACCAGCCGACGCAAACCGTCGAGGCCAATGGCCAGCGACACCCCCTCGACATGCCTTTCTACCTGCCTATAGGGAACGAGGTGGTCCTGTTCGATGCGGCGATGCGGCGGGGCATCCCGGTCATGCTCAAGGGCCCCACCGGTTGTGGGAAGACCCGCCTGGTTGAGTTCATCGCCGCAACCGCGGATGTGCCTCTGTACACGGTGTCCTGCCACGAGGACATGACCGCTTCCGATCTCGTTGGGCGATACGTGTTGACGGGGGGCTCAACGGAATGGGTGGACGGTCCGCTGACCCGCGCCGTGCGCGAGGGCGGAATCTGCTACCTGGATGAGGTCGTCGAGGCCCGGCAGGACGCCACGGTGGTGATCCACTCCCTAGCCGATCACCGACGCGAGATGAACATCGAACGCCTCGGTGGCGAGAGACTCTCGGCCGCCGACGGGTTTCTACTGGTCGTGAGCTACAACCCGGGCTATCAAAGCGTGTTGAAGGACCTGAAATCCTCGACGAGGCAACGCATGATCTCGATCGAACTCGACTTCCCGCCGCCCGAGGCAGAGATCGAGATCCTACGTAGAGAGGCGGGCGTCGACGGACCTGTCGCCGAATCACTGATCAGACTGGCTACGGCGATCCGCAGGCTCCATGACACCGGCCTTCGGGAAGTCGCCTCGACCAGGACGTTGATCGCGGCGGCCACACTCGTCGCCGAGGGGGTGCCGTTTCGTGAGGCGGCGTCGGCAGCGATCGTGGGACCGTTGACTGACGATGCACAGGTGTACGTCGGACTAGCAACGCTCGTCGACGCCCATGCACCGCCCGACAGCCGAGACCGCTAGTCGCGGCTGTGTCACCAATCGACGGGTGGTAGCAGTCCCGATTGGTCAGCCAGGGTCACGATTCCCGGTCCGACACGACAGAGTTCGGGAATGGAGTTCACCGCGCGAGCGGCGGTTGCCATCAACCCGCCCATGATGGCAAGGTCCTCCGGTCCACGCTCCTTGGCCAGCGGTCCCCTGAAGGACTCGTTGCGCGTTCTCGTGGCCCACTGCACCGACATCTGCGGCTCACCCTCAATCGCCAACCGGTAGCCCCCTTCGCCAGGTGGTGGCTCCCACTGCCGCGGATATTCGCCAAGCCAATAGCAGCCAGCCTGCGTCACCCGTCGCTTGCCGCGCACATAGCCGTTGAGATTGAAGCGGATGGCCGAGACAGTGCCCTTCTTGAGGCTGAACAGCGGTGCCTGCACATCTCGCTCAGATAGCGCGACCTCTTGATCCCAGCCAACCTCGTCGAGCTCGAAACCGAACCAGTGCGCTGTCAGGTGCAGCGCTGGACCGAATAGGTACTCGAAAAGAGGCCGCAAATCATGCGATTCGGCGTCTTCGGCGGTCAACCCGTACCCGAAGTAGGCGAAAACCTCCGGGTCTTCGTAGGTTTCGAAGTTGTACATCTCGCACAGATACGTCGATTCGACCCGCTGGCACATGCTTGCCAGCGCAGCGAGCACCGTCTGGCTGCCGTTGGCGTTGATCCCAGTCGGATAATACGACGTGCCCCCTTGCCGACATGCCGCCTCGAGCCGTTCGACTACCGCCGGACCGTGAAGCGCGGGATAGTTCATAGACGCCTGCACCCCGACGACGTTCTTGCCCGACACCAGCATTCGCGTAATGTCGTCCACGAGTTCCGCAGGCTGGCGGCGCAGATCTGTAGCCAGGTAAGCGACGCAGTCAGCGTCGATCGCCAATGCCTCCTCGACATCGGCCGTGGAGAAGATGCCCGTTTCGCGGCAACCGCAGAATTCGCCAGCGTCGATCCCGGCCTTCTCCGGGTTGTGTACCCAAAGCCCGGCCAGTTCGAGGTTGGGGTGATCGATGATGCCCTTGAGGGTTTGCTTCCCGACCAGCCCAGGCGCCCATTGAATGACCCGATACCTCTGCGACATCTCGATCCCTTCTCCAGCCCGTCGCGCCCACGACAGTAAGCAACACCGTTACTCTACCCTAGAGCAACGGTGTTGCTTATGTCTACTCGATTGAGAAGGCCGGCGAATCAGGGTGCCTGGCCGACCTTCGGGCTGACGCTTCCAGAGGTGTGCTCGGACAAGTTGTCTGGGATCACGCGGATATCGCGGCGCGCGATGTCAGCGCCGTCGTCGGGGTCGTCGAAGGTGCACGCCGTCGAGCAGCAGGAGATCATCGACGAAGCCTTCGCGCCGTGAGGCTTCCGACTCATAGCGGTTAACGGGTTGATCGCGTGCACCGGACGCGCGGGATCAACCCGTTAGCGCGAGCGCGGGGCGGCACGTGGGGCAGGTTCGCGTCCGACCGGTCCAGCCCCGACGGCGGAGCAGGTCACCGATCAGGACAGCAGTGCGGCACGCATCGCCAAAGACGAGCCCGTAGGTCACCCGCGTTGTGACCAGATCTGATCGGCTCAACTCCGCGAGGTCACGCAGTGCATCGCGATCGCGGTCTCGCGGCGCGTCGTGAAACGCGCGGCCGTCGAGTTCGACCACCACCCCCTGCGCCCGGTAATGCACATCCTGGTAGGTAAGCCGGCCGGTCGCGGTGCTTCGAGTTTGACGCTCGCCCTTGGGCAGCCCGTGCGCCCGCTCGACCCGATGCAGGTAACCGCGTTCCAGCACCGAACATGCGCCGTCCCGAAGATCGACGAGCATTGCCTCCAACGTGCGCCGGCCTGAGACACGTTGGCGAGTCGCCAACGCTCCCAGTATCCGCTGCGGCGTGGTCCGCCGGCTGGCACACACCCGCGCCTGTACGGCGAACGCGGCCGCCACGTCATTGGCGTGGAGTTCGCCGCCGATCACATCAATCAACGCGTGCTCGAGGCGAATCACCGGCGGGCTGCGGTCCAGCTCAGCTCGTTGCTCGAAGTCGGGCGTCCGGTGCAGCACTATTCGTGGCAATGGTCGCAGATTGCGCCCTGGCCCAATGGCGACGTGTACGACACTCGCCGGCGGATCGGGCAGCGCCGAGGCGTGAGCCAGCGCAGCCGGCCAGAACGCCAGCACTGCGGCCCAGTGCCGCTGCCCGAGGGTGAGTTGGCCGCTGTGGCTCACATAGACACCCCGGTGGACTGCGGTCAATTCGCGACGGCGCAGCATTCTGGCGATGTCGGAATCGGTTCCGCCGGAGTCCAGAACTTGGCGGCGCGAGAGGACTCCGTCCTGCGCCCCGATCAGGCGCTCGACATGCCCGAGATGCCAACGCGTCACGCCGGTAAGCCTGACGGGGATAGAGCCAACGGCCAACCTGCCGCGACTCGTCGCTGTGGATAACTGCTTAACGGGTTGATCGTCTGCACCCGGTACGTGGGATCAACCCGTTAGTGGGCCGTTCCCACGCAAGCGGGGGCCCAGTATCCGCTACCACGGGTAACGACTAACCTCGACCGGAATCAACCGAATGAGGGAGCGTGGGTATGGACGGCTTCGCCGGAAAGGTCGCTGTGGTAACCGGTGCCGGATCGGGCATCGGGCAGGCGCTGGCGATCGAACTCGCCCGCTCCGGCGCCAGCGTGGCGATCAGCGACGTCGACACCGAAGGCCTCGCGGCCACCGAGGCGCGGCTGAAGGCCATCGGTGCACCGGTGAAGGCGGACCGGCTCGATGTCACCGAACGCGAGGCCTTCGAGCTCTACGCCGACTCGGTCGTCAAGCACTTCGGCAAGGTCAATCAGGTCTACAACAACGCAGGCATCGCATACGTCGGCGATGTCGAGATCACGCCGTTCAAAGACATCGAACGCGTGATGGACGTCGATTACTGGGGCGTGGTCAATGGCACCAAGGTCTTCCTCCCGCACCTGATTGCCTCGGGCGACGGGCACGTCGTCAACGTCTCCAGCTTGTTCGGCATCTTCTCCGTGGCCGGCCAGGCGGCATACAACTCGGCGAAGTTCGCGGTGCGCGGGTTCACCGAGGCGCTGCGGCAGGAGATGATCGCCGCGGGCCATCCCGTGCGGGTGACCACCGTGCATCCCGGAGGCATCAAGACCGCGATCATGCGCAACTCAACCGCGGCCGAGGGCGTCGACAAAGACGGCCTGACAGAGACTTTCGACAAGAGACTGACGATCACGACACCTGAGAAGGCGGCACAGATCATCCTGGACGCCGTCCGCAAGAACAGGGCGCGGGTGCTCGTTGGCCCCGATGCGAAGGTGCTCGACCTCATTGTGCGGATCACCGGATCGGGCTACCAGCGGTTGTTCTCGACGGTGGTGTCGCGGATCGTGCCCAACGCGCACTGATTCACTGCGACACTGGACGCGATGGAAAATTTCGCTGGGACTTTCGCGGGAAAAATTGCCGTCGTCACCGGCGCAGGATCGGGCATCGGGCAGGCGCTGGCGGTCGAACTGGCCCGCTCCGGCGCCGGCGTGGCGATCAGTGACGTCGATACCGACGGCCTCGCGGTCACCGAAAAGCGGGTGGCGGCCATCGGCGCACCGGTCAGGGCCGACCGACTCGACGTCACCGAGCGTGAGTCGCTACTCGCATACGCCGACGCGATCAAAGACCATTTCGGCTCGGTGAATCAGATCTACAACAATGCCGGCATCGCGTTCATGGGTGACGTCGAGGTCACGACGTTCAAGGATCTGGAGCGGGTGATGGAGGTCGACTTCTGGGGAGTCGTCAACGGCACCAAGGCCTTCCTGCCGCATCTGATCGCCTCGGGTGACGGCCACGTGGTCAACATCTCGAGCATGTACGGCCTGTTCGCGGTACAGGGGCAGGCAGCTTACAACTCGGCGAAATTCGCGGTGCGAGGCTTCACCGAAGCCCTCCGGCAAGAAATGGCGGCGGCAGGTCATCCGGTGCAGGTGACGTGCGTGCACCCCGGCTACATAAAGACAGCTCTCATCCACAATGCCAGCACCGCAACGAATCTCGATAAGAATGCGCTCGCGGGCATCTTCGACAAGGTCGCCATTACGAGCCCCGAACGCACGGCCAAAATCATCCTGCGCGCGGTCGCGAGGGGCAAGGCACGAGTGCTACCCGGCGCCGACGCCAAGCTGTACGACGCGATCGTGCGCGTGACGGGTTCTGGTTATATGCGGCTGCTCGGTCCGATGAACAAATGGCTGCTGCCGCCGACGCGTTAGGGCTCAGTCGCCCAGTGGGTGTTCGTCGAGGAAAGCACCTGCGACCAGACCCGGATCAGTGCCGTCCTCGACCTGAGCGCGCATATCGGCCAACGCGGCGGTGTCCAACACGCCTGCCACTTCGTTGAGCGCCAGCACCTGCGACTCATTGAGCTCGTTGCGCCGGTACAACGGCACCAGGTTCTCGGCACGGATCAGTGACGTGCGGTCGGACAACTTCAGCAGCTCGGTCGGGATGTTCGGGGCTGCGGTCGAGGTCCATGCGGCATTGACATCACCCACCTGGACCGCCGCGAATAGCGTTGCACGATCGGGATATTCGCGGGGTTTCGACAGCTTGCACGTACCGAGGGCATCGGGTCGAGGTGCGTCGGATTCGTTCTTGGCATAGCCGACCTTGAGTTCGTCGCAGTTGTGTGCCGCGGCGGTCACATCCCGCCCACCCCAAGCCTGCGCGGTCGCTTCGGTGACGGCCAGGGCGGGTTTGTCTTCGGCCGACGTCGTATAGTCGCCCGCCACGATGCCCTCGGGCAGCGCGGACACCATCTCTCGGTACACCTGGGTCGCGGACCGGGCCGTCGAGTCGGGGAAGAATCTGTGCAGCACGCGACCGGTGAAAGCGGGAACGACGCGCGCATCCCCCGAGTCCAGTTGCATCAGTGGATCCGGCGACGTCTCGACGTGCGCCGGGCTGCCGTAAAAGCGCAGCGCCGCTGCATAGATGTGTGCGGTCAGGGCCGATTCAGGGTCGTCGGTCGACCCGACCGACACCGACGGTGTCTCGTCATCGCCGGCACAGCCGGCCGTGCCCACCACGACCAGCGCCGCGAGCGCGCAGGCAAGCCGGCGCACCTTAGAACCTAGGCTTCGGATGCCGCGGCAACCGCTCGTGCCACGGCGGGGGCCACCCGCGGGTCCAGCACGCTGGGAACGATGCGGTCGACCTCGAGATCGTCACCCACCACCGAGAAGATCGCCTCGGCCGCCGCCACCTTCATCCGCTCGGTGATGCGGCGCGCCCCGGCGTCGAGCGCACCCCGGAAGACACCCGGGAATGCGAGGACATTGTTGATCTGGTTCGGGAAGTCACTGCGACCGGTGGCCACCACAGCCGCGTACTTCCTCGCCTCGTCGGGATGGATCTCCGGGTCGGGATTGGACAGCGCGAACACGATCGCATCGGGGGCCATCGTCGCCACGATCTCCGACGGCACGACACCGGCAGACAACCCGAGGAAAACATCCGCGCCCTTCAGCGCCTCGGCCACTCCACCCGATAGGCCGTTCGGGTTCGTCTGCTGGGCGATCTCGGTCTTGTATGCATTGAGATTGCCGCGGTCTTTGTGCAGGATGCCCTGCGAGTCCAGTAGCGTGATATCGCGAATTCCCCTGGCCAGCAATATCTTTGCGCAGGCGACACCCGCAGCCCCCGCCCCGGAGACGACCACACGCAGTCCGGCGATGTCGCGGCCCTGCACCTCCGCCGCGCCGAGGAGCGCCGCCAGCACGACGATCGCCGTGCCGTGCTGATCGTCGTGCATGACCGGGCAATCCAGCGCCTCGATCACGCGGCGTTCGATCTCGAAGCAACGCGGCGCCGAGATGTCCTCGAGGTTGACCGCACCAAATGTCGGCCGCAACCGCACCAGGGTCTCGACGATCTCGTCGGGATCCTTGGTGTCCAGCACGATCGGGATCGAATCGAGGTCGGCGAAGGCCTTGAACAGCGCGCTCTTGCCCTCCATCACCGGAAGCGCCGCGGCGGGACCGATATCGCCAAGGCCGAGGACCGCACTGCCGTCGCTGACCACGGCGACCAGCCGGTTGGCCCAGGTGTACCGCGACGCCAGCGTGTGGTCGGCGGCGATCGCACGGCTGACCTGAGCTACGCCCGGCGTGTAGGCGACCGACAACGCGCGCTGCGTGTCCAACGGCGTGTTCAGCGCTATCGAAAGCTTTCCGCCCAAGTGTGCAGCGAAGATCTCGTCGTCATGCAGGACGATCGGGGCTCTCTTTTCTGCCAGGCTTCTCACTGCTTGGGACACGACGCTCACGTTACTGACGAACTGGTAGGTAACCTAATCGACTTTGTTTCAGATAAGTCCCAGGTCGGTGACGGCTTTGCGCTCATCTGCCAGCTCAGCGGTCGACTTGTCGATCCGCGCCCGCGAGAAGTCGTCGATCTCCAAACCCTGGACGATGGTCCAGTTGCCGTCCTTCGTCGTCACCGGGAACGACGAGATCAACCCCTCGGGGACGCCGTAGCTGCCGTCCGACAGAACCGCCATCGACACCCAGTCACCCTGGGGGCTGCCGAGCAGCCAGTCGCGGGCGGCATCGGTGGTCGCTGACGCGGCCGAGGCCGCCGAGGACGCGCCGCGGGCGTCGATGATCGCCGCGCCGCGCTTGGCGACGGTCGGGATGAAGTCGTTCTCGATCCAGTTCTGGTCGTTGACGACCTCTGCGGCGTTCTTTCCGCCCACCTCGGCGTGGAATACGTCGGGGTACTGGGTGGCCGAGTGGTTGCCCCAGATCGTCATCTTCTTGATGTCGGTGACTTTGGCACCGGTCTTCTGCGCCAGCTGCGAGATCGCCCGGTTGTGGTCGAGCCGAGTCAGTGCGGAGAACCGCTCGTTCGGAATGTCGGGTGCATTGCTCATCGCGATCAGGGCATTGGTGTTGGCCGGATTGCCGGTCACGCCGATGCGGACGTCGTCGGCGGCGACCTCATTGAGGGCCTTGCCCTGCGCGGTGAAGATCGCGCCGTTGGCCTCCAGCAGGTCACCCCGCTCCATACCCGGGCCGCGAGGACGGGCGCCGACGAGCAGCGCCAGGTTCACGCCGTTGAAGATCTTGTTCGCATCGGCGCCGATCTGCACGCCGGCCAGCAGCGGGAACGCGCAGTCGTCGAGCTCCATCACCACACCCTCGAGCGCCTTCAGCGCCGGCTCGATCTCGAGAAGCCGCAGCTCGATCGGGCGGTCGGGGCCGAGCAACGAACCGCTGGCCAGACGAAACAGCAGGCTGTAGCAGATCTGGCCGGCGGCGCCGGTGACCGCGACCTTGAGGGGTGATGTGCTCACGTCAGGTGCTCCTTGGACGGATGTGGATTGCCCGCACCGCGGGCGTGTTGCTTTCGGGGACGAAACTAGCAGGGTCGGTAAACGGCGTGCCGCGTAGCATTCACCAAGTCTGATAAGACCGGCGCTGCTGGCCTTGACCAGGGGAGAGTGACCGATGCCGTCGTTTCGCCCACTACCTCCGTCACTGCGGCCCGTCGTGCGCGCCAAGGCCGCCCAACGCGACGCCGCCTCGATCCATGTTCCCGTCGCGCGCGCCATGGTGGATTGTGCCGTCTACTGCGAGGGCATCCGGCTGCCCGGCAAGTACACCCACGCCGCGGCGCTGAACAAGGTGCACGACCTCGAGGCGGCGGGCAAGGAGGCCTTCGTCTGGGTCGGCCTGCACGGTCCCGACGATCATCAGATGCAGGCCGTCGCCGACGTGTTCGGCCTGCACGAGCTCGCCGTCGAGGACGCCGTGCACGCCCATCAGCGACCGAAGCTGGAGCGCTACGACAACACGTTGTTCTTGGTGCTCAAAACGGTCAACTATGTCGAGCACGTGTCCGTGGCACTGGCGCGCGAGATCGTCGAAACCGGCGAGATCATGATCTTCGTCGGCCCTGATTTTGTGGTCACCGTCCGCCATGGTGAACACGGCGGACTGGCCGGTGTTCGCAAGACGCTCGACGCGTCGCCCGCCGCTCTCAAACTCGGACCGTATGCGGTCATGCACGCGATCGCCGATCACGTGGTCGACAGCTACCTCGATGTCACCGATCTGATCGAGACCGATATCGACGCGATGGAAGAGGACATCTTCTCGCCGACGCGCAAAACCAACATCGAGTGCATCTACCTACTGAAGCGGGAGGTCGTCGAGCTGCGCCGGGCGGTCGCGCCGTTGACGCTTGGATTGCAGCGAATCGGCAGCGACCACAACGACCTGATCTCGATCGAGGTCCGCCGCTACATGCGCGACGTGCTCGACCACAACATCCAGGCGGCCGACCGGATTACCAGTTACGACGAGATGCTCAGCTCGCTGGTGCAGGCCGCACTCGGCAAGGTGGCCATGCAGCAGAACGTCGATATGCGCAAGATCTCAGCGTGGGTGGCGATCGCCGCCGTCCCGACCGCGGTGGCCGGGATCTACGGAATGAACTTCGAGTACATGCCGGAGCTCGACGAGCGTTGGGGGTACCCGGCGGTGCTGGGGGTGATGTTCTGCATCTGCTTCGTGCTGTACCGAACCTTCCGTCACAACAACTGGCTCTAGCTCGGCTGCGCCGCTCTCCTGGCCGGGTTCAGTACGTCTACGCCGTCCTGCGCCCACGCCTCCCGCATGGCATCGGCACCCTTGAGCCGCACCCACGCGGCCTCGGTCGCCGTGATCGGCGTGGCGGCCAGCACCGTCACCGGAGGCAGCGGGGGCGTCAAAGGAACATCGTCAATATCGCTGCGGCTCAACAGGAACGCACTGAAGGGGGCAGACTCCCACAGCGGCGACTCGAGATCGATCAGGGCGTCGGGTTCGAGCATCAGACCCTCGACCGCGGGCGCCGCAGCCAGCAGGGCCACTGAACGGGCCAGGCCCGCCGGCGACGGTCCCCGCAGTCCCACCATCACTTCGGCGCGTGGCCCGTGCAACGCGTCGGTCACCATCTCGGTCGGATCGAACATCGGATGTCGCGAGCACCCCAGCGACACATAGTGAACGACACCTTCGAATTCCGGACGCAGATCTGGACCGAAGCGCAGCACGTCGACCTTCTCGGCGCCCAGGAAGGTGACGCTGGCCTCGTCAGGTTCGGCGGCGATGCCGGCAGCGGCGAAGTGCTCGCGCAGGTGTGCGCGAACCTTCGCCAGGACGTCGATCACTCGGCCTGCGGCGCCGGCTCGCTGCCGACCTGGGCGCTGCCGTCAGGAAGGGTGAGGTTCTTGCCGCTGTCGGCGTCGAAGATGGCGAGCTTTGCGGTATCGAACGCCAACTGAATCGTGTCACCCTGCTTCGCCTGAGACTCGGTGGAAACCCGTGCCACGAATTCGTTTTCGCCAGCCCCGGACTCGGTGGCCAACTCTGCGAGCTGCGCAGCCTGCGCACCGGCCCCCTCACTCTTGAAATGGAGATACTTGTCGGCGCCCAGCGACTCGACCATGTCGACCGTGACGTCGAACGTCAACGCGCTGATCCGCGCGTATCCATCCAGTACCGAAGCATCCTCAAGGTGTTCAGGTCGAACTCCGACGATCACATTGTTCGGGGTCTGGTGCCGAGCAAGCAGGTCCTGGACTTCCTGAGTCAGCATGACCTCGCCGAACGGAAGGCGAACGCCGACATCCGTCATCGTCGCCGGGAAGAAGTTCATGGCCGGAGACCCGATGAAGCCCGCGACGAACAGGTTGGCCGGGCGATTGTAGAGCTCGTCTGGTGTGCCGATCTGCTGCACCTCCCCGGCGAGCAGGACCACCACGCGGTCACCCAACGTCATGGCCTCGGTCTGGTCGTGGGTGACGTACACGGTGGTCGTGCCCAGCTTGTCTTGCAGGCGTGCGATCTCCGAACGCATCTGCACGCGGAGTTTCGCATCGAGGTTCGACAGCGGTTCGTCCATCAGGAATGCCTTGGGGTTGCGCACGATCGCCCGGCCCATCGCCACCCGCTGCCGCTGTCCGCCGGAGAGCTGCGCGGGTTTACGGTCCAGAAGCCCGCCCAGGTCAAGGACTTTCGCGGCCTCGTCGACCTTCTGCGCGATCTCAGCCTTGTTCATCTTGGCAAGCGTCAGGGGAAACGCGATGTTCTGGCGCACCGTCATGTGCGGGTACAGCGCGTAGGACTGAAAGACCATCGCGATGTCGCGGTCCTTGGGTGCCTTCTCGTTGACCCGCTCGCCACCGATGCTCAACTCGCCTGAGGAGATGTCCTCGAGGCCGGCGATCATGTTGAGCGTGGTCGACTTTCCGCAGCCCGACGGTCCTACCAGGATGATGAACTCGCCGTCGGCGATCGTGATCGAGAGGTCCTTCACTGCCGTCGAGCCGCCTGCGTAACTCTTGGTCACCCGGTCCAACACTATTTCGGCCATGGAACTACCCCTTCACCGCGCCGGACGTGAGGCCGGCGACGATTCGTCGCTGGAAGATGAGAACGAAAATGATGATCGGAATGGTGATCACCATTGCGCCCGCGGCGATCGACCCGGTCGGTTCTTCGAATTGTGAACTGCCCGTGAAGTTGGCAATCGCCACCGGTGCCGTGATCGCTCGCTGCGTCGCCGTCAGCGACAACGCCAGCAGCAGGTCGTTCCACGCGAAGATGAACACCAGGATCGCCGCAGTGACGATACCCGGGGCGGCCAGCGGGGCGATCACCTTACGGAACGCCTGCGACGGCGTGGCACCGTCCATCTTCGCCGCTTTCTCCAGGTCCCAAGGGATCTCACGGAAGAATGCCGACAAGGTGTAGATCGCCAACGGCAGCGCGAAGGTGATGTACGGAATGATCAGACCAGGCCAGGTGTCGAACAATCCGAGTCTGCGCTCGATGTTGAATAGCGGGGTGACCAGCGAGATCTGCGGGAACATCGCAATCAGCAGCGCCACTCCGACCAGCAGCCGCTTACCCGGAAACGCCAGATCGCGCCACCGCGTAAGCCGCCATTCCACCGATCACCACAGCGATCACGGTGGTGATCAGGCCGATCCCGATCGAGTTGATCAGGGCCGAGCTGAATGCGTTACCGGAGAAGATCCCCTTGTAGTTGTCGAAGGTCACCTGCGCCGGAATCAGCCTGCCATCCTTGACACTTGACGTCGGCTTGAGCGACAGGCTCAGGATCCACAACACCGGGAGTAACGCGTAGACGAGGACAAGGATGTTGACGATGGTCCATCCCGTTGCCCGGCCAGCGCCGGTACGTTCGGCCATCAGCGCTGTCCCTTCTTCGCGCAAGCGTCCCCTGCCCTCCGGGCGTGGCCCCACATCAGCGCCTCTCCTCGTCGGATCCGGGCGCCGACGCCCCGAAGAGCTTGATGTAGATGAACGCGATGATCGCGACCGACAGGAAGACCAACACGCTGATCGCTGACCCCAGCCCGAGGTTGAACGCCTTGAACAGGTTGTCGTAGCCCAGGATCGACACCGATCCGGTGTCGTTGGCGCCGCCGGTGAGCACGTAGATGTTGTCGAAGATGCGGAATGCATCGAGGGTGCGGAACAGCAGTGCGACGAGGATCGCCGGTTTGATCAGCGGCAGAATCACTTTCACTAATCGCTTCCATGCGCCCGCACCGTCGATCTGGGCCGCATTGAGCAGATCCTGCGGCACCAGCGCCAAGCCGGCGAGCAACAGCAGCGCCATGAACGGAGTCGTCTTCCATACCTCGGCCAGCACCACGATGGCCAGCGAGGGAAGCTGCTCGGTCAGCGGTGCGCTGCCTTCGGGCAACAGGTTCGCCAGGTAGCCAGTGCCCGGCGTCCATGCGTAGTACCAGCTGTAGGACGCAGCGACGGTGACGATTCCGTATGGAATCAGGATCGCCGTACGCACCACACCCTTGGCGAAGATCGTCCGGTGCATCACCAGCGCCAATGCCATGCCGAGCACGAACTCGATCGCCACCGATACCACGGTGATCGCCAGGGTGACCACGAAGGCCGTCCACCAATACCGATCCGTGAGGACGGTGACGTAGTTCTCCACACCGATGAACGCGGTGTCATCGGGCTGGGCGAGGTTGTAGCGCTGCAGGCGACAGCCACACCGCGTAGCCGATCGGGTATGCCGTGACCGCCAGCATCAGGATGACGGCCGGGGCGATGAGAGCGAATGCAAGCCGCCGTTCGGATTTCGTGTCGTCGGTGGCACTCTTGACCGGCGCAGCGGCGGTCATGGAATCAGCCCCTTGCCGTCGATGGCCTTCTGTACCTGCACGGTCAACTCGTCGGCGGTGCGCTGCGGGTCGATGTCGGTGATGGGCGCCAGCGTCGCCGAGATCCTGGTCGAGACCGCTTGGTACACCGGCGTCACCGGCCGCACCGCGGCGTTCGTCAGCTGTTCGCGGATGATCTCGTATTGCGGGTACTTGGCCTGGAAAGTCGGATCGTCGTACAGCGATGCGCGCACCGCTGGTAGACCGCCTTCGACGGAGGTGTATCGCTGGTTCGCCGGACTCCGCAGACACCTGATCGCCTCGAACGCCTCCGCGCGGTGCTGGGTGGTCTTGGCGACCGCGAGGTTGAGGCCGCCCAGCGTGACCTTGGCGGGCTCGCCGTCGGTGACGCCCGGATAGTTGGTGAAGCCGAACACCTTTTTACTTGCTTCGTAGGCGGCGGTGAACTGCTCGTCGGTCGGCGAGAAGGTACCGACGTCGTTGATGGCGCCGGCGAGCTGTGGGTCGTCGTTCAGCGGCAGAAACGACACGCCGCCCTTGACGGCGTTCTCCAGCATCGAAGGCAGGACGAACGGCCAGTTCACCTCGAGCGCGGCGTTGCCCTGTTCCAGCGCAAGCCGCGCGGTGCCCTCGTCCGTCCGCGTGATCGAGGGGTCGGCGCCCGGCGCGGTGGCGACGGCCTTGATGATCTCCAACGCCTTGACCGTTGCGGCGCGGTGCTCGTCGGTGTCGGTCAAGGTGACGGTCTTGCCGTCATCGGAAAGAACCTGACCGCCAGCGCTTTCCAGCAGGGTGTTGAACCACACCACCAGACCCTTCGTACTGCTTGCCCTGCACCGCGATCCAGCTCGGTTTGCCCTCGGCGTGCAGCCGTGTCGCCTCGGCCACCATTCCATCCCACGTCGTCGGTGGGTTCTCCATGAGATCGGCTCGGTACCAGAGCAATTGGGTGTTCGTCGTGATCGGAGCGGCATAGAGCTTGTCCTGCCATTTGGCTGTCTCCAGCGGTCCCGGCAGTGTGTCGGTGGTCGCGTCGGCTTCGGCCTGCCCCGACGGATCGTCCGAAAGCGGCAACGCCCAACCGGCTTCGGCGAATTCCGCGGTCCATACCACGTCCAATGCCATCAGGTCGAGCGTCTTGTCGTTGCCCGTGAGGCGTCGCGCCAGTTGCAGGCGCTGGTCGTCGGCGGCCTTCGGCAAACTCACCTGCCTAATGGTGAAGCGGCCACCGAGTGTTTCGTTGCACCGCTTGGCCACCGCCGTGAACGTGGCCATCTCGCTCGCCGGTGTGTAGTAGTTGATGACGATTCCGCCGCCGCCCGATCCGCACGCCGAAACCGTCGACGCCGTCGTCAGCGCGGCTAACGCCGCAGCACCAAGCCGCCGAGCGCGCACCGCTGCCTCCCGTCCGGGTCTGCCGTCCCCGCCGCAGCGGCTCCGAGGAACCCTCCTGCGCGAAAACCGTATTGCCAGATACGCGTGGTTTGCAACACCTCGGGCGCGCGCGTCGCACACCGTTACGCAATTGCGGTGGGGCGCCGTACCGCACGGGCCCACGCGTAAGCGGAGGACTGAAGCTATTGGCGGAGCGCCGACCAACGCCTGCGGATCGGCGGCCCGGCCTCAACCGCGTGCGAGGACGGGCGCTAGATCTTCAAGCGTGCCAGCAGATCCCGGCCGCGTTCAGCACTCTGCGGGTCGCACAGCACGTCGTAACGTCCGGCTACGAGTTGCATCGTCGAGCTGAAATCTCTTGTGCCGCGCGCCATCGCATACGGGATCGCCGAGGTGATGAGGCCGAAGAAGACACCGGCGACCAGACCAGTGATCAGCGCAGCCCAGGGGCTCGGGCTGAAGAATCCGAGGATCAGGCCGATGAACAGGCCCAGCCACGCACCGGTGAGTACGCCACCGCCTAGCACCTTTGGCCAGCTCAGCCTCCCGGTGACGCGTTCCACCTGCATCAGATCGACACCGACGATCGTCACCTGCTCGACCGGAAACTCCTGGTCCGACAGGTAGTCGACCGCACGCTGCGCCTCGGCATACGTCGGATAGGACCCGATCGGCCAGCCTTTTGGAGGCGTCGGCAGGGCTACCGGACCACGTCGAGCGGTCGGGCTGCCCGGCGTTGCGCCGGTCGGCTGTCCAGGCTGAAACGGGCTGGTCATGACTTCCTCATTCTCCTCTTGTGCGCCCCTGCTGTCATCGCTGATCCGTCTGACGATCTCACCCAAACCAACGACTCTGGCTCCCCAAAGGTGCCCAGTATGTGCGCTAGGTTGAACAGCATGACAAATCCGGGCGAAGACGCTGGCCAAACGGCATCATCCGGCACCGACGGAGGGGCATCCGAGCCGACATCGACCAGTCACGAGGCCCCGCCGATCGAGCAGACCGGGCAACCCGACGACGTCACGGCTGTTTACCGACAGCCGGCTCAGCCCTTCGAGCCACCGACTCCGGGGTCCGAGTCGCCCACTTACACGTCTCCGCCGGCCCACGGCCCCAGCGGCTACCAGTCACCACCGCCTCCACCCGGGCAACCCTCATATTCGCCACCACCTCCGTACTTCGACCCCAGCACATCTGGGACACCGGGATATCCGCCGCCGCCGCCGCCGTTCGGCACCCCGCCTCCCGGCTTCGGCCCACCACCTGCTGGCTATGGCCCACCGCCGCCTGGGTTCGGTGCACCACCTCCGGGCTATCAGGCACCGGGCTATGGAGCCTACGGCCCGCCGCCCACGCAGAAGACCAATGGGATGGCTATCGGCTCGCTCGTGGCGTCCATCGTCGGAGTCTGCTGCGGCATAGGTTCGATCGTCGGCATCGTGCTCGGCATCCTGGCGATGAATCAGGTCAAACAGAGCGGGGAGAAGGGTCACGGGCTTGCGATCGCAGGCATTGTGGTGGGTGTGTTGACCCTGCTCATCAACGTGGCCTGGACCATCGGCGCCATCAGCAGCGGCTAAGTGACGGCCGACGACCCTGAGCGGCCGGCTCAGGATTGGCCAACGGATTGGCCAACGCCGGGAGCCGTCGAGTACCCACCGCTGGACGCTCGACAGCCGGTGGACTATCACTTCGAGCCCCGGTTGCCGCCGCCGGTCTACGCGCCGCCACCGCCCGGATATCCGGCCGCCCCGGGGTATTACCCGGCTTACGACCCCTATCACCCTGTCGACGGCTCCGGGCACGAACGGCAATGCGGTCGCGTCGCTCGTCACATCCGTCGCAGGCTGGTTGTGCTGCGCCCCGCTCGCGATCGTCGGAGTCGTCCTCGGTGTGATCGCGATGCGCGAGACCAAACGCACCGGACAGGAAGGATGGGGACTGGCGTTGGCGGGCACGATCATCGGCGGCGTGTTCGTCGCCGCCGGGCTGGTCGTCTTGGTCCTCTACATCGCGCTCGCGGTCAGCACCCTGCAGTAGGTCGTGTGGTCAGGCCGGCGGGCTGAACGGGCTCACCCTTGCGTTCCATTCCGGCTGCGCGCCCCTTGCCGGCGATCACCAACGCCATCTTGCGGCTTGCCTCGTCGATCATCTCGTCGCCGAGCATCGCCGCGCCGCGCGCCCCCGCCGGCTCGCGAGGTGTGCCACTCGTAGGCCTCCAGAATCAACTCGGCGTGGTCGTACGCCTCTTGGCGCGGGCTGAAGATCTCGTTGCCCGCCGCGATCTGGTCAGGGTGCAACACCCACTTGCCGTCGTAGCCGAGCGCGGCCGAACGCCCGGCGATCCGGCGGAAGCCGTCGACGTCGCGCACCTTCAGATACGGACCGTCGATCGCCAGGATGCCGCGCGCGCGGGCGGCGACAAGGATGCGCATCAGCACGTGGTGATGCGCATCGCCGACGTCATACCCTTCCGGCTGTTCGCCGACCTCGAGTGTGCGCATGTTGAGGCTGGCCGCCATGTCAGCCGGGCCGAGCACGAGGGCCTGCACTCGCGGGGCCGCCGCGATCGCATCGATATTCGTCAGTCCTTCGGCGTTCTCGATCTGTGCTTCAATTCCGATGCGCCCCAACGGAAATCCGTGCGTCGCCTCCAGCTGGCTGAGGAGTAGATCAAGGGCGTGGATGTGCGAAACATCGGACACCTTCGGCAAGACCACGATGTCCAGCGACGCCCCTGCGGCCGACACCACGTCGATGACGTCGGCATGGGTCCACGGCGTGGTCCAGTCGTTGACCCGAACGCCACGCAACTGCCCGGCCCAGCCGGACTCCGCCAACGCGGCCGCCACTGTCGCGCGGGCTTCGGCCTTGGCGTCGGGGGCGACCGCATCTTCGAGATCGAGGAACACCTCATCGGCGGGCAGATTCTTTGCCTTGTCGATCATCTTCGCGCTGCTGCCGGGAACCGAAAGTATCGTTCGGCGGGGTCGATAGCGGTTTTCCACAACCACACTCTTTACCCTTCTAGGCATGGCGGCGGTGAACAGGGTCTATGCGGCCCGCCTCGTGGGGATGGTGGTGCTGGGGCCCGACGGGGAGTCCCTCGGCCGAGTCCGCGATGTGGTGATCAGCATCAGCATCGTGCGCCAGCAGCCGCGCGTGCTCGGACTGGTCGTCGAATTGCTCACGCGCCGAAGAATTTTCGTGCCCATTCTGCGGGTGACCGCCATCGATCCCGGAGCTGTGACGTTGGCGACCGGCAGTGTGTCGCTGCGCAAGTTCACCCAGCGCCCCGGTGAGGTGCTCGTGCTCGGTCAGGTGGTCGAAACGCGGGTCAGGGTCGACGATCCCGACCAGGAGCAATTGAGCGGCCTCGACGTGCACGTGGTCGATCTCGGCATCGAGCCGACCCGCACACGCGACTGGATCGTGACCAAGGTGGCGGTGCGGCCTGCGCGGCGCCTCGGCCGCCGCGGCAATGTGGCCATTGTCGACTGGCTGCACGTGCAGGGGCTGACCCCGTCGGGCCTGGCGATGCCCGACCAGGGCGTGGCACAGCTGCTGGAGCAGTTCGTCGGGCAGCGCGCGGTCGAGGTGGCCGAGGCACTTCGCGAGCTGCCGGACAAGCGCCGCTACGAGGTGGTCAGCGCACTCGACGACGAGCGGCTGGCCGACGTGCTGCAGGAGCTAGCCGAGGACCAGCAGGCCGACATGCTCAGGCAACTACCTCCCGAGCGGGCCGCCGATGTGCTCGAGGCCATGGACCCGGACGACGCCGCCGACCTGTTGGGCACCATGACTCCGACCGACGCCGAGCAGTTCCTGCGCCGAATGGACCCCGAGGACTCCGAGGATGTGCGCCGGCTGCTGTCCCACTCGCCCGACACCGCCGGCGGTCTGATGACCTCGGAGCCGGTGGTGCTGGCCCCGGACACCACGGTCGCCGAGGCGCTGGCCCGTGTCCGCGACCCCGACCTGACCCCGGCGCTGGCGTCGCTGGTCTTCGTGACCCGCGCTCCGACGGCCACCCCCACCGGTCACTACCTGGGCTGCGTGCACCTGCAAAGGCTCCTGCGTGAACCACCCGCGGAGCTGGTCAGCGGAATCATCGACGCCGACCTGCCGAATCTGGCGCCGGAGGATTCCCTGTCGGCGGTGACGCGGTATTTCGCCGCCTACAACCTGGTGTGCGGGGCGGTGGTCGACGAGGAGAGCCACCTGCTCGGCGCGGTGTCGGTCGACGACGTGCTCGACCATCTGCTGCCCCACGACTGGCGCGAACGCGAAGAGCCCGAGCTGTTCACCGCCAGCGAGGGCGCGTCATGAGCGACCTGACGGCACGCCAGCGCCTGGATACCCCGCGGGTCTCCCGTCGCCGGTTCGCGCCCAACGTCGATGCCGAGGCCGTCGGCAAGTTCTCGGAGTCGATTGCGCGCTTCCTCGGCACTGGCCGGTACCTGGCCTGGCAGACCATCCTGGTGATCGTTTGGATCATCCTGAATCTGTTTGCCGTGAAACTGCGGTGGGATCCGTATCCGTTCATCCTGCTTAATCTCGCGTTCTCCACGCAGGCGGCGTATGCGGCACCGTTGATTCTGCTGGCTCAGAATCGGCAGGAAAACCGGGACCGGGTGTCGCTGGAGGAAGACCGCCGACGGGCTGAACAGACGAAGGCTGACACCGAGTATCTGGCCCGTGAGCTGGCCGCATTGCGGCTGGCGGTCGGTGAGGTCGCCACTCGCGACTACCTGCGGCGCGAACTCGAGGAAATCCATGAACTGCTCAACCGGCTGCAGCCGCAAACGGGGTCCGATAAGCGTGACGGAGGCGGCAAAACGGAGCAGAGTGAGCGACGTGCCAAAAAGTAGAACTGAAATACCTGATGCGATTGCTGTAACACGCGCGTTATCGACTAGGTATGGTGACTTGGTTCACAAACACCACAGACCAAGGACGGTTGAGTGCACATAGGGGGAGGAGCCGCCCTCAGGGCAGGGCGACGCCTAGCCGGGCGAGTCGCGCGCACCGTCACCGGTGCTGTTGCTGGCGTGCGTTCCGTCGATATCAGCGGCGCCCTCAGGCCGTCTCGCGTGCGCGGCGCACTGACCCCTGCCCGCGCCCGCGTCGCCTCGGGATTCGCCGTCATCGCGCCGATCATTCTGGTCGGTGCCGTCGGGGCCTCCGTACAACCGAATTCGCCAGTCCGTGACGCCGCGGTCACTCCCCTGGCGGCGGTCGCGTCGACCTCGGGCAACCGCGACGGGGCCACCGTGGTGGCGGTCGCCAAGTCACCGACCGCGTTTCATATCGCCGCGTCATCCTCCTCCTCTCCGCAGCCCGCTGCGATGGTGAATGCCCCTGGCACACTCCGGATTCCGGCGATGGCCCTGGCGGCATACCGCAACGCCGAACGGATGATGGCCGTGGCTGCCCCTGCCTGCGGTATCAGCTGGAACCTGCTGGCCGGTATCGGACGTATCGAATCGATGCACGCCAATGGCGGCGCCACCGACTCCCGCGGCACTGCGGTACGGCCGATCTACGGACCGGCACTGGACGGTTCGCTGCCCGGCAACGAGGTCATCGTGCAGAGCCGCACCGCCGACCGCGTCACATACGCCCGCGCGATGGGGCCCATGCAGTTCCTGCCCGGCACCTGGTCTCGCTACGCCTCCGACGGCGACGGCGATGGCAAGGCCGAGGTGCAGAACCTCTTCGACTCATCCCTGGCGACCGCACGCTATCTGTGCAGCGGGGGAATGAACCTTCGCGACCAGTCGCACGTGATGTCCGCGATCCTGCGCTACAACAACTCGGTGGCCTACGCCCGTAACGTGCTGGGGTGGGCCGCCGCCTACGCCACCGGCGTGGTGCCCGTCGACCTGCCGCCGATCACCGGATCCGTTCCTGTTCTGGACGCGTCCGGCGACATGCATCTCGACGACTACCAGGGTCTCGGCCCCGGGTTGCCCCTCAACGCGCTCGGATTGCCCGCGAACGATCCACTCGCGCTGATGCCGATGCTGGCGCGTAGCGACGTCGCCAGCCAGCTCCCCGGATTCGTGCCCGGCCAGCGGCTCGGTCCGCTGCCGGGACCGGCGCCGGGCCCGCTGGCCGCGCCGCCGACCCAGCAGCCGGAGCTGCCGCAGTGGATGCCGCCGTGGATGCAACCGCCACCGAAGCGGACGCCGGAGTGCGCGGTGTTCTGCATCACCGATCACCCCGCGCCGCTGCAGTCCGCACTGGGAGCGCCGCCCGAGGCACAGCCGCTGGTACCGCCGGGAATGGCGCCGCCCCCCGGTCCGCTCGCACCGCCGCCAGCCCCGGCACCATTTGGACCTGTCCCCGGTCCACTGGCACCCGCGCTGGCACCCGCGCCGGGTCCTGCGCCGCTGGCACCCGCGCCGGGCCCTGCGCCGCTGGGTGCGCCGCCCGGACCGCAGCCCGCGCCTGCGCAAGCACCTCTGCCCGGTCCGCCCGCTTAGACGCTCCTCGAGTCGGCCTAGACTCGGCGGTGATGTCCTCTTCGTTTCCTGACCTCGAGTCCGCGGTCCGTGCCGGCTTGACCAAGGTGATCGACCCCGAGTTGCGGCGGCCGATCACCGAGCTGGGCATGGTGAAGAACGTCACCGTCGAGCCCGACGGCGGAGTTCATGTCGAGGTGTACCTGACCACCGCGGCATGCCCGAAGAAGTCCGAGATCTCCGAGCGCGTCAGCCAAGCGGTCGCCGATGTTCCCGGTACCGGCGCCGTCAAGGTCACGCTCGACGTCATGAGCGACGAGCAACGCACCGAGTTGCGCAAACAGTTGCGCGGCGACTCCCGCGAGCCCGTCATCCCCTTCGCCCAGCCCGGCTCGCTGACCCGGGTCTACGCCGTGGCGTCTGGCAAGGGCGGCGTGGGCAAGTCCAGCGTCACCGTCAACCTGGCCGCGGCGATGGCCGCACGGGGTCTGTCGGTCGGCGTTCTCGACGCCGATATCTACGGGCACTCGGTGCCGCGGATGATGGGCACCACCGATCGACCCACCCAGGTCGAGTCGATGATCTTGCCGCCCGTCGCTCACGACGTGCGCGTCATCTCGATCGCAATGTTCACCCAGGGCAACACGCCCGTGGTATGGCGCGGCCCGATGCTGCACCGTGCGCTGCAACAGTTCCTGGCCGATGTCTATTGGGGCGATCTGGATGTGCTGCTGCTCGACCTGCCGCCGGGCACCGGCGATGTCGCCATTTCGGTGGCGCAGTTGATCCCCGGCGCCGAGATCCTGGTGGTGACGACGCCGCAGCTGGCCGCGGCCGAGGTGGCCGAGCGGGCCGGCGCGATCGCGCTGCAGACCCGTCAGCGCATCGTCGGCGTGGTGGAGAACATGTCTGGGCTCCTGCTCCCCGACGGCACCACGATGCAGATCTTCGGCGAGGGCGGCGGCAACCAGGTGGCTGAGAGCCTGTCGCGCTCGGTGGGCGCCGACGTGCCACTGCTCGGCCAGGTGCCGCTCGACCCCGCGCTGGTGGCAGCAGGCGACTCCGGGGTTCCGCTGGTGCTGTCGGCACCGGATTCGGTGGCGGGCAAGGAGTTGCGCAGTATCGCTGACTCGTTGTCGAGCCGTAAGCGGGGACTGGCGGGCATGTCGCTCGGACTTGATCCCGCGGGCCGCTAGGTCGCGTCGCTGTCGAACGGCGTTGCGGCGGGCTTGGGCGGGTTCTCGGCTGGTGCCGGGGTCTGCGCCGCGGGCGCGGGCGCACCGTCGTTGACCGGCTTCTCGGTGTTGGTTGCGGGGGTGTCGAACTTGCCCGAGAAAATGGAGTCATCGCCGTCGAGTAGGTGTTTGGTGAGCGCGGCTCGCGGCGTCATCCCCCGCAACTTGTTCAGTTGACTCAACGGCTCCCGAAGATCCTCGAACTCCGGGCCCAAATCGTCGCGCAGCTGGCTGGTGGCGCCGCTGATGTAGTCGCGGGCCTGCCGCAATGCGCTCGACGTCCAACGGATCGCGCCCGGGAGCCGTTCTGGCCCCAGGATCACCAGACCGGCGATCACCAGGACCAGCATCTCGCCCCAGCCGATGTTCGCGAACATGGCCTAGGCGCTGTTGTCGGGGCCGGGGTTGACGATCAACACGACGGGCCGGCCGTCGCGCATGACCTCGATGGGCGCATCCTGCCCGATCTTGAGTTGGCGCACGGCGACGACGAATTCGTCTGCGTCAGCCACGGTTCGATCGCCCACCTTCACGACGACGTCGTTCTCCAGGATGCCCGCCTTCTCCGCCGGGCTGCCCGCCTTCACGTTGGCCACCTGGGCTCCCGACGCGAGATCGTTGCTCACCGAACGCGCGGTCAGACCCAGGGTCGGGTGTGCGATCTTGCCGTCCCGGATCAGCGCTTCAATGACCGACTTGACCTCGTTCACCGGAATCGCGAAGCCGAGGCCGCTCGCGCTGTCGGACAACGACTTGCCCGCGGTGTTGATGCCGATCACGTCCCCGTTCATGTCGATGAGCGGACCACCGGAGTTGCCGTGGTTGATCGAGGCGTCGGTCTGCACGCCGTCGATGACGGTGTCGGTGTCCGAACCGTCACCCGACAGCGGGATCGGGCGGTGCAGCGCGCTGATGATGCCCTGGGTGACGGTGCTGCGCAGACCAAGTGGGGCACCTGCGGCGATCACCTCTTCGCCGACGTAGAGCTTGTCGGAGTCCCCCAGCTTGGCGACCGTCAGGTTGTCGACGTTGTCCACCTTGAGCACGGCGAGGTCGGTCTTGGGATCGCGGCCCACCAGGTTGGCGGGCACTTCCTTACCGTCGTTGAAGACCACGGTCATCTTGAACTTGCTCGCGTTGACCGCAGCATCGGAGATCACGTGGTTGTTGGTGACGATGTAGCCGCGGCCGTCCACGACCACGCCGGAGCCCTGTGAACCCTCCTCGTCGCTCTTCGTCTCGATCGTGACCACCGAGTCGGCGACTGCCGCAGCGACTTTGGCGAAACGACCTTCGGGCGCATCGCCGGGGTCATTGGTCTCGAGGGTCACCTTGGAAGTGGTGAACGCCTGGACCACCTCGGCCGTCGTGCGACCCACCCAGCCGCCGGCGACACCGATGACGAGCGCAGCGATGGCCAGTACACCAAGCGCGACGTAGGAGACCCTGCCGCCGAAGAGCACATCTCGCACGCCGAGCTTGCCCGTGTTGACGTTGGACGGTGCGCGCGGAGGCTCGGTCATCGCCGGGGTGCCCAATGCCACCGGCGCGCTGGGGTCGCGCCACGGATCTGGGGGCTCGTCGGCGCCCTGCCCGTTCCGTTCGGCCTCCAGCGCACCCGCGTCCGCCGGGTGCCGCTGTAGCGACTCACCGCCGGCGTACGGCCGGCCGAAGGCCTCGGCCAGCACCGGATCCGGCGGCGCGTCCTTCGGCGTGAAGGCGCCTTGATCCCGATAGTTGTCCAGGCCTACGAACGATCCCTGCACGCCGTCGGGCCTGCCGAACGCCCGCCGTGACGCCGGATCGACGGGCGGCCGCGACAACGGCCGCGGTTCGAGCCGTTCACGACCGGTCTCGTCCAGATTGCTCACCCGTTCATCACCCTCTATCCGAGCGCCAGCAATGGCCGGCGCACGCCGTCATTCGGCTTTGTATTTACCCTACCGGCGTTTACGGCGGGTATCCCCCGCGCCGTCAGCTAACCGCGAGTCCGGTATCGACGTCGCGTGCTCGGCAGCACTTTCGGCACTGTACAGCGGAATCTGCGACAACTGGCCCAGCAGCGAGCTCGGTACGTCTATCGGAAGCGAGTCGCGCAGCGCACTACGCGCCTGACGCTGGGCATCGACCTCCGCTGCGCACTGCGGACACAACGACAGGTGGTTGGCCGCACGCAGATGCGGGGTCAGGCGCAGCTCATTGTCGACAAACGCCGCGATGGCCTCGGTCGACAGGTGTTCGGTGGAGCCGAACTGCCGCGGGCCGACGGGAGCGTCGCTTTGTGACGCCAGCTGAGCAGGCAGCCAGGAGAACGCGCGGCGGAACACATGTCCCGGGTCGACCATCGCCCAGCTCCTCTCGGCGTACTCGCGTCGCATAGACGTTACTCACTCGAATGTAGCGCGGCGCGCTGTGCCAAACACGTGACAACACTCAGGCCGACTTGGCGGTGTCCCGGTAGTGGTCGGTCTCCCCAGTCGATTCGCTGTCGCCGTGGCGTGCCAGGTAGTCACGGAGCGCCTGCCGACCGCGGTGTATGCGGCTACGCACGGTGCCGAGCTTGACGCCCAACGTGGCGCCGATCTCCTCGTAGGACAATCCCTCGACGTCGCACAAAACGACCGCGGCGCGGAACTCCGGCGGCAGCGAGTCCAGGGCGGCCTGCAGGTCGGGACCCAGCCGCGAATCGTGATAGATCTGCTCGGGGTTCGGGTCGTCGGCAGGCACCCGGTCGTAGTCCTCGGGCAGCGCCTCCATGCGGATGCGGCCGCGCCTGCGGACCATGTCGAGGAACAGGTTCGTGGTGATGCGGTGCAGCCAGCCCTCGAATGTGCCGGGCTGATAGTTCTGAACCGAGCGGAAGACGCGGATGAAAGTCTCCTGCGTGAGGTCCTCGGCGTCGTGCTGGTTGCCGGATAGACGGTAGGCCAGTCGGTAGACGCGGTCGGCGTGCTGGCGCACCAACTCGTCCCAGGACGGCATCGTGGCGTGGTCACCCGTCGCGTCGAATACGGCGGTCCCGGTCAGTTCATCGGAAGGCTCAACCCAGTCCCCGTCGGTGTACTGCTCAAGATGAGCCATCGACGAGGGGGCGGTCTTGGTGGTGGTCGTCAGATCCTCCTGGTCACAGCCGTCATCGTGTACCGACGGCTCGATGTTCGCGGAAACATGAAACTCCGTGCGCTTATTCCCTGAGTGCCAGCGTCCGCCATCGTCCATGCGACATACCGTCTCGAACCCTGGTGTGCTTGGCATATGAGCACACTGAACATTTCCTGAGAAAGATTCTCTACCCATTTTTCACCTGCGGAAACCCGGCCGATCCGACCGAGATCCGCAGTTCGGGGACGGGCGTGTCGCGGGCTCGGCCTCGGGGGTTGGTTCTACGCTGCGGGCATGGCAGGCATCGACGACGTCATCGGCGGCGGGCCGCAGAGCCGCGCCGAGTCGATCGTCAACCACGCGGAGCAATCGATCTCTGAAGACTCCATCGTCGCCGCAGCGCGGGAACGAGCCATCGACATCGGCGCAGGAGCGGTCACCCCGGCCGTCGGTGCCCTGCTGTGCGTGTTGGCCAAGGTGACCGGGGCCAAGGCGGTCGTCGAGGTGGGCACCGGCGCCGGGGTGAGCGGGCTGTGGCTGCTGTCGGGCATGCGCGACGACGGCGTGCTCACCACGATCGACGTCGAGCCCGAACACCAGCGGATCGCCAAGCAGGCCTTCACGGAGGCCGGCGTCGGCCCCGGCCGAAGCAGACTGATCAGCGGCAGAGCGCAGGAAGTGCTCACCCGCCTCGCGGACGAGTCCTACGACCTTGTCTTCATCGACGCCGACCCGGCGGACCAGCCGCAGTTCGTCGTCGAGGGCGTGCGACTACTGCGCTCCGGCGGAGCCATCGTGGTCCACCGCGCCGCGCTCGGCGGCCGAGCCGGCGACGCCAGTGCGAAAGACGCCGAGGTGACCGCGGTGCGCGAAGCCGCGCGACTCATCGCCGAGGATGAGCGGCTCACGCCGGTCTTGATCCCTCTCGGCGACGGACTGCTCGCTGCGGCGCGCGACTAGACAAATCCGCGCGCGTTTCGTCGCGCTGAGCGCTGCTGAGCACACCCAAATCGCGATCTTTACGGCTTCCTGATGCGCTGATCCCTTGACCGTCGACTGAACGCATGTTTAGCATACTAAACATGCGTTCAACGCCTGACGATCGAACCGCCATCGCCCGGATCCGCGATGCCGCGATCGACCAGTGGGGCCAGCAGGGGTTCAACGTCGGGCTTCGGACCATCGCCGAGGCTGCAGGGGTATCCGCCGCGCTGGTGATCCATCACTTCGGGTCGAAGGACGGCCTGCGCAAGGCGTGCGACGACCACATCGCCGAGCAGGTGCGCGACGCGAAGTCCGAGTCCCTTCGCACCTCCGACCCCGCCGACTGGTTCGCGTCAGATGGCCGAGATCGAGGACTACGCGCCGATGATGGCCTATCTGGTGCGCAGCATGCAGTCCGGCAGCGATCTCGCGAAGTCGTTCTGGCAGCGCATGATCGACAACGCCGAGCAGTACCTCGAGGAGGGCGTGCGCGCGGGCACCCTCAAGCCCAGCCGCGACCCGAAGGCCAGGGCCAAATTCCTCGGCATGATCGGTGGCGGTGGCTTCCTGCTGTACCTGCAGATGCACGACAACCCCACCGACCTGCGTGCGGTGCTGCGCGACTACGGCGAGGACATGATGCTGCCCGCGCTCGAGCTCTACTCCAACGGCCTGATGACCGACACGACGATGTACGACGCATTCCTCGCGCGACGCGAACAAGGCATCCCGTTCAGCACTTCGACACAAGGAGAGCACGATGGCGGTACAGACGAGCAGGTCCCCGAAGCGGGCTGACACCAGCGAGCGATCGCCGCTTGCGGTCGAAATCCAGGGTTTGTCAAAGTCTTTCGGACGCACCAAGGCGCTCGATGGTCTTGATCTGACGGTCGCCCCCGGCGACATCACCGGATTCCTCGGTCCGAACGGTGCAGGCAAGTCCACGGCCATCCGCGTGCTGCTCGGCCTGTTGCGCGCCGACGGCGGCACCGTGCGGCTGCTCGGCGGCGACCCGTGGCGCGACGCCGTCGAGTTGCACCGTCGGATCGCCTACGTGCCCGGCGATGTGACGTTGTGGCCCAACCTGACCGGCCTGCAGACCATCGATTTCCTTTGCAGCCTTCGCGGCACGGGCGTCGACACCGGCCGTAGGGATCAGTTGATCGAGCGCTTCGAACTCGACCCGCACAAGAAGGCGCGCACCTACTCCAAGGGCAACCGGCAGAAGGTCGCGATCGTCGCCGCGTTTTCCACCAACGCCGATCTCTACATTCTCGATGAGCCGACGTCAGGCCTGGACCCGTTGATGGAGAAGGCGTTTCAGAGGTGCGTCGAGGAGGTCGCCGACCGCGGGGCAGCGGTGCTGCTGTCCAGCCATATTCTCGCCGAGGTGGAAGAGCTCTGCGACCACGTCACCATCATCCGCAGCGGCCGCACCGTGAAGTCGGGCACCCTCAATGAGCTGCGACACCTGATGCGAACAAAGGTCACCGTGCGCACTCGTAGCGACGGCCAGAAACTCGAGCACGCCAAGTACGTCCACGACTTCGCGATTCACGACGGTCACTACGCCTTCTCGGTCGACCGCAACGAGCTGGACCGCGCGATGAGCGAGCTCGCCGATCTCAGCATCATCGATCTGACCGTCACGGCGGCCTCGCTGGAGGACATGTTCCTTCGCGAATACCAGGGGGACACAAGATGACTGCGACGCCGATCGCACCACCGGCGAGACACCGTCGTTCGTCGGTCGCCAACTCACCGTGGACAGGTGTGGGCAGTCTGCTGCGGCTTGCTCTGCGCCGCGACCGCGTCCGACTGTCGATCTGGGGCGCCTCGCTGACCCTTCTGATGCTTTATGCCCCGAACGCGATCAAGCTCGCCTACCCGGAGGAGGCGCAACGGCAGGCCCGGGTGAACCTGATGAAGACGCCCGCGGCGATCATGATGGGCGGGCCGATGTTCGGCGGCAACGAAACCGACCTCGGCGCCATGATGGCCAACGAGCTGATGCTGACGATGATCGTCGCCACATCCATCCTGTCGATTCTCACTGTAATCCGGCACACCCGCGCCGAAGAGGAAAGCGGTGCAGCAGAACTGGTGATGTCGTCAGTCGTCGGCAGGTATGCGCGAACGTGCGCGGCTCTGATGCTCGTCGGCGGCGTGAATGCCGCCCTGGCGGTGACGATGACGCTGGCGATGGTCTCCAGCGGATTCGGCGTGGTCGACACGGCGGCGATGTGTTTAGGCATCACCTCGGTCGCGATGGTGTTCGGCGCAGTCGCAGCCGTCACGGCGCAACTGTGGCGTCAGGCGCGCGCCGCCACCGGCGCGGCGATGGCCGCCTTGGCGGTGGCCGCCTTCGTCCGCGGGATCGGCGACGTCATCAACAACTCGGGCAGTGCGTTGAGTTGGTTCTCGCCGATCGCATGGGCTCAGCAGATGCGCGCGTTCGTGGACATGCGGTGGTGGCCATTGGCGCTAATCCTCGTTCTCGCGACCGCACTCATCGCATTGGCCGCCGCGCTGGAGAGCAGGCGCCAGTACGACGACGGCAACATCCCCTCGACGGGCGAGCACCCCGGCGCACACGACGTCAAGTCGGTGCTCGGCATGCACCTGAGGCTTCAGCGCGGCCAGACGATCGGCTGGGCAGTCGGATTGTTCCTGGGCGGATTGGCTCTTGGGTCGATGACGAAGTCGTTGCTGGACGCCGCGAAGGGCAACGAACTGCTGCAGCGAGCTGATCGCGACGGGCAATGACGGTGTGTACACGACGATGACGCAGTTTCTCGCGGCCGCGACGACCGCATACGTCGTCGGCGCGGTGCTGCGGGTGCTCGGCGACGAGGAGAAGGGCCTCGGCGAGGCCGTGCTCGCGGGCGCGGTGTCGCGGTGGCGCTGGCTGTTCACCGCGGTCGCCTCCGCGCTGATCGGTTCCACGGTGCTGATGTTCTTCGCGGGTTTCGGCAACGGCTTGGGTGCGGGCGTCACGCTCGGCGAACCGCAGACCATTGCGCGGCTCACACTGGCCGGGTTGGCGTACGTTCCTGCGATGGCGGTGCTGGCGGGGCTCGCCGCGGTCGGGGTCGCGGTGCGCCGAGCCTGGATCGGCTGGCTCGCAGTCACATTCGTCGTCGTGGCGCTGTATCTCGGCGCACTGCTCCGGCTGCCGAGGTGGTTGATCGACCTGTCGCCCGTCGGCCAGACGACGGCACCGTCGAACTACCCGGTCGTGGCGCTGACAGTCATGGCCGTCGTGGCAGCGGCACTGATCATGATCGCCGGGGCGATCTACCGTCGACGCGACGCCCTGTGAGCCGGAGGGCTTCGTGAAAGTCGTTGCTCAACTGCTGATGTCCACGGTCGGCGGCGACCATCACCGTCGAGGCCGATCAGCCGGCGTATTGGGGTTTTCTCTTGATGATCCCCACTGTCGTCGTCTTCGTAGCCCGCATCACCGACGAGGAAATGGCGTTGCGTCAGGAGCTGGCGGGATTCGACGAGTACACCGACACAGTGCGATATCGACTGGTGCCCTACGTCTGGTGAGCCGGGCCCCCGACTGACGTGCGGATTGTCAGGCGGCAGTCAATCCAGCGAGATGTTGGGCGAGCAGCGCCTCGGTCGCGCCTGGCTTGAACACGACGACGTCGTTGAGCAACGGCGGCGCGTGTGATTCGTGACGGGCCCCGGTGGGCGTGACGTATTCGGCAGTGTGGCGTTGGCCTTCGGTGTCGAAGGTATGGACACGCCAGCCCGGCGCTTCCTTGGCATAGTTACAGGCCTCACACGTGCCGAGACCGTTGTCGACCGCGGTGGGGCCACCGCGCCTATGTGGGGCCGCGTGGTCGATATGCCGGATCGGCGCGTCGCAATACGGAGTCCGACAGGTGTCATCCCTAATCGCGATGAATTGCGCGAGACCCTTTGGAAAGAGTCGCGATCGGGACTCCATGGCGACCAGCGCTCCCGAGTCGGGGTGGCGATAGAGCCGGCGCAGGGTGGCTTTGGAGTGTTCGTCGACGACGGCGTCGCCGGCCAGGCGGCACGCGATGGCCGCGGGCACCGGTCCGTATCCGGGGACGTGGGCCGGCGTGGCGCCGCCGCCGAACAGGGTCGCATCGGTCAAGACGAGGTTGACTGCGACAGGCACCGGGACTTCGGCGGGCTGACCGGTCACGCGCTCGACAAGGGCGTCAGCCATCACCTGGCCGCGGCTGCGGTCGTCGAAACTGGTGTCTGCGGCGCGCTTTAAGGCGGCGTAGACGGATACGCCTTGGGGCATCGGCAGTAAAGCCGTCACATAAGTCATCGTGTCCGGAGCGGGTCGGACGGTGACCGTACGCTCAGATTCGGCGCGGACCGCCCTGTCAACGACAGCCCGCGGGTCGAGTTCGTAGGCGATGGCCTTGGCGTCTGCCTCAATCCGCTTGTCCCCGAGCCCCGCCAATGCGGACTGATCGCCGCACATTCTGGCATCCAACGCACGGCGGTGCTCGATGGACAAGCAGGCCGACTCGCGGACGATGAGAGTGGCGCGCCATTCGGATAACGCGCCGGTCTCCAACGCCGCCAGTGTGCAGGGCATCTCGTGGACGAGTGCACGAGCGAAGCCGAGGTGGCGCCCACCGCGGTTGGGGGAGTCATGGCGAGCCAGCGCGATTTCGGCGGCCAGGCCGCGGCCGCGTTTAGCCGCGGGAACCCCCTCGGCGGCCTCGCGAGCACGGCGCACCGCGTCCAGATCGGCTGTGAGCCTGGCCTGCTCGGCGGCCGCGGCGGACTTGCTGCGTTCCAAGACCGCAATGCGTTCGACCAGGTGCGCCTCTTTGGCGATCGGGTCGGAAGTCACGGTTGATTCGAACATGTTTTCGATGCTAGTGCGGCCCACCGACCAACCGCTCGTCGAGCCCCCCGCGCGCCCATAATCGTCAAATGGAACTGCTGACTGGTCTCGGGCTGGCCACAGCGGCGGGCCTCAACGCATACATTCCGCTGCTGGCGCTCGGACTGCTGTCACGGTTCACCGACCTGGTCACGCTGCCCGCTGGATGGACCTGGCTCGAGAACGGATGGGTGATGGCGATCGTCGCCGCGTTGCTCGTCGTCGAGATCGTCGCCGACAAGGTCCCCGCCTTGGACAGTGTCAACGACGCAGTCCAAACCTTTGTCCGGCCCACAGCCGGGGGAATCGTATTCGGGTCGGGTTCCGCAGCGCAGACCAACGCCGTCGCTGACCCCGGCGCCTTCGCGCAGTCCGGACAGTGGATACCCGTCGTCATCGGCGTCGTCGTCGCGCTCGCGGTGTCGTTGACGAAATCAGCGGTGCGACCCGCCGCCAATGTCGCCACCGCGGGGATGGCTGCGCCGGTGTTGAGCACTGTCGAGGACGGAATCAGCGTGAGCCTGGTGTTCGTGGCCTTGGTGGTTCCGGTGCTGGTGATGGTCGCTCTGGCCGCGTTGTTCTGGGCGGCAGTGCGGATCGTGCGCCGACGGCGCCGGAGCCCCGCCTAGATCCAGACGCCCTTGCCGACCGCTACGACGCCGCCGGCGCTGATCGCGAAGCGTTCGCGGTCCTTTTCCAGGTCCACGCCCACCATCTCGCCTGGCCCGACGACGACGTTCTTGTCGAGGATCGCGTGACGTACGACCGCACCCCGGCCGATCCGGGTGCCGGGCATGATCACGCTGCCTTCCACGATCGCACCGTCGTCGACCACGACATTGGACGACAGCACCGAATTGCGCACAGAGGCAGCCGAAACGATGCTGCCCGCGCCGACCACCGATTCCTGCGCTGAGCCGCCGTTGACGAACTTCGCGGGCGCCAGCATCTCCATCTCACCGCGGATCGGCCAGCGCTTGTTGTAGAGGTTGAACACCGGGTGCACCGACACCAGGTCCATGTGCGCGTCGTAGAACGCGTCGAGGGTCCCGACGTCGCGCCAGTAGCCGTGATCGCGTTCGGTGGCGCCCGGCACCTCGTTGTTGTTGAAGTCGTAGACCGCAGCCATGCCATCGTTGACCAGGCGCGGGATGATGTCGCCACCCATGTCATGGTCTGAGTGGTCGTCGTCGGCATCCGCCCGGATGGCATCGATGAGCACTTTGGTGGTGAAGATGTAGTTACCCATCGACACGAACGTCTGCTCGGGATCGTCGGGCGTGCCCGGCGGGTCGGCGGGCTTTTCGATGAATCCCTTGATGCGGCCGGACTCGTCGGCGTCGATGCAGCCGAACGCGGTGGCTTCGGCACGCGGCACGCGGATACCCGCGACGGTCCCGCCCGCGCCGCTCTCGATGTGGAAGGTGAGCATCTGCTCGGGATCCATGCGATAAACGTGGTCGGCCCCAAAAATGATGATGTAGTCGGGGTCTTCGTCGTAGATCAGGTTCAGCGACTGGTAGATGGCGTCGGCGGAACCCGTGTACCAGCGCGGGCCGAGCCGCTGCTGGGCCGGAACCGGCGTGACGTACTCGCCGGCAAGCCCGGACAGCCTCCAGTTTCGCGATATGTGGCGGTCCAGCGAATGCGACTTGTACTGCGTGAGCACGCAGATTCGGAGGTATCGGGCATTGACCAGATTCGAAAGCACGAAGTCGATCAACCGGTAGGCGCCGCCGAAGGGCACGGCCGGTTTGGCCCGATCGGCCGTCAATGGGTACAGCCGCTTGCCCTCGCCGCCAGCCAGGACGATGCCCAGCACGTGTGGCAGTTCCCGCATGATCCAAACCTATCCGCACCAGGGGACAGCGGCTAGCCATTCGCAGCCGTCTGTCAAGGTTATTGACACCAATTCGCATCTGAAACAAGGCTGCGGTCACGAGATGCGGCTCTCATTTTCGGATACCGTCGTCACTATGCGGGTGGCGATGATGACTCGGGAGTATCCACCCGAGGTTTACGGCGGGGCGGGCGTACACGTCTCCGAACTCGTCGCGCAGCTGCGCCATCTGTGTGAGGTCGACGTGCACTGCATGGGCGCGCCGCGCGCGGGTGCGATCGTGACGCAGCCCGACCCAGTGTTGCTGGGCGCCAACCCCGCCTTGGCGACGTTGTCGGCCGACCTGAACATGGTCAACACGTCGGGGCAGGCGACCGTGGTGCATTCGCACACGTGGTACACCGGGCTCGCGGGCCACCTCTCCGCGCTGCTGTACGGCATTCCGCACGTACTGACGGCCCACTCGCTAGAGCCGATGCGGCCGTGGAAAGCCGAACAGCTCGGAGGTGGCTACCGGGTGTCGTCCTGGGTGGAGAAGACCGCGGTGGAAGCGGCCGACGCGGTGATCGCGGTCAGTTCGGGCATGCGCGACGACGTGTTGAGCACGTATCCGGCGCTGGATCCGAACCGGGTACATGTGGTGCGCAACGGAATCGACACCGACGTCTGGTATCCGGCCGAAGCACAGCCGGGCGAGTCTGTGCTCGCCGAACTCGGCGTCGACATGACCCGACCGATCGTCGCGTTCGTCGGGCGGATCACCCGCCAGAAGGGCGTTCCCCACCTGATCGCGGCCGCGCACCAATTCGCACCGGAGATTCAGCTGGTGCTCTGCGCTGGGGCGCCGGACACCCCTGAAATCGCGGCGGAGGTGACTGAGGCCGTTCAGGATCTGGCGCGCACCCGCACGGGCGTGCACTGGGTACGTGAGATGTTGCCGATCTCAAAGATTCGCGAAATACTCTCGGCTGCAACAGTTTTCGTTTGCCCGTCGGTGTACGAACCTCTCGGAATCGTCAACCTGGAGGCGATGGCATGCGCGACGGCGGTAGTGGCCTCAGACGTGGGCGGCATCCCCGAGGTGGTGGACAATGGCCATACCGGCGTGCTCGTGCACTACGAGGCGAACGACCGTACGGAGTATGAGGCGCGGTTGGCCGGCGCGGTCAATGCGGTAGTGGCCGACCCGGAGGTCGCCTGGCAATACGGTCAGGCGGGCCGACAGCGCTGTATCGAGGAGTTCTCGTGGGCGCACATCGCCGAGCAGACCCTGGAGATCTATCGGAAAGTCGCGTCCTAGGTTCCCGGACTTCCTGGCTTCCTAGGTGTGAATCCTCGCGCGCACGCGTGGAACTAGCTGGTGACGCCCTTTAGCTCGTCGCCGAGTGCCGCCGCCTCATCGGGCGTGAGTTCGACGACCAAACGTCCGCCGCCCTCAAGCGGTACCCGCATCACGATGCCTCGCCCCTCCTTTGTTGCTTCCAGTGGACCGTCGCCGGTCCGGGGCTTCATCGCCGCCATCGAGTGCTCCCTCCACATGAGCCAGCCCGCACGGTGGGCCTAACGAATCCCCTCTATTGTTCCCTATCCGCGGCGTCGAGTGTGCAAAGACCCGGCGATGACCGCTCTGACGGTCCGCTGACGGGTTACTGGATTGTCGCTGGCACCCAGCAGTCTGCGGTGTGGTCGTCGACCATGCCGGTCGCCTGCATCAAGGCGTAAGCGGTCGTCGGCCCGACGAATCGAAAGCCCCGGCGCTTCAATTCCTTGGCCATGGCGGTCGATTCCGGGGTGACCGCGGGGACGTCTGCGATGCGGGCCGGCCGCGGCCTCGGCGGCGGCGCGAAGGACCACAGCAACTCCGCGAGGTCCACATCCAGCTCGGCCACCGCGCGGGCGTTGGCGATGGTGGCCTCGATCTTCGCGCGGTTGCGCACGATGCCCGCGTCCTCCATCAACCTCGTGACGTCCCGATCGCGATAGTCTGCGACGCGCTCGACGTCGAAACGGTGAAAGGCGCGGCGGAAGTTCTCCCGCTTTCGCAGGATGATCAGCCAGGACAGCCCACTCTGGAACGCCTCCAGAGTGACTCGCTCAAACAATGCCGCCGAGTCCCGAAGCGGCTGACCCCACTCGGTATCGTGGTAGTCCCGATAGAGGGCGAAATCATCAGGCGACAAGCGTGATTCGTCGATCCAAGCGCAGCGGACGCGGTCGTCGCCGACGGTCACGTGTCGCCCTCTTCCTCCGACGACGTCAGCGCGTGCGCGCCACCTTGGATGCGGTGCGGGTGCCCGTCGTCGCCAACCAACCCGTGCGCCGCGCGCACCGCGGCCAGTTGTCCGCGCACTAGATCGAGCTCCTGACTCAGCCTGTCGAGCACCCAGTCCACTTCGCTGGTCTTGTAGCCGCGCAACGTCTGGCTGAACTTGACCGCGTCCACGTCGGCGCCGGTGACGCCGGAGGCGGGCAACACGGTGGCGGTCGTATCGCGCGGCAGCGGCGGCAGCGCCTCGCCGCGTCCGAAAAGCACGCTGCCGAGCGCGAACAGCACGGTGGCGATCAGGACCAGCACGACCAGATAGAGAAGAACCAGGGTCACGCCCTCGATACTGCCTGATGCCCCGGACAAGCACAGACACCCGCGCGCCGACGTGCCACTAGGCGCGAGGCCGCACGCTCTTCATGGGCGGGCGGTCGACCAGCGATACCTCCGACGTGCGCGGTGTGAAACCGTCCCCGTCGGCAAAGAACTGTGTGAGGCCCACGCCGGAGTCCGGCACTCCGCATCGTGAAAACAGGGTCGCGATGACTTGCCGGCTCATCGCCGCGAGTTCGGTCAGCGGCCGGTTTCGGTGCTCCCGCACGCCGAGGTTGACCTGGGCGATCGCCTCCAGACCGAGGCGGTCGTAGGTATCGACGAGCAGACCGATCTCCACGCCGTAACCCGGTGCGAACGGCACCGAGGTGAGCAGTTCGCGAGTGCCCGCGTACTCGCCGCCAAGGGGTTGCAGCAGACAGGTCAACTCGGGCCGCAGCGCGGCGAGCAGAGGCCTGGCGACCAGCTCGGTGACGCGGCCCCCGCCGTTGGCGTCCTCGCTGCCGCTGACCTTCAACGGTCGCCGGTAAAAGCCCTTGACGAGATGCACACCCTCGGCGGTCAGCAGCGGACCCACCAGCCTGGGCACGAACATGGGGTCGGGATCGATCAGGTCGGAGTCGACGAAGACGACGATGTCGCCCGTCGTCGCGGCCAGCGACCGCCACAGAACCTCACCCTTGCCGGGCTGCGGTGCGACTTCGGGCAGGGCGACCTCGCGGCTGATCACCCTGGCGCCTGCGGCGAGTGCGCGGATCTCGGTGTCGTCGGTAGAGCCGGAATCCAGCACGATCAGCTCGTCGACCAGACCACCGAGCAGCGGTGAGATGGTATCGATGACGCTGGCGACCGTCTCCTCCTCGTTGAGGGCGGGCAGCACCACCGAGATGGTGCGGCCGGCCTTGGCGGCCTCGAGTTCGGCGATCGTCCACATGGGCCGGCTCCAGCTGTTGTCGGCCAGCCAGGGATGTTTCGCGATATCCGCGGCGGCCAGCTCTGTTGGCTGTTCTGTTAGCACAGTCATGCCAGTCCCCTCACTGTGCGCGTCGGTGGACGCGTCCCCTGTATCGACGCGACCATTTCGAGTACGCGTCGTGTGGGCCCCACCTCATGCACTCGGAACATGGCGGCGCCATCGGCGGCGGCCAGTGCGGTCGCCGCCAACGTGCCTTCCAAGCGTTCAGTCAGGTCCACACCCAGAGTTTCCCCGACGAAATCCTTGTTGCTGAGTGCCATCAGGACCGGCCATCCAGTTTTTACAAGGTCTTTTACATGGCGCAACAAACTAAGACCGTGATAAGTGTTTTTGCCGAAATCGTGGGTCGGATCGATCAACACCGCACTTCGCGCCACTCCGGCGGCGACCGCGCGCTGCGCCGCGGCCGTCACCTCGGCGATCACGTCGTCGACAACGCCGCGCTCCGAGATGCCGTAATTGACCCGAAACGGCCGGGTGCGGGGCATAGCGCCGCCGGTATGCGAGCAGACGAGCCCGGCCCCGAACTCCGCGGCGACCTCCGGCAGCGCGGGGTCATGGCCACCCCAGGTGTCGTTGATCAGATCCGCGCCGGCAGCGCAGGCTTGTTTGGCGACCGTCGCGCGCCAGGTGTCCACGCTGATCAGCTGGTCGGGATAGGCGTCGCGGAGCCATTCGATGAACGGCACGACCCGGGTGATCTCCTCGTCGACGTCGACCGACCTGCCGGGTCCCGCCTTGACTCCGCCCACGTCGACAATGTCGGCACCGTCTTCGACCACGCGATGGGCGGCCTTCTTCGCGGCCTCATCGGTGAAGGTGGCGCCGCGGTCGTAGAACGAATCCGGGGTGCGGTTGACGATCGCCATGATGAGCGCGCGGTCGCCGGCCACCGGGCGACCCAGAAACGTCGACTGCACGCCCTCCAGGCTACGGGCGCGTGCGATTTCGGCGTGTTCCATCACTCTCAGCGTGACCAGGCACGCCGAAGTCGCTAGTTTCTGGGCTTCTTGCCCGCGGCGACCTCTTCGGGGTACTCGTCGTAGAACTCGACGTAGCCCTCATCGCGACCGGACAGGACGAAGATCGGGTCCTCGATCTTCTCTGCCTCGTCGTCGCCGTCGCCCGAGGTGCCGCCGTAGCCCTGTTTGCGCAGGTCGACCTTCTGGCTCTTGAACGTCGACGTATGGGCGAGTTCGGACACCACCCGGACGAACAACGGCACCGCGTAGCCGGGCAGGCGGTCGTAGGCCGCTTTCGCCAGTGCCTTGCCGTCGAACTCCTCGCCGTCCTTGAGCTGGATCGCCACCATGCCGGCGCGACCACCCGCACCGTCGACTTCGACGCCGAACACGGTGGCCTCCTCGACCTGAGGATCCCTCGACACCGCCGCCTCGACCTCGGTGGTCGCCACGTTCTCACCCTTCCACCGGAAGGTGTCGCCGAGCCGGTCGGTGAACGCCGCGTGCCCGAATCCCTGCGACCGCATCAGGTCGCCGGTGTTGAACCAGACGTCGCCTTCCTTGAACGCGTCGCGGACGAGCTTCTTTTCGCTGGCCTTCTCGTCGGTGTAGCCGTCGAACGGCTGGAAGCTGCTCACCTTCGACAGCAGCAGACCGGGCTCTCCGGTCTTGACCTTGCGGACGCGGCCGTTGTCGTCGCGCACCGGATCCCCGGTCTCGGCGTCGTACTCCACGAACGCCACCGGCGTCGGGCAGATCCCGGTCGACTTGTCGATGTTGAGCACGTTGACGAAGGCGGTGTTGCCCTCGCTGGCGCCGTAGAACTCGCACACCCGTCCGATGCCGAACCGCTTGGTGAAGTCGTCCCAGATCGCGGGCCGCAGGCCGTTGCCGATGATGACCCGGACCTTGTGCTTGCGGTCGATGTGCTTGGGCGGCTGATTGAGCAGATAGCCACAGATCTCGCCGATGTAGACGAACGCCGTCGCCTGGTAGCGGATCACGTCGTCCCAGAACTTGGACGCGGAGAACGATTTGCCGAGCGCCAGGGTCGCCCCGGCGTTGACCGTCGAGCCGACCGCGACCGTCAGCGCGTTGTTGTGGTACAGCGGCAGGCAGCAGTACAACACGTCGGCGCTGTGTAGCCGCAGGCCCAAACCACCGAAGCCGGCGAGCGCGCGCAGCCACCGGTAGTGCGTCATCACGCTGGCCTTGGGCATCCCCGTCGTACCCGAGGTGAAGATATAGAACGCCTTGTCCTTGGCGAGCACCGCCGCCGTCGTCGCGGGGTCCTGGATGGGGGCGGTGGCAGCGACGCGGTCCAACTCCTCGAGCGTCATCAGCCCGGTGGTGTCCGCGCCGCTCTCGGTGATCGGCTCGATCAGATCGGTTTCGGCGACGATCGCCTTGGCATCCAGCAGTCCGATGCTGTGCGCCAGGACATCGCCGCGCTGGTGATAGTTGAGCATTCCCGCGATGGCGCCGCACTTGACCACGGCGAGCATGAGCAACACCGCCCGCGGTGAGTTGCGCAGCATGATGCCGACGACGTCGCCGTGCCCGACGCCGCGCGCCGCAAGCACGGCGGCGTAGCGATTTGCCGTCTCGTTGGCTTCGCGATAGGTCAGCTCTTGATCCTCGAACCGCACAAACACCCGATCGCCGTAGCGCGCGGCACGATCCTGGAAGACCTTGCCGATCGACGTCTTGGCCGTGGGTCGCGCCATGAAACCCGTCAGCGCGCCGCGCAGCATCACCGGAGCATCCATCAGCAGGCCCGGTAGACGGCTGGCGATGTCGAGCAGTCCGACGCTGCTCCTAACGCCGGATTTCGTGTCGGTCATGCGGTCGGTCCCTCCGATGTTCGTTTGCAGAACACACCCTATCGGCGTGGGTGACCGCGATCACCCGCACGGTTCGCAGGCACCCAGAGCGGCGTCGACGTCGTCCAGGACCACCAATCGGTCCAGCGCACCCTGAGTGACATAGCCACTGTCGATCAACCCCCGCAGCCAAGTGAGCAAACCGGCGTAATGCCCGAACGGGTCGAGCATCACCACCGGCTTGGCGTGCATACCCAGGTAACCGGCGGTCCACGCTTCGAAGAACTCCTCCAGCGTGCCGATGCCGCCGGGCAACGCGATGAACGCGTCGGCGCGATCCTCCATCACCTGTTTGCGTTCACGCATCGTGTCGGTGACGACGAGCTCATCGGCGTCGACGTCGGCCACCTCGCGGTGCAGGAGTGCCTTGGGGATCACGCCGACGGTGTGACCGCCGCGCTTCCTCGCCGCGCTGGCCAGCGCACCCATCGCCGAGACGTTCCCGCCGCCGGACACCAGCGTCCAGCCGCGCTCCGCGATCGCGGAGCCGACCCGCTCGGCCAGCGCCAGCAGATCGGGATGCGTCGGCCCCGACGCACAGTAGACGCACACCGCCCATTCGCGGTCGGGGTCGACGGAGCTTTTCGCGGACACGAGCACAACCTAGCCATAGACTCCGGCCGTGCCAGTTGCGTGGGTGACCGTACCGCTTGAACCAGCACTGGAAGCGCTGGAAGCCGGCTGGGGTACGCGGGCCGGGACAGTGATCATCGGCCCCGCGGGAGTCGGCAAGACCACCATGGCGCGCGCCGCGGTCGAACGTCTGGGCGCACGGTTCGACCGCGTGGATTGGGTCACTGCCACGACGCCGTCGGCCGCGATTCCGTTCGCCGCGTTCCACCACCTGATCGACGTGCCCGACACCGGCAAGACCGCCGAGGTGCTGCGCACCGCACGCGCGACACTCGGCGACGGACGCCTGCTCGTGGTCGACGATGCGCACTTGCTGGACAAGTTGTCCGCGGCCCTGGTCTACCAGTTGGCGGTGAGCGGCGCCGTCTCCCTGATCGTCACGGTCGCAACCAACGGCGCTGTCGCCGAGGAGATCTCGGCGCTCTGGGATGACGACCTGCTCGACCGGATCGACCTCGATCCCCCCGGCGACAGCGACAGCCGGCTGACCGCCATGGTCGACGAGTACGTCGCGACGTTGCCCGCCTCGGCGCACCGTGTGCTGGAGTACCTGGCTGTCGACGACCCGTTGCCGCTGCAAGAACTGTCCGATCTGGTCGGAACCGAGGCCGTCGCCGAGGCGGAGTCCGCAGAAGCGATCACCGTCGACGACGACCTCGTCCGCCCCTTTCACCCGCTGTTCGTCGACGCTGTGCGCGACGGGTTGGGCGAGCCGGAATTACGCCGCCTGCGAACGGACTTGGTCGAACGACTCGGCGCGGCGCCGTCCCACGATGTGGTGGCCATGCTCCGAGCTGGCCGTGCTGGCGCTGGACAGCGAGCGCGCCCAGCCGACCGCGGAGATCGTGACCGCTGCCGGGGAGGCCCTTCGCCTCGGCGACCTGGTGCTGTCCGAGCGGCTCGGCCGGGCTGCGGTGGAGCGCGAAGCGGGCCTGCCGGCACGAATCACCCTCGCCTACGCGCTGGCATGGCAGGGCCGTGGCCGCGACGCCGATTCTGTTCTGGCTCAGGTGGATCCGTCCACACTTTCGGAAGCCGAGTTGATGGCGTGGGCGTTGCCGTTGGCGGCCAATCAATTCTGGATGTTGTCCGAGCCCGAGCGGGCGACAGCGTTCCTGAAGGCGACGCGGAACAAGGTGTCCTCGTCGGCCGCGCAAACCACCCTCGACGCGTTGTCAGCCACGTTCGCCATGAACGCGGGCGGTCCGGGCCGCGCACTTGACATCGCCAACGAGGTGCTGGCCTCACCGTCGGCCGACGACACCGCCATCGGGTGGGCGGCGGCCGCCGCGGCATTGAGTTCGGCGCGGATGGGACGCTTCGCCGAGGTCGACGCATTCGCGGAACGAGCGATCGTTGCGGGACATCCGGGGCTGCTGCGGTTCACCAGCGGATTCGGCCAGACGACAGCACTGTTGATGGCGGGCGAGCTGGACAGGGCACAGGAATTGGGCCAGCGACTCACCGACTTCGCGCAGCTGCAGCAGCCTGGGCGTGCCATTGGCGAGGTGTTGGTGGCCGATGTGTTGATCGCGAAGGGTGAACTCGATTCGGCGGTGCGGTTGTTGCGCAGGGCGGCCGACGCGTTGGCACCCACCGGCTACTCATGGGGCCCGCTGGCGTGGATGCTGCTTGCGCAAGCTCTGGGCCAACAGGGCGCCACGGTAGAGGCGGGAAAGACGTTGGCGCGAGCTGAGTCTCGGCACGGATTGAAGTCGATGTTGTTCGCGCCGGAACTCGCATTGGCACGCGCATGGACGATGTCCGCGCGGGGCGACAAGCATGGCGCGATCGCCGCGGCGCGCGATGCGGCGCGCAGCGCCGAACGCGGAGGACAGGCCGCGGTCGCCTTGCGTGCCCTGCTCGACGCGGTGAGACTTGGCGACATTCGGGCGGTCGACGGTATCGCGCGAGCCAGTCAGGATGTCGAATGTGCCCTGGGCAAGGTGGCGGAAGCGCACGCTCGGGCGCTGGTCGACGGCGACGCATCCGAACTGCGTGATGTGTCAGAGCGGTTGACCTCGATGGGCATGGTCGGGGCCGCCGAGGACGCGGCCGCGCAGGCCGCCGAACATTAGCGCGCTATAGCCTGCGCCCGAGGTCGTCGTCGCCCGCGTGGGGCGGCTGCTCGGGCGGTGCGACGGGGACCGGACCCGCGCCGGAGGTCGTGCCCTCGGGCCCTGCGGCGAGGTCGCGCTCATCGGCGCGCAGTAACGGCTCACGTTCCTGACCCTGCGGCGGCTGCTCTTCGTTCGGGCGATCTTCTTGTTCGGCACGCTGCTCGAGACGCTCCACCCGCTCTTCAAGCGGGTCATGCGACGGCTGCTGCGGGGCCGGCACCGTCCCGCCCGGGCCACTACCGGCCGGCGTGGCCCCTGACGGCTGGCCGCCACCCCCCTGCGCCGCCTTCATCGCCTGCTCGATCAGCGACCCGAACATGCCCGACCCTCCTTGGGCCGCCTGGGCGGGTGCGCCCGCGGCCTGACCCATCTGGCCCGCTTGTTCGCCGAGCTTGCCCAGCATGCCGACGACCTGACCCACGGACTGAGATCCCGAGTCGTCGGAGTTCGTGTAGGCCGCCTGCGCGGCGCCCAGCTTTCCGGAGTACGTGTGCTCCTTGGCCTGCAATGCGGCGACGTTGGCGGTCAGCTGTGCGGCCAACGTGGGAAGCACGGCCGAGATCGTCGCGCTCATGGCGTCCGGGCCCGCGGGAAGCATTGGTATCTCCGGCAATTCGACCGCTGCCGCGTTCCAGCTGATGCCCTCGGGCTTCTTCAGTGGGCTACCCATCGCAGTCCCCTCCCCTATCCGTCACCAGTCATCGTCCACGTCGTCCTCGTCGAGATCATGGTCGAGCGGCGCGGGTACTGCCAGCCCCGCCGTGGTACCGCCGCTCTGGCCGCGCGCACCCCCCATCATCGGACCCATACCGCCCATACCGCCCATGCCGGCGCCCGCGGCGGCCATCGGCGCCACTCCGCCCGCCGCGCCACTGCCGGCAGTTGCGCCCTCCGCCGGCGCGGTCGACACGGGCTTGCTCCCCACCAGATTCGCCATCAGCGGGGTCTGTGACGGCACACCTCCCGAACCGGGCAGCGATGCCGCGCGCACCATGCCGGCGCCGCCGCCCGCACCGCCTCCGCCGGCGAGCGGATGGTTCGAGAAGGCCGAGAACGGCATGCCCGCCGCGCCCATCGAATCCGCCTTGCCTCCCTGGCCGAACATCGAGGTCAACTGCTGCAGCGGTTGAGACAGCTGCTGCAGCGGCTGGGTCATCTGCTGGGGTATCTGCATCAGCATCTGCGGGAGTTGGCCCGCCATCGAACCCAGTTGACTCAGCATCTGCATCGCCTGATCGGACCCCTGACCGGCTTGTTTGCCGGCTTCCTCGGTCGTGTCCTCGGCCTGTTTGGCACCGGGCACCTGCGGGGCGCCGGGAAGGGGCAGACTCGGCGGCACGCCCAGCGTGTTCGCCAGCTCGGTGGTGTTGGCGGTGACGTTGGCCATGTTCTGCGAAAGGCCCATCATGACCCGGCTCCGGGCCAGCTCCGCGGCGTTGGGGAAAGGCATCGCGGCGATCGCTTCACATTCGTGCTGCGTCTCCTGGGCGATGGTGTTGGCCAGCAGCTTCGTCTTCACGACCGTGGCTTCCATCGCGCGCAGCTTGGCCGCGATCGCGGCGGCCTGCGCGGCATTGGCCTCATGGCCGCCGATGATGGTGGTCGCCTCGCCCGCGGCGGCCAGCGATCCCGTGCCCTCCCACACGTCGGTGAGCTTCATCAGCTGTCCCTGCTGTTGAGGGACCACTGTGCCGCCGATCTTGGCCGCCAGCGCCTCGTACTGGGTGGCCGCCGCTGCCAGCGCCTCCTCGTCGACGTTCGGCCAGCCCGGGCCGTTCACCGTCTGCGACCCGTACGGGCTGGAATCGGGCTCGATCGCCATAGGGACCAAATTTACCGTGCTTCCGGTAGCTGTCGGTCCGCCAAATCCGCCGGTCAAGATCGGCGATCAGCGCGGACTAGACGGAATCCAGGTGGCCCGCCGATAGCCGCAGGGTGCGCTGGACGCCGATTTCCGCCAGGAACCGCTCGTCGTGGCTGACGACCACGAATGCTCCCCGGTAGGCGTTCAGTGCCGCCTCCAGCTGCCCGACACTGACCAGGTCGAGGTTGTTGGTCGGCTCGTCGAGCAATAAGAGTTGCGGCGCAGGTTCGGCGTAGAGCACGCACGCCAGCGTCACGCGCAGCCGCTCACCCCCGGACAGCGCCGCAACCGGCAGGTGGACGCGGTCGCCGCGAAACAGGAACCGCGCCAGCAGATGCATACGCCGGGTTCTCGACAGGCTCGGCGCGTACGTTGCGAGGCTTTCCGCGACCGTGCGCTCGGGGCTGAGGAGATCGAGTCGCTGGGACAGATAGGCCACCCTGCCGTCGCCACGGCGGACGTTTCCAGCGTCGGGTGCCAACTCGCCGCCGATGATGCGCAACAGCGTCGACTTGCCCGCGCCGTTCGCTCCGGTGAGCGCGACGCGTTCGGGACCGCGGATCGACAGATCGACGTTGTCGAACAACAGCCGGTCGCCGCGGCGGGCCGCCAGGCCTTCAACATGCACTACCGTCCGCCCCGCGGGCACATTCGTGCCGGGCAGCTCCAGCACAAGCACGTCCTCGTCCCGCAGGGTGCGCTCCGCCTCGTCAAGGCGGGTCCGGGCGTCGGCGACGCGTGCTGCATTGACGCCGTCGATTCGGCCCGCTGACTCCTGCGCGCTGCGCTTCATCGCGCCCGCGATGATCTTCGGCAGCCCAGCATCCTTCACATTGCGGGCCGCGGTGGAGGATCGTCGTGCCGCACGCTCACGGGCCTGCTGCATTTCCCGCTTCTCGCGCTTGAGCTGTTGTTCCGCGTTGCGGATGTTGCTCTCGGCCACCCGTTGGGCGTCGCCGAGCGCTTGTTCGTACATCGTGAAATTGCCGCCGTAGAAAAGCATTTCGCCGCGGTGCAGCTCGGCGATGCGGTCCATCCGGTCGAGCAGTACTCGGTCGTGACTGACCACGCAGCAGACAACCGTGTAGTCGTCGAGCGCGTCATAGAGCGCATGGCGCGCATCGACGTCGAGGTTGTTGGTCGGCTCGTCGAGCAGCAGCACGTCGGGCTGCCGAAGCAACTGCGAGGCCAGTCCAAGCGCGACGACCTCGCCGCCCGACAGCGACCCGAGGCGGCGTTCGAGGTCGAGGTGGCCGAGGCCGAGCCTGCTCAGTTGGGCGAGGCTGCGCTCCTCGACATCCCAGTCGTCACCGATCGCGGTGAACACGTCGTCACCGACGTCGCCGCGCGGCCAGCGCATCGAGTGCCTCGATGACCGGCGCGACGCCGAGCACGTCGGCGACGGTTGTCTCGGCGACGAAGGGCAGCGTCTGGGGCAGGTAGGCCGACGGTGCCGTCGACGCTGATCGATCCGCCGGTGGGCTTGCGCTCGCCGACGATCAGTTGCAGCAGCGTGCTCTTACCCGCGCCGTTGGGCGCGACCAGGCCGGTGCGGCCGTCGCCGACCGTGAACGACAAATCGGTGAACAGGGATGTGCCGTCGGCGAATGCGAACGACAACGCCGAACAGGATGGACAGAGAGACATGCGAGAGATCTCTCGTGACAGAAACGACTTGGGGGCACCGGAGTCGTCGTCTCACCGCATGCTTTCAGGGTACGGCTACGGGTCAACCGGTTAAATAACTCCGCAGCATGTCGGTCGCGGCGGTGATCGCCGCGGTGTCGACGCGCTCGTCGGCGCGGTGGGCCAGATTCGGGTCGCCGGGTCCGTAGTTCACCGCCGGGATGCCAAGCGCCGCGAACCGCGCGACGTCGGTCCAGCCGTACTTCGCCCGCACCTGTCCCCCGGCGGCGTCCACGAGCGCCGCGGCGGCGGGCGCCGTCAGGCCGGGCAGCGCGCCGCCGGCCGCGTCGGTCAACGCAATGTCGACGTCGAGCCCGTCCAACACCTCGTAGCACATGCTCGGTGGCCTCAGCGACGCTGCGGTCGGGCGCGAAACGGAAATTCACCGTCACCGCGGCGGCGTCGGGAATTACGTTGCCGGCGATCCCGCCGTCGATGCGCACCGCCGACAGTCCCTCCCGGTACGTGCAGCCGTCGATGTCGACACTGCGGGCCTGATACGACGACAGTCGGTCCAACACAGCACCGAGCTTGTGGATTGCGTTGTCGCCCAACCAGGATCGGGCCGAATGCGCACGCGTACCCGTGGCGCTGACCACGACGCGAAGCGTGCCCTGGCAGCCGGCCTCGATGTAACCGCCGGACGGTTCGCCGAGGATCGCGACGTCTGCCTGCAGCCATTCGGGCAGCTCGAGTTCGATGCGGCCAAGACCGTTGGCGGCGGCCTCGATCTCCTCGCAGTCGTACATCACCAGCGTGATGTCGTGTCGCGGTTCGTTGACCGTCGCGGCCAGGTGCAGGAAGACCGCGTCACCCGATTTCATGTCCGACGTGCCACAGCCGTGTAGTTGACCGTCGGCCAGGCGGCTGGGCAGATTGTCGGCGACAGGAACCGTGTCGATGTGGCCGGCGAGCAGCACGCGCGACGGACGACCGAGGTTGGTGCGCGCGAGGACGGCGTCGGCGTTGCGCACGATCTCGAATCCGGTGGTCTGATCACGGAGCGCGGCTTCGATCTCGTCGGCGATGCGTCGCTCGCTGCGCGACTCGCTGGGGATATCCACCAACGCCGCGGTCAGGGCGATCGGGTCGCCGTGCAGATCGAGGGCCACACGCCTGACGTTAGTCTTGGCGGCGTGACTTCTGCTGCAGGTATCGGCCTGGCGACGATCGCGGCCGACGGGTCCGTTCTCGACACGTGGTTCCCGGCGCCGGAGTTGGGCGCCGAAGGGGCGTCGGGCACCGTCCGGCTGTCTGTCGCCGAGATCCCCGAGGAACTGGGGGTACTGACCGGGCCCGACGAGGCCCGCGGCGTCGAGACGGTCGCTGTGCGCACGGTGATCTCGTCGCTGGACGACAAAGCCATCGACGCCTACGACGCCTACCTGCGGCTGCACCTGCTGTCGCATCGGCTGGTGGCGCCGCACGGACTGAACGCCGACGGCTTCTTCGGCGTGCTGGCCAATGTGGTGTGGACCAACCACGGTCCGTGCGCGGTCGAGGACTTCGAAATCGTGCGCGCCCGGCTGCGCAGGCGCGGACCGGTGACGGTGTACGGCGTCGACAAGTTCCCGCGCATGGTGGACTACGTCCTGCCGTCGGGGGTCCGCGTCGCCGACGCCGACCGCGTACGCCTGGGTGCGCACCTCGCCTCGGGTACGACCGTGATGCATGAGGGCTTCGTCAACTTCAACGCGGGAACGCTGGGCAGCTCGATGGTCGAGGGCCGCATCTCGGCGGGCGTCGTCGTCGACGACGGATCCGACGTTGGCGGTGGCGCATCGATCATGGGGACCCTGTCCGGTGGCGGCACCCAGGTCATCTCGGTGGGCAAGCGCTGCCTGCTCGGCGCGAACGCCGGGCTGGGCATCTCACTCGGTGACGACTGCGTGATCGAGGCCGGTCTCTATGTCACCGCGGGAACCAAGGTGCAGACCACCGACGGCCAGACGGTCAAGGCTCGCGAGCTCTCAGGTGCGAACAATCTTCTGTTCCGGCGCAATTCGGTGACCGGCGCCGTCGAGGTCGTCAAACGTGATGGCTCCGGAATCACGCTCAACGAGGCCCTGCACGCCAACTAGTTGGCATCCGTCCACGCCGAGTGGGCCGACCTAGCCGGCGGCGTTCGGCTTCAACGGCGGGCATTGCCCTCGATTGTCGGTTGCCAGCTCGAAATGCCAGATTTCATTCGCATAGATCTGGCAGAGCCCAAACTGTCGCCCGTTGGCGATCAGCCACTTGTCTGCCTCGGCGGGTGCGATGTCCACCGCCCTGCCCTGCACGTGCTTCGAGGCGTCCGGTGATGCGACGAACGTCCGCGCCGCCTCCACACTCCCAAAGGTGCGCACAGCGTCGTCGAACAATCTCTGCTGAAAGCCTTTCGACCGCCAACCGGAGTTGATCCGGATGTCGATGCCCTCGGCTTCGGCACTTTTCGAGGCGTTCTGGATCGCGGTGCGCAATGCCGGGTCCAGCCATCCGACAATCGGATTGGCAACATCGAACGGCGACAGTGTGACACCGTCGGGGAGCCAGCCACCCACGGTGTCCGCGGCTGCCGGACCGATATCGGGCTGGGGGATATCCGTGGGTTGCGCCGACGAAACAGGCGAACCACCGACCGCAAGAGTGAATGCGAGCGCGGCCGCAAGAGCGCGCAAGGTCAATCTGCCGCGGCGAGAATGCAAAATTCGTTGCCCTCCGGATCGGCCAGCACAACCCAACTCTCGTCGCCGCGCTGCCCGATATCGGCTCGACGGGCACCCAGGGCCAGGACTCGGTCCACCTCGGCCTGCTGGTCGTCGGGCCGGAAATCGAGATGAATGCGGTTCTTGACCACTTTCTCGTCGGGAACCGCGATGAATATCCAGTTCACGCCCGCACCCGGTGGTGCGTGCAGCACGACATCGCCGTCATCGTCCACGTCGTGCGGCCAGCCCAGCACCTCTGACCACCAGCCACCCAAGGCGGTGGCGTCGCGCGCGTCGATGCAGATCTCGTCGAACTTCAGTGCCACCGCGCCAACTCCTTCTTGAGCACCTTGCCCATGGCATTGCGCGGCAGGCCGTCCACCACCCGCACCTCCCTGGGTCGTTTGTGCACCGAAAGCTCTTGGGCGACATAGTTCGATCAACGCCTGCGGATCGGCGTCGCCCACGATGAACGCGACGATGCGCTGGCCGAGGTCGTCGTCCGGCACACCCACCACCGCCGCCTCCGTCACACCGGGATACCCCAGAAGTGCGGTCTCGATCTCGCCGGCGCCGACCCGAAACCCACCGGTCTTGATCAGGTCGACCGACTCACGGCCGACGATCCGGTGCATGCCGCCGGGATCGATGACCGCGACATCACCAGTGCGGTACCAGCCATCGGCATCGAGCACCTCAGCGGTCGCATCGGGACGATTGAGGTACTCATCGAACAACGTCGGACCCCGAAGCTGAAGCTGCCCAATGGTTTCACCGTCGTGCGCCACTTCGGAGCCGGACTCGTCGAGCAACCGTGTTTCGGTTCCGGTCAGCGGCAACCCCACCCACCCCGCACGACGCTCCCCGTCGGCGCGCGTGCTGATGGTGATCAACGACTCCGTCGACCCGTAGCGTTCGATGGGCGCGTGGCCGGTCAGTTCGGCCAGCCGCTCGAACACGGGCACCGGCAGCGGCGCGCTTCCCGACACCAGCAGGCGTGCGGAGGCAAGCGCCGACGCCGCCGCGTCGTCCTCGACCACCCGGGACCACACGGTCGGAACCCCGAAGTACAACGACCCGCCGGCGGCGGCGTACGCGTCGGGTTTCGGCTTTCCCGTGTGCACGAACCGATTTCCGATGCGCAGCGACCCGAGCAGCCCCAGCACCAGTCCGTGCACGTGGTAGAGCGGCAGACCGTGGACCAGGGTGTCTTCGGGCGTCCACTGCCACGCGTTCGCCAGCGCGTCGATGTCCGCGGCGACGGCGCGCCGGCTCAAGACCACGCCCTTGGGGGGACCCGTCGTCCCGGAGGTGTAGATGATCAGCGCCGTCGCGTCGGGGTGCGGCTCGGCGTAGCGGTGCCACGAGCGCGCGTGCACCCGCACGGGAACGTGTGACAGACCGCCGGTGTCAGACGGTTTCTCCCCCAACCAGGCCTGCGCGCCGGAGTCGGTGAGGATGTGTCCGCGTTCGGCGGCACCCACATCGGCGGGCACCGGGACAACTGGGACGCCGGCGATCAGGCAGCCCGTCACGGCGAGCACGGTCGTCGCAGTCGGGGTTGCGAGCACCGCGACGCGCTGGGCGCCCGCCACCCGCTCGGCCACCGAGGTTGCGGCGCCGACCAGATCGCTGCGGCTCAGCACGGCTCCGTCGATGCGCACCGCGTCGCCGATGTCGGCGCCGGCCGCCACTGTCGCGGGGTTCAAGGAGGACAGCAGCACGTTGGTGAGGATACTGGCCTCGTGGACTCGATCGAGACGGTTGCTTCGCGAGAGCTCTACCGGAACAACTGGTTCTCGCTGCGCGAGGACGACATCCGGCGCTCCGACGGCAGCGACGGCGTCTACGCGGTGATCGACAAGCCGACTTACGCGCTGGTGATCGCCCAAGACGACGATCGGCTCCACCTGGTCGAGCAGTTCCGCTACCCGCTGGGCCTGCGGCGATGGGAGTTTCCCCAGGGCACGGCGCCTGGCGAGCTCGAGCCGGGCGAGCTTGCCGCGCGGGAACTGCGCGAGGAGACCGGCCTGCGTTCGGAGACGATGACGCTGCTCGGTCAGCTCGACCTGGCGCCGGGCCTGAGCAGCCAGCGCGGCTGGGTGTTCATTGCGACGGGCATCACCGAGGGCGAACACGACCGCGAGCATGAGGAACAGGACATGCGCAGCGCGTGGTTCAGCCGCGCCGAGGTGGAGCGCATGATGCGCGACGGCGACATCACCGACGCGCAGTCCATCGCGGCCTATGGCTCTGTTGTTGTTGTCGGAACGCTAGCCACGGGCACGCAGCGTTTCGAGGCCGTCGTCGTGCCGAGAAACCAGCCCTCAGTGCCGGCGCTCGGCGAGCGCCCGCAGGAAGAACGTGAGATTCGCGGGCCGCTCGGCCAGCCGGCGCACGAAATAGCCGTACCACTGTGTGCCGAACGGCACGTAGACGCGAACGTTGTTGCCCTCGTCGGCCAATCGGCGCTGCTCGGCATCGCGAATTCCGTACAGCATCTGGTACTCGAAATCGTCTACACCCCGGCCGTTTTCACGGACCAACGCCGGGTACGGCAGCGATGATCTCGGGATCGTGTGAGGCCACCATCGGATAGCCGCTGCCTCGCCATCAGCACGCCGCAGACACCGCAGATACGACTCGGTGACCGTCCTCGCGGTCCCGGTAGGCCACCGATGCCGGTTCGTCGTAAGCGCCCTTGCACAAGCGGATCCGCGCGCCGGAAGCGGCGAATTCGGCGCAGTCGGCCTGGGTCCGCTTGAGGTAGGCCTGCAGAACCGTGCCGACCCAGTCGAAGTCGGCGCGCAGATCGCGCACGATCGACAGCGTCGAGTCAGTCGTGGTGTGGTCCTCGGCGTCGACGGTCACCCACACACCGGCGCGCTGCGCGCGCTCGCAGATCATGTGGGCGTTCTCCAGGGCGATCTTCTCGCCGTCGCGTGGCAGCGCCTGCCCCAGCGCCGACAGCTTCAGCGACACCTCCAGCGGCCGCACCGCCGCCGTCGCCTCGCTTCGCGCCGACCAAGGGCCTCGAGCAGGTCCAGATAGGCATCGACAGTAGCGTCGGCGGCGTCGGCGTCGGTGACGTCCTCGCCGAGATAGTCGATCGACACCAGCCGGCCCGGAATCTCCGCAGCTGCTCAACCGAGCTCATGACATCGGCGACACGTTTCGCCGGGAACGAAGCGGTGCACCACCTCGCGGGTCGACCGGCAACCGCTCGGCCATCCGTCGCAGGCCATCCTGATCTGCCCGCGGCCAGGATGACCGGCCGCGCGAAGCGCTTGAAGAGGCCCATGACTCACGCCTCCATGTGCGGATAGTGGTGATCGGTGGCCGGCGACGAACGTTTCCTTGATCGAGCGGGCCGACGTCCAGCGCAGCAGGTTCAGCGCCGATCCGGCCTTGTCGTTGGTGCCCGAAGCCCGCGACCCGCCGAACGGCTGCTGCCCCACCACCGCGCCGGTGGGTTTGTCGTTGACGTAGAAGTTGCCCGCCGCGTGACGCAGCCGATGCTCGGCCTGCATGCACCGCCGAGCGGTCGTCGGCGATCACCGCACCGGTCAGCGCGTAGCGGGAACCGGCGTCGACGACGTCGAGAATGCGCTCGTAGTCCGTCGTCCGGGTAGACGTGCACCGACAAGGATCGGGCCGAAGTACTCGGTGGAGAACGCCTCGTCGGCCGGATCGTCGGACAGCAGCACCGTTGGTCGGACGAAATAGCCTTCGCTGTCGTCGTATTCGCCGCCGACCGCGATCGGTCACACCGGCTGCGCTCTTGGCGCGTTCGATGGCCGTGACGTTCTTGGCGAACGACCGCTCGTCGATCAGCGCGCCGCCGTAATTGGTCAGGTCGGTGACGTCGCCGTAGCGCAGTGCCTCGGGTGGCGCCGAGGAAGTCGTCGCCCATCCGCTGCCACACCGAGCGCGGAATGAAGGCCCGCGACGCGGCCGAACACTTCTGCCCCTGATAGTCGAATGCGCCGCGAATCAGCGCGGTGCGCAACACATCCGGGCGCGCCGAGGAATGAGCGACCACGAAGTCCTTGCCGCCGGTCTCACCGACCAGTCGCGGATAGGTGTCGTAGCGGTCGATGTGAGTGCCGACCTCGCGCCACAGGTGCTGGAATGTCGCCGTCGACCCTGTGAAGTGGATCCCGGCGAGTCGTGGATCGGCAAGTGCCACCTCGGAAACCGCGACCCCGTCGCCTGCCAGCAGGTTGATGACGCCCGGCGGTAGGCCGGCCGCCTCGAGGAGCTGCATGGTCAGGTACGCGGCGAAGGTCTGGGTGGGCGACGGCTTCCACACCACGGTGTTGCCCATCAGCGCGGGCGCGGTGGGCAGGTTGCCCGCGATCGCGGTGAAGTTGAACGGCGTAATGGCGTAGACGAAACCCTCGAGCGGCCGGTAGTCGGTGCGGTTCCAGACCCCGCGCGCGCTGATCGGCTGTCCGGCCTGGATCTCACGGGCGAAGCTGACGTTGAACCGCCAGAAGTCGATCAGTTCACACGCCGCGTCGATCTCGGCCTGATATGCCGACTTGGACTGGCCCAGCATCGTCGCCGCGCACAACCTCTCGCGCCAAGGCCCGGCAAGCAGGTCGGCGGCGCGCAGAAAGATCGCGGCGCGCTCGTCGAACGGAGTGGCTTCCCAGCCCGGCTTGGCGGCGATCGCGGCGTCGATGGCGGCGGTTGCGTCGGCGTGCGCGGCGTTGGTGAAGGTGCCCAGCCGGGCGGAGTGGCGGTGCGGCTGGACGACGTCTGTGCGGGTCCCGTCGCCCATCCGGTGGGTACCGCCGATGACGTGGGGCAGTTCGAGCGGGTCGGCGGCGAGGGCTTTCAGCGCGTCGGTGAGCCGAGAGCGTTCCCCCGAACCCGGGGCGTATTCGTTGACCGGCTCGTTGGCCGGCCCGGGCACGTCGGTGATGGCGTCCATGCTGTAAGGATCCCCGCTTTCGGCGATTCGAACCGATGGCCGATCAGACAAAGAGTGTCCGAATCTATAGTTGAATCGGACAAAGGAGCGCGTGATGACGGCACCGTCGCCCGGACTGGGGCTCGGCCAGCTGCTGCTGACCCTGGACCGCACGATGGTGACGCTGGTCGAGGCGCCGCGCGGCCTGGACATGCCGGTTGGCTCGGTAGCCCTGGTCGATGCCGACGACGTGCGGTTGGGCCTGGCGCTGGGCCCTGGTTCTGCGGACGTGTTCTTCCTGCTCGGCGTTGCCGACGCCGACGCGGTGCGCTGGCTTGCAGAACAAGTCGAGGGGTCCGGACCCAGTCCGGTGTCGCCGCCGGAGCGGCTCCGACCGCCGGCGGCCATCTTCGTCAAGGAACCCACCGACGCCGCCGTGGGTCGCGCCGTCGCGCTCGGCACCGCGGTGGTGGCCGTCGATCCGAGGGCGCGTTGGGAATCGCTCTACCGGCTCGTCAACCACGCCTTCGAGCACCACGGCGACCGGGGCGATCCGCACCACGACACGGGGACCGACCTTTTCGGCCTCGCCCAGTCGATCGCCGACCGCACCCGCGGAATGATCAGCATCGAGGACGAACAGTCACATGTGCTGGCGTACTCGGCATCCAGCGACGAGGCAGACGAACTGCGCCGGCTGACGATCCTGGGTCGGGCCGGACCACCCGAACATCTGGAATGGATCGGGCAGTGGGGCATCTTCGACGCATTGCGTGCGGGCGGCGATGTCGTCCGGGTCGCCGAGCGTCCCGAGTTGGGCCTGCGCCCGCGCCTGGCGGTCGGCATCCATCTGCCGAGTACCGGCGCACGTCGAGCGCCGGCGTTCGTGGGCACCATCTGGTTGCAGCAGGGCTCCGCGCCATTGGCCGACGACGCCGAGGACATTCTGCGCGGCGGGGCGGTGCTGGCCGCGCGGATCATGGCGCGGCTCGCCTCGACGCCGTCACCCCACGCGGTGCAGGTGACCGAACTGCTCGGCCTCACCGGGGGCGACGTCGACATCGTGGCGATCGCCCGCGAAATGGGGATCACCGTCGATGGCCGGGCCGCACTCGTCGGATTCCAGGGCGCCACCACATCGTTGCCGAACGGCGTCATCGCCTTGAGCGCCAGCGCCTTCCGCGCCGACGCCCAAGCGGTCTCGATCGGCGAAAGGGTCTACGTGTTACTGCCCAAGGTCGGGGCACCGTCGTCGGTGATGTCCTGGGCACGCGGTGTGGTGGCGGCAATGCATCGTGAGCTCGGCCTGACCCTTCGTGCCGTCGTCGCCGCCCCGTTGGCCGGACTGGCGGGTGCCGCCCCGGCGCGCATTGAGGTGGACCGCGTCTTTGACAGCGCCGATCGCCACCCCGGCGCCATCGGACAGATCACCTCATTGGATGAGGCGCATACCACCGTGGTGCTGGACGAGATCGTCTCCCAGGTGGCCCGCCAGCCCGGACTCGTCGACCCCCGGGTGCGATTGTTGCGCGAAGACGATCCGATGCTCGCCGAGACGCTGTGCGCGTACTTGGACGGCTTCGGCGACGTATCCGCCGTCGCGCGGCACCTGCACGTGCACCCGAACACCGTGCGGTACCGCATCCGGCGCATCGAGAAGTTGATGTCAACCTCGCTGGACGACCCCGACGTCCGCCTGGTGCTCGCACTGGGACTACGGGCCACGGATATGTGACGCTCAGCCGTGCATCGTTTACGCATCGTTTGGTATGAATAGCAGATGAGCGAAGCTGCACTCGCCGGTAACGACGAGCTCGTGGTCCTCCTCGACGAAGGGGGCGGCGCGATCGGCGCCGCCGCGAAGGCGTCCGTCCATCACGAGACCACTCCGTTGCATCTCGGCTTCTCGTGTTACGTGTTCGACGCCGACGGCCGCGTGCTGATGACGCGCCGGGCACTGGGCAAGCACACGTGGCCCGGCGTGTGGACGAACTCGTTCTGTGGCCACCCGGCGCCGGGCGAGCCGATCCTCGGCGCGGTCCACCGGCGCGCCCGTCAGGAGCTCGGTCTGACGATCGACCGCCCGGTGTGCGTATTGCCCGACTACCGCTATCGCGCCGTCGCTGCCGACGGCACCGTTGAGAATGAAGTGTGTCCGGTGTTCTGCGCCAACGCCGCCGGCGCGCTGGCTCCTTCGCCGGATGAGGTGATGGATCACGCGTGGGTGTCGTGGCCCGAACTGCGCTCCGCCGCTGGTCTTCCGTGGGCCATCAGCCCCTGGGCCGTCGAACAAATCCCACTCATCGAGGCGGCGGGCGTGGTCACCGGCTGATTCAGCGATTGCGGAGCGTGAAGAGTCGCTCTGCGTACTCGAGGTCATCTCGCCACAGCCGTGTCGCCGCGCGTCGCATGAACGGTTTGATCAGCGGTGCTGCCCGAGTGGCGTGCACAAACCCGGGGCGGTCGGAATGGGCGATGACGGCCTCGAGAACCGCCGCCCGGGGCAACCCGTCGGAGCCCGGACCCATCGGCGTGGCATGCGTTTCCACCACGCTGCCCGTCCCCTCACCTTCGACGATCCGCATCACAATCGTCCTCGGCTCGGGACTGGTGAACTCAGCGATCACCGGGACACCCACCCTGCCGATGCGAAAGGTCACCGCCACCAGGAAGCGGTCCAACTCTTCGGGAACGTCGTCGTCAGCGGGCGGGGCGGTCAGCACTTCCAAATTGGCGAAGGAGTACGGGTGGAACCACGAACCGTGCCAGGGATCCATGCGATTGGCAATGATGTCGCGCGGCTCGCATGTGCCGACGAGGCGCGTCACCGCATGCATCCGCTCCCCGTCGGGTCGCGCCGGAAGCACGGGATGCTCCGTGGGTAGTTCGCCTCCGATGTCGTCCATACGCACCCAAGCCAACACACCGTCGTCGTGTGATGGCATTGGCCGCCAACCGAATTCGCGTCCACCCTCAAGTCGCAGCCCATGCCAGGGGCAGATCAGGGCGCCGCAGTCCACCGTCCCTGTCGCGAGATCCGCGCCCAGATGCGGACATGCGCCCGGGCCCACGTGTAGCGCGCCGTCCACGCCACGCCATGCCACCACTTCGCGACCTCCCACGGAGGTCCCGTAGGGCCGGCTCTTGATGTCATCGCTGGCGGCGAACGCATACCAATTGCCGCTCGGGCGCTGTTGAGAGCGATGCAGCGCGGCCTCTATGACGGCCGGCGACGCGTCACGAAACGTCGGCCGTTGGGCAGGCCACCGCAGCGCGGGCAGCACCTGGAACGGAGTTTTCTTCGGCAATCTCGATCGCACATTCGCCATCCTGCTCATGGAGTCCTGCGCCTTTCTCGATTGGCTAGCCGGCTCAGCAGCGGCATCCGGCCGTGGTTCGGAACGGTCTGCAAGGTGTGGCCTCTGATGCCGAAACGTTCGAGCAGCCGGTTCGCCGCTGACCATCCTGTGGTCGCCGCGCGTTCCATCAGCGCAACCGGCAGATCCATCCGGATTCCGTCACCGGCGAGCACCATGCCGTCGACGGGCGTTGCCACACCCGGGCGATCGGCGAAGTCGCCTGGCGCGAACCTCGGACAATCGTTGTGCCACAGCACCTTCTCGGCAACGATCTTCGCGCCGCGTGTCTCGGGATACAACTCGTGAAGCCTACGTAGGAGTCGCCCACGCAGCTCGTCTTCGGGCGTCGTCACTGCGTAGGAGTGCAGCTCGACCACTGACCCGCGGTGTCGGCGCGCCCAGCCTGCAGCCTCGCGTTCGTAGCGATTCACCACGCTGATGTTGTCCAGTGGCGGAAGTCCCCCGGTTCCCATGAACGGTGCGCGCTCGGGATTCACCTCAGTGTCGAGCCAGAGTCGTTGCACGACGAACGGCGGAGCGCTGCCGAGCTTAGCCACGCTCTTGCGCCAATCGTCGTCCCCGACTGTCGGCGAATTCTCGACGATTCGCTGCAGACCTGTCACGTCGACCGCCAACACGACGCCGTCGGCCGTCAGGTCCGACTCGGTGTCGCAGCTGACCGACCACCTGCTACCGGCACGCACCTCGGTGACCGAGGTATCCAGGTGGATCTGCACCCCGAGCGACTGAAGATATTCGCCAAGCGGGTTCCAAAGCGCGACATCGAAGTTCGCGTTTGCGACGTCGAATACTAGTCCCTCACGGGACCCGAGGAAGTAGATGTGGAACATGGCAGCCAATTCGGCGGCCGACAGTTCCGTCGGCGTGGCGAAGAAGCTGCGGGAGAACACTTCGAAGGCGAGGTGTCGGGCCGCTTCCGGGAAGTTGATGTCGCGCAGAAACGCGTCGGCGTCGCGGTCGTCGAGACGGTGGTAGATGTCGGGTACCGAGACGGCGGCCAGCGGGGCGGCCGCGCGGGCGTTGAGGCGCACCAAATCGCGCAACCGGAAAGTGGGGCTGCGAAGCGCGAAGGCCATTGCGTTGAACGGCGGCGTCAGCGGCAGGCGCCGGAACGTGTCGGTCCGGCCGTCCGCATCGATCAGTGGGTAGTCGTCGACCGGCGTCAGCATCGTCAACGCAGGGTCGATGCGCCGCAACAGGTTCCGCAAGTTGTAGTACTGGCGGAAGAACGCGTGGAAACCGCGGTTCATAGCGAGTTGTCCGCCGTCCGGAAACGTCTCGGTCCAGCCACCGACGCGGCCACCCAGGTAAGCGCGACGTTCGACGAGATCGACGGCGACACCGCGCTCGGCCAACCCGACGGCTGCCGCGATGCCGGCGATGCCCGCTCCGACCACGACGACGCGCGGCGTGTCCGGCAGTGCGGAAGCGTCTGCCGCTCCAGGCAGCGCGTGATGAATCTGCGCGCGCGGGTCGGTCACCGCGTGGCCTGCGCCAGGAATGTGTGCACGATGTTGCGCTGCCAACCGGGCATGGTCTCGCTACGGACGGACTCGAAACCGTTTCTGCGCAGCCTTTCGCGGAAGGCCCGGGCGCCGTCGAAGCTGTTCACGCTCCGGCGCAGGTACGTGTATAGCGAGGCGTCGCCGGAGCGCAGCCGGCCGCTGGGAATGATTATCGTCGCACACACAGCGTTCCACACAGCGGTGGCCAGCTTGGAGTCACGAACCGAGTATTCGTGCACGGCAAGGGTTCCGCCCGGCTGCAAGAGTTCACGGAACCTGCGCAGCTGGCCGTCCTTGTCGTCGACGTTGCGGATCAGGTACGCCGCCAGTATGCCGTCGAACGGCCCCTGGACCCCCGCGTCGGCGAGATCTTCAATGCGGCTGTGCGCGAAGCTCACCGACGGTGGCCACCGCTTGGCCCTAGCCTGCTCGAGCATGCCCTCCGACGCGTCGACCGCGACGATCTGGGCTTTGGGCGCCACGGCGAGCAGCGCGGCCGTCGATGCGCCTGTTCCGCATCCTGCGTCCAGGAGGCGTAACCCCTCGCCGCCGTTGGGGATCCGCATCCGCTTCGCCGACAGCCTCAAGTGTGCGTGATAGCCCGGATTGGTGTCGACGAGCTTGTCGTAGGCGGAGGCGCCCGCGTCGAACGCGCCGGGTATTTCGCCGAAGGACAGACTCACGATGTCTCCCTTGTGCCGTCACGGAGCCGGCGACGCTCCCACAGCAACAGCACTGCGGTGACCATCGCCCAGCCGAACAGGAAGTCCTCCACCGGGATGTCGAAGGGAAAGCGGACTCCGCTGGTGTGGGAGTCATCGTAGATGACGATCGGCGCACTGAGCTTGGTCAGCCAGCCATCGACCGGGATCTGGAAACCGACCACAATCACCATCGAGATCCAGTACGCCGCACGCCGGAACAATCCAGTGCGCAGTACGGCGAGTTCGAGTGCGATCACCACCGCGACCGCGAGCACGGCGGGCAGCGTGTAGCCGAGGCCGGTCATGACCGCCGCGCCCCTCGCGTCCGTGCGCTCCGCCGCATCCACTCGAGAATGGTGTCGACGGCGTTGTACGTGAGCAGTCCGCACAGTGGGATCACCACGAAGAACAGCAGCTCCTCGATCGGCATCTGCCCCGGCAGCTCGAATCCGGTGACGAAGCGAGGGTTGTAGGTCCACACGTGCGCGGCGATGGCGATCGCGTCCCACACCACGAAGACTGCGGCCACCGGCAGTACCGCGCCCGCGGTACGCCAGGCCTGTCGGTACACCCCGGCCCCCAAGAGCTCCAGTGGAGCAGTGATAGCCAGGCACGCGCCGAGGACGATCAGATATTGCCACTGATCCATCGTCACACCTCGGCACGTCGCGCCCGGGCCGCCCACGCCTTGACCAGACCTCTTCCCGCAACCTGTAGCCGACGACCGGTGCCGACGGTCGCGCGCTGACTGAAGACGGCGAAGTCGAGTTCCTCGATGCGGTCGAGGATTTCGGAGTACAGCGTCAGCGCGGCATCGATACAGGGCCGTGCTCGTGGATGCAGCATCGCGATGCCGTCACGCGCGAAGTCGTAGATCCGGCGGGTCTCCGCGTGCTGTTCGACCAACGCCCGGCGAACACGCGCGTCGGTGCGCCGGTGCTCGTGACACCACATGAGCAGTTCCCGGTCCACCTGGTGAGCGGTCAACTCGTCAGCGGGCAGGTAGATCCGGCCGCGGCAAAGATCTTCGTCGACGTCGCGCAGGAAATTGGTCAGCTGGAACGCTTTTCCGAGTGCCGCCGCGTAGGGCGCGGCGTCCTCACGGCTGGACACCGTACCGAGCACGGGCAGCATCTGCAGGCCGATCACCTCGGCGGAGCCGTGCATGTACGTGTCGAGTGCGGCGCGGTCCGGATAGCCGGTCGTCGTCAGATCCATGCGCATCGAGGCGAGGAAGTCGTCGAATAATTCCCATGGGATGTCGTACTTACGCGCCGTGTGTGCCACTGCGGTCAGCACTGGGTCGCCGCCGTCGGCTGCTCCCCCCGTCAGCCGGTTGAACAGTCCAGTGGCCAGACCCTGCAACAGGTTCGCACGCTCTGATGCCGTCAGCGCCGGATCGAAGTTGTCGAGTATGTCGTCCGCCCGCCGCGCGAAACCGTACAGCGCGTGCACCGCGGGACGCTGTTCGGGGGCGAGCAGTCGGGTGGCGAGAAAGAAGGTGCGCCCGTGTTGTGAATTGAGTGTGCGGCACCGGCGATACGCGTCGCGCAGTGCCCGGTCGTGTACGCCGGCGGCATGGAGTTCTGAACTGATCATGACTGCACCACCCGTAGCCGGCGCCGCCCTGTCACGGCGCCCGTGATTCTGTCGGCGGCCAGTCGGCCTGACAGTAGAGCTGTTGGCACGCCGACCCCCGGCACGGTCGACGAGCCCGCGAGCACGGCGTTGTCGATGCCACGCACGGTGTTCGCGGGCCGGAACGGTCCGGTCTGGCTGAAGGTATGGGCCAGCGCGAACGGAGTGCCGTCCAACATCCCCTGACGTGCCCAGCCCGCCGGGTCGACGACGTGCAGCAATTCGGTGTCCACACCGAGCGACGGCATCCGCTCGGAGACCGTCCGCAAGATGCTGTCGGTGTACGCGGGGCCGGCTGCGGCCCAGTCGATCTTGCCCACAGCGGTATTCGGCGCCGGAGCCAGAACGTAGAGGAGATCTCGACCCGGCGGTGCCAGCCGCGTGTCACCCGCCGTCGGACGGGTGACAAGAATCGACGGGTCGGCCATGACGTTCCCGTCGTCGATGATGTCGTGAAACGTCTGCTGCCAGGCGTCCCCGAACAGGATGTTGTGATGGCCGACATCGGGGTCCAGGGCACGACAGCCGACATGGGCGACCACAGCCGACGGTGCCGGCCGCAATCCCAACAGCCGTCTTGGTTCGCGTCCCAGCAGCCGATAGGTCTCGGGCAGCTCGGTGGTCAACACGACGGCATCGGCTGCGAAACGGTCGCCGTCGCTGGTCTGGACGGCCCTCACCTCTGATCCGCTGCGGTCCAGTGCGGTGACCGCAGCGCCGTAGCGAAATTGGACACCGGCGTCCGTGGCGGCCGCAGCCAGCGCATCGGGGAGCGCCCGCATGCCGCCGCGCGGAAAGAAAACGCCTGAGATGGTGTCCATGTAGGCGATGACGGCGTAGACGGCCAAGGCCCGATGCGGCGGAACTCCGGCATAGAGCGCCTGGAATGTGAAGACACGCTGCAGTCGGTCGTCACTGATGTACTTGCGCACCATGGAATCCCAGCGACGAAAGCCGCCGATGGCCGTTAACCGCGCAAGTTGAGGCGTCAGCAGGGACAGGGGCGAATCGAAGTTCGCGGCGATGAACCCGTCGAACTCGATCTCGTAAAGCTTGGTCAGCCAGTTCCGCAGCCGCAGATAGCCGTCGGCCTGGCCGCGGCCCGCGAAGCGCTCGATCTCGGCGGCCATCAAGTCTCGGTCACTGTGTACGTCCAACGAGCTGCCATCGGCGAACGAGGCCCGGTAGGCGGGTTCGACCCGCATGAGATCCAGTCTTTGGGAAAGTGTTTCACCCACCGCGGCGAACGCATCATCGATGATGTCGGGCATCGTCAGCACTGTCGGGCCGGTATCGAGCCGATACCCGTCGATGTCCAGCCGCCCGACCCGACCGCCGGGATGCTGCCCCCGCTCGACCACGGTGACCTCGCGACCGCGACCGGCGAGGTGCAGCGCCGCCGACAGTCCGGCCAAGCCGGCTCCTACCACCACCACGCGGTGGGCGTTCTCGCCGATCGTCCGCACGACTACGCCGTCCGTTCAGTGCAGGCGCCGGCCATGTCTGCCAGCGCGGTTCGGGCTTCCGGTCGCACGCCGGCGGCGTCGACGAGGGTCAGTGCATAGGTCAGGCGCGAATCGATGAGTTTTTCGATCCAGTCGCCTGCACCGCTGGCGGCTATCAGGCTGCGCCAGCGCTCGATGTCGGCGGCGTCGAGGTCATCGGCACTCATCAACTCGCGCAACTGCCTGCGCAACGTCCTGTCGGCCAAGTGGTAGGCGGCGGCCACCACGGTCGTGGCCTTGCGTTCCAGTAGATCGCTGCCGCTCGGTTTCCCCGTGACAGCGGGTGAGCCGAAGATCCCCAGTAGATCGTCTCGCATCTGGAAGGCCTCGCCTATCGCGTCGCCATAGCCACCGAGCAGTGCGAGGACCGGTTCATCGCAACCCGCCATCGCCGCGCCCATCTCCAATGGCCGCCGCACGGTGTAGTTGCCGGATTTGCGGCGCGACACGTCCAGCACCTGGTCGAGAGTCGGGAATGCGCCCGCATCGTTGATCAGGTCGGCGAACTGCCCTATCGCCAGTTCGGTGCGCATCGCGTCGTAGCGAGGCCAGACCCGCTCGAGTGCGACGGCGGGCACACCACTCTCCCGCATCATCTGTGCCGCCCAGACCAGACACAGGTCCCCGAGCAGCACCGCAGCCGACTCCCCGAAGCGATCCGGCGAACCTGACAGCTGCTGCCTGCGGTGCCACTGCGCGAACGTGACGTGGCCCGCGGGCCGACCGCGTCGCAGGTCCGAGCCATCCATCACGTCGTCCTGCAAAAGGGCGAACCCGTGCAACAGCTCGAGGCCTGCGGCAGCGCGAAGCGCCGCGGCGTCATCCTCGGCACCGCACAACCAACCCAGGTACATGAAGCTGGAGCGGATGCATTTGCCGCCGTCGATGAATTCATTCAGGACCTCCGCGGCCACGGTGAGTCCCGCCGCCTGCAGGTCAGGCGTGCATCGGGTGGCGACGAACTGTGCGACAGCCGCATGCACCGCAGCGCGAACGTTGGTTCGCCAGCTCTGCCCGTCGCGCGTGCGGGTGCAGGCGACGGACTGGAGGTTGGTGGCGCGGGCACGGGTGATTCGGTCGATAGCAGTCAAACGCCGCATCCCTTCACGCACCATGATCGGTTACCCAACGCCGTTGAGAGCATTCACGATCAGCTTTACCCACTTTCTACCCGAAATGCATCACTTATGCATCGATTGGCGGGCGCCCGTACCGCCATGCGCTGTCCATCGTTCGACTGACAAAGAAATCAACCCCAAGGATGTCGCGCAGCGCCCGCAGACGGCGCACGATCAATGCATGACGACTGCAGCGCGCACCCACGCATCAGAGCACCCGTACCTGAACGGCAACTATGCCCCCGTGCGCGAGGAGATCACCGCGCTTGATCTGGAGATAACCGGAACCGTTCCCGCGTACCTCGACGGACGCTATCTGCGGATCGGCCCGAATCCGCTGGGCGACCCGGATCCTGCCCGCTACCACTGGTTCCTCGGGGACGGAATGGCGCACGGACTGCGGCTGCGTGACGGTGCGGCGCAGTGGTACCGCAACAGATGGGTGCGCTCGGCACATGTCGCCCGCAAGCTCGGCGAGACCTGGCGCGGTGGTCCGACGAACGGCGGCTTCGATTTCGCGGCGAACACCAACATCATCGGGCAGGGCGGCAGAACGCTGGCTATCGTCGAGGCCGGCGCGCGCCCGTACGAGCTGACCGACGAGTTGGAAACCGTTGGACCGTCCGACTTCTGCGGCACGCTGTTCGGCGGATACACCGCCCATCCCAAGCGGGACCCGGCCACCGGCGAACTGCACGCGGTCTCTTACAACCCGATGCGCGGAAACATCGTGCAGTACACGGTGACCGGCGTCGACGGGAGGGTGCGCCGCACGGTCGACATCCGCCTCAAGGCACAGACGATGATGCACGACTTCTCGCTGACCGAAAAGTACGTCGTGCTCTACGACCTGCCAGTCGCACTCGACCTGAGCGACCGAGCGCACACCGCGGCCGCGAGGATTGCCACGGGCCTGCTCGCCCGTATGGCCGAGCGGCACGCTACACCGGACTTCGTGCTACGACGCGCGATGCGCAAATCGGGGCAGGACGGCGCAGGGGCGCCTTCGGGCGGCATGCCCTATCGCTGGGCGCCCGAGCGGCAGGCGCGCGTCGGTGTGATGCCCCGCGACGGATCGGCATCCGATATCCGCTGGTTCGAAGTACAGCCGTGCTACGTCTTCCACCCGCTGAACGCCTACGACGTAACCTCTCCCGACGGAGAGTGCATAGTGCTCGAGGTCGTGCGCCATTCCTCGGTCTTCGCCAGTGGTAGCAGCCTGGTGCCCGGCACGCAGTCTTTGGACCGCTGGACAATCGACCTGGCCGCAGGCAAGGTGCGAGAAGAGCGTCTGGACGACACCGCACAGGAGTTTCCGCGTGTCGACGAGAGGCGGGTCGGGCGACCGCACAGGTACGGGTACACGGTCGGTTACACCTCAGGGTCATCGGGAATGTCGGCACCGGACAAGATCCTGAAGCAGGACCTGCACACCAAGCGCACACAGTCGGTGGCCTTCGGACCTGACCGCGAACCCGGCGAGTTCGTCTTCGTCCCGTCCAGCCCGGACGCTGCCGAAGACGACGGTGTGGTGATGGGCTTCGTCTACGACCGGTCCACCGACCGCAGCGACCTGGTGCTGCTCGACGGACAGACGATGGAAACGGTCGCCACGGTGCATCTTCCGGCCCGTGTGCCGCACGGCTTTCACGGCAACTGGGTACCGACGGCGGACTAGGCCCCCAGCGAAGCCAGCGTGGGCCCACAGCGAAGCTAGGGGATATCGCCAAATGAACCGCGACGCGCCCGAACGCTGGCCGCGCGGGGGTGAGTGGAACTGGCTGTGGGAAGCCTATGCCGTCGGTCTCGCCGTGGCGGCCATCGTCGCCGTCGCGCTACTGGATCATCGTTACCCCGGCAATGTGATGAGCGCCGCGATCGCGCTATCGGCAATGGCGGTGGTCGTGTTGACCTTCGGCCGCCGCGTGACCCGTCTACCCGAACGTGACTGGCGCACAATCGCGTTCGTCTGTGCCGTAGTGGGGCTGTGGATCCTGGCAATGCTGGCGTCGCCGGTGTCCATCGCGGCCGTACTTGCGACATATCCAATTGTCTTCTCGACTCTGCCGTTGCGTTCCGCCTTGGTGGTGACGACGATCATCAATCTCGTACCACTGGGGATGTTGTTGCTGACCAACGGCATACGATCGCCGAATCTTGCCCTGGCGGTGGCGATCACACTGGTCGGCCTCGTTGCCGCCCCGGTGATCGGCACCGTGATCACCACGTCGATCAAGCAACGTCGACAGCTGGCACTGCTGGTCGCCGAGCTGGCTGCCACTCGCGCAGAGAGCGCGCGACTGTCGCGTGCGGCGGGTACCGCCGCCGAGCGGGAACGACTGGCGCGCGAGATACACGACACGCTCGCCCAGGGCTTCACCAGCATCGTCATGCTGGCCCAGGCCGTCGAACCAGAACTTGAAACCGACACCGCAGCGGCGAAGAGACACGTCGAGTTGATCGGTGCCACTGCGCGGGAGAACCTCGCCGAAGCGCGGGCGATGGTGGCTGAATTGACTCCGAGCCACCTCGAAGAGTCGCTGCCGGCCGCCGTCCAGCGCCAGTGCGACCGGCTGGCGGCCGAAACCGATGCCACCGTGACCGTCCGTATCGACAACGACCTTCCGGCCCAGGGCATGGCGTCCGATGTAGTGCTGCTGCGGGCCGCGCAAGAGGCCTTCGCGAACATCCGCAAACACGCGCACGCGAGTGTGGTCACGGTCGAACTGTCGCCGTCTGATTCCGGGGTTCGGCTTACCGTGACGGACAACGGCATTGGCCTGGCCGGTGAGCAACCCGAAGGATTTGGACTGCGTGGCATGCGCGCCCGGGTGGCGCAGGTGGGTGGCGCGCTGACCGTCTCAACGGCTGCGACCGGCGGGACGACGCTGACGGTCGAGGTGCCGTCGTGAGTGCCGCATTGACGACGGTGCTGCTGGTCGACGATCATCCCGTCGTCCGTGAGGGTCTGCGCGGCATGATCGACGCCGAAGCCGACCTCACCGTCGTGGGTGAGGCAGGGTCGGGCGCGGAGGCGATCGTCATGGCCGAATCCCTGCAGCCTGACGTGGTTCTCATGGATCTGCGGATGCCCGACGTCGACGGTGTGACGGCCACCGAGCGGATCCTCGCACTGCTGCCGAGTACCCGCATCGTCGTTGTCACCACCTACGAGTCCGACACCGATATCCTGCGCGCCGTCGAGGCGGGCGCGGCAGGATATCTGTTGAAGGACGTCTCCCGGTCCGAACTCGCCGAAGCCGTTCGCGACGCGGCTCGCGGGAAGACGGTGTTGGCGCCCGACCGTCGCCGATCGGTTGGTTCGCTTTGTGCGCCAACCTGCTTCGGCTGCGTTGTCGACAAGGGAGGTCGAGGTGCTCGGCCTGGTGGCCACCGGTAAGACCAATGCCGAGATCGGGCGCGAACTGCACATCAGCGAGGCGACTGTGAAAACCCACCTGCTTCGGACGTTCAACAAGCTGGGCGTATCGGACCGCACGGCGGCCGTGACGACCGCGATGTCTTTGGGTCTTCTCGGTTGAGCGCTATTCGCTAAGTCGTTGCACGGCAGCGGCTATCCGCTCGTCGGTCGCGGTCAACGCGACCCGGACATGCTGCGCTCCGCGCGGGCCGTAGAACTCGCCGGGGGCCACCAGGATCCCGCGTTGCTGCCAACCAGCCCACGGTTTCGCGACAGTGCTCGCCGCGGGTGGCCCAGAGATAGAGTCCGGCCTCGGAATGATCGACGGCCAACCCGGCCGACTGCAGGGCGGGCATCAGCAGCGGCCCTGCGCCGCTGCGTAGCGCTCGCGCTGCTCGCGTTCGTGGTCGTCGTCGTCGAGCGCGGCGACCATCGCCGCCTGCACCGGCGTCGGCACCATCATGCCCGCGTGCTTGCGCACGGCCAGCAGCTCGGCGACCACCGCCGGATCTCCGGCGACGAAGCCGGCGCGGTAGCCGGCCAGCGACGACGTCTTCGACAGCGAGTGGATGGCCAGCAGGCCGGTGTGGTCGCCGTCGCAGACCAGCGGATGCAGCACCGAGATCGGCTCGGCGTCCCAGCCCAGTCCCAGATAGCACTCGTCGGAGGCCACGAGCACGCCGCGGTCGCGCGCCCATCCGACCACCTTGCGCAGGTGATCGACGCCCAGCACCTTGCCGGTCGGGTTGCTCGGCGAGTTCAGGTAACACCAGCGCGGGTGACTGCGGACCCAGCTGTGTCAGTGAATCCGCACGCAGCGACCGGTGCTCCCGCCAACCGCGCACCGACTTCGTATGTCGGATAGGCCAATTCCGGCACCACGACCAGGTCCTCGGCGGCCAGACCGAGCAGCGTCGGCAGCCAGGCGATGAGTTCCTTGGTGCCGATCACCGGCAGCACCGCATCGTCGGCCAGGCCGGTGACGCCGTATCGGCGCTGCAGCGCCGCCACCGCGGAAGCCCGCAACTCAGGCGTGCCCGCCGTCGTCGGGTAACCGGGTGCGGAACTGGCCGCGGCCAGAGCTTCACGGATGACCGGAGCGACGTCGTCCACGGGCGTGCCGACTGACAGGTCGACGATGCCATCGGGGTGCGACCGGGCCAGCGCGGTGACGTCGGCCAGGGTGTCCCAGGGGAACACCGGCAGCGACGCCGAGACGCGCTGCAAGCGAGCCGTTATCAGTCCTCGCCTTGCGGCGGCAGGTCCTTGACCACCTGCGGATCGTTGTCGGTCTGGCCGACCTTCGACGCGCCGCCTGGTGACCCGAGTTCAGCGAAGAAGTCGGCGTTGATCTGGGTGTAGCCGGCCCACTGATCCGGCACATCATCCTCGTAGTAGATGGCCTCGACCGGGCACACGGGCTCGCACGCCCCGCAGTCCACGCATTCGTCGGGGTGGATGTACAGCATGCGGGCGCCCTCGTAGATGCAGTCGACAGGACACTCCTCGATACACGCCTTGTCTTTGATGTCGACGCAGGGTTCGGCAATCGTGTACGTCACAGGTTGCTCCTCGATCTCCTGTCCAAGTGGGCTGCTGTTCTGCGTGCAGGCCCACAGAGTTCCCGCAAGTATGAGCAGTCCATACCTGAACGGTGGTCTCAGTGTGCCCTAACTTCACGCGCCGCCCGGTTAGGGGTGGCGCGTGGTTACTGATACTAAACGTCGCAGATACAAGCAGACCAGTCGCCACACCCAACATGTGAACCTTGCTGGTCAACCGCTCAGCATCGTCGCGTGGAGTGCGCCGCATTATGCGCCGGAATGCAGTGCAACAAGTTGCATATCGGAACGCCATCGTTTTACGCTGCGCGGGTGGCCCTGCCCCACGCGATCCTCGTCGCGCTGTGTGAGCAATCCGGATCCGGATACGAGCTCGCCCGCCGGTTCGACAGGTCCATCGGGTACTTCTGGGCGGCCACCCACCAGCAGATCTACCGCACGCTTCGGTCGATGGAGAACGACGGTTGGGTGCACGTCACCCCCGTCGCCCAGCAGGGCAGGCCGGACAAGAAGGTGTACACGGTGTCCGAGGCGGGCCGCGGTGAACTCGCCCGCTGGATCGCTGAACCCCTGTCTGGCCGCGGCAGCACGGTGGCCGACAACCGGACCCGCGATGTGGCCGTCAAGGTCCGCGGAGCCGAGCACGGCGACGTCGACGCGCTGTGCACCCAGGTTGCGTCGCTGCGCGCCGAACGCGCCGAACTGCTCGACACCTACCGGGAATTCGAGAAGCGCCAGTTTCCCGACCCGGGCGTGTTGACGGGCGCCGGCCTGCATCAGTACCTCGTGCTGCGCGGCGGCATCCGCGCAGAGGAGAGCGCCATCGACTGGCTCGACGAAGTGATCGCAGCCCTGAAGGAGGCGCGGTGACCTATCCGAACCTGTTGTCGCCGCTGGAACTTGGCTTCACCACCTTGCGCAATCGCGTGGTCATGGGATCGATGCACACCGGTCTCGAAGATCGCGCGCGTGACACCGACCGGCTCGCGGCGTATTTCGCAGAACGCGCCCGCGGCGGCGTCGGCCTGATCATCACGGGTGGCTACGCTCCGAACAGAACGGGCTGGCTGCTGCCGTTCGCGGCGCAGCTGCTCTCCTCATCGGATGCCCGACGGCATCGCAGGATCACCAATGGGGTACATGACGAGGGTGGCAAGATCCTGCTGCAGATCCTGCACGCGGGACGCTATGCGTACCATCCCTTCTCGGTCAGCGCGTCGTCGATCAAGGCCCCGATCAATCCGTTCAAGCCGCGCACGCTGCGTGACGTCGAGGGAACGATCGAGGATTTCGTGCGGTGCGCGGTGCTGGCCCGTGAAGCGGGCTACGACGGCGTGGAGATCATGGGCAGCGAGGGCTATCTGCTCAACCAGTTCCTGGCGCCGCGTACGAACAAGCGCACACGACGCGTGGGGTGGCACGGCGGCGAAGCGGCGGCGCTTCCCAGTCGAGATCGTGCGGCGCACCCGCGCAGCTGTCGGCCACGACTTCATCATCTGCTACCGGATGTCGATGGCCGACTATGTCGAGGACGGCCAGAGCTGGGACGAAATCGTCTCGCTGGCAACAGAAGTCGAGGCAGCCGGCGCGACGATCATCAACACCGGCATCGGTTGGCATGAGGCTCGGGTGCCGACGATCGTCACGTCGGTACCCAACAGCGCATTCGTCGACATCAGCAACGCGATGGCCGAGCACGTCAGCATTCCGGTGGTCGCCTCGAACCGGATCAACATGCCGCAGGCCGCCGAGCAGATTCTCGCCGAGGGTCGCGTACAGCTGATCTCGATGGCGCGTCCGCTGCTGTCAGACCCGGACTGGGTGCTCAAAGCGGCCGCCGACGCCGCCGATGAGATCAACACCTGCATCGCCTGCAATCAAGCCTGCCTGGACCACGTGTTCGTGCACAAGACGGTGTCGTGCCTGCTGAATCCGCGTGCGGGTCACGAGACGACGCTGGTGCTCGGCCCGACGCGACGGGCCAAACGCGTCGCCGTGGTCGGGGCGGGGCCGGCAGGACTGGCCACCGCCGTCAGCGCGGCACAACGCGGCCATCAGGTGACACTGTTCGAGGCGGGCCGGGTGATCGGTGGCCAATTCGATTTGGCACGAAGGATTCCCGGAAAAGAGGAGTTCAGCGAGACGCTGCGCTATTACACCCGCATGCTGGCGAAGCACGGCGTCGCCGTACGGCTGCGGACGCGGGCGACGGCCGACGAGCTGGCCGGCTTCGACGAGGTGGTATTGGCGACCGGAGTATCGCCGCGAATGCCCGACATCCCCGGCATCGACCACCCGATGGTGCTCTCCTACGCCGACGCCATCACCGGCCCACCGGTCGGTAAGGCCGTGGCGGTCATCGGCGCGGGCGGCATCGGATTCGACGTGAGCGAGTTCCTGGTGACCACGCCTGCGGAGCCGGCAGACGAATACAGGTCACCTTCGACAATTCTCAAGGAGTGGAAGGCCGAATGGGGCGTGGCCGATCCCCAAGAGACCCGCGGAGCGCTGACGACACCGATCCCCGCGCCCGCCGCCCGTGAGGTGTACCTGCTGCAGCGGACGAAAGGCCCGCAGGGCAAGGGGCTGGGCAAGACGTCGGGATGGGTGCACAGAGCCTCTCTGAAGGCCAAAGGCGTGCACCAGCTATCGGGTGTGAACTACGAACGCATCGACGACGACGGCCTGCACATCACCTTCGGATCCGGTCGGGCCAACCCGCGGGTGCTCGAGGTCGACAACGTGGTGATCTGCGCTGGGCAGGAGTCCGTACGCGATCTCGTGGACACGCTGCGCGCCCAGGGCGTAGAACCGCACGTCATCGGCGGCGCGGCCGTGGCCGCCGAACTCGACGCCAAGCGCGCGATCAGGCAGGGCACCGAGCTGGCGGCCCGCCTCTAGGTCGTCGGCAGTGACGGATGCTTCAGCCTCTATCGCCCCAGACGGCCTGCGCGCCTGCGTCGCCGATCCGGACGACCGCCACGATCGACGACACCCCCACAACAAGGGCGACGACGGCGAGCACAGTCGCCATAGCCTTCCGCGGTTTGTCCGTCCTGCTTTCGGCCCAATGCAGCGCCGCCAACGCCACCGCGACGATCAACATGGCGATCGAGAAGTAGATCATCCACTCTCCACGCTCGGCATGTTCTTGCAGAATCGGTCGAGGCGGTCCACCTTGCTGCAGGAGCCACTCACCCGCTGATGTGGTCAATGGTGTGAGCACGGTCGTCACCACGGCGAAAGCCAACACCAGCCATACCAGTCGACGACGCGCCGCAGGCCAGAACGCACACAGGATCTCGAGCAACGCGGTCAAGGGCGCGAGCACCACTACGCCGTGAACCAACAATGCATGCGCAGGGATTCCGGAGATCGTGTGCATGGCGCTCCAAGGGTTGAGGACTGCGACACCCAAGGTATACGGGCCGAAACCGCAGGAGTATCGGTTTCGATGTGAATTTCCGTTAAAGCCAAATGCAGCAGCGTATTTCGCTGCGCATTCTTAGGTAAGGCTAGGCAGCCAACGGCGCGTAGGTCGTGGAGCGCTGTCGAGCAGGGCGGCCGATCCCCTCGGCGATCGACACGAGTTCTTCGACGCTCTTGGCCGAGCCGAATTCCGAGCCGGCCATTCGCGAGATGGTCTCCTCCATCAGCGTGCCGCCCAGATCGTTGGCGCCACCGTTGAGCATCACCTGCGTGCGCTCGACCCCGAGCTTGACCCAGCTGGTCTGAATGTTGGAGATCCTGCCGTGCAGCATGATCCTCGCGAGCGCATGTACAGCGCGGTTGTCGCGGTGCGTCGGACCCGGCCTGGCGCCGCCTGCGAGGTACAGCGGCGAGCTCTGATGCACGAACGGCAGCGGTACGAACTCGGTGAAACCTCCTGTACGGTCCTGGATCTCGCGCAGAACTCGAAGGTGGCCAACCCAGTGCCGCGGCGCGTCGACGTGTCCGTACATCATCGTCGAACTCGAACGCAGGCCGACTTCATGAGCGGTGGTGACGACTTCGATCCACATCGAGGTCGGCAGCTTGCCCTTGGTCAGCACCCAGCGCACCTCGTCGTCGAGGATCTCGGCGGCGGTACCTGGAATCGAGCCCAGCCCGGCCTCGCGAAGGCTTGTCAGCCACTCGCGGATCGAAAGGCCGCTCTTGGTAACGCCGTTGGCGATCTCCATCGGCGAGAACGCATGCACATGCATCGACGGCACCCGCTTCTTGACCGCACGCACCAGATCGGCGTAGCCGGTCACCGGCAGCTCCGGGTCGATGCCGCCCTGCATGCACACCTCGGTCGCACCCGCGACATGCGCCTCCCACGCCCGGTCGGCGACCTCGTCGACCGACAGCGAGAACGCGTCCGCGTCACCCTTGCGCTGGGCGAAAGCGCAGAACCGGCAGCCGGTGTAGCAGATGTTGGTGAAGTTGATGTTGCGGTTGACGACGAAGGTCACGTCGTCGCCGACGGCATCCCGGCGCAGCGAATCTGCCAGTGCGGCAACAGCATCCAGCGCGGGCCCGTCGGCCATCGCCAGTGCCAGGTACTCGTCGTCGGAACAGTCCGGCCGGGTCGCGCTCGGCTGAGCGCAATGCCGCGAGCACGTCGGTGTCGATGCGTTCAGGAGCCCGGGCAGCAAGTTCGTGCACCTTCTCGCGGATCGACTCCCAGTCGCCGAACGCGCTACCCAGATCGCTGCGGGTCTCGGTGAGCCGGCCCTGAGTCGTCGATGGCTGAGTGAAGGTCGGTACGGCCCAGGGACTCCCACGCCTCGTCGGGTTCCTGCCAGGGCCTTCCGACCGGGTTGACGTCGCAGGCCAGGCCGGTCTCCGGATCGGCCAACGCGTCGACATGGCCGCGCACCCGCGGGTCGATCCACGCCGCGCCGGCCTGCACGTACTGCGGCTGCGCAGTCAGTCGCTGCACCAGGTCGTAACCGGCTTCGGCGGTGACCGCGGCCAGCTCGTCGAGTGCGGGCCAGGGCCGCTCGGGGTTGACGTGATCGGGCGTCAGCGGCGACACCCCGCCCCAGTCGTCGACCCCGGCGCCGACGAGCGCGAGGCACTCGTCGCGCGACACCAGGTTCGGCGGCGCCTGGATACGCACCTTGGGTCCCATCACCAGACGCGTAACGGCCACGGTCGCCACGAAATCCTCGATACCCGCATCCGGGTATCGAGGCCATCGCGGTGTGATCCTTGGCCCGGAAGTTCTGCACGATCACTTCCTGGACGTGTCCGAACTCCTTGTGCGAGCGGCGGATCGCGTGGATGGTTTCGGCGCGTTCGGTCAGCGTCTCCCCGATTCCGACCAGCAGGCCGGTGGTGAACGGGATCGACAGACGGCCGGCATCGGCCAGCGTGCGCAGCCGACGTCGGGATCCTTGTCCGGGCTGCCGTAATGGGCCAGGCCCTTGGTCTCGAACAAGCCGCCGCGACGTCGTCTCGAGCATCATGCCCATCGATGGCGCCACCGGCTTGAGCCGGGACAGCTCCGACCAGCTCATCACGCCCGGGTTCAGATGCGGCAGCAGCCCGGTCTCCTCCAGCACCCGGATCGCCATCGCCCGCACGTAGTCCAGCGTCGAATCGTAGCCACGCTCGTCGAGCCACTGCCGGGCCTCGTCCCATCGCGCCTCGGGTCGGTCACCGAGCGTGAACAGCGCCTCCTTACAACCCAACTCGGCACCGCGACGCGCCACCTCGAGGATCTCGTCGGGCTCCATGTACATGCCGGCGCCCTGCGCCCGCAGCTTGCCCGGGACCGTGACGAACGTGCAGTAGTGGCAGGTGTCGCGGCACAGATGGGTGACCGGAATGAACACCTTGCGCGAATAGCTCACCGGCAGCCGTCCAGTGGGTCCGCGACGGCCGGCGGCCTCCAGACCCGCGTCACGGACACGGGCCGCGCTTGCGCACAGATCCGCAAGGTCATCGCCGCGCGCGGTCATCGCGATCGCGGCTTCCTCCACGTTGAGTGCTACGCCGTCGCGTGCTCGGCGCAGGACTCGCCGCAGACTGGCGGGACTGGGCGCAGGAGACTTCGGTGGAACCACCGGGCTGGGCAGATCGGCGCCGTGCTGAGGGTTCAGAGCCACTCCCGTGTAACCCCGCGTTCGTTGAGGATCATCCGCACGTCTCACATTTTGAAACACCGGCGCCTGACATATCGGCCACAGTAGTCCGCGTGTTGACGGCGTGGCGGGCCGCCGTCGCGCAGGCCAACCAACGCTCAGGTGTTCGAGTAACGCCACAGCACCGCCGCGGGAGGCAGCGCGCCGAGCGCGATGAGCACTATCAGCCCCGTACGCAAGGACACCCGAGCCGCCGTACACGATGTCGTCGCCCGGCCCGCCGAACGACAGCAGTGCCACCGTCAGCAGCCATGTCCACAGCGGTAGTGCCGCGGTCCTGGGCGACGAGGTCCAGTGCAGCGCGGCCCACACCAGCACGGCATTCACCAGACCCGCGATCAACGCGCTGATCGGAAAAGGCCATGAGCCGAGACGGGTCGGCAGGAAGAACGACGCCATGATCGCGCAGAAGACGCCGTCGATTGCGAGCAGCGTCAGAACAAGGACACGCTGGTAGTCAGCGTTGGGTGGGGGCGAACTCAGGTCGGGATGCTGTCGACCAGGGCGGTGAGGGAACCAATGACCCACTGGAAGTTGTCCAATCGGTCCTGCCAGTGCTGCAGGTTGGGATCCAGGTCCTGGTCCATCGTCGTCCCTTCCACGCGCCGCCGGGGTTGCCGGCAGCTTACCTCGTCGCCGCTCGGCTATTCGAGGTTCAGGCCCGCCAATAGGTCGGTTTCCCATCCGCGGTGGTCGCGCGTGCCCGCCACCCCCGATACCAGGATGTAGTGCTCGAGGGCGCCGATCGGCAGTGCAATGTTGTTCGACAGTGCCAGCGACCGGCCATCGGGCGAGACGGTGACCTGCGTCGCGTGCGCCTGCAACGCCGCCACCTTGGCCGGCAGCTGGTCGGGGACATCGATGACCGCGTCGATCGCCTCGTCGGGATGGACGAACGGCACGTCGTCGATGGAAACCCGGATCCATTCCGGTGGCACGTCGCCGAGGTCGTCCAGACCTGCGGCGAGCGCGGTCTTTGCCAGCACGGTCCAGTACACCTTCGGAACGGTCCACGGCTCGCCGTGATGATCGGAACTCGCCGCGGCGGCGACGGCAGCCATCGTCACGTCGTGGGTGTGAATGTGATCGGGATGGCCATAGCCACCGGCCGGGTCATACGTGACGACAACGTGCGGGCGCAGCTCGCGGATGATCGCGACCAGCTCCCCCACCGCTTCGGCGGGGTCGGCGTCGATGAACCTCTGATGGTGCCGCCGCGGCGTGCCTTCCATCCCTGAGTCGCGCCAGCGTCCCGCGCCGCCGAGGAAGGTGGGCTCGTCGATGCCCAACGCACGCAGGGCCGCGGTCAGCTCACCGACTCGAAATCCGCCGAGCTGGTCGGCGGCGTCGACGGCCAGATGTGCCCACCGGTCGCCGATCACCTCACCCTCCTCGCCCAGTGTGCATGTGACTACCTGCACCCGCGCTCCGCGCGAGACGTAGTGCGCGATGGTCGCACCGGTCGTCAATGTCTCGTCGTCGGGATGCGCGTGGACGAACAGCATCCGCGGACTCTCCATTGCCACAGCTTGCCCGATGGCGGGCATATAGATTCACCTGGTGTCGCGCCGCGCAGTCGAGTTCGGGTGCGCGATCGTCATCGTCGGCCTGCTCGCCGGCGTCGCCGGTGCTGCCACCACTCTGGTGCTGCACGCCGTGGAACACCTGACGTACCACTACACATTCGGCACACTGCTGTCCGGCGTAGGCGGCAGCAGTCATATGCGCCGCGCGGTCGGTCCGATGGTCGGCGGGGCCCTCGCCGGCTTCGGATGGTGGATGTTGCGGCGGCGAAGGACCGTTCCACCGTTGGCCGAGACCATCGCGGCCCACCGTCCGATCCCCCGGCTGTCGATGTCCATCGACGCAGGCCTGCAAGTTCTGCTGGTGGGTGCGGGTGCATCGCTGGGACGCGAAGGGGCACCCCGCCAACTCGCCGCTGCGCTCGGCGATTTCGGCACCACACGGCTGGCGCTGACCCCACGCGACCGCGAGATTCTGCTGGCCTGTGCGGCTGGCGCGGGACTGGGTGCGGTCTACAGCGTGCCGCTGGGCGGGGCGTTGTTCGCCGCACAGATTCTGCTCGGCTCGTGGCATCCGCGTGTGGTGGGCACGGCCTTGATCACGTCTAGTCTCGCGGTGGCGGTTGCTGCGCCCGTCACCCATCTCGAGCACTCGCTCATGTGGCCGGAGGCGAAGACGTCCTATTTGTTCGCGTTCCTGGCGCTGGCCATCTCACCGCTGGCCGCTGCCATCGGCCTGGCGTTCAACCGGGTGATGTCGGGCGCCCGCCCGAAAGTGCAGTACCACTCGTGGATGCTGATTCCCGCGATCGCAGCGGCCGGTCTGCTCACCGGCATCTGTTCGATTTGGTACCCGGAACTGCCGGGCAACGGGAGAAGCATTCTGACCGTGAGCGTGGACAGCGGGATGACCCTCGGTGCCGCCTGCGTGCTCCTGCTGCTGAAACCGTTGTTGACAGCGGTGTTCCTGCGAGCGGGCGCCGTCGGCGGCCTGATCACCCCCGCCTTGGCCACGGGCGCTGCAGCCGGATCGGTTGTCGCACTTGGCCTCAACCAGCTGGCCGGCACGAACTTCCACGTGCCGGCGCTGGCGCTGACGTGTGCGGCCGGGGTCTTGGCGATCACCCAGCGGTCGCCGTTGTTCGCGGCGTTGTTCGTCTGGGAACTGGCACACCCGCCGCTATGGCTACTGCTGGTCTTCGCAGTCGCCGCGTTCGCCGCCAACGGCCTGCGCGTACTGCGCGAACGCCACCAGGCTGCTAGCCCCTGAAATCGACGGTCAATTGCGGTGTCACTGGTGGGTTTTCACCCACGTGCCGGCGTCGCCGACGATGCCGATAGGCACGGCTCCGGAAAGCTTGACGTTCTGCACGCTCGGCCCTGCCGCAACGATGGTCGTGTCCTGCAGGATGGGCAGCACCGTGGACAGGTTCCACAGTCGCGGTTCGACCGCGGTGATGACGGCATCGATGGACGCGCTGCCGTCCAGTGCGGCGTCGATCTTCGGCTGAATGCTGGTGGTCGCAGATGCCGGTGATATTACTTGGCGCCTGGACCAATTCGCCGGGTTGCGGTGGCGAAGTCGTGGCGGTGGTCGTAGTAGCCGTCGTGGCGGTGGCCGTAGTAGCCGTCGTGGCGGTGGAAGTCGGCGTGGTCTGCGGCGTCGCCTGTGGGGTCGATGCGCCCGGCTCAGTCGTCGCCACCGCAGTCGCCTCCAGTGCGCGGCAGCCGTACCGCGATGCGAGTGCGGTCGCGAGGTCACCCCCGGCCTGGCGCCAGCCCACCACGGCGTCGACGCGGTTGTTCGTCAACGCTTCGCCGTAGAGGACCACCGGATCGAGCGCCGACACCGACGCGGCGATACCCACATTGCGCAGTTGATCGGCAGCCGTGTTGGCGACCGCGATCGACATCGGGTCGTTGGCGGCGACGCCGAGCACCAGCGACAGCGGGACGCCATCCTTGATGATCTGTCCGCGATCGCTGTCCGGAGCCGGTGTGCCCGGTATCGGCGGTGACGGCGTCTCGACGGGCTCGACCTCGTAGCCGGCGTCGACGAGCAATCCGAGTGCGTCTTCGCTCGAGATCGCCGGCGGAGCGGTCGGCACATAGCCCGGATCCGATGGCGATCGCACCTGTGCCTGGGCCAATGTGACCGTGTTGTCGTCGCCGGCCCCCACAGCGGCAAGCAGGTCGACGTCCAGCAGACCGAAGATCGCTTTGCGCACTTGGGAATCCGCGAGTGCCGGCTGCCGCGCGCGCAGTGACAGCTGCATGACACGCGGGGCGACGATCCGAGCCGTCCGGACATCGGGAATCGCCGACAGCTGGGCGAAGGTGGCCGCTCCACCGTGGACCTGGGCCACCTGGGTATCGCCGTTGCGGATCGAGTCGGCCAACGCCGCCGCGTCACCACCGCGGCGAAGCAGGATCAGGTCGGGTTTGGCGGGCTCGCCCCAGAAGCGGTCGTTGCGGGCCAGGAGGATCTCGTCGCGCTGGGGATCGATGTTCTCGACCCGGAACTGACCACCGGTGACGGGCAGCGCTGCGAGCCAGTCCGGCCGCGAAGCCACCTGGGATGTCCTTGACGATGTGGGCGGGCAGGATGTCGTTGAACAGCTCGCGCCACGCCGGATACGGCTGCGAGAACGTCACCTCGGCCACCTTGCCGCCCTCCACCGACTGCACGCCGGTGATCAGGTCGTATCCGGCCGGGTCGACGACGCCGGGCTGGGTGACCATCTGCTGCCACAGGTACCAGTAGTCGTCGGCGCCGATCGGGGCGTTATCCGTCCACGACGCCTCGGGCCGGATCTTGTAGGTGACGGTGAACGGATCCTGACTGGTCACTTCGGCCGACTCCAGCAGCGTGGTGTCGAGCTCCCACCGCGATCCGGTCGAGGTGTTCGGATCGGGCACCGGCCGGAACGAACTGGGCAGCACCAGCGAACTGATCGCGGCATTGACCGGCGACTGATCGGCCAGCAGATGCGGGTTGAAGCCCGGGCCGATCCAGTCGATGGCCATGATGATCTGGGTGACCCTCGATGGAGGCGGCGGTGGCAACGTTATTGTGTCGGTGCTCTGGGGTGCCGGCGGCGGACTGACCGTGCAGCCTGATATCAATGCCACCAGCGCGGATATCGCGACAATGACGTGTACTGGCCTCGGCACGCTGTTCAGGGTATCGGCAGCACCTGAGCGGCTTCGGGTAACAGGCGTTCGCCAACCCGGAGCTCTCAACTGCTATCGCGGGCCTTGGCGCGCGACCGGGCTCGGCCCCGCAGCGTGGCATCGAGCTCGACCTTGCGGACGCGGACCACTTCAGGCGTGACCTCGACACACTCGTCCTGGGCGCAGAACTCCATCGCCTGTTCGAGGGTCAGCTCGAGCGGACGTGCCAATGTCTCCATCACATCGGCCGTCGAGCTGCGCATGTTGGTCAGCTTCTTCTCGCGGGTGACGTTGACATCGAGGTCCTCGGCCCTGCGGGTTGATGCCGACGACCTGGCCTTCGTAGGTGTCATCGCCCGGTTCGACGAAGAACTGCCCGCGGTCGGACAGCTGGATCATCGCGAACGGTGTCACGGAACCGGTGCGATCGGAGACCAGCGAGCCGGTATGGCGGGCCCGGATCTCCCCCGCCCACGGGCGGTAGCCGTCGAACACGGCGTTGGCGATGCCGGTGCCGCGGGTCAGGGTGAGGAAATCGGTGCGGAAGCCGATCAGCCCACGGCTCGGCACGATGAAGTCCATCCGCACCCATCCCGCGGCGTGGTTGGCCATCTCCTCCATGCGGCCCTTGCGGCCGGCCATCAGCTGGGTGATGGCGCCGACGAACTCGTCGGGGCAGTCGATCGTCATCGCCTCGAACGGCTCGTGCAGCTTGCCGTCGATGGTCCGCGTCACCACCTGCGGCTTGCCGACCGTCAGCTCGAAACCTTCCCGGCGCATCTGCTCGACGAGGACGGCCAGCGCCAGCTCGCCGCGGCCCTGCACTTCCCAGGCGTCCGGACGACCGATGTCGACGACCTTGATCGACACGTTGCCGACGAGCTCGGTGTCCAGCCGCGACTTCACCATTCGGGCGGTCAGCTTGTGTCCGGATACCTTGCCGGCCAGCGGCGAGGTGTTGGTGCCGATCGTGACCGAGATGGCGGGCTCGTCGACGGTGATCCGCGGCAGAGCGTGGGCGTGCTCGGTGTCGGCGAGCGTGTCGCCGATCATGATCTCCGGGATGCCTGCGACCGCGACGATGTCGCCGGCGATGGCCTCATCTGTGGACGTGCGTTCGACGCCCTCGGTGACGAGCAGTTCGGTGATCTTGGCGTTGGTGATGACGGGATGGCCGTCTACCTCGCGCATCCACGCCACCTGCTGGCCCTTGCGAATCCGGCCCTTGTAGATGCGGATCAGCGCGAGCCGGCCCAGGAACGCCGAGGCGTCGAGGTTGGTGACCAGTGCCTGAAGCGGGGCCTCGGGGTCGCCCTTGGGCGGCGGGATGTGCTCGAGAAGGACGTCGAAGAGCGGGTCGAGGTTCTTGCCCTCGGGGTTTTCGCCGTTGGCGGGTTCGACGGTGCTGGCGATGCCGGCACGGCCCGATGCGTACAACGTCGGCAGTCCGAGCGCGTCCTCGGCGGCCGTCTGGGCCTCGCTCGTCGAGGTCTGAGGCGACGTCGAGCAGCAGGTCATGGCTGTCGGAGACCACTTCGGCGATGCGGGCGTCGGGCCGGTCGGTCTTGTTGACCACCAGGATCACCGGCAGGTGCGCGGCCAGCGCCTTGCGCAGCACGAAGCGGGTCTGCGGCAGGGGCCCCTCGGACGCGTCGACCAGCAGCAGCACGCCGTCGACCATCGACAGCCCACGTTCGACCTCACCGCCGAAATCGGCGTGGCCAGGGGTGTCGATGACGTTGATGACGGTCATGCTGCCGTCGGGGTGCTGGCGGTGCACGGCGGTGTTCTTCGCCAGGATCGTGATGCCCTTTTCCTTCTCGAGGTCACCGGAGTCCATCAGTCGCTCGATTGCATCGTCACCGCGATGAGTCAGGGCACCGGACTGCCGCAGCATCGCGTCGACCAGGGTCGTCTTCCCATGGTCGACGTGCGCCACGATGGCGACATTCCGAAAATCCACGCCGGTAAGTGTCGCAGTGCGGGTACTCAATCGCGAAAACGAGAGCGATTCGAGAGAGATTTGATAGAGAGATAGGTCACTTGAAGTCCAGCAAGCTGCTCGACATCAAGCCGAAGAAGAAGTGCTGTCGTAGCAAGCCTCGCTGCAAGAAGTGCCCGCTGGTGCTGCACAAGGTGCACAAGGCCGAACTGATGGGCATCCGCGGCAAGGAGCTCAACAAGATCTACAAGCGCGCCCGCAAGCAGTAATTCAGCGCGTGAACCCACCGGCGAGGGCCGCGCTACGGGCGTACCCTTGAAGCATCCGTCACGTTTGCTCAGGTGCGGTTTGGAGGTACCGAATATGACGGTTTACCAAGTTCTCACCATCGCGCTGATCATTGTGGTCGCATCAGCCGCGACGCTGGCGATCTACCTTGGTTTACTCAACTGGATGGGCAAGTTCTACGTCGTGCACTGCTCGGCGTGCCATCACCTCACCACGGCGAAGGCCAACCAGCCGCAGGCGTCGTGCCCGCATTGCCGCCACCCGCTGCTGCTGCACCCGCTGCATGCGGTCACTCACCCGAACGCTCCGGTTCGGGTGGTGAGCGACTCGCTGCGGTACTGAGCCCGGCCGGTAGTTGTGAAACCACCGGTACCCCATGACACCCGCATGGACCGGAAGAACATGGTGGGCGCTAGGTCGTCAGCGCTCGTTTGAGCTCGGCCAGCCAGGTGCGGTCGGCGGGCACCCAGTCGAGATCGTCGAGTTCGTCGACGGCGATCCAGCGCAGGGCGCGGTGGTCGTTGGGGTGCGGCGTGCCGCCTATCTGGGTGACCCGGTAGGCGCGCAGCGTGGTCGTCGGATCGAGCGCGACGTCGGCACCGAGGCGCGAGCCCACGGTCACGTCGACGCCCAGCTCCTCCTTGAGTTCACGGGCGAGCGCGGCCTCGTCCGTCTCGCCCGCCGCCACCTTGCCGCCGGGTAACTCCCACAGGCCGGCCAGTTCGGGTGGCCTGGCGCGTTGTGCGACCAACAGTGCGTTGCCCGCGATCAGTGCGCCCGCAACGACGGTCTGACTTGGCATTACCGGCGACGGTATACGGTCGAAAGCATGGCTGTGTTAACGGACGACCAAGTAGACGCCGCACTGCCCGGCCTCGACGGCTGGGAGCGCGCCGACGGCGCACTGCGCCGCTCGATCAAGTTCGGAGCCTTTCTCGACGGTATCGACGCGGTGCGGCGCGTCGGCGAGAAGGCCGAGGAGAAGGACCACCATCCGGACATCGATATCCGTTGGCGAACAGTGACTTTCGCGTTGGTGACGCACTCCGAGGGCGGTATCACCGACAAGGACGTCGAGATGGCCAAAGAGATCAACGCGATCGTCGGCTAGACGCGATCCAGGCCAACGTCGCCAGCGTCGCGACGATGTAGATCAACCCTGCCCACGCCAGATACCACGGCCGTGGAATCACCCAGATCGTCGGCTGCGCGAAGCTCAGCAGCCACGGCACGCCGATCAGCGTCAGCGCCAGCCACCCCCAGCCCAGCACGCGCGCGCCGAGTCGCTCGCGCAACGGCCCGTGCAGCAGCCAGATCATCAGCGGGATCAGCCACACCCAGTGGTGTGTCCACGAGATCGGCGACAGCAACAGACCGAACAACTGCACGACGATGATCGCTCCGAGCCGGTCCGATGCCCCGCCGATCGCGCGCCACGCCAGCACGGCGAGCACCGCGGTCACCACAATGCCGGCCAGCACGAGCGGACCGTAGCCGGCGTCGTACCCGAGAATCCGCGAGATCCCGCCGCGCCACGACTGATTGAACGACGTACCGATCGGACCTATCCGCGAGGCATCACCCAGCAATTCGGTGAAGTAGTAACGGGTTTCGTCGCCGATGATCAGCCACGAAACTCCCACCGTTGCGAAGAACACGACCGCCGAGAATGCGACGGCCGCCCACCGTCGTGCACCGACGAAATACAGCCCCGACGCCGCCGGCGTCAGCTTGATTCCGGCGGCGAGCCCGACCAGCAACCCCGACACCCACCATCGCGCGCTGTAGACCGCGTACAGCACCGCCAGCACCAACAGCACGTTGATCTGTCCGTAGTCGAAGGTGCTGCGCAGGGGTTCGATCCAGATGCCGACCGCGGTCCATAGCATCGCGGTGCGATGGTCGCGTCGGTCTGATGCGGGGGCGGCTCCGGAGCCCAATGTCGCCGCCGCGGCGGCTCCGGCGCCCAGACAGCCGCTGGCTGATCCGGACCACCCCGTACAGCGCGGCAATGATGCCGAGCTGCCACGCGAACGCAACAAGTCCGAACGGCAGCAGGTGAAGCGGGTAGAACACGATGGCCGCGAACGGCGGGTACGTGAACGGCAGCGGGAAATCCGGCGTCTGGTCGGCGTAGACGTAGTCGTAGAGCGTGCCCGGATGATCCGAGCATGCCCGCGCCGCCGACGTACACGTGCAGGTCGACGAAGTTGGCGCCGTTGGGCACCAGATACGTCCACGCCAGGCGCGCGACGATGCTGATCACCAACAGAATCGGCGCCGCGGCGGCCAGTCGGGCAGGCGTTCGCGCAGCGGTCGAGGCGGCGGTCGGCGTGTTTATCCGTCACGACTCTATCGACCGGATCACCGTTCGCCTTCGCATCCGTAACGGTTGAATAAACGCCACACGTGTCACTTGAGTCACATCAGTAACTCCGTAGCTTCGGGCGCAGGCCTGCCGACAACACCTGAATGGGAGAACCATGCACAGCACCAGAAAACTCGCTCGCGACCACGATGATTGCGGCCGCGGGAGCCGTCACCGCTGCGGTGGCGCTGAGCGCCACCGCTGGCGCCCAACCCGCGGCACCCGCCCCGACCCCGGGCGTGCCGGGACTTCCGTTCATCCAGCAGCTCGCGTCGAATCCGGCGATGGCCACCCAGCTCATGCAGGGCTTCACGTCGATGTTGAACACTGCCTCCACGCCGGCCGCCACCGGTCGCACCGCCGCAGACGGCGACCGCATCGATCACGCTTCCGCAGACTCCGCCGGGACTGCCTGCCGCCGCCGCTCCGATCAGCACCGCGGCTGCGCCTGCGACCAACCCGGCCGACCTGCTGACGCAGGCCGCGTCGCCGCTCAGCGGCCTCGCCTCGTTGCTGCCCGCCGGAACGCCGTTGGCTGGCCTGCTGCCGGCGGCGACGTCGGCCGCGGCGGCCGCTGCACCCGCCGCACCTGCACCGCGCTGCCGCCGCTCCGGCGGCCGCAGCTCCCGCGGCGCTTCCCGCCCCCGGCGCCGCGCCGCTGCTGATGCCGCTGTCGGCACTGCCCTGACGGTAGCGGCGACATCGACCGAGAAGACCACCACAGCCACTCATTGAGGGAAGTCATGTCAACCAGGACGATGTTCGCCACCGCCGCCGTTGCGATCGGCGCATCGGTCACGCTGCTCTTCGGCAGCGTGACCGGTGTCGCCAACGCAGAACCGGCACCTGCGCCCGCACCACCACTGCCGATCGACGGGCTGCAAGCGCCCGGCCTGCCGGCGGTACAAAGTCTCGGACCGATCATTCAGCAGGCCGCAGCTGATCCGACCAACGCGGCATCGACATTGATGGCGGCCGCTGCGGTGTTCGCCGGAGACGCAGCGGCTCCCGCCGATTCCCGGAACGTCGCGACGGCAGTCAACCAGTTCGTCGCCCACACTCCGGCGCCGGGTGCCGCACCGGGCACTGAGGCGCACCTGCCTGCGGGCGTCGATCCCGCCCACGCCGTCGGCCCCGTCGAAGAGGCGCTGCCCGCTCCCGCGCCTGAGGCGGCGGCGCTAGCCGCTCCCGCACCCGAGGCCGCGGCTCCGGAGGTCGCCGCTCCCGTTCCTGCGCCCGCACCAGCCCCGGATGGTGCACCCGTTCCGCCGGCGGATCCCGCCGCCACTCCCGCCGCCGCGCCGGGCGGTCCCGAATTCGGGCCGGACGCCCCGACGACACAGGACTTCCTGTATCCGTCAATCAGCAACGGATGCCTCAAGGACGGTGGAAACGTCCTCGCCACCGCGATTTCCGTGGCCGGGCCCGCCAAGATCCCGACGCCGGGCCCGGGACCGGGCCAGACCGCCTACATATTCACCGCGATCGGCACTCCGGGACCCGCCGCAGAGCAGAAGCTGCCGCTGAACGTCACCTGGGTCAACCTGACGACCGGCAAGTCGGGCGGGGCCACACTCATGCCGCGGTCGGATATCAACCCCGAGGGGCCGACCACACTGGTGGCGATCGCCGACACCGGCTCGGGCAGCGTCATCTCGACGATCTTCGGCCAGGTGAGCACGACCGAGAAGCAGTGTCAGTTCATGCCGACCATCGGTTCGACGGTCGTTCCATGACCAACGTGGCTCAGTAGGCCATGAAGAGGATGGCGTCGCGGTCGTAGTCGCGGCCGGGGTGCACCTCGGAGAGGTGAGCCTGGGCCTTCTCTACGAGATCGTCCTCGTCCTCACCGGTGATCGCCTCGCCACACGGGCAATTCAGGTGTGTCTTCATACGTTCAGCTTCCCACAGCCGATGATGTGAGGCATGGAGCTTTCTGACGTCATGCGCACGACGGGTGCTGTCCGTCGATTCACCGACGACCCACTGCCCGACGACGTGCTCGAGCGCATCCTCGACAACGCCCGCTTCGCGCCGACTGGAGGGAACCGCCAGGGCACCCATGTCATCGTGGTCCGCGACGCGGATACCCGTCAGGCATTGGCCGACCTCAGCGTGACGGGTGCGCGCCGCTATACGGCTCAAGTCAAGAACGGCGAATTCCCGTGGAACCCGACGAAGCCCATGAAAGTCACGCCGGAGGAAGTCGCCGCCACCGAGGCGGGCCCCTACTTACCGTTCGTCTACTCCGGCGCGGTACTGGTGATATGCGTGGATCTCAATGTGTGCGCGGCATTTGACCAGTACCTCGACCGAATCGGCCTCATCGCAGGCGCGTCCGTATATCCCTTCGTGTGGAACGTCTTGCTGGCCGCGCGTAACGAAGGTTTCGGCGGCGTCCTGGCGACCGTGACCGTGGCCGAGGAACCCCGCGTCAAAGAGCTGCTCGGCATTCCCGAGGACTATGCGATCGCCGCGTTGCTGCCGATCGGCAAGCCGGTGAAGCAGATCCGCAAGCTCACACGTAAGCCCGTGTCCGAGATCGCCACTCGCGAGCGATTCGACGGTGAGCCGTTCAGGGCGCAATAGCGCGGTTTCGCCCGGTAGGTCGACGTTCGATAACAGATCGGCAGTTAGCCAGACTCGATGGCGCCGTACCTCTTCCCCAAACGGAGCAGTCGTGGGACCTTGAATCCATGACCTGCATGTTGGGTTACGCCACTGCGAGCACCGTCGAGCAGAGCCTCGAAAATCAACTCGCGGCGCTCAGCGCTGAGGGCGTCGACCCCAGGCGGGTGTTCACCGACAAGCTGTCCCAATCCGCCGACCGCGCCCGCGCCGGTCTGCACGCCATGCTGAGCTACGCGCGATCCGGCGACACGGTCATCGTCGTCGCGCTCGACCGCCTCGGTCGCACGACCACCGAGGTGGCCCGGACCATCGCCGACCTCACCGACCGCGGATTGCGACTCCGGACGCTACGGGAGGGTCTGGACACCGGCACGTCGACCGGCCGCGTCGTCGCCAGCATCGTGCGCAGCCTGGCTCAACTCGACCTGCAGCCCAACCGCGAAGCGCGCTAAGCCTTCGCGGCCTTCGCCGCCGCCTTCGCCTGCTTCTTGTAAGTTCCGGACCTTCTCCAGCGAGCCGGGATCGACCACGTCGGCCACTGACAGGAACGACCCCGCCTTGCCGTAGTCGCCGGCTGCCTTACGCCACCCGTCCGGCGTCACCCCGTATTGCTTGCCGAGCAGCGCGAGGAAGATCTTCGCCTTCTGCTCGCCGAATCCGGGCAGCGCCTTGATCCGACGAAGCACTTCGGCCCCGTCGGGATCGCCGGACGTCCACAGCGCCGAAGCGTCACCGCCGTAGTTGTCGACGATGAGCTGCGCCAGGGCCTGCACCCGTTTGGCCATCGAGCCCGGGAAGCGGTGTATCGCAGGAGTTTTCGAACACAGCGCCGCGAACTTCTCGGGGTCGTAGTCGGCGATCTCACGCGCGTCGAGCCCACCGATGCGGTCGGCGATCTTTTTCGGCCCCGCGAAGGCGGCCTCCATCGGGTACTGCTGAT
>CAWDVX010000023.1:0-191520 GCA_963805835.1 uncultured Actinomycetota bacterium | reverse complement strand
AAGTGGACCCGGACACCCGAGCGCTCGGCAAGCTGACGTAACTCGCGCTCGAAGATGATCGAGCGGTCGTCGCGGTTGAAGTAGAGCAATACCGCGTCGGACAGCGGCGCTTCGCGGGCGATCTTTCTGAGCTGGCTGATGATCGGAGTGATCCCGACCCCGCCCGCGATGAACAGCGACTTGCGCGGCACGGTCGTCATCGTCAGCCCACCGGTATTGGCGGGTACCCCGACCAGCGTCACGTATTTCCCGGCACGCAGGGTGTCGTTGAGCTGATTGGAGGCTCGCCCGTCGGCGACACGTTTGACGCAGATCTCCATGGCGTCCGAGCCGGCACGGTCGTGAACGAGGCTGTACTGGCGTACCAGAATCTCGTCACCGACCTCGACGCGCATCGAGACGAAAGCGCCTGCATCCCAGCACACGTCGTCCCAGCCGCGCGGCTCCTGCAATCGGACGTGGAGCGCCTGCCCGTCTGCAACCGAGTTGGCCGACAGCACCTCAACCGGCGCGTTGTAGAACCGCGGTTTCTCCAAGTAGGGGCCTTCAGGCAGCGGCTTGAACGCCGCGCCGAACGCCAGCGTGCGCGCCAGCGACGCCGGTTGAGCTAGAAGGCGCAGTGGTTTGCCGAACTACCGCTCGCACAACGGGATCGATAGGCCGGTCATCGCCTTCGCGAACAGGCGCATCGATTCCAGCAGCGGTGTCTCGTGGTAGGGCAGGCCGTTCCGCGCCGCGATTGCGCGCACGACGGGCGCGATCTCGCGTTGCCGGTTGGGCGGTGACCACTGTGGTGCCGCAGCCGAACTGCAAGATGCCACGGGTGCAACCGTTTTCGCCGGCGCGGGTGACGCTGAGGTGATCAGCAGCGGCGCCGCCATGCCGCCCCCGGTGTTCGAGGACTGGGAAATCCCCATTCATCAACGCGTTTCAGCGGGTCTGCCTGAGGCTGCGCCACCGGTTTCCATGCTGCGGGCGCTGCACAACGGCGATGTCCTGGACTTCGGCGACGGCGCCGAGGTGCTGGCAGTCCCCGGCCACACCGACGGCAGCATCGCGATCCATCTCCCCCGCCACGGTGTGTTGTTCACCGGTGACACCATCGCCAACGTCGGGACCGTCATGCTGGGCACGTTCAACCAGGACCGGGCACAGACCGTGGCATCGTTCAAGCGACTGGCCACCCTGGATGTCGATACCGCCTGCTTCGGTCACGGCGACCCGATCGCTGCGGCCGCTTCAACCCAGATCCGCGACACGGCTGCCACACTGATCGGGTGACGCCCGGGCGTGAGCCCCATCGAGCCCGGCACGACGAAAGCCGCCCGCGGCCCACTGTGTGGTCGACGCTGGAGTAACGGGTGCCCGCCAACGGGTGGTCGCGGCGGGGCCTGCGCAGCAACGGCAGCGAGTTCACGGTCGCATCAATTGCGATCTACCACTTGCACGACATCGTCCATCACGCGCACGATGTCGATCATGGCTGAAGACACACCGTTGGCGGGCAAGGTCGCCTACGTCACGGGAGCGGCGCGCGGGCAGGGTCGTTCACACTGCGTTCGGTTGGCCCGGGCGGGCGCTGACATCGTCGCGATCGACGCCTGCGGGCCGGTCGCCGAGCACAACGGGTATCCCCCCGCGCTACCCGAGGATCTCGCCGAGACGGTGAGTCTGGTTGAGGGCGAGGGGCGCAAGATCCGCGCAGAAGAGGTCGATGTTCGCGACCTCGACGGCCAGCAGAGGGTGGTATCCGATGCGATCGAGCAGTTCGGACGGCTCGACATCGTCGTCGCCAACGCCGGCGTGCTGAATTGGGGCCGGCTGTGGGAGATTTCGGCTCAGCAGTGGCAGGACGTCATCGACATCAACCTGACCGGGGTGTGGAACACCATCAAGGCGGTCGTGCCGGCGATGATCGAGGCGGGAAACGGCGGTTCGATCATCAACATCAGCTCAGCGGCGGGCATCAAGGCCGTCCCCGGCGGCGGCCACTACTGTGCAAGCAAATTCGGCGTCGTGGCGTTGACCAACTCATTGGCGATCGAACTGGGCGAGTTCGGAATACGCGTGAACTCGGTCCACCCTTACGGCACGGATACGCCGATGGGCAACGATGTGTCGATGTACCAGATGTTCGCCGACCACCAGACATACATCCACAGCTTCTCGCCGGGCGCGCTGCCGACCGACTCGCTCGCCGATCCGAACCTGATCTCCGACATCGTGCTGTGGCTGGCCAGCGATGCGTCGTCACTGGTCACCGCAGCTCAGATACCCGCCGAGAAGGGCTATCTCAAGATCTAGAGCCGCGATTGCTCCTTGATGCTCGTGTCGGTGGTGCGTAGCGGGCGGATCAGCGCGTCCTGACCGAACGATGCGATGAGCTCCCCCGACTCGGTGTGGACGGCGCCGCGCACGTACGACATGCCCGCGCCCACCTGCGTGCTCTCGTGGCTGTAGAGCAGCCAGCCGTCCCACGAGAACGGCTCGTGGAAGCTGACCGTTATCGTCATCGGCGCCGTGGACACCGTCAGATGCGCCTGTGCGGTACCGATGCCTTCGTGTGCCCGCATCGTCGTCGAAATACCAAGGTGCCCGGTGAAATACGCGATCAGCGCCTTGGCGAGGTCGTCCCGGGCGGGGATCGGATCGTAATGCAGCCACGCGTACAGCTCCGGCGGGCCCACCTCGTCGGGGCTGTTCACGTCGATGACATCGACCAGGCGCAGCTGCCGTCCGGTCATGGGCATCTCGGACACGTTCGCGTCGTCGGGTCCGGCGACCTGCGGCCGCGGTAGGTGATGGCGGATGACGTCGGCGGTGGGGACGTCGGTGAGCACGGTCGCCGTGATGCACCGCTTGCCGCCCTGTTTCGCCGCGACGATCGCGGTGGCCGTCGACCGCCCTTCGCTGACGACATCGAGCTCCAACTCCACCGGGCCCGCCCCCACCATGACCGCGCGGGCGAACACCGCGGACACCGAGCGCACCGACTTGCTCCGGAAAGCGTTTGGCCACAGCGACAATCGCCTGCGCAAGCACCTGCGTTCCCTCCACCACCTGGCGATCGTCCTGGCCGGCAGGGCCGGTCTCGGCGGTGAATCGGTTGTCGCCGTCCGGCTGCACGTCGAACAGATCGAGCAGGCTCTGAACGGTCCACGGTGCCCCCGAGGGCGGATGCGCTGAGTCTGTGGTCATGGGAGGGAACAGTAACCGAGCCCGGAGAAAACCGGTAACGTCATTACCAACATCGCGGACAACCCGGAAGGTGGCTCATGGCCAAGCGCAGCGGTCGGCCGCCCGGCGGTGCCGGCCGTCCCCCGACAACAAACGCCGTCGTCGACCTGGACCCGGAGTCGCGCCCGAAGCGATTCATGAAGTCGGCGTTGGCAATTCTCGGCGAGACCGGTCGCACGGACTTCACCGTCCTGGAAGTCGTGGAGCGGTCCAAGACGTCGCTGCGATCCTTCTACCAGCACTTCTCCACCAAGGACGAGTTGCTGCTCGCACTGGTCGACAAGATCATGTCCGAGTCGACGCGCAAGTGGCGCGAGGACACCAGCGACCTACCTGCCGTCGACGCCCTGCGGATACTCATCGACCGCATCTGCACGCCCGCGGAAACGACCACGCAGGACAAGGTCAACCGGGGTCTGACGTATTACAACGACCGCCTGGCAGAAGCACTGCCCAGCGAGTACGCCCGCGTGCTCTCGCCGGTGCACGAGCTGATCAAGGACATCATCCAGCAGAGGCATCGACGAGGGCACCTTCCGGACGGGCATCGACATCGAAGCGACGGCAGCCCTGATCATGCAATCGGCGCTGGGAGCGATGCGACTGCGGGTCCTCGGGCGCCGAACTCAGCGGCGTCCCCGTCGACGCCGACCACATCTACGACTTCTGCGTCAGCAGCCTCACCAGCCGTCCCGACCCCCTCTGACCTGCACCAGCACCGGTGCGAACCCGTTGAAAAGCACCTCAGCCTGCGGTGGTGTTTCCGCTGGTCCAGACGTGGTAATGTCATTACCACCACAGCCAGTCAAGACTTTTCAGGAGGCGGAACCATGAGCCGCGAGCTCCCCTATCCGGTATTCGATGCCGACAACCACTTCTACGAGCCGAAAGAGGCGCTGACGCAGTTCCTGCCGGAGCACCGCAAGGGCGTCATCGACTACATCGACGTCCGCGGTCGCACGAAGATCATGGTCCGCAACGTCGTCAGCGACTACATCCCCAACCCGACGTTCGAGGTGGTCGCCCGGCCCGGCGCCCAGGAGGAGTACTTCCGGCACGGCAGCGGCGGCAAGAGCTTCCGTGAGGTGATGGGCAAGCCGATGAAGTCCATCCCCGCCTTCCGCAACCCCGAGGCGCGTCTCGAGGTGATGGACAGCCTCGGGCTGGACTACTCGCTGATGTTCCCGACGCTGGCCAGCCTGGTCGAGGAGCGCCTCAAGGATGATCCCGACCTGATCCTCGACATCGTCCATGCGCTGAACCAGTGGATGTACGAGACGTGGCAGTTCAACTACGAAGACCGCATCTTCTCCACCCCGGTGATCAACCTGGGCAATCGTCGATCGCGCACTCGAGGAACTGAACTGGTGCCTGGAGCGCGGCGCGAAAACCGTTTTGGTTCGCCCCGCCCCGGTTCCCGGCTATCGCGGCACGCGATCGCTGGGCGTCGAAGAGTTCGACCCGTTCTGGGACGCCTGCGTCAAGGCCGGCATCCCCGTGTCGATGCACGCTTCGGACAGCGGCTACTCCGAGTACCTCAACGACTGGGAGCCCGGCGACGAGTTCAAGCCGTTCGCGCCGACGTCGTTCCGCATGGTCGCGATGGGCAAGCGGCCCATCGAGGACACCATGGCCGCGTTGGTCTGCCACGGCGCGCTGACCCGCAACCCGGATCTGCGCATCCTGTCGATCGAGAACGGCGCGGACTGGGTGCCCTACCTGTTCAAGCAGTTCAAGAGCGTCTACTCGAAGATGCCGCACGGCTTCCTGGAGGATCCGATCGAGGCGTTCCATCGCTGCGTTTACGTCGCACCGTTCTGGGAGGACGACTTCGCCCAGATGGCCGACCTGCTGCGGCATCGACCGCGTGATCTTCGGTTCTGACTGGCCGCACCCGGAGGGCCTGGCCCAGCCGACGCACCTGATCGACGACCTTCAGGGTCTCGACGCCGAGGGGCAGCGAAAGGTCATGGGTGGCAACATGATCGATCTGTTCAAGATTCCGAACGAGATCGTGCACAAGCCGGGCGTTCCCGCCATGGAATTCGCCTGACCGCTACGGCATCTAACGTGGGCGTGCGTGTCGCACTTCGGCACGCACGTTCACGCTTCAGTGAAAGTGAGTTCGCGCCGTGACCGACGCCGCAAACCCAGAGGTGCTGCTGTTCGCCTCGACCACCCAGTCGTTTCTCGAAAAAGGCGCCTCTCTGGGCCGGCTGCGTGAACTCCACGACGCCGGAACATCGTTCGAAATCGACTGGTGGCGGCGCGCCGCCGAGCTGGGCTGGACCAGCCTGCTCGTGCCAGAGGAACTCGGCGGCGGCAGCGTGTCCGGCGGTGTCCCCGGCGGAGTCGCCGACCTTGCTCTGGTCGCGGAGCTGTCGGGACGGACCGTCGCGCCCGGTCCGCTGCACCCGGTCAGCGTCGTGCTGGCCGGGCTTGGCGGAAGCACCCGAGAACCACGGGCAGACAATCGAATCCCTGATTTCGGGTGAGATCGTGGCCTCCTGGGCGGTCTACGAACCAGGAAAGCAGTGGTCCCCGCTCGACGCGTCAGTCACTGCGACGCCCACCGATGGCGGATACCGCATCGACGGTGTGAAGGACCGTGTCGAGGCGGGCGCGGACAGCGCGGTGCTGCTCGTGACGGCGACCTGCGACGGCGCCGTACGCCAGTTCTTGGTCCCGACGGACGCATCGGGCGTCCGCGTCGAACCCCACGGCTCGATCGACATGGTGAAGACCTATGCCCGAGTGGATTTCGACGGCGTCGAGGTGGACGCATCCGCTGTCGTCGGCACCGCCGAGCAGACCCCGGCGCTCGATCGCCAGGCAGAGCCAGATCGCCACGATCCTGCAGTGCGCCGAGATCGTCGGGCATTTTGGAGACGGTGCTCGACTTCACCATCCAATGGGGTTTCGACCGGCATTCGTTCGGCCGGCCGATCGGCTCGTACCAGGCGCTGAAGCACAAGTACGCGGACCTGAAGATCTGGTTCGAGTCGTGCCGGGCGACGACGAACGCCGCGGTGGCCGAGGTGGCGGCCCGCTCACCCGGCGCCGAGATGGCCGTCAGCGTAGCGAAATCCTATGTGGGCGAACATGCTCCGGGGATGCTGCAGGACTGCATCCAATTGCACGGCGGCATCGGCGTGACCTGGGAGCACGATCTGCACATATTCCTGCGGCGGGTCGACGTTGTACCGCTCGCTGTTCGGCACACCCGAGGATCACAACCTCCGCGTGTACGCGCTGACCAAGAATCTGGAGCACGCGTCATGACCGAAACCGCATCGGCGCCCACCGAAACGACCGAGTCGGTCGAGCGAGTTCGCGGCGCGGGCCCGTACCTGGTTGGCGGAGAACATGCCACCGATCGACCCGGTGAACCCGCCCGAGCACGACCGGGGCGAAGAAGAACCGTGGCAGCGCGCCCGGGAGCTGCAGAAGAAGCTGTACGAGGGTGGGTTCGCGGGGATCTGCTTCCCGCGTGAGTACGGCGGTCTCGGTCTGCCGATCGCCTATCAGAAGGCGTTCAACACCGAATCACGCTGCTACGAGCTGCCGATCATCCTGAACACGCCGACCTTCACGATCTGCGCGGCGACCATCCTCGACACCGCGCACCGAAGAGCAGAAGCAGCAACATATCTCGGCCGCGTTGCGCGGCGAGGAAGTGCTGGTGCAGCTGCTGTCGGAGCCCAGCGGCGGGTCCGATCTCGCCGGGGTCATCACCCGCGCCGACCGCAAGGGCGACAAGTGGGTGATCAACGGCGCCAAGACCTGGAGCACCAGCGCGTTCGCCGCCGACTATGGCCTGATGCTCGCCCGCACCGACTGGGATGTGCCCAAGCACGAAGGCCTGACGATGTTCTTGGTGCCCATCAACAGCCCGGGCATCACGTTGCGGCGCATCAAGCAGGTGAATGGTTCGGTCGAGTTCTGCGAGGAGTTCTTCGACAACCTCGAACTCGAGGACGACGCCGTCGTCGGCGAGGTCAACGGCGGCTGGCACGTAGCGTCCCGGCAGCTCTACCACGAGCGCCGAGCCGTCGGCGGCGGATCGGAATTCGCGAGTGGGATTGGCGCCGAAGGCAAGTCCGATGTGCCGATCGACTACGTCGCACTGTTGGAGGCGACCGGACAGGCCGACAGCGAGCGGGCGCAGGAGGCGGCGGGCCGCGCGCTCGTGCACCGTGCAGTGCGCGAGCAGCTCATCGACCATGTGTATCACGGTGTGCTCGACGGATCGCTGCCGCCGGCCGCCGGCTCGATCATCCGGGTCACGCACGCCGATGTGCACCATCTGGAGTTCGACACCGTGCTGTCGCTCAGCGGCGAGCTCCGGCGTCGTGGATGTCGGTGACGACATGCTGCGCTACGGCGAGCGATATCTGTCGCGGCAGACGGCGGCGCTGGGCGGTGGCACCACCGAGATCGCACGCAACATCATCGGCGAACGTGTGCTGGGATTTCCACGTGAGCACGCCGCCGACCGGGGTGTGCCCTTCAATCAGGTCAAGCGCAACCGTACCTAGCGTCCGAGCGCCCGCCAGAAGGCGAGAAGACGGCGATGTTGACCTCGCAACGCCGCCTTCAGCCATTCACCCCGATTTCGTTCCCTGCCGGACAGCGGCATCGTATGTACCACTTCTGTCAGGGTGTCGAGCGCAACGTCGAGCAAGTCATGGACGTCGATGTCGACCGGGCTGACGGACAACGGGCGGGGTTCGAGATCACCGAGGTCACCCACAATGTGGTAACGCTGCGCTCGAAGGTAGGCCACGAACTCCGCTGCCTTCGCGCTCACCCAGCCGAATTCCTCCGCGGGCAGCGTTACCATTTGTCGCCTCGGGGCCACGATCAGAATGTTGCCGGCGAGGCATTCCTTGACCGCAGATTCGTAGCGCGCCCACGCAATGTTGCCCCGCAGCCGGTCATTCAACCGCCTCAGCAGTTCGAGCTGCACCGCGTCGAGAGTGCTGTTGGCCGGCGGCAGATCGTGCGTCAGGCGCTCCGCATCGATACCAAGCAGCGAATTGAAACGCTGCCAGAGCACGTGCGCAGAGTCGAATGGAGATGGCATCGTCACAACGTGGACCCGGTCCGCCGGTAGGTCGTGTCCCCAATTCGACAGGATGCGTGACAGATCTTGGAACTCCCAGAAAGGGTCATCCGACCTAAACGGGTCACGAATCGAATCCAGGAATTCACTAAAAGTGTTCGTGTACTGATTCTTGATGTTCTCTTGCCACACCGATGGGATCTGGCGTGCCAGGTCCCGTACCGTGCACACCACGTGCACCTCGGCGAAATCCAGGGACTTAATCGCCTGCGCCGCTTGCTCTTCGGACGCAGTGGACAGTAGTTCGTGCGAGATGAGCGACGAGCCCGGCCAGCGGCGGATCTCGTCAACGAGCCGGTCCCAAGCGCCCGTCTGCGCCGGATCCACCCAATCCAGATACCGAGTGGGCTGTATATGCACTGCGGCGTGAAAGTGTGCCTCACGGATCTCGCCGGGGTACAGCAGCCCTTGCTGTAGCGCAGCGTCACGGTTTCGCCACAACCTGTCCTGCAGGTATGTGGTGCCGGTCTTCGGCAATCCGATGTGTAGATAAGCGCGCCGCGTCGCCATCGACTCAAAGTTGTCGTTCAACGACGATCATCTCGTCGATGAAGCCACATGCACCGATTACGTATACTCGACACATCGATTCGTGAGGTCCACAGCGATTAACCTATCGCGAATCAAATGTGCGACGACGGTCACGACCCGATTCTCGGCTCATCCTCTAGCGAATCGAAACTAGAACAACGTCGGCTGCAGAGCCTCGGGTATGGCGGTAGCAGCGGCGTCCGTCCCTGTAGCCGATCGCCGGCGGTCCGGAGCCAGACCGTGCTTGGCGATCAACGGAGTCACCCTGTCGTGCAGCGTCTTTTTGTAATCCGACGGCAGATATGCTCCGCGCCTGTACAACTCGCGGTACATCGATACCAGTTCGGGATGGGACCGCGCTAGCCACGCCATGAACCATCCGCGCGTCGAGCCCCTCAGGTGCAACCCGAACGCGGTCACCCCCGTCGCTCCCGCCGCGGCGATCTGACCCAACAACGCGTCGAGATGCGCCGCGGAGTCGGTCAGGTGCGGTAGTACCGGCGCCACCATGACGTGGCAGTCCAGGCCCGCTTCGCGGACGGCACCGATCAGCCCGAGGCGGGCTTGCGGTGTCGGCGTTCCCGGCTCGACGTCCTTGTGCAGTTCGGGATCGCCGACGGCCAATGACACCGCGACGCTGACGTCGACGCGTCGGGCCGCCTCGCTGATCAACGGCAGGTCGCGGCGCAACAACGTGCCCTTGGTCAGGATCGAGAAAGGTGTACCGGAATCGGAAAGCGCAGCAATGATTCCCGGCATGAGTGCGTAGCGTCCCTCGGCGCGCTGATATGGGTCGGTGTTGGTGCCGAGCGCGACCGTCTCTCGTTGCCACGACCGCCGGGACAACTCGCGCCGCAACACGTCGGCGACATTTGTCTTCACCACGACCTGGGTGTCGAAATCACTGCCGGAATCCAGCTCCAGATACTCGTGGGTGGGCCGGGCGAAGCAGTACCGGCAGGCGTGCGAACAACCGCGATAGGCGTTGACCGTGTAATTGAACGGGAGTATCGACGGAGCCGGGCGGCCGGCGGCATCGGGCCGGGCGTTCGGCACTTTGTTGAGCGCCGATTTGCAGAGGATCTCATGAAACGTCATCCCCTCGAACTGCGGCGAACGGACACTGCGGATGAAGCCGATCCGCTGCAGGCCGGGCAGTGCGCCGTCGTCGACGCTGACGCCCTGCCCGTCCCATCGCATCCACGTATTCGAACTTATGTTCGATACGATGTCAAGGTAATTACGGGCGTGGCGTAGTCGTGGTGCTCACGCCTGGGTGGACGCCTTCGCGGCCGAATGAATTACCAGCGACTGAGCCTGGCAGAAGGCCGTGGTGGGACCCGTGTTCTGGACGGCGAGTTCTCCGTCGACCCAAATCTCGCAATGCGCGTTCGGCGGGGCCTCCATGGCATGGCCGGCCCGAGCCACACTGATGTACGCCCATTGCGGGTCGGCGAGCGTCGCTGTCGCCTCCCACGGTGTGGCGAAGCTGCCTCTGGTCGAATAGGCAGACGCGTCGGCATTGAATGCCTGCAGGTCCGCGGGCGAACTGGTCACGTAGTTGATGTCGAAGCTCAGCGGGGCATCCGCGGAGACGACATATCTGACGTTTGGCGCTGGTGGCTGCGCGTCCGCTGTTGCCTGGCTGACCGCGATTGAACCTGCCGCCAGCACGAGCGCCGCCCCGACCATGGATGTCGCTTTTCGCATGTTGGTCACATCGCCGCACCGTACCCGACCGTTACCAAACGCGGCCGATCAGCTAAGCCGGCATCCGCCAACGGCAAAGAAACGCTTGTCTGCCTACAGGTTAATTTGTTCGTCACACCCAGACATTTGGCAGAAACACCGCCGCTCTAACGTCCCGATTCGACACCCCGCAGTGTCAATAATTCTGCACTCCAGTCGACGCCATCCGCCGATGTGCGCTGCTGATATAGGGAAAGGCTGTCAATGCGACTACCACGACGCTCCTCGTTGAGAAGGTCGGCGTTAGCGACCGGAAGCATCGTCGCTGTGAGCGCGCTGCTGTTGGCGGGCTGTGGAAGCAAGGCCACCGAGTCCGACTCGGCAAACGCTACGTCGTGCGTGGACACCTCGGGCCCGACCATCAAGGTGGGCTCGCTGAACTCGTTGTCGGGCACGATGGCGATCTCCGAGGTGACGGTGCGCGACGCCATCGCGTTGGCGGTCGAAGAGATCAACGCCGCCGGTGGCGTGATGGGCAAGCAGATCCAGGTCGTGGGTGAGGACGGCGCGTCGGAGCCCACGGTGTTCGCCGAGAAGGCCGAGAAGCTGATCAGCAGCGACTGCGTGGCCGCGGTGTTCGGCGGCTGGACCTCGTCGAGCCGCAAGGCGATGCTGCCGGTGTTCGAAAGTGCGAACTCGCTGCTGTACTACCCCGTGCAGTACGAGGGCCTGGAGTCGTCGAAGAACATCTTCTACACCGGTGCCACGACCAATCAGCAGATCGTGCCCGCGTTGGACTACCTGAAGGAGAAGGGCGTCAAGTCGCTCTACCTCGTCGGCAGCGACTACGTGTTCCCGCAGACGGCGAACCGGATCATCAAGGCCTACGCCGACGCCAACGGTATCGAGATCAAGGGTGAGGACTACACGCCTCTGGGCTCGACGGACTTCTCCACCATCGTCAACAAGGTCCGCACCGCCGACGCCGACGCCGTGTTCAACACGCTCAACGGCGACTCGAACGTCGCGTTCTTCCGCGAGTACACGCAACGTCGGACTGACGCCGCAGGCGATGCCCGTGGTGTCGGTGTCGATCGCCGAGGAAGAGGTCGGCGGCATCGGTGTGCAGAACATCACCGGCCAGCTGACGGCCTGGAACTACTACCAGACGATCGACAGCCCGGTGAACGACGCATTCGTCAAGGCCTACAAGGCCAAGTACGGCGCCAACAAGCCGACATCGGATCCGATGGAGGCCGCCTACGTCTCGGTCTACCTGTGGAAGAACACGGTCGAGAAGGCGAAGTCGTTCGCCGTAGCCGACGTGCAGGCAGCGGCCGGCGGCGTGCAGTTCGACGCCCCGGAGGGCCTGGTGCACGATCGACGGCGACAACAACCACATCACCAAGACCGCCCGGATCGGCGAGATCCGTCCGGACGGCCTGATCTACACCATCTGGGAGTCGCCCGGCCCGATCGAGCCGGACCCGTACCTGAAGGGCTACCCGTGGGCTGCCGGTCTCTCCGGCTGATCCGGGTATGGATGTTCTGATCGGGCAGCTGGCAACAGGATTGAGCCTCGGCTCGATCCTGTTGCTGGCCGCGCTCGGGTTGTCACTGACGTTCGGCCAGATGGGCGTCATCAATATGGCGCACGGCGAGTTCATCATGGCCGGCTGCTACACCGCGTATGTGGTACAGCAGGTGATCTCCAGTGCCGGTGCATCCCTGTTGATTTCGCTCGTCGTCGGCTTCTTCGTCGGCGGCGCCATGGGTGCGCTGCTGGAAGTCACCTTGATCCAGCGGATGTACCACCGGCCGCTCGATACGCTGCTGGTGACCTTCGGTGTCGGTCTGATCCTGCAGCAGGTCGCACGCGACATCTTCGGCGCTCCGGCGGTCAACGTCATCTCTCCGGCCTGGCTGTCGGGCGGGGTGGAGATCCTGGGCGCGGTGGTCCCCAAGACCCGCATCTTCATCCTCGTGCTCGCCGTGGCGTGCGTGGCGGCGCTGGCCACTGCGCTCAAGGTCAGCCCGATGGGCCGTCGCATCCGGGCGGTCGTGCAGAACCGCGACCTCGCCGAAACCAGCGGCATCTCCTCACGTAAGACCGACATCACCACGTTCTTCATCGGATCGGGCCTTGCGGCCGTGGCGGGCGTCGCATTGACGATGATCGGGTCCACCAGCCCGACGATCGGGCAGAGCTACCTGATCGACGCATTCCTCGTCGTGGTGGTCGGTGGACTCGGCCAGATCAAAGGCACCGTCATCGCCGCGTTCTCCCTGGGCTTCCTGAACTCGTTCATCGAGTACAACACCACCGCCTCGCTGGCCAAGGTCATCGTGTTCGTGATCATCGTCATCTTCCTGCAGGTCCGTCCGCAGGGCCTGTTCACCGTTCGCACAAGGAGTTTGGTGTGAGAACAGTTTTCGGCCGTTGGCAGACCTGGGCGGGGTTCGGTATCGCGGCAGTGGTGCTGTTCGGTGTGGCGCCGGTGGTGCTGTCGGACTTCCGGCTGTCGCTGCTCGGCAAGTTCCTGTGCTTCGCGATCGTCGCCGTCGGCATCGGCCTGGCCTGGGGCCGCGGTGGCATGCTGGTGCTCGGCCAAGGGCGTCTTCTTCGGCCTCGGCGGCTACATGATGGGCATGCACCTCAAGATCGCCGACGCGGAGATCTTCGGCAACGATGTGCCGGACTTCATGCAGATCGCCGGGGTGCGGGAACTGCCCGCCTACTGGCAACCGTTCGCCTCCCCTGCCTTCACGCTGCTGGCGATCGTGCTGCTGCCGACGGCCATCGCCGCGGCGTTGGGGCTCGGCGTGTTCAAACGTCGCGTCAAGGGTGCGTATTTCGCGATCCTGTCGCAGGCGCTGGCCGCGGCGCTGGCGATCCTTCTCGTCGGACAGACCAGCATCGGTGGCAGCAACGGGCTCAACAGGTTTCGCACGTTCTTCGGATTCACGCTGAACGACCCGGCCAACCGGCGGATGCTGTACTTCATCGCCGCCGGTGCGCTGCTCCTCGTCGTCGCCGTGGTCCGGCAGCTCATGCAGAGCCGATATGGCGAGCTGCTCGTGGCCGTGCGCGACGGCGAGGAGCGGGTGCGCTTCCTGGGCTACGACCCCGCCAACATCAAGGTCGTTGCCTACACCGTCGCCGCGCTGTTCGCCAGCATCGCCGGTGCACTGTTTGCCCCGATCGTCGGGTTCATCGCACCCTCACAGGTCGGCATCCTCCCCTCGATCGCGTTCCTGATCGGTGTGGCGATCGGCGGGCGCACCACGCTGCTGGGTCCGGTGTTGGGCGCGATCGGTGTGGCGTGGGCCCAAACCCTGTTCTCCGAACGCTTTCCATCGGAGTGGACATACGCCCAAGGTCTGCTGTTCATCGTCGTGGTCGGCTTCTTCCCCGCGGGCCTGGCGGGCTTGGGCGTAGTGCTCAATCGCCGGCGCAAAGCCAAGGTCGAACCGGAGTCGGAGAAGGCGCCCGACTCCGACGCAGAGAAGGTGGGCGCCAGCTCATGACCGAGCGTGAATGCGAGTGTCGCGGGCAGGGAACCCGTAGTCGGCGGCAACGTCGGGATGGGTACCCAGTACCTCGAAGTACGCGGTCTGACAGTCGATTTCGACGGGTTCAAAGCTGTCAGCGATGTCGATCTCACGCTGTTCCAGGGTGACCTGCGGTTCCTCATCGGCCCGAACGGCGCGGGAAAGACGACAGTGATCGACGCCATCACCGGGCTGGTGTCCGCAAGCGGGTCGGTGAACAAGTCGGGTGTGGAACTGCTGGGCAAGAAGGTGCACCAGATCGCACGCCGCGGGGTCGGGCGTACCTTCCAGACCGCCAGCGTCTTCGAGCAGCTGTCCGTGCTGCAGAATCTCGACATCGCGGCAGGCGCCGGCCGGTCGGCGTGGACGCTGCTGCGGCGCCGCACCAGCGTGCTCCCCGCTATCGAACAGGCGTTGCACACCATTGGGCTGACCGCATCTGGCCGACAAGCCCGCCGGGGTGCTCGCACACGGGCAGAAGCAATGGCTGGAGATCGGCATGCTTCTCGTGCAGAACGCCGACGTGCTCCTGCTCGACGAGCCCGTGGCGGGCATGAGTGCCGAAGAACGCGAAGAGACCGGAAACCTGTTGCGCCGCATCGGTGCCGAACGCACCGTCGTCGTCGTCGAGCACGATATGGATTTCATGCGGGCATTCGCGACCTCGGTGACCGTGCTGGCGCGCGGACAGGTGATCGCCGAGGGCTCGGTGGCCGAAGTGCAGGCCAACCCGAAGGTCCAGGAGGTCTACCTGGGTACCGCCACGGCAGGCGCCGAGGGCATCGAACTCGTCGAGGAGAACTCCTGATGCTGCAACTGGTCGACGTCCGTGCCGGTTACGGCCGCAGCGAGGTCATTCACGGGGTCAGCATCGAGGTACCGACCGACGGTGTGGCCGCCGTGATGGGACACAACGGCGCCGGCAAGACGACGCTGCTGCGTGCGGCGGTCGGACTGCTCAAATGCAGCTGCGGGCAAGGTGCTGTTCGACGGGGAGGAGATCACCAGGCTGCGGCCCAGCGCGCGTGTCGCACGTGGGTTGGCCTATGTTCCGCAGGGACAGCAATCGTTCGGTCAGCTGACGACAGCCGAGAACCTTCAGGTCGTCGCTGACGGCCGCAAGAACGGCAAGCAGCTCATCGACGAGCAGCTCGATCTGTTCCCCGCATTGAAGGAACTGCTCACGCGACGGGCGGGCCTGCTGTCCGGCGGCCAGCGCCAGCAGCTCGCGATCGCGCGCGCGCTGATCACCACACCGAAGTGCCTGATACTCGATGAGCCGACCGAGGGCATCCAGCCTTCAGTCGTCGCCGAGATCGAAGCCGCGATCACGGCCTTGACAGAGCGCGGCGACCTCGGGGTGCTGCTGGTCGAGCAGCACATCGGCTTCGCATTGGAATCCGCGCAGCGCTACTACATCCTCGAGTCCGGCCGGGTCACGTCCAGCGGCACCGGCGGCTCGTCATCGGAGGCCGACGTCCGCGCGGCGATGACCATCTAGCAGCCGTTTGCCGGGTTCGCGCATATTCGCGGCGCGGAGAATGGCACGCTGCAGTACGTGAGCGCACCCGCACAAACACAGGTACTCGTCGATACAGGCGGGCTCGTCGTCACCGACGACGGCCGTCGGGTCAATGTCTTCGACCGGTGCACGGGTGCGCTGTCGATACTGGCGTTCGTCCTGGGCATATTCGCGCTTGTGGTCGGCGGGTTCGGCGTGGTGGCCCTGATCTCCGGAGTTCCCTCGGTGACCCTCGGCGCGATATTCGTCGCGGTCGGAGTCGTGCTCGCGGCGCTGCTGTTCGCGGTGGTGCGCAAGATTCGACGGCGCCGCAGCCAGCCACTGCACAACTGCCGCTCTGTCGCGGTGATCGATCGCAAGCTCGGCTTGTTCAGCTACGGCGGGGGTGCGATTGTGCCGCTGGATCAGGTCCGCTTCGCCCGCAGGATGCAAATCGGCTCCAGCTCACCCAAACTCGTCGCGCTGACTCCCGGTGGAATCAAGGTCCTCAAGCGCGGCAACCCGTTCGACGGCGGCATCGGCAACGTCGACGAGGTTCTCACCGCCATCGTGGGTGGCCACCCGAGTTAGTGGGTCACCGCCACTACATCGCCATCGCGATGCGTGAGATTGCGGACCTCGGTCACCCGCCCGCGGAAGTTCGCTCTGTGGCTCGGCGATAGAGCCTCCTGCCGTACACACCGGTGACACCGTAGGCAATCGTGCTGCCCACCAATACCAGTGATCCGGCGGCAAGCACTTGCGGATCTGCCCCGAGCCGCTCCGCCTCCAGCGTCAGGTAGAACAACGCCGAGACTCCCACCGGCCCGAACCATCCGAGGTACAACGCATCCGGGGTCTCGATCCGCAGCGGCCGCTTCATGAGGAGCACGATGGGCAGTCGCCGCAGGAGCAGCACTGCGAGCACCAGAAGCGCTCCCTGCCAACCGAATTCACGCCACTCATGCCATGGCAACGCCGCGCCGAACAGGACAAACAGCGGCAGCACCGCGAACCGGTTGATCGCCTCGTCGATCGGCACCTCCGATGCGCGCTCAGCACCGGTACCGACGAAGTTGAACACCACGCCGCCGGCAAAAACAGCGAGAATTCCGTCCAGGCTCAGCATTCCAGCCACTCCGAGAATGCCCAGGGCAAGCACCACCGTGAAGAACAACGCCGGCGCGCTGTCGGTGGCTCCGTGCCGCGCCCCCGAGCGGAGTGCGTGGCCACCCAGCCATCCGATCGCCCCTCCGAGAACGACAGCACCACCCACTTGCCACACCGATTCGACGAACGCGTCGCCCACACCGAGGGTGCCGGCCACCGCGAGCGCCACCAGGACGAAGGGCAAAGCCAGCCCGTCGTTGGATCCTGACTCGATCGACAGCAGTTGTCGATCCCGGGCGGGAAGGTCACGCTCGGCCGCCTTTCCGGTGACCACGCTGGATGCCAGTACCGGATCGGTCGGACTGATTGCCGCCCCGAAGAGCGCAGCGGCTGCGACAGGCATACCGAGGATCGCCCATCCCAACCCGCCAGACACGATCGCCATGATCGGCAGCACGACCAACAACAGGATCGCGATGCCCCTCCCCTGCCGCCGGATGTCGCGGTAGGGGTAGCGCAGCGCCACCGCCATCACCGAGATCGCCAGCAGGATCCTGCTCGTTTCGTGCAGCAATGGTTGTCCGGTTGCCATCGTCGGAATCGACAGCACGCCCATCACCCCAGGTCCCAATACGATTCCGGCAAGCAACCCCAGCAGGGGTTCCGAGACCGGCAGGCTGCGCATCTTCGCCGAAACCGATGCGACCACAATTCCGAGCAGGCCTACCACCGACAGCGCCACGTCCAGTTCCACAGTTCCCGGGTTCCCAACGCAGCGGATGGCAAGCGTGCGGTTCGCCACTCAATATCCGCCACTGAATATGGGCGACAGGTATAGCGCGGCCGCCTCGGGGTATATGTCCGGTCGGCGGTAGAGAACTGCCGGGGGTCGCGCATGCGAGGAGACGCCATGAATGATCTGGACATCCGAATCGGCCGGCATGCGGTTCGATGAGCACGCCGCGCACCCGTGGTGCCGCCACCGGATTTCTGCTGATTCTCGTGGACCTGTGGGGTGCGTGGGTCGCCGAGCGTTCCAGCCGTACAGCCGAGCCGGGTCACCCGGAGCCTGTGGAACCGGCTCCTGTCGCACCGCGACAGCGTGGACTGCTTGACAGGTTCCACCGTCGCGATACAACATCAGCTCGCTGATGAACACCTCACGCCGCGACAGTGCGCGCGACAGATCAGGGCTTCTGGACGCCATTGGGCAGCGACGCACCGTGCTCGTCGACGCGTGGCGCAGCCGGCTGTGGCCGGTACCTGCGCTCGGCGTCGTCATCGCGATCGTCATCGGTATCGCCATTCCCGAACTCGATGGCGCCCTCGACAAGCAGATACCCCTGATGTTGTCGGACTACCTGTTCGGCGGCGGGGCCGACGCGGCGCGGGAAGTTCTGGGCGCCATCGCGACCTCGCTGATCACCGTGACATCGCTGACGTTCTCGTTGACCGTGGTCACGCTGCAGCTCGCCAGCAGTCAGTACACGCCGCGGCTGTTGCGAACGTTCGCAGCCGATCGGTTCGTCCAACGCACCCTGGCTCTGTTCCTCGCCACCTTCGCGTACGCGCTCACCGTTCTTCGCACCGTCCGCAATGCCGATGATTCGGGTGCGGAGTTCGTCCCGCAGCTCGCTGTCACCGTGGCCTACCTGCTGGCCATGGGCAGCGTGCTGGCACTGGTCATCTTCCTGGGCCACCTGGTCCGCCAGATCCGCATCGAGACCATGCTCGAGCACGTCTCTGCTGACATCGAGGACACCGCGCATCGGCTGCTCGATCTGCTCGATGAGAACCCGGATCACGACTTCACGCAGTTCCCGCCCGTCGACGCGGTAGTGGTCACGGCCCGATCGTCGGGATTCCTCGTCGAGGCCGACGAGCAGGCTCTGCTGGCCGCAGCCGTCGAGGCCGACGCGGTGGTCTGGATCGACCGTCCGGTCGGATCGGACATCGTGGCGGGGGTACCGGTGGCGTTCTGTTGGTCGGCGGATCCGGCGGGTGGTCCCCTTACCGACGAGCGATTGTCGCGGCTGCGTAAGCGCGTGTCCGGCGCGCTGAGTACCGGCATCGAGCGTAACGCGACCCAGGACATGGGCTACGGGCTTCGCCAGTTGACCGATGTGGTGATCCGGGCGCTCAGCCCGGGTATCAACGATCCCACGACCGCGGTGCACGGTCTCAACTCCTGCGCCGCGGTCCTGTGCGAACTCGCACGATACCGCTTGGGACGTCGGCCGCTGCGGGACGACGAGGAAGTGCTACGCGTGGTGCTGGCCCGGCCGGACCTACCCGACCTGCTCGACCTGGTCTACAACCAATCGCAGCTCTACGGTGCAAGCGATCCCGCTGTGCTGGGCCGGTTGTTCTCGATGTTGAGGGAACTCGCCTGGGTGGTAGTACTGCCCGCGCACCGGCGTGCCATCACCGACCGGCTGCACCGCCTGGAAACCGCTGCGGCTCAGCAAGATTTCGACATCGCGCAACGCGACCGGCTGGATCAACTCGCCCACCAGGTTCGCGAGGCCCTGGATCGACGATGGGCCCCCACCTGAGTGCGCCTCATTCGGGCCACAGATGTTGCGGCGGACCCGATGCCGAGGTCTCGGTGGTAACCGTTTGATCGGTACGCCCGTACCCCGGTAGCCCGTCGACACCGGGTTCTGTCTCAAGCGGGTTCTGTCTCAAGCGCGTTTGGTTATGGCGCGTGTGCTTGTCGCAGGTGCGTTCTGCACCCCAGCCAACGCAGACCAATCGCCGACCTTGTCAACGGTGATGACGCTGAGCGACCCGTCGGACTCCAGTATCACCGCGGCGACTTGGCGGACATCACCTTGACCAGCCGCCCGGATGGCCTGCCGAATCTCATCGACGCTCACCCGTTGAGCATTCAACGCATCGTGGCGGAAGCGGCCTTGCGACACAAGGAGAGTCGGCCGTGCAGTCAAGACGGAACGTCCGGCACGCAGCCGCGAAGAAATGGTAGCGGCCAGGAACTGCAGTGCGGCCAGCAGCGCGAGCGCCGTCACGCCCGCCACGAAGGACACATCGGAGTTGAGCAGGATGGTGGCCAGCGTGGATCCGACTGCGACGGTGACCACCAAGTCGAAAGCGTTCAGTTTGGCCAGCGTGCGCTTACCTGTCAGCCGTAGGATGAAGATCACCGTGGCGTAGGCCGCCGATCCCACCGCCACCACCCTGACGATGTCGGCCCAGGAATCAAACCACATGATAGTCAACTGCTTTCGTCGTCGATGTCAGAATCGGGGATGTCAGAAGATGCCTGCAATGGGTGCGAACAGACATAAGACCGCGGGCACGTCCACAAGCATTCGTTGACGAAGTCGCGCCAACGTGCCGTTCAAGAGTCGAGAGACCTGCACCTGTGAGATGTTGAGGCGCAGGGCGATTTCTCGTTGTGTCAGACAATCGAAGAAGCGCATGCCCAGGATCGCTCGCCGTCGAGGATCCAGGTCAGCGACGACTTCACTGAGCACGATGAGGTCCTCGACGGAGTCGAACCCGGGATCGTCTGCTCCACGGAACTCACCGATACTGGCTCCGCCTCCCTCGAATTCACCTCGGGGCGCATCGAGCGATACCGGGCGATAAGCCCAGTGCGCCGACTGGCACCGGGAGACTTCGTCGTCGTCGACGCCGAGTTCTCGCGCAATTTCTGGGTCTGTCGGTGGCCGGCTCAACCGCTGAGAGAGTTCTTCTACGGTGTGTCGCATCCTGAGTCGCGTTTCCTGAACCTTGCGGGGTACACGCATCGACCAGGTGCTGTCGCGAAAATGCCGTTGCACCTCTCCCCGGATCGTCGGCACCGCGAACGCCACGAACCGGCCCTTGCCAGGAACATACCGGTCAACGCTCTTGACCAGACCGACTCGGGCGACCTGTATCAAGTCGTCAGATGGCTCGCCGCGTCCGACAAACCGGTAGGCGATGTGATCGGCGAGTGGCAGACATTCGGTGATGATGTGTTGCCGGCGTCGTCGGCGCTCACCGGGGTTGTCGCACTCTGTCATCAGCAGCAACTGTTCCTCGATGGCTGTCCAGTCGGGGCCACGTGCAGCGACCGCGGCTCGTTTTCCGATGCGCTCTGTGCTGCCAATGCGCGTTGCGGCGGTCATGACGGCCTCCCTCTGCGGCGCAGAAGCAACTAGGGCGGCTTCTGCGAACTATCTGCAGACCGCCTACCCGGGTGGGGCTCAGAAACCTGGTCAGGGCGCAATCGTTGCGCAATCGCAATCACAGCGACGTGATTGGTCGCCGTGGCGTGGGAACGCTAATGCGAATCGCACGACTTCCACAGACCGTTCTTACTTCACCGCAGTACGCCATCGGCGTTCCACGCGGAAATTCTCAGCAATCGGTGCGGATCTCGAAGCTGGCGGTCGCGGTTTCAGCGGGATCGTCCTGATAGAACCCCATCGCAGTTCCCGTGATGGTGAAGGTACCGTCCACGATTTCGGCATTGGTCGCGACGTCGGAGGGGGTGGAAGGCGCGGTGACGGTGGCGTTCCAGGAGCTACCGGTGAAGCCGCCCAAATTCTCGATCCGAACCAGCCGGGCCGTTACGGCGTCTCCGGTGCGGACCTGCGCGGTGAAGCCGGGATTCTCCTGGAGACTGTCGATGAACCACACCCACTGCGCTTGCTCACAGCTGACTCTGGGTTGTTCTGCAACTTCATTACCGTTGACCAGCACATGCGCGGTATGGGTTCCGAGCGCTTCGTAGCCCGTGGAGCAGGCTGCCGCCGCCAGCGGCACGGTCATCATCGCGAAAGCCACCCGTAGCCGAACGGAGTATCGAGTTCCCCGGGTCGTCAGTTGAGTGTCCATGCCGAGAGGTACCCGTGCGTCGCCGGTTCATACACTCCGGACCGACTCCACTTGTCAGCCACCGCCCCGTATCAATCTGCCCGATAGCGGGTATCACGTGGCTCATGAAGTTGCGATTGTTAATTGTGGGGCTCGGCGCAGTGGCTCTGCTCGTCGGGATCGTTGGTCTGTTCGCGCCCGTCTCGGTGTCCGCGGAAGGAAAGGTCATCAGCTGCGGAAGTGTGATCGCTCCCGACCCGTCTGCCGACCGCGCCAACGACGACGCGAGCGCGGCGAATGTCCCTGTGTTCGGCGAGGTCGTCAACGATGCGAATTTCACCCGTCTATGTGACATGAACCTCGAGGATCGACGGCTCTGGACGATCACGTTGGGCGCTCTGGGAGCGCTGGCCGTAGCCGCCGCTGTGGCGCAGGGCGTGGTGTCTCGCAGAGCAACGTCCGCACGCTGACACGACCACCCAGCGCGTGCGGTGCTCGGCTACTAAACAAGTCGCGTAAGTACTTCGCCCAGAACGTCATCGAGTGGTACGTCGACCTGCTCCCCCGATGCCAGGCTCTTCACTCCGATGGTGCCCGCCTCGATGTCGCGGTCACCGGCGACCAGAGCGATCGAGGCGCCGGAGCGGTCCGCGGCACGCATGGCACCCTTGATCCCGCGGTCTCCGTAGGCAAGGTCGACCCGCACGCCGGCGGTGCGCAGGCGCGCGGCCAACACCGCCAGCGTGATCTTGGCCTGTTCGCCCAGGGGCACGCCGTAGACGTCGACGCGGGACGTGCCGCCGACCGACTTTCCCTCGGCCTTGAGCGCGAGCATCGTCCGGTCCACGCCGAGTCCGAAGCCGATGCCGGACAGATCTTTTCCGCCGAGCTGATGCATCAGGCCGTCGTACCGGCCGCCACCGCCGATGCCCGACTGTGCGCCGAGTCCGTCGTGCACGAATTCGAAGGTGGTCTTCGTGTAGTAGTCCAGTCCGCGCACCATTCGCGGATTGATGGCGTAGGGGACCTCGAGCGCATCCAGATGCGCGAGGACCGTGTCGAAGTGTTGCTTTGCGACGTCAGACAGGTGATCCAGCATGACCGGCGCGTCCGCGGTCATCTCCCGCACTTTGGGGCGTTTGTCGTCGAGCACCCGCAGCGGGTTGATAGTCGCCCGGGCGCGCGTTTCTTCGTCAAGATCCAGCTTGAACAGGAAGTCCTGCAGCAGTTCCCGGTACTGCGGGCGGCACGTGTCGTCGCCCAGCGAGGTGATCTCCAGCCGGAACCCGTCGAGCCCGAGCGAACGGAAGCCGGCATCGGCGATGGCGATGACTTCGGCGTCCAGCGCGGGGTCGTCGACGCCGATCGCCTCCACCCCGACCTGCTGCAGCTGCCGATAGCGGCCGGCCTGCGGGCGTTCGTAGCGGAAGAAGGGGCCCGCGTAGCAGAGCTTGACCGGCAGCGGCCCGCGGTCCAGACCGTGCTCGATCACCGCGCGCATCACCCCAGCGGTGCCCTCCGGGCGCAGCGTCACCGAGCGGTCGCCGCGGTCGGCGAAGGTGTACATCTCCTTGGACACCACATCGGTGGACTCGCCAACCCCGCGCGCGAACAACGCGGTGTCCTCGAAGATCGGCAGCTCGACATCGCCGTAGCCGGCGCGTCGGGCGGCGTCGAGCAGGCCGTCGCGGACGCCGACGAACTGCGCCGAGTCCGGCGGCAGATAGTCCGGGACGCCCTTGGGCGCCTGAAAGTCACTCACTGGTTCAAGCCTTCGAGGAACGGGTTGTTGCGGCGTTCGTAGCCGATTGTGGTCTTCTCGCCGTGCCCGGGTAGTACCACGGTGTCGTCGTCGAGCACCAACAGTTTCGTGACGATCGAGCCGAGCAGATCGCGGCCGCTGGCACCGGGCAGGTCGGTGCGCCCGACCGACCGCCGGAACAGGGTGTCACCGGAGAAGACTACCGACCCAGTGCCCGCTCCGATGTCCGGGTCAACCCGGAACACGACCGAGCCGAGCGTGTGGCCCGGGGTGTGGTCGACGGTCACGGTGACATCCCCCAACTCCATCTTGTCTCCGTCCCTGTCGAGCTCGATGACCTGCTTGGGTTCTGAGAACAGCGCGCCGAACGCAGAGCTGGCCAAGCCCCCGAGAAAGCCGCGCCCGAAATCCTTGATCGGGTCGGTCAGCATAAACCGGTCATCGGGGTGGATATATGCCGGGCAGCCGTACATGTCGGCCACCTTCTGTGCAGACCAGATGTGGTCGATATGTCCGTGGGTGAGTAGCACCGCCGCAGGTGTCAGGTGGTTGTCGTCCAGAATCCGCCGCAACGGGCCCATCGCCCGCTGCCCGGGATCGACGATGATCGCGTCCGCTCCAGCGCGCTGAGCCAGCACGTAGCAGTTGCACGCCAACATGCCCGCAGGGAATCCGGTGACCAACACGGCGTCCAGTTTTCCACCTCCGATGACGTGGGCGGCAACGGCACACTCAGCAATGCCTGGCACACTCGTTGCCGACCGATCAACACAAGGAGGACACCGGCGGTGCCGACCAACGAACAACGGCGGGCAACAGCAAAGCGCAAACTCGAGCGACAGCTGGAGCGCCGGGCGGCCAAGGAGCGTAGGCGTCGCATCTTCATGATCGGCGGGGGCGTCGTGGCCGTGATCGTCGTCGCAGCCGCTGTGGTGACTACCGTCGTCCTCACCCGGGACGACTCGGACAGCGAGAACACCGCAGCGACCAGCACCGCGGCCAGCCCCAGTGGGGAGCCGGCCGCCGCAGGCGCGCTGCCCGCGTTCGCGGCGCCCGCCGGTCTCGGTGACAACTGCCAGTACCCGGCCTCCCCGGCGAAGGCCAGCAAGCCGGTCAAGCCGCCCCGCGCGGGCAAGGTGCCAACGGATCCTGCGCAGGTCAGCGCCAGCATGGAGACAAATCAGGGCGATATCGGCCTGATGCTGGACAACGGCAAGTCGCCGTGCACCGTCAACAGCTTCGCCAGCCTGGCGAACCAGGGCTTCTTCAAAGACACCATCTGCCATCGCCTGACGACATCAGAGTCGCTGTCGGTGCTGCAGTGCGGCGACCCGACCGCCGAGGGCACCGGCGGTCCCGGCTACCAGTTCCCCAACGAGTATCCGACGAATCAGTACCAGCCCGACGACCCCAAGCTGGCCGAGCCGGTGCTCTACCCGCGCGGCACGCTGGCCATGGCCAATGCCGGGCCGGGCACCAACGGCAGCCAGTTCTTCCTGGTCTACAAGGACTCGATGCTGCCGCCCAATTACACGGTGTTCGGCACCATCGACGACACCGGGCTCGCCACGCTGGACAAGATCGCTGCGGCGGGGACGGCCGACGGCGCGCCGGACGGCAAGCCGAAGTCGGAGGTCAAGATCACCTCGCTCATGCTGGATCCGTGACGAACCCGCCCCCTCCGTACGGCGCCTATCCCCCGGCATATCCCCCGCCGCCGTACGGCTATCCATACGGCGGCTACCCGCCACCCACGCCCACGAACACGCTGGCCATCGCGGCGCTGGTGTGTGCGTTCGTGTTCGCGCCGCTGGGGATCGTGTTCGGGCACATTTCCTTGTCGCAGATCAAGAAGACCGGCGAGCAGGGGCGGGGGCTAGCCCTGTCGGGCCTGATCATCAGCTACCTGGTCTGTGTGCTCACCGTCGTCGTGGTGGTGGTGAGCATGCTGGTCGTCCTCGCGGTGGGCAGAAGCCTCGAAAACTTCGATGGGGCGACCTCGCATTACACCGCTACGCCGACACAGCCGATCGACGCCCCGCCGCTGCCGGAGTTCAAGCCCCCGACCACACTGGGGTCGAACTGCCAGTATCCGGCGACGACGGAACCGGCGAGCAAGCCGACCAAACCGCCACGCACCGGGCGGGTACCCACGGACCCGGCCGTGGTCAGTGCCAGCATCACCACCAATCGCGGCGGGATCGGGCTGGAGTTGGACAACGCCAAGGCCCCCTGCACGGTGAACAACTTCGCCAGCCTGGCCCAGCAGGGGTTCTTCGACGACACGACGTGTCACCGGCTGACCACGAGTTCCTCACTCGGAGTGCTCCAGTGCGGCGACCCGACCGGAATTGGCACGGGTGGTCCGGGCTACCGGTTCCCCAACGAGTATCCGACCAACCAGTTCCGGCTGAGCGACCCGGCGCTGCAGACACCCCTGTTGTACCCGCGCGGCACGCTCGCGATGGCCAACAAGGGTCTCGGCACCAACGGAAGCCAGTTCTTCCTGGTGTACGAGGACTCGATGCTGCCGCCGACGTACACGGTGTTCGGCACTATCGACAAGACCGGGCTGGCCACGCTGGACAAGATCGCCGCGGGCGGCGTCGTCGACGGCGGCGACGACGGCAAGCCCGCCCAGACCGTGACGATCGACTCGGTGCGCCTGGACTAAGGCTGATTGGGCTCAGCTGTTCGGTTTGGTCTCGATGTAGAACTCGACGTCGTTGCCGTCGACTTTGGTGATGCGCATATCTGCGGTGTACGCCGCGCCCTCGGGCCCGGTGAACTTGCATTCGAACGTGCCGCCGACTTTCGCTTCGACGCCTTCCGGACACTTCACGTCTTTGGGCTCGAAACCTGTTTGCTTCTTTACTAAATCAACAACGGATTGCGCGGCGCCCTCAGGCTTGATGGTCGAGGCGCAACCGGCGATCAGCAGGGCGACGGCGGTGAGAGCTGCCACGAGTGCGGTGCGCATCGCCGAATTATGACAGAAATCAGAGCCGGCGAGATTATTGGCTCGAAACCGTCAGGCAGCCGATGTCACACGGTAGACGTCGTAGACGCCCTCGACGGTCCGCACCACGTTGAGCAGGTGCCCGAGATGCTTCGGATCACCCATCTCGAAGGTGAACCGACTGATCGCCACGCGATCATCGGAGGTGGTCACCGACGCGGACAGGATGTTGACCTTCTCGTCGGCCAGCACCCGGGTCACGTCCGACAGCAACCGGTGCCGGTCGAGGGCCTCCACCTGGATGGCGACCAGAAACACCGACGACGGCGACGGCGCCCATTGCACGTCGATGATCCGCTCCGCCTGTTCCTGCAACGACGAGGCATTGGTGCAGTCGGTGCGGTGCACGCTGACCCCACCGCCGCGGGTGACGAACCCCATGATGATGTCGCCGGGCACGGGAGTGCAGCATTTGGCGAGCTTGGTCAGCACCCCGGGTGCACCGGGCACCGTCACGCCGACGTCGTCACTGCTGCGGTGCCGCACCGACATGGTGGACGGTGTCGAGCGCTCGGCGATCTCGTCGGTGGCATCCTCGTCGCCGCCGAGTTGGGTGACGAGCCGCTGCACCACGTGCCTGGCCGACACATGGCCTTCGCCCACCGCGGTGTAGAGCGCGGAGACGTCCACGTAGCGCAGTTCGCGGGCCAGCGCCGCCACCTGTTCAGCATTCATCAACCGCTGCAACGGGATTCCGGTACGGCGTACTTCGCGGGCGATGGAGTCTTTACCGGACTCCAGCGCCTCTTCGCGTCGTTCCTTGGCGAACCATTGGCGGATCTTCGCCTTCGCGCGGGGCGAGACCACGAAGGTCTGCCAGTCGCGAGAGGGGCCCGCGTTGGGTGCTTTGGATGTGAAGACCTCCACTTGGTCGCCATTTTCGAGCTTGCGCTCCAACGCGACCAACCGGCCGTTGACCCGCGATCCGATGCAGCGGTGCCCGACCTCGGTGTGCACGGCGTAGGCGAAGTCCACCGGGGTGGAACCGGTGGGCAGCGTGATCAGGTCACCCTTCGGCGTGAACACGAAGATCTCCTGCACCGCCAGGTCGTAGCGCAACGACTCGAGGAATTCGCCGGGATCGGCGGCCTCCCGCTGCCAGTCGAGTAGTTGTCGCATCCAGGCCATGTCGTCGATCTCGGCGGCGGCGTAGGTCGCAGGAAGCCCGTTGCGGCCCTTGGCTTCCTTGTATCGCCAGTGCGCGGCGATGCCGTACTCCGCGGTCTTGTGCATGTCGATGGTGCGGATCTGCACTTCCAGCGGCTTGCCTTCGGGACCGACGACGGTGGTGTGCAGCGACTGATACACACCGAACCGGGGCTGGGCGATGTAGTCCTTGAACCGTCCGGCGATCGGCTGCCAGAGCGAATGCACCACGCCCACCGCCGCATAGCAGTCGCGGACCTCGTCACAGAGGATGCGCACTCCGACGAGGTCGTGGATGTCGTCGAAGTCGCGGCCCTTGACGATCATCTTCTGATAGATCGACCAGTAATGCTTCGGCCTGCCCTCGACCACCGCGTTGATCTTCGACGCATTGAGCGTCGCCGTGATCTCGGCGCGCACCTTGGCCAGATAGATGTCGCGAGAGGGCGCCCGGTCGGCGACCAGTCGCACGATCTCCTCGTACTTCTTCGGATGCAGGATCGCAAAAGACAGATCCTCGAGCTCCCATTTGACGGTCGCCATACCGAGCCGATGCGCCAGCGGCGCAATCACTTCCAGCGTTTCGCGGGACTTACTGGCCTGCTTCTCGGGTGGCAGGAAGCGCATGGTGCGCATGTTGTGCAGCCGGTCGGCGACCTTGATCACCAGCACCCGCGGATCGCGGGCCATCGCGAGGATCATCTTGCGGATGGTCTCGCCCTCGGCGGCGGTGCCCAGTGCGACCTTGTCCAGCTTGGTCACGCCGTCGACGAGGTGGCCTACCTCGGTGCCGAACTCCTCGGTCAGCGCCTCGAGTGTGTAGCCGGTGTCCTCGACGGTGTCATGCAGCAGTGCCGCGATCAGCGTCGTGGTGTCCATCTCGAGTTCGGCGAGGATGTTGGCGACGGCCAGCGGATGGGTGATGTACGGGTCGCCCGAGCGGCGCAACTGATCGGCGTGACGCTCGTCGGCCACCTCGTACGCGCGCTGCAGCAACGTCAGGTTGGCCTTCGGATAGAACTGCTTGTGGACCGCGACCAACGGTTCCAGCACCGGGTTGACGGCGCTGCGCTGTGCGGTCATCCGGCGGGCCAGCCGGGCCCGCACCCGGCGCGATGCGCTCGTCGGCGCTTTGGTCGAATCTGCCTTGGGGATTTCCAGAGGCTGCGTCTCGGCCGCCTGGCTGCCAGGCGGCGACTGCACGGCCTGTCCCGTGCCGGGTGCGTCCCCGTCCGAAGCCATGGTCACCTCCCGTCCGCTCGGACATGCGCCGATCGCGCCTGCCCGAAATAACTCAGACTCTTACGAGGATACGGCTCAGATGGTGAGCAAGGACGTCACGGGCAGCGGTTCGAGCACCTCGCGGCCGCTGAGCGCGCTCAGTTCGAGCACCACCGCGGCGCAGGTCACTTTCGCGCCGCAGTGCTGCAGCAGCTTCTCGGTCGCGGCAACGGTTCCGCCGGTGGCGAGCACGTCGTCGATGATGACGATCGTGCGCCCGGTGAGCTCGATTCCGTCGGCCGGCAGCTCCAGCGTGGCGGAGCCGTATTCCAGCTGGTAGGTCTCGCTGTGCACCGGCGGCGGCAGCTTTCCGCCCTTGCGGACCGCGAGCACTCCGGTCCCGAGCCGCAGGGCCACCGCCGCACCCAGCAGAAAGCCGCGCGCATCGATGCCCGCGACCAGGTCGGCGCCCGCAGCGGTCTCGGCGAGCGCGTCGGTGACGCCCGCCAGCCCCTTGCGCGTCGGCCAGCAACGGCGTCAGATCCTTGAACTGGACTCCCGGTTCGGGAAAGTCGGGGACGTCCCGCATCAGCGAAGAGATGAGCGCCGCGATGTCTCGGCCGGTCGCGTCGGCTGAATGTCGCCGCCGCCGCGGCTCCGGGGTGCTCACTGGTCCAGTACCCACCGATCCATGTTCCATCCCGCGCCCCATCGAGTCGGACTGCCAGCTCACCGCGTACATGTCTTTCGACGTCACCACGGTCCGCTGCTGACGATAGAGCGGAATCGTCGGCATGTCAGCCCACAGGATCGATCCGCCCTCACCGAGCAGCCTGGCCAGTTCCTTGGGGTCGGAAGTCACCGCAATCGACGTCGATGATGCCGTCGACGCGCTCGTTGGCGTATCGGGACAGGTTGTTGCCGTTGCCGGAATGCAGGTCGTAGGCGTCCATCGCGTTGGAGCCGGTCGACCCGCTGCCCGCGGCGCCACCCGTGCTGGCGAGCAGGACGTCGATTTTGTTGTCGCGCAAGCGTCAGTGGGCCGGTGTCGGTGGTCGCGACGTCCTGCACGGTGATTCCGGCGGGTGCGCAGGACTTGGCGATCGCGCCGACGGTCGCCGCCAGCCGGGCGTTCGGACTCTGGTATCCGATCCGCACGGTCAGCGGCCGTCCGTTGACCGAGGCCCGCGCGGCGTCGGGATTCGCGACGCTGAACTGGCCGGCCTCGACGGCGCTTTCGGCCGCACTGTAGGCGTCCTCGGTGACGGGGTTGAGACGCGAATTGGTGACCGGCACGGCGGCGTTGCGCGCGATCACGTCGCGCGGTGTGCAGAGGGCCAGCGCACGGCGCTCCGGCGTCGCAGACAGCGGGCCCTGCGAGGCGAAGATGAGCTGTTCGATACCCGCCGGACGGCGAGTCGGTCCGGACGTAGTCGTCGGGCAGGTTCAGCGTGCCCGACGAGCCGGTCGCGACGTCGACCACGTCGTACGGCGCCCTGGTTGATGCGGTCCTGGATGTCGGCGCCCCGCGGCCAGACGGTGATCTTGGCGGTGACGGGTGCGGCTCCCCACCATTTGTCGTTGGCGACGAGCACGACGGCACCGTCCTTGGTCACCGAGTCGAGCTTGTAGGGGCCCGACGACGGGAACTTCTTGATGTCGATGTCCGGTTTCAGATTCCAGGTGTTGTTCCACATCTGGGCGATTCGTTCGACCGTCGGACCGTCGTTGTTGGTGATGGCGGTGGTGACGCCGCCGTCTGGAAGGCCGAGTCCGTCGGCGATCACGTGCGACGGCATCATCGACGTGGCGGCGAACAACTGGCCGTAGTCGACGAATGCGCGATCCTGGGCAAACGACACTCGCGCCTTCTTCTGCCCCGGCGTGCAGTCGACGGACGCGATGTCGACGTAGCCGGCTTGGCTGGCGGCGTCGAAACCGGGGAATCGTCCGGACTGTGATGCCCAGGCGAGCACCATGTCGTCGCAGGTGATCGGCTTGCCGTCGGAGTACACCGCGTCGGCGTTGATCTCGTAATCGAGTATCAGCGGCGCGCGGCCGACGACGGAGATCTTGCCGAAGTCGTGGTCACCGACGATCTGGCCGTCGGGACCGTGGTAGTTGAAGCCGGTCAGCACCCGGGCGAACGCCTGCGGCCCGCCGGATGCAGCGCCGGCCACGGTGTTGGTGTTGTAGGTCATCAGCAGGCCGTCGACGGCGAAGTCGATGCTGTCGGCGGGCCCGCGCGAACACGACGACAGGCCCGCGGCCGCAACAACCAGCGCGGCCGCCAGCACGCCCCCACTCCGGCACCAGGCCTTGATCATCTGGCTTACCGCCGCCGGGTGTTGCGCTTACCCGACGGTCGTCCGGTCCGGCTGGTCGTCGGCCGCGCGCCAGGCGCGGGCTTGTCGGGCGCCGCAGTGGTGCTCGCCACCGCAGCGGTGGCCGGTGCCTTAGCCGATGCCTTCGCCGGTGTCTGCCGTTGTCGTTGCCGCCGCCGGCGCCGACTCGTCGTCGTCGGTGTCCGATGACCTCGCGGCACTTCCCTTGCGGCGGTTCAACACCCGGCGGGTGTGGGTGCGCACGAGCTCGGTGCGCTCGCGCAGCGTCACCAGAAGTGGCGTGGCGAAATAGATCGACGAATACGTACCGACGATGACGCCGACCAACTGCACCAGCGCCAGATCCATCAGTGTGCCGACACCCAGCAGCCAGACCGCGATCACCATCAGGGCGACGATCGGCAGCACCGAGATCAGGCTGGTGTTGATCGACCGCATGAATGTCTGGTTGACCGCTAGGTTGGCGTGCTCGGCGAAGGTCCGGCGGGTGGTGTGCTCGAAGCCGTGAGTGTTCTCCTCGACCTTGTCGAACACGATCACAGTGTCGTAGAGGGAGAAGCCGAGAATGGTCAGCAGACCGATCACCGTCGCAGGAGTCACCTCGAAACCGACGATCGAATACACACCGGCGGTGACGACGAGATCGAACACCAGCGTGGCCAATGCGGCCATCGCCATGTAGCGCTCGTATCGCACGGTGATGTAGAAGGCGGCCAGGGCGAGGAACACCACCAGGGCGATGAGGGCCTTCTCGGTGATCTGCCCGCCCCAGGTCTCCGACACCGCCGAGTCGCTGATCGCATTCTTGCTGGGCTGGCCGTCAGGGGCCTCGCGGCTGGAACGCGTCGAACAGCGCTGTGCGCAGCGTCTCGATCTCTTCGTTGTTCAGGGTCTCCGAACGAATCTGCACGGTGGCCGAATCGCCGCTGCCGACGAGGACCACGGTTCCGGCGTCCTTGCCCAGCGCCTCGCTGAACACGTCTTCGACCTGCTGGGTGGTGACGTTGCCGGACGCGGTCTGCGCAGGCATGGACACCTTGGTGCCACCCTCGAAATCGATCCCGAAGGTGAAGCCGCGAAGAAGGATGCTCGCGACGGCCACGGCGACGATCAAGCCGCTGATCGTGAACCAGAGTTTGCGCTTGCCGATGACCTCGAACGCTCCGGTGCCGGTGTAGAGCCGGATGAAGAAGCCATGTTTCGTCGCGGCAGTGCTTTCGAGGTCGGGCGCCTCGACGGCTTGGGTCGTGAGCCCGTCTGAGTCTTTATCCTTGGCATCCTTGGCATCGTCTTGGCGGCCATCTCGCTAACCCCCTCCCGTCACGTGTGCGGCCGCTCGTCGTTCGCGCGCGATCTGCTGCACCGCACCCAGACCGTTGAGCTTCGGCTTGGCCATGGTCGGCGACTTCGATGCGATGTACACCAGCGGCCATGTCACCAGGAACACCACCACGACATCGAGGATGGTCGTCAGACCCAGCGTGAAAGCGAAGCCCTTCACCTGACCGACGGCCAGGACGTAGAGCACCGCCGCGGCCAGGAAGGTGACCGCGTTGCCGGACAGAATCGTCTTGCGCGCCCTGCTCCAGCCGCGGGGCACGGCCGAGCGGAACGAGCGACCGTCGCGGATCTCGTCCTTGATGCGCTCGAAGAACACCACGAACGAGTCGGCGGTCATACCGATACCGATGATCAGACCCGCGATGCCGGCCAGGTCCAGCGTGTAGTCGATGTATCTGCCCAGCAGCACCAGAATCGCGTAAACCATTGCGCCGGAAGCGACCAGCGACAGCGCGATCAGCACACCCAACACCCGGTAATAGAGCAGTGAATACAGCAGCACCAGCGCGAGGCCGACCGCACCCGCGATCAAGCCCGCCCGCAGCGACGTCAAACCCAGTGTCGCCGAGACGGTTTCAGCCTCCGAGGATTCGAAGGACAGCGGCAGCGAGCCGTACTTCAGTACGTTGGCCAGTTCACGCGCGGTCTGATCGGTGAACTGTCCGGTGATCTGGGTACGGCCGCCCGGAATGGGCTCGCGCACCTCGGGCGCACTGACCACCTGGGAGTCCAGCACGAACGCGGTCTGGGTGCCGACGTTGGCCGCGGTGAAGTCGGCCCAGATCTTGGTGGCGTCACTCTTGAACTGGAGGTCGACGATGTATTCGCCCTGCTGCTGATCGAGGCCCGAGCTGGCGTTCTCGATCTGTTCACCGCTGATGATCGACTTGTCGAGCAGATAGACCTCGTTACCGTCCTGCGAGCAGGTGACCAACGGCAGATTGGGGTCGTCGTTGCCGGCCAGCACGTCGTCCTCGCCGCAGCGGGTGGCCTGGAACTGCAGCGCGAGGATCTGGATCTGCTGGTCGGTGCTCTGGCGCAGTTCCTTCTCGTCGGCGATGCGCTGCGCAAGGGTGGGTTCACCGGGAGGAGGCGGCGCCGGCGACGGCTTCGGGCCAGGCGGGTGCCTGTCCCGGCGGTGCTGGTTGGGACGGCGCCGGCGACGGCTTCGGGGTGGGCTGCGTCGGCGGCTGCTCAGGATAGGGACGTGGCTGCGGCGCCGGCGACTGCGCGGGCGGAGCAGGCGGCTGCCCTGCACCTCCAGGCGCAGGCGTGGGAGCGCCTGGCTCGAGCCCGGGAGGTGTGCCGGGCAGCCCGGGCACGTCAGGGGGTGCGCCGGGTGGGCCGCCGGAGGTGCGCCCTGGGGCTCCTCGGTCGGCGGCTGTTGGCCGCGCCGCGGCGGGCATCGCGTGGATCACCGGCCTGATGTACAGCCGTGCCGTCTGGCCGAGGTTGCGGGCCTCGCTGCTGTCGTTACCGGGCACGGTGATGACGAGGTTGTCGCCGTCGATGATGACTTCGGATCCCGACACGCCCAGACCGTTGACGCGGTCACTGATGATCGTCTGCGCCTGGTTGAGGGCGTCGCGGGTGGGCCGTGAGCCGTCCGGGGTGCGGGCGGTGAGCGTTACGCGGGTGCCGCCCTGCAGGTCGATGCCGAGCTTGGGTTCGGCTTTCTTGTCCCCCGTAAGGAACACCAACAGGTATGCGCCGACCAGCAATACCAGGAAGAACGCCAGGTAGCGGGCAGGGTGCACCGGCGTCGAAGACGATGCCACGTTTCTAGGGTCTCCTCGAGATCAGTTCGTCAGCACCGCAAAGGGTACGTGCTGAGGCTGAGTCCTCAGCCCTCAGTCCTTCGTGTTGGGGCTTTCGCTGATCTCGGTGGCCGTCGACTCCTCGTCGGCGATGTCCTCGAAATCTTCGTCCTCATCGATATCGGGCCCGATCTTGTCGCGCACGGCCAGCTTCATCCATGTCGTGACCACGCCCGGCGCGATCTCCAGGTCGACGCTGTCGTCGGCGATGCCGGTGATCGTGGCCTTGCAATCCCGACGTGGTGTGGATGCGATCCCCGATCTGCAGCGACTCATGCAGATCGATGGTGGCCTGCATCGCCTTCTTCTGTCGGCGCGAGGCGAAGAACATGAAGAGGCCCATGATGATGATCAGGGGCAGGAAGATGACCAGATCCATGTCAGCAGCTGTCTTTCGTATCGGTCTCGGAGTCACAGCGCAGACCGGCAGGTCAGGCGCTTCGTCAGTGACCAGTGTGCCATTGGAGGCAAGGCTCGCAGAGGGCCCCCGTCGCTGCGGCCGAGTGTTAGCTTGCTTAAGTGCTTGGGCACCTCGGCATCAATGTTCCGGAGATGTCCCGCATATCGCGGCGGCCAGGAGCTACCACGACGTGGTCATGCCACTGATCGGTTTCGAGGGGTTCCGCACCGCGGACGACGAGTTCGCGTACCGACCGACGGGCGACAAGCGCGTCACCGGACCGGGGTTCGGCGGTGCGGTGCTGCCTAAACCGCAGACGTTTACGCAGTATCCGCAGCCGTACTTCGCGACGTTCTGGCTCGACCCGTGGGGACTGATGGCTCGAGGCCGTGTGCCATCACGACCGGGATTGAGTGATCGCGACGAATTCCGTTGCGTCAATCAGCGCCAGCCGCTGATTCCAGCCAGAAGCTGCGGGAGTTTTCGATCGGATCGGTGCGCTGCCGACTAGGCTCGAAGCGCGGCGCGTCGGGCGCCGAACCCCAGGTCGTCAGGAGGCGGAATTTGAGCACCGTCGAGCAGAGCCGCTACCTCGCCACGGCGATACCCGGCCCGCTGTCGCAGGCGCTGATCGACAGGAAGAGCGCCGCAGTGTCTCGCGGGGTCGGCAACACCATGTCCGGTATACGCATCGCGGGCGTTCGGCGGCATCGTCGAAGACGTCGACGGCAACCGGCTTATCGATCTGGGTTCGGGCATCGCGGTGACCACCATCGGGAACTCGTCGCCGGCCGTCGTCGCCGCGGTCGGCGACCAGGCGGCCCGGTTCACCCACACGTGTTTCATGATCACGCCGTACGAGGGTTATGTCGCGGTCGCCGAGCAACTCAACCGACTGACACCCGGCACCGGCGAGAAGCGCTCGGCGCTGTTCAACTCCGGCTCGGAAGCGGTGGAGAACGCGATCAAGATCGCCAGGACCTACACACGCAAGCCGGCAGTGGTGTCGTTCGATCACGCGTATCACGGCCGGACCAACCTGACGATGGCGTTGACCGCCAAGTCGATGCCCTACAAGCACGGCTTCGGCCCGTTCGCACCCGAGATCTACCGTGCCCCGCTGTCCTACCCGTTCCGCGACGCTGAGTTCGGCAAGGAGATGGCCACCGACGGCGAGCTCGCGGCCAGGCGTGCGATCACCGTGATGGACAAGCAGGTCGGCGCCGACAACCTCGCTGCGGTGATCATCGAGCCCATCCAGGGTGAGGGTGGCTTCATCGTTCCGGCCGACGGCTTCCTGCCCACACTGCTGGATTGGTGCCGCGAGAACAACGTGGTGTTCATCGCCGACGAGGTACAGACCGGCTTCGCGCGCACCGGGGCGATGTTCGCGTGCGAGCACGAAGGCATCGAACCGGATCTGATCGTGACCGCCAAGGGCATCGCTGACGGTATGCCGTTGTCCGGCAGTCACCGGCCGCGCCGAGATCATGGACTCGCCGCACGTCAGCGGACTCGGCGGCACCTACGGCGGCAATCCCGTCGCCTGCGCCGCGGCGCTGGCCACCATCGCCACAATCGAGTCCGACGGCCTGGTGGAGCGCGCACGTCAGATCGAGGCGCTGATGAAGGATCGGCTCGGCCGGCTGCAGGCCGAGGACGACCGCATCGGCGACGTCCGCGGCCGCGGCGCGATGATCGCGATGGAGTTGGTCAAGGCCGGCACGACCGAACCCGACGCCGATCTGACCAAGGCGCTGTGTGCGGGTTGCCACGCCGCAGGCGTGATCGTGTTGTCCTGCGGCACATTTGGGAACGTGTTGCGTTTCCTCCCCCCGTTGACCATCAGCGACGACCTTCTCGTCGAAGGTCTCGACGTCCTCACCCTTGTCCTCAAAGACCTGTAACCGAAGGAAGCGAACACATGACTGACAAAACTCGAGTCCAAAATTTCATCGGCGGCGAGCTCGTCGACTCGGTCAGCGGAGCCACGATGCCTCTGGTCGATCCCTCCACCGGCGAGGAGTACGGCACAGCGCCGATCTCCAACGAAAAAGACATCGACAACGCCTACTCCGCGGCGTCCAAAGCGTTCAAGGATTGGAAGCGCACCACCCCGTCGCAACGACAGAAGGCGCTGCTCGATTTCGCCGACGACGTCGAGCGCAACGCCAAGGCGCTCGTGGAGGCCGAGGGCAAGAACACCGGCAAGGCCAACCACGTCACGATGGCCGAAGAGATTCCGCCGATGGTCGACCAGATCAGGTTCTTCGCCGGCGCCGCAAGGGTTCTGGAAGGTAAGTCCGCGGGCGAATATATGGAGAACCACACGTCGTGGATCCGCCGTGAGCCGGTCGGCGTCATTGGCCAGGTGTCGCCGTGGAATTACCCGATGATGATGGCGATCTGGAAGTTCTGTCCGGCCATCGCGGCGGGCAACACCGTGGTGATCAAGCCCAGCGACACCACCCCCGTGACGACCGCGATGCTCGCCGAGATCGCCGCCAAGCACTTCCCCGCCGGCGTGCTGAATGTGGTGTGCGGCGACAGGGAGACAGGCGCCGCGGTGGTCGCGCATCCCACACCGGAGATGGTGTCGATCACCGGCTCGGTGGCCGCAGGCCGCGCGGTGGCCGTCAGCGCGGGCAGTCACCTCAAGCGCACGCATCTGGAGTTGGGCGGCAAGGCCCCCGTCATCGTGTTCGACGATAGCGATATCGCCGCCGCCGCAGAGGGAATCGCGACAGCAGGTTACTTCAACGCCGGCCAGGACTGCACCGCGGCAACCCGGGTGCTGGCGACGGCCAAGGTGGCCTCGGATCTGACCGACGCGCTCGCCGAGCAGGCCAAAGGTGCGACGACGACATTCGGCAGGCCGGCCGACGACGAAGATGCGTGGGTCCCGCCGGTCAACAACGTGAACCAGATGGAGCGAGTGCTGTCGTTCTTCACTGACGTGCCGTCGCACGCCAGGCTCGCCACTGGCGGACAACGTCAGGGCGACAAGGGTTTCTATGTGGAACCGACCGTGATCGGCGGGCTCCTCCAGGACGACCGGCTGGTACAGCAGGAGATCTTCGGGCCGGTGATCACCGTGCAGTCGTTCTCCGACGAGGACGAAGCCATCGCGTGGGCCAACGGCACTGAGTACGCGCTCGCGTCGTCGGTGTGGACGAAGGATGTCTCGCGTGCGTTGCGTGTCTCGGCCGCACTGGATTTCGGGTGCGTATGGATCAACACGCACATCCCGCTGGTGGCCGAGATGCCGCATGGCGGTTACAAGTCATCGGGACACGGCAAGGACCTTTCGATGTACGGCCTCGAGGACTACACCCGCATCAAGCACGTCATGGCCTACACCGGCTAGGTGCTGTCGCCGAAACTGCATTCCAGCAGGTCTCTACTCGTCCTTTTGCTGCTGGAATTCAGTTTCGCGATCGGCCGCAGACACAGACCTGCGCCGTCAACCGGCGCAAAACGAAATAGAAGACTAGTGGGCGGGCGTGCGTCGCAGGCTGAACGTGTCACGCCAGCCGCGATGGTGCTGGCTCGAGTCGACATCGGTGGTCGCCGCCGGCTGGATCTCAGTGATCTCGTCGGTGTCCGAGACCGCGGGCTGCGGCTGCGCACTGGCGAGCGTGCTGTCGCCGTACTCGACATCCCGCACGCTGCGGACGGAAATGCGACCCAGGGCCGCCGCGCCCAGGAACACGATCAACGCGCCGAGACCGTAGAAGTACGCCAACTCCAGCGCCAGAGCCTTCGTTTCCGTCGCCGCGACGGGCGTGCCCACCTCGCCGATATTCAACACCGAGGCCGACGCGCGACCGACGACGAACCATGCGCCCGCGAGAACGCCCAACCATCCGCCGAGCATCGCCGTGGCGCGGTTGCGCGACGCGATAAGCAATAGGCCACCCGCAATGGCGACCACACCGGGCAACACCTGAAGCCATCCACGCGCTTCGCTCCAGGCCCACGCCCTGTCCGGGCTGAAGGCGAAGTCGAAGAACGGCCCGACGAACGGGATGACCGCACCCCACGCACCGAGCAGAATCAGGAGGACGCCGCTCAATGCGCCGCGACTGCGCTGCATCTGAAGGCGGCCGCCACGGGTTCGAACTCGCGTATCCGTCATGACCCCCGGGGTACCCGGACGGCGGAACTCGTAATCGGCCGAGAGACCGGTGCGATTGCGGCCACTGCGGCCCACGCGACCTGGCCTTTCGCTGTCCTCACAGCGGGTGGCGTCGTTACGTCGCCAGCCCGATGCCCAGCAGCACGAGCGCGATCAACGGCAGGATCCCCTGCGTGATCGCGGGACGCGCCTTGTCCGGCGATGACAGCAGGAGCACCAGCGCCGCGGCGAGCATCGAGCCGGTGCCGGCGAAGATGAGGGCGAGCCCGGCGCTGCAGTGCCCGAACCCGGCGATGACGATGCCCACGAGGGTCACGATCGCCAGAAACAGGTTGTAGAAACCCTGGTTGAAGGCGAGTTCCTTGGTGGCCAGCGCTTCTTCTTCACTGATCCCGAATGTTGCCCTGGTCCTGGCCGACGTCCAGGTCAGCGACTCCATCACCCAGATGTAGACATGCAGTAGCGCTGCAAGACCCGCCAAGCCCAACCCTGCGTAAATCATCGGCATCCCCCTATTCGAACAGACCGGGCTGCCCGAAACCGGTGGTTCCGGCAGGCGGCGTCATCCCGAGGTGGGTCCAGGCTTGGGCGGTGGCGACGCGTCCGCGCGGCGTGCGGGCGATCATGCCGGCACGCACCAGAAACGGTTCGCACACCTCCTCGACCGTGGCTGCTTCCTCGCCGACCGCCACCGCCAGCGTGGACACTCCGACCGGGCCGCCGCCGAAACTGCGTGTGAGCGCTGACAATACGGCGCGATCAAGCCGGTCCAGCCCCAGCTCGTCGACGTCGTACACCGCCAGCGCCGACTTGGCGATATCGCGGGTGATGACGCCGTCGGCACGCACCTCGGCGAAGTCGCGAACCCGCCGCAGAAGCCGGTTGGCGATGCGCGGCGTACCGCGTGAGCGTCGGGCGACTTCGGCCCCGGCGTCGCCGAGTAGCTCGATACCCAGGATGCCTGCCGAGCGGGTCAGCACCCTCTCCAGTTCTGCCGGCTCGTAAAAGTCCATGTGGGCGGTGAAGCCGAACCTGTCGCGCAACGGACCTGTCAGCGCGCCGGAGCGGGTGGTGGCGCCGACGAGCGTGAACGGCGCGACCTCCAGCGGGATCGACGTGGCACCCGGCCCCTTGCCGACGACGACGTCGACGCGGAAGTCCTCCATCGCGAGATAGAGCATCTCTTCGGCGGGCCTGGCGATGCGGTGGATCTCGTCGATGAACAGCACGTCGTGCTCGACGAGGTTCGACAGCATCGCGGCCAGATCACCTGCGCGTTCCAGCGCGGGCCCGGAGGTGACTCGCAACGAGGTGCCCAACTCGGCGGCGATGATCATCGCCAGCGATGTCTTGCCCAGCCCCGGCGGCCCGGACAACAGGATGTGATCCGGTGTACCACCACGGTTCTTGGCTCCCTCGAGGACCAACTGCAGCTGCTCGCGCACGCGGGGTTGCCCGATGAACTCCCCGAGCGACCGCGGGCGCAGGCTGGCGTCGATGTCGCCCTCGCCGACGGTCAGCGCCGGGTTGACCTCGCGCTCGTCGGGCTCCTCGTCCTCGAATCGGCTCATTTCTTACCCAGCATCGACAGGGCCGACCGCAACGCCGTCGTCTGGGTGGCCTCGGGTTCGTTGGCGAGCACCTTGTCGGTGGCTTCTTCGGCCTGCTTGGCCGCAAAGCCAAGGCCGACAAGCGCTTCCACGACGGGCCCGCGGACGGAATGACCGTTGACTGCGAACGTGCCGGACGGCGTAACGGCGCCCATCTTGTCGCGCAGGCTCAGCGCCATCAGCTCGGCGGTCTTCTTGCCGACCTTCGGGATCCGGGTCAGCGCGGTGATATCGCCGTCGGCGATCGCGCGTCGCAGCGTGGGTCCGTCGTACATGGCCAACGCACCAAGGGCGATGCTCGGCCCGATACCCGACACCGCGAGCAGCGTCAGGAAGAGATTGCGGGCGTCGGCATCCGAGAAGCCGTACAGCGTCATCGAATCCTCGCGCACGATCATCGCCGTGATCAGCCGGGCCTCGTCGCCGCGGTGCAGTCCCGCCAGCGTGGACGGCGTCGCCATCACCTTGTATCCGACGCCCGCGGCCTCGATGACGACGTGGTCGAGGGCGATGTCGAGAACCTCGCCGCGAATAGATGCGATCATCGTGCCGCCTTTGCTTTCGCCTTGATCGTCGCCTTGTACTTGCGTTGTTGCTCCGCGGCCAGCGCCTCCGCCGCCGCCATACGTGCGATCATCGGGGCGCGCCAGCAGTGACAGATCGCCAGCGCCAGCGCGTCGGCCGCATCGGCGGGTGTCGGCTTTGTCTGCAGCGCAAGGATTCTCGTCACCATCGCGGTGACCTGTGCTTTGTCGGCATTACCGTTGCCGGTGACGGCGGCCTTGACCTCGCTGGGTGTGTGGAAATGGACGTCGATACCGCGCTTGGCGGCCGCAAGCGCGATGACCCCGCCCGCCTGGGCGGTGCCCATTGCCGTGTTCGCGTTCTGATTGGCGAACACGCGCTCGATCGCGATCACGTCCGGCTGGTGGGTGTCCATCCAGTGCTCGACGGCGTCGCTGATGGTGAGCAGCCGGTGATGCAGCGGATCATCGGACGGCGTGCGCACGACGTCGACGTCCAGGGCGACGACCTGTCGGCCCTTACCGCCCTCGATGACGGACAACCCACAGCGCGTCAACCCGGGGTCGACACCCATCACTCGCACGCCAGACCCTCCTGTGAACACCTGTTCGAGAGATTAGCCCGCTCCGCCGACCGCATCGGGGAGGACACGCGGCTACACCGTGAAGTGACCGGACCCGCCGCCCGCGGCGACTTCCCGAGCAATCTCGTCGACGCGCGGCTTCGACCTGGTCCAGCAGCGCACACGTTATTTTTTGCCCACCTGATGACCGTCACGTTTGACGGTGATCACCCACCACACCCCGCCGACCAGGGGTGCCGTCCGGAGCTGTGAGGACTGCCACGGTGATTATTTTCCTTGCACCAATGGGTATTCCGAGCGATTGAAGCCTTCGATCGCGACACGTCGATGTGACGACGACGTCGACCGGCGCTAGCGTCGCGAGAGAGACCGCCCCCGACCCGTGGAGCTGATTTCACTCATATGCCCGACGATCAGAAACTGGAGACCGCTACCAATCTCGCCGTCACGTTGGCGTGGGCCGCAGGCGCGGTGGCCGGCGTCTACGTGGTCGGGGTGATCCTCACTTGGATCCTGACGCGGGTCGGCCGGCGCAGCGAGCTGCTCAGGGACGTCGAAGCACTCACCCGTCTTCCGGCGCGGACTGCGCTGATGGCCCTGGCCGCGTCGATCGCGGTGCGGCGCACGTCGGACACTGCCGACTCGTGGCGCGGATGGGTGGATCACTCGCTGCTGATCTTGCTGATCGTGGCCCTCACCTGGCTGCTCACCGGCCTGGTACGGGTCGCGGAGCGGCGCATGATCGCCCGTTACGGCGGCGGCGGCGAGGAGATCTCCGACGCCGACCGCCGGTGGCGACGGGTTCGCACCCAGGTGACCGTGCTGCGTCGCCTCGCCATCGCCATCGTCGTCATCCTCGGCGGCGCGGCGATCCTGATGACCTTCCCGGCGTTCTCCAACATCGGCACCACGGTGTTCGCCTCGGCCGGCCTGCTGTCCGTGGTCGCAGGCCTCGCCGCGCAGACATCGCTGGGCGCACTCTTCGCAGGTATGCAGATCGCGTTCTCCGGTGCCATCCGTGTCGGCGATGTCGTACAACTCGAGAACGGTCAATGGTGGGGCCGCATCGAAGAAATCACCCTCAGCTACGTGGTGGTGCGGCTGTGGGACGAACGTCGACTCGTGCTTCCGTCGACCTATTTCACCACGGAGCCGTTCGAGAACTGGACCCGCAGCGACACCGAGATCATGGGCACCGTCGAATTCGACGTCGACTTCTCCGTCCCGTTCAACGACATGCGCGCCGAACTGGACCGGCTGCTCGCCCAGAACGAGCTGTGGGACGGCAGGCGCGGCGTTCTGCAGGTGACCGATGCCGTCGGCGGCATGGTCCGCGTGCGCATCGTGGTCAGCGCCCCGAACGCAGGCGCACTGTTCGACCTGCGGTGTGCGGTGCGCGAGCGCATGGTCGATTGGGTGCAGCACAGGCGGGTGCGGCCGACCCAGCGCATCGAACCCGCTCAGCCGTCCGAGCACCGCAGGCGCAGCGATGACGACGGCGCGACGCCACGTGTCGCGTCCGGGATGTTCTCCGGGAGCCCGGAAGCCGAAGAACGCGCGCGGATGTTCGACGATCACGCCGACGAGTCAGAGGACGACCTAGCGCGGTCCAACGGACGCGGCTGAACGCTTCGCCAGCGTCACACCGCGATACTGCGGCGCCAGCGTCCGCCCCGCGGCGAGCAAGGGCTCGGTGCTGCGGAGGGTGCGCGCCAGCACGAAGGCGCCCTCGAGCGCCCCGATGATCGCCAGCGTCACGTCGCGGGCTCTCGCCTCATCTAGCCCGCGATGAGCGAAATACGCAGCGCCACCCTCGATCCAGCCGCTGAACACGGACGCGGACGTCTCGCGCAGCTCCGCCACCGTGTCGGCGACCTCGGCGGCCACGCTCGCGACCGGGCACATGTTGGCGAAGCCGGTGCCGGCCATATCCTCGGCCGCCTGCGTGAACACGCCCTCGATCGCCTCACCAAGGTCGGTGTAGGTGTCGATGATCGACGGGATGAGCAGCCCGTAAGCCGCCCCGGCGTTGACCAGCGCCTCGCGGGCGATCTGGACCTTGCCGCCACGGAAATGGTGGTAGAGCGAGCCGATCGGGGCGCCGGAGGCCGCGGCGATGTCCTTCATGCCGACCGCGCCGTAGCCCCTGTGCCGCATCAGCTCGGCCGCGGCGGTCAGGATCGCCTCCCGGGTGGACCTTGCCATTCTCGCCTCCTGGGTACAGACTAGAGCATACGTTCTAGAATCAACGTTCTAATCTTGAAGGGTCGCCATGAAATCCGTCGACGTCACCGCAGGGACCATCGAATATCGCGAGGAAGGTGACCCCGACGGCGCGCCGGTGGTGCTTCTGCACGGCCTTTTGATGAACGACACGCAGTGGAATCTCGCACTGCCCCATCTGCCGGCGGGGTTTCGCTATCTGCTGCCGGTGCTGCCGATCGGCGGTCACCGCATCCCGATGCGAGACGACGCCGATCTCACGATGCCCGGCATGGTCGACGTCGTCGCCGACTTTCTCGACGCCTTGGATCTGACCGACGTGACGCTCGTGGTCACGGACTGGGGCGGTCCGCTGTTCCTGACCGACCGCGGTCGTGACGCACGCGTGGCACGCATGGTGGTCTGCCCGTCGGAAGCCTTCACGAACTTCCCGCCCGGGTTCCCCGGCAAAATGACGTGGGCGGGTACCCGCACGACAGGCACCTTGAAGCTGGCGATGGCCCAGCTGCGCATCGGTTGGCTGCGCAACCGGTTCTTCCTGTTCGGCATGATGGCCGCCAAGCCGATCCCGCAGGACATTGTGAAGGCGTGGACGGAAGCGGGTCTCGCCGACGTCCGGATCCGTCGCGACGTACTGAAATACGCGCGCACCAAATTCGACAAGTCCGAGCTGATGCGGGCCACCAATCGGCTCGCCGACTTTCGCGGGGACGTATTGGTGTTGTGGAGCCGTAACCGCGTGATGCCGGTCGCACACGCAGAGGCGCTAGCCGAGTTGACCAGCGGCACAATACGTTACGTCGACGACGCCAAGGTGCTGATCATGCTCGACCAGCCCGAGCAGACGGCCCGCGAGATCGGCGCCTTCCTGACAAGCCCGGTTCAGTCCTCGTCGAGTTGAGTCGCGACGTCGTCCGGGATGTCCATGTTGGTGAAGACGTCCTGAACGTCGTCGCTGTCTTCGAGTGCATCGACCAGCCTGAGCATCTTGCGCGCTCCGTCGAGGTCGACCGGCACCGTCACCGACGGCTGGAAGCTGGCCTCGGCGGACTCGTAGTCGATGCCCGCATCCTGCAGCGCGGTGCGGACAGCCACCAGATCGGTCGGCTCGCAGATGACCTCGAAGGTGTCATCGAGATCGTTGATCTCCTCGGCGCCGGCCTCGAGGACTGCGGTCAGCACGTCGTCCTCCGTCAGCCCGTTCTTCTCCAGGGTCACCAATCCCTTACGGGAGAACAGATATGACACCGAACCGGGGTCGGCCATGTTGCCGCCGTTGCGGGTCATGGCGACGCGCACCTCGCCCGCGGCGCGGTTGCGATTGTCGGTGAGGCACTCGACCAGCACGGCTACGCCATTAGGGCCGTAGCCCTCGTAGGTGATGTTCTGATAGTCGGCGCCGCCGGCTTCCTCACCGGCGCCGCGCTTGCGGGCGCGCTCGATGTTGTCGTTGGGCACCGAGGACTTCTTCGCCTTCTGGATCGCGTCGTAGAGCGTCGGGTTTCCGGCCGGGTCGCCGCCGCCGACTCGCGCGGCCACTTCGACATTCTTGATCAGCTTTGCGAAGTTCTTGCCGCGGCGTGCGTCGATGACGGCCTTCTTGTGCTTCGTGGTGGCCCACTTGGAATGGCCGCTCATACGTGTACTACTCACTTCCTAGAAGTCGTGCTCAACGTCCAACCGACGAGTCTACGTGGACGTTTGACCTCTACCGAACCGCGCGGCGCGTCGAGTGAGCGTTGCAGTGTGTCGATGCGCGGCTGCGGCTCGCGCTCGATCATCGTCACGTCAGGATCCCCTGGATGTAGCGTTGCAGATTCGGCGAGACGGCCGCGACGAGTTCGTCGTCGGACATCGATGCGACCGGCTCGATCTTCCAGACGAATCGCATCATCGCCAAGCCCATCATCTGCGAGGCGATGAGGCCGCTGCGCGCCAGTCGATCCCGCTCGTCGACGCCGAGCTGCGAGACCCCCATGAGGCTGCTTTCGACGACTCGGCGCAGCTTCTCGCGAGTCGCCTCGTCGTGCGCCGCGGTCAGCAGGACCGCACGCAGAACGGGCCCGATCTCCTCGTCCGCCCACGCCGCCAGCATCAGCCGCAACAGCGCCGCACCAAGCTCGTCCACCGGCGTCGTCCACGTCCTGGCGACGCTCTCGAGCCAGCGCTGCGGCGGGTTCGTGGACGCGTCGAGCAGCGCCTCCTTGGATCCGAAGTAGTGATAGACGAGCGCCGGATCCACGTCGGCGGCCCGCGCGACGGCCCTCATCGTGGTGCCGGCCCAGCCGTGTTGGGCGAACTCGTCGCGCGCGGCCGCGAGGATCCGCCCGGACAGCACCCCCCGCTCGTCGCGGGGTCCGGGCGGCGTGTTCTTCGGCACGAGGCGGAGCCTAGCAAGAGTTTCACGTTGCGTTGAGACTAGTTTCAACGTACCGTGAAACTCGTGCAGACCGAGCGCCCGCTCAACGGACCGCAGACCACCGGCCGCGACTACCGGAACCTCAGCCGGCCGCAGTTCGGGGTTCGCACCGATGACAACACCCACGTGCCCATGCGCGACGGCGCCACCCTGCTGGCCGACGTCCACCGCCCACACCGCGGACGGCAGGTATCCGGCGCTGATCGCCGCGTCGCCCTACCCCCGTCAGATGCAGGACTTCGGCGCTCCGGCAGGGTTCATCGAGGCGGGTGCCACCGACTTCTGGGTTCCGCGCGGATATGTTCACGTGATCGCGAACCTGCGCGGAACCGGCGGCTCGGACGGCACCTTCGCGTTCTTCGACCCGCAAGAGCGCCAGGACATGTACGACCTCGTCGAGTGGGCCGCCGCGCAGCCGTGGTGCGACGGCAACGTCGGCATGATCGGCATCAGCTACTTCGCGATGACCCAGCTCGAGGCCGCCGTCGAGCGGCCCCCGCACCTCAAGGCGATCTTCCCCGTCGCGGTGACCGCCGACCTCTACGACGCGGCGACCCACCACGGCCTGGCCAGCACGTCATTCATCACGCCATTCCTGTCGATGATGGGTCTGACTTCGGATCGCAGCGACGGGTTCTGGCGCCGCAACCCGCTTATCGCGGCGGCCCGCAAGATCCTCACTGCGCCGCCCCTGCACCGCAAGTTCGCGACCATGAACGGTGAGGCCGCGGTCACGATGATGCGAGCGCTGCTGAAACTGCCGCACAGCCCGCATCCATGGGATGACTTATGGATGGACACCATCGTGAAACATCCCTTGCGCGATGACTGGTGGGAGGCGCGAAACCTGTTGCCACTCCTGAAGAACATCGACATACCCGTCTATCTGGGCTGCGATTGGGAAAACGTGCCGCTGCACCTGCCGTCGACCTTCAGCGCATGGGAAGCCTTGGCGGACAACCCGAACGTGAGGATGGCGCTGCTGGGCAGGTTCGGCCTGACGTGGCCGTGGGAAAGCCTTCATCACGAGGCGCTCGCGTGGTACGACCACTGGCTCAAGGGCTACGACACCGGCATCTTGGACGGTGCGCCGATCCGCTATGTGCTGCCGGGCACCGACGGCTGGCACACCGCCGACCAATGGCCCCCCGCGGCAACAACTCTCAGGGAATTCGCGCTGCGCGCCGACGGTACCCTGGACATCGAAGAAGGCGCACCAGGGAGTCGCGAATATCTGACGCTGGGCGCCGGCCTGAACCGCGTGAAGCCCAGCCCCATAGATCCGCCGTCGCTGCTCTCGTGGACCAGCACGCCGCTGACCGAGACGCTCGACGTCGTCGGCGACGTCGAGCTGCGCCTCGTCGCATCGGCCACCGCGGCCGATACGGCGTGGATGGCCACGCTCGAGCATCTGGCGGCCGACGGCACCACCAGCGAGGTAACCGCCGGCTGGCTGCGGGCGAGTCTGCGCGAGGTCGACGAGGCCGCCAGCCGGGACGGAGCTCCCGTCCTGCCGTGCCGGACGTTCGCGCCCGTCCCGATCGGCGAAGACATCGAGTATCGGATTCCGATGGTGGCCAATGCCCGTCGCTTCGCTGCCGGTGACCGCATCCGCCTCACCCTCACCAGCGACGATCAGGACCCGAAAACACCGGCGATCATGAACTTCCGCCACGCGAGTGTCGGCACCAGCAGCCTGAACACCGTCCGATCGTCGTCGCGGTTGGTGCTGCCGGTGCAGGCCTAGGTTTGTTACCTCTGCCACAGTCTTTCGCGAGTAACTTACTCCAGAGTAAGATCGCGGTATGTCGTTTTCGCTGGACCTCTCCCCCGATCTGGTGCACATCCGCGACTGGGTGCACGAATTCGCCGCCGACGTGATCCGCCCCGCCGCGTCGGAATGGGACGAACGTGAAGAGACGCCGTGGCCGATCATCCAGGAGGCGGCCAAGGTCGGCGTCTACTCGATGGAGTTCTTCGCCGAGCAGGCCGGCGAGCCGTCCGGCCTGGGCATGCTCGTGGCGTTCGAGGAGATGTTCTGGGGTGACGCCGGGATCGCGCTGTCGATCCTCGGCACCGGACTGGCCGCCGCATCGCTGGCGGGCGGCGGAACGCCCGAGCAGATGGGCGAATGGCTGCCCCAGATGTTCGGCACCGTCGATGACCCGAAGGTCGCTTCGTTCTGTTCATCTGAGCCCGGAGCCGGTTCGGACGTCGGCGCGATCCTCACCCGGGCGCGTTATGACGAGGCCACCGACGAATGGGTGCTCAACGGCACGAAGACGTGGGCGACCAACGGCGGCATCGCAGAGGTGCACATCGTCGTCGCGTCGGTGTATCCGGAGCTGGGCAGCCGCGGCCAGGCGTCGTTCATCATCCCGCCGAAAACTCCTGGATTCCGGCAGGGTCAGAAGTTCCTCAAGCACGGCATCAGGGCGTCGCACACGGCCGAGGTGGTGCTCGAGGACGTCCGCATCCCCGGCCGACTGATCGTCGGCGGCCGGGAGAAGTTCGAGGAGCGGATCGCGCGGGTCCGCGAGGGCAAGAAGGCCGCGGGCCAAGCGGCGATGGCCACCTTCGAGCGCACCAGACCCACCGTCGGCGCCATGGCGGTCGGTGTGGCCCGGGCTGCCTATGAGTACGCGCTCGACTATGCCCTGCAACGCGAGCAGTTCGGCCGCAAGATCGGCGAATTCCAGGCGATCGCATTCAAATTGGCGGATATGAAGGCCCGGGTCGACGCCGCTCGGTTGCTCGTCTGGCGCGCGGGCTGGATGGCTCGAAACGGCAAGGCGTTCGACAACGCCGAGGGGTCGATGGCCAAACTCGTGGCCAGTGAAGCCGCCGTCTACGTGACCGATGAGGCGATCCAGATCCTCGGCGGCAACGGCTACACGCGTGAGTATCCGGTCGAGCGTATGCACCGCGACGCCAAGATCTTCACCATCTTCGAGGGCACCAGCGAGATCCAGCGGCTGGTCATCGGCCGCGCAGTGACCGGTCTGCCCATCCGCTAGCGGTGATTTCGGTGTCTTGGTCGCGCTCACAGCGACCAAGTACACCGAAATCACTCAGAGCAGATCGACGAAGAGTTTGTGGATGCGGCGGTCGCCGGTCATCTCCGGATGAAACGACGTCGCGAGCATCTTCCCCTGCCGCACTGCGACGATATGTCCCGCGGCCTCCCCCAGCACCTCCACGTCGGGGCCGACGCGCTCGACCCACGGCGCGCGGATGAACACGGCGTGCACGGGTGTGTCGAGGCCAGTGAAAGCGATATCGCCTTCGAACGAATCCACCTGGCGGCCAAACGCATTGCGCCGCACCGTCATATCGATCGCCTTCAGCGGTGTGGCGTCGCGCCCGGCGGTGCCGGCGTCCAGGATCTCAGTGGCCAGCAGAATCATGCCCGCACACGATCCGTAGGCCGGCATGCCGTCCGCCAACCTCGACCGCAGCGGGTCGAGCAACTCGAGTTCCCGCAGCAGATGGCTCATCGTGGTGGACTCGCCGCCGGGGATCACGAGCGCATCGACGGTATCGAGTTCACGCAGCCGCCGCACGGTGGACGCCTCTGCACCCGCCTCACGCAACGCGGCGAGATGTTCGCGGGTGTCCCCCTGAAGCGCCAACACGCCGACGTGCGGCACGCTCACGGCGTGTAATCGCGCTTGTAGCGGGTGAGGCCCTCCTGCATGACCGCCGCCACCATCTCGCCGTCCTGGCTGAATATCTTTCCCTGGCAAAGCGAGCGGCCCCCCGACGCCGAAGGCGAGGACTGGTCGTACAGCAGCCACTCGTCGGCTCGGAACTGCCGCATGAACCACATCGCGTGATCGAGCGACGCGACCTGCAGATGGCTGCGCTCCTCGGCATGGTGCACCTGGGCCGAGCCGAGCAGCGTGAGGTCGCTCATGTAGGCCAGTGCGCAGATGTGTAGCACGTAGTCGTCGGGCAGCGGATCGCGGTGGCGGAACCACACCTGTTGCTGAGAAGCCTTGCCGGGCAGTCGCGCCAGCTTCTCCTGCGGCACGATCCGCACATCCCATTCGGCGAACTGTTTGAAACCGGCGTCGTCGAACGCCTTGATGTCCGCCAACCCCGGCAGATCGTCAGGCGGCGGCGCCGACGGCATCGCGTCCTGATGCTCGATACCGCTCTGGTCCGACTGAAACGATGCCGACATCGAGAAGATGTTCTCGCCGTGCTGGATCGCGTTGACCCGACGCGTGACGAACGACCCGCCATCGCGCAACCGCTCGACGATGTAGACCGTCGGGGCCGTCGCATCTCCGGGGCGCAGGAAGTAGCCGTGCAGTGAATGCACCTGGAACTCCGGATTGACCGTGCGGACGGCCGACACCAGTGACTGGCCTGCGACGTGACCTCCGAATGTGCGCTGCAGATAACCCGATTCGGGACTCAACATGCTGCCGCGGTAGATGTTGACCTCGAGCTGCTCGAGATCAAGGATCTCTTCGATCGACATGCGGTTATCTTCGCTCTTCGCGCAAGCGGCTCATCGAACCCGGTTACCAGCCGCGTTCGGCGAGCCGATGCGGGGCCGCGACATCCTCCACGTTGATTCCAACCATGGCCTCCCCCAGCCCGCGCGACACCTTCGCCAGCACGTCGGGGTCGTCGTAGAACGTGGTGGCCTTCACGATCGCCGCGGCCCGGCCTGCCGGATCGCCGGACTTGAAGATGCCCGACCCGACGAACACGCCCTCGGCGCCGAGCTGCATCATCATCGCCGCGTCCGCCGGCGTGGCGATACCGCCGGCGGTGAACAACGTCACCGGCAGCTTGCCTGCCCGTGCCACCTCGGCGACGAGGTCGTAGGGCGCCTGCAATTCCTTTGCGGCAACGAACAACTCGTCCTCAGGCAGCGAAGTCAGACGACGGATCTCGCCGCCGATGGCCCGCATGTGCGTGGTCGCATTGGACACGTCACCGGTGCCCGCCTCGCCCTTCGAACGGATCATCGCCGCACCCTCGGTGATACGACGCAGCGCCTCCCCGAGGTTGGTCGCACCGCACACGAACGGCACCGTGAACTTCCACTTGTCGATGTGGTGGGTGTAATCAGCGGGGGTGAGCACCTCGGATTCGTCGATGTAGTCGACGCCGAGGCTCTGCAGGATCTGCGCCTCGACGAAATGCCCGATGCGCACCTTGGCCATCACCGGGATGGTCACCGCGGAGATGATGCCTTCGATCAGGTCCGGGTCGCTCATCCGCGCGACGCCGCCCTGGGCCCGGATGTCAGCGGGCACCCGCTCCAGCGCCATCACGGCCACGGCGCCCGCGGCCTCGGCGATGCGGGCCTGTTCGGGCGTGACGACGTCCATGATGACGCCACCCTTGAGCATCTCTGCCATGCCGCGCTTGACCCGGGCGGTACCGGTCTGGGTCACCCCAGCCGCCCCACCGATCCTGCCCCCTGGGACCCCGTTAGGTGCGGTATCCACTGCTATCTCCTCCGAATCGCTACTGATCCAGTCTAAAGGCGGCGGCAAATACAATAGAATCCGCAGATCAGCGGATCGATTGCAACTGCCGCCGGGGCACGCCGCCCCGGGCGTCGGCGAGCGCGTTCGCTTCGTCCAGCAGCTCGCCGAGCTGCACCGGATAAACCTTTTCGCCGTTGGCGACCAGCTCTCCGATCATTGTCGCATCGCACCAGCGGTGCCCATGGATGTAGGCCCGCTCCAGGCCGGAGCGCCCCGCCGCCGAAGGTTCGAAACGGTCGGTGCGGTGGATGAAGAACATCTCCTCGCTGTGGATGACCGATGCGTTGAAGTCGATCACCGCATCGCGCTGCCAAAACGGGCCGCACATCTCCTCGGGCTCGACGCGCAGCCCGGTCTCTTCCGCCAGCTCGCGCACCGCAGTCTCCGCCAGCGTCTCCCCCTGCTGTGTGGCACCTCCGACGGTGAACCACCAGCGTGGCGCCGGCCGGTCCGCGCTGTCCGGAACAGCCGGGTCGGACCCGCAGAACAACAGCACCGAGCCCGTGCGGTCCAGCAGCACGACACGTGCCGACACCCGCCTGCTCACCGTGTGGGCGGCGGCGGTGAACGATGCCGCCGGTGCGTCTCCGAGCGCCCGCTCGGCGATCTCGAAATAGGTTGGCAGTGCGGCGGTTCCACCGAGCCGCAGCAGCCTGACGGCAGGTCGCTCTCGCAGTGCCAAGGTGTCACGAACCGCATCGTTGTGGAATCGGCGCGCAAGCAGCACCCGCGCCTCGGCATCGGCCAGTTCGGCGACCAATGCCAGTGGCAGCGATGACGGGTCTACCAGGGCCAGCGCCGCGGACAGATCGTTCTCGGCAGCCTCCCGCCGCGCCCGCGGGGCGCGCTCGGCGGCGTCGGCCAAGGCCGCCAGTCGCCTGCCTGCCGGTCCGCCCCCATAGGAGTCGACCGCCACCGCCCGAGCCACCACGGCGCGACGCGCCAGGAGGCTGTCGAGCGCCTGCCAGGACAGGTCGTAACGCACGTGCAACCGGTCCAGGCGATTGGCGGTCTGAAACGCCCACAGTCCCACCAGCAGGAGGACCATGAGGAGCACCGTCAGTGCGACCACGACGATCCAGGTGGTCAACTCGAGCCCCTGACCTTTGCCCGGAAGGTGCCGACGGCGTTGCCGGTCATCCCCGCCACCTGCACCTTCGTTCCCGCACCCGCGACCGTCTCGTAGACGCGCATGATCTGGCCGGCCACCACCGACCAGTCGTAGCGCTGCACGGCCTTGGCCGCAGCTTCGATGTAGCCCGCTCGCACGGCATCGTTCTCGAGCACCTCGATCAGCCCGTCCGCCAATGCGTCGGGATCGTCGACCGGTACCAGCCGGCCCGCGGTCCCGTCCATCAGCACCCGCCGGAACGCGTCCAGGTCGCTCGCGACCACCGCGGTGCCCGCGGCCATCGCCTCGACAAGCACGATGCCGAAGCTCTCGCCGCCGGTGTTGGGCGCGCAGTACACGTCGGCACTGCGCAACGCCGAGGCTTTCTCGGCGTCGTCGACCTGGCCCAGGAAGCGCAGATGCTTCGCGAGTTTCCCAGCGCTGCGGCGCAATTCGTCCTCGTCGCCGCGGCCGACGATCAGCACCTCGATGTCGTCGAACCGCTCGACCAGGCGCCGGCAGCGCCCGCAGCAGCACGTCCATCCCCTTGCGGGATTCGTCGTATCGCCCTAGGAACAACACCGACTTGCCCGGCGCGCGGATAACCGTCCATCCGCGGCGCCGACGCGAACGCCGCGACGTCCACCCCGTTCGGTATCTCGACGGCGTCGCTGCCGAGGGCCTCCATCTGCCACCGCCGCGCCAGATCCGACACCGCGATGCGGCCCACGATCTTTTCGTGCATCGGTCGCAGGATGGGTTCGAACACGCTGAGCGTCAACGACTTCGTGGTCGAGGTGTGAAAGGTCGCGACGATCGGACCTTCGGCGATGTTCAGCGCCAGCATCGACAGGCTCGGCGCGTTGGGTTCGTGCAGATGCAGCACATCGAATTGGCCCTGTATGAGCCACTTCTTCACCACGCGGTGTGTGGCCGGGCCGAACCGCAGCCGCGCGACCGACCCGTTGTACGGGATCGGCACAGCCTTGCCGCCCGACACGACGTAGTCGGGCAGTGCAACGCGCGCCTCGGAGGAGGTCGGTGCCAGCACGCTGACCTGGTGACCGTGGCCGTGCATCACCTCGGCCAGCTGCAGCACATGGGATTGCACCCCGCCCGGCACGTCGAACGAGTATGGGCACACCATGCCGATTCGCATCAGGTCGCCTCGATTTTGGCGCGCCGTTCCTCAGACAGGTCAGCCAGCCACTGCGGCTGCATCATGTGCCAGTCGGCCGGATGCGCGGCGATGTTGCGCGCGAACCGATCCGCCAACGCCTGGGTGACGACGGTGACGTCCTTCGAGCTGGTGTCGAGCGGTTCCTGGAGGTCGATGACACAATCGTCGCCGTCGTAGTAGCACGTGCGCCGGAATCAGATGGGCGCCGGTGGTGATCGCCAATTTGGCCGGTCCCGCGGGCAGGCGGGTGCGTTCGCCGAAGAAGTCGACCTCCACTCCGGACCGGGTGAGGTCGCGGTCGGCCATCAGGCAGACGAGCTTGTTCGCGCGCAGCCGCTCGGCGAGCAGCTCGAAAGGTGGGCGCTCACCGCCTGATGCCGGGAACACCTCGAACCCCAGGCTTTCCCGGTATTCGATGAAGCGGCGATACAACGATTCGGGCTTCAGCCGCTCGGCCACGGTGGAGAAGGTGCCGTGCCTGTGGACGAGCCATACGCCGGCCATATCCCAGTTACCGCTGTGCGGCAGCGCGAGTATGCCGCCGCGGCCGGCGTCCAGCGCGTTCTGCGGCCGGTCGGTGCCGCAGGCTCACGTCGTCGAACCGACGCGCGACCGCGGCCAGATCCATCGTGGGCAACCGAAACGCCTCCCGCCAGTATCGGGCGTAGGAGGCAAGCGAAGCACGAATCAGCCCGTCCGGCACGCGGGCGGGTTCGACCCCGATGACCCGGGCGAGGTTCTTGCGGAGCTGTTCAGGCCCGCCGCCGCGTGCCGCGTAGTGCGCACCGGCACCGAAGGTGTTGCGCGCCAGCACCTCCGGCATCGCACGGACAAGCCGCCATCCGGCGGCATACCCCCAGTCGCTGAACCTGCCGGTCAGCGAGGCGCCCGGATCCGGCAGGGCTGAGGTCATGACTCGTCCCCCTGCTGGTGGTGCCGCTGAGTTCTCCGGTGTCTCGCCACCGGCGGCGTTGTCGTCGGGCTTCACCAGCCGATCCATCGCTCCGGGTGACGTCCGCACGCTGTGCGACACGCTGACCCAGCGTGACGAGGCTGGTCACCGCCAGCAGCCACATCGCCACATGCAGCAGCCACGGCACGCCGAACAGGCCCGACAAGCCAGCCCCGACCAGCACGATGATCAACCGCTCGGGGCGCTCGATCAGGCCGCCTTCGGCCGAGCAGCCCGCTCGCCTCGGCGCGGGCCTTGATGTACGAGATCACCTGCGAGGTGACCAGACAGATCAACGTCGCCACCACCAGCGACGTACTGCGCATGCCGAACGCCGCCCACCACAACAGACCGCAGAAGATCGCACCGTCGCCGATCCGGTCGCAGGTGGCGTCGAGAACCGCGCCGAAACGCGTGCCGCCCCCGCGCTGACGGGCCATCGCACCGTCGAGCATGTCGGCGAGCACGAAGAACCAGACAGCGACCCCGCCCCACCACAGCTGCCCGATCGGGAACAGGGTCAGCGCGCCCAGCACGGTGCCCGCCGTGCCCAGGATGGTGATGGTGTCGGGAGTCAGCCCCGCGCGCAGCGCAGCCTTCGCCAGCGGCCGGGACAATTTCTCGTAGGCCGCGCGAGTCATCAGGTAGAGATTGCTCAGTGCTCCATCCCCCGTCGCTCCCGCTCGCCCGGGCTGCTTCGCCCACTCCGTCGCCAGCAGCTGACGCGTTTCGCTCAGCAGCTGCGGGACCACCTTCGCGCCGCCGATGATGGTGATGAAATTCGCGTCACCGACCCAGCGCGGAACCACGTGCATGTGCAGATGCTCGGCCAGTGACCCGCCCGACACCTTGCCCAGGTTCAGTCCGACGTTGAATCCCATGCGGATTGCGACACACTCTTGATGACGCGAATCGCCTTCTGAGTGAATGCCATCAGTTCGGCGCTCTCGGCATCGGTGAGGTCTTCGAGCTCGGACACCCTGCGGTACGGGCACCACCATCAGATGTCCGGGGTTGTACGGGTACAGGTTCAGCACGACGTACACCAACTCGCCGCGCGCCACCACCAGCCCGTCCTCGTCGGACAATTTGGGGATGTCGGTGAACGGCCGCGACGGCTCGGACGTTTCGCGCCGCAGTGGGGCCTCGGCGATGTAGGTCATCCGGTGCGGTGTCCACAACCGCTGCAGGTGGTCCGGCTCACCGACACCGGTGTCGACGATCGTGCGGTCGTCGTCTTGTGATGTCGGCTCTTCGCGCAGACGCTCCTCGCGTGTCACAGCTGAGTGCCTACCTTGATCAGTTCCGCTGTCGGAGTGGCATTTTCCCGACGCGCGATCCACTCGGCGATCGCCGCCACCGCCGCGTCGCGCGGCACACCGTTGATCTGGGTGCGGTCGCCGAACCGGAAACTCACCGCACCGGCTTCGATGTCGCGGTCGCCCGCGAGCAGCATGAACGGCACCTTCTGGTTGGTGTGGTTGACGATCTTCTTGGCCATCCGGTCGTCGCTGACGTCGACCTCGGCCCGGATGCCTGCCATCTTCAATTGAGCCGCAAGGCCGTTGAGATAGGGGATGTGCTCGTCGGCGACGGGTATTCCGACCACCTGCACCGGCGCCAACCACGCCGGGAATGCGCCGGCGTAGTGCTCGGTGAGGATGCCGAAGAACCGCTCGATCGACCCGAACAGTGCGCGGTGGATCATCACCGGACGCTGGCGGCTGCCGTCGGCGGCGGTGTACTCCAGCTCGAAGCGCTCCGGGATGTTGAAGTCCAGCTGGATGGTCGACATCTGCCAACTGCGGCCCAGCGCGTCCTTGACCTGAACCGAGATCTTCGGGCCGTAGAACGCCGCGCCGCCGGGGTCGGGCACCAGCTCGAGGCCGGACGCGGCACCGACCTCGGCCAGCACGCTGGTGGCCTCCTCCCACAACTCGTCCGAGCCGACGAACTTCTCCGGGTCCTTCGTGGACAGCTCGAGATAGAAGTCGGTCAGGCCGTAGTCGCCGAGCAGGTCGAGCACGAAGCGCAGCAACGACGTCAACTCGTCGCGCATCTGCTCGCGGGTGCAGAAGATGTGCGCGTCGTCCATGGTCAATCCCGCGCACCCGGGTCAGGCCGTGCACGACACCGGACTGCTCATAGCGGTACACGGTGCCGAACTCGAAGAGCCGCAACGGAAGTTCGCGATAGGAGCGCCCGCGCGACCGGAAGATCAGGCAGTGCATCGGGCAGTTCATCGGCTTGAGGTAGTAGTCCTGGCCGGGCTTGCGCACCGTACCGTCGTCGTTGAACTCCGCGTCGAGGTGCATCGGCGGGAACATGCCGTCGGCGTACCAGTCCAGGTGACCCGAGATCTTGAACAGCTCCGCCTTGGTGATGTGCGGGGCTGTTCACGAACTCGTAGCCGGCCTCGCTGTGCTTGCGCCGCGAATAGTCCTCGAGCTCGCGCCGGATGATCCCGCCCTTGGGGTGGAAAACCGCCAGCCCGGAACCGATTTCATCGGGGAAGCTGAACAGGTCCAGCTCCGCACCGAGCCTGCGGTGGTCGCGCCGCTGGGCTTCCTCGATGAACTCGAGGTGCCGATCGAGCGCCTCCTGCGACTCCCACGCCGTTCCGTAGATGCGTTGCAGGCTCGCGTTGTCCTGGTTTCCGCGCCAGTAGGCGGCCGAACTGCGGGTGAGCTTGAACGCCGGGATGTATTTCGTCGTCGGGATGTGCGGGCCGCGGCACAGGTCTCCCCACTCCCGTTCGCGGGTACGGGGATTGAGGTTGTCGTAGGCGGTCAGTTCGTCGCCCCCGACCTCCATGACGTCGGGGTCGCCGGACTTGTCGTCGACGAGTTCGAGCTTGTACGGCTCGTTGGCAAGTTCTTCGCGCGCTTGTTCTTTGGACTCGTAGACCCGCCGCGAGAACAACTGGCCCTCTTTGACGATCTGACGCATGCGCTTCTCGAGCGCCTCGAGATCCTCGGGGGTGAACGGCCCGCGTCACGTCGAAGTCGTAGTAGAAGCCGTCGGTGATGGGTGGTCCGATGCCGAGTTTGGCCTCGGGGAAGAGCTCCTGCACGGCCTGGGCCAGCACGTGGGCGGCGGAGTGGCGGATGACGCTGCGGCCGTCGTCGGTGTCGGCGGCGACCGGCATCACGTCGACGTCGGTTTCGGGAACCCACGACAGGTCGCGCAGCCGCCCCTCGAAGTCTCGCACGACGACGATGGCCTGGGGTTCACCGCGGCCCGGCAGACCCGCTTCTCGCACCGCCGCACCCGCGGTCGTCCCGGCAGCGACCCGGATCGGGGCTGCTGATACGGGGATGACGGCGGCGCTCATCGGTGTCTCTCCAATTGGGTCGTCAGGGTTACGTCGGGGTATGTCGAACGCGACCATGCTATCGGTGCGCGTCCTCAGGACCCCAGGCCAATCGGGCTGTTCAGCCACGGCCAGTCCAAGCCGAACAACTCGGCGGTCCAGTCGGCCGCGCCGAGCAGCCACAGCGTGCCCACCACCACCAGCGCCGTGAAGATGCCGCCGAGGACCTGGACGGACCAATGTCGCTGCCTGGAACCAGGCCATCACCTTGTCGTAGCGCTCTTTGGCGTAGGCCAGCAGGCGTCGCGCCCATTCGAATTCAGTCGCCAGGATGCCGAGTCCGACGAACACGATGGCCCAGCCTGGACCGGGATACGGGATGGCGATGATGCCGACGATCGAAGACCGCCAGACCGACGATTCCGACCCCGATGCGGTAGACGAACTCGGCCTTGCGATGGTCACGCAACCGGTCGCGCCAGCGCGCCCATCGACGGGCGCGGCTGGGCCGCGCCTGTTCGTTCTGTTTCACGGCTGGCCCGGACGGAGCTTCACGAACAGCGCGTGGGATTCGGCCAGGACGGCATCACCGTCCAGCAGCCTGCCCGAGACGAAGATCTTGCGGTCCTCGATGCCGTCGATCCTGCCGTCGACCTGCAACTCCTTCTCGACGACCGCGATCTTGCGGTAGTCGACGTGCAGGAACGCGGTGCGCTGCGCGCGGCTGCCGCTGAGGGTGAACGCGGTGTAGCCCAGCAGCCCGTCGAAAAGCTGTGCCACCGCTCCGCCGTGTGCGGCACCGTTGCGGCCGAGGTGGAAGCGGCGGAACATCGCCGTGCCCTCGATTCGGCCGTCGGGCGTCTTGTGCAGGTCCAGCGGGATGGCCAGGATATTGCCGCGATTGGGCAGGTCCATCCGACGTCCGGACGGCGAGGCCCACTCGTCGGCGTAGTAGGGCGCCAGCAGTTGTGTGACCTTCTCGACGAGATCGGCGGCCTCGGTGATCACCTCGTCGGGCGCGTCGGCGGCGCGGGCGTGGTCCTGCAGGCCGCGGACGGCCTCGACGAACCGGCCGTAGTCGGGTCCACCCTTGGTGGTCGGGACCGGCGGGTTGAATCCCCCGCCGGGATGCGCACCCGCGGATTGGTCGGTGGTCACATGACCACCGTATTGCCTGCGTCAGGCCGCGAGCTGGACCCGGCGCTGCTCAGCGTTTCGAACTCCTCGTCGGACAGCTCGATCTTCGCGGACGCGACGTTCTCCTCGAGGTGGGCGACCTTCGACGTGCCCGGGATCGGCAGCATCACGGGCGAGCGCTTGAGCAGCCAGGCCAGCGCCAGTTGCGACGGGGACGCTTCATGGTCGGCCGCGATGCGCTGCAGCGGCCCGTCGGCGGCGGCCAGGGGTCCGGCGGCCAGCGGGAACCACGGAATGAAGCCGATGTTGTGGGCCTCGCAGGCTTCCAGCACCGGTTCTGCGTTTCGGACCGAGAGGTTGTACATGTTCTGCACCGACACGATCGTCGCGACCTGCTGAGCGGCCTTGAGCTGTTCGACGTTCACCTCGGACAGCCCGATGTGGCGGATCTTGCCCTCCTGCTGCAGCTTCACGAGCTCGCCGACCTGATCTTCGGCGGGGAACTTGTCATCGATGCGGTGCAGCTGGAACAGGTCGATGGTGTCCACACCGAGCCGGCGCAGGCTCATCTCGCATTCCTGGCGCAGGTACGCGGGGAAGCCGAGCACCGGCCACTCGTCGGGTCCGGTGCGCAGGAGGCCGGCCTTGGTGGCGATGACCAGCCCGTCCGGATAGGGATGCAGCGCCTCTTTGATCAGTTCTTCGGACACGTACGGGCCGTAGGAATCCGCGGTGTCGATGAAGTTCACGCCAAGCTCGACGAGGCGGCGCAGTACCCGGATGCACTCGTCGCGGTCATCGGGCGGGCCCCATACGCCCTTGCCCGTCAGGCGCATCGCGCCGAATCCCAGACGATTGACGGTCAGATCGCCGCCGATGGTGAAGGTGGTCATGTTTCGCCACCGTACGCCGACATTTTCATCCCACGTGACGCCAACCCACGTGACGCGTAGGCCGAGGTCCGATAGCGTCGGGCGGCTATGAAACTCGACGACCTTGCCGGGCTGCCGTTGACGTATGCAGAAGTCGGCGCCACCGCGACGACATTGCCGGCGGAATATCACCACGTGCGGAAATCGGCGGTGATCGGTCGGGGTCGGCAGCGCTTCGAGGACGCCGCCAGCGCAGGTATGCGGTGGGGCATGCTGCGCGGCGCCGGAATCAAGGTGACGGCGACGACCGAGGTCGCCGCCGTCGGCTCGGAGGTGATCGTGCATCTTGGCCCGGTGCAGGCGCCGTGCCGGGTGGTCTACGTCGTCGAAGAAGCCGACCGTCGCGGCTTCGCATACGGCACGTTGCCCGGCCACGCCGAGTCCGGCGAGGAGCTGTTCCTTGTCCGCTATGACCGGGCTACCGAGAACGTCACCGCCGAAGTGGTGGCGTTCTCCCGGCATGCCACCTGGTGGAGCCGGTTGGCGTCGCCCGTCACGTCGCTGGTCCAGCGAACGGTGACCACGCGCTATCTGAAGGCCTTGTAGTGCTCGATTCGATACAGCGCCTCAGCGGTCGACAGCGCGTAGCCTGGTGAAACCAAGATCACGGAACACAGGCGGTGAACGGTGAACAATCCGAGCGTCGTGGAGTCGACCCACCTGCGCATTGCCGAGCTGGTTCAGAACCTGCACGGTCGGCCCGATACCGACTCGGACACCGTCATTGCCGAGCTGGCAGAGCACGCCGCAGTGCAGATACCGGGAGCGCAGTACGCCGGCATCACGATCACTCGCAACGCCAAGCACATCGACACCCCGGCCGCGACGCATATCTACCCGCTGCTGCTGGACAAGATCCAACAGCGGCACGCCGAGGGTCCATGCCTCACCGCGGCGTGGGAAGAGAAGACCATCCATGTCGCCGACCTCGAGACGGACGAGCGCTTTCCGCGGTATCGCGAAGACGCCCTGGCGGAAACGCCGATCCGGTCCATCATGGCGTTTCAGTTGTTCATCGCCGGCGAGACGATGGGCGCCCTCAACGTCTACGCCGAGACCCCCAATGTGTTCGACAACGAGTCGAGGAACATCGGCCTGGTCTTCGCCGCACACTCGTCGGTGGCGTGGAATTCTGCGCGCCGCGAAGAGCAGTTCAAGAAGGCCTTGGCCAGCCGCGATGTCATTGGCCAGGCCAAGGGCATGATCATGGAACGCTACGGCGTCGACGCGGTACAGGCGTTCGAACTGCTGCGCAAGCTATCTCAGGACTCCAACGTGCCGCTGATCAAGGTCGCCACCCAGCTGGTCGCCGACACTCCGTCAGCGACTGAATAGCGCCCCGGTCGGGCGTCGCGGATTAGATTGCGACGCCGCCCATCGCGGCCAGAAGTCGCAGCGTGTGATCGCGTTGCGAAATGCGCAGGTCGTTGCCGAAGCGTGACGAACCCTTGATCGAATTGCGAAGGCACGCCTGCGCTTCGAAACGTGTTAACGCCCCTACGATCGATATTGACAAGGTTGTAATTTCTAGGGATTCGGAAGCTCATGCGTGTGGTTGTGCGGTGTGTTCTCGCGGCGATCGTGATGGCCGCGAGTGTGGTTGCAGGGCCGGCAAGTGCCAACGCGGCAGCGAGTCAGTCGTATCTCCCCGCCATCGCGTCGCTTCTACCAGCACAGGGCGCGGTTGTGGGTATTGCGCACCCGGTGGTGGTGACGTTCAAATCCCCCGTCGCCGACCGGCGCACGGCCGAACGCAGCCTGGGCATCAAGTCCGTGCCGGCGATGACCGGCAAGTTCGACTGGGTCGAAAACAATGTCGTGCAATGGATTCCCGACGAATTCTGGCCGGCCCACAGCACGGTGGCACTATCGGTGGGTAACCTACCCCTGACCAACTTCCAGACCGGCCCCGCTGTCATCGGCGTGGCCAATATCGCGGACAAGACCTTCACGGTGACAATCGACGGCGCACCACCGTCGGCGCTGCCGTCGCCGCACCACCGACCCAACTGGGGAAAGCCCGGGGTATTCCCGGCGTCGATGGGTAGACCTTCGTACCCGACGCCTGTCGGCACCTACACCGTCCTGGCCAAAGATCGTGACGTGGTGATGGATTCGAGCACCGTCGGTATCCCCGTCGACGCTCCCGACGGTTACGTACTGGACGTGGAATACGCCGTCCGTTTCACTCAGCGCGGACTCTTCGTGCATTCAGCTCCGTGGGCCGTAAATCAGCTCGGCTACGAGAACGTCAGCCACGGCTGCATCGGTCTGAGCACCGAGGATGCCCAGTGGTACTTCGACACCGCCAACGTGGGCGACCCGATCATTGTGCGGGAGAACGGCATCGAAGTTCCTCGGATCGTTTCGGGCTAGCGTCGCCTCACCTGTTCAAGCGGCTGGTTGGCCGACCTCCATATGTCCGTAGTGCCAAGCTCTGAGCGACAATGTCGCTGAGGAGTCGCTGAGGAGTCGCTGCAGAGCTTGGCGCTCCGCGTTTGCGAGGTACCGCCGTGAGGCCGCTGCCGTGTCCGGCAATCGTCACCGACGAGTGGTGGCTCAGGTGTGGGCCAACGTCAGGGATAGCGCTGCCTGGCAACATCTTTGTCATCTTTGTCATCGTTGTCATCGTCGACATCCTTTTCATCGTTTGTCCGACAGTGGATTCGACTACCCATCCGTGCCACTGCCGGACACAACGGAAGCGACCCGTCCCCACGGCTGGGAACGGGTCGCCTCGGAGGGTCTGCGTCAGTGCGTGCCGGCTATTGGACCAGGTGCAATCGGCTGGCCGGGCAGCGGCGCTCCACTCGGCGGCGGACCAACTGGATCCCCCTTGCCGGCAGCTGCACCTCCCATGGTGGTCAACGGAAGACCGGCCACGGGGGCGCCCGCGGCAATCGGCGCACCTATTGGCGGAACAATCGGTGGAACCAGGGGCGGCACCAGCGGCGGCACCAGCGGCGGCACCAGCGGCGGCGGAACGATCGGGGGTACCAGCGGCGGCGGAACGATCGGCGGGGCGAGCGGAGGCCCGGGCAAGGCCATTGGCACGCCGGCCATTTCGGTGACGGGAGCACATGCGGCCGCTCCCGGGACCGCGCCGGCCTCACCTGCCGATGTCTGGTAGTCACACCCACCCGCTGCCGCGATACCGGGGGTCAACCCTATGGCGATGCCGCATAACCCAACTCCGGCAGCAATCACTCTGATACTGACTCGATCAAAGATCGCCATTCCCCATCGACTCCTTCATTCGCGCTCAGGCATTCCGCTTCACGTAGTGCAGAACCAAATGCCGTACCAAGTCACCTCGAGGCGACGTCGTCAATTTATCGACACCAACTTCGATGGGCGGACACGCCGCACCGCGCCGTTTCCAAATGGTGACGTTCGCCTTTATTTGATGCTCGTTTGCACCGGAGTTCTGTTGAAAACGAGATGATCTCGTCACCGGACTGTGTCCGAAGCACCTGTCATGCGGCAGCGATTCAACCCTCCCGATCACCAAACTGGCCACCGCCACCGGCACGGCTGGGAGTTGTGCACAGACGGCGCACGACCGGCCGGCGCCGGCGCCGACTGAATCGTCGCGATGCTGGGAAATGAACGGTCATTGGGGCCCCTTTTCCCGACAAGTCATGGGTAACTCCACGGTGCCGTCCGGGATCGCGCGTGAGCAGAGCACAAAGACCCCGTCGGCAAGGAGCTAAAGAATTTCGCTGCCCGCGGCCCGGAGGCTGCCCTCGCCGGTGGTTCGGTCCGGGTGAACGGTGGACTTCCGGGTGCGGCGGTCTTGCCGCAGAATGCTTACGTATTGGATGGTCAGAGGGCTGACAGCGAGTCGAGATCCTCGATCGCAGCGAACAGTCGACGGATGAGCGCAAGGCACGTGTCGTAGGGCTGCATTCGCGGCTGATACGCGGCTCTGCCGAGGGTGAACAGCCAAGCTGTCGTGGGATAGAACACCATCTGGCGATAACGATTCCACGCCTCATCGAACGTCGGTGCGTCTCCACCTGCTTTTCGCAGATGCTCGAGGTAATAGTGGAGTAGGTCCTTCTCCCAGCGCCGGCGGTCTTCGGGCTCGCATGCAGTGATCACGAAATAGGTGAAGTCGTACGCCCACCCCCCACGCATGCAGGTCTGCCAATCGGTCAACCCCATCCGGCCGTCAGCGGTGACATACGTCTGACCAACGTGGCTGTCCGCGTGTAGCAAAGTGGGAGTTAGGTCGTCTGTGGCAATGTCGAGGGAACGCACCGTGCCCTTCCATATCCGTTCGGATTGATCCTGTAATACCCGGGGGACCGCAGCTTTTGCCCGCTCGAGCCCAACCGCGGCCCGGGCGCGCATATTGGCGAACGCGGACAGCCTCCGGAGGAAGTCACGTGGCGTCCTCAATGTCGCCAGGTCGGGGCTATCCCAGAAGTTGCCGTGGTAGGTACCCATCTGACCCACGATGTCCTCGACTTGCCCGCGAGTTAGTGGCGTAGTTGGTTCGATGAATCGAGCCCCCTTCGAGTAGGCGACGTCCTCCATGAGGATCACTGATCGCCACGACGCCTCATCATAAGCTCCCCAATACCCCTTCGGCGCCTCGATCTTCGTCTGCGGCAACAGATCCATGAAGAATCTCGACTCGCCTGCCAGCGAACCGGATCCGCCAATGATGAAGCGTTGCGCCAGTGTCCTGCTCGCCTTCACGAACAGGTGCTCGGGTAGTCCCGCAGCATGGCCGGCATCGTTGTACTGGATGCGCAGCGTCGATCGTGACGACGTTCCCGAGCTGGCAGGCGTTGCGATGAAGGCGATTACGCGCGCGTCGGGGTACCCATCGCACAGCACCGCTGTGAGCCACTCGGTAGACATCGCGGACGCGTCTCGCGGCACGTCACAACGGGTCCTCGCGACGGGTCGGGCGATGTTTTCGGACAGCACCGCGGCGCAGACAGAGCCGGCCTTGACGAGAAGTTCCGTCTTGGGGCCCACGCCAAACCTCCTTCATCGTGGTGTTTGTGGTGGTCGATCCGCGATGGTGCCGGCGTGGCAGCGATGCAATCGGTCAGTTCAGCCGTAGCCGTTGCGGCACTACGGCTTTCGCACGGCATACTTGGCCGATACGCCGTCGAGGAAGCGCAAGCAGTTCGTGGGCGGCGGGATGCCCGCCGGATCGTATCGCGGGGACATGCACCGAAACACCATCCTGGGCAGGATAAAACCGAACAGTCGCGCCAACACCTTCGCGTAACGGATGCGACTGCGTAGCTTTCCACCCGTGATGCGGCCCGAGGCGAGATCGGCATTGATCATCGTGGTGGCTGAGCGCACGGAATAGCCGAAGAGGTGGAATGTGGCGTACCACAGTCCGTAAATCCGCGGCCAGTAGTCGCCGTAGACCGCCTCGTAGAGATGGTTGCAGACGGTCCTGTGCTCGTACTCCTCCGCGAAGTGCCAAAGCCACAGATACACCGTGGGTTCGTCCCAGTCGTACATCAGGTCGCCGGCCTTCTCGAAGAAGAACTGGGAAACAAGCGGGCCGAAGGTTTCGAACCCCTCGGAGTAGGCGAGGCAGAAGCGGGGACTCTTCTCGTCAAGGAACCGATGGAAGTCGTCGTTCATCTTCTCTGCGCGCGGGCCCATCCAGGGATAGCCCTCGTCCATCAGTTTCTTGTTGAACTGCGTGTGTAGTCGCGAATGCCACCCCTCCTGCTGGCAGAAGACGTTGACGTCCCGCTTGAGCTTCTCATCGGCATCGTCGGGCAATTTGGCACGGTGCTCGAGGGCCACCTTCATCAGGAACGCTTCCAGGTGGTGCACCATGCTGGATATGGCATTGAGGACGTGACAGTATTCGGGCTGCCCCTCGGCGAACATGATCTTCGCGTCGCTGAAGTCGAGTTGGACTCGTCGCAACAACATCGTCTACCCCTTCAATCGGCCGTCCGGTTGATAACCTAGCATCTGATTGCGTGCGGGAACCGCTGTCCGTCAAACTCCCGGCGGCTAGCGCCTAGCCTCCTTGTCCACGCTGAGCTGCAATTCTTCGAAGTCCCATCCCGCGGCGAGGGGGCGTTCCCGTAGCTTGTACTTGAGGACTCGGCCCAGGGCATTGACCGGCAGCGCTTCGATGAATTCGACATAACGGGGTATCGCGAAGTACGGAAGGCTGGCGGCGAAGAATCGATGCAGCTCCTCCGGGCCGAACTCCTCGGCGCCGTCCGCGAGCACGATCCAGGCCTTGATGTCGTCCTCCCCCAACGGCGAGGGCACGGCATGCGTCGCCGCTGCCGCGATCCGCGGATGACGCGCGATGGCGTTCTCCAACTCGACAGACGAGACGTTCTCGCCGCGGCGCCGCATCGAGTCCTTCTTTCGATCGACATAGATGAAGTAGCCGTCGTCACCGAGACGCGCGATGTCGCCGGTGTGGTGCCATAGGTCCCGGCTGACCGCGACGGTGGCCTGCGGGTTGTTCCAGTAGCCGTCGAACATCACGCCAGGTTCGCGGGGCCGCACGACAATTTCACCGGCCGCTCCCGGCGGCACCGGCATGTCGTCATCGTCCACCAAGCGAACGTCCAGCCAGGGCACCGGCCGGCCGATCGATCCTGTTTGGGGGCTCTGCTCGGCCAGCGGACTCTGCGTGATCGGGTTGCATTCCGTCTGGCCGTAGCCGTCGGAGACCACCGGCACACCGAACCGGCAGGTGAATTCCGCGCGGGCCGGAGCTGTCATCGGCGGGAAGATGGCCACCCGGAGATCGTGGTCTCGGTCGGCGGGAGTGTGCGGGGTCGCCAGGATCGCCGCGCCCATCGGCCCGACGCCGAACGCCGCGGTCGCGCCGGCCGTACGACATTCGTGCATGAATCCGCTGGCGCTGAAGGCCGGTAGCAGTGTCAGCGGCATTCCCCCGAGAAGGGCCGACATCAGCGTCATGCCCTGGCTGCTGATATGGAAAAGCGGGGTCGCTGTCAGCAGTCGGTCATCGGGTCGATACCAGTCGTTGGCGAACCATCCGCGGGGCAGGAACATGTAGTAGCCGTGGCTGAGGACGCAGCCCTTGGACGGGCCGGTGGTGCCCGAGGTGTACATGATCGCCAAGGTGTCGCGCGGATGGATGACGACGTGGCCCGGCGCGGCATCGCTGTTTCTCAGGTCACCGAATGCGATCACATCGTCGTGGGCGCAGCCATCGTGGGCGGACACCACGGTCAGCGACAAGCCCGGTAGCTCGTGGCGGATCCTGGCCCATTCGGCGAGTCCGGCGGGGTCGGTGATGAGCGCCTTGGCCTCGCAATCGGCGAGCTGGTGGCGGAGGAACTCTCCGCGCAGGTAGATGTTCAGCGGCACCTGGATCGCGCCAAGCCGGGCCAGCGCAAGGATCGCGAACACATTGTCTTCGCAGTTGGGCAGCAGGACGGCAACCCGGTCGCCCTGGCGGATACCACGCTCGCGAAGACCGCCGGCCACCGCCGCGGAGATGAAGTCCGCTTCTGCAAACGAGTACCAACGGCCTTCGCACCGGAAGAACGGACGGTCCGGATCGGAGGCGGCCCAGTACCGTAACCGATCCGGCACCACCCGCCACTTCTCGAACTCTGCCAGATTCCCGTCCACTACCACCGCCGTTCATCACGGGACCAACACCGGGCGATCGCGCCGCCCGCGATGTTGGCCCGGGTTCTCGTACCGGACCGTCGGTCCATCCAACGGCTAGCTGTAGTCAAGGTCCATCGTGCACAACCGCGAGATCAGGTAGTTGAAGCGTTTCATGTGGCGCAGGAGCGTCGCCTGGTTGCCTTTGATCTTGACTTTCCCGGTCGCCATGGCCGTGGTGGGAGAAAGCTTCTGCTGGATGAGGTCGCGCCAGACCACCGGCTTACCGCTGATGATGAAGTCGGCATCCACCACCTCCTGCGGTTCGAGGTCCCGCACCTCCACGATCTCGCCCTGGTCGAACCTCAGCAGAAATCGTTTGTCGATGGGGGCCGAATAGGCATAGATCATGGTGTACGAGATCGGCTTGGCCATCTCCTGCCACTGCGGGTCTGCGTTCAATATCTCGGCAAGCGCTTCATACACGCCGACCGTGCCGAAGACGGGCTTGCCGGTGACATCTGCCATGACGTTCTCCTCGTTGGTGGATCGCCACCCATTGTCTCAACCAAATGACCGGTTGACAAGTGGAGGCTGTTGCGGTCACCGCCGCTGCGACCTTCTCAGCTGCGCGGGGGCCGGTTGGCCAACCGAGCGGCAAAATCGCCGACGATTTTCTGGGTTTCGGGCAGCTCGAACAGCAGCACCTGCGCGGCGTATTCAGCCCTGAGTTGGTCGTCGAATCGATTCTCGGTCGAGGCCCACAACAACGACTTAGTCAACCGCAGCGCGATGTCGGGCTGCGCAGCGAGTCGCTGGGCGCGAGCCATCGCGGCGTCGATGAGCGCGTCCGGTTCGACAACAGCGTCGACGAGCCCCACCGCGCACGCTTCGTCCGCCGAGAGCCGTCGGTTCTCCAACATGAGGTCACGCGCCGCGCGCCACCCGATCAGCCGGGGTAGCCGGTGGCTGATGCCGAGTTCGGGGGCAGCACCGACGCTGAGGAACCCGCAGACCAGAGATGCCGCACGACTGGCGATTCGATAATCGTGGGCAACCGCGATTGCGAGACCGCCGCCGGCGGCCGCTCCGTTGAGCGCAGCGATGGACGGCTTGGTGAGCGCGTACAGCCGCTGCGCCCAGCGGCCGACCCCGAGTGATTCGAGCAGGAACTGCTTTGGGCTCATGGGCGGCAAGCCCTTGTCCCCGCCGATCGTGTTGTCGTTGAGGAGGTTTCGCACCGGTCCACCCAGGTTGCGTTCGAGTTCCTCCAAGTCGGCGCCCACACAGAAGGTGCGTCCCGAACCCGTGGTGACCACCACCCGCACCGAATCGTCGCGTTCGGCCTCCTCCATCGCCTCAAGGTAATCGCGCATGAGCGTTCCAGCGATGGAGTTGGCGCGTTCGGGCCGGTCAAATTCGACGACGCGAACGGGCCCCTCGTCACGGGTCTTCACATCGGCCATTTGGCTGTCTCCGCCTCGCTCGACGACCTGGTCAGTTCAGGGGCAGAAAGACGTTCTTGGTATGGGTCATCTCCAAGAGCCCTTCGAGGCCACCCTCGCGTCCGAATCCGCTCTGACGGTATCCCCCGAACGGCGCCGCGGGGGGCAGGATGTTGAACGAGTTGACCGATATGTAGCCGGCTTTCAACGCCGCTGCGCAGCGATGCGCCCTCGCGATGTCATTGGTGTAGACATACCCCGCTAGGCCGTAGCTGGTTCCATTGGCGATCGCGTTGGAATCGTCTTCGTCATCAAACGGCATGATGGATAGGACGGGCCCGAAGACCTCCTGTTGCGCAAGCGTGCTGGACGGGTCGACGTCAGCGAAAACGGTTGGCTCGAGGAAGAATCCGTCGGCGAGCTCACCGCTCAGGGGCTTGCCGCCATAGACCAGTCGGCCCGCGTCTTGCTGCTGCGCCTGCAGAATGACCTGTTCGACGCGAGCCTGATGAAATTCGGAGATCAGCGGCCCCATGAGCGTGCCCATATCGTCGGGGTCGCCGATCTCGATCGACTCCGCGATGTCGCATGCGAGATCGACGGCTTCGTGGTACCTGCCACGTTGCACGAGAAGCCGGGTGGGCGCGATACAGGCCTGCCCCGCCAGCATCGCCACACCGTTTTGCATCACGGTGGTTACCGCGGCATCAATGTCGCCGTCGTCGAACAGGATCGCAGCCGACTTGCCGCCGAGTTCCAGGGTCGCCGGGCGCACCAGCGGGGCCAGCTCGCCCAGGATCGAGCGTGCGGTGCTGACGCCCCCGGTGAAGGTGACCTTGTCAACGCCGGGATGGCGCGCCAGGGCACCGCCGACGTCACCCAGGCCGGTGATCACGTTCACGAGTCCCGGCGGCAAGTCCGCGGCAATGCACAGCTCGGCGAAGCGGATCGTGCTGAACGGAGCGAGTTCGGAAGGTTTGATCACCACTGCATTACCCGCTGCCAGAGCGGCGGCGACCTTCATCCCCAGAAATGACATCGGGGCATTGAACGCGGTCAGGACCGCAATGACGCCAATCGGCTCGCGCACGGTGTAGTCCAGCGAGTCCTTCGGCGTGACCGGAATTGTGCGGCCCTCGAGCTTGTCGGCCCATCCTGCGTAGTACCTGAACCACTCCGCCGGCGCCGAGCCATACACCAGCGCGCCGAATGCTCGTGGTGTCCCGTTCTCCAGGACACCGATGCCCGTGAGTTCCTCCGACGACTGCTCGATGAGGTCAGCCAACCGCAGCAGGTAGTCGCGCCGATCGCCCCCACCGAAGTCGGCCCACTCAGCCTGCGCAGCCCTGGCCGTGGAGACAGCGTTGTCGACGTCGTCGACGGTTACCGAGGGAATGCTCTGCTGCACCTTGCCTCGGGTGGGGTTCACGTGTTCGATCAGCTGTCGCACACCGCCGTCGACACGGTGGCCGTTGATGACGGCGTAGCCAGGGAGTTCGGTGGTGTTGCCCATGGTCGCTCCTCAGATCCGGGGATGTGTCAGCCGGCGTAGACAATGAGCTGACGGACACCGCGCGCCTGGCGCATCCGGTTCAGTCCGTCGTTGATGTCGTCGATGCCGAGGCGGTGCGAGATGAGACCTTCCAAGTCCAGCTCGTGGCTTTGCCACAGATCAAGGAGTCGGCCGAAATCCGTTCGGGCATCCGATGATCCGTAGAAGCATCCCTTGAGGGTCTTTTCGTAGTAGAAGAGTTCGAACGCGCTGAAAACGACTTCGTCCTCCATGGAGCCGGCGCCGACGACGATGGTCTCCCCACCCTTGCGCGTGGCATCGAACGCGTCTCGGATGGTCGAGCTTCGACCTACTGCCTCGAAGACGTGGTCGGCCCCGTCTCCACCGTTGATGTGATCCAGCATTCCGAGGAAACCGATGGGATCGCTTGCGCGAGTGGCGCCCAACCGCTGCGCGGCCTCGCGGCGCTCCTCAGCTGGATCGACGGCGATGATCTCAGCCGCGCCGGCGATCTTCGCGCCTTGAATGATGCTCAACCCGATGCCGCCGCAGCCGACTACCGCGACGACGTCTCCGGGTCGGATGCTCGCCGTGTTCAACGCCGCACCAACACCTGTGATCACCGCGCAACCGAGCAGTGATGCGATGTCAAGCGGAATCTCCTCGGGGATCGGCACTGCCGCCTGAAATGGGACGATCACTTCCTGCGCCCAGGTGCCGAGACCGGCCAGGCCAGTGCCCGGTTCGCCTCGAATCGTGAACTTCGCCTGGATGTCAAAGGGGTCGAACACCCCGATACACAGATTCGCCTGACCACGTTGGCAGAACCGGCAGCGCCCGCATGGGGGTGCGTAAGACAGCACGACGTGCTGACCCAACGACACCGTTTCAACCGACGTTCCGACCTCGACGACAACTCCGGCACCTTCATGTCCGAGCACCGCGGGCGTGGCGGTCGGCATCGACCCGTTCATGGCGCTGATGTCGGTTTGACAGAGCCCCGACGCCGCAAGGCGGACACGCACCTCTTGCGGACCCACCTCGACCAACTCGACGTCGTCGAGCACGTCGACGACCGGGTCGCTGACGTTCCACAGCACCGCTGCTTTCACGTGCCGACCCCTCCTGCACCTCGGCGGGCGCGTCCTTCCGGCCCAGTGTGAGCGACGTTACTCAAAACCACAACCGTTCTCAACTAAACGTTTGGTTGGAGACGCTCTGCGGACTCCGGGCCGGCTGGCACGCAGCGCACGATGTTCGAATTAGCCCGATAGATGGGATGCGATGGGTGAGATATTCATCGGTACCAATTTCAGCCGAACGACTGATAACGGCGCTATGCTGACCATATCGATATCGCTGAATCGCCGACGACAGGAGCGGCAATGAATGGACCGGGCGGGGTCGGATTGTCCGCCGACGAGCACGCGGCCGGCATGAGGGTAACTGGCTTGCACGGCACCGATGGCGATTTCCTCGTCCACAATGCCCGGCTGATCAGATGGTTCATCGGCCTGTGCCCAATCATGCTGGTGCTGTTCGGTATCGGCTTCTTTCCCGTCGCGTTCTTCATACCCCCACCGTCCCCAGCCGGTGACGCCGCGGAGGTGACGCGGTGGTACCTCGACAACCTCACCGGTATCCGTGTCGGCACGGTGATCATGATGTTCGCCGGCATCTTCATCGCACCTTGGGGCGCGACGGTCGCGGCCTTCACCGCCCGCACCGAACGCGGCTTTCCCATCGTGGCCAGTCTGCAAGTGATGCTGACCGGATTGATCACGATGCTGCTGGTGATCTTCACGTCGATCTGGGCCGCGGCGTCATTTCGCGCCGGCACCGCCGCGCCGGACGTCACGCAGGCTCTCAACGATCTCGGCTATTTCACGCTGCTGTTCGCCTACCCGCCGTTCTGTCTCCTGGTCGCGACCTACACGGTGTCGATCTTCCGCGACCGCTCCAAGCCACCGATGTTTCCGCGGTGGGTCGGCTACTTCAACCTGTGGATCGTGCTGTTATCGGTTCCCAGCGCGGTTCTGGTCTTTTTCAAGACCGGGCCGCTGGCCTACGACGGCGTCCTGGCCTGCTATATCCCCATGGCGGTGGTGTTCATCTGGTTCTTCGTGATGACGGCAATGGCATTTCGCACACTACGGCGCCTGGTGGCCGCGGCCGCCTAACCGCACGTCGACATACCCGCTCGGTCGCTCGAATAGGCAAGGGCGACGATCGCTGCCCCGAACATCAGTGCTGAGAAGCGAGCAGATCACGAGCGATGGTGCGCACCTGAATCTCATCGGTGCCACCGTAGATTTGCAGCACCTTGGCATCGCGGCACAACTGCTCCACATGGTTCTCGGCCATGTAGCCATTTCCACCAAATACCTGGACCGCCTCGAGGGCGACTTCCATCGCTACTTGCGCCGCATACAGCTTGACCGCCGATGCCTCTGCCAGGCTGGGCCGCACGCCGGCGTCGGCTTTCGCCATGTATTGCAGCAGCATGGTTTCGGTATTGAGCCGAGCCACCTCCATGTTGGCCAGCTTGAGCTGTATGAGCTGGTAGTCGCCGATCGGATGGCCGAACTGTATGCGCGTACGTGCGTACTCCACGGAGAGCTCCAAGCAGCGTTCGATGATCCCCAGCGCGGTGGCCGCGATGCTGGCCCGTTCCATGGCGAAGGTAGAGCTTGCACCCGAGCTGCCCTTCCGCCCGTCCGTGGCGCCGGACCGGCGCTGGCCGGGACCACGTAGAAGCCGGTCCTCACCGACGAAGACATCCTGCAGATACAGCTCCCCGGTCGGCGAGGAGTGTTGCCCCATCTTGCGAAACGGTGCGCTTTGAACCAGCCCCTCCATTCCACTGTCGAGAACGAATGTCTTGATCGGGCGTTGCCGCTGGGGAGTGTCGGAACCGTCATCCAGCTTGCAGATGAACACCATTGTGTCGGCATACGGGCCATTACTGATGAACGTCTTACTCCCATTGAGCAGCCAACCGCCCCGGACCGGACGAGCCGTCGAGCGCATACCGCCGAACGCGTCAGAGCCCGAATCAGGTTCGGTGATCGCCCAGGCGCCGATCTTCGTCAGCGTCAAGAGGGCGGGCGCCCAGCGTCGCTTCTGGTCGGCGGACCCGTCACGAAGAATCGCGCCGGCGGTCAAGTCGATGCTGGTGCCAAGGGCCACCGCCAGACCCGGACAGTGTCGCGCGAATTCAACAAGGGGAATCAGCTTCTCCGCTGAACTTCGGGGTGGCTGCGCACCGCCGGCCATGGACGCCTCGAACCGTTCCAAGGCGCTGTCGCCAACGCCGAACTCTTTATAGAACTGCCGCAGAACGCCATAGGGCGGCAGCCCGTCGAACTCCAGCGCCTCGCGCTGCGGCGCGACGACGGTCTCGACGAATCGGCGCACTGCCTGCCGGTACATCAACTGCTCGTCCGTCCATCTCAGCACAACGGCGTCCTTTCAACTCCATGCGACATTGCTGCCGGCACGTCTCAGATACGCTGCAGCAGAGTGCCGGTGCCCAGGCCGCCACCGCAGCACATGGTGACGAGTGCAAATTCGCCGCCGGTGCGTACCAATTCATGGATAGCCTTGGCGGTCAACGCCGCCCCGGTCGCACCAAGCGGATGACCCATCGCGATGGCGCCACCGTTCGGATTCACCCGCTCCATATCAGGACTCAGTTCCCTTTCCCACGCGAGCACGACCGCGGCGAACGCCTCATTGATTTCGACCACGTCGACGTCGTCGATCGTCAGGGCGGATTCGGCAAGCAACGCTCGAGTCGCCGCGATCGGTCCGGTCAGCATCAGCACCGGATCGGTGCCGACGAGCGCTGTTCCCACAATCCTGGCCAGCGGGGCCAACCCGGCGGCCGCCGCGGCTCCCGCTGACATCAGCAACACCGCCGACGCGCCGTCGGAGATCTGGGACGACGATGCCGCGGTGTGCACACCGTTTTCCCGACCGGTGGGCTTGAGAGTGGCAAGCTTCTCCAGCGAGGTCTCCCGAACGCCCTCGTCCTCGGCGACCACGCGGGTCTGCCCGGTCGGCCTTCCGTCATCCCCCAGAATCGGAGCCTCGACCTCGATCAGCTGCGAGTCAAAGGCGCCGGCTGCCTGGGCCCTGGCCGCCCGGTCTTGGGACAACTTGCCGAACGCGTCTGCGTTCGACCGGCTGATTCCCCACTTCTCGGCCATTCGTTCGGCACCCTCGAATTGACTGGTGTACTCGTGATGCTTCCAGTAGTTGCGCGTCACCGGCTTACCCAGGTGACCGTCCCGTGGCACGGTGGACCCCATGGTGACGGTGCTCATCACCTCCACACCGCATGCCATCACCACGTCAGCGGCGCCCGACGAAATCAGCGCATGCGCGAGATTGACTGACTGCTGCGATGATCCACATTGCGTGTCGATCGTGATTGCCGGTGTATCGACGGGCAGGCCCGCGGTCAGCCACGCATTTCGCCCGACGTTGAACGCCTGCATGCCAACCTGCCCGACGCACCCGGCTACCACCTGATCGACTCGACTCGGGTCAAGGCCGCTGCGCTCGAGCAGGCGGGACTGCACCAGACCGAGCAATTCAACCGAATGCGTCGCGGCCAGTCCACCGCCTCGCTTGCCGAACGGTGTCCGTACAGCATCGACGACTACTACGTCGGGCATTGCAAGCCTCCAGTCAAACGATCACATACTGTATGGAACCATACAGTATGTGGGTAGACTAAAATGGCGTTGGTTGCGTCTGGCAGCTGCGCACTGCGCGGACACTTACCGCCGCTGACGTCGCTTCGGCGGCCCCGACGGCGGCGCTACGGCGGCATCTAGATCGCCGCCGTATTCCACGGCGGAAAGCGCTAGCCGTTGATAACGGGCGACCAGCACATCCAGGCTCAGCTCGCCGGAGATTCGATACCAGTTGGGAATTGCATTGAGCATCGCCAGGACCGCCCGTCGCGCATCGTCCGGATACGGGGTGTGGAAAGCTCCGACACGCACGCCCTCGTCGATCGTCTCGGCGTACATGCGGGCGACCTCGTCCCGGCGCGCAGCGAGTCGGTCGGCGAAAGGGGGCTGCAGACTGCGCATTTCACGGATGAACAGCAGGCTTTCCTCCGGCAGCGTGGCCCGATATTCCACGGTGATCTTAACCAACATCAGGAATCGCAGAACCGGATCGGCTGGGTCGCCGATCTCCACCATGCGCCGCTGGTGAATCTCATGGAACGCGTCAATGGCGTCATTCAGCACCCCATAGAGCAACTCCTGCTTGCTGGCGTAGTAGTGATACAGCACCGACAGGCTCACTCCGGCCGTGCGAGCGAGGTCGCGGATAGACACAGCGTGAAAGCCTGAGGCGACAAACTCGCGGCGGGCGACTTCGCGAATGGCCGCCAACCCCGCCGGGTTCTTGCGGCGGGCGCGCGCTGTGGTGCGCGAGCCGAACCCACTCGACAGCACATCGCCCTGCTCGGAACTTTCGGTCACCGATGAAGTCTCGCACCCAGCGTCCCAAGACCATCGCATTACATCACCGGGGTGGCAGTCGCACCGCACCGTCAAGGCGGACCACCTCGCCGTTCATATAGCTGTTGGTGATCAGCTCCATGGCCAAGGACGCAAATTCGTCGGCCGCACCGAGCCGGCGGGGGAACACCACGCTGGCGCCCAACTTCGCCTTGAATGCGTCGGCCGCTGCACCCCGCCCGTAGATAGGTGTGTCGATCAGGCCCGGCGCGATGGTGTTCACGCGGATTCCGTGTAGGGCCAGGTCACGGGCCATGGGCAGCGTCATCGCGACCACCCCGCCCTTGGCTGCCGAATACGGCGTCTGTCCGATCTGCCCGTCGAACGCCGCGACGGACGCAGTGTGCAAGATCGCGCCTCGCTCGAAATTCTCCATCGGTTCCGAGCGCGCCATGGCGGCGGCCGCCAGGCGGGCGCAGTTGTAGCTGCCGACGAGGTTGACCCGTATGGTGAACTCGAACTTCGTGAGCGGGATGGGTATGCCGTCACGGTCGACGATCCGCGCCGCTGGGCCCAACCCGGCGCAATTAACCAGAACCCGCAGCGGGCCCATGGCCACCGCAGCGTCAACGGCTCCCTGGACTTGTTCCTCGTCGCTGACGTCGGCGAGGGCGAAGAACCCGCCGATCTCGTCGGCAACGCGCTGACCAGAGTCGGCCCGGCGGTCCGCGATCACCACCCGGGCACCTCTTGCACTGAGTGCCCGCGCTGTCGCGGCTCCTAGGCCAGAGGCACCTCCGGTAACGATTGCCGATGATCCGCCAATGTCCATGTTCGCTCCGTTTTCTCGATCGGTGTGGACAAGCTCAGTCAGGTGGCCGGCAGAAGCTGTTGGGCCGCCCAGCGATAGTCGGCCTTGCCCGACGGCCCGCGCTGCACATGTTCGACGAAACGGATGCCTTTCGGCACCTTGTAGCGCGCCAGGCGCTCTCGGCAGAATTCGAGCAGCACCGCCGTTTCGAGACCGTCGCGGCGCGCAACCACGGCTGCAACCTCGGCGCCCCATCGGTGGCTGGGCCGCCCACACACCACCGCGTCGATTACGTCGGGATGGCTCTTGAGAACGGCCTCCACCTCTTCGGCATATACCTTTTCCCCTCCGGTGTTGATGGTCAACGAGTCACGACCAAGCAGCTCGACGCGGCCGTCGACGAGCAGTCGTGCCCGGTCCCCCGGAATCGTCACGCGACACCCGTCGACGACGGGAAATGTTCGCGCGGTCTTGAGGGGGTCGCCGAGATAGCCCAGAGGAATCCTTCCTTGGCGGGCCAGCCAGCCCGTCCCCTCATGCCCCGGCGACAGGATGGAGGTGAAGTCCTCGGATACCACCACCGTGGTGGCGTCGGGACTGAACACGTCTCGAGCCGCCGGCTGGAATGCGTTGCGCCGGCTGCCCTGGACTCCTGATTCGGACGAACCGATGTTCTCGATGACCCGCAGATGTGGCACCAGCGCCCGCAGTCGTCGGCGCACCCCGGCGTGTAAGGCCGCGCCACCTGAGACAAGGACGCGCAGCGAGCTCATATCGGCGCGACGCCGTTCCAGTTCCTCAACCAGCGGGTAGCCGAACGCGTCACCGACTATCGTCATCGCGGTTACCCGGTGGCGCTCGACCGCCGCAACGGTTTCGGCTGCGTCGAATTTGTCAGCCCCCCTGGGAAACACCACCGAATTTCCCTCACATAGCGCACCGAGCACGGCCCATTGAGAAGCGCCGTGCATCAGAGGCGCACACGGCAGCAGCCGGGTTGGTTCGCTCCGGACGGAATCGGCTATTTCCGATATCGATCGCCACTCCCGTTGCCGACGCCGATTCGTCAAACCCAGTGTCGACACCGCAATATCGGCTTGGCGCCACAACACGCCCTTCGGCATGCCCGTCGTCCCACCGGTGTAGATCACATAGAGATCGTCTGGCGAGGTTGGGCATTGCAGCGCAGGTTCAACGGAGTGCAGCGCTTCCTCGTAGTCCACGGCACCGGGTAGCAGCGGTTCGCCGCTGTCGTCCTGGACCTGTAACAACAGCGGAGTTGTCGGCAGAGCGGGCAGCACTTCGGCGAGCGCGGGGGCGAATACGGCGTGATATTGGATGGCCGCAGGCACCCCGTCACGCAATAGGTAGGCGAGTTCCTCTGCGCGGTAAAGGTAATTGACATTGAACGGAGCGACGCGGGCCCGGTACCCACCGAACAACCCTTCGACATATTCCTGGCCGTTGTGCAGATACTGCGCGAGCATGTGTTGACCAGACTGATGGCCTTGTAGATCACCGCGTTCGGCGAAGCAGCCGAGTCCGTGGTCGGCCAGATAGCGCGCTAGCCGCGTGGAGCGCTCAACAAGCTCGCCGAAGCCCACGACGCGATCGCCATCGATGATGGCGGGCCGCTCGAGGTGGCCGGCGGCGATAGCGGAAAGTACCTCGCTCAAGTTCAGCTCGAAATCGGGCATGTGTGGTCGCGTCGCCCTGGAGCCGCGGTGCATAGCAAAAACTTAGCGAACGTTCGATTTTTTTACAAGCGCACCCAGGCACACACCACCGGCCTAAACTGAGCGTGCTGGTGTCTCGTGCGCACGCTTTGGGCGCGATTGCCGCAGAGTCCCCTACCGCGGAGCCGCAATCCCCTCGTACAAGTACCCGATGATCGTGTCGGCGACGAGTTCAGCGGACGCTTCACTTTCTGCGAGATGCCAGCGGTTCAACGAGGAGATCATCGCGAGCAGTTGGACGGCGAGCAGCTCATCGTTGACTCGACGAAACACGTTGGCCCGCATACCGCTTCTGATCAGCGAGCGGATACGGTCGGTGAACTCTGCCTCTTTGACCCTGATGGCGGCCGATTGCTCGGCAGGCAGCGACGATTCAAGCCAAGGATGTTCCTGGAAATAGACCGCGATCACGTCCGGCACCGAGGCAATGGTGCGCAAGATCGCCTTGACATATGCCGTGAGTTCCTCGTCGGGGGGCAGGCCCGCAGGCACCTCGGCGATGTTCTCGTCGAGGCGGAGAAATGCCTTCTGGTAAATGGCGTAGAGAATATCGGTCTTCGCCGGGAAATAGTAATAAAGAGTGCCCTTGTTGAGCTTGACGGCTTCGGCGATATCGCTCATCGACGTGCCACGATATCCAAGCTTGCGAAACAATCGCGCGCAATCGGCCATGATCTGCGTGCGTTTGTCCGCGTTCGTCGCAGTTGTCACATCGGTCCTCTCATCGACGGGACACGCTCCAGATTAGCCAACCCAACGTCCAGTTGGCAGCAATCGGTGACATGCTGGAAACGAAGTCCGCGTGCCCACCCATCATAGGGTATACCTGCAGCTAGTAGGTAGTCTGCACGACCTGTCGGGTGGCAGTCGAAGGCACCACCGGACAACCGATGGACTAAGTGACCCCATGCAGCGCCGGCTCCGCGAGCGGCCATGGCGTGAACAGGAGCTTCCGGCAGTGTTCAACTGATTGGCCGGTTGAACTTCACGTCAAATATTCACGATCGTGCGACCGGGGTCAGGCGTGCAGCGCCTCGGCGTCGCGCTCCGAACCCGCGCCAGCACCTACGATTTAGCGTATTGACATGCTGATATCTCGCATTGATGGTTGAATCTGCCACCCGCCTACCATGGGGTTGGTACCCTACGCGTGGAGACCAATGCTGATCAACCGATCGGCTGAGGAGGTGACGCCGACCGACATGAATTTCGCCGCTGATCTGGCCTGACCGTTGTGATGCGGACGGTCGCCGAGAAACGCCCGGTACAGCTGGTTATCCAGAGAATTCCTGTTCTTACGCCGTGCGCTTCGTTTCGACGAATAACGAGCTGACGGACGATTCCGCATCGACGAAAGTAGCGAACAAAATTCTCAGAATCCTCCGCCGATGTAGGGGGATCGCCAGACTAGAAAGACGGTGCTTGATGAGCACACAACATGTCGACGTCTCACTGGGCGAGCTGGATCGGGCCAGGCAGCGAAAAAGCGGCTTGAATCAACTGGTCTGCGCGTGGTGCGGACTAGCCTCGCTTGCCCTATTCACCGCGGGGTTTGTTGCCATCGCCAGATTCCTGCCACCACTACCACCCTCGGATACCGCGGCGATGACGCTAGCGATCTTTCATGAGCGCGCCACCGAGATCAAGATCACCATGCTCATACTGCAGGTGGCGCTCGGCCTGTTCCTCCCGTTCGGAGTGTCACTCGCGGGCCGGGTGAGGTTGATGGAGCACGGCCGGACACCTACCCTCACCTACCTACATCTGGGTGCCGTCATCGTGGTGACGACGCAACTCGTTCTCATGAGCGTTATCTGGGCGCTCGCGGCTTTCCGAACGGACGAAACATCACCTCAGATCGTCCAACTGCTGAACGACGCGGGATGGTTCCTGTTCCTGTTCTGCTTTGTTCCCATGACGATGTGGGTAGCGTCGATGGCGTGGGCCATTCTGCAGGACACCTCGGATCACCCCACATATCCACGCTGGGTCGGATATCTGAGCGCATGGGTCGCGATGTTGCTGGTGCCCGGGGGCATACTGGTCTTCTTCAAGGAGGGCATCTTCGCGTGGAATGGGCTTCTCCCCTGCTACATCCCGTTCGCGGGCTTCTTCCTGTGGGCGGGAACGATCAGCTTCTTCACCATCAGGGCGATTAGACGCGAACTCATGACCCGTCCAGGGTCAGATCTCGATGCAGCAGACTGCGCGCCGTCCCACCCGCGGCGCGAAGTTCGTCACCGATGAGCAATGCGCGCTTGTAGTAAAGGTGCGGCGTCATCTCCGCAGTGAACCCCAGTCCACCGTGGACCTGGATGGCTGTCTCAGCGGCAGTCAGCGACGCTCGCGCTGCAACGACCGCAGCGACGCGCGCCTGTTCGGGCGCAACCGGATTCTGCTCGGCCCAACATTGCGCAGCGACCAGTACTTGACTGGCAGCCATCTCCACGGCGGTATATGCGTCGGCCAGAAGGTGTTTGATCGCCTGGAAGCTGCCGATCGGACGTCCGAATTGATACCGCTCCTTCGCGTAGGCCGCGGATGTGTCGACCGCTGCGCGTCCGACCCCAACGAGGTGTGCCGCACCAAGCAGGCACATCTGCCAGCGCCACTGTTCAACCGCGCCAACGTCGGCGATGAGCTCGCTATCGGTGGGGATCAGTCCCCGTGCCAACGCGCGCGGAATCGCTGGATCCACCTGCGCGAGCGGCTCCCATTCGATCGCCCCCGAGTCGAATATGTGCGCACCGCGCGCATCGACAGCAACGGTCAAGCGGGTGAGCCCGCCGAAACTGAAGCCGCACAACGGAGCTAGGGCACCCGTCACCGAAATCTCACCGGCAAGCACGCCCGGCACTGCGGGTCCGACGAGGTCAGCCCATATCAGCAGCGGCGTGGGCGCCAGAGCCGCACCACACACTTGGGCGACCAACACGGCCTCCACCGGGCCGAGGCCGATGCCCTCCGGTTCGGGGTGACGAACACCCAGGACTCCGACATCCGAAAGGCTCTTGAGGCTGGGATGGCCGGCGCCGGAGGGTGTACGCCAACTGTCGGCAAGCGACGCGCAGAGGTCGGTGGTGACTGCAACAAGGTCGCGTTGATGTCCGTCCAACTCGAGGTTCACTTGGGCAGTCCAAGCAGGCGTTCTGAAATGATATCTCGCTGGATTTGCGAAGTGCCGCCGGCGATTTCGAATGCGAACGACCATAGCCGCTGACGCAACACCTCAGCGGCCCACGCCCGATCCGGTCCCGAGAGCGCGGCTATTGCCAGCGGCGCGGCCACAGCCCCGAGTCGATTTGCCAGGCGGGAGAAACCCAGCTTGAATGTTGACACTTCGAAGCGGGGCGCCTGGCCATATGCTGAGGCGGACACGTTGCGGCGCAACAGCGCCCATGCCGCGGCCAGCTCCGCCTTGATGACGGCAAGGTCGTCGGCGTGCGGGTCACCTGCTTCCGTGCGCTGGGCGATCTGGTCGGCGAGCAGCGTCGCCGCAACCAGATCGTCACTGAAGGCCAAGAGCCGTTCGTGGGTCAACGTGGTCATAGCGACCTGCCAGCCACTGCCCTCTTCTCCGACACGATGTGACACCGGACAGCGGACGTTGTCGAGGAAGACCTCGCAGAAGTCCGCACCTCCATCGATCGTGTTGATCCGGCGGACCTCGATGCCCGGCGAATCCATGGGTACCGCCAGCCACGTCAAGCCCTTGTGTCCGCGGGATTCCCGACCGGTTCTTACCACCATCTCGCACCAGTCGGCCACATGCGCGTTGGTACTCCAGACCTTCTGGCCGTTGATGACATAGTGGCCGCCGTCGAGGTCCGCCCGGGTTCGCAGGGCCGCCAGGTCTGAGCCGGCGCCGGGTTCACTGAAACCCTGGCACCATACGTGCTGGCCGCGCAGGATCGGTGGCACGAGCCTGCTTCGGATTTCCTCGGGTGCCAGCGCGATCAAGGTCGGCCCCGCGTGGGCGATGCCGACCAGGTTCACGCCGACGCCGGGGGCGCGAGCACGGCTTGCCTCCTCGAGGAAGATGAGCTGCTCGGCGGAGGTGCCGCCGTAGCCGCCGAATTCCACCGGCCAATCCATGCCGGCGAATCCCGCATCGAAGAGGCGGCGCTGCCAGTCGAGGTCGTACGCACGTCGCGCCCACGGGTCGTCACGAGATGGCGGCGCGGGCAATGTGGCTACCGTCGCGGCCAGCCAGGTGCGCAGCCGGGCACGCAGGTCGGCTTGACGCTCGTCGTCGGCCAGTCGCATCAGCGTCGGCGCCTGGGGTCTACTGCCAACGCCATTCGGGGGCACGCTTTTCCAGGAATGCGGCACGGGCTTCGGCGCTGTCGGCGAATCCCAGCAGGCGGTTGGTGTAGTCCTGTTCCGTGCGATATGCCTCTTTCAGTGGGAGGAACTCAACCCGGTTCATCGATTCCTTGGCCAGCCGCATAGCGATGGGGCTCTTGGCTGCCAGCCTGGCCGCGAGGGCGGTGGCCACCGGCATCAATTTGTCGGCGGGCACCACCTCTCTGATTGCTCCGAGCTGGTGCAACCGCTGTGCGTCGATCTTCTCACCCAGCATGAACATCTCGCGCGCCTTGTGCCGTCCGACCATCAGCGCCAGCTGCGAGCTGGCGCCCAGCAGGCCCACATTGATCTCCAACGCTCCGAACGTGGCGCCCTCGGCCGCGACGATCATGTCGCAGCAGGCCGAGAAGGCCAGCCCGGCACCGATCGCCGCCCCGTTCACCGCGGCGATCACCGGCACCGCGCAGTCGGTTATCGACCACAGGGCTTCGCGCGCGACCAAGCCGATGTCGATGGTTTCGGTCGGAGGTTGCTCGTCGTGTGTGCTGCCGTAGCTGTTCAGGTCCGCGCCCCCGATGAAGGCGCGCTCGCCGACGCCGGTGAAGATCGCCGCCCGTACGTCACGACGGTCGTTCAGCGACCGGAAAGCGTCGCGGATCGCCAACAGCGCGTCGCGGTCAACGGCGTTGACCGGCGGCCGGTCGATGGTTACGGTCGCGACGAAGTCAGCCACGGCGACGGCGACGGGCCTGTGGGCTTGGCGGGCCGAAGAAGATGTGGTCGTCATGATCTTTCCGTGAGTGGCAACGTCGGCGCGAACTTTCTCAGTTGCTCTGTGGATAAACAGGATTGGGGTAGAACTGGTCGAAGTGCCGACGAATGAACGCATACCTCGACTGTTCGGCCTCACCGGTGAAGATCGGCTTCACGAGGTATTTTTGGTTCTGCCAAATGTGGAAGTCGTTGCGGATCTGCCAGTGCTGCGCGGCCATCATCTTTCCGCTGCGGCCGCGGGGAACGTCGCCCGTGTCCCCCGGCTCGCGGGTACCGGTCACGGTGCTGAAAAAGATCGCGTTGTCGTCGTCGACCGGGGTCAAGGTCGGCAGGTGGATGCACACCAGGTCGTCGACCCGGAAACGCGCGACGCCCAACGAAGCACCCCAGAAGAAGTTGTCGACGAAACCGCGCACCGGACCGTCCGGCGTCAGCCAGGTTTCCTCCTTGCCGCCACCGAATACCAGGCGCATGACGTTCTCGGCAAAGGGGCCGTCGACATGGTAGTCGGAGAACTCCGCGTCGAGGTGTGAGCCGTGCACGTACTTGAAGTGGTGGGGATCGGCACTGTTCTCGAACGGGAACTGCGGCTTGGCCAGATAGGGGCCGTCGACGGTGGTGTCGATCGGGTAGTAATTGGACTTGTCGCCGAAATACGGCAGGCCGGGCCATTCATAGGTCGGTGCCGACCCGGCGTGGTCGAACCACATCAGAACGATGCCATCGATCTCCCTGACGTGTTTCTTCCCGATCTTCGCCTTGATCGGCTGTCCCGGCCGATACGGGATGTCGACGTTGTCGCCCTCGATATCCCACAACCAACCATGGAACGGGCAAGCGAGGTTCTCCCCGCACACTCCTCCGCCGAATTCATTGGGGCTAGGCCTTCCGAGGTGCGCCCCCATGTGCGGGCAGTGAGCGTCGAGAACCGAAAGCACTCCGGATTCGGTGCGGAAGATCACGAGCTCTTGGTTGAACCACTTGGCGGCCTTGACCTCCCCCGGCTTGATCTCATCCGAGTAGCCGATGACGTACCACCCGGTGGCGAAGTCGATGTAGGGCCATCCCGACATTCGCTGCCTGCCGACGTCGAGGCCCATTTCCAGGCCCGTGCGGCCCTCGCCGCGCATGTCGAATGTTGTCATCGCTTCCTTCCGTTCCCCGCGTGATTCCCTGGCGGCCGGGACGACGGTGGAGCATGAATCCCTGACCACTCAACCGATCGGTTGAAAACTGCACCCGCTGTCGTCGCTAAAACAGGCTATAAACTGCGAACTCATTAGTCAACCGACCGTTGGAAGAGAGTTACATCTGTCAGCCCTTTCGGCGTGCGCCCCACTCGACCGGTCGGAACGAGCCAGCCGCGCATAGCGGTGCCCGTCAGGCCCATGCCTTGCCCGGCAACCGGGCCCCCGGCCCGCCCGTCTTGCGACCGCGTTCGGATGAACATTAGAGTGTCAACCGACCGTCCGACTGAACTGGCAAATATGGTGTTGCTCGATCGGGGATTGCTCCTGGTGAATAGCCACCACCGCACCTCTGGCAGGAATGTGCGACGGTGCGCGACGCGCGAACCGTCCGGATCGGCGACCGACCGAACGGGCGCACAATTTAAGAAGGTCCGACTCATGACCAGAGGTGCCGGCGATCGGGGGCCGCAGCAACGGCTCCCGGGCGCTCGTACCGCCCCGCATCCCATACGGGGCGGCGACCACCGCGACGACCAAGTCGCTTCGTTCCGGACGGCGCTGACAGGAGAACACCGTTGACATGACCTGCTCACCCGCACATCGGGTTCATGCTTGGCGGGTCGAAGCGACCGGAGGCGGACGTTACCGGTTCACCAACCTCGCCGATCACTCAGCATGGGCGGTCGTCCTGCATCGCTCCGATGGCCAAACCGTTCGCATACCAGGACATATCAGCTACGGCCGAGGCTCGTTTGAGTGCACGGTCGACGCCGGGCGGTACTGGGTGTCATGGCGAACAACACCATCGCTCCTGCCGCCGCGCGGGTCGAACCGCCCTCAGCGAGAACAGGTTTCGATGATATTCAGTCTGCCGCCGTCCGACGCGGACAATGTGGAAATTGCGAACGGTTAGCTGGGGGTTGAGCGACACCTGGGCGACGCCATCCGCGTGTGCGCAGGGACTGCGTGGCCTGCTATCGGTCGGTCATCGCGTCGATGTTGTGTTGCAGGCGCATCAGCGTATGCGCCAGTTGCTCACGTTCGGCCCGCCCGATGCCCCGTCGTAGCTGCTGTCGTAACTGTTTGTCGATTTCGTTGACCGCCTGGACATACTCGCGTCCCTTGTCCGTCAGATGCACAAGCCACACCCGGCGGTCGGTGCTGTCGGGGCAACGCCGGATCGCATCCATCGTTTCAAGGTGGTCGATTCGCGCGCCCAGCGCGGCCTTCCCATTGCCCAGCTGTGCCGCCAGCTGGGTCTGCGTCTGAGGATTCGTTTCGGCGATATAGGCAAGCAGACTGGCTTCAGGAAGGGTGAGTCCCAAGTCCGCCAGCGCCCCGTCATAAACGTTTCGGATTGACCGCGCCAGGGCCATGATCGTTCCATCTACCCGGCGCCAGGGCGGTGTGTCGAGTTCGTGCCCTGACTCATTCACAAGGAGCCGACGTTGCTTCGTGCACATTCATCTCGTTCGGCAGAATACCGAAACCCCCGGCACCGCACGGCCGCCTGGCAGTCGCCCACCAAGGTAACCCGCCCCCGCTCGCGAATCGGACCGGATGGAGTTCTGGCCGCATACAATCGGCAAGACCGTAAACCGCCAGGTAGCCGAGCATGCTTCCCAGCCATTCAGACAACGTGGGGGGTTTGCCTATCAGAGTGGTCCCGACTGGGATCGAACCAGTGACCTTCCGCGTGTGAGGCGGACGCTCTCCCCCTGAGCTACGAGACCGGGGAGCTCGACCGAAGGGCCGAACGACGTCGAAGACTAGTACGGCAGCCGCTTCCGACCCGAATTTGTTCCACCACCGGAGCTGCCGCTTTTCCGAGGTTCGTCGGCCCAGGCGACGTGGCCCGGCTATCGTCACGCCGTGGCCGACGCACCACCTCCGCGGTGGCCGTGATGTCCGCGTTGTTCGCGCTCGCCGGCTGTGCGACCTCCCCCGGTGAGCCCGCAGGCTCGCCCTCGACCGAGACCAACGCGACGGGCGGGTCACGCCCGCTGGATCGAGACGTGTCTGAGTACACCGGTTTCATCTCCCCGACGGGCAACATCGGCTGCGCGATCGACATGGACCTGGCCCGCTGCGACATCATCGATCACAACTGGTCGCCACCGCCCCGCCCGCCGGACTGCGAGTTGGACTACGGACAAGGGATCCAGATCGTTCCCGGCCAACCAGCCACATTTGTCTGTGCCGGCGACACCACCTTTGGCACCGAGGACGTGCTGCAGTACGGGGACGCGATCACGGCCGGGCCGCTGCGTTGCCAGAGTGCCGAGTCGGGCATCACATGCCGCGATGCCGACTCGGGGCACGGGTTCACGCTCGCCCTCGAGGCCTACCGGCTCTTTTGAGGTCGTAGCGACGATTTACCCTCAGAGCTGGCGCAAGGAAAGACGCGCTAAGAGATTTGTGGTGTTTCGCTCGGGTCGACTATTGTCGTCCTTCGCGACGAACGGCAATGCCGCTTGTGGCGCGCGGATGTAGCGCAGTTGGTAGCGCATCACCTTGCCAAGGTGAGGGTCGCGGGTTCGAATCCCGTCATTCGCGCTCAGGCATTCCGCTTCACGTAGTGCAGAACCAAATGCCGTACCAAGTCGCCTCGAGGCGACGTCGTCAATTTATCGACACCAATAGGGATGGAGGGACACGCCGCACCGCGCCGTTTCCAAATGGTGACGTTCGGTTTCGTCCCTCACTCGCTTCGGTCGGAGTTCCGTTGCAAACGAGACGATTTCGTCACTGGATCGTGTCCAAAGCGTTTGCAGCGGCTATCCTTTTCGCGGTCAACGCCGCTGACGTCCTCGGTAGGAATGCCGCGGGGATGAATGTCAGCGCAACGAGGACGACGCCCACTAAAAGGACCACCGAATAGGCGTGGGAAAGATCGTGCTGCAGACTGTTCATGAATTCGGGAGCACGAGTCGCCGACGGTATCGCCGCCGGGTCGATTGGCGCCCCGCTCTTGGCCGCGTCCTGTTGCAGTATCGCCATTCTGTTTGCCGCGGAGATGTTTTCACTGCGGTTGAGCTGGCTCGTCAGGATCACCGACATCAGTGCGCCGCCCACTGCGCCGGCCATCATCTGGTTGACCGTGATCAGCGTTGAGCCCCGCGCGAGCTGCTGCGGGGCGAGCGTCTGCACCGCCGATCCGGCAAGGGGCAACATGGAGCACCCCGAGCCCATGCCGGTGACCACCATCGCAACGAGCAAAGTCGGCCGGTAATCCAGCTGCATGTCGACCCCGTAGGCAAAGGTGCCCAGGCCCGTGACTACAAGGGTGAGGCCGACGAGCACGATTCTTCGCGGGCCGTACTTGTCCATCAACGTTCCGGCGAGCGGCATCGTCAGCATGGCGCCGAGGCCAGCGGGAATAGTGTGCACCCCAGCCTGGATAGGCGTCTGGTGCATCACCTGTTGGAAGTAGCTCGGAACAAGCAGACCGATGGAACCTCCGACGACGAAGACAAGCATCGCCAGGTTGGCCATCCCGACGGCCCGATTCGATAGCAACCGGAAGTCGACCAGCGGATGTTCCGCGCGAAATAACGCATGCACGACGAACGCGGTGATCAACGCAAGACCGGCGGACACCGGTATCCACACATGCTGATCAATCACCATGCCGCGCGCCGGCAGCGCCGATACGCCGTACAAGACCGCCGCCACGCCGGGCGACAACAACAGCATGCCGATGAAGTCGAAGGTCTCTGATGGTGTCGATCGATCTCGTGGAAAGAGGACCGCTGCGAGGACGAACGCCGTCAGCCCCACCGGTAGGTTGATCAGGAACAACCACTCCCAGCCGTACGTCCGGATGAGCCAACCGCCCAGCAATGGTCCACAGATCGGGGCGAGCAGCATAGGAATGGCCGCCAGCGCCATCACGCGACCGAACCGGTTCGGGCCTGCCTCGCGCGTCACGATGGTAAGCGTCAGCGGCATGAGGGTGCCCCCACCCATCCCCTGCACAATCCGAAATATGATGAGTAGCATGATATTTGGGGCCAACGCGCACAACAGCGAGCCCATCGTGAACGCCAGAACCGAACCCATGAAGAGGCGTTTGACGCCGAACCGGTCGGCGGCCCATCCGGTCATCGGGGTGACAGTGGCGAGCCCGAGTATGTAACCAGCCATCGTCCAGCCGACGACTGCCTGAGTCGTGTGAAATTCAACAACGAAGGTGCGTTGAGCTACAGCAACGATCGTGGCGTCCAGGCTTGCCATCATCGAGACAAGGAGGCAGACTCCCCCGATCCGCAACAGTCTTGCGTCGAGTCGATCGGAATACTCACGGTCAGTTGTTGGAACCTCGCTTGGCGTGCGCGTCGAGGACTCCCCTGATTCCCGATCGTCGGTGCGGTGATCCATGGCCATCAATTACTCCCGTCCGAAGACTCTAGTAGGCCAGGGCGTCCCGAATCAGTGGATGCGGCGTCGGCGATGCATTTCTGGCAGTCGCTGAGCTGGTGAACGTCCATCTACTGGCTACAAGGGATGATTCCGCCCTCTAGCAACCGTTCAATGACCACAGCTTCGGACTCAACTGGCATCAGACACTGCGGTCCGATTCGCGGCTCCGGCCGTACTCCGACCACACAGATCTCCGAACAATTGCTGCCCTACCGAGATTGAGATCTCGCGGTGCAGCGCGGTCCGCTTAGAGATACTCCCGCCGATCCGGGCCAATCGATGCTTGTCAGGTCGGTATGCCGGAAAGAGGATCTTGCCGGCAGCCTCGCGAACCGACTGTTGTGGCGGTCACCGCTCTGTGTCCCTATCGCGCAGTATGGTTCACCTAGTTCACCGGTTCCCGACGTGGCACCGCTGATGTTGCGCGGAAGTTGCATGCGCTGCCCATAAACCGCTCTGACGTGGTGGTCCCGACTGGGATCGAACCAGTGACCTTCCGCGTGTGAGGCGGACGCTCTCCCCCTGAGCTACGAGACCGGGGAGCTCGACCGAAGGGCCGAACGACGTCGAAGACTAGCACGGCGGCCGCTTCCGACCCGAATTTGTTTCGCCACCAGAGCTGCCGCTTTTCCGAGGTTCATCGGCCCGGGCGACGTTGCCCGGCTATCGTCACGCCGTGGCTCAACTCGACCGACGCACCACCTCCGCGGTTGCCGTGATGTCCGCGTTATTCGCGTTGTTCGCACTCGCCGGCTGTGCGACCTCCCCCGGTGAGCCCGCAGGCTCGCCCTCGACCGAGACCAACGCGTCGGCCACCGGCGCCGCGCCCGAGACATTGGCGCCGAAGGCGACGGGCGGGTCACGACCGCTTGATCGAGACGTGTCTGAGTACACCGGTTTCATCTCCCCGACGGGCAACATCGGCTGCGCGATCGACATGGACCTGGCCCGCTGCGACATCATCGATCACAACTGGTCGCCACCGCCCCGCCCGCCGGACTGCGAGTTCGACTACGGACAAGGGATCCAGATCGTTCCCGGCCAACCAGCCACGTTTGTCTGTGCCGGCGACACCACCTTTGGCACCGAGGACGTGCTGCAGTACGGGGACGCGATCACGGCCGGGCCGCTGCGTTGCCAGAGTGCCGAGTCGGGCATCACATGCCGCGATGCCGACTCGGGGCACGGGTTCACGCTCGCGCTCGAGGCCTATCGGCTTTTTTGAGGTGGTGGCGACGATTTACCCTCAGAGCTGGCGCGAGGGACGACGCGCTAAGAGATTTGTGGTGTTTCGCTCGGGTCGACTATTGTCGTCCTTCGCGACGGACGGCAATGCCGCTTGTGGCGCGCGGATGTAGCGCAGTTGGTAGCGCATCACCTTGCCAAGGTGAGGGTCGCGGGTTCGAATCCCGTCATCCGCTCGAACGGTGCAGTGGCATCAACCCCAGCGGTGGAGTGGCCGAGTGGTGAGGCAACGGCCTGCAAAGCCGTGCACACGGGTTCGATTCCCGTCTCCACCTCAACGATTTATCTACGGCGCGATTAGCTCAGCGGGAGAGCGCTTCCCTGACACGGAAGAGGTCACTGGTTCAATCCCAGTATCGCGCACCAGAGTTTGTGCAGTTCAAGGTATGTTTCTCAGGCCGGAACTGGGCCGCATGAACTCAACGTGAACTCGCGTTGATAGAGGTTGCTCATCTCACCGGTGGAGAAATCATCTGGGCAGACACCCGTAGCCGACAAATCGTACGCCTCTACGATTCGCTTTATGGGGGGATGATCCCGACGACACCCCGACCGGTGTGGCACCGACCGAGTTGGGCGAGGTCGTGGAGACCGAGGCGAATACCGCGTGGGCGCTCGACGACGAACCGGAGCTTGAGTTTCCGCGGAGGTGGACGCCCGCCCGAATCACCGCGGCAGCGGTAGGCGCGTGCGTGGTGGTGATCGCGGTGGCCGCGGGGATCGCGGAAGTGTATCTGCGGGACGACCCTCAGCCACCGGTGGCTGAGCCGACGCCGAGCAATGCAGTGCCTAAGCCGACCACGGCGGCCGCTCCCTCAACACCCCGGCCGTCCGACCCCGCCGAGGCAACCGCCGCGCGGAAACACTCACGCCTCCGGCGGTTGTGGACTATGACGCGGTGTTCGTGGCTAACCTGAAGGAGGCCGGGTGGAACGTCTCGGATCCGGCAGAGGTCGTGGGGCATGCGCACACCGTTTGCGAGGCGCTGCGCAAAGGGGATGGTGTCGTCGTCTGCGCGCGCCGCGGGACGGTACACCGGCGCGGCGGGTAGGTGTCAGTTCTCGGCGATGCTGAGTGCCTGCGTCGGACAGTTTTCACATGCCTGCTCGAGATCGGTGCGCCGGTCGGCGCTGATGTCTTCGATCAGGATGTTCATGACGCCGTCGGGACCGATCTCGAAGATGTCGGGTGCGAGCGCCTCGCACAACCCGATCGAGGAGCACTTGCTGCGGTCGACGATAATCATAATTGCTTCTCCGGGGTGAATTCCGCGCGCATGGAGGATCACGGTGTGGAAGAAGTTGCCGTTGCCGAGTTCTGGCTCTCCCACGGTGTGGATGTCGGGCAGCCGGGTCAGTAGTTCGTGGAACGTGGCTGCCAACTGCCGGCGGGCGAGCTGGGCTCCGAGGCAGTGGTGGATGCCGCCACCGCCGAATGCGATGTGTTTGTTGGGCGACCGCGAAAGGTCCAGGCGCTCGGGATGGTCGAACACCTCGGTGTCCATGTTGGCCGACGAGTAGAACATGATCACCTTGTCGCCCTTGGCGATGTGCTGCCCACCCAGTTCGTGTCTTGCGCAGCCGTGCGGCGGAAAGTCATGATCGGGGTGGCCCAGCGGACGATCTCCTACTGCGAGCGGCATGCGCCCGTCGAGATCGTCCATTAGCCAGGCCCGCTGGTCGGGAAGTCGGTGAGCGCCTTTATGCCATGCGAGGTGGACTGCCGCGTGGTGTCGTTGCCGGCGATGATCAGCAGGAAGAAGATGGACGAGATCTCCTCGTCGGTCAGCCGCTCACCGTCGACCTCTGCTTGCACCAGTGCGGTGACCAGGTCGTTCTCCGGCTGGCGGCGCCGGGCCTCGACCAGTTTTTCGGCGATGCCGTGGACCGTCGCGATCGCCTGTGCCACCCGGGCCAACGGTTCGGCGCCCTGCAGAAGCCGGGGGTCGCGCCACCCGTCGGGGAACTGCGACTCGTAGGCGATCGTCCGGCGGTGCTCCTCGGGGATGCCGACCATGTCACAGATGTTGTGCATCGGGACCAGGGCGGCCACGTTGTGACGAAGTCGATCTCACCCTTGTCGGCGATGTCGTCGACGATGTGACGGGCGTTGGCGACGATGTGGTCATCGATGCGGGCCAACTGCTTGGGCGTGAAGGCCGCAGCCATCAGCCGGCGAAGCTTGGTGTGCCGGGGCGGATCCATGGCGATGAAGCCCTGGCCGGCGTCGAGAAACTCCTTGGGCATCGACTCGAACAGGATTCCCTCGCCGGACAGGAAGTCCTGTGGTCGACGGGTCACCTCCACTAGATCGGCGTGCCGTACCACCGCCCAGAAGCCCTGGTCGTTCGGATCCTCAAACAGTCCGTTCTTCACCGGGCGGTGCCAGGAGATCGGACGATGCGCCGCGCAGCTCGGCGAAGGTCTTCTCCCGCTCCTTGCCGGTGGACGCCCAGAACTCCGACGAGGAGAGGTCGGCGGGATCGTAGGGACGCTCGGCTCGGGTGAAAGCGACGGTCATGGTGCCTCCGGGGATAGTAGTAAACATCACTTTAGACAAAAAATTAAAAATGTCCAGACGTATCGACATCTGACTGGTTTTGTCAGCTAGACTTCTCCTCGTGACCGCCGTCGACCTGCGTACCGAAACTCGTGCCTACGGGCGCTCTCGCCTGCGTGAACTCGCCCTCGACGCGGCGCGGGACGTGGTCCTGGAACGAGGCTGGTCAGCGGTGCGGATGGGCACGATCGCGACCGCCATCGGCGTCAGTCGCGCCAGCGTGCACGCGGAGTTCGGCACCAAGGACGACCTCGGCGGGGCACTGGTGATGCGCGAAACGGCCGTCTTCTTCGACGAGATGCGAGAGCGCCTCGACGAGCATCCCGGAGACCTGCCCGGAGCTATCCAGGCAACGGTGACCTACATCCTCAAGGCCACCGGCGCGAAATCCCCTTCTACAGACCATCCTGACCCGGGCGCCGGTCGCCGGCGACTCGTCTCTCCTTCCGCTGCTGACCACCCGCGGCGAACCGCTCATGACCCAGGCCGTGCAGATGGTCCACGAGTGGGTCAGCGACCAGTGGCCGGAGCTGGATCCCGCCGATGTACGACTGATGGCGGAAAGTGTTGCACGGACAGGATTCAGCCACATCCTGACGCCGACGGCGTCGACCCCGAACGCCCCGAGAGATCTCGCGCTGCTGGCATGCCGGTGCTTGAGACTCCCCGACCCTGCGTAGGTGCCCCGAATTCCCGTACGCTTCTGGGAAACAGCCAACACCACAACGGAATCCGGGTCGTGTCCCATGTCCCAGAATTGCGACACTGTCCGCACGGACTCGGAGTCATATGGCAGGACGAAGTCCGCGAAGTCCTTGATTGGTGAGCCTGTCGCACAGACCTGCCAGTCGATCAAGTCAAACGGTCGGAGTGAAAAGCTATCTGCCCCTGATGGGAGTCGTTGTGCCGCAACGCTTTACCGAGGTAGTTGAACACCGCGCCGAACGCCCCCGCGCGAGTGCGCGACGGCGTCAACGTCCTCGCGCAGGGACCTCAGAGTACCGATCTCACCGAGCCACACTCCGTCGTCATAGGGATGCCTGATGACCTCATCGGTCTGAGTCCAACCCCCGTAGCTCAGATCGGCTTCCCCCAGTCCAACAGTCCTGGAGGCGAGTTCGACAAGATCACGGGTTCTGATCCCTGGCCAGCCGTGCAGCATCCGACGCCACTCGGCGGGGACCGCTGATGCTTCACTGCTGGCCCGCCAGTGTGGGTCAGATAGGTTTGGCCCGTCACTACGGTGGCGGGCCAAACTGCATTCAGGACAAGTCGACGTTAAAGACGAAATACCCCACGCACCAAGCGATAGCGCCAACGGCGCCCCAATGAGGCCCGCGCATAACCACCGCTGCCACATTTTTGCGTTACGAACCTTGGGAATGCGATCCGCGAGCCCAGCCGCGGCAACACCAATCACAGCGATTAGCCAGAGCGGCATACTCTGCTGCCTTGCCGCACTCGCCAGAAAGTCGCCGGCAATCACCATATCATGACGTTCTACCCCTCGCCCGAGCGCTGCCGTATTGGATATACACCGCCCAAGCCACCACCCACATGACTAAACGCAGACGAGCCGCGCAGCGTAGGCGCCGAACGTGACCCGCTCAGGCGCCTTGACCGTGTTGCGACCGGGGCAATCTGTCACCGCCACCCCGTTGCCCAGCACGCACCGCTCGGTGCTTCAATTGGTGCAGGGCTACGTGCGATCGTCTGCCGTAGTTCCGAAATTGAGCCCGGACGCAACGATTCGGTCCGACGTTGGCATCGCAGCGTGGACCACATAGGCACCGCGTGTCCAAGTACCCCGCCCCCTTGGTGACACCGAACACCATCACCCCGCCGTGCGAAAAGTCGCCCTGGCATCGCCCGCGCGACTGTGTGCTGGCGACCGCGATCTAGGCGAGGGATAGGGACAGGCTGCGTCCGCTCCCTTGCCGCAGGCGAACGGCGGGAGCAGCCCTGCGTTGAGCACACAGCCCAGCCCGAGTTCGCCGCCCCTTAGGGGCTCAGGGGATCGAACGCGTCGGAGAGATCGGCAGCATCGCGGGGCTCGGCGAGCTGAGCAACGTCCCAGTTCTCGGAGACATCGGGGACCTTGGGCAGCTACCAGATCTCCTGGCGCTTGCGGGCGGGTTCTAGGGCCCACCGCTTCTAAGACCCTCCGTTTAAGACCCTCCGCCACCGACCCCTCGGCCCGCCACGATCCCCCGCGTGGCGGGCCGAGCCCTTCTTCCAAGGAGCCCGAGAGCGCAGCCCCACCGCAGCCGTTGCCGCCGTCGGATTCGGCGTTGTCGTGTCGGCTATCAGCTTCGAGTCCGTCGCCACGAGCGCGACGCCGGAAATGGCCGGCGCGCACACCTGGGGCGAACTGCTCGCCCCTGCTCCCCAGCCCGGTTTTCATCGCTGAATCGCCGCATCTCCCCAACCGTTCCGAGAACCGTCGCCCCCAGGAAAGAAATTTGCGCCAACGCGCAATCTTGGCCGCTAGTCACTAATATTGGTCCTCAGAAATGTTTGCCGTAGGGGTTAGGATGTCTCGGATCGGGCTATTTATGTAGCCAGGCCCGCCGTCGTCCACCTCTTCGCACACCGGTTTCGACAGCTGGCCAGCGAAGCCCCCGTGCAGGGGTCGGGGGCTTCGCACCAAACTTCGCACCAAACTTTGCGGGCCTCACCGAAGGTGGTGTCGTCGGCCGAGCTATGGGTACTCGTGGCGCATGGTGAATGAAGCGTTGTTCGCGACTGCCGGTCTGTTCGGCCTGTTTGTCGCCATGTTGACGGGGGCGTTGTGGGACACCCAGGTGGTGGTCGCCGGTCCGGTACTTCCGGTCGCACGGTCGGCACTCGTTGCCCCGTTGATCTGCTGCGTGCGAATTACGCCGGGAATCGATCACTGACGCATCCGTCATCACCGCGAAACCTCTCGTACACCACGGGCCACCTACTAGGCTCTGCGGAGACCAACCGGTCATGACGACCTAGGGGTGGGAATGATTCGCCAACTCATCGCCGCCGTTGCGATCGTCGGCGCTGCCATCAGCGTGGCGCCGGTCGCCGTCGCCGACGATCTGATGTATCCCGACACGTCCGGGGCGCTACCCGTCGGACGTGCCCGGCATGAACTACGAAGCCCACCTCACCGCGCCCTGCACCAACATGGACCGGTTCACCTTCGGCCGGGGACCCGGTGGCGAGGTATTGCAATGCCGCTGGATCGCCAATCAATGGCCACCGGTATACACAGGTTTCTGGGTTGCGACCTACGAGTTGTTCGGCGTCCAGGAGACCGGCGCGCCATGCCCCAAACCTCAAGCGGCAGCACAACATCCAGACGGGCGCCCGATGCTGTGCCTGGGCGCCCAGGGCTGGCAGCCCGGCATCTTCACCCGCGACGGCTTCTTCCCGCGCTAACCGCGCAGTGTCCGACTCGGCGACGTGCCGAACGTCCGCTTGTACATGCTGCTGAAACGCCCTGCGTGACCGAAGCCCCACCGTCCGGCGATCGCCATCACGGTGTCGACCGAGGGGTCGGCAGCCTGCAATTCGCGGTGGGCGTGCTTGAGCCGGAGGCACCGCAGATACTCCAGCGGCGTCATTCCCTGGTAGCGACGGAACATGTACTGCACCGATCGCGGTGAGACGTTGACCGACGCCGCGATGTCACTCAATGTGATGTCGCGGTGCGCGTTTTCGTGAATGAAGGCGATGGCGCGCCGCAGCAGCACCGGCTGCTGGGTCGAGGTGTCGAGTTGATCGGCTTCTTCGGTAGGCATTTCGTTGCGTCGATTACCCGCTGCCGAATACCCAAAACCGGGCTCGACGCAGATCACACCTGACACGATCTGGCGATGACCGAACGCATCGAAGTGCCGCGCACCATCGCCGCCCCCGCCGCCGACATCTTCGCGGTCCTCTGTGACCCACAAGGCCATGTCGCCATCGACGCCACGGGGATGTTGCAGGACGCCACCGGCGATCCCGCCGAAGCGGTCGGCGATACGTTCGTCGTGCATATGGACCGCGAGTCGCTCAACGACTATCCGCTGGGTAAGTACGACGTCACGGTATCCATCACGGAGTTCGAGAAGGACAGCCTGATCGCGTGGACCATCTTCGGACAGCTGAAGCCCGACATCGGCCACGTATACGGCTACCGACTCGAGCCGGCCGACGGAGGGACGCTGGTCACGTCGTTCTACGACTGGTCCGGCATCGACCAACACTGGCGCGACGCGAACATCTTCCCGATCGTGTCGGAACTGGCGCTGCGCGCGACCCTAGGCATCCTGGATCGCACCGTCCGCCGCGGATACCCTCATACGTCAACTCACGGTTGACGTCATGACCGAGCCCGCGAAAATCGCCTATCCCGTGCCCCCCAAGGACCCCACCGACGCCGAGGCGCTCGATCCCAACGCCGGGTTCGGCCGCTTCACGCCGCGGGCGCGTAACGCCGTGGTCGTCGCGCAGAGCAAGACACAGGAGGCCGGCAATTCCGAGATCAGCCCGGACCACCTGCTGCTGGCGATGTTCGACGACCCCGACGGGTTGGCCGTCAAACTCCTAGCCGGCCAGGGCGTCGACGGCGGCCGACTGCACCGCCTCGGCGTCGACCGGGAACGCTTCGAACGCGATCTGGCGACCGCGCTGCAACCGTTCACCAAAAGCTGATCTCACAACGAGCACCGTCTGGGCGTCTACACAATGTGAAGGTGCGCCCGTTCGAAGAGGTCGTCGCCCTGCACGGCGCGACCGTGCTGCGAGTGTGTCGCGCTGTCGTCGGGCCACTGGACGCCGAGGACGCCTGGTCGGAAACCTTCCTGTCGGCACTGCGGGCGTACCCGAAACTGCCCGACGACGCCAATGTCGAGGCTTGGCTGGTCACCATTGCACATCGCCGCGCCCTCGACGTCGGCCGTGCGCGCTCTCGTCGACCGGTGCCCACCGACACCGTGCCGGACCGTCCGACGTCGCATGCCGATCCCGGCGCACGCGATCCCGACCTGTGGGCGGCCCTGCGACGTCTGCCCACCAAGCAACGCCAGGCGGTGGCCTACCACCACATCGCCGGCCTGCCGTTCGCCGAGATCGCAAAACTACTGGACAACTCCCCCGACGCCGCCCGACGCGCCGCCGCCGACGGCATCAAGTCTCTTCGCAAGACCTATCGGAAGGACGAAACACCATGACCACCAACATTTTCGATGAGCTTGCGGCCGACGACGACACGATGTCGCGGTTGCATACGCGGCTCGAACAGGCCGCCGATGACGACCGGGCACTCGACATCGCCTACCGCACGATCGATACCCCGGTCGGAGTGCTACTGCTGGCCGCGACCACCGTCGGCGTGGTCCGGGTGGCGTATGACATCGAGGACCACGACGCCGTCCTGACTAGACTCGCCGACGCTGTCAGCCCCCGCATCCTGCGTTCGGCGCCGCGGCTGGACGCGGTTGCGCGCCAGATCGACGAGTATTTCACCAAGCACCGCAAGACTTTTGACGTCCCGGTCGACCTGCGGTTGGCCCGCGGCTTCCGGCGCGACGTCGTCGAGCATCTGCGCGACATCGGCTACGGTCGCCGGGAGAGCTACGCGACCGTCGCCGCGGCGATCGGTCACCCCGGCGCCGTCCGCGCCGTCGGTACGGCCTGCGCGCACAACCCGCTTCCGGTGGTCGTGCCCTGCCATCGCGTCGTGCGGTCGGACGGATCCACGGGCCAGTACGTCGGTGGAGTGCTGGCCAAGTCGGCGTTGCTCGAGCTCGAAGCCGGCTGAGGGAATGAAACGGCGCGCGCCGCGGTAGAACAACGCATGAAGCTCAACGACGCGGCCCGCGACCTCATAGGGGCAGGGACCGATGCCATTCTGGTCACCCTCAATCCCGACGGCAGCCCGCAGGTCTCCACGATCTGGATGGCGCTGGAATCGACCCCGGAGGGCGACGAACTCGTCTCGGCCCACCTCAACGAGTACCGCAAGACGCGCAACGTACGCCGCGATCCGCGGGTGGCCGTCACCATCCTGGCCACCGAGCGGCCCGGCCAACTCAGGGACTATCTGTCGATCACGGGCACCGCGCGGATCGTCGAGGGCGGCGCCCCCGAACTGCTCAAGCGGCTGGCCAAGGTGATGCTGGGCAGCGACGAACACTTTCCGCCGCCCGATGCGCCGGCGGGACTGCTCACGCGTGTGCGCATCGAGAAGACCGGCGGCGCGGGGCCGTGGGTGTCCTGAAGCGGCTGTAACACGTTTCAGTTTGTGCCATAGTGCGTTACATGCGTCGCTGGCTCATCCTCCTGGTCACCGTGATGGCGGTGGTCGCCGGTCTTACTGCTGTGTCCGCCCAGGCAGCGCCGGAAGAACCCGAGTCGGCGCCTTCGCCCATCGGCCGAATCGGAGAAACGCTACGGATCAACTTCGAGGGCCTGGTGGCGGACATCACCGTGAACAGCTTGGGCCCATCACCCATCCCGCCTGGCTTCGGTTATCCGCCGCGGCCGCCCCGCTACGAGGTCTGGCGCGCTCAGATCACTGTGCATCCGATACAGGTGCCCACGCCGTATGCGCAGGCCATCACCTACCAGTTCCGCGGCGTCACCGCGACGGGCGATTCCTACGAGCCCCGCAAGACCGACGCGCCCGACGCGCTGACCTTGGCGTTGACCAACGCGCCGGCCGGGTCGACGGTGAGCGGCGGGGTCTGGTGGGACTGCTACCGAGACCTCATCTCGAATGTCGTACTGCTCGACAGGGTCACCGGTCAGCACCTCGCGCAATGGAACGTGTCCTGAGCTTTGGGCATTGACGTCGGCGCGGCCGTCGATGCCGAGCTTCCCGACGTCGCCGACGTCGCCGCACGAACATTCCCGCTGGCCTGCCCGGAGTCGGTGAGCGCCGACGACATCGCCGCGTTCATCGACGAGAACCTGACCGAGCAGCGGTTCCGCGACTACTGCGCCGACCCCAACCGGTTGGTGCTTGTCGCCCGCGAGAACGACCGAATTGTGGGTTACGCCATGCTGATTCGCGGGGTCCCCGACGACGACGATGTTCAGAGCGCTGTCACCCTGCGCCCCGCGATCGAACTGTCGAAGATGTATGTGCTGCCCGACAGCCACGGCGCCGGCGTCTCAGCGGCGATGATGACCGCGGCGCTCTCGTCGGCCCGCGACCGCCACGCTCGCGCCGTGTGGTTGGGCGTCAATCAGCAGAATCGTCGCGCGCAACGCTTCTACGGTAAACACGGCTTTGCGATCAGCGGCACCAAGACCTTTCGAGTCGGCACAGGCACCGAGAACGACTACGTGATGGTGCGCCCGGTCTGACCTGCCGCGGTCAGCGCGAGCAGCCGCGATGTCGCGCGCAGGTACTTCTTGCGGAACCCTCCCGCCAGCATCTCTTCGCTGAATATCGTGTCCATCTTCGCGCCCGAGGCCACGACCGGGATGCCCGCGTCATAGAGCCGGTCGGTCAGCGACACCAGCCGCAACGCCACATTCTGGTCGTCGATCGCGTGGACGCCGGTGACGAATACCGCGGGCACACCCTCGATCAGGGCCAGGTATCGCGACGGATGCATGGTGGCCAGGTGGGCACACAGCGCGTCGAAGTCGTCCAGCGTCGCGCCGCGGCGTTTGCGGCGGCGCGGGCGGCGACCTCGTCGTCGCTCAACGGCTCCGGAGCGGCAGGCAGGTCGCGATGCCGATAGTCGGGTCCGTCGATCCGAACGGTCGTGAATATCGCTGCCAGGGTGTTGATCTCACGCAGAAAGTCCTGGGCGGCGAATCGGCCCTCGCCGAGCTGCTCGGGCAGCGTGTTCGACGTGGCCGCGACCGACACCCCGCGTTCGACGAGTTGTGACAGCAGTCGCGAGATCAGCGTGGTGTTGCCGGGGTCGTCGAGCTCGAACTCGTCGATGCACACCACGACGTAGTCGGCCAGCAGCTCGATGCATTCGACGAACCCGAAAACGCTTGCCAGTTGCGTCAACTCGCCGAATGTCGCGAACGCCTTGGGCCCGGGCAGCCGGTAGTACGACGACGCCAGTAGGTGCGTCTTGCCGACGCCGAACCCGCCGTCGAGATAGATGCCGACGCCGGGCAGCACGTCACGGCGGCCGAACAGCTTCTTCTTGCCCGCCCGTCGCTCGACCGCCTCGTGCGCAGAACCGCCCGCAGGCCTGCACGGCCGCGGACTGCGACGGTTCGGCCGGATCGGGGCATGTAGGTGTCGAAGCTGACGTCGGCGAACGTCGGCGGAGGGGTGAGCTGAGCGATCAATCGTTCCGGCGTGACCTTGGGATGCCGGTCGGTCAAATGTCCGACACCGCTGGACCCGTGCATGCAGGCACCTTAGCGACGTGTTGCAATGCTGTTCATGGCCGATTCCGCCGCTGGGGTGCAGTTCACGGTGCTGGGGCCCGACGGCGCCCCGATAGACGGTGCCGACGGCCGGCTCGCCGAGTTCTACGCCTACCCCGACGGGCTGCAGACCTGCTGGGTCCGCGGCAACATGATCGCCAGCCTCGACGGCGGCGCGACCGCCGACGGCAAGGCCGGCGGGCTGGCAGGTCCGGGCGACCGCAGCATGTTCGCCCTCATGCGCCACGCCGCGGACGTCATCCTGGTCGGCGCCGCCACGGTGCGGGTCGAGAACTACTCCGGTGCGCAGGTGCCGCTCGCGCAGCGGCACGCCCGGCAGGCCCGCGGGCAGGCTGAAGTGCCGCCGATCGCCGTCGTCACACGCTCGGGCAACCTCGATCCCGACGCGCTCGTTCTTCACCCGCACCGAGGTGAGGCCGCTAGTCCTGACGTGCGCCGATTCCGTGGACGACACCCAGCTGCGGCTGGGCGCGGTGGCCGAGGTGCTCAACGCGTCCGGGCCACGATCCGACTCCGTCGACGGGGCCACGATGCTGAAGATCCTCGCCGAACGACGACTGTTCCGCGTGCTCACCGAGGGCGGCCCGCTGGTGCTGAGCGAGCTGATCTCCGACGACCTGCTCGACGAGCTTTGCCTGACCGTCGCGCCCATTCTGGTCGGCGGATCCGGTCGACGCATCGTCGCGGGCACCGGCGAAGTGCACACCAGAATGCGGCCCGCGCACTTGCTGTCCGACGAGCCAGGGTTACCTCTACACCCGCTACGTCCGGTCGCGCTGACGCGCGAGCGCGACAAGGATTCCACACACGAATCAGTACTGTGGTCGGCATGCAGCGGCGTCGCCCGGTTCGAGTGTTGAGCATCTCGGCACTCGTGCTGTCCGTATCAATCGCCGGCTGCGCGCCTGGTCTGGCCGCCAATCCACGCTTCGCCACCGATTCCGGTGCCCATCCTCAGGGCCAGCCGCAAACCACCCAGGCGCCGCAAGGCCCGCCCCCGATCGAGCCGGTAAAGAACGACCTGTCCTGGCGTGACTGCACCTCGCGGGTGTTCTCCGACGCCGTCGGTCCAGCCCGTTCCCGGGGTGACGACTCGACTGCGCGACGCTATGACGCCGACCTCGACCCCATCAACGGCGCAGCCGGGTCGATCAGCATCGGAGTGGTTCGCGCCACGCACCGACGACACACCCGACGACGCCGGCCCACTGGTGATGACCACCGGATCGGACCTGCCGACGTCGGTGCAGCTGCCGGTCTGGCTTACGCGGTCGGGCTCCGACGTGCTCAAGGCGCGGCCGATCGTGGCGGTCGACCGCCGTGGCATCGGCATGTCGGAGGCGCTGGACTGCCGCGACCTCTACGACCGCCAGGCGATGCTCGATCAGGCCCAGTTCGAGCCCGGCGACGACCCCGTCGCCAACCTCGGCGAGATCGTCCAGGCCGCGACGACCAGCTGCACCGACACCATCGCGCCCGGCGACTCCGCATACGACAATGCGCACGCCGCCGAGGACATCGAACGGCTGCGGAGCACGTGGGATGTGCCGGCGCTGGCGCTGTTCGGAGTCGGCAACGGTGCCCAGGTGGCGCTGGCCTATGCGGGCAGCCACCCCAACAAGGTGGCGAGGCTGGTGCTCGACTCGCCGCTGCCGCTCGGCATCGCGGCCGAGGCCGCAATGGAACAGCGCGTCAAGGGTGAGCAATCCGCACTGGACGCCTGGGCCGCTCAATGCGTGGCCGTCAACTGCCCGCTGGGTCCCGACCCCAAGGGCGCCGTCGACGCGCGTGCTGCAGCAGGCGGACGGCGTCACCGATCTCGACCTCGTACTCGGTGGCCACCGTCGCCGACGCGATCGCCACCGCGCTGGCCTACCCGCGCGGCGATCGCGTCGCGGCCACCAACAGGCTGGCGTCGACGCTGGCCGACGCCCGCGCCGGCGACTGGGACGCGATGGGCACGCTGATCGCCGAGGCCGAGACGCTGCGCGGCACCGATGGCCAGTTCGTCAACAGTTGCAGCGACTCGCTGAACCGGCCGACGCCCGATCGGGTGCGTGAGCTCGTCGTGGCGTGGGAGAAGCTGTATCCGCAGTTCGGCAAGGTGGGTGCGCTCGCGTTGGTGCAGTGCCTGAACTGGCCGAGCGGGTCCGCTCCGGAAGAGCCCCAGAATCTCAAGATCCCCGTCCTGCTGCTGGGCACGCAGCATGACCCGATCGTCGGCAACGAGGGAGTGGCCGCCGTCGCGGCGACCGTGATCAACGCCGGGGCGGCCAACAGACGCGTGATGTGGCAGGGCATCGGCCACGGCGCTTCCGTGTACTCCCCCTGCGCGCTGCCCCCGGTGATCGGCTACCTCGACAGCGGCAACCTGCCCGAGACCGACACGTTCTGTCCGGCGTGACACCGTTCCGCCAACGGTCGGGTACGGTTCGCTGCGTGCGTGATCTTGTCCTGGCCGCCTTCCGGCCCCGCACCTCCCCGCCGGGCCTGGCGACGGTGCTGCGGTCGATCCTGTGGCCGCTGGCCATCCTGTTCATCATCCATCGCAGCTACGTCCTGGCCACCAACGGCTACATCACCGACGACTACGGACCGGTGTACCGCGCCGTCGTGAACTTCAAGATGGGCTGGGACATCTACAACGAGCACTTCAACCACGTCGACCCGCACTATCTCTACCCGCCCGGCGGCACGCTGATCATGGCGCCGTTCGGCTATCTCCCCGTCGACGCGTCGCGGTACTGGTTCATCACCTTCAACACGATCGCGATCATCCTGGCCGCGTACTTCCTGCATCCGGCTGTTCGGCTTCACGTTCGACTCGGTTGCCCTGCCCGCCCTGCTGGCTGCGATGTTCTGTCAGCGAAAGCGTGGTCAACACACTGGTTTTCGGCAACATCAACGGCTGCATCCTGCTGCTCGAGGTGCTGTTCTTCCGGTGGCTGCTCGACGGAAACCGCAACCACGAGTGGCTGGCCGGGACAGCCATCGGTCTCACGCTGGTCGTCAAACCCCTGCTGGCGCCGCTGCTGTTGCTGCCGCTGCTGAACCGACAGTGGCGGTCGCTGATACCCGCGTTCCTGGTGCCGGTCGCGTTCAACCTCGCCGCGTGGCCGTTGGTCAGAGATCCGATGAACTTCGTGACCCGCACCGCCAAATACATCCTCACCACCCGCGACTACTTCAACAGCTCGATCGCGGGCAACGGCGCTCTACTACGGCCTGCCCATCTGGCTGGTCATGCTTGCTGCGGTTGGCCTTTGCCGTACTCGCGGTCGATATCACTCTGGCTGCTCTACAAGTACTACCGCACCCGCGATCCGCTGTTCTGGATGCTGACCTCGTCGGGCGTGCTGCTGATCGCGTCGTTCCTGCTGCTGTCACTGGGTCAGGGCTACTACTCGATGATGCTGTTCCCGTTCCTGATGACGGTCGTGCGGCCCAACTCGGTGCTGCGGAATTGGCCGGCGTGGCTGGCGATCTACGGGTTCATGAGCGCCGACAGATGGCTTCTCGGGCATTGGCCGACAACGGGGCGCTTCCTCGAATACATGAAGTTCACCTACGGCTGGTGTCTGATGCTGATCGTGGTGTTCTGCGTGCTGTATTTCCGCTACCTGGACGCCAAGTCCGAGAACCGGCTGGACGACGGTATCGACCCCGTCTGGATGCAGTGACGCGGCGAAAACGCCCGCCACCGCGCAAACGAGTGACGTCGCCGTAAATTCGCCGCGTTGCCGACGTTTGATCAAATAAGATTAGCTCGCGCGCAGGGACGGTCACGGGGAGGCGATGCGGATGCCGTTGATCCCGGCTAACCCTTCGTCCATCACCGCTGACTGGCTGAGCGAAGTGCTTAATGCCGACGTGCAGGCATGCAAAGTCGAGCAGTTCGCCGATGGGCGTCGGGTTGCTGGGTCGGCTGTTCCGGGTCCATCTCGACGGCGGCCCGGAGCTTCCGGCGACCGTGGTCGTCAAGCTCCCGACGCTGGACGCCAGAGCACGTTGAACCTCTGTGAAGAAGCTCGAGTTCTACCTGCGCGAAGTGCGCTTCTATCAACGAGATCGGGCTCGCCAACCCGCTGCCGCCCAGCACGTCCATACTTACGCGGCCATCGATGACGACGACACACGACTTCGTGCTCGTGCTCGAGGATCTCGGTCGACTCCGCAACGCCGATCAGACGATCGGATGCACGTGCCGCGACGCCGAGACGGTCATCGACGCCATCGCCCGGCACCACGCCCATTGGTGGGACAACGACCGCCTCGCATCGCTGACGTGGCTGAAGCTCCTACAACGACCCGCCGTTCTCGACCGTGATGGTCCGAGACATACGCGGCCGCGTGGCCGACCTTCCTCGAGCGCGTCGGCTACGACCTGTCCCCTGCAATGCGCGCGTTCGGCGAACGGCTCCCGTCGCTGATGCCGTGGTATCTCGACGAGATCAGCCCGCCCGCCACTGACCTTCCTGCACGGAGACCTGCGACTTGACCAACTGTTCTTCGCCGTCGACGCGGACGATCCGCCGCTGACGCGCGCTGGACTGGCAGGTCACCGCAAAGGGCAGGGGCGCATACGATCTCGGCTATTTCTTGAGCCAGAGCCTCACCCCCGGCACGCGGCGTAGCTGTGAGGACGCAGCTCCTCGAACGGTACGCCGAGCGGCTCGCCGAACACGGGGTCGACTACCCGCGAGCACGAATTGCGGCGCGACTATCGGCTCGCCACCAGCATGGTGCTTCATCTATCCCGTCATCGCTGCCGGCCGTATCGATATCGCCAACGACCGGCAATTGGCAGCTGCTCCGCACCGATGCTCAACGGCTCCGTCGACGGCGATCGAGGACCACGACGGCTGTCGCTGAGACCGGACTGACGATGGCCGAGAGCCGCCGCACCTGCGCCATCGTGCGGTACGCTCAGAACGAAGAGGACGCCCGCTTCTGCGAGGGTTGCGGCACCTCGCTTGCCCGGACCTGTGCGACGTGCGGCGTCGAAGCCAATGCGACCGCGCGGTTCTGCCGCGGGTGCGGGGCACCGCTCGATGCCACGTCGAGTGCCGACTCCCCCGATGCAGGCCCGGTGCGGAAAACCGTGACGGTCATGTTCGCCGACCTGGCGGGCTCGACGAGCTTCGAGGAGCGTGTCGACGCTGAAACGGCACGCGACGTCATCGGCGGCTACCACGAGCTGCTCAGGGTGGTGGCCGAGCACCATCGGGCCGGCGTGATGAAGTACATCGGCGACGGGTTCATGGCCGTCTGGGGCGTTCCCGAAGTCGGACCCGAGGACGCCGTGCGTGCCGTGGAGACGGCGGTCGAACTGCAGGAGCGCTTCGTCGACCTTGCCGCCCGGGTCGCTGAAACCCACGGCGTGGAACTCGCATTGCGAGTCGCGGTCAACACGGGCGAGGTGGTGGTCAGCGCCGGCGATGCCGACCTTGTCGGCGACGCGCTGAATGTCTGCGCCCGGCTCGAATCCGAATGTCCGCGTGGACATGTCGTGGTCGGCGAGGAAACATGGCGCGCGACGCGGGGCCACTACGGCTTCGAGTCGCTCGGCGAGGTACAGGTCAAGGGTCGCGCCGCCCCGGTGGCCGTGTATCAGTGGCTGGGACGCCAGACGGAATCCGTCGACGCCACCCCCTTTGTCGGGCGACGTGACGAGATCCGCCGCCTACAGGCCGCGATGGACGATGCGATCTCCGCGCGGACCGCGCGGTTGGTCACCGTCATCGGCGATCCCGGAGTGGGCAAGAGCCGACTCGCCGCCGAATTCACCGGCGCCCAAGCCCACGCCCGCGTGGTCGACGCTCGATGCGACCTCGAAGGAACCCTCGCAATGGCACCCCTCATCGAGGTATTGCGGGCGTCGGACCTCGAAAACATTCTCCCCCCGGATCTTCCCGAGCGAGACAGGCTGCTGCGCGACCTCGCCGGCCTGGCGACCGGAGAAGCGGGATCCGTCGAGGAGAACTTCTGGGCGTTGCGCCGGTTCATCGAGGTGCTGGCGGCGGACGGGCCGGTTGTGCTGGTCCTCGATGACATCCAGTGGGCCGACACGCTGCTGCTCGACTTCATCGAGCACCTCGTCGAGTGGGTGGCCGATGTGCCTCTGCTCGTGCTTACACTCGCCCGCCCCGAGCTGCGCGAACTCCGGCCCGAGCTCGTCACAGTCGGCCGGTTTGTGTCCGAAGCAGTCCACCTCAGCGGGCTGGACCCCAGTGCGACAGCCGAATTGGCCGCCAACGTGCTCGGAGCCGCACGGCTGCCCGGCGAGCTCCTGCGCCGACTCCCCTCGTCCACCGGAGGCAATCCACTATTCGTGCGTGAGCTCGTCGGGATGCTCGCGCACGACGGTGTGCTCATCGAGGAGCAGGCCGGTTGGAGATTGACCATCGATGTCGACGCCATCGCGGTGCCGCCGACGATCCATGCGCTTCTGGCCTCACGGCTCGAGCGACTCGACGCCACCGATCGGCGAGTCCTCGAGATCGCTTCGGTGGTGGGCAGCGAATTCACGGTTGCCGCCGTGCGCGCACTCGCCGGCAGCACCGGGGCGGGAGTCGGCCTGTCCCTCAACCGTCTTCGCCGACTCGAGCTGGCCCAGCCGAGCGGAAACTATCTCGGCGACGAACCGGTGTGGCGCTTCCACCACGTGCTGATCCGCGACGTCGCATATCGACGCCTGCTGAAGTCGGACCGCGCCGATCTACACGAGCAGCTGGCCGACTGGGTGGCAACAGGCGGGCCGAGCGTGGCTTTCGACTCCGACGAAATGATCGCCCGGCATCTCGAAGCGGCTCACACGTATCGGGTCGAGCTCGGCCCGGCCGACGACCGCGCCGCAGACCTCGCCGTTCGATCCGCGCGCCACTACGCAGCATCGGCGCGGCGTGCGCTGGACCGCGACGAGCTGGTCTCTGCGGGCACCCAGGCGGCTCGCGGCGCGGCGCTGGCGGCGGCCGACGATGCTCTGCACGCCGATTTGCTGCTCATCGGTTGCGAGGCGTTTCTGTCCGCAGGCGACGTCACGGCGGGCGCACCCCTGGTCGACGACCTCGATCGCCTCGCCGACGAGTCGTTGGCGCCGTGGGCGACGTGTTATCGGTGTCAGTTCATCGTCTACACCGAGCCGGAGCGGTTGCCGGAAGTGGACACCCGGCTCCAAGGCGCCATCGACGAGTTCGGCCGCCGCAAGGATTCGGCGGGATTGGCCAAGGCACACCGGGTGCGGGCCGAGCGCGAGATCGCGCCTCGGCCGGATCGGTGACTGTGAGGCCGACCTCTTCGAGGCTCTGATCGCGGCACGGCAGCAGCGGGGACCACCGGCAGATCACCGCGGCGCTCGGCGCGGCGCCAGGGGCGGCATTGTGGGGCCCCAGTCCGGTGCCCAAGGCCGGCGGGCGGTGTCTGGACGTCGTCCGCATGCAGCGGATGACGACAGCCGCACCGTCGCTGGAAGCGACGTCGCTGCGTCACCTGGCCGTGCTGGAGCTCCTCCGGGGACGACCGGACAAGGCGCGCGCGATGCTGGCCGACGCGCGTCAGGTCGTCGCCGACCTCGGCCTGCGGCACGGGTTGATGGAGACCGAGCTGTTCGCGGGAATCATCGAATTGATGGAGGGCGACGCCGCCGCCGCCGAGCCGCACTTCCGGACTGCGTTGGAAGGGTTCAAAGCCCTGGGCGTCGGAGCCGACGCCGGCCAGGCCGCCGCGCTCCTCGCCCGGACGGTTCTCGCGCAGGGTCGGATAGACGAAGCGGATCGATACGCCGCCGAAAGCGAACGGCTCGCCGGGCCGCAACCTGAAGACGGCCATCGCATGGCGCGCCGTGCGAGCCGAGATTCTGGCGGCGCAGGGTCGGCACAAGGACGCCGTCGCGTTGGCCCGCGACGCTGTTGCCGTGGCCGCGGGCACCGACCTGGTGCTCGACCATGCCGACGCGTGCCTGGCGTTGCGCCGCGTGCTCGAGGCGGCCGGCGACTCCAAGGGCGCCACCAGTGCTCGCTCCAATGCCGAAGCGTTGTATATCGCCAAGGAAGTGGCCGCCAGAATCGGCCGGGTGATCGCAGCCGAGTCGGTGCCGATGACGTCGACATCTGCGGACATGGCGACGAGCCCGACGGCGTCGCGGCTAGCTGTCGAAGAATCGAGTCCAGCGAGACCGCCGCGCCGTACTTCAGAGCACTGCAAGCGCGCATGGACATCGGCGGCGCTCTGAGCTACTTCTCGGACGAAGTTCGTCTACGACGATCATCGACGACTAGGTGGCGGGATCCGATCGTGCGGTCTCGACGCGATACGACAGATGCATCGAGCGCATCTTGGAGCAATTCACTCACTTCGAGTTTCGCGTCCTGGCGGTCCGTGGTGAGCGTTCTCATCTGATGCTGGCGAGCGCCGCTGCTGACGACGACCGGGAACGAGACGATCGACTCTCCACGTGATCGAAATCGGCGATGACGGGCTCGGATGCGATTTACGACGGCTCGTTTCGACGAAGACGACTTCGAGAGCGCCTACCGCGAACTCGACCGTCGCTACTACGCCGGCGAGGGTGCGGCTTTCGCCGAGGCGGGCATATGCGTCCACAGAAGCGATCGTCGCCATGAACAACCGCGATTACGATCGGCTGTTCAGCGAGCTCAGCGCACCGGGTCTGCGCGTCGAAAACCGCACCCGGTCGCGCGTTTCCGGACCGCTCCGCCGACGACCTGCGCGCCAGCTTCGGCGAACTCAACGCCATGGTCGCCAGTCGTCGCACATCGTGGCTTTCTGTCGTGCGCTGGCTCTCACCCCGCTGGTCGTGTCAGCCGCCTCGATCGGGATGCCGTCGGAGCAGGACGGCGAGCGGTATACATGGACGCGGCTATTGGTGATCGACATCCGCGACGGCCAGCTTGCTTCTATTTGCCAGTTCGAACCGGAAGACGAGGATGCGGCGTTCGCCTACGCCGAGGAGCGGGTGCGGGCGACCACCAGCCGCCTCCCTGCCAAGAATCTCGCCAGCGACACCATCGACGTGGTGGGTCAAGCGATCCGTAACCACGACGCCGACGGCGCCGTCCGCGTGTACGCGGACACCTTTGTGTACGAGGACCATCGACGAATCGGCGGTGATCCCGTAACCGGACATGACGCAATGCGGACGGGCATGGTCCGCCTTTACAGGCAGTTCCCTCACCTCGAGTGGCGCACGCTGGCAGTGCGGGGCGAGCTTCTAGAGATGGGTTCGATTCGGCAGTGGGACGACGCTGGAAACGAAACGTCCGGTCTGATGGTGATCGAGGTCGACCACGACGGGCGGATCGTCTATCACGGGCGCTTCGAGGAGGATGACTTCGAGACTGCATACCGCGAACTGGAACGTCGCTACTACGCCGGTGAAGGTGCCGAGTTCGCCGAACCTGGTGCCACGGCGACCAATTGGACGCTCGCCCTGAACCGAGCGGACTTCGACTTATCTTCGATGACCTCACGACCTCGGACTTCCGCATCGCAAATCGGTCGCGCTCGCCCTTCCCAGACCGCTCGGCAACCGAGTACCGCCGCACGTTGGAAGATCTGGTGGCCAGGGTGGCCTCCGCGCGAGTGTGGGCCTCGGCCATACGCTGGGTCTCTCCGCACTGGGGCGTGGCACGCGCAGAGCGCGACGCCATTGGAGAGGACGGCGAGCATTACACGTGGCGTTTCCTGCTTGCAGTCGAATCCCGCGACGGTCGCGTTGCGTCCATGTGCGAGTTCGAACTCGACGACGAGGAGGCAGCGTTCGCCTACGCCGAGGAGCGGGTGTGGACAATCAATAGTCGCCTCGCTGTCACGAATAGATCGTGCACGTCAGTACAGAGGCTGGCGAAAGCGATGTGCGCCCATGACATCGATGCCCTGTTGAAGGTCGCTTCGGATGATTATCTGTATGCCGACCACCGACGCCTCAGCGGAGAGCCCATTCGGGACCGCGCGGCCTGGGACGCGGCTCTCGAGCGACTCTTCGAGCAGTACAACCGCTTCGACTTTCGTCCGTTGGCGGTGCGTGGCGACTTGCTGAGCCTGCACAAGAGCAATTGGTCAGACGAGGCGGGGAACGTGAGCTCGTATCTTCACGTGTTCGAAATCGACGGCGACGGACGACCCACTCATGAAGCGCGCTTCGACGAGGACGACTTCGACGACGCCTACCGCGAACTCGAAATGCCGATATGCCGCCGGAGAGGGAGCGGCGTTCGCGAAATCCATTGGTCTCGGGACAAGCTGGATAACAGCGGTGAATCGCCGCGAATTCGATCGCAGGCTGCGCGAGCTGAGTTCGCCCGACGCGCGATTCGAAACCCGCTCCCGGTCACCGTTTCCTGGACGCTCGTTCGCCGATGTCAGCGCAAGCCTGCAGGAGTTGAGCGCGATGGTTACATCCATACGGGCGTGGAACTCCGCCGTCCACTGGCTGTCACCCGCATGCGTTATCTGCCGAATGGAACGAGAGGCCCTGGGGCCCGAAGGTGAGCACTATGAATGGACGCGGCTCTACGTAGCCGAGATAAGCAGCGGCCTGCTTGCTTCCCTGTGCGAATTCGAGCTCGAGGATGAAGAGGCGGCCTTTGCCTACGCCGAGGAGCGGATGCGTGAATCGACTGCTCGCCTTGCAGTTAACAATAGATCGCGCGATGTCGTGCATGCGGTCGTGAGCGGCGTTACGTGCCCGCGACGTCGATGCCATAATGGCGCTCTACTCAAACCGGTTTCAGTATGGCGACCATCGGCGACTCACCGGCTGACCCTGTACGCGGCGAGCCGAGCTGCGACGCGCGTTCGAGCGGATCCTTGAGCAGTACACCAGCTCTGAGTTCAGGACGCTGGCAGTACGCGGCGACCGCCTCAGCCTGCACTGGAGCCGGTGGTCGGATGACGCCGGTAACCAAACGGAGTACTTCCACGTGTTCGAGATCGGCGAAGACGACCTGATCATCCACGAGGGCCGCTTCGACGCAGACGACTTCGACGGCGCCTACCGCGAACTCGAGCGTCGGTACTACGCCGGCGAGGGCGCGCCATTCGCCTTGGCCGGCGCGACAGCGACCGAGTTCGAGATGGCCATGAACGAACGCGACTTCGATCGGTTCTTCGGGGAACTCTCGACGCCCGACATGCGTCTGGAAAACCGTTCGCGCTCTGTGTTTCCCGACCGTTCGATTGCCGAATTTCGTGCGAGCGTCGAGGATCTCCACGCGATGGTTTCCTCGATGAGGACCTGGAATTCCGCCATGGCTTGGGTATCGCCGGCCTGGGCAGTTGTCCGTCAGGAACGTGAAGCTGTCGGGCTGGACGGCGAGCGATTTGCGTGGACCCGCATTTATGTGGCGGAGGTCCGACACGGAAAGGTTGCGACGCTGGTCCAGTTCGACCCCGACGACGAGGACGCAGCGTTCAACTACGCAGAAGCGCGGGCACGCGAGAACTACCAGCCGACTCGCGGTCGATAACATCGCGAGCCATCAGCTCGACTCACTGATGCGGGCGGGGCAGGCACGTGACGTCGCTGCGATGGTCGACTGCTACTCCGAGGGATTCGAGTACGACGATCGACGGAGCTGGAGCGGAAATCCGATAGGCGACCTTCGCTGGGTCGCCGAGCAGATTTTGGCCCAATACAGCCGATTTGAATGCCGCACTCTGGCGGTGCGCGGTAAACATCTGCAGCTGGGTTGGTGGCGCTGGTCGAATGACTCCGGATTCGAGACGACCCATTTAGTGGTCAACGAGACCGGAGATGACGGCCGATTCATCTACGAGGGCCGCTTCGACGAGGACGACTTCGCAGGCGCCTACCGCGAGCTCGAGCGTCGCTACTACGCCGGCGAGGGTGCGGCGTTCGCGGAACCTGGCGGCATCGCAACGGAAGCGGCTATCGCGTTGGCCCGAGGAGACATCGAGGGTGCGTTCAACGGGTTCGGCATCCCCGACCAGCACTTCGAAAACCGGTCAAGATCCGCCTTCCCCGACCCCGACGTCAGCGATCTCGCCGTGAGCTTCAAGACCCTGGCGGCGATGGTTGCGACAGTGCGGATGTGGCCGGCGGTGACGTGCTGGTTGTCGGAGACGTGCGCGGTCGTTCGCCTCGAGCGCGAGGCCGTCGGGCACGACGGCGACCAATACCATTGGACGTGGATCAGCGTTCACGAGATCCGCGACGGTCGGTTCGTGTCCGCTTGCCTGTTCGACCTCGACGACGAAGAAGCCGCGTTTGCGTACGCCGAGGAACGGGTGCGCGAGGCCCAACGGCGCTAGCGTGGAGGCATGGCGACCCCTGCTCCCAAACTGCAGCTGACCGACGATGAGTGGCGCAAGAAGCTCAACCCCGAGGAATTCCACGTCCTGCGCGAGGCCGGCACCGAGCGGCCCGGCATCGGTGAGTACACCGACACCAAGACCGAGGGCGTCTACGAGTGTCGGGCCTGCGGCGCCGAACTGTTCCGCAGCAGCGAGAAGTTCGAATCCCATTGCGGCTGGCCGTCGTTCTTCGATCCGGCCAACTCCGACGCGGTGATCCTGCGCTCGGATGACACCCTGGGCATGCATCGCGTCGAGGTCATCTGCGCGAACTGTCACAGCCACCTCGGCCACGTCTTCGAGGGTGAGGGCTATCCGACGCCGACCGACCAGCGCTACTGCATCAACTCGATCTCGCTGCGCCTGGTGCCGTCGTAACCTTCCGCCGAGTCAACTCGAGGAATACTCGGGAATCCAGCGCACCAAGTCGATACGCGCGGCCAGCTCGTCGTCGCTGCGCTTCGGCGCGACGCCGTCCGCGACGGCTTGTCGACCGACGGCGAGCGCGATGGCCACGGCGATGTCGGGCACCTCCGACCACGCGGGCAGCAGCGGCTGGTCGGGATCCGAGAGCGCAGGAGACGCGTCGCCCAGGCTGGCCGCTGCGGCCCGCATCATCTCGTCGGTGACCCTGGTTCGCCTGCGCCGCCGTCACGGCCAATCCCATCGCCGGGAAGATGTACGCGTTGTTGCACTGCGCGACCGGCCGCTCGACGCCATTGCGTTGCAACGGCGCAAACGGTGAACCCGTCGCGATCAGCGCCCGCCCGTCGGTCCACGCGTCCAGCTCGGCCGGGTGCGCCTCGGCCCGGCTTGTCGGGTTCGACAGCGGAAAGATGATCGGCCGCTCGGTCTTGGCCGCCAACTCGCGCACGATGTCCTCGGTGAACGCACCGGCTGCGGTCGAAAGTCCCAGGAGCACACCGACATCGACGTGATGCACGACATCGGCCAGCTGTGCCGGCCCGGACAAGCCCCAATTCCCCACAACGTGCGCCGGCTTGGCGAATGTCCGTTGCCCTTCGGAGAGATCGGTGCGGTCATCGGTCAACAGCCCGACGACGTCGACCACCCAGATCCGCGACAACGCGTCGGCCTCGGACAGCCCCTGCGCGACCATCTCGCGCTGCACCATGTTCAGAACGCCGATGCCTGCCGAGCCCGCACCCAACATCACGACCTGCTGCTGCGACAGCGGCCGACCCGCGACGTTAGCCGCTCCGTGCAGCGCTCCCAATGCGACCGCCGCGGTGCCCTGAATATCGTCGTTGAAGGTCAGCAGCTTGTCGCGGTAGCGGTCCAGGATGGGCTGGGCATGCGCGGTGGCGAAGTCCTCCCACTGCAGCAACACATCCGGCAGTTCGTCGCGCACGGCAGCGACGAATTCATCGATGAATGCGTAGTACTCCTCGTCGCCGATGCGCCGGTGTCGCCAGCCGAGATACTGCGGGTCCTCCAGTAACTCGACGTTGTCGGTGCCGACATCGAGCACGATCGGCAGGGTACGCGCGGGGTCGATCCCGCCGATGAGGACGTAGAGCGACAGCTTTCCGATCGGTATGCCCATGCCGCCGATGCCCTGATCGCCGAGACCGAGTATTCGTTGACCATCGGTCACCACGATCACGTCGGGGTCGCTGCGCGGGCGGTTGCGCAGCACCTCGCGCAGGTACTCGCGGTCGGGGTAACTCACGAAAAGCCCGCGCGGACGCCGGTAGATCTCGCTGAACCGCTCGCACGCGTCGCCGACCGTCGGGGTGTACACGATCGGCATCGTCTCGGCGATGTGATCATGCAGCAGTCGGTAGAACAAAGTTTCGTTGCGATCCTGCAATGCACGCAGATAGATGTGTTGGTCGAGACCCTCGCGGCGCGTGACGAACTCGCGCCAACAGTGTTCGACCTGCTGATCGAGCGTTTTCTCCGCGGTCGGCAGCAGTCCGAGCAGTCCGAACTCGAGACGTTCAGGCGTGAGTGAAGGCGGTGCCCTTGGTCTGCAAGGGGTCGAACATCAGGTCTTGTCCGGTCTTCGACTCTGGCACACGTACACGCTATCGGGCCACGGCGGGCCGCGGGCGGGCTTACTGAGCTGCCAGAGCCAGGATCTCGTCGACCGACCACTGGTCGTCGGCGTGCGTACCGTACTTGAGCGCTCGCACTGTGCCGTCGGGGCCGATCAGGAAATCCGCGGGCATACCCAGGTGGCCCTCGCGTAGGCCCAACGCACCGCCCGGCGTCGTCCATCGCATCCCACGCGCGCCTGCGCGTAACGCCTTCGGATGCAGAATCGAACGGATCGAGGACTCGACTCCGAACTCCCGGTACAGCTCGCGTTGAGGATCGGCGACCACCGCGAACGGGAGGTCGGCCTGATAGCGGCGCAACTCCTCGGCAGCGGAATGAAACACGGCGACCTCGACGATCCCGCTGGCCGCGATCTCGTCGTGGCGACGTGCGACCGTGCGGATGTGCAAGTTGCAGATCGGGCAACCAGCGAACCTTCGGAACTGCAGATGAACGATGGCATTCGGCGACGGGACCGCGACCTTGGCGCCGCTGATCGTCTCCAATTCGCGCGCCTCTACCCTGCTACCGACTTCCGGCACGTCGACCTCGTTTCTGGGACTAGGGAAGCTTGCTGACCAAATCCTCCACGCTCACGCGCGGACCGGTGAAGAACGGCGTCTCCTCGCGTACATGACGGCGCGCATCGGTGGCGCGCAGATCGCGCATCAGGTCGACGATGCGGTGCAGCTCGGGCGCCTCGAACGCCAGAATCCACTCGTAGTCACCGAGCGCGAACGCGGGCACGGTATTGGCGCGCACGTCCTTGTAGCCGCGGGCGGCCATGCCGTGCTCGGCCAGCATCTGGCGGCGCTCCTCGTCGGGCAGCAGATACCACTCCAGCGAGCGCACGAACGGGTACACGCAGATGTAATTGCCCGGGCTCCTCCCCGGCCAGAAACGCCGGGATGTGGCTCTTGTTGAACTCCGCGGGCCGGTGCAGCGCGACGTTGCTCCACACCGGCGTGCTCGCCCGGCCCAGGGTGGTGGTGCGGCGGAAGTCGGAGTAGGTGGCCTGCAGTGCCTCGACGCTCTCCGCGTGCGTCCAGATCATGAAGTCGGCGTCGGCCCGCATGCCTGCGATGTCGTAGAGCCCGCGCACCACGACGCCGTTGTCTTCCTGCTGTTTGAGGAACGTCGCGGTCTCGTCGACGACGGCGGCGCGCGCCCCATCTTCGGCGCCAAGCGCCCCCGGCCGCACCGAGAACACCGAGAACATCAGGTAGCGGATGGTGGCGTTGAGCGCGTCGTAGTCGAGCTTGGCCATAGCACCTATCGTGCCACGCGCGCTCAGGTCCTATTCGTCGCTCTCGCGACGGTGGTCAGCGACGCCGCCGCCTTGGTGGCCGCAGCCACGCACGCGGGCACGCCGATGCCGTCCAGATAGCCGCCGGCGACGGCCAGCGTCGGCGGCAGACCCGCCCGCAGCTCGGCGACCAGTTCGGCGTGGCCGGGTCCGTACTGCGGCATCGCGTCGATCCACCGCTGCACGCGACAGTCCTCCGGGTTCACGGCGACTCCGAACAACGTGGCCAGGTCCTGCGCCGCCCAGTTCAGCAGGTCCTCGTCGCCCGCACTGCGCGCCAGATCGTCGCCGAACCGACCGTATGAAAGCCGCACCAACTCGACGTTGCCGCGGCGGCCCCCACTTGCGCGTCGTCAACGTCATCGCCTTGGCGCGCAGGCGTTCTCCGCCGGCCACCAGCACCCCGGACTGCTCAGGAAGCGGCGTACCCCCCGGGCAGCGCCAGCGCCACCAACGCGCTCGACGCCACCGGGATGCGCCGTGCCGCCGCCGCGGTGCGCGGGGCGATGTCCTCGACCAGACGGGCGAGCCGCGGCGCCGGTACGGCCAGCACCACCGCGTCGGCGTGGTGGCGCCCGCCCTCGTCGTCGACGATCTCCCAGCCGCTGCTCGTGAGCGACCTATCCGCTCGACGGCAACCTGCAGCCAGCGGACGCCCGCGCGCCGGACCAGCTCGTCGACCAGCACCGCATATCCGCCGTCGATGGCACCGAACACCGACCCGCTGGCCGCGGTGGTCCTGCGGCCGCCAGCGCGTCGCGCACCGCATCGGTCAGGCTGCGCGGCACCGCGGTCCAGCGCGGCGGCCAGCGTCGGCAGCGGCCGAGCGGACACCGATGGTGGCCGACGATCCGGCGTAGACACCCGCCAGCAGCGGATCGACCGAGCGGGCGACGACCTGGTCGCCGAACCGGTGCCCGACCAGCTCAGCGACCGCGGGATCGGCGCCGGGGCGCCAGCGCAGCGGCCGACCAGGCTCGTCGCGGATTCGGGCCAGCGTCGCATCGTCGACAAGTCCGGCCAGCGCCGCCGGGTGCGCCGGAATGCCCTGCAGCGTGCCCGTGGGCAACGGGTGCAGACGCGCCTGGCTGTAGATCAGCGGCCGCGCCCCCGTGGTGCCGATCTGCCTGTCGGCCAGGCCCAACTCGGCGAGCAGCGCGGGCACCTCGGGACGGCGGGCGACGAACGCCTCCGCACCGACGTCCATCGGCTGGCCAGCCGATCCGCTCGGTGCGCAGCACACCCCCCAGCCGGTCGGCCGGGTCGAACAGCGTTATCGAGGCGTCCGGACCCGCCGAGACCCGTAACCGATACGCGGCGACAAGACCTGAAATCCCGCCGCCGACAACGCAATACGACGTACTCACAGCGAATGCACCAACGCCACCAGTTCGGTGATCACGCCGGGGTCGGTACCCGGCAGCACGCCGTGACCGAGATTGAAGATGTGGCCGCTTGCTCCCGCGTCGATCGCGCGGCGGGCATCCTCGACGACGGCGCGTGCCGCCCGTTCGACGACCGGCCAGCCCGCCAGCAGCACCACCGGATCGAGGTTGCCCTGCAGCGCCGTGTTGGGCGCCACCCGCGCCGCGGCGTCGGTCAGTGACGTGCGCCAGTCCACGCCGACGATTCCCGGAGCACCACGCCCCGAAACAGCTTCAGCCATCGCGCCCAGCAGTTCGGCGGTGCCGACGCCGAAGTGGGTCATCGGCACACCGGCGTCCTGCAACGACGAGAACACCCGCGTGCTGTGCGGAAGCACGTAGGTGCGGTAGTCGGCCAGCGAGAGCGTCCCGGCCCAGGAGTCGAACAGCTGGATGGCGTCCGCACCGGCCGTGACCTGAGTCTGAAGGAAGGCGATGGTCACGTCGGTCAGCGTCGCCATGAGTGCGTGCCAGGTGTCGGGTTCGCCCAGCATCATCGCCTTGGTGCGCTCGTGGTTGCGGCTCGGGCCGCCCTCCACGAGGTAGGAGGCCAGGGTGAACGGCGCGCCCGCGAACCCGATCAGCGGCACATCGCCCAACTCGGCCACCAGTTGCGTGACGGCTTCGGCGACGGGCGCAACCTGCTGTGGTTCAAGTGGTTTGATCGCGTTGACGTCGGCGAGGGTGCGCACCGGGTGGTCGATGACCGGCCCGACGTCGGGCACGATGTCCAGTTCGATACCGGCAGCGCGCAGCGGCACGACGATGTCGGAGAACAGGATGGCGGCATCGACGCCGTGCCTGCGAATCGGTTGCAGCGTGATCTCGGTGATCAACTCCGCGTCGAAGCATGCCTGCATCATCGTGTTCTTCGCCCGCAGCGCCCGGTACTCGGGTAGCGAACGTCCCGCCTGCCGCATGAACCACACCGGCACGCGGCTCGGCTTGTGGCCGCGAGCGGCGGCGAGATAGGGCGAGTCGGGCAGCTCACGGCGGTTGCTCATCGTCTCCAATGCTGCCATGCGCCCCCGTCAGCGCCCCAATTCCCGGCCCACTGCACCTCATTTCGCCTAGTGGATAGGTGGAGCCGTCTACCGCGCAGCAAACGCCCCCTGACCACGGGCGATCCCCTCAGCCGGAGAAATCGGCGCGCCTGCACGCAGACCTGGCCGAATGGGGCTAGCGTCGAACGGTGACCACCGCCGAACCGGCTCAATTTCGCGAAGCGGTGGCGGCGATGAATGCCACCACCGTCCGAGCGGAGATCGAGCTAGGCCCGATACGGCCGCCTCAGAGGCTTGCGCCCTACAGCTACGCGTTGGGCGCGGAAGTCCGTCACCCCGAGACGGCCATCGTTCCCGAGCGTTCGGAGGGCGACGCGTTCGGACGGCTGATCCTGCTGCACGACCCCGAAGGCGCCGAAGCGTGGGATGGCACGATGCGGCTGGTGGCCTACATCCAGGCGGACCTGGACTCCAGCGAGGCTGTTGACCCATTGCTGCCCGAAGTCGCGTGGAGTTGGCTCGTCGACGCCCTGGAGGAACGGCAAGAACACGTCACCGCGCTGGGCGGCACCGTCACCGCGACCACATCGGTGCGCTACGGCGACATCTCCGGCCCGCCGCGCGCCCATCAGCTGGAGCTGCGGGCGTCGTGGACGGCGACCACGCTGCAGTTGGGGCCGCATGTCGAGGCGTTCTGCGAGGTGCTGGAGCATGCCGCTGGTCTACCCCCGTCCGGGGTCACCGATCTGAGTTCCCGCACGCGCGCCTGACGGATGACCGACGCCCAGGAGGCCGGCCCCGAATCGGGCTCGGAGGATGAGCCGGAAGCCACCCCCCTGCTCGCGCCGCGTGATGGGGTACCGGAGCTGGCCGTCAGTGCACGCGAAATCGAGAGCGCCGCCGAATTTCTGGCATCCGGCAACGGACCGTTCGCGGTCGACGCCGAACGTGCCTCGGGCTTCCGGTACTCGAATCGTGCCTACCTGGTGCAAATCCGGCGGGCAGGCGCGGGCACGGTGTTGATCGACCCCGTCAACCACGGCGGTGATCCGGTCGCCACGCTGGCTCCGGTCGCCGAAGGTGCTGGCCACAGACGAGTGGGTGCTGCACGCGGCCGACCAGGACCTGCCGTGCCTGGCCGAGATCGGTATGCGACCGACCAAGCTGTACGACACCGAACTCGCAGGCCGTCTGGCCGGGTACGACAAGGTGAACCTCGCCACCATGGTGCAGCAGGCTCCTGGGCCTGCAGCTGAGGAAGGGGCACGGCGCCGCGGACTGGTCTCAACGGCCGCTGCCGCACGACTGGCTGAACTACGCCGCACTGGATGTCGAAGTGCTACTCGATCTGCGTCACGCCATCGCGGCGGTACTCGAGGAGCAACATAAATCCGACTGGGCTGCACAGGAATTCGAGCATCTACGAATGTTCGAAGGCGCGCCGACGCGACGGGATCGCTGGCGGCGCACGTCGGGTATCCACAAGATCCGCGACGTGCGGGCACTGGCCGCGGTGCGTGAACTGTGGAGCGCCCGCGATCACATCGCGCAGCGCCGAGACATTGCCCCCGGGCGCATCCTGCCCGACGCGGCGATCGTCAACGCCGCCACCGTCGACCCCGACACAGTCGAGAAGCTCACCGCCCTACCGGTGTTCGGCGGCTCGCGGCAACGCCGCATGGCGAGTGTCTGGCTCGATGCACTCGCCCGAGCCCGCACCACCGACGACCCGCCCACGTCGCAGGAGCCGTCCGCCGGACCTCCGCCCGCGTCGCGGTGGGCCCGTCGCAAGCCCGAGGCCGCCGCTCGACTGGAGGCGGCGCGCGCGGGCATCACCGAACTCTCGCAACGGATTTCGGTGCCGACGGAGAATGTCGTCACCCCGGAGATCGTCCGTCGGCTGTGCTGGGACTGGCAACCACTGCCAACAGCCGAGGAGACGGCTTCGGCGGTCGACGAGTTCCTGCGGGAGGCCGGAGTGCGGCAGTGGCAGCGTGAGCTCGCCGACTCGGTGCTGACCGACGCGCTCTATCCCGATCCCGCCGCGCCGCCGGAGTGACCGTCGCTCAGCCGACGCGGTCGACGTGGGCCAGGAAATGCTGCAATACCGCCTCGGGGGCTTCGATCTGCGGCCAGTGGCCGATGTCGTCGGCCAGCATCACCACGTCCGGATCCGGAATGACCTCGGCGTAACGCCGCGCCATGTGCGCACCCGAGTTGGGGTCGATGGGCCCGTCGATGAGCCGCATACCCACTGTGGTCTCGCGCATGGCGCGCACCCAGCGGTTTCGGTGCGCGTAACGATCGCCCAGGAACCGTCCGACCTTGTGCAGCACTCGCTTGCCGTCGTTGTACTCGAGTATCTCGTGGAATCGCCCCATCAGCTCGCGCGAGGGCTTCGTGTTCGGGCCGAACATCTCGTTGATCGTCGGCTCCACGATCCGCCGCGACAGCGGGCTGCCCTGCAGTGGGCTCATGAGGTCCCCCAGCGGCGTTGCCGACATCAGCTTCTGCATGGTGCGCGGCGTGTAGGCCTCGTTGAACAGCCCGCCGTTGAGCCAGGTGATCGACTGATACTGCATCGACCCGTACGCATGCTGACCGAATGTGCTGCGGGCCAACAGTTCCTGGCCGACAGAGTCGCCGAGATCGTGCGCGAGCAAGTGGCAGCGGCCGACGTTCAGGTGGGCGAGCAGCGCCTCGTGCATGTCCGCGTGATCGTGTACCGAGTAGCCGTAGGCGACGGGTTTGGCCGAAAAACCCATGCCGATCATGTCGGGCGCGATGACGGTGAACCGCTCGACCAGGCCGGGCCAGATGAGCGACCAGTCCCACGAGTTGAACGGATAGCCGTGCACAGCGAGCACGACGGGTGCTTCGCCGATCGGCGGTCCGTCGACCCGGTAGAAGATGTCGAAGCCCAGGTAGTCGAAGTACTGGCCGGCAGCCTTCCAGCGTTCAAGTTCAGCATCCATGTGTTCAGTCTCGTCGAGGCTCGCCTACGGTGAAGTCGTGACCCTGCTGCTCGGCCCCGCTCTGCGGCACGTCTCGGATACGACCGCGCTGGTCTGGGTGCAGACAGAGCACGCAAGCACGGTGGAGGTGCTGGGCTGCTCGGCGCGGACGTTCGAGGTGCGGGACCACCATTTCGCCCTGGTCACGGTGCGCGGACTGACACCCGACACCGTTATCGAATACGAGGTCAGGGTGGACGGACAGGTGGTATGGCCGCAGCCGGACTCGCGATTCCCCCGCAGCATCATCCGAACCCGTGGGCCTGAATCGAAGCGGCGACTGCGCGCCATTTTCGGGTCGTGCCGCTATCCGAAGACAGACGATCACAAGGTCGACTCGAAATTGGGTCTTGATGCGCTGGACAGCTATGCCGACCGCATGGCGGGACAGCCCGTCAGCGACTGGCCGGACGCGCTCATCCTGCTCGGTGATCAGCTCTACGCCGACGAACTGACCCCCGAGACCCGTCGGCGACTGGCCGGCCGGCGAACCAGGCGCAACAAGCAGCGCCGGCGTCCACCTGACGAGGTGGTGAGTTTCGCCGAATACGCACGGCTGTACTGCCATTCGTGGGGCGACCCGCAGATCAGGTGGCTCATGTCCACCATTCCCACCGCGATGATCTTCGACGACCACGATATCCGCGACGACTGGAACACCTCCGAATCCTGGCGCATCGAGGTCAACGCCAAACCGTGGTGGCGAGACCGGATCCAAGCCGGCCTGGCCTCGTATTGGGTGTATCAGCATCTGGGCAATCTGAGCCCCGCGGAACTGGCCGACAATGATGATTATCGACGCCTGCTGTCCATCGATGGTGACACCTGGCCGTTACTGGTGGATCTGGCCGACCGTGCCGACTACGAAGTCGACGCCAGCAAGGGCGTGCGGTTCAGCTATCGGTGGGATCTCGGACGGTGTCGGCTGATCATGGTCGATTCGCGGAATGGGCGCATACTGGATTCCGGGCAGCGCATGATGATCGGCGACCGCGAGTTCGAGTGGCTGGAAGACAATGCGACCGAGCGCCTCGACGAGATCGACCACCTGCTGCTTGCGTCGTCGCTCCCTTGGCTGCTGCCGCCGGTGATCGGCGATCTGCAATCGGTGAACGAGCGCTTCTCCGACCGTGCCGGCTGGCGCGGCCGTCTCGGCGAAAAGCTGCGACGCGCAGGAGATTTCGAACACTGGCCCGCATTCATCAAGTCTTTCCTGCGGCTGACCGACCTGATCGCCCGTGTCGCGGATCATCCATCCGGTCCTGCCACCGTGTCCGTGCTCTCCGGCGACGTGCACCACAGTTACGCCGCCCGCGCGGAATTGATCGCCCCGGGGTCAGATCGACCGGTTCGCGCGGACGTGCATCAACTGGTGTGTTCCCCGGTGCACAACTACGTCCCCGGGTTCGTCAAACCGGCGTTCCGGCTCGGGTGGTCGACCTGGATGGCAGAGCGGACAGGCCGGTGGGCGCGTCGCCACGGGGTGCCGCCGCTTACCCGTGACGTGGGCGAACACCTGCGGACCTCTCTTCGGGAACACCATCGCCACCCTGCAGGTCGACGGCCGCGGCGCAGAGGTGTACTTCGAGCAACCCCGAGGCCAGACCGAACTCGAAGAGGTCGGCCGGATAACCCTGGGCCGTCCCGACTACTCGTCGCCGAGTGGCCAATCGACGAGTAGCGCTAGTCGAGGCGCTCGCTGACCTCGCGTCGGCCGCCGTGGCGCCCTGCGCGGCCACCCAACCGGTGACCTGCCGGGCGATGTGACGATCGGTCAGTCCGACGTCGGCGAGTACCTCACCGCGCGACGCATGCTCGAAGAACTCCTGTGGCAGCCCGACATCACGACAGGGCACGTCGATCTCGGCCCGGCGCAGCGCCGCCGACACCGCCGACCCGACGCCGCCGTGCACACCGTTGTCCTCCAAGGTCACGACCAGCTTGTGCGCGGCAGCCAATTCGCCCAGGACCGCAGGCACCGGAAGAACCCAACGCGGGTCGGCGACCGTAACGCCGATGCCCTGGTTGCGTAGCCGCTCGGCGACCGCCAGTGCCATCGCCGCGAATGGTCCGACCGCCACTAGGAGCACATCGTCGGACAAGCCGTCGGCCGGAACGGCGAGCACGTCGACCCCGCCCCGTCGTTCGATCGCCGGGATGTCCTCGCCGACATCGCCTTTCGGGAAGCGAATCGCGGTCGGCCCGTCCGTCGACGTCGAGCGCCTCGCCGAGTTCCTCGCGCAAGCGGGTGCCGTCTCGCGGCGCGGCCACCCGCATGCCCGGGACGATGCCCAGCATGGACAGGTCCCACATGCCGTTGTGGCTGGCGCCGTCGGGGCCGGTGACACCCGAGCGGTCCAAGACCATCGTGACGGGCAGTTTGTGCAGCGCCACGTCCATCATGATTTGGTCGAAAGCCCGGTTGAGGAACGTCGAGTAGATGGCGACCACCGGATGCAAGCCGCCCATCGCCAGGCCGGCGGCAGAGGTCATCGCATGCTGCTCGGCGATGCCGACGTCGAAGAATCTGTCCGGGAATCGCTTCCGGAAGTCGGTCAGCCCCGTCGGGCCCGGGCATCGCGGCGGTGATGGCCACGACGTCGCGGCGACGGGCGGCATAGGCGATCAGTGCGTCGGAGAACGCCGACGTCCAGCCGGGTCCCGGCACCGAGGTGGCCAACCCTGTCTCGGGGTCGATGACACCGCACGAGTGCATCTGGTCGGCTTCGTCGTTCTCGGCCGGGGCGTATCCCATGCCCTTGCGGGTGACGACATGCACGATCACCGGGCGCGTTGAACCCACGGGCATGTCGCAGCGCGCTCTCCACCGCGTGTTCGTCGTGGCCGTCGATCGGGCCGACGTACTTCAGGCCGAGATCGGTGAACATCACCTGCGGCGACAGCGCGTCCTTGATACCGGCCTTGATGCTGTGCATGCACTGGTAGCAGAGCTCGCCGATGAGCGGCACCTTCTGGACGGCCTTGCGGCCCTCCTCGAGCACCTTCTCGTAGCCCGGCTGCAGGCGCAGCCCCGCCATGTGCTCGGCGAAACCGCCGATCGTCGGCGCGTAGCTGCGACCGTTGTCGTTGACGACGATCACGACCGGACGCCGGGCCGCGGCGATGTTGTTCAGCGCCTCCCAGCACATGCCGCCGGTCAGGGCGCCGTCGCCGACGACGGCGACCACGTGTCGGTTGCGGTGCCCGGACAGCTCGAAGGCCTTGGCCAAGCCGTCGGCATACGACAGTGCGGAGCTGGCGTGGCTGGATTCGACCCAGTCGTGCTCGCTCTCGCTGCGCGACGGATAGCCCGACAGCCCGTCCTTCTTGCGCAGTGTTTCGAACTCATGGCTGCGACCGGTCACCATCTTGTGCACATAGGACTGGTGTCCGGTGTCGAAGATGATCGGATCGTGCGGCGAATCGAACACCCGGTGCAGGGCAAGCGTGAGCTCCACCACACCGAGATTGGGGCCGAGGTGCCCGCCGGTTGCAGCAACCTTGTGAATCAGGAAATCGCGGATTTCCTGTGCCAGGTCACTCATTTGCGACTGGGTCAAGTGCTGCAGATCTGCGGGACCGCGGATCTGTTCAAGCATCCCGTCAGTCTACGCACCAGCGTCGCTTCAGTCCTGATGAGCGTCGTAGATGTCGGGCACACCATCGTGATCGGCGTCGGCGGTCTCGATCTCGTGGATGCGTCGATAGGCGGCGTTTCGGCTCAGCAACACGACAGATGCCAATACACCTGCGAGAACGGAGCCGACGAGCACGCCGACCTTGACGTCGTCGCCCGCCGGGGTGCCGTGCCCGAACGCCAATTCGCCGATTAATAACGAAACTGTGAACCCGATGCCTGCCAGCAGAGACACGCCCAGGACGTCGCGCCAGGCGAGGTCGTCGTCGAGGGCCGCATGGGTGAATCTGGCCAGCAGGAAGGCGGTCAGAAACACCCCGAGGGGCTTGCCGATCACCAGGCCCGCGATCACGCCGTCGGTGACCGGGTGGCAGAAGTGAGTCCCCGAGGCCTGACCAGCCCCCGACGGTCACTCCCGCGGCGAAGAACGCGAACACCGGCACGGCGAAGCCCGCCGACGCGGGCCTGACCGCGTGCTCGAACAACTCGGCGGTCGGGTGGCCGTGTCGGCCGAGCACGGGAACCGTGAAGCCGAGGACGACGCCGGCCACGGTGGCGTGCACACCGCTGGCGTGCACCAGCGCCCAGGCCGTCGCGGCCAGCGGCAACAACAGCCACCAGTGGTGCACGCCGCGCTGCACCGCCAGCCCGAACAGTCCGATGGGAATCAGGGCGAGCGCGAGTGGCGCCGGCGCGAGGTCGTCGGTGTAAAAGACCGCGATGACGGTGATCGCGAGGAGATCGTCGACGACGGCAAGCGTCAGCAGGAAGGTGCGCAGCGCAGTCGGCAGGTGGGTGGACAACACGGCCAGCACCGCAAGGGCGAACGCGATGTCGGTGGCGATGGGCACCGCCCAGCCGTCGATGTTCTCCGGCTGTCCGGCAAGCACGTTGATGCCGATGTAGACCGCCGCGGGCACGACCATGCCGCCGACAGCGGCCGCGATCGGCAGGGCCGCGCGCCGAGGATCACGCAGATCCCCGGCCACGAACTCCCGCTTGAGTTCGAGCCCGACGATGAAGAAGAAGATGGCCAACAGTCCGTCGGCGGCCCATTCCGTCAGCGAAAGGTTCAAATACAGTGCCTCGGGCCCGATTCTGAACTGCGAAACCGTCTTATAAGCGGCAGACCACGGTGTATTTGCCCATACCAGTGCGATGCCTGCGGTGGCGAGCAGCAAAATGCCGCCCACCGTCTCTCGCCGCAGAATCTCGGAGAACCGCTGGGTCTCCGACCACGAGCCGCGCGTCAGAAGTCGCAAATTGGTTGGCATTCACCGAATCCTAGTGAATACGTCGACGTCGTCCATTGTCGTTATTGGCTAGTGCGCGGCGGCAGGTGGAGGTAGATTGCCCCTGGAGCGCCGGGAAGTCGGGTCGGCAGTCAGTAGCACGACTCGTGAAAGGCTTCCGATGCCCGCTGGTTCGGCAGTCCATGCAGGATCTGCTTCCGACGTCGCTGTCCGCGTCGACCGCCTAACGAAGCGGTTCGGCAAGATCGTCGCCGTCGACGACGTCAGCTTCACCGTCGAACCCGGGTGAGGTGTTCGGATTCCTCGGTCCCAACGGCGCCGGGAAATCGACCACCATTCGACTGCTGCTCGGCCTCATTCGCCCCAGCAGCGGTGGCGCGCAGATATTCGGCATCGACGCGGGCGACGTCGGCACTGCCCACCGTTATCTGGCGTACGTCCCTGCCGACGTCGCACTATGGCCGGCGTTGACCGGTGCCGAAATCCTTGAACTACTCGGCAATGTGGGCCCCAGCGTCGACGTCGACTATCGCACCGAACTTGTAGCACGTTTTCAGCTCGACCTCGACAGGCCCGGGAAGGCGTATTCCACCGGCAACCGTCAGAAGGTCGCCCTCGTCGCCGCGTTCGCCACTCGCGCGCCTCTGCTGGTGCTCGACGAACCCACGAGCGGCCTAGATCCGCTGATGGAGCGCGAGTTTCGCGACTGTGTCGTCGCGGCGAGGGAGCGCGGCCAGACGGTCTTCCTCAGTTCCCATCAACTGGCCGAGGTCGAGGCGGTGTGCGACAGGGTTGCGATACTGCGATCCGGACGGCTGGTAGAGATCGACACCATCGCCGATCTGCGCCGGTTGCGCCGGACCGTCGTCGACGTGTCCTATCGCGGAGTCCCACCCGCACTGGACGACATTCCGGGAATCTCGAACCTCGATCGGGTCGACGCGAATCGGCTGCGCTTCAGCCTCGCTGGCGCACCGACGCCGGCGTTGCGCGCGCTGGCTTCGGCAGACATCACTGCGCTCGCGATGCGAGAACCGACACTCGAAGAGATCTTCCTCGACTACTACGGCGAGACAGTCCGATGACAGCCGCCGCTTTCGCGCCGAACGTTGCGACGCCGTCATCGGATATCGGCCACGCGATCACGATGCTGACCGTTCGGCAGTTGCGCCGCGGCACGCTGATAGTCGCCACTGTCTGTGGGGCGATGTCGGCGCTGGTGGCGTTTCAGTACCAAACGACGTTCGAAGGCGCGCTCGATGAGTCCGGGTTGCGGGCACTCACCGAAAACCCCGCGATTCGAATTCTCTTCGGACCACCCATCGCTCTCGACGACGCCGGCGGTTTCACCGTGTGGCGGACCGGGATGCCGCTGCTGGTACTCGCCGGCGTGTGGATTCTGCTTGCGGGGACGCGGATCACGCGGGGCGAGGAGGACGCCGGCCGCATCGACCTTCTCCTCGCGGGCAGACTGTCGATGGCGGGTCTGATATCGCGGTGCCTGATCGTCATCGGTGGCGCCTCGGTCGTGATCGGCACCGCCGTCGGCGTGGCTCTCGTCGCCGCCGGCACCGACACCACCGGTGCCGCGATCTACGGGGTCGCGATCCTGGCATTCACGCTCACCTTCGGCAGTGGCGCGGTGCTCGCATCCCAGATCATGCCCACGCGCTCGGCCGCGGTGGGCCTCAGTGTCGGCTCCCTGGGCCTGGCTCTGCTGATGCGCATGCTTGCCGACGGTGTGCCAGAACTGGCCTGGACGGCATGGATGACACCGTTCGGACTCACGGCACGCGCGGCGCCGTACGCCGACAACCGGATCGGTCCGCTGTTGGTCATGCTCTGCTTCGCGCTCGCATTCGGGCTCGCCGCTCTATCGACGGCGCGGCGGCGGGATGTGGGCCGCGGGTTGATTCGCATGGCGACCAGCCGGGCACCGCGGACGATGCTCCTTGGCTCGCTCACCGGATTCGCGGTTCGCCGCGCGATCCGGCCAACCGCCGGTTGGGCGATGGGTGTCGCCGCCTACTTCCTTCTCTTCGGTGCGCTCATCGCATCGATTCTCGACTTCTTCGACACCAACCGCCGCTTCGCAGAGCTGGCGGCGACCGCGGGGTTCGGTGGTCTCGATTCCGCGAACGGATTCGCGGCCGCCCTTTTCGGCCTGCTTGCCGTACCGACCAGCCTGTACGCCGCCGCCCGACTGGCCGCCCTGGTGACCGACGAAAGGGACCGCCGCTGGACACCGGTGTTCGCGACCACCATTTCGCGAATTCGCCTGGTAAGCACGGAGATCGCGGTGACGACGGCCGGGATGGTACTGCTGCATGTGACTGCCGGGGTCGCGATGTGGACCGGCGCGGCGATCACCGGGGCTCCGCTGACGATGGGTCACGCGCTCAGCGGCGCACTGTACTCCGCCTCGGTCGCCTGGCTCGCGGTCGGCGCTGCCACGCTGGCCGTCGGCTGGCTGCCGTCGGCTGTTAGTGTCATCGGCGCGGTGCCGGTGGCGGGCGGCTTCTTGCTCCATGTCCTTGCCGACAGTGCGGGCGCACCGGCGTGGGTAGCCGGTTTGTCGCCGTTCGCCCACGTCGCCGCGGTGCCCGACGCAGCGCCGAACTGGGCGGCCACCAGCGCATTCCTCCTGATCGGCGTAGGCCTGGTCACTGTGGGTATCACCGGATATGCCCGTCGCGACCTCACCACATAAAGGGAGCACGATGTTCGACGCGAACGTAAGGTGCTGACGTGCACGCCGAAGACATGGCCGAGGAATTCCCGGTGATCACCGTGGACACGAACGCACTGGATGCGGCGCGAGTCCTCGCCGAACACCGACTGCCGGGAATCCTTGTCACCGATGCGTCCGGAAACCCGTATGCGGTGTTGCCCGCGTCGCAGGTAGTGCGGTTCATCGTGCCCACCTACGTTCAGGACGACCCGTCGCTGGCCGGAGTGATCAGCGAGTCCTGGGCCGACAAGGCCGCCGAGAACCTTGGCGACAAGAAGGTGCACGACGTGTTGCCGGACCACCTCACCGACGTTCCGGCCGCCAATGCGGACGACACCATCATCGAGGTGGCCACCCTCATGGCCCGTTTCAGGAGTCCATTGATCGCGGTCATGAAGGACGGCAAGCTGCACGGCGTCATCACTGCGTCGCGGTTGCTGGACGCCGCGTTGAGGCGCTAGTCGCGATGGCAGCTATCGCGGTCGGCGTCTTCGTCGTCGCCTACATCCTCATCGCCAGCGATCGCATCAACAAGACGCTGGTGGCGTTGTGCGGTGCCGGGCTGATCCTGGCCCTGACGGTTCGTCGGTGCCGACGACGCATTCTTCTCCCACGAAACCGGAATCGACTGGAACGTCATCTTCCTGCTGTTCGGGATGATGATCATCGTCGGAGTGTTGCGCCAGACTGGCGTATTCGAGTACGTGGCGATCTGGGCGGCCAAGCGCGCCAACGGTTCCCCACTTCGAATAATGATCCTGTTGGTTCTCGTCACCGCGTTTGCGTCGGCGCTGCTGGACAACGTCACCACGGTTCTGCTGATCGCGCCCGTCACGCTGCTGGTATGCGAGCGCCTCGAGATCAACCCGGTGCCATTTCTGATCGCCGAGGTTCTCGCCTCCAACATCGGCGGCGCGGCCACGCTCGTCGGTGATCCGCCGAACATCATCATCGCCAGCCGGGCGGGACTGTCGTTCAACGACTTCCTGATCCACATGGCACCGATCGTGGCGATCGTCCTGATCGTTTTTGTCGCCTTGATTCCGCTCATCTTCCGTGGCTCCTTCGATGTCGACCCCGCACGCGTGGAAGACGTCATGACACTGAACGAGCGTGAAGCGATTCAAGACCCGCGACTGCTCATCAAGTGCGGAGCCGTACTCGTCGCCGTGTTCGCCGCATTCGTCGGCCATTCCGTGGTGCACATCGAGCCTTCCGTGGTCGCACTGCTCGGCGCGGGTGTATTGGTCCTGATATCGCGGCTTGAACAACGCGACTACCTGGGCAGCGTCGAGTGGGAGACGCTGCTGTTCTTCGCCGGGCTGTTCATCATGGTCGGCGCCTTGGTGAAGACCGGTGTCGTCGAAGAGCTTGCCCGCTCGGCTACCGAAATCACCGGCGGCAACGGCTTGCTCACGACGATGCTGATCCTCGGCATTTCCGCACCGGTGTCCGGCATCATCGACAACATTCCTTTCACGGCGACGATGACGCCGATCGTCAGCGAGCTGGCCACGAGCGTCACGAATCTCGCAGATCCGAATGTGCTGTGGTGGGCGCTTGCGCTCGGCGCCGACTTCGGAGGGAACCTGACAGCCATCGGCGCGAGCGCCAACGTCGTCATGCTCGGAATCGCACGTCGGGCGGACCATCCCATCTCGTTCTGGGAGTTCACCCGAAAAGGTGCGCTCATCACGGTGGTGTCGATCGTGTTGTCCGCCGTCTACCTGTGGTTGCGCTACTTCGTGTGGGCGTAGGAGCGAGTCCGTGTGACGATCGCACTCGCGATCCTCATCGCGTAGGCCTCAGGTGTGCTTGGCCAGGAAGCGACGGAACAGCGGCCAGGCGACCGCGAGGTTGTACACGACGCCGCCGACGAGATACGGCCACCACGTGCCGTGGTCACTGGCAACCCAGAACGCCTTGGCGGCCCAGTACGGCGGCAGCACGCCGAAGGCAAGATTCCAGTCGGAGTGGATGAACCACGGCAGGCAGGGCAGACCGGCGATGAGCATGCCCAATGCACGACAGCATGGCCAGGCCCTGAATCTTGTTGCTCGCCATCGCCAGGATCAGCAGCATGCGTCACCACCGCCGACAGTCCCGGCCAGCAATCCGATCGGGATCAGCGCACGGAATCAGACCCGGGCTGCAGGATTCCGCTGAACGACATGGTCGCGACGACATAGACAGTGGTCACCACCATCACCGTCGCCGCGCGATAGCCGAAGAACGTCGACAGCGGCACCGGTGTCACCCGCAGCGCGCGTCAGCGTGCCGGCGTCGACCTCGTCGAGGACCAGGAACGCGGCCAGCCCGCCGACGATCGATGATGCTGGTCAGCAGCAGGAAACGCGGTGAGGACCAACGGGTAGTACGGCACCAGGTCGAAGTCGTAGCGCTCGGCCAGCATCTCGGTGAACAGCGGCGTCAGCACCGCGACGCCGGTCGTCCAGATGACGGGCGCGACACGATCATGACCAGCAGCGGGTCACGGTAGGTGCCGCGAAGGTCGTTGCGGCCGAACGCCGCCAGCGCCCGGCAGTTCAACGGTCGCAGAGGTCGCCATCACATCACCCCGGACCTCTGCGATCGACGTAGCGGACGAACATCGCCTTGGCCGCCCAGCACAAACCCGCTATGCACAGCGACCGGATACAGCCACCGCGTATACCGCCTGCCACGGCGCCAGCGCCACCTGATCGAACGCCGTCCCGAGCAGCAGCATCGGCCCCTGCGTGGGAATCGAGGTACAGCACCGGGTTCGGCCACACGCCCGAGTAGTACAGGACCGGCGGCATCGGTCATGACCGCGAGCGGGATCGTCGCGAGCCAGGAACCAATCGCTGATCGACGCGAACGGCAAGCGACGGTGATGAATCCGACCAGCAGCATCAGCAACGTGCCGAGCACCACGCCGACCACCAACGGAACAGGATGGTAGGCGAACCCGTGGGCGATCGTGGGCACCACGACCGCGACGAACAGCGAAATCGACACGAGCACAGTCAGTTTGGCGGACAGATACTCCCAGAACCGCAGCGGCGTGGAGATCGACCGCGCCCAGCGTGCGCTCCTGCTTCTCGAAGAACACCGTGCCCGCGACGAAGAAGAACCCGATGATGCAGTGTCGCCGAGCAGGACGTAGGGCTCGACGACGGGACGCAGGCTGTGCGGCATCGGCAGCAGAACCGCCAGCCAGATCAGCCCGGAGAAGATCGCCGCGTGCAGGAACTTCTGCCTGACCTGCAGCGTCACCTCGAGCCGCAACGCACTTGCCAGCCGGGTCATGACAGCCGCCTTCCGGTGACCTCGACGAAGACGTCGTCGAGGCTGGCCTCCCTGCTGTGGATGGTCTCGACATGGTGCGTTCGCAGCACCGCATGGAATGCCGGGTCATCGGCCAGGCCGTCCATCGGGAACTCGGCCGTCTCCAGGCCGCCCGCTGTCGCCGCGGTACTCGACGCGCACGCAGCCGCTGGCTTCGGGCGATCTTCAGCTCGGCGGGCGTGTCCAGCGCGACGATCTGGCCGTCGACGACGAAGGCCACCCGGTCGCACAGTTCGTCGGCGGTCGCCATGTCGTGCGTGGTGAGGAAAATCGTCCGGCCGCGCGCCTTGAGATCCAGGACGATGTCCTTGACTTTGCGCGCGTTGACTGGGTCGAGCCCGGACGTCGGCTCATCGAGGAACAGCAACTCCGGGTCGTTGATCAGCGATCGGATGAACGTCAGACGCATCTGCATTCCCTTGGAGTACTTGCCCACTCGGGTGTTCGCATCGTCGCCGAGGCCGACGGCGTCCAGCAGCTGCATCGGGTCCAGGGTCTCGCCGTCGTACAGCGAAGCGAAAAACCGCAGGTTCTCCAGGCCGGTGAGTTTCTGATAGTGATTCGGCAACTCGAACGAGACCCCGATGCGCTGGTAATAGTCCGGCCCCCACGCCAGCGGGTCCTTTCCCCAGACCGTGGCTTCGCCGCCGTGGCCGCGAAGGAGTCCGATGAGCAGCTTCTGTGTTGTCGACTTGCCGGCACCGCTGGGACCGAGGAAGCCGAATATCTCACCGCGCCCCACAGCGAAGTCCATCCCCCGCACCGCCGGCTGCGACGCCTTTGGATAGGTGAACGTCAGACCGCGAACACTGATCACCGGCACCGGGATGTTCGGTGACGTGGCTGCTGCGGTCTCCATGACGGTCCTCTCCGGGTACGTGAATGCCAGTTCCGACCAGACTTCCCGGAGCGCCGTCGCTGACTATACTGACTTTTCAGAAATCTTTGAAGACTCTGGAGATCGCGATGGCCTCGGATGCTCACGAGATGGCCGAGCAGCTCGCGCTGGTCCTCAGCTCACACGGGCTGCAGCGCATGACCGCGCGGGTGTTGGCGTCTCTGCTATTCGCCGAGCAGCCGACCACGACGATGGGCGAACTCGCTGACCAGCTACAGGCCAGCGCGGGCGCGATCTCTGGAGCCGTCAAGATGCTCACCTCCGTCGGCCTCGTTGAGCGCGTTCCCTCACCGGGCAGCCGCCGGGACCACTATCGGCTGCGCGATGACGCGTGGGCCGTCCAATACACGAATCAGAACGAAGTGACGGCCGCCGTCCTGAATGCGGCCGAGGCGGGGATCGCGGCAACGCCCGACGACGGCCTCGCCCATCAACGTCTCACGCAGATGCGTGACTTCTATGCATTCCTCCTTGATGAGATCCCGGTACTGCTCGAACGCTGGCGACAGCGGTAGGCCACCGGCGGGTGACGCACTCCGATAGCCTCAGACCGAGATGATCGTCGAACGGCAGAGCATCATCGACGCACCCGTCGAGCGGGTGTGGGCCCGCATCGTGACACCGGACGGTATCAACGACGAACTACGGCCCTGGATGACGATGTCGATGCCGCGTGGCGCCAAGGATCTAACTGTCGACACCGTGCCAGTGGGCATCCCGGTCGGCCGCTGCTGGATGCGGCTGTTCGGTGTCCTCCCGTTCGACTACGACGACCTGATGATCGCCGAACTGCGGCCGGGCCGAGGATTCGACGAGCAGTCGACGATGCTGTCCATGCGCAGCTGGCGCCACGAGCGCACGCTCGACCCGGACGGCGAGGCCAAAACCATTGTGCGCGATCGACTCACCTTCGAACTACGGACTCCCCTGCGCGTACTGACGCCCGTCATCGCCGTGGGTATCCGCGCGTTGTTCGGTCACCGGCAACGACGGCTGCAGCGTCACTTCGCCCAATCGACTCTTCCCTGAGGGCGCCCTTCACCGGTGTTTCTGTCGCCCTGAGCACAGGGCAGATGTCACCAGAAATCAGAGCGGCATCCGGTAGCCGAAGAACTCGTGGTCCTCGTTGTACCCGCCCTGGCCCGCTCCGATACCGTCGAAGCTCTCGACGAACTCGATTGCCTCAATCCACTTGACCTGCTTGAAGCCAAGCTCGACCTCGTTGCGCAGCCGCACCGGCGCCCCATGGGTCTCATTAAGTGCTTCGCCGTTCATCTCGTAGGCCAGCAGCGCCATCGGATCACGCATGTGCTCGATTCGGTGGCAGTCGTAGTACCGACCCTTGCCAGGCTCCGGCCCGTCGGCGAAGGAGTAGAACACCACCCACCTCGCCGAAGGCAACGGCTTGACCAGATCGAGGATGTCAGCCATCCGCGCGCCACCCCATTTCGCCACGCCCGACCAGCCTTGGATGCAGTAGTGCTGAGTGATTTGCTCGTGTTTCGGCAGTGCTCGCAGCTCGTCGTAGCTGATGGTTAGTGGATTCTCGACCAGACCCTCCACCCGAAGTGCATACTGCGACCAATTCGACAGCTGTAGGTCTCGATACCGCTGCGAGTCGGGGAGGTGCCCGTTGGGCCAGAAGAACGGCGAGATGTCCTTTTCGGAGTAGGTCGCCTTCGGGTGCACCCATTCCATCAGCGCCTTCACCCAGCCCACAATCAGCCGGCCGGTCCGCTGGACGAGTCGCGGATACCGAATGGTCACCGGCGAGGCGATCAGCCACAGCACGGCGATACCGGCCATCACCACGAGATAGACGACCAGCGGCCAGTAGGAATCGGTGTTGGTACCCAACACGATGTGGTTCAAGTTGCCGACCAGGCCAGTGGTGAAAACCATCACCGTGTGAACGACGATGAAGAACACCATCCACAGCAGGATCGCGAAGTGCATGCTTCTGGCGACTTGGCGGTTGAGTGCCCCACGGCCAAACCCGAACCGAGCGGCGATCGACGGCGCCTGCAGCAGCCCGGTGACGAATGCCAGTGGCGCGGCGACGAACACAGTGACGAAGTAGGCGATAATCTGCATTCCGTTGTAGTTGGTGAAGCCTTCATTGGTCGGGAAGTCGAGCGACGCGTACTGGATCGCCGTCGACAACGCGTTCGGCAGGACGTCCCACGATCGCGGGACGATGCGACCCCACTGACCGGTGCTGAACAGCAGCACGTAGAACACGGCGCCATTGACCAACCAGAACAGGTCGAAGCTGAAGTGCCACCACCGGGCGAGCCCGATCGAGTGCCGAAAACCAGGTATTCCCAACCATTTCGGCAGTGCCACCGCGTCGTCCTTAGCCGTCCACACTCGGACGGCATCGTCGGGATCCATGCGATCTGGCGGTACGGAGTCCCGCATCCGGAACCATTCGGTCCCCGGTGTGCTGCCAGAGTTGAGGTACAGCCGCGGATGGTCGGCCAGAATCTGCAGGCCGGCCCGAATGATGAACATCATGAAGACGATGTTGAACAGATGCTGCCATCGCAGCCACGCTGGGAATCCGGAGTCGATCGCTGGCGCATAGGTGGCCGACGTCCCCGGATAATCCGCGATGAAGGTCTGCATCCAATCGTACTGCCGCAGTTGTTGTGCCGTCGCGACGGCCACGATGAGGCCGGCCAATCCGACGGGTAACAACCAGAGGGCGCTGAACCAGCGACGCCCGATCCTGAAGGACGGCACCCGCGCTTTTTCTTCTGCAATGCCGCCGGCCCAGTCGTCGATGTCGATGGGACCGGCGAACAGGCCCCGACGCTGTTTCTGGTCGACCGTTGACTCGAGTCGGCCGTGCTGCGACATGTCGGCCACGGTTTGCTCCCCGAAGAGTTTGCGATTGGGGCGACGTCCCTGGCTGAGGTTACAACTTTGCAACCACCAAATGGCAGAATTGCGGCTTCCCGTCGCCCCGCGAACTCACCGAGTGAGCACTGCGACGCATTCGACATGGTGTGTCAAGGGAAACGAGTCGAAGACGCGCAGGTTCTCCACCGCATAACCGTGCCCTCGGTAGAGACCGATATCGCGGGCGAATGACGCTGCCTCGCAACCGATGTGAATCACCCGCGGCACGCCGGCGTCGGCCACCAGGTCGATCACCTCGCGGCCGGCTCCCGATCGCGGCGGATCCAGCACAGCTACGTCGGGCCGTCCGCGCTGGGCGGCCAAAGCCCGGCGCACGGAGTCGGTGAGCACGGTCACCCATCCCAGGTCCGCCAGCGCCGCGCGCGCCGACCGCGACGCCGCGCGCGACGTGTCGACGGTGACGACCTTCCCGGCATCGCCGACGGCCTGCGCCAGTACGGCCGCGAAAACCCCTGCCCCGCCGTACAAATCCCATGCGGTCATGCCATGTTCCAGCTGTGCCCAGTCGGCCACCAGATCGCTGTACATCTGCGGGGCATCGCGGTGCGCCTGCCAGAACGCGGTGACCGGGACCTGCCACACCCGGTCACCCACCCGCTGCACCGCCTCGTACTGGCCTTCGATCACGTGTGTGGTGGTCTTGCGACCCTCCCGAGGCCCGGACTGCACCACATGCCGGCCACCGTCGTCGTCGATCGCGACGTGCACGTGGGCGCCGTACGGCCAGACCCAGTCGTGAATGCCGTCGAGCATGCCGGGCGGAAGCTGCGCACAGCCGAGATCGGTGACCAGGTCCGCACTGTGATAGCGATGAAATCCCGCTCTGCCCTGCGGCGAGGTGTCCAATCGCACACGGGTCCGCCACCCCGTGCCCCCGCTGTCGCCCACCGGTTCGGCCGTCGCGTCGTCCTCGTCGCGCCATTCGTAGCCGCCCAACCGAACAAGCTGGTTGGCGACCACCGCCCCCTTGAGCCGTCGCACCGCCGTCGGCTCGGCGAACGCCAAATCGCAACAGCCTGCGCCGTCCACACCGGCGATCGGGCAGATCGAGTCGACCCGGTCCGCGGACGGCTCGATGACGTCGACAACGTCGGCATGCCAGTACGATCCGCGATCGGAGATCACACGAGCCCGGACCGTCTCACCGGGCAGTGCGTAGCGAACGAACACCACCCGTCCGTCATGACGCGCGACACAACTGCCGCCATTCGCAGGCGGTCCCACGGTGAGGATCAGGTCCGAAGGCGAGTCGGTGGAGTCGCCGGTCGTCGAGTCGACGCTCAATCCAGAAAGCCCCTGCGTGCGTCACCCGGAGCGGACTGTGGCTGCAGCGTTTTGAGGCGCTCCGACGAACTCAATTGCCACGGAACCGATGTCACCATCACGTTCGGCTCGAACAACAGCCTGCCCTTGAGCCGCAGCGCACTCTGGTTGTGCAGCACCTGTTCCCACCAGTGGCCGACCACATACTCGGGAATGAACACTGTCACGACGGTGCGCGGCGACTCCTTGCTGACGCGCTTGACGTAGTCGAGCACCGGTCGGGTGATCTCCCGGTACGGCGAGGCGATCACTTTCAGCGGGACGCTGATGTCGCTGTCTTCCCACTTGTGCACCAGCGCGCGCGTCTCCGCATCGTCGACGCTGACGGTGACCGCCTCCAGCACGTCGGGCCGAGTGGCCCTGGCGTAGGCCAGCGCACGCATCGTCGGCAGATGCAGCTTGGACACCAGCACGATCGCGTGGTTGCGGCTCGGCAGCACCATGCTGTCGGCCTCTGCCGCGGCCTGTTCCTCGAGCTCGCGCGCCACGGTGCTGTAGTGCTTCTGTATCGACTTCATGATCAGGAACAGCGCACCCATCGCCAAGATCGCAATCCAGGCGCCCGCCATGAACTTCGTCACCACCACGATGATCAAAACAGTTCCTGTGCAGACGAATCCGATGGTGTTGATGACCCGGGAGCGCATCATCTTGGCGCGCACGACAGGCTCGGTTTCGGTGCGCAACAGTCGTGTCCAGTGCCGAACCATGCCGATTTGGCTCAGCGTGAACGATACGAAGACCCCGACGATGTAGAGCTGGATGAGCGCGGTCACCTCGGCGCGGAACGCAACCACGAAGGCGACTGCGGCGAAGCGCGAGGAACAGAATGCCGTTGGAGAACGCCAGTCGGTCGCCGCGAGTGTGCAGCTGCCGCGGCAGGAAACGGTCCTGGGACAGAATCGACGCCAGCACGGGAAACCCGTTGAAGGCGGTGTTGGCTGCCAGCACCAGGATCAGCGCGGTGACCCCGGCGATCAAGTAGAGGCCGGGCGTGAAGTCATGGAAGACCGCGTCGGCGAGCTGCGCGATGAGGGTCTTCTGGTGGTAGTCGGGCGGGGCGCCGCCCAATTGCTCCAGCGGATGCTCGGCGACCTGCACGCCGGTTTCCTTGGCCAGCATGATGATGCCCATGAACAACGTGATGGAGATCCCGCCCAGCATGGCCAGTGTCGTCGCCGCGTTGCGCGACTTCGGTTTCCGGAAGGCCGGTACACCGTTGCTGATCGCCTCGACTCCGGTCAGCGCCGCGCTGCCCGACGAGAAGGCCCGCGCGACAAGGAATACCAGGGCGAATCCGAGGATTTGGCCGTGGTCGGAGTGCATCTCGAAATCGGCCGACTCGGCCTTCAGCGGTGTGTCGAGGAAATGGATCTGGAAGAACCCCCAGCCGAGCATGGCGAAGATGCCGAACATGAACGCGTAGGTGGGAATGGCGAACGCGGTGCCCGACTCCCGGATGCCGCGCAGGTTGATCGACGCCAGCAGCAGGATGGCGATCACCGCGAACAACACCTTGTGATGGTTGATGAACGGCACCGCCGAGCCGATGTTCGACATCGCCGAGGCCATCGACACGGCCACCGTGAGCACGTAGTCCACCAACAGCGCGCTGGCCACGGTCAGCCCCGCGGTCGGGCCGAGGTTGGTGGTGACCACCTCGTAGTCGCCACCGCCCGACGGGTACGCATGCACGTTCTGCCGGTAGCTTGCGATCACGATGAGCATGACCCCCGCGACCGCCAGCCCGATCCAGGGCGCCATCGAATAGGCCGTCAAGCCCGCCACCGACAGCACCAGGAAGATCTCCTCCGGTGCGTACGCCACCGAGGACAATGCATCGGAGGCGAACACCGGCAGGGCGATCCGCTTGGGCAGCAGCGTGTGCGACAGCTTGTCGCTGCGGAACGGCTTGCCTAGAAACAGCCGCCGCGTGACGGTCGAAAGCTTTGACACGAGTGCCAAGGGTAAGCCCAGTGGTGAATGGTTGTAGCGTTCTCCAGTGCGCAGGGTCGAACGGAAAGGACCGTCAGGTGCGAGTAGTGGTGATGGGATGCGGCCGGGTCGGCGCGTCGCTGTCCGACAGTCTGGCCCGCATCGGCCATGACGTCGCGGTCATCGACCGGGACAGCACCGCCTTTCACCGTCTGTCCCCCGACTTCCCGGGCGAACGGGTGCTCGGCATGGGCTTCGACCGTGACGTGCTGCTGCGGGCGGGTATCGAGGACGCAGGTGCGTTTGCGGCCGTGTCCTCCGGCGACAACTCCAACATCATCTCGGCGCGCGTGGCACGGGAGACTTTCAGCATCGAGCGCGTGGTGGCCCGGATCTACGACGCCAAGCGCGCCGCGGTCTACGAGCGACTGGGCATCCCCACGGTCGCCACCGTGCCGTGGACCACCGATCGGCTGCTCCATGTGTTGACCCGCGAAACCGAGACCACGAAGTGGCGTGATCCGACGGGAAACGTCGGCGTGACCGAACTGGCGCTGCACGAGGGCTGGGTCGGCCATCGATTGACCGCCCTCGAAACGGCCACAGGTGGCCGCGTGGCCTTCCTGATCCGCTTCGGCGAGGGTCTGCTGCCCGAGGCGAAGACCGTCGTGCAGGCCGGCGACCAGGTGTTCATGGCCGCAATCGCCGGGCACATCGCCGAAGCGCTGGCCATTGCGGCGCTGCCGCCCAGTGAGGAAATCGAAGCGCAATGAGGGTCGCCATCGCCGGGGCAGGCGCGGTCGGCCGGTCGATCGCCCGCGAGCTCGTGGACAGTCACGAGGTCACGCTGCTCGAACGTAATCCTGATCACATCGACGTCGACGCGATACCCGCGGCGCATTGGCGCCTGGGCGATGCCTGTGAGCTGACCCTGATGGAATCGGTGCAGCTCCAGGACTTCGACGTCGTGATCGCCGCGACCGGCGACGACAAGGTCAACGTGGTGGTCAGCCTGCTGGCCAAGACGGAGTTCGCCGTACCGCGCGTGGTGGCCCGCGTCAACGACCCGCGCAATGAGTGGCTGTTCGACGAGAACTGGGGTGTCGACGTCGCGGTGTCCACCCCGCGCATGTTGGCCTCCCTCGTGGAGGAAGCCGTCGCCGTCGGCGATCTGGTACGCCTGATGGAATTCCGCAAGGGCCAGGCGAATCTCGTCGAGATCACGCTGCCCGACGACACGCCGTGGGGCGGCAAGCCCGTCAAGCGCCTCGAGCTACCCCGTGACGCCACGCTGGTGACGATTCTGCGGGGTCCGCGGGTGATCGTGCCCGAGGGCGACGAACCGCTCGAGGGCGGCGACGAGCTGTTGTTCGTCGCGGTCACCGAGGTCGAGGAACGACTGCAGGAGCTGCTCCTGAATCCCGAGGCACGCTGACACCGCATCCGCCAGGCCGGCGACACACGATTCAGCGCGGCGTGTAGGCCGGCCGTCAGCAGCATGCCTTGCCGGAAGCCTCCGAAATCGACTGCGCCGACGCCATTCCCGTCGCTTCGCTCGCCTAGGGCGATGATCACACCGGCGAAGGCGATCGCGATCAGACCCGCGATCCGAGCGAGCGCATCGTGGATCGCCGAAGCCGACGAGAACTTCGGTCGTCGGCCTCAGCGGGCATCCGGCTGCGCCACGCCCGGATTCTCGCTCTGTGCGTCGCTGGGGAGGGTTTCGGCCTCCGGGGCGTCGTCGTGGTCGTCGTGCGCATGCATCGCGCGTTGTGCGGCTCGAATCGCCAGATAGGTGACCAGTGCGGCCACCGCCGTCAGCGGCCAGCCCATCGAGATGCGAGCGACCCCCAGCCAACCCGTTTGATCTGCGTCGTAGAGGTGGTGCTGCACGACGAACCGGGACGCGAACACAAGCACCCACACCACCGTCGCGATATCGAACGCCAGCACCGCCTTGCGCACGGTGCGCCAGTCGCGGTCGTGGTCGTTGACCCAGCCCCAGACGTAGCCGACGACAGGACGGCGGATCACAACCGACAGGGTGAAGACGGACGCCCACACCAACGACGACCAGATGCCCAGCAGGAAATAGCCTTTGGACTCGCCCATGAAGTAGGCGATCAACGCGCAGACGCCGACGCCGATGAAGCCGGAGATCGCGGGTTGGGTGGACTCGCGACGCACCAACCGCCACACCAGGATGACGGCAGCCACACCCAGCGCTGAAAGGATCGCCGCGGTGAGTCCGAGAAACTGCGACGCCGGGACGAAGGCCACGACCGGCAGCGATGAATAGATCAGCCCGCTGACGCCGCCCATTTGCTCGAGGACGGCGTGCGCCTTGCTGGAACGCTTCCCCGGGTCGGTGCCGGGGTCACTCACTTTTGGATCTCGTAGTGGGGGTTGTAGATCGCCTTCGAGCCGTTGTCCAGTTTGCCGACACGGCCGTGCACCTTGAGAGTGCGACCCGACTCGATGCCGGGGATGCGGCGTTGGCCGAGCCATACCAGCATCACGGTGTCCGTGCCGTCGAACAGTTCGGCCTTGACGCCACCCGAGCAGCCTTTGCCGTTGCACTCCACGCTTCGCAGGGTGCCGACCATCGTCACTTCCTGGCCGCGCTGACAGTCGATCGCCTTGGAAGCGCCGGTGTTGGCGGCTTCGTCACTGAGTTCTTCGACGTCGAGCTGTTCCGGGGCCTCAGTCAGCCGCCGGGTGAGTCGGCGTAGATACCCTTCGGCCGTAGCCATGGCCTCTCCTGAACGTTGTGCAGATCCACCGTTGATCTACCCCAGTTAACGCAACGCTAGACCTGTTGGTTCCGATCTGCCACGTGGGGTGGGGTCGACGCGCCGAGCGAACTGTGAACGGGGCACCATCGTGTGATGGCGGTCATCCTTCGCGGTGTCACGACGGTGCTGCTTCCTGGCACCGGATCCGACGACGACTACGTCTACCGGGCGTTTTCAGCCGCTCTGCACGACGCGGGCGCGGTCGTGGTCACGCCGAAACCGCAGCCGGAACGACTTGTCGACGGCTACCGCGACGAGCTGGACAATGCCGCACGCGCGGCCCCGATCGCCGTCGGCGGGGTGTCCATCGGCGCCGCGGTGGCCGTCGCGTGGGCGATTGCTCATCCCGGCAGCGCGGTAGCGGTCCTCGCCGCGCTGCCTGCCTGGACGGGAGCGCCCGATTCGGCGCCTGCGGCGATAGCTGCGCGGCACTCCGCGAGTGTGCTGCGACGCGACGGGCTGGCCTCGGCCACCGCCCAGATGCGGCGCCGGCAGCCCGTCGTGGCTCGCCGACGAGTTGACGCGTTCATGGGTCGGCCAGTGGCCGTCGTTGCCCGACGCGATGGAAGCCGCGGCGACCTACGTGGCCCCCACATGCAGCGAGTTGGAGAGACTGGCGGTGCCCATGGGAATCGTGGCGGCCACCGACGACCCTGTGCACCCCGTCGAGGTCGGCGTCGAGTGGATGACCGCGGCGCCGCGCGCGGCATTGCGCACGATCACGCTCGACGAGTTGGGCGCCGACCCCGCTGTGCTTGGTGCGGCGTGTGTGTCCGCGCTGTCGGAGGCCTAGCCGCCGGTGATGGTCCGCAATTGCTGCATCGCCGACCCCTGCTCGCTGCGGCGCGCGGCCGGTGTCGGCGGCGCCGGCGGTTGCCCGCCCGCCTGCTGAGTCTGTTGTGCCGCAGCCTGTTCGGCAGCCGCCCGCAACTGGTTCGCCATCGGCTCGGGCAGCTCCACCGGCAGCGGGGTGCGAACCGGCAACGGGGTGTCGCCTCGGCGAACCACGGTGTCGGCCAAGGCGTTGCGGGCCTCTTCGGCGAGCGCGTCGGCGTTCTCCTCAGGTCCGTTCACGACGCAGCGGATCATCCAGCGGTAGCCGTCGATGCCGATGAAACGCACCACACCGGTGGCCTGCCCCTGTCCACCCGGCGCCGCGCCGACGATCTCACGGCCCCACCGGCCGTCCTTGATCGACACCTGACTGGCGTCCTTGCGCAGCGAGTCGGCCAGTTCGGAGGCGACCTCGCGCCACAGACCCGCCGACTTGGGCGCGGCGTAGGCGGCGACGGTGAACCGTCCGTTGGGCGTGACCACCCACACGGCGCTGGGCACGCCCTGCGGTGTCAGCTCCACCTGAACCTGTCCGGCCTCGGGCAGCGGAATCAGCACCGAACCCAAATCGAGGCGTCCCACCGTCGCCGTCGACGGGTCGTCGAAGTCGTCGATGTCGAACGGGCCGTCCAGCCCGTCGGCGTCGACGTCGAGTGCCGGGGTGACCTCGTCGTCGCTGTCACCGCTCGCGTCGCCCTTTTGCCTACCGAATGCCATATTCACAAACTCGCATGTCCGCCAGAGGAACCGTGACCGCCGTCGCCACGGGTGGTGTCCGCCAGCCCAGCCTCGTCGAACGAGGTGACCTCGACCAGTTCGGGCAGCTCCACCCGCTGAACCAGCAGCTGCGCGATCCGGTCTCCGCGATGCACGACGATCGGCGTGCGCGGATCGAGGTTGATCAGCGACACCTTGATCTCGCCGCGATAGCCGGCGTCGATCGTGCCTGGACTGTTGACGATCGAAAGTCCTACGCGCGCAGCCAAACCCGACCGCGGATGAACCAGCCCGACCATCCCATGCGGGATGGCGACCGCGATACCCGTCGGAACGAGCGCGCGCTCGCCGGGCGCGAGTTCGACGTCGTGCGCGCTGAAGAGATCGACGCCGGCGTCGCCGTCATGGGCACGGCTGGGCATCGGCAGATCAGGGTCCAGGCGCAGAACCGCGAGAGTGGTGGACACGACGTCAGAGATTACTCTTGGCCCCGTGTCCGACACGCGCGCCACGTCGCAAACCGTGCGCTATCGCGAACGGCTGACGGTGCCGTGGTGGTGGTGGCCGCCCGGCCTTGGCGTTGGCAGCGCTGATCGCACTCGAGGTCAATCAGGGCGTGCCCGCGGTGCCCGTGTGGCTGCCGTACGCGGTGTTGGTGCCGGTCGCGGTCGTGGCGCTGCTGTTGCTCGGCAGCACGCAGGTCCGCGTGGTCGGCGGAGCCGGCGATACCGAACTGTGGGTCGGAGACGCGCACCTGCCCGTCAGCGTCGTGTCACGGTCGGCCGAGGTGCCGCGCAGCGCCAAGTCGGCCGCGCTGGGACGTCAGCTGGATCCTGCCGCCTACGTCGTGCACAAGGCGTGGATCGGTCCCATGGTTCTTCTGGTTCTCGACGATCCCGACGATCCGACCCCGTATTGGCTGGTGAGCTGCCGTCGGCCCGAGCGGGTGCTCGCGGCCCTGCGCGCTTAGCCCGTCAGGCGGCGCAGTCCGTGCAGATCATCACGCCGTTCTTCTCGCTGGCGAGACGGCTGCGGTGATGAACGAGGAAGCAGCTCGAGCAGGTGAACTCGTCGGCCTGCTTCGGGATGACCCGAACCGACAGCTCCTCGCCGGACAGGTCGGCCCCCGGCAGTTCGAATGATTCGGCGGATTCGGACTCGTCGACGTCGACAACCGCAGACTGGGCCTCGTTACGCCGCGCCTTCAGCTCCTCCAGCGAATCCTCCGAGACATCGTCGGTTTCGGTGCGCCGTGGGGCGTCGTAATCGGTAGCCATTTGTCGTCCCCTCCATCAAACCTTGCAGCAGAGCTTTGTACCAGCGTCGAACGCATCCACCAAATGATTCGTGCCCGGATTGAAACACGTTGCACTGTGATTTACGTCACACTCTTGCCGATGCCACCGCAAGGTCGCAGCGACGGGGCCTCTAGAGTGCACTCGTGGTCGCGCAAATCACCGAGGGTACGGCATTCGACAAGCACGGTCGCCCTTTCCGCCGTCGCAACTATCTGCCGGGCATTCTGCTGCTCGTCGCGCTGTCCGTCGTGACGTTGACGGTGTGGGTCGCGGCCCTGAACCAGCCGGTCGACGTTCACCAGACCGCCGCCTGCAATCCCCCGCCTCCGCCGGCCGACCCGAACACCCCGCCGACTCCGCTCGGCGAGCAGGTGACGCGCAGCGAAATGGTCGACGTCACCCCGGCGAAGCTCGCCGACACCACAGATCCGGGTGCTCAACGCGAGCGGACAAGGCGGTCAGGCCGCCGAGGTCGCCGGCGCGCTGCGCGATCTGGGTTTCGCCGAGCCGAGCGCGGCCAACGACGCGGTCTACGCGAGCGCCCGGCTGATGTGCCAGGGCCAGATCCGGTTCGGGCCGTCCGGCCGGGCGGCCGCGGCCGCGGCCTGGCTGGTCGCACCGTGTACCGAGCTGTTCGAGGACGATCGCACCGACGACACCGTCGACCTCGCGATCGGCACCGAGTTCTCCGAACTGAGCCGCAGCGACGACATCGACGCCGTCCTCGCCAGCCTGCGCCCCGACGCGACGCAGACAGCCGACTCGGCGCTGGTGGCGAAGATTCACTCCACCGCCTGCTAGGCGCGTAATACGTTGGCGCCCAAAGGATTTCCTGACCTAGGGTGCCCCGGACCGTTTAAGCGCCGCGTCAAGCGCATCCGCGATAGCCGGCGCCGACGCGACGATGAACCCCGGCGTGGCGTCCGCGGGCGGTAGTTGCACAGTCGCACCGGCCTCGGCGGCGATCAGCGCGCCCGCGGCCCAGTCCCACACGTGCACACCGTCCTCGTAGTAGGCGTCCAGAGCGCCCGCGGCGACCATGCAGAGATCGAGTGCACACGAGCCGATGCGACGGATATCGCGCACCGCGGGAATGAGCATCGGTGAGGATCTGGGCCTGACGGATCCGCTTCTCGGCGACGTAGGAAAAGCCGGTGCCTACCAATGACATTGACAGCTCCGAGGCGCCGCTGGCCTGCAGCGGCGTCGTCACTCCCCCGCGCCGCAGGTGGGCCCCGTGGCCGGCCGCGGCCGAGTAGAGCGCCCCCGCGGGCGACGTTGGCGACGGCCCCGGCCACCGAAACTCCGTCGCGCTGTACGGCGACCGACACCGCGTACGTCTCGATGCCGTAGACGAAGTTCACGGTGCCGTCGATCGGGTCGAGCACCCAGGTGAGGCGTCCGTCGCGGCCGTCCGACGCTCCGCCCTGCTCCTCACCGAGGACAGGTTCCCCTGGGCGCAGCGACGGCCAATCGCTCGCGCAGCAGCGCTTCGGTCTCGGTGTCGACGACGGTGACGGGATCGGTCGGCGTGCTCTTGGCGCGCACGGGGGATGCCGCGCGGCGCGGCGACGCCGAATCGCCGAAGACCTCGGCGCGACGCTTCCGCACGAACGCCGCCGCCTCGGTGGCCAGCTGTTCGGCAACCGTGCGCAGCACCACGGGATCGGTGAATGATTCCCGGCCCGCCGGGGTGTCGTTTTCGACCACCCGCCTATCGCAACACAGTCCGGCCGCACCCGGGGACCCGGTCGCTGACCGGTTTGTCCGACCGGGCCCTCGCGTTGCCACTAAGGTGTGTGGCGCGTCGCACTGCCGGGTTGATGTAGAGGAGCGCCGATGACAGCCACCGATTCACCCGCTGCTGCACCGAAAGACACCAGCGCGGGTCAGCGCCGCGGCTTCGGCATCGACGTCGGCGGGAGCGGTGTCAAGGGCGGAATCGTCGACCTCGACACCGGTCTGCTGATCGGCGATCGCTTCAAACTCGAGACCCCGCAACCGGCGACCCCCGACGCGGTCAGCAAGACCGTCGCCGCCGTGGTTCGGGAGTTCGGCTGGACCGACAAGGTCGGCGTCACCTATCCCGGCGTGGTGACCGACGGCATCGTGCGCACCGCAGCGAACGTCGACAAGGGCTGGATCGGCTCGAACGCAAGCGAGTTCTACAGCAAGGCACTCGACGGCCAGCAGGTGATCGTGCTCAACGATGCCGACGCGGCCGGGCTGGCCGAGGAGAGGTTCGGCGCCGGCAGGGACAACACCGGTGTCATCGTGCTGCTGACGTTCGGCACCGGCATCGGCTCCGCGGTGATTCACAACGGCGTGCTGCTGCCCAACACCGAGTTCGGCCACCTCGAAGTCGGAGGCAAGGAAGCCGAGCACCGGGCGGCGTCCTCGGTCAAGGAAAAGAAGGACTGGAGCTACGAGCGCTGGACCCGAGAGGTCACGAAGGTGCTGGTGGCGATCGAGAACGCGATCTGGCCGGACCTGTTCATCGCCGGCGGCGGCATCAGCCGCAAGGCCGACAAATGGGTCCCCTGCTGAAGAACCGGACGCCGGTGGTGGCCGCCGCGCTGCAGAACACCGCAGGCATCGTCGGCGCCGCAATGGCCGCGGAGCTCGACGTCACCGCTACTGGGAAGTAGCCGCGCCGAAAGCATCGAATTTGCCGCTCAGCGCGGCAGTGGCACACACTGTCGTTACAATGGTCGACGGCGGCCGCAGCCCGGATAGCGGCGAAATCAACCGCCGATATTCGACAGCCGACATTTTTCGATGGCGCACGACCCCAACCTGCGGTGGGGTTCCCACTGCCCACCGGAACGAAGCAAGACGAAAGGGTGTACGTGGCAGCGAGCAAGGCGGCAAGCCCGGCAACCGATCAGCCGGTGAAGCGCACCGCTACCAAGACCCCGGCCAAGAAGGCCCGCGGCCAAGTCCGCCAACGGTTCGGCGCCTGCCAAACGGGCCACCAAGTCGGCTGCGACCAAGGCCACCTCCGCGACCGCCGGTAAGGCTGCGAGCAAGCCCGCCAAGGCGGCCAAGGCAGCCAAGGCAGCGCCGGCCAAACGCGCTGCAAAGGCCAAGACCTCCGACGCAGCGCCGGCGACCCGCGGTCGGGCCAAGAAGGCTACCTCGCCGGAGCCGGAGTCGACCAAGGCCGACGCCGAGGAACTGGAGACCGACGAGCTAGAGGCCGAGCCCGACGGCGAAATCGAGGTGGATGAAGCCGAGATCGACCTCTCCGACCTCGAGGTCGGAGACGACGCTGGAGAAGGCGCTGGAGAAGGCGCGAGGAAGGCGAGGCCGCCGCCAAACCTGCCGCCAAGGTCGCCGCGGCAGCGCCCGTTGACGACGACGAGATCGCCGAACCGAGCGAGAAGGACAAGGCATCCGGCGACTTCGTCTGGGACGAAGAGGAATCCGAGGCGTTGCGGCAGGCGCGCAAAGACGCCGAGCTGACGGCTTCGGCCGACTCGGTGCGTGCCTACCTCAAGCAGATCGGCAAGGTCGCGCTGCTCAACGCCGAAGAAGAGGTCGAGCTCGCCAAGCGCATCGAGGCCGGTCTCTACGCCACCCAGCTGATGGCCGAACTCGCCGACAAGGGTGAGAAGCTGCCGGCCGCACAGCGACGGGACATGGCGTGGATCTGCCGTGACGGCGACCGCGCGAAGAACCATCTGCTGGAAGCGAACCTGCGACTCGTCGTGTCGCTGGCCAAGCGCTACACCGGTCGCGGCATGGCGTTCCTCGACCTCATCCAGGAGGGCAACCTCGGCCTGATCCGTGCCGTCGAAAAGTTCGACTACACCAAGGGTTACAAGTTCTCCACCTACGCCACCTGGTGGATCCGCCAGGCCATCACCCGCGCGATGGCCGACCAGGCGCGCACCATCCGCATCCCGGTGCACATGGTCGAGGTCATCAACAAGCTCGGCCGCATCCAGCGTGAGCTGCTGCAGGACCTGGGCCGCGAGCCCACGCCAGAAGAGCTGGCCAAGGAAATGGACATCACGCCGGAGAAGGTGCTGGAGATCCAGCAGTACGCGCGTGAGCCGATCTCGCTGGACCAGACCATCGGCGACGAAGGCGATTCCCAGCTCGGCGATTTCATCGAGGACTCCGAGGCCGTGGTCGCCGTCGACGCGGTGAGTTTCACCCTGCTGCAGGATCAGCTGCAGTCGGTGCTCGAGACGCTCTCCGAGCGCGAGGCCGGCGTGGTGCGGCTGCGGTTCGGCCTCACTGACGGTCAGCCGCGCACCCTCGACGAGATCGGCCAGGTGTACGGCGTGACCCGCGAGCGCATCCGGCAGATCGAAAGCAAGACGATGTCGAAGTTGCGCCACCCCAGCCGTTCTCAGGTGCTGCGCGACTACCTGGACTAGTCGCTGGCTGCGGGCCCGTTGCTACCGACCGGTAGGCTGGCGACTCGTGTCCAAGAACGCCACGAAAGTTCCGCCCGCCCGCGTCGTCCGCATCATCAGTTCCGCACGCACCGCGCTGCAGAAGGTGACCCGGGCGATGGTTCCCGCCAACGTCGCCCTCCTGGAGACGGCACAGGGCGCCTGGGTGACCCAAGCCCTGTACGTGGCGGCCAAGCTGGGCATCGCCGACGAGCTTGCCCATGGCCCCAAGACGGCCGACGAGGTTGCCGCCACGGTGGGCGCACACCCCGATTCGGTGTTTCGCTTGATGCGCATGCTGACGGGGTCGGTCCTCAGCGCACGCACCGATGGCAGATTCGAGCTGACCGCGATGGGACAGGCGTTGCGCGCCGACACGCCCGACTCCATGCGTTCGATGGTCCTGTTCATCGGTTCCTCCGAGCATTGGGCCGTCTGGGGCGAACTACTTCACGCGGTGCAAACGGGTCGGCCGGCAACCGAAAAGCTCTATGGCAAGCCATATTTCGATCATCTCAATGAGTCGCCCGAGCACGCCGCAATCTTCAACGACGCCATGACCACAGTATCGGCCGTCGCTAACCAAATGGTGATCCCGGCATATGACTTCTCCGGCTTCAAACTCATCGCAGACGTCGGCGGCGGTCACGGCCGGCTACTCAGCGCAATTCTGCAGTCGGCTCCGACGGCGCGCGGCCTACTTTTTGACCTTCCGTCCGTCGTCGCCGGGGCAGGGCCGGTCCTCGACGCCGCCGGTGTGTCGGGCCGCTGCGCCGTCGAAGGCGGCTCGTTCATGGATTCGGTTCCCGACGGGGCCGATGCCTATGTGCTGAAGTCGATCATCCACGACTGGGATGATGCGATGGCCGAGAAGATCCTGCGCAACGTGCGCACCGCGATTGCGCCGAATGGGCGACTGCTGCTGCTTGAAGTCGTACTGCCGGACCTGGCGACCGCCCATTCGGGGGCGATACTCGACATGGAAATGCTGGTCACCGCGGGTGGCCGGGAGCGCACTCGCGCAGAGTTCGCCAATCTGTTGGCGCGATGCGGGTTCCGCCTCACCCGTGTCGTCGACACCGCAACGCCGATGATGTCGATAGTGGAAGCTGCGCCGGCCTAGCCCTTCTTTTTCTTCTCGCGCACCTTGTACGTCGAGGGCCACGACTCGCGGGTCTCGTCGCCGACGAGCGGAACGCCCTTGCTGCCGATCCTGATGTCGAAGGCCTCCTTGCCCGCGCCGACCTCGCGGCTGGCGTGCTCGGTGGCCAGGTACATCAGTTGGTCGATCTCCGCCTCGGCGAACGCCACGAACGTCGTACTGCGGACGATCTCCTCGTCCGGCGGTGCCATCCGCTCAGGCAGGAGCCGCGACGCCAGCGCCGCAATTCCCAGCAGTGAAAACGGAACGACCCAGTAGCAGACAAACGAAAGCGGGGTCTTCGTGTCCAGGATCGTTGCGTCGCCGTACGCCAGTGGCGGTATCGCCGACGACGCCGTCATCCCAGCGAATGCCGCCACCCAGATCCAGGTCAAGATGTTGGTGATCTTCTTGAACAGATCTGTCTCGATGATTTCTTTCGGCTGCCCCACCTCGGCGAACTCCCGCACGAACGGCTTCCCGACCAATACGCTGCCCAGCGCCACGAGGAAGATCCCCGCGTTGCTCAGCGGCTGCATCCACTGCTCCATGAAGGTCTGGCTCGCCGTGAACGTCAGTACCGCCAGAATCAAAAACGTTACGACAGCGCCGATTTCAAGGGTGCGGCCCGCCGCCCCCCGCACGCGGCCGATTACGAAAGATCCGACGGCAACCGCCAATGCCACCAGCACGGCCACGCTGAACGGGACGTTGCCGACCAGGACCCAGTAGACGATCCACGGCGCGAAGCCAAACAGAATTCCCACGGTGGCCCAGTCTAGGTTGTCAGTCAATGGCCGGACTGTAAACCCGTTGCGTCGGCGAATGCCGCGCCGAATACCTCGTACTGATGGTGCGACACAACGTGTCCTCGATCTCGGAGTTCGAGTCGACAGTCGGATATTCCCGCGCCGTGCGGATCGGGCCCTACATCGCGGTAGCGGGAACCACCGGAGCCAGCGAGGACATGGCTTCCCAGGCGCGGGATGCGTTGCGGCGCATAGACACTGCGCTGCACTAGGCCGGCGCGTCCATGCCTGACGTGGTCCGCACCCGCATGTTCGTCACGGACATGTCGCAATGGGAGGAGGTCGGCAACGTGCACGCCGAGGTGTTCGGCGAGATCAGGCCGGCGGCCACCATGGTGGAGGTGGCAGCGCCCATCGCCCACGGACGAGATCGAGGTCGACGCGTACATCGCCGAACAGTCCTAGGGAAAGGCCGCGAATCTGCCATCCGCGTCGGGCAGGTACGGGGTGACGCTAATCACAGCGGTGACGGGTAGTGGTCCGTACAGATGTGGGAACACCATCGCAGCGGGATCGCTGGGAACACCCGGTTCCCACCGGACCGGGGAGGACAACCGTGCGGGGTCGATGCGCAGCAGCACCAGATCGGTGCGGCCGGCATAGAGCCGATTCGCCGGCAGATGCACCTGCTCAGGCGCGGAGAGATGCACGAATCCCTGCGAGGCCAGTGACCCGGGGCGAAGTTCGCCCGCTACCTGCGCCGCCTGCCATTCGTCGGCACCGCAGATGTGGACCAGCACAGCAGGCAACGGTTGCATACCGCCACCCTTTCGTTGTCGGCAACTCGGTGTAACGGTGAGACACGACACACCGGTAAACCCCTAGGGAACAAGGCCGAAACCGAAAGCGTCTGAGACAGTAGAGGTACGCGAGCAATCGATGGAGGTGCCATGACCGCAACGCTCATTAGCCCGGAATTGACCAAGGCTGACCGCTGCGATCGCTGCGGGGCCGCAGCTCGCGTACGGGCAACGCTCCCCTCTGGCGGCGAACTGCTGTTCTGCCAGCACCATGCCAACGAGCACGAAGCCAAGCTGGTGGAGCTCGCGGCGGTGCTTCAAGTCAGCCCGGTGGAGGCGTAACAGCCGACACGGCCGCCGCCCGGCTGGGCGGAATCTGAATCGTCAGGAATGCTGGACTGGTCATGAGCGATCAGCCCCAGCAGTTACCGGTGCCGCCGTCGCGCCATCACCTCAGGCACATCGTGCGGCGCACCCTCACGAAGAGCTGGGACGATTCGATCTTCTCCGAGTCGGCGCAGGCGGCCTTCTGGTGCGCGCTGTCGCTGCCGCCACTGCTGCTGGGGATGCTCGGCAGTCTGTCCTACATCGCCCCGCTGTTCGGCCCGGAGACGTTGCCGGCCATCCAGGACCAGTTGATCAGCACGACGGAGCGCTTCTTCTCCTCGAACGTGGTGGACGAGATCATCGCACCCACGGTGCGGGACATCGTCAAGAACGCGCGCGGCGAAGTGGTGTCGATCGGCTTCGTGATCTCGTTGTGGGCCGGCTCGTCGGCCATCTCGTCGTTCGTCGACTCCGTCGTCGAGGCTCACGACCAGACGCCACTGCGCCATCCTGTGCGGCAACGCTTTTTCGCGCTCGGCCTGTATGTGGTGATGCTGGTGGGCGCCATTGCATCCGCGCCGTTCATCGCACTCGGGCCGCGTAAGATCGCCGGACACCTGCCCGACAATTGGGACAACGTGCTGGCCTTCGGCTACTACCCCTTGCTGTTCGTCACGTTGCTGATCGGGGTGAACCTCCTGTACCGGGTGTCGTTGCCCGAACCGCTGCCGACTCATCGGCTCATCTTGGGTTCGGTGCTGGCGACGGTCGTGTTCGTGTTGGCGACGTTGGGCCTGCGGTTCTATCTGACATGGATCACCAGCACCGGCTACACCTACGGCGCGCTGGCGACCCCGATCGCGTTCCTGCTGTTCGCGTTCTTCCTCGGCTTCGCGATCATGTTGGGCGCCGAACTGAACGCCGCCATTCAGGAGGAATGGCCAGCGTCCACCACCCATGCCAACCGGCTCCGGTCGTGGCTCAGGCGGAAGGCCAACGCCACGCTCAACGGCGGCGACGCGCCGCTCACAGATCAAGCAGGACGCGCCTCCTCCGGGGCGGCCCCCGGCAACGAAGGCGGGATTGCCGGCTGCCGCCGGCGGGGACGGACGCCGCTACTTCTTGAGCTGGTCGTAGATCTTCTTGCAGTCGGGGCAGACCGGCGACCCCGGTTTGGCGGCCTTGGTGACCGGAAACACCTCACCGCACAGCGCAACGACGTGCGTGCCCATCACCGCGCTCTCGGCGATCTTGTCCTTCTTGACGTAGTGGAAGAACTTCGGGGCGTCGTCGTCGGTCCCGTCGTCGACGCGTTCGTCGGTGTCGGTGCGTTCGATCGTCTGGGTCTGCATGCCACCCATTTTGCCCGTAAGAATTCCGACACGTACAGCCAACCGCGAGTGTGGAACAGTGGAGGTATGAAACAAGGCCCTGAGCTGAGTTTCGATGACGACGGCCGGCCCGTCCTGATCACCGCGCCGCGCCCTCCTACGAAGTCCAGCACCGCGAACGGGTACGCAAGTACCTGAAGTTGATGTTCTGGCGGATACCCGCGCTCATCCTGGCTGCGGTCGCGTACGGCATTTGGGAGAACGGCTTGATCTCGCTGGCGATCCTGGTGGCGTCGATCCCATTGCCGTGGATCGCGGTGCTCGATCGCCAACGACCGCCCGCCGCGCCGCGCCGAAGAGCCGCGTCGCTACGAATCCGCGCGCCGAATTCCCCTGTTCCCCACGGCCGAACGGCCCGCCCTCGAACCTCGCGCACACTCGTCTCGGCAATCCGCGGACACCGAGCCGCCGCGCGATGTTCCGGGCTGAGAAGCTTCTTGCGTTATTCTCAGCACATTCTCAGGTCGAGCGTCAATAACCGCAGATCAGAAGGTGTGAACCGGCCGAGGGACGGGAACTCTTAGGGTCACATGGGCGTTATAGCTCATGACAGTTCGACCCGATCAGGAGGCCGTCATGGCAAATGCCACCATTAGCCGCGTCGACAGTGACCTGGACGCTCAGAGTCCAGCCGCCGACCTCGTACGCGTGTATCTGAACGGCATTGGCAAAACGGCCTTGCTCAACGCCGCCGACGAGGTCGAGCTCGCAAAGCGCATCGAGGCTGGGCTTTACGCGCAGCATCTGCTTGCCACTCGGAAGCGGTTGGGCGAGAACCGCAAACGTGATCTTGCTGCCGTCGTCCGCGACGGCGAAGCCGCTCGCCGCCATCTGCTCGAAGCCAACCTTCGTCTGGTCGTGTCGTTGGCGAAGCGCTACACGGGTCGCGGCATGCCGTTGCTGGACCTGATTCAGGAGGGCAACCTCGGTCTGATCCGTGCGATGGAGAAGTTCGACTACAGCAAGGGGTTCAAGTTCTCGACGTACGCGACGTGGTGGATCCGCCAGGCGATCACCCGCGGCATGGCCGATCAGAGCCGCACCATCCGGCTGCCCGTCCACCTGGTGGAGCAGGTCAACAAGCTCGCGCGGATCAAGCGCGAGATGCACCAGCACCTGGGCCGCGAAGCCACCGACGAGGAGCTGGCCGCCGAATCGGGTATTCCTGTGGAGAAGATCAACGATCTGCTCGAGCACAGTCGCGATCCGGTGAGCCTTGACATGCCCGTCGGAAGCGACGAGGAGGCCCCGCTGGGCGACTTCATCGAGGACGCCGAGGCGATGTCGGCCGAGAACGCGGTGATCTCCGAGCTGCTGCACACCGACATCCGACACGTGCTGGCGACGCTCGACGAGCGCGAACAGCAGGTCATCCGGCTGCGTTTCGGCCTGGACGACGGCCAGCCCCGCACCCTGGACCAGATCGGCAAGCTGTTCGGCCTCTCCCGCGAACGCGTGCGCCAGATCGAGCGTGAGGTGATGGCCAAACTCCGCAACGGCGAACGCGCCGACCGGCTACGGTCCTACGCCAGCTAGCAGCGTTTCTCTGAATGCCCGCCGGTACGCCGGCGGGCATTCTCCGTCGGACGTGTCGACGGGCGTAGCCACGCTGTTCAGGCCGCTGGGCCGGTAGACTCTGCGTCGACGGAGGGTTGTGAAATGAACGATCTGGTCGACACCACCGAGATGTACCTGCGGACCATCTACGACCTCGAGGAAGAGGGCGTGGTACCGCTGCGCGCGCGCATCGCCGAGCGGCTCGATCAGAGCGGCCCCACGGTCAGCCAGACGGTTTCCCGGATGGAGCGCGACGGCCTGCTGCACGTTGCGGGCGACCGGCACCTCCAGCTCACCGACAAGGGCCGCGGCCTGGCCATCGCTGTGATGCGCAAGCACCGCCTCGCCGAGCGGCTTCTCGTCGACGTCATCGGGCTGCCGTGGGAGGAAGTGCACGCCGAGGCCTGCCGATGGGAACACGTGATGAGCGAGGACGTCGAGCGCCGCCTGGTGCGGGTGCTGGACAATCCGACCACCTCCCCATTCGGCAATCCGATTCCAGGTCTGTCCGAACTCGGTTTGGCGGGCGCGCAGTCGGGCGCCGACCAGATCAACCTGGTGCGGCTCACCGAATTGCCGGCCGGGATGCCCGTCGCTGTCGTGGTGCGCCAGCTGACCGAACACGTGCAGGGTGACGTCGAGCTGATCGGTCGCCTCAAAGATGCCGGCGTGGTGCCCAACGCCCGCGTGACGGTCGAAGTCAACGACCACGGCGGCGTCATGATCGTGATCCCCGGACACGAGCAGGTCGAACTGCCCCACCACATGGCGCACGCCGTAAAGGTCGAGAAGGTCTAACCGGCACGACGCCCGAAAGCCCGCCTGGGCGGCAGCCGCACACCTAGTCGACTGGCCAACCGATATCCGGTCGTAGCCAACTCGCGAATACGCTCGGGCCGCATCCCCGATTGCAGGGCCGTGTCGAGCATGCCCGCCATGCGATGGGTGGCGTCACACCGAAGCGCGGCGTCCAACGACACCCCGGCCAGCGGTCCGTCCCCGCGCGCATATGCCGAGAATGCCAGCAGCACAAGTGCTTCCACGCGCCAAGGCTCCGGAAGTGTTCGTGACAGCTCCGCCCACAGCGACTCGGCCTGGCCGGCACACTCCCCCACCGCCAAGGCATACAGCGTGTCGCGCACCAGCGGGTCGGTCAGCGCGCACGCCAGCCGGGCGGCCCTGTCATCGGACAACGGCTGCCCGTCGGCCACGTCCACTGCGGTAGATATCGCCGCTTCGACGTCGCGTCGCGCGTCCGCGTCCGACCGGTCTGTATCGCAGCTGCCGATCGCAGCGGCCAGAGCGAGGCTACGGGCCGGGTCGGCGATGGCGATGACCTCCTGCAACTCGGCGCGACGCGCGTAGAGCCTGCGCCCGTCCAGCACCGCGGCCGCCGCCAGTGGTGAGGCGGACGGGTCCTCGACAGTGCCCGCCAGACCGCAGCCGTCCGCGCAGTGCCAACGTCCCCCTTCGGCGACCCGGTCGACGACGTGCGCGGCGAGCAGTTCGATGCCGCGCTCGGCCAGCGTCGAAGTCAGGGCGGCTGCCAGCCGGCGGTATTCGTCGTTGCACATCCGGCAGCTCGCGCCCTCTTCGTCGACCAGGACTGCGATCGCTGCATCGGGTTCCGCGCTCGCGGCCACCTCGGCGATGTGTTCGACAGAGGCACCCACCTCGTCGGAAAGATCGACGCGCATAACGCATCCCATCTCGCCACGATCGACGGTCACCAGCACGAGAGATTTCTCGGGAACGAAGCCCAGGACGGCGGGCAGGGCCGCGATCAAGACGCCGGGCCGATTCAGATGGAAGTCAAATGATTTCGATGTCATGCCCCTACCGTTGTTGGAGGCACCCACTTCCCCACCCGCCACAACGCCATGGCGCGCATCTGTGGGGATGGATTCGCGGTTGGGGATGAATCGAGGTCGAATCAGCCGTCGCGGCGCAGTTTCACCACGGCGTCCACGAACAACGTATCCAGCGACTGGCTATCCGGCGCGGTGTCGGCCCCGTCGACCGCAGGATCCTGCAGCCATGAGGCAGTCACCCGCGTGTCACCGATCTGGGCGGCGAAGGTGAGTACCGCATGTTCGGACTCCCCTGCTGTCACCGTCTGCTCGACGGCATAGGTGTCGTCGGCGTCGACCGGCGGCGCCGACAGCACCGTCACCCTCACCGTTGATTCGTCCTCGCCCGGCCCCCACGACGAACGATGAACACCGCCGCAGTTGATCCAGCCGATCGCTCAACGGCGGGGCCGGCCGCGTCACCACGACGATCAGCCTGCTCGCGGTCGACGTGTCGACACCCTCCACGCCGACGACTTCACCATGCCACCGCACCGGCGGCGTGCAGTCGGGAGGAATCACCGGTGAGCCGGGTTCGACACCGTCGATGTCCTGCTGTGCGCGGTCCAATTCGGCGCCGTCGAGCACCGCAGCCGGATACTGCGGCGGGAACCGGTCGGGTTCGATGAGTAAATCCGCGATCGGAACCGGGGGCTTTTCGCTATCCGCCTCGGCCGCCTGCACCCTGCCGGCGGTCACCCGGCTGCAGGCAACGAGCAACACCGCTGCCATCAGCAGCGCACATCCGCGCAGGCACCGCGACAGCGTGTCGACCATCGGCGTCATCGTCTCATCGGCCGGGCTGGAGGCCGGTCAGGCGCGCGTACCGGTCCGGAGTCACAGCACGGACGACTAATTTCGGGTGCCGTTGACGCTTGTCGGCGTGCAAGATCAGCGCAACCGGCGTAGACCTTGTTGCCATGGGTTCCATGCTCGAGTACGACCTCATCGTCATCGGTTCGGGTCCGGGCGGCCAGAAGGCCGCGATAGCCGCGGCAAAGCTCGGCAAGACGGTGGCGGTCGTCGAACGTGGCCGGATGCTCGGCGGAGTTTGCGTGAACACCGGAACCATCCCGTCGAAGACGCTGCGGGAGGCCGTCGTCTACCTCACCGGCATAAACCAACGGGAGCTCTACGGCGCGAGTTACCGCGTGAAGGAGAAGATCACCCCCGCCGACCTGCTCGCCCGCACCTCTCATGTGATCGGCAAGGAGCAGGACGTCGTGCGGTCGCAACTCATGCGCAATCGCATCGACCTCATTCAGGGCCACGGGCGCTTCATCGACGCGCACACCGTGTTGGTCGAAGAGCCCACCCGCGGCGAACGCACCACCCTCAGCGGCGAATACATCGTGATCGCCACGGGCACCAAGCCCGCTCGCCCGCCGGGTGTCGAGTTCGACGAAGACCGCGTCCTGGACTCCGACGGGATTCTCGACCTGAAGTCGCTGCCGACAACGATGGTGGTGGTGGGCGCCGGCGTGATCGGCATCGAGTACGCCTCCATGTTCGCGGCATTGGGCACCAAGGTGACCGTCGTGGAAAAGCGCGACAACATGCTCGACGTTCTGCGACCCGGAGATCATCGAGGCGCTGAAGTTCCACCTGCGCGACATCGCGGTGACATTCCGCTTCGGCGAAGAGGTGACCGCGGTCGATGTCGGCGCCGCGGGCACGGTCACGACGCTGGCCAGCGGCAAACAGATCCCGGCCGAGACGGTGATGTACTCGGCGGGCAGGCAGGGCCAGACCGAACACCTCGATCTGGCCAGCGCCGGCCTGCAGACCGATTCGCGCGGGCGCATCACCGTCGACAGCAATTTCACGACCTCGGTCGACCATATCTACGCCGTCGGCGACGTGATCGGCTTCCCGGCGCTGGCCGCGACGTCGATGGATCAGGGCAGGCTGGCCGCCTACCACGCATTCGGTGAACCGGCGAAGGGCATGACCGACCTCCAGCCGATCGGCATCTACTCGATCCCCGAGGTGTCCTATGTAGGCGCCACCGAGGTCGAACTGACCAAGAAGTGTCTCCCCTACGAGGTCGGGGTGTCGCGCTATCGCGAGCTGGCAAGGGGCCAGATCGCGGGCGACTCCTACGGCATGCTCAAACTGCTGGTGTCGACCGACGACCTGAAGCTGCTCGGTGTGCACATCTTCGGCACCAGCGCGACCGAGATGGTGCACATCGGCCAGGCGGTGATGGGCTGCGGCGGTACCATCGAGTACCTCGTCGACGCGGTCTTCAACTACCCCACGTTCTCGGAGGCCTACAAGGTCGCGGCGCTGGACGTGATGAACAAGCTGCGCGCGTTGAATCAGTTCCGCGTCTGATCGTCGAAGGCGATCTGGTTGGCCCCTTCTGTCGACGAATAGGGTCGACGAATAGGAGCGGGCGCGAGTGGGAACGCAACATGGGCCACACTGGTTGTCACGATGGGAAGGCGATCACCGTCTTATCACCGTAGAGGAGGCGTGGAGATGGCGGACCAAGCAGATCAGCCCGAGCAGCACTACCAACCGGACCAGACCGGCATGTACGAGCTCGAGTTTCCCGCGCCGCAGCTGACCTCAGCTGACGGCCGGGGACCGGTGATGATCCACGCACTCGAGGGCTTCTCCGACGCCGGCCATGCCATCAAGCTGGCTGCTCAGCACCTGAAGAACACGCTGGACACCGAGCTGGTGGCGTCGTTTGCCATCGACGAACTGCTCGATTACCGGTCACGGCGTCCGCTGATGACCTTCAAGACCGACCATTTCACGCATTACGAGGATCCCGAGCTGAGTCTCTACGCGATGCATGACAGCGTCGGCACGCCGTTTTTGCTGCTCGCGGGCATGGAGCCGGACCTGCGTTGGGAGCGTTTCCTCACCGCCGTGCGGCTGCTGGCCGAACGGCTGGGTGTGCGGCGAGTGATCGGCCTGGGCGCCATTCCCATGGCTGTGCCGCACACCCGCCCCATCACGCTGACAGCACACTCCAATGACAAGGAGTTGATCGCCGAACATCAGCCGTGGGTGGGTGAGGTCCAGGTGCCCGGCAGCGTGTCGAACCTGCTGGAGTTCCGGATGTCCCAGCATGGGTACGAGGTCGTTGGGTTCACCGTTCATGTACCGCACTATCTGGCCCAGACCGACTACCCCGCCGCCGCGGAGGTGCTTCTGGCCGAGGTCGCCAAGAGCGGGTCCCTGCAGATCCCCCTGGACGCACTGGACGCGGCGGGCGCCGAAATCCTGACGAAGATCAACGAACAGGTCGACGGCAGTAGCGAGGTGGCTCAGGTGGTCACCGCGCTGGAGCGCCAGTACGACGCGTTCGCAGCCGCCCAGGAGAATCGGTCCCTGCTGGCCCACGACGAGGACCTGCCCAGCGGCGACGAGCTTGGAGCGGAGTTCGAGCGCTTCCTCCGCCAACAGGACAGGGGCAAGGACGACGACTCCAAATAGCGTCCCTCCGTGAGGGCAGCTAAGTTGTCGCAATGGCCGCGCGAACGCCCAACCTGCGCCCCGTACGAGAGCTCACGCCCGAGTTGGAGTTCCGCACCATCCACGGGTACCGGCGCGCGTTTCGAATCGCGGGCTCCGGACCTGCGATTCTGCTGATTCACGGCATCGGCGACAACTCCACCACGTGGAGCACGGTCCAATCCAAGCTGGCGCAACGGTTCACCGTCATCTCCCCGGATCTGCTGGGCCACGGCAGGTCCGACAAGCCCCGCGCCGACTACTCGGTGGCCGCGTACGCCAATGGCATGCGGGATCTGCTGAGTGTGCTCGATATCGACCGGGTCACCGTCGTCGGTCACTCCCTGGGCGGCGGTGTAGCGATGCAATTCGCCTACCAGTTCCCCCAGCTGGTCGAACGGCTGATCCTCGTGGGCGCCGGCGGCGTGACGAAAGACGTCAACATCGCGTTGCGGGTGGCCTCATTGCCGATGGGCAGCGAGGCACTGGCGCTCCTGCGTCTCCCGCTGGTCTTACCCGCGATGCAGGTCGTCGGGCGCGTGGCCGGAACGATGTTCGGATCCACCGGGCTGGGCCGCGACATTCCCGACGTACTTCGGATCCTCGCGGACCTGCCGGAGCCGACCGCATCGTCGGCCTTCGCGCGCACACTGCGCGCCGTGGTGGACTGGCGCGGCCAGGTGGTCACCATGCTCGACCGATGTTATTTGACCCAATCCGTTCCGGTGCAGTTGATCTGGGGAAGCGCCGACTCGGTGATTCCGGTCAGCCACGCCCGGATGGCACATGCCGCCATGCCCGGCTCGCAGTTGGAGATTTTTGACGGTTCCGGCCACTTCCCGTTCCACGACGATCCCGACCGCTTCGTCGAAGTTCTGGAGCAATTCATCAGCTCCACCGAACCCGCCGTCTACGACCAGGACTATCTCCGCGGGCTGCTGCGGACCGGCATCGAAAAGGACGCGATCTTCGGCCCGGGAAATACGCGGTTCGCGGTTCTCGACGCAATGGGCCACGACGAGCGCAGCGCCACCTGAGCCCACCGGCGGGCGAGCTGTAAGAAGTAGCATCGGGTCATGGCCATCGATGTGACTGTTCTGCGGGTGTTCACCGACCCCGACGGCAACTACGGAAATCCGCTGGGCGTTGTCGACAACAGCACTGTCGCACCTGCCGATCGACAACGGATCGCCACCCAATTGGGTTACAGCGAAACGATATTCATCGATATGCCAGCCAGCGGAGCGAGTACTGCGCACGCGCGAATCTTCACCCCGGCTGTCGAGTTGTCCTTCGCCGGACATCCGACGGTGGGCGCCTCGTGGTGGCTGCGCGACCAAGGGTCTGCCATCAAGACGCTCCAGGTGCCCGCGGGCATCGTGCAGGTCGCGTACGACGGTGAGCTGACGGCCGTGAGCGCACGCGCGGAATGGGCCCCGGACTTTGCGATCTACGACCTTGAGTCAGTCGACGAGCTCATGGCGGCCGATCCCGACGACTATTCCGAAGACGTCGAGCACTATCTGTGGACCTGGCTGGACGAATCCGCGGGAACGATCCGCTCACGAATGTTCGCCAGCCACCTCGGCGTTCCGGAGGACGAGGCCACCGGTGCGGCCGCGGTGCGCATCACCGATTACCTCAGCCGCGATCTGGAGATCGTGCAGGGCAAGGGTTCGATGATCCACACCGCAGTGGAGTCCCGAGGGCTGGGTGCGCGTCGCAGGCCGCGTTGTCAACGACGGTACGAAGCAGATCGACTGACGTTCCGGGTCAGTTCTGCGCCGGCAGCGGAGACTTCCGATGATCCCGTAGCGCCTGGATCTCGCGCTCGAAATCCTCGGCCGATGTGAAGCCGCGGTAGACGGAGGCGAACCGTAGGTACGCCACCTCGTCGAGGTCCCGCAGCGGTCCGAGAATCGCCAGGCCGACCTCATTGCTGGGCACCTCAGGTGAACCCGTGGCGCGCACGGCGTCCTCCACCTGCTGGGCGAGCAGGTTCAGCGCGTCGTCGTCGACCTGGCGCCCCTGGCATGCGCGCCGCACACCCTTGACGACCTTCTCCCGGCTGAACGGCTCGGTGACACCACTGCGTTTGACCACGGCGAGCACTGCGGTCTCAACGGTGGTGAAGCGACGACCACATTCCGGGCATGATCTGCGCCGCCGAATCGCCTGACCTTCGTCGGTTTCGCGGGAGTCAACAACCCTGGAATCGGGATGACGGCAGAACGGACAGTGCATCACCGCTCCTTCGCCACGCCAACAAACGACTAACTCGAACGCCTTTGAGCGTACCTGCGTGGAAGTCTGCCAGCCCAGAATCGTGTTGATTGGGACATCACCGCTCGCGACGCCTCCGAATACCCTTGTGCGGCTGATACTTTCACCGCTCACGGCACACCGTCAGCCGACCGGCGCAATCAACGTCTGGCCGGCGTGAATCGCCACCGAGTCGAGTTGGTTGAGTTCGCGGATCCGGTCGACGACCCGGCCCACGGGAGCGTCGGGGGCCACCCGGCCAGCCACCTGCTGCAGCGTCTCGCCCGTCTGCACCTGGACCACCGCGAGCCGATCGGGCACTGGCGCGGATTCACCGACCACACCGCCGAACTGCGCCACCAGCCCGAGCCACACCGTGATACCCGCGGCGACCATGGCCAGCAGGACCGTCGTGACAGGGGTGATCGGCCGGCGCCGATGCGCGGCGCGGGATACGGCCACACCGGAGTTCCGATACCGCATCGGGGCGCCGCCCGGGCGCCGCGACGGCGGCCGACGACGTGCGCCTGCAGGTCGGAATTCCGGCCTGACCACTGATTTTGCCTGGATTTCCCGGGTATCGAGAATCGTCATTTTCCTGCCTTCCGGTCCGAGGTGTTCGCTCCTGTGTTCGAAACATACTCGCTCATGTGTTCGATTAATAGAACATGTGATCGAACTGTTGCCAAACGATATCGCGGCCCTCCGACAAATCCGGACGGCCGGATCTCGGCGCCCCAACCACGCGACACGCCTCGAACACATGTTTGATTAATCGGCCACCGCGGGCTACATTCGCGCCATGGACTCCAGCAGCGATACCCCGGAGGGCGCAGGCGGCACCGGCGGGCGCGGTGGGCTCGATACGGGTCTGACCGAGCGGCAACGCACGATTCTCGACGTGATCCGCGCGTCGGTGACCAGTCGCGGCTATCCCCCGAGCATCCGAGAGATAGGCGACGCGGTCGGGTTGACGTCGACCTCATCTGTGGCACACCAACTGCGCACGTTGGAGCGCAAGGGCTACTTGCGGCGCGATCCCAACCGCCCGCGCGCTGTCGACGTGCGCGGCGCCGACAACGGCCCCTCGATCGTCGCTACCGACGTCGCGGGGTCTGACGCCCTACCGGAGCCGACGTTCGTCCCGGTGCTCGGCCGCATCGCCGCCGGTGGCCCGATCCTGGCCGAGGAGGCCGTCGAGGACGTCTTTCCCCTGCCGCGTGAACTGGTCGGCGAGGGCTCGCTGTTCCTACTCAAGGTTGTCGGCGACTCGATGGTCGACGCTGCGATCTGTGACGGCGACTGGGTGGTCGTGCGTCAACAGAACGTCGCCGACAACGGCGACATCGTCGCCGCGATGATCGACGGTGAGGCGACGGTGAAGACGTTCAAGCGAACCCGCGGTCAGGTGTGGCTGATGCCGCACAACCCCGCGTTCGATCCGATTGCCGGCAACGACGCAGCGGTGCTGGGCAAGGTCGTGACGGTGATCCGAAAGGTCTAGCGGGCCTCGTCATCAGTGACGAAGCCGTTCACCCGCGCGAGTTCTTCAGTCGCGAACCAGATTTCGGCACGGGCATCGTCGTATAGCGCGCTGCCGGGCGCCCAGTACACACCCGATTTGGTGCTCGCCTTGACCGGATATCCCTCCGGCGCCTCGTTCGGGTCTTCCAGCGGCATCAGGAATGCGATCTGTGGTTCGGGTTCGTCGACCTCGATCCGCGCGTGACGCCCTGTATCGGTGAGCGGATCTGGCTGGGCGGCCGGGGCGACGGTGAGCACGGGGGTCGGTGCAGTGTCTACCGCATCGGGGTCGTCGTCCTCTTCGCCGGGCTCGTCAACGACGGCAGGCGGCTCGTCCTCCTCGAGGGTCGGTGGCGCTCCCCAGGGGTCGTAATCTGCGGATGCATCGTCGTCATCTTGTGGCAGGTCCTCCTCGTACGGAAGATCGTCACCCCGTGGCGTGTCGCTGCCCGGCAGTGAGGCCAACCCACGGCTGGTGTATCGGTCGCCGAACATCGCTGCGGCATATTCGTCGTCAGTGGTCGTCGGGTTCGCAGCCCCGGGTGCGCTGTAGGCGTGTTCGGGTTCGCCGCCGAACCCGGCGTCCTGCATCGCGTACGAACCGTCAGCGGCGAAGGGATCCTCACCCTTGCGCCGCCGCAGCATGGTCGCCAACAACACCGCTCCGATGAGGACCACCACCGGCACCAGGGCAAGCAGCCACCACCAGCTGAATTTGAACCACTTGTTGCCGCTGGAATCTGACGCCTGTGAGGTGCTCGGGGCGCCAGGCGCTGTCTGACCCGGCACCTCGAGACCGGACAACTCGGAAGCCAGGTTGGCCGGTTCGGTGCTGAATTCGTTCGACGAGCGATCCCACGACACGACACCGCCACTGAATCGCTGCGTGATGACGTCGCCTGCCTCGGTCTGGTCGGCCATCGGCGCGCCCAGCGCACCCTTCGCCCCGTCCAGCTTGTCCCAGGCGGCCGCCATCGCGCCGCGCACGATCACCGCACCGTACTCGGGCGTCCAGAAGATGATCGGCTTGTCCTCGGCGGCGAAGCTGACCATGCGGCTTTCAGTGGCGAGACCGCCGTCGACCTCGCTGGTGATCGGGAACCCGAGGTCGCCCTCTGGCCCACCTACGCTCTCGTATTTGGCCAGCACCTGCCCGGTCACGACGTTCGCGCCGGTCGCAGGCGTATAGAAGATCGCGCCACCGGCGAAGTTCTGCCTCTGGCCGTCCTCGCCGACGGGATAGGGCTCGCCCTCGGCGGCACCCAGGGGGCCTAACGCTCCCCCGGCCGCGCGGCGGGCCGCAGCGATCGCAGCGACGGGATCGTCGGGAATCTGCAGGTCGGACAGCTCTGCGGCGAGGTCCGGCGGTTCGGTGGTGAACGTCTTCTTCAGGGTGTCGTACGTCAGTTCCCCGCCGGTGAACTTCTGGGAGACGACATCGCCGCGGTAGACCTCATCTTCGGCGGGCACTCCGAGTGCTCCCGTTGAGCCACCTAGCTCGTCCCACGCCGCGTTGATCGGCCCGCGGACCACTCGTGCGCCGGTTGCCGGGGTGAAGAAGATGACCGGGTTGTCCGTGGCGCTGAAGGTGGTGTTGAGGCTGTCGGGGGCGCGTCCGGGGCCTTCGTCGATGGTGGGGAAACCCAGATCGCTGTCGGCGGGACCGCCCAGCGACTCGTACTTCGCCAGGATTGCGCCCTGCATGAAGTGCGCGCCGGTCTCCGGCGTGAAGAAGATCTTGCCTCCGGCGAAGTTCTGGCCGAAACCCTCGCCTATGGGATAGACGTCGCCGTTCTTGGGTCCCAGAGTCCCGGCGTCGCCTCCGCTGGCGTCCCACGCCGCAGTGATCGCAGCGTCCGCATCGGCCTCCGGCTGTGCGGCCGCGACCGGTGCCAGCAAAACAGCTATCGACACCGTCAGCAAACCGATGAATCCTTGATGGACCATCGTGCGGCGCCGACTCTCCTGCCCGCTCATTCACCCTCCCGCGGTAGGCGGAAATTCCATGAAAAGTGTTGCGCTCGTCAACTGTCCTTCAGATGACGTCAATAACCAAGGAACACGCCCAGTCTGGAAGAGAAAATACCCCGGTAAGGCCCAAAAGCTTCGGATCTCGCACGGCGAAGCGTCGAATCGCACTGCCGTCGGCGTGTCGCGCACGGTTCTAGACTCGGGGCCCATGCCCCCTGCGACGACAAGCCTTGCGCACTGGGGTGCATTCACCGCCGGCGTCGAATCCGGCGAAATCGCCTCCGTCATCGCGTTTGACGGCGATACCGGCCCTCCTGCTCTGTACCCTTCTGCTCTGTTGGGAAATCTGCCCGGCTCGATCCGACATCGGTCCCGCGTCGCCACCCCTGCGGTCCGGCGGGGATGGCTACGCGATGGCCCGGGTGCCACCAGCGCACGCCGCGCCGACGAATTCGTGCGTATGTCGTGGGATGAACTGACCGAGTTACTCGCCGACGAGTTTCGGCGCGTCGTCGATACCCACGGCAATGAGGCGATATACGGTGGTTCATACCGCTGGGCCAGCGCTGGGAGGTTCCATCATGCCCAGAGCTATGCTCACCGCTTCCTGAAATTCCTTGGTGGGTACACCTTTTCGCGGCATTCCTACAGTCTGGCGGTAAACGCGCATGAACCGCCGGTGATCAGTCAGGGCGCATGACCGAACAATTGATCGTCGAAGAGCACGGGCGAACGATCGCGTTCACCTTCGACGACATGATCCGCTACCACGGACCACACTCGCCCGCCGGCGTCGCTGTGGCGTTCAAAGCCATGCTCCGCGCCTTTCCCCTGCTATCAGCCGACGACGCCGGTGCCGCGGCGATCCATTTTGGTGCGGACCGCATTTCGCGGTCCGGGCGCACGCGACGGGTTCGAAGCGGTCACCCGCGCCGTGTCCGACGACCGCTACACCGTGGACCGCTCGCTGGTGCGATCGGATCGCGGCCGGTTACTCGAGGATTTCGTTTTTCTCCTGTCCCTTGGTGATCGGAGCGTGACTGTGCTGCTGCGCGACGGCTTCGTCACACACGAGTTCATCGACCTCGCCCGCGCCGAGAACCGCACCATCGCGCAGGAGAATGCACTCGATGCGCTGAAGGCGCGACTCGCAGACCAAGTGCTCAGCAACCGCACCGAGGACGTGTTCGACGCCCATTCGGGGTGACTTGTCCCACCATCGGTTTGCCGCGATGCCGATCGGGGAAATCCCAGGTCACCAACGAATCAAGGAGGAACCTGCAAATGTCGTCAGATAACAGCGGCCCCGAGGAAGCAGTCAAGGGCGCCGTCGAGGGCGTCAAGGGCAAGGTCAAAGAGGTCGCAGGCGCGGTCGCCGGACGTGACGACCTGTATCGCGAGGGCCAGGCCCAGCAGGACAAGGCCGACGCCCAGCGTGATGCCGCGAAGAAGGAAGCGGAAGCCGAGGCCGCGCGCGGCGCCGCCAAGACCGCCGAGAAGCGGCAGGAAGCCGAGCAGAACTAGATCTGACTGATCGAAAGGTCCCCGGATCCAATGGGTTCGGGGACCTTTCGGCTGTCAGGCCGTTTCCCTGAGCATCCCGCGGCGTGTTCCGCCCTAGAACGTTGAGTAGCCGCTCAAGGTCGCCGACAGCGAAATCGGCACGCGAGCCTTGATCCTCGTGCCATCGGCGGTGTGCTCGGTGGCGTCCACCCGGCCTTCGGCGTGCACCCTGTTGACCAGATCGCCACGGTCATACGGAATCGTCACATCCACGACTGTGTCTGTCGGAGCGATTAATTCGGCCATCCGCTGCTGCAGCCGCATCAGACCCTCTCCCGTCGCAGCCGAGACAAAGACCGCATCCGGGAGCGCCCGCCGCAGCTGAGCCAACGCGAGGTCACCTGCTGCGTCGATCTTGTTGACCACCACCAGTTCCGGGATGGAGCGGACGTCGCGAACTGCGTCTGCGCTCGCCTCCGTGGCGGCTCCGGTGATCACCTCGTTGACGACCTTGCGCACCGCATTGATCTGCGCCAACGGGTTTACATCGGAGCCGTCGACGACGTGCACGAGCAGGTCGGCGTCGACGACCTCCTCCAGCGTGGATCGAAAAGCCTCGACCAATTGCGTCGGCAGGTGTCGCACGAACCCGACCGTGTCTGTCAGGACGAAAGGCCTGCCATCGTCGAATTCCCCACGGCGTGTTGTCGGTTCGAGGGTCGCGAAAAGTGCGTTCTCCACCAGTACCCCGGCGCCGGTCAGCGCATTGAGCAGGCTGGACTTGCCGGCATTGGTGTAGCCGACGATTGCAATCGACGCGACATCGCTCGCCAGCCGACGGCTGCGCTGTGTGTCGCGGATCTTCTTCATGTCTTTTATCTCGCGGCGCAGCTTCGACATTCGCTCACGGATGCGTCGGCGGTCGGTCTCGATCTTCGTCTCGCCGGGTCCGCGGGTACCCACGCCGCCGCCGGCGCCACCGGCCCGACCACCAGCCTGCCGCGACATCGACTCGCCCCAGCCACGCAGCCTGGGCAGCATGTACTCCATCTGCGCGTATGCGACCTGCGCCTTACCTTCGCGGCTGGTGGCGTGCTGGGCAAAGATGTCGAGGATCAGCGCGGTGCGGTCGATGACCTTGACCTTGACGGCCTTCTCCAGCGCATTGAGCTGCGCGGGGCTCAGCTCACCATCGCAGATCACCGTGTCCGCGCCCGTGGCCAGCACGACTTCCCGCAGTTCGGCCGCCTTACCCGAGCCGATATAGGTCGCCGGATCGGGCTTGTCGCGGCGCTGGACGAGACCTTCGAGCACCTCCGAGCCGGCAGTCTCGGCGAGTGCCGCGAGTTCGGCCATGCTCGCGTCGACATCTGCGGCGCTGCCGTCGGTCCAGACGCCCACGAGCACCACGCGTTCGAGTCGCAGCTGGCGGTATTCGACCTCGGAGACATCGGCCAGTTCGGTCGACAGACCGGCCACGCGGCGCAGCGCCGTGCGGTCTTCGAGGGCGAGTTCACCCGCGCTGGGTGTCTCGTTGACTGGGAACTTGGGATACGTCATAAGTGGATACAGCGTTGCACGGCTATCCGGGCAGAGGCACGTGATTTAACGCTGAGCAGCACCCCACCATTCCTCGGACAGTTCGCCGTGGGCCACCAGGACCGACGGGCCACGAAGGTAGCTGCTTGCATCCGTGATGGTGACGGTGACATTCCCGCCGGGGATGTGCACGCGCAATGTACCGGTGGTCGCACCGCCGAACGCCAGCGCCGCCACGGCCGCCGCCACGGTTCCGGTGCCGCAGGACCGCGTCTCGCCGACCCCGCGTTCGTGTACCCGCATCGACACCGCCCCCTCCGCCGGCGCCGTCAACACCTCGATGTTGACACCGTCGGGAAATTGCGCGCGGTCGAAGGACACCGGCGCGGAGACGTCGAGGGCAGCCAGCTCGTCCAGCGTCATGACGGGATCGACACAGGCCAGATGGGGGTTGCCCACGTCGATCGCCATGCCGGCGAACGGCCTGCCGCCGACGATCGCCTCGCCGGTGCCCAATTGGTTGGTCTTGCCCATCTCGACTGTGACGTCAGCCGCGGTGGCGTCCCAGTCGTGCAGTACCACCGGCCGCGGGCCGGCCAATGATCCGACGACGAACTCGTCGCGGCTCTCCAATCCGGATGCGCGCAGGTAATGAGCGAACACCCGGACTCCGTTACCGCACATCTGCGCGATCGAACCGTCGGCATTGCGGTAGTCCATGTACCAGTCGCTCGGGGCCACGCCTTCGGGAATTCGATCGAACACGCCCGCCGCCTGCGCGGCCGCTGCAGTCGTCACCCGAAGCACACCGTCGGCGCCAAGACCCCGGCGGCGGTCGCAGAGCGCCGCCACCGCAGCAGGCGCCAGCGACAGCCGGCCCTGCGGGTCTGGCAGCAGCACAAAGTCGTTCTGTGTGCCATGCCCCTTGGCGAACTCCACCAGCTCAGGATACGTCCCGCCAGATCCGCAGCGTTTCCTCGACGTTCCCGGCCGCCGCACCGTCGAGCCAGGTGATGCGGTGGTCACGGCGAAACCACGACCGCTGCCTGCGCACGTAACGGCGGGTTCCGAAAAACGTCGGTTCGCGCGCGGCCGTTCCGTTGCCGCCGCCGTCGAGATCGGCGATCACCTGCGCATAACCCAGCGCCCGGGAGGCTGTCACACCCTCGCGCAAGCCACGATTCAGCAGGACGCGCACCTCGTCCACCAGTCCCTCGAGGAACATCGCGTCGGTGCGCTGGGCCAGGCGTTCGTCGAGAAGTGTTATTGAGCAATCCAGCCCGATGATCGCGGTGTTCCATCGGGGGGCGCCGATCGCCGGGAAGGACGCCGCGAACGGTTGTCCGGTCAGCTCGATGACCTCCAGCGCCCGCACTATGCGCCGTGCATCGGTCGGCAGGATCGATGCCGCCGCATCGGCGTCGACGCGCGGCGAGCTGCCGATGCAGTTCGCCGACGCCGACCTCGGCGAGCCGACCCTCCCATTTGCCGCGCACCTGCGGGTCCGTCGCCGGGAAGGTCCATTCGTCGAGCAGCGACTGGACGTACATCATCGATCCGCCGACCAGGATCGGCACCGCGCCCCGTGCGGCGATCGCCTCGATGTCGGCGGCGGCGGCCTGCTGGTAGCGGGCCACGCTGGCGGTTTCAGTGACCTCGAGAACATCGAGTTGGTGGTGCGGAATGCCGCGCCGCTCGGCGACCGCCAACTTCGCGGTCCCGATGTCCATGCCGCGGTAGAGCTGCATCGCGTCGGCGTTCACGATCTCGCCACCGACCCGCTCGGCCACGGCGAGCGCCAACGCCGATTTTCCGGTGCCGGTCGGGCCGACGATCGCGAGCGGCCGTGTCACCCGGTTGATTCCCCGGTCGTCCCCCTACCCTCCAGGTGGGCGGTACCCCCATCGCTGCCCGCCCGCCGGAAGCCAGACGCCGACGAAGTAGCCCACGCCGAACGGTGCGCCGCGGTACAGCTCTTTCGCCGAGCGGGTGCCGGTCTCGGTCAGCCCCGCCAGCACCTGGTACGCCACCCGGCCGACGATGGTGTCCGGCAGTCGCGCGAGCGCCGCCCCGTCACCGCCGGCCAGCGCATCGTCGAGCGCGGCCTGCACCGGAATCGAGTCCGGGTCATAGCCGCCCGGCGCCGGCTGGGTCAGCGTGCACGCTCCGTCGGCGACGATCAGCACCCCCACTGCATCGGCGGATTCGTCGATCTCGGCGCGCAGCCGCCGACCATGTGCCAGCGCAGCGTCGGCGTCGTGCTCGTCGGCGTAGACCCGCACCTCGGCGCGCGCGTCGGGAGCAATCCGGCCGCGCAGCCATCCGGTGACCAGCGCGGACAGCGGCAGCTCCGTGGGGGCGTCGCCGCGGACGGGCGACAGCGCGATCGGTACGTCCACGCCGTAGCCGGCGAAGGTGCCGGTCTGGCGGGGTCCCACCACGGAATCGGTGCGCCCCCGCCCGATGCCAATCCATCGCCCGGGCAGCGACGCGGCCGCCGCGAGCGCCGCCTCCCGCAGCTCGCTCAGCTCGGCCGCAGCGCCGGAGGCCAGTTCGGGCACCATGACGGGAGCCGACGGGACGATCGCGATGGCACTCAGCACGTGACCACGCTAGTGCCGCGTCGCGCGGTCGCCTGAGCTGGCCGCTTCGCCGCGGGCCAGCGCGCCGGTCGAGACGACCATCACCACGACGGCGACGATCAGCGTCAGCCAGCCGGACTCGTCGGGCCGCAGCGTCTCACCGAGAACGACAACGCCGAGCACCGATGCCACCACCGGTTCGGTGACGGTCATCGTCGGCAGCGAGGCGGCCAGCGATCCCGCCCGGAAGCTGAACTGCTGCCACGCCGTACCCGCCACGGCTACTGCGGCCCACGCGTACAGCTCCGGTGTGCGCAGCAGCGCGATCATCCCATCGTCGAGGCGATCCACCACGCCTTTCGTCAGCACCGCGAAGATGCCCCACAGCGCGCCGGAAACCACGGCCAGCAGCACCGCGCTGAGCGGGCCCTGCACCATGCTGCCGCCGATCACGCACAGCACCAGGACCGGCCCGAGTACCGCGACCACTGCGGCCCACGTTTCGAACGAGGCGCGGGAGTGACCCGGGGTCGGATTGCCGACGGTGACGACGACGGCGACCGCGACCGCGAGCAGCGCCGCCCAGGTCCACTCCCATCGCGTCACTCGCCGGTGTGACAGATGCGCGTTGATCGGCAGCGCGAACAACAGCGAGGTCACCAGCAGTGCCTGCACCAGCAGCACCGAACCCCGGCCCAGCGCCGCGGCCTGCAGCCCGAATCCGACGGCGGCGACCAGACTGCCCAGCCACCAACGCCGGTCGCGCAGCAACTGCAGGAACAGCTCGACGCGGCCGACCTGTTCGTCGGTGACCTCGTGCGCCTGACGCTGGTGCATGACGTCGCCGATCGCGATGAAGAAAGCAGCGCCGAGGGCGAGCAGGGCGGCGATATCCGCGGGCTCATCCAGGGCGGTCATCGGGATCCTTTCGTCGCCGTCGATCAGAGCGTAGGCAGAGGCGCATCGCGAAAGCCATGCGCACAGCACACGGCAACCTGTTTGAATAGCGTGCGAAAGCCAGCTATCGGGCGCCGCGTCGCGCGGCAGGTGCGCGGATCACCGCGCGGAGGGTACGAGAGACGAACATGACGATCAGCGAGCCAGGAGGGCAGACCTCCTCGCCTAAACCCGCTCCCCGGCCGGGGCCGCCACGTCCCACCCCACACCCCGGCCGGCCGGCGGCGACCATTGCGGTGCCGCCGTCCAGTGATCCGCACCGGTTCGGCAGGGTCGACCCCGACGGGACGGTGTGGCTGATCACCGGTTCCGGTGAACGCGTCATCGGGTCCTGGCAGGCGGGCGACACCGAAGCCGCGTTCGCGCATTTCGGCCGACGCTTCGACGACCTGCACACCGAGGTGGCTCTGATGGAGAGCCGCCTCGAGTCCGGGACCGGCGACGCACGAAAGATCAAGGCGGCGGCGGCGACGCTCGCCGAAACCCTGGCCGATGCGCACGTGTTGGGCGACGTCGATGCCCTCGCCGCGCGGCTGGCCACCATCGTCGAACACGCCGACGAGACCGCGCAGGCCGACAAGGCCAAGCGCGAGGAACACCGCGCCGCTCAGATCGCACGCAAGGAAGCATTGGCCGCTGAGGCCGAGGAGCTGGCCGCCAACTCCACCCAGTGGAAAGTCGCGGGTGACCGGCTGCGCGAAATCCTCGACGAGTGGCGCACCATCACCGGGCTGGACCGCAAATCCGACGATGCGTTGTGGAAGCGCTATTCGGCGGCCCGCGAAGCTTTCAACCGCAGGCGCGGTTCGCATTTCGCGGACCTCGATCGCGAGCGTGCCGGCGCCAAACTGGCCAAGGAAGCGATTTGTGAGCGTGCCGAGGCGTTGGCCGACTCCACGGATTGGGGGCCGACAGGCGCGGCGTTCCGGGATCTGATGACCGAGTGGAAGGCGGCGGGACGGGCGGCCAAGGATGTCGACGACGCGCTGTGGCAGCGGCTCAAAGCCGCGCAGGACACGTTCTTCTCGGCACGCAACGCGGCGACCGCCGAACGTGACTCCGAGTTCCGCGCCAACGCCGAGGCGAAGGAGAAGCTCGTCGCGGAGGCCGAGAGGATCGACACCAGCGATCTCGATGCAGCCAGGGCCGCGCTGCGGGCGATCGGCGACAGGTGGGACGCGATCGGCAAGGTGCCGCGCGAGCGAGGCGCCGAGCTGGAGCGCCGGCTGCGTGCGGTGGAGAAGAAGGTGCGCGACGCCCCGACCGGCGGTGTCGACCCGGAGGCAAAGGCGCGAGCAGACCAATTCCGCGCTCGCGCAGAACAATATGAACGCCAGGCCGAGAAGGCCACCGCCGCCGGACGGGAGAAGGACGCCGCGCAGGCTCGGGCCAACGCCGAGCAGTGGCGCGAGTGGGCCGACGCGGCGGCCGAGGCGCTGGGCAGGCGTTAGGCATTCACGCCGAGTGGCCACTTATTGGGCACATTTGTCGAATGATGCCATAACTGGCCACTCAGCGGTCAGTCCGAGGGCTTGTCATCGTCGAGACCGTCGAGCAGGCCCTTGCGCTGCTCCTGCGAAGCCCGCCTGCGGCGTTCCTCTTCGGCGGCGAGCTGTACGGCGGTACGTACCCACACCGCACGCGCCCAGTGATAGGTCACCACGATCACCGCGAGCCAGGCGACGATCAGCCCGATACCGGGCCCGGGGTATGTTCCGGGCGCGGTCTGCCGCGACCACACCGCCAGCAGGCCGATCAACGACGCCACCGTCGACCCGGCGAGCGCGATCCACGCCAGCGCCCAGCGGCGCGTCAGCAGCGCCAGCATCGAGAAACCGACGCCGAACACCAGCGCCAGCCACGTGAACACCCGCGACGGCAGGGAGATCCCCTCCCGGATCGCCGCCTCGCCGCCGATGAGCACATCGAGCCCCTTGGCGCCGCCGGTGTGCGGCAGCACGAACGACAGCAGGAGCACGAACACCCCGATGGCGATGACCAATGCCCTTGCGCCGGGGTCGATTTCACGCGCGACGCGGCGTTCGGCAGCCTCGATGTCGCCCTTGAAACTCTCGAAGTCGCCGTTGTCTGGCCTGTTCACCGGCCGCACCCGGCAGACATCTGCGGCGCGGCGGGGACACCGATGCCGGGCATGCCGAGGCCGACGCCCGTGCGCGGGCGTCCCTCGCAGCGGGGGGCCACCCCGCGGCGTGGGCGTCACCCGCACGGGTGCGCCGGTGATCAGCGATCGCGGAATCGGCGATCAGATGGTGCGGCGCGGCGCCGGTGATCGTCGCCGTGACGACGTCACCGGGACGGATCTGCAAACCATCCGGGTTGAAGTGCACCAGGCGGCCGTCGCGTGCCCGCCCGGACATCCGTGCGGTGGCAGCATCCTTGCGTCCCTCGCCGGTGGCGACCAGCAGCTCGACGGTGCGCCCGATCAGCGCCATGTTCTCCTCCAGCGAGATCCGCTCCTGCAGTTCGATCAGCCGCTGATACCGTTCGGCCACAACGTGTTTGGGGACCTGCTCGTCCAGCTCGGCGGCAGGAGTGCCGGGCCTCTTGGAGTATTGGAAGGTGAATGCGCTGGCGAACCGTGCGCGTTCGACGACATCGAGCGTCGCTTGGAAGTCCGCCTCGGTCTCGCCCGGGAACCCGACGATGAGGTCGGTGGTGATCGCGGCATGCGGAATGGCCGCACGCACGCGGTCGATGATGCCGAGGTAGCGCTCGGCGCGGTAGGACCGTCGCATCGCCCGCAGGATTGGGTCCGAGCCCGACTGCAGCGGCATGTGCAGTGTCGGGCAGACATTCGGCGTCTGGGCCATTGCGTCGATTACGTCGTCGGTGAACTCGGCGGGATGCGGCGAGGTGAAACGCACACGTTCCAGTCCGTCGATGCGTCCACACGCACGCAGCAGTTTGGCGAATGCTCCCCGATCGCGCGGCTCCTCCGGATCGGCGAAGGAGACGCCGTAGGCGTTGACGTTCTGGCCCAGCAGGGTGACTTCCAGGACACCCTGATCGACCAGAGAGGTCACCTCGGCGAGCACGTCGCGGGGCCTGCGGTCGACCTCCTTGCCGCGCAGGGCGGGCACGATGCAGAACGTGCAGCTGTTGTTGCACCCGACGGACACCGACACCCATGCGGCATAGGCGGACTCGCGGGCGGCGGGCAGGGCCGACGGGAACTCCTCCAGGGCCTCGACGATCTCGACCTGGGCGGCGCTGTTGTGCCGGGCGCGGTCGAGCAATGCCGGCAGCGACCCGATGTTGTGGGTGCCGAACACGACGTCCACCCAGGGGGCGCGCTTCAGCACGGTGTCGCGGTCCTTCTGCGCCAGGCACCCGCCGACGGCGATCTGCATATCGGGGTCGGCCTGCTTACGAGGGACCAGATGGCTGAGATTGCCGTAGAGCTTGTTGTCGGCGTTCTCCCGGACCGCACAGGTGTTGAACACCACCACGTCGGCGTCGGTGTCGTCGGCGGCCTTGCGATACCCGGCCGCTTCCAGCAACCCCGCCAGCCGCTCGGAGTCGTGGACATTCATCTGGCAGCCGTAGGTGCGGACCTGATAGGTGCGCACCGACGAGTGCTCGCGCGAGGAGGCGACGGCGTCAGCCTGGCGAACAGCACGGTCCGCCGCCGCCTGTCGCGTCGCCATCGAAGTCACGGCACCCATGGTACGGACTGGTCAGCCGGGCGATTTGGGCGGATTGACGAGATCTGAGCACGCTGGGCGTTCCCTGGGTAAGGTCATGCGCCATGGAGGCAGGCGGGTCTGATGTGAAAAAGGGCGATCCGGCTCCCAAGGATCGGCCGATGGTCTCGATGGAGGCGGTCAACAAGCATTTCGGCAGCCTGCATGTGCTCAAGGACATCAACCTCACGGTCGACCGCGGACAGGTGATCGTCGTGCTGGGGCCTTCGGGTTCAGGCAAGTCGACGTTGTGCCGCTCCATCAACCGGCTGGAGCCCATCGATTCCGGAACGATCTCGATCGACGGGGAGGTACTGCCCCAGGAGGGCAAGAAGCTGGCGCAGCTCCGGTCCGACGTGGGCATGGTGTTCCAATCGTTCAACCTGTTCGCGCACAAGACAATCCTCGAGAACGTGACACTGGCACCGATGAAGGTGCGCAAGAAGTCCAAGGACCGAGGCCCGCGAGACGGCAATGACGTTGTTGGAGCGGGTCGGCATCGCCAATCAGGCGGATAAGTATCCGGCGCAGTTGTCCGGCGGGCAGCAGCAACGCGTGGCGATCGCACGCTCGTTGGCGATGAACCCGAAGGTGATGTTGTTCGACGAGCCCACCAGCGCGCTGGATCCCGAAATGATCAGCGAGGTGCTGAACGTGATGACCGCGCTGGCAAAAGAAGGGATGACGATGATCGTCGTCACCCACGAGATGGGGTTTGCGCGCGGCGCCGCCAATCGCGTGGTCTTCATGGCCGACGGGGCGATCGTCGAGTCTGCCGAGCCAACCGAGTTCTTCAACAACCCGAAATCCGACCGCGCCAAAGACTTTCTCGGCAAGATCCTTCAGCACTAACGAAAGGGACAGGCATGCCATCTTTTTCCAAACGCATCGCGGGAGCGATTGCGCTCGCTATCGCGCTGCCACTGGCGGCGACTGCGTGCGGCGGTGGCAGCGGCGGCGGCGACAGGCTGGTCATCGGGACGAAGTTCGACCAGCCGGGGCTCGGGCTGAAGAATCCCGACGGCACGATGAGCGGATTCGATGTGGACGTCGCGAAGTACGTTGCGCAGCAACTCGGCTACAGCGAGGACCAGATCGAATGGAAGGAAGCGCCGTCGGCGCAGCGCGAGACGCTCATCCAGAACGATCAGGTGAAGTACATCGTCGCGACGTACTCGATCACCGACTCCCGTGAGGAGAAGGTCTCGTTCGCCGGGCCGTATCTGATCACCGGACAGAGCCTGCTGGTGAAGGCGGATAACACCGACATCACCGGAGAGGCGTCACTGCAGAACAACAAGAAGCTGTGTTCGGTGAGCGGCTCGACGCCGGCGCAGCGCATCAAGGACAAGTACCCGGGCGTGCAGTTGCAGCAGTACGACACCTATTCGGCGTGCGTCGAGGCACTGAAGAACGGTGCGGTCGATGCGGTGACCACCGACGAGGTGATTCTGGCGGGCTACGCTGCTCAGACTCCGGGCGTGTTCAAGCTGGTCGGCGGGACGTTCTCGGAGGAGCGCTACGGCATCGGCCTGAAGAAGGACGACGCTGAACTGCAGAAGAAGATCAACGACGCGATCGTGAAGATGGAGACCGAAGGCGCCTGGAAAGCGGCCTGGGACAAGAACCTCGGGCCTGCCGGCCTGCCGGCTCCGGAGCCGCCGAAGATCGATCAGACGTAAAGGCCAAGCCGGCACGTGGAGATCTTCACCAAGTATCAGGACCAGATCTTCGAGGCGTTCTGGACCACGATCCAGCTGACGGTCTTTTCGGCCATCGGGGCGTTGGTCCTCGGTACGGTGCTGGCCGCGCTGCGTCTGGCACCGGTGCCGATGCTCAACTGGATCGGAACAACGTACGTCAACGTCATTCGCAACACCCCGCTGACGTTGATCATCCTGTTCTGTTCGTTCGGCTTGGCGCAGACGCTGGGGATCACGCTGTCGGATCCGAAATCGCTGACCTCGATCGAGGACAGCAACTTTCGGCTGGCGGTGCTCGGCTTGACGGTCTACACGGCGGCATTCGTGTGTGAAACGGTCCGTTCGGGGGTCAACACGGTACCGTTGGGCCAGGCCGAAGCAGCGCGGTCACTGGGCCTGACGTTCAGCCAGAATCTGCGAATCATTCTGTTGCCACAGGCGTTTCGCTCCGTGGTCATCCCGCTCGGCTCGGTGTTGATCGCATTGACGAAGAACACCACGATCGCCTCGGCAATCGGCGTCGGCGAGGCGGCGCTGCTGATGAAGGGAATGATCGAGAACGAGGCTGCGCTGCTCGTGATCGGCACGATCTTCGCGGCCGGGTTCGTGATCCTGACTCTACCGACCGGGCTGTTCTTCGGGTGGCTCGGAAAGCGTCTGGCGGTGGCGCGGTGATGTGGGGGCACCACCCGCTTGCGGGGGACGCTTGCGCGAAGAACGGACGGCTATGAGCGGCGCATCTGTTCTGTTCGACGCCCCAGGGCCGCGGGCGCGGATTCGCAACGGTGTGGTTTCAGCCGTCACGGTGGTCGTCACACTGCTGGTGCTATGGGTGGTCTATTCCCGCCTTGAGGCGAAGGGGCAGCTGACTGCCGCCAAGTGGGAGCCGTTCCTGACCGCGAACCTGTGGAAGACCTACATCTGGCCCGGCGTCCAGGGAACGCTGACCGCGGCCGCGGTGTCGATCGTGCTGGCGCTGGTGCTCGGGATGGCACTCGGTGTGGGCCGACTGTCGCACATCGCGCCCGTGCGGTGGGTGTGCTCGGTCATCGTGGAGTTCTTCCGCGCCCTGCCGGTTCTGATCATGATGATCTTCGCGTACTTCCTGTACGCGCAGCACGACATCTTCCCGTCGAAACACCTGGCGTTGGCAGGCGTGATCACCGGCCTGACGCTCTACAACGGCGCGGTAATCGCCGAGATCGTCCGGGCCGGTGTCAATGCGCTGCCGCGAGGACAGTCAGAGGCGGCCTCTGCACTGGGGCTGACATGGGGCCAGACGATGCGCGCGATTCTGCTTCCGCAGGCGATCACATCGATGCTTCCGGTGCTGATTTCTCAGCTGGTCGTGGTGCTCAAGGACTCCTCGATCGGATTCGTGATCACTTTCGTCGAGGTCGTGCGTCAGGGCACACAGGTCGGAGCAGCGTACGGGAACTACATCCCAGCGTTGATCGTCATCGCCATCCTGATGATCACCGTCAACTTCTCCCTATCGCACCTCGCGATATGGATCGAAGGACGGATGCGGCGGTCGGGTCGTGGCGCGGCTCCGATGCATGCGGATGAACCCGCCTACAGGGAGCCTTCGGGGCGGGAGCAGCCGGCACCATCTGATCTGCTAGATCAGATGCGCACATCGCTGCAACGGTTCAGCCGTGGGCGTCTGATCGAACGACTGCACCGTGTTGTTGTCGCGGCGTTGTTGTCGCGGCGTGGCGGCGTTGTTGTGGCGGCGTTGTTGTGGCAGCCGAGGTCCGGCCGGCTCCAGCCGGGCGAGCTGATCGTTCATGGCGAGCGTCTGCGCCGTCCACCTATCCGCTCCTCAAACCTCGGATATGAGTGTGACGCGGCCGGTCTTCCCATTCACCTCGACAAGCTGACCATCGCTGAGCACCTGTGACGCGTTCTCAGTTCCGACCACCGCCGGTATCCCGAATTCGCGCGCGACGATCGAAGCGTGTGACATCGAACCGCCGATATCGGTGACCACTGCAGCAGCCGTACCGAAAAACGGAGTCCAGCCCTTGTCGGTCACCCGCGCGACCAGTACCTCCCCGGGTTCGAGGTCTTCATCGGGCGAGCTCATTATTCGAACCTTTCCGACTGCGACGCCCGGTGCCGCAGGCACTCCGGTGATCTCAACCACGCTGGTGCGGCCGTGGCGATGTCATCGGCGTTTGTCACGTGCGCAACGACTGCCGGTGAGCGATTGAACCCGACGATCGGGTGCTCGATCGCGACGAGGTCGGTAAACGCAGTACGGATGCTCATGGCCCTCCCGCTTGCCTAATCATTGCCGACCTCGGGCCAAGGCATTACCGACGCTACCCAACCACTCGTCCCGGACCTTCAGCTTCACCGCATGCGCGGGTCCGGCCACGCGGCGACCCAGCGTGCCGGACGCCGGCGAAGGTCCGATAACGTGCTGATTTCGGGAGTCGAGCAAGCATCAACCTCGGCGCGGCCGGGACTGGAGGCGACAGATCGTGGAGTCGAATCCCGATGCCATATCGGGGGCTTGGAACTTTCGTGACATCTCCGAGGAGACGGGTATCCAGCCGGGTCGGTTCTACCGATCAAGCGAGCTCAGCGCTGTGGTCGAGGCTGGCCGCGCAGCCCTTGCCGGATTCGGCATCGCCGATGTCACCGACCTGCGCTCCGACCATGAGGTCGAGAGACGCGGGCCAGGCCTGGTGCCCGACGGCGTCGCGATCCATCGATTACCGTTTCGCGAAATCGGTACCCACGCGCCCCATGAGCAGGGTTTCGAAGAAATGCTGAGACGAAATGCGAGCGACGCCGAGGACGTCGCGGCAGCTGCTGGCCAGTTCATGACCGAGGAGTATGAAAAGTATCCCACGATGGCAGGGGCACAAGCAGCGGTGCGGCAGATGATTTCACTCCTTGCCCGTGACCGCCCGATACTCACACACTGCTTCGCGGGCAAGGATCGCACGGGCTTCACCGTCGCGGTCGTCCTCGAAGCCGCGGGTATCGACCACAACTCGATCATGGACGACTACCTCCGCAGCAATGACGCCATTCCATCGCTGCGAGAGAGCATCCTCGAATCGCTGCGCAACCGGGCGACGGACCAACCGACGGAGGAAGTGATCACATTCGCCGAGGCCCGCCTCGCCGACGAGGTGCTCGGAGTGCGCGAGGGCTATCTGCAGTCCGCTCGCGCGGTTATCGACGACCAATACGGCTCGTTGCCGAACTACCTCAGCGCAATCGGCGTATTGGCTGGTGATCTCGATCGACTTCGCGAGTATCTCCGCTAGCCAACGACACGGATCAGCGACCACGAAAGTGCTCGGGCCGTGCAATCCTCGATCTCCGCACAGCGGTCTCGCCCCAACGGTCGACAGACTTTAAAAGACACGCGTGGTGGCGTGCGTACTTCTTCCGTCCTAAGCACTAGGGAAGATCCGCTGAGGATGACCGTCTGCACGGCGTTCGCATCAAGAACAGTCCGCGGACCGGCAGTCGGTGCTGACGCGCCACGCAGCGCTCAGTTGAGATCGCCGGCGCTGGTCATCGCGTCATCGCCGAACCACTTTTCCTTGATGAGGTTGTAGGTGCCGTCTTCGCGCATGCGGAACAGCGCCTGGTTGACGGGCTTGCGAAGCGCGCTGTCGATCCTCAGCACAAACCCCTGGTCTTCCTCTTGGAACACCGGCCCCGCCGTGACGGCCACCCCTTCGCCTCGGTGGGCGACGTAGTAGCGCAGGACAGGAGCGTCGAAAACCACCGCGTCGTAACCTTCTTCACGCAGCAGGTGGTAGGAGTCTTCGATGGTCGTTGTCTCCGTGGCGTCGATGCCCATACCGCGAAGGAAATCGGCTGCTGTGGTGCCCGCGACAGTGGCAACCGACTTGTCGTAAAGATCTGCCGGGCCGTTGACCTTCGCCTCCAGTTTCGCCACCGTGAGTGTGGCGCTCAGGTTGGCCGAGTAGAACGCGACGAACACAATGCCGGCGAAACCCCACACGATCGCCAGGGCTTTGGTCAGCGTCTTGGTCGCCGAAGCGCTGTTCTTACCGACGAGTGACCCGATGCCCCACCCGAAAGACTGGACGATGCCGGGAAAGTAAGACCGCGCCACAATCGGCTCGGCACTGCGACGCTCTATTAACCAAAAGATATGCGCAGGGACGACGCTGACTACCACGGCGGCGGCAAGCCAGATCAGCATCGTCCGAGATAGCAGCAAATCGAGGTAGCCACCCAAACCAGGTACCGTGGGCCGGGTGTCCGCGACGGGCACGATGATCTGCAACCCGGCATCGATGGTCGGTTGAGTGAAATCGAAGGACTGCTCTCGGTCAGCGGTCAATGAGATTCCGCCAACCGCCACGTCGGCACGCCCGTCGGCGACCGCCGCCAATTGTCCGCGCACGTCGCTGGTATCGAGGTACTCGGTAGACCAGCCCTGTTGTTTGGCGATCTCGTTCCACAGGTCAATGCTGAAACCTGTCAGCTCGCCACTGCTGGTTTGCATGACGAACGGCTCCAACGGGTGGATAACGACGGTGACCGACTGCCCATCGGGTTCCGGTTCAGCCGACGCCCTTGGGACCACCCCCGGTGCCACGCCTAACAAGGACACACAAAGAACGACTGCCGTCAGCGCGTAGCACCGCAAACCCATCCCACGTCACATCCCTTCGGTCCTGGCGGCTGTGTGGCACCTTACCCACAGCGTGTCCGGCGACCGAAGCAACGAGAGTGCCGTTGCACCGCAGGCCAACTTGTGACGCCTACACCCGGCGGCGCTCCCGTTCGCTGGCCAACTCGACGTTGACCACGTCGAACGCCATCGTCTGGTTGTAGCCGCGGCGGGCCAGCATTCCGACGAGCCTGCGCGCCACCTTGGTGTCGTCGTCGCCGTAGCTTCTCGCGACGCAGCTTGTCGCGGACCAGTTGCTCGGCGCGCTGCCGTTCGGCGCCCGCGTCGATGTCGGCCAACGCGGCGCTGATCACCTCGTTGTCGACGCCCTTGTTGCGCAGCTCGGCGGCCAAGGCGCGCTTGCCTTTTCCGGCATTGACCCGCCGCGAGCGGACCCACTGTTCGGCGAAGTCCGCGTCGTCGACCAGCCCGACATGCGCGAGCCGATCAAGCACCTTGGCGCTGACGTCGTCGGGGTAGCCCCGCTTGGCCAGCTGGCCCTCGAGTTCGGCGCGGGTGCGCGCCCTCGCGGTGAGCAGACGCAGACACAACGCCCGCGCCTGCTCCTCGCGAGAAGCCTCAGAAGTCGACGGGGACGGGCAGGGCTTCGACATCGGCCGGGCCATTGCTGGTCCTCGGTCACCACGGCGCCGATACCGAGTTTTTCCTTGATCTTCTTCTCGATCTCGTTGGCCACGTCGGCGTTCTCCATCAGGAAGTTGCGGGCGTTCTCCTTGCCCTGCCCCAGCTGCTCACCCTCGTAGGTGAACCAGGAGCCGGACTTACGGATGAAGCCCTGCTCGACACCCATGTCGATGAGCGAGCCCTCCTTGGAGATGCCCTTGCCGTAGAGGATGTCGAACTCGGCCTGCTTGAACGGCGGCGACACCTTGTTCTTGACGACCTTCACCCTGGTGCGGTTACCCACCGCGTCGGTGCCGTCCTTGAGCGTCTCGATCCGCCTGACGTCCAGGCGAACCGAGGCATAGAACTTCAATGCCTTTCCGCCCGTTGTGGTTTCGGGTGAACCGAACATCACACCGATCTTTTCGCGGAGCTGGTTGATGAAGATCGCGGTGGTGCCCGAATTGCTCAGTGCGCCGGTGATCTTGCGGAGCGCCTGGCTCATCAGCCGGGCCTGCAGGCCGACGTGGCTGTCGCCCATCTCGCCCTCGATCTCGGCCCGCGGCACCAGCGCGGCGACCGAGTCGATGACCAGGATGTCGAGGGCACCGGACCGGATCAGCATGTCGGCGATCTCGAGTGCCTGCTCACCGGTATCGGGCTGAGAGACCAGCAGCGAATCGGTGTCCACGCCGAGCTTCTTGGCGTAGTCGGGATCCAGCGCGTGCTCGGCGTCGATGAAGGCCGCGATGCCGCCGGCGGCCTGAGCGTTGGCCACCGCGTGCAGCGCGACGGTGGTCTTACCCGAGGACTCCGGGCCGTAGATCTCGACGACCCGGCCGCGCGGCAGCCCGCCGATGCCCAGCGCCACGTCCAAGGCGATGGAGCCGGTCGGAATGACCGAGATGGGCTGGCGTACCTCGTCGCCGAGCCGCATCACCGAGCCTTTGCCGTGACTCTTCTCGATCTGCGCGAGCGCCAGGTCCAGGGCCTTCTCGCGATCGGGGGCTTGCGCCATGGTGGTGTCTCCATCCTCGTACGTGATCGGTTCTCGATCGGTTGGCCGTGACGCTAGAGGTCGGCACCGACAAGTCGGCGTGACCAGCATCCGCGCTGCCCCCACAGTAGACGAACACCTGTTCGATTCAAGCTGACACGCCGAGTCCTGATCAGTTGGGCCCACACCTCGCCCGGAGCTGGATCGCGGGCCTATGGTGGGGTTATCCGGCCCAGATTGGGGCAGACGTGCACGAGATGGCGCTGACGCAAAGTGTTGTCGATGCGGTGTGCGAACACGCCGCAGGCCGTCGAGTGCACAGCGTCAAGCTGGAAGTCGGTGCGCTGTGCGCCGTTGTCCCCGATGCGATGACGTTCTGCTTCGAACTCGCGACCGAGGGCACCGTCGCCGACGGCGCCAGCCTCGAGGTCGATATGCGTCCCGGTGCGGGACGGTGCCGCAGCTGCGGCACCAGCTTCGAGCTGAACGACTTGATCTTGTTATGCCCTTGTGGCAGTGCCGATGTCGACGTGACCGCCGGCCGTGACCTGAAGATCCTCTCGATGGAAGTGAGTTGAGCATGTGTGCAACCTGCGGCTGCGGCGACGACGGGGCAACCATCACGGCGATGTGGGGGTACCGCCCGCTGCGGGACGCTCGCGCGAAGAGCAGCGATACAAAGTCGGGCCACACCCATGACCACACCCATCCCCATGATCACCAGCACGAACACCCACACACCGAGACCATCTCCCTGGAGCAGAAGGTTCTCGCCAAGAACGACGTGCTGGCCGAACAGAACCGGCAATGGCTGGCCGAGCGCGGGATCCTCGCGTTCAACGTCACGAGCTCACCGGGCGCCGGCAAGACGACCCTGCTCGAGCGAACCATCCGCCACCTCGGCTCGCAGCGCCGGGTTTCGGTGATCGAAGGCGATCAGGAAACGCTGCTCGACGCCGACCGGATCACCGCCGCCGGCGCACGCGCGGTTCAGGTCAACACCGGCGCGGGTTGCCACCTGGACGCCGAGATGATCGACCGCGCGCTTCACACCCTGGAGCCCGACAGAGGTTCGTTGCTGTTCATCGAGAACGTCGGAAACCTGGTCTGCCCGGCGCTCTTCGATCTCGGCGAGCACAGCAAGGTGGTCGTCATCTCGGTGACCGAGGGCACCGACAAGCCGTTGAAGTATCCACACATGTTCGCCGCGGCAGGACTGGTGCTCATCAACAAGATCGACCTGCTGCCGTACGTCGAATTTGATCTCGATCTTTGTGCGCAGCATGCGCGTTCGGTCAATCCCGACGTCGAGATCCTACCCGTCTCGGCTACCAAAGGAGACGGAATGGATCTCTGGCATCAGTGGATTGACGCGCGCGCAAATGAACTGCGGGTAACTGTGGCCGGCATGTGATTGACAACACACTTAGGCGGGAGTAGACCGAAGTTAGCGACGCGCAAGTGGGCCGAAGGGCGACTCCTGCGCCGCTAGGGATCCCAGCCCGGTCCCGGAAAGAGCCGCAAGCATGCTAAGTGAAGCAGCCCAAAAAGCGGAAGACACACTGATTCACGTTCTGTGGATCAACGCCGGCCTGAGTTGTGACGGCGATTCCGTGGCATTGACAAGCGCCACCCAGCCAACCATCGAGGAGATCGCGCTCGGAGCACTTCCCGGTTTGCCCCAAGTCGCAGTGCACTGGCCGCTGATCGACTTCGAATGCGGACCGGCGGGCGGTGCGGACGACTTCCTCGAATGGTTCTTCAAGGCCGACCGCGGCGAGTTGGAACCATTCGTGCTGGTCGTCGAGGGGTCGATCCCCAACGAGAACCTCCATCAGGAGGGGTATTGGTGCGGGTTCGGCAATGACCCCGCGACCGATCAGCCGATCACCACCAGTGAGTGGCTCGACCGGCTGGCCCCGAAGGCGACGGCGATCGTGGCCGTCGGTACGTGCGCGACGTACGGCGGCATCCACGCGATGGCAGGCAATCCGACCGGCGCGATGGGTGTGCCGGACTACCTCGGCTGGGACTGGAAGAGCAAGGCGGGCATCCCGATCGTGTGCGTGCCGGGCTGCCCCATCCAGGGCGACAACCTCTCCGAGACGTTGACCTACCTGCTTTACATGGCCACCGGACAAGCGCCGATGATCCCGCTCGACGACGCGCTGCGACCCCAATGGCTGTTCGGCAACACGGTGCACGAGGGGTGCGACCGGGCTGGCTACTACGAGCAGGGCGATTTCGCAACCGAGTACGGCTCGCCGAAATGCATTGTGAAACTTGGCTGTTGGGGACCCGTCGTCAAGTGCAACGTGCCGAAGCGCGGCTGGATCAACGGCGTCGGCGGCTGCCCGAACGTCGGCGGTATATGCATCGGATGCACGATGCCCGGCTTCCCTGACAAGTTCATGCCCTTCATGGACGAGCCCCCCGGCGGAAAGCTCTCGACGACAGCCTCCGGCCTGTACGGCTCGGTGATTCGCAATCTGCGCCACATCACCGGAAAGACCGTCGACAAAGAACCGAAGTGGCGGCACCCGGGCAAGGAACTGACCACAGGAGCGAAGCGCACCTGGTAGGTGCACTTCGCAGGCGAAAGGCAAAATCTCAATGACAACCACAGTTCCAGGACCCCAGCACACCAAGAAGGACCCAGGCACCCTCGTCGACATGTCGTGGGATCCGATCACCCGCATCGTCGGCAGCCTCGGCATCTACACCAAGATCGACTTCGAGAACCGTGAGGTGGTCGAGTGCCACAGCACGTCGTCGATCTTCCGCGGCTACTCGATCTTCATGAAGGGCAAGGATCCCCGCGACGCGCACTTCATCACGAGTCGCATCTGCGGAATCTGCGGCGACAATCACGCCACCTGCTCGTGCTACGCGCAGAACATGGCATACGGCGTCAAGCCGCCCCACCTCGGCGAGTGGATCGTCAACCTTGGCGAGGCCGCGGAATACATGTTCGACCACAACATCTTTCAAGAAAATCTGGTAGGCGTCGACTACTGCGAGAAGATGGTCTCCGAAACCAATCCCGGTGTCCTGGCCAAGGCCGAGAACACACTCGCCCCGAACTCGGATGCACACGGCTATCGCACGATCGCCGACATCATGCGCGCACTGAACCCGTTCACGGGTGAGTTCTACCGTGAGGCCCTGGTCGTCAGCCGCTGGACGCGAGAGATGTTCTGCCTCATGGAGGGTAGGCACGTCCACCCCTCCACGCTGTATCCGGGTGGCGTCGGCACCGTCGCGACCATCCAGCTGATGACCGACTACATGACCCGCCTGATGCGCTACGTCGAGTTCATGAAGAAGGTCGTCCCGATGCACGACGATCTCTTCGACTTCTTCTACGAGGCGCTGCCCGGCTACGAGCAGGTCGGCTTGCGGCGGACGCTGCTGGGCTGCTGGGGGTCTTTCCAGGATCCGGAGGTCTGCAACTTCGCCTACAAGGACATGGAGAAGTGGGGCAACGCGATGTTCGTGACCCCGGGTGTCGTCGTCGACGGCAAGCTGGTCACCCACTCGCTGGTGGACATCAACCTCGGCATCCGAATCCTTTTGGGCAGTTCCTATTACGACGACTGGACCGATCAGGAGATGTTCGTCCGCAACGATCCGTTGGGCAACCCCATCGATCGGCGGCACCCATGGAATCAGCACACCAACCCCAGGCCGCAGAAGCGCGACATGGACGACAAGTACAGCTGGGTCATGTCACCGCGCTGGTTCGACGGCAAGGATCACCTCGCCCTGGACACCGGCGGCGGTCCGTTGGCCCGGTTGTGGAGCACCGCGCTGGCCGGGCTCGTCGACATCGGCTACGTGAAGGCGACCGGCAGCAGCGTGCAGATCAATCTGCCCAAAACTGCGCTCAAAGGTCCGGTCTCGCTGGAGTGGAAGATCCCCGAACACGGGAGCAACACCCTCGAACGCAACCGGGCGCGAACCTACTTCCAGGCCTACGCGGCGGCGTGCGCGCTGCACTTCGCCGAGCAGGCGCTGATCGAGATCAGGGCGGGCCGCACCAAGACATGGGAGAAGTTCACGGTGCCGGACGAAGCCATCGGTTGCGGCTTCACCGAGGCGGTACGTGGTGTGCTCAGCCACCACATGGTGATCCGGGACGGCAAAATCGCCAATTACCATCCGTATCCGCCGACACCGTGGAACGCCAACCCACGCGACAGCTACGGAACTCCGGGTCCGTATGAGGATGCCGTTCAGGGTCAGCCGATCTTCGAGGAGAACGATCGCGAGAACTTCAAGGGCATCGACATCATGCGAACGGTGCGCAGCTTCGATCCGTGTCTGCCGTGCGGGGTGCACATGTACCTCGGTGAGGGAAAGACGCTCGAGAAACTGCACTCACCGACCCAGTCCGTCACTGGGGAGTGATACATGGCCTCGACAGGACAACAAAGCCCGGAGGCACCCGACGAGGAAACGCGATGGCGTTCAGCAGGCGATCGAATCCAGACCCTGCTGGACGCCAGCGCGGGCAGCGGAACGGTCGTGCGTGAGCGGACCGAACAACTCGCCGCCGAACTGACGGATCTCTACGGGGCCGCGCTCGAGCGGATCGTCGCCATCACCACCGAATCGGCGCCGGAACTGGTCGGTCAATTCGCGGCGGACGAACTCGTCGCCAGTCTCATGCTGGTGCACGGGCTGCATCCACACGGCGTGGAGCGCAGGATCGAGGACGCCCTGGACAGTGTCCGCCCCTACCTGGGTTCGCACGGTGGCGACGTCGCGCTGCTCGAGGTGGTCGACAGCGAGGACGGGCTTGTGGTTCGGCTGCAGTTCGCGGGCAGCTGCAAGAGTTGTCCGTCGTCGGCGGTCACCCTCGAATACGCCGTCGAGGATGCGGTGCGCGCGGCGGCACCCGAAATCACATCGATCGATGTCGTAGCCGCGGAGCCCGAAACGCATCGGGCCTCATCTCGGTGGATTCGTTGATGAGCCGCGTGCACACGAAGGACACCGGCGCCGGTGCCGCCTGGCACCCGTTGCCCGACATCGAGGATCTCGGCCCGGGCGAGGTCGGCGGATTCCTGGTCGCCGGAGTGCCGATCCTGGCGTGCCGAATCGGCGACGACCTGTTCGCCTATCACGATCGGTGCGGTCGGTGCCACGACTCGATGGCGGGCGCCGCCCTGCACCGTCCGATGGGCGCCGCTATCGGCCAGGCGGTCCTCCGTTGCCCGCGCTGCCACGCA
>CAWDVX010000022.1:0-8662 GCA_963805835.1 uncultured Actinomycetota bacterium | reverse complement strand
GCGGCACGGAGCCCGCAGCGCCGGTGATGGGGTTTCGACGGGCGAAACGCGGGGCCCCGAAGCCTCCAGGCGCACTTTCCGCAGCTGCCGTCCGAGCAGGTGAACGAGGTTTCTAGGACCCATCGGGCATATCGCGATCAACCCGTCGCCGCGCTCATAGTCGCGGTTGCACTCCGTGTAGAACAGAATGTCGGGATCTTGCAGATCGGCGGCCGACACGCGGGCCTCGTGGGGCTTGATGCGGCGAACCTGCTTGCGCACTGTTCCCCGTGTCGCGTCGAAGCTGTCGCCGTAATACGACCGGCCAAGTGTTTCGATCACCTCACGCCCCTCCTCTGAGGTGTCGCGCGTCCGCGACGGGTAGTACTCGCGCAGGTTGCGCGCCATCGCGAGATAAGGGCGATACGTCAGGCAATCGGCCCAGAAATATACCCGGTGGAACCGAGGTGAGGCCAAGGGAGCGAGCATCCGCCGGATGACCACGCGGTGGACGAGGCCATTCGACCGCCACTCGGGCTTCACATACGACAGCCCCATATAGAACGTCGCCACTCGCCGGCCGGTCGACAGGTGCAGTGCGCGGCGTCGCAGGCCGCAGAAGCCGATCAGCGTCCGCTCGCCGCGGAGCGTGAAAAGCGCGACCTCGTCCAGAGTCGCCAGTTTCTCCTGGAACTGCGCGAAGTCCATTCGGTGGTGGGGCTCGTAGAGTGCCCACATCCGGGCCAGTGTTTGCGCGCCGAGCGCATGGGCGGGCCGGATCGAGATTGCGGTGCGAGCGATGGCACGCAGCATGACGGGGTCCTTTCATCGAGTGCCGTGCGGCTTTCGCCGTTCGATTCCAGGTTTGTGCACCAATCTGATCGCCACAGGAGATGAAGGTGAGAGCGCTTTCATGAAGGACTGTTCTTGATCGTTCGGCGCCGCGTCTGCTCGATCATGGCCGCAAAGGGTGGATCGAGCTGCGATGATGACGTTCCTCAGGACCCGGATGAACGAGATGACCGATCGGTGTGAAGGCGGGAGGCGGCCGGTGCTACCCACCGAGTCCGCCCAGCGGTCGACGTGGCGGCGCATCCTGCCGTCGGCCGCCCGCAGCCGGATCATTGGCTGGATGCTGTTGTTCCTGATCGTCGCCCTCGCGATCGCGACCTTTGTGACGTGGCGCCTTCTGGTGTCGGCCATCAACACGCGCATGGACGAGGCGTTGAGGGTGGAGGTACAGGAGTTCGCCGAGCTGACGGGCCCCGGAATTGATCCCGGCACAGGGGCACCGTTCACCGGGGTGGAAGAACTCATCCGGGAGGCCATGGCGTACAACATCGCCCGCCCCAACGAGGTGTTCCTCGGTTACGTCGACGGCGCGTACCTGGCCAAGAGCCCGCAGCAACCCGGTACCCCCGATGTGCTAGGCGGAGATCCAGCGTTCACCGAGCACGTCGCCTCGATCACTACGCCTGTCGAAGGCCGGTATCGGCAGCCCGGGGTGGGTGAAATCCGTTATCTGGCAATGCCAGTGACGCTCAAGGGGGACCCTGGTCAAGGTGTCATCGTTTCCGCCTTTTTCGGCGATAGGGAACGTGCGAACGCGGACGCGGTGGCGCGGCTGCTGCTCGCGGTCGGCGCCGCTACCATCTGTGTCGCCGCATTGGCCGCCTGGCTCATCGCCGGCCGCATCCTGAGACCGCTGCGCGATGCCGCCGACACCGCGCGCAGCATCACCGAAACCGATCTGTCCAAACGTATCCCTGCCCGCGGCGGGGAGGGCGACGAGTTGGGCGATTTGGTGCAGACCGTCAATGGGATGCTTGACCGCGTAGAAGCCGCCGTGTCGGCTCAGCGTCGTTTTTCCGACGACGCCGGGCATGAACTGCGAACACCGATCACGATTGTGCGCGGCCACCTCGACGTCCTTGACCCCACCGATCCCGAAGATGTGAGATCGACGGTTGCGCTGGTCGACGACGAACTGGAGCGGATGAATCGGATGGTGTCGGATCTGCTGCTTCTCGCGCGTGCCGAACAGCCGGCGTTCCTGCAGCCGAAGCTGGTCGATGTCGGCCCACTGACCCGGGAGGTGTTCGACAAGTTGGTCGCTCTCGGTGATCGCGAGTTCGTTCTGCAGTCAGTCGATGAAGGGATCGCCGTGCTCGACGCGCAGCGGCTGACGCAGGCACTGCTGGCGTTGGCCGACAATGCATGTCGCTACACAAGCGACGGCGACCGGATCGCTCTGGGCTCAGCGCGCGAAAACGGCCAATTGGCCTTCTGGGTCTCCGATGAGGGGCCGGGGATCGACGATGCGGACCGGACCACGATCTTCGAACGCTTCTCGCGGGGGAGCTCCGGCGGGACGCGATCGGACGGCGCCGGTCTTGGGCTGGCGATTGTGAAAGCGATCGCCGTCGCGCACGGCGGCACAATTCGGCTGCACAGTGTTCCCGGCCATGGCGCCACCTTCACTGTCCTCATCCCGATCAGAGGAGCATGATGACGCGGATCCTGCTGGCCGAAGACGAACCTCGTATCTCCAGCTTCATCGACAAAGGGCTGTCTGCCAACGGTTTCGCGGTCACGGTTGTGGCCGACGGGCGGTCAGCCTACGAGTACGCGACGACTGGCGGGTTCGATCTGTTGGTGCTCGACATCGGCCTGCCCGAGATGGACGGATTCGACGTACTGCGCAAGCTGCGTGCCGACCACAACCCGATCCCGGTAATCGTGCTGACCGCGCGCGACAGCGTGCAGGACACCGTTGCGGGGCTGGAAGGCGGTGCCGACGATTACATGCCCAAACCCTTCCGGTTCGAGGAGTTGATGGCGCGGGTACGGCGGCGGCTGAAGACCGAACGTGCGGTGGAGCCGACCGTGTTGTCCTGCGGGGGATTGCAATTGGATCTTCGAACCCGTCGAGCGCAGGTCGACGGGCGCACCGTCGACCTGTCTGCCCGCGAGTTCGCGCTGGCCGAGACGTTCCTGCGCCATCCCGGCCAGGTGCTGTCCCGTGAGCAGCTACTGAGCCATGTTTGGGGCTACGACTTCGATCCCGGCTCCAATGTCGTCGATGTGTATGTCCGTTACCTTCGGCGCAAGCTCGGTGCCGATCGGTTCGTCACCCTGCGCCGGATGGGTTACCGATTGGACGACATTCCCTGAAAGACAACGCGACGCCCGCCACCGTGTCGCGGTAGCAAGCGTCGCTCTGGGCTGGAGGCCGTCTCAGTCCCAGGAGGTGTCATCCCAGGACGAGTCGTCCATCGCGACCACCGTCTGCGTGGTCCCGGTACGCAGGTCGTCCTGCGCAGCGCCGGCGACGCCGGCGCCCAGTACGCCGAGCCCGGTGAGGGCGGCGCCTGCGGTGATCACCTTCCAGGTGTGGGTACGGTCCATGATCTACTCCTTTTCGTGGTTGTGGACGGGCTGGTGTCCGTCCTGCCCTTTCAGGATTTCGCCCGAACGTGAAAGTGCAGGGAGTCCAAGATGAGTGCTTCCTCATCGGTGCAGCCACCTGCGGGCCAGTGCCAGCCTTTGTGCGGCGAACCTCGGCCAGCCAGGCAGGCGGGCCCGGAAGGGCGCGGTGGCCATCCCGAGCACGACCGCGGCCGTGCGCCGCATGAAGCTCCCTCGGCGCGACCCGCTGTTCGGCGTGGGCCAGCGCCTCGGCGCAGTAGTCCCGCGCTGCGGCATGGGATACGCCGAGCACCGACAGGTAGCCGATCAACGTCGCCCACTCGTCCGCGCGCTCCCCGGGGCCGGTCGTGTCGATGTCGAGCACACCGGTCACGTGAGGCCCGTCGACCAGCAGCTGATTGTGGTAGAAGTCGCCATGCACCGGTACCCGCGCCCCGGTCGACGCCGACGAAGCCGAGAGAATCCGTTCGGCAAGCCTGGCTGCCCCCGTCGCGAGTTCGTTCGCCACCTGCGCAGGCACGGCAGGGTCGGACTCCGCGCATGTCCGCATCAGTTCCGCGCTGTCGGGTACACGCTGCAGAACCGAACGGCGCGCCGGCAGCCGCATCAGGTCGACCGGTAGAGCGTCGAGCAGCTTCTCCAGCGCAGCGGGAGCAGGACCCGGCTGTGCGTCACCGATCAGTCTGTCGCGCAACAACATCCCGGGCACCTCGGGGAGGAGGACTAAGCCGTCCGGCGTTCCGGCGAGGACCGGGGGCACCGGCAGCCGGGCGGTCAATAGATCGTGGCGACCACGAAGTCCTGCGACCGCAGACGGCCTGACCACCTTTAGGTACCAGCGACTGCGGCCGTCGCTGACCTCCAGAACCGCGCGTTGAGCGGGGCGGTAGGCCCGCACGACGAGCGTCGGCTGCTCTGCCAGCGCAACACCGTTTGCGGCAAACAGCTCTCCGAGCCGTTCGGGCTCCTCCACGATCTGCAGGGCGGGCAGCCCCGGATCCTGCGCTAGGCGCCATACCCCCACCTCCACAGGGTGGCCGAGGTGCTCGCCGGCCACCACGGTCGCGCCCGCGGGGACGTATTCACCGGTGGCAGCGACCAGCACATCGCGTGTGCTGCTGCCGTCCGGGTGGCGGACTTCGCAGCCGTACTTGGCACGGACCCCACCGCCGGGCGCAGGGCGGACGTCGATCAGCCGCAGATCGTCGATGTCGGCTCCACAGTCGCGGATCGCGGTGGTCAGCACGCCGCCAGCGTGCGGCCCGCACAACAGATTCACACAAGGATCAGCCATGTCTTCAGCCTGGACACCTCGTGCGAAGTGCTCATGAGGCTCGAATGAGAACACTCTCCTCCAAGGTGGCCTGGAGCGAGGTCCGCGTGCTGCGCCGCGGGCGGTGGCGCACCACGAGCGCGGCCGCGAGGAGGGCGGCCAGCGAGCCGATCGCCACGCCGGCACGCGGCCCGGCGACATCAGAGATCCAGCCGACGATCGGGCCTCCGATGGGAAGCCCTCCGAGGACCACCATCGCCGACAGCGCCATCACTCGTCCGCGCATCGCAGGCGCACAGCGCTTCTGCAGCAACGCGACGGCGGCGGTGACGAACAGCGATGCGGTGAAACCTGTTGCTGCGCAGCCAATCACGGCTGAGGGGAGGTTCGGTGAGACGGCGATGAGGCTGTTCGACACGGCGAACGCGACGACGGCGACGACGAGAAAACGCACATCGATCCCGTCGCGCCGAGCCACCGACAGGGCTCCGACGACTGATCCGACACCGATGGCGCTGTACAGCAGTGTGTAGGCACCCACGCCGCCGGCGAACGTCTGCTCCGCCAACAACGGAATGAGGACCTGATGGTTGAAGCCGAAGGTGGCGACGACCGCGGTCAGCGTCAGTGCGATCCGAAGCTCGCGGACATGCCAGGCGTATCGCAAACCGGCGCGGGCCCCGCCGCGCTCCCGCGCCGCGTCGGCGATGCGCAGACCCTCACGACGGATCAACGTCAACAGGCTCACTGCGATCAGGTAGCTCGCCGCCGCGATGATGAAGCACCAGCCGATACCCGCGGAGGCGATCACAGCGCCTGCGGACAGGGGTCCCAGTACCCGACCCGCGGCGGTGATCGTGCCGTTGATGCTCACTGCGCGCGGGATTCGTTCCTCGTCGACGAGTTCCGCCAAGAATGCTCGACGGACTGGGTTTTCGACCGCGTGTAGCACGCCGAACGTGAGAGCCAGGCCGTAGACCAACCTCACACTGGTGACGTCGGCCAGTATCACCGCGCCGAGCGCGACCGCCTGGCCGACGGTCAGAAGTTGTGCGGCGATGAGCAATCGGTGCTTGTCGACGCGGTCGGCGAGTGCTCCGGTCAGCGGCCCCAACGCCAGCAGGGGGCCGAAAGTCATGACAGCGATCCAGCCGAGGGCGCCGCCGCTGTGGGTCAGTTGGGCCGCCAGCCACGCCAGCGAGACGAACTGCAGCCAGGTTGCAGATTGTGAGGCGGCCTGGCTGCCGAGAAAGACTCTGAAGTTGTTGGCCATGGCCGTGCCCTTTCGTGTTTCGGCGATGTCGAGATGGTGACGAGTCGGCGCCCGTCGCCGCGCTGCGCGGTGACGGGCGCCGAGACCTACCCGCGCCTCAGGATGTCCGACCGACGTCGATCGACACCGTCGTCGTCTGGGTGGTGGGCGGAAGCATGGCCGTGTCGACGACCAGGAAAGCTCCGGAATCCTGCGCACCGTTGGCCAGCATCTTCGGCGTCAGCGGGAACGGTGCTGTGTCGGAATCGATGCCGACCAGACCGTAGTCGCTGTCGTTGGAGATGATCAGGGTGCTGTCCGCCGTCGGGTGTGACGACGCCCTCGACCTTGTCGTGCCCGAAGAACTTGCCCTCCGGGTTGAGGTCGGTCAGCAGTCCGCTCAGATCCAGTTTGAGCGTCTTGCCCGCGACCTGATGCCGGCGGACTGCAGTTTGGCCGACCGCCTCGGCGTCGCTGGTCACACCCACGAACGCCTCGATGGGCTGGCCGTCGACCAACAGACCGCCCGCGCCGGCGTCGTAGCTGGCGCCTTTCACCGTCGAGTTGGGCCCCACGTCGGTCGCCTGCGAGATGTCGGCGACATAGATCTTCTTGTTGCCGTCCGGCGCCAGCTCGGTGTCACGCTCGTCGATCAGGAACTCGGTGTTGGACAGTGCGGTGATCTCGGAGACCAGTACCTTGGTGTGCTGCGGGTCGGCCAGCGGAAGCAGATACATCTTGGTGTCCCTGGTGTCCAGGTCGATGGTGACGATGCGGGTCAGCGGCACGTTCCTGGGCCGGCCGTCGATCCCGGGGGTGGCCAGCGCCGACTGCATGACGCCCACCAGCGTGGAACCGTCGGGGGTGACGGTCAGCCCCTCCATGCCGCGGTTGGGATCGCGCATCGCCAACTCGCCCGGCAGTGAGCCGTTGTACGGCGACAGGCGTTCGATCTCGCGGCCGTCGGCGTCGAAATGCACCACGAACGGTCCGTATTCCTCGGCGACCCAGAACGTTCCGTCCTCGAGCGCCACCAGGCCCTCGCTGTCCATGCCGCGGTCGGAATTCGGCAGTCGGGTTGCCGTGGATGTCGACCATGGTCTCCCCGCCGGTGTCGCCGACATCGACGACCCGCCCGTTGAGCGGATGGCCGTCGGGGTCCTTGAGGATGATGGTCTTCTCCTCGTGGGCGATGCCGTCGCTTGCAGGCTGTATTTGATGATCTGCGGCGAGTAGTCGAGGACCGGCACAACCTTCTCGTTGTCGGTGCGGCCGTCGACATTGGGGCCGCGGTCGGTGAGACCGTAGATCTGGTCGGGCTTGCCGGGCACCGCGGCGATCGCCGAGCCGGCGCCACTGCTTTGCACCGGCATGTCTCCGACGGTGGCCATCGGCGCGGTGGGATCGGCGTACACCTGCACCGCATCGGTGGTGGTCATGGTCAGTTGTTCGGCGCCGGTGAAACCCTCGTCCGGCGTGTAGACGACGCTGCCGTCACTGCCATAGCTGATGTGCCCGTTGGCGGGCTTCTCGAACGCGACGGGCGTTTGGCCGCCGGTCGCCGCCAGCAGCTGCGATGGCGTGATGGTCAACGGCTGACCGGAACGCGGTGCTCAGCCGCTGCTGCTCCCCTGCGTGGGGTGAAGTTACTGTCTGCCGCCTCATTCGACTTCGATTCCGGCGAACACGCGACCACAGTGACCGCGAGCGCAACAGCCCCTGCAGTACCGAACAATCTCTGCGTACGTGGCTCCCATGATGTGCTCCTTGTCGTTTAGCTCCTCGGGAATCGTTTCCCGTCTGTCCCGTCAAGGATTTCGCCGATGACGTGAAAGTGCAGGGAGCCCACGATGAGAGCTTTCTCATCGGGCCGGGCGCGCCCGAGCAGCGCGAGGGCATGCCGTTCCGGGCGGCGCCGCCGGCCGTCTACCTGGATAGGTCGCTGCCACCAGCGTTGAGTTGATCACTCAGCATTTCCTGCTTTCCCGCGAGCGACTGCTCGAGGGCGGCCGGGCTGGAGATCCGCGATGGCGTGATGACCGATGCGGCGATCGCACTGGGCGGTGTTGCCGCGACGCCGTGGCGAGTACCCGCGGCCGAGGACGTGCTGCGCGCTCACCCACCGAGCACGCGGCCGTTCGAAGCGGCCGCCACTGCGGCGTTAGCCGGTGCCCAGCCGTTGACCCACAACGGCTTCAAGGTCGATCTGGCTATGCACGCGGTGGTGCGGGCGCTGACCCGGGCGGCGGGCAGTTCATCGCGCTGATGACGGGAGTCGAACCCGCGAGGAGCACGACGACTGTCAGGCCCAACTGGGAACGGCTAAACGCGCGTTGTCCGCGAGGTCGTCGCTCGCCAGCCCAAATAGGCAAATAGCAGAGTGAGCGCGGAGTAAAGCACGACCTCAGCCCACACGTACCCGGCACTCCAAGTCCTGCCGAAGAGTTCCAGAGAATTCATGTCGGCGAACAAGGCGAAACCGAGGTGGGTGATGGCGAACCCGGCGAACAGGCCGGCGAGGAATTTGTACATGGTTCCACTCCTCATGTTTCCGTGCATCCGAGCGTCGCCCCCCTGCGCCGGTCGGGACAAGGGGCGAAGGTCATTACCGAACCCCGGATCCACGCCACCACATGTGATTCCTGGTCGTTGTCCGAGACCTCTAACATCCGAAGTATCAACGCCGCCGCCGACCAACCCCCGTGGCGCACCCTGCGTGAGACATCGCG
>CAWDVX010000021.1:0-73512 GCA_963805835.1 uncultured Actinomycetota bacterium | reverse complement strand
TGCGCGCAATTGACGAAGATAGGCCCAGGCCGGAGATTATGACCTCTGGCCTATCTCGCGCTAGCGGTGATGTCGTCCGTCTCGCGTATTTGTCGTCCCCGAGCGTTTGATCCCATCAACCGGCGGGGTTCTCGGCACCGAGTCGCGCTGCCAACCGGCGGAAATGTTCATTTTGACCGATCCCATCGATCTGCACATCCTCTGCCTGGACCGCACACTTCTTGAACGCACTGGCGGCGCTGCCCAAGGTGTAAAGAAATGCACCGCTGCGGGCGGCATCGTCCGGATCACGTACCCCAAGCCACGCCTGTTCGTACGGGAATCCGTCGTCGTAGTTCTTAGTCATCGGTTGCCTGCCCTTCTGATGCGGGCAGACAGCGGTGCGATCTCGCTGCTTGGAGGGAAGGGATGGCGGGGCGGGGCCCTACTGCGAGGCGTTGCAACGCCTCGCGGAACGCGAAGTTCGGGTGCGCCCGCGGCAGCACTGCGGTGATGGCGCTCAGAGCTTCGTCAGCACTGATGTTGCGCAGCCGCGCACCGTAGAGCGCAGCGACAATGGGTGTGCGGCTCTGAGCAGCCACGCAATGCAGGAGCACTGTCCGACCCTCAAGTCGGAGTTGCTCGATGAGTCGTGTCGTATCTGTCAGCACGAAGTCCAGGCTGGCGTTGTCATCTGGTCCGACATCGTCGATCAGGCGGACATCAATCTGTTCGACCCCATCTGGTAACTCAGATTCGGGCACACGGCACATTGAGACCACTGTGGCCACGTCGGACGGAAGTGTCTGCAGCGCTGCGATGTTGCCTAACCAGACCCCGCCATCGTGCGGATGCCGCACCGCGGTCATCGGATCAACGTCATAGCTCAACGACTTGTCCGCCTTCACGATTCGGGTCGCCAGCGCCACCAGGTCCCGGGTCGTCAGCCCTGGCCAGCCGTGCAGCATGCGCCGCCACTGCGCGGGGACGGCTGAGGCCCCGTAGACAGCGCCGAGCAGCCCGCCTGCGATGGCTGCGACTGTGTCGGTATCCCCACCACCACGTACCGCCGCGTCGAGTGCCAGGCATAGGTGATCGACGCGGAACACATCTTTGGCTGAATCGTCTTGCCGGACGGGGGTGATCGTGATCGCCGACCAGGCACCCTGCAGCGCGTCCACGACCCATCCGTTATTGGTGAAGTCAGAAGGCTGTGACGCTTCGGCGGCATCTAGCCGCGATGCCCACTTCTCGCGGCGGTCTCGGTCGATGTGCTGCAGGCCGATTCGTACATCCAGAATGCCGGTGAGGATGGCGTTACGGATCGCCAGACACCACAGCACGTAGGCATCACCCGCCTCGGGGTCGTAGTGGGTCAGCTCGCTTACCGCACGGGCAGCCTCCACCAAGGCGGCTTCGTCGTCGAGGTAAGCCAATGCCAATGGTGCAGTCCGCATTAGCGACCCGTTGTCTGCAGTGCGGCCAGTCAGTTCGTGCAGCGCTGCAGATTCCGTGCGCGCTGTCTCTGCGGAGATGCCGCGTCGGCCGGCTCGGTTGAGCACCGACCGCGTCTGCACGCCACCAGCGTTGGCGTGCAGGGACCACCCGTGCCACCTCCTGACGAGGGCGTCGAGAGCGTCTTCGTCACGCAAGTCCGCCCCCGTGGCGGCCACCTCAGCGATAGCAATCGCCATAGAGGTGTCGTCGGTCCACTCGCCGGGCTCCCATCCGAAGCCCCCACCCCCCACCATGGCTACCTCAAGTTGAGGGCCGCGAGGCGGCCCGAATTCATACGGAGCACCCAGGGCATCACCAGCTGCTGTCCCCAACAGCACTCCGGCGGCCCGATCAATCTGTGCGGGAGTTAGTTTCATGAGATAGTGTCTCCTTTAACGCTTTAACAGCGGATATGCCCCCAACGGGGGTAAGCAGTGCCCCCGCGGGGGGTTTGCAGGTCAGTCAATGCCCCCGCTGGGGGTAGAGGCGATACGAGCTTGCCCCCACCGGAACTACGCGACTTCCTCGGCGAGGTACCGGTACAACGTCGCTCGGCTGACGCCAAGGTATTTGGCGACATCGCGTGCGGTGTGGCCGTCGTCCTTCATCCGCCGGGCTGTGACGATGTGGCTGCGGTCAGCGACCTTCTTGCGCCGACCGAATCGGGTGCCGCTGGCACGTGAGGCAGCCCGCTTGAGGGCAGTGCGTTCCTTGACTAGTTCGCGCTCGAACTCGGCCATACTTGCCAGGACTCCGATCACCATGCGCCCCGCCGCTGTTGACGAGTCGATGCCGTCGGTGGTGGAGATCAGCGTGACGCCGGCATCGGTGAGCGCCTTGACCGTCTCCAAGATGTGAATAGTGTTGCGGCCCAGCCGGTCGAGCTTCCACACCACGACGGTGTCGCCTTCGCGGATGTATTACATCAGCGCGGCAAGGCCGGGACGGTCGTCCTTCGCGCCAGACATGGTGTCGGAGAAGGTCTTGGTGACGCCCGCTGCGGCAAGAGCGGTGTTCTGCTGATCCAGGGTCTGGGCAACGGTGCTGACTCGCGTATAACCGACGCGGGCGCCTCTGCTGGCCGCTCTGGTCGTATCCGAATCACCTTTTATCACAGCCATACTCAACGTCTAGCGCAAAGCTTTTATTCCCCAGCAATGCCCTGAGAGGGGGCGACCAGGAAACACCGCTGCGGATCGTGCATGACTACCAGCGCAAAGGTTTTGGCCCCCGCGGGAGACACAGAATGTTGTCGCCGTGCGTCACTCGAGGCGCTGGAGTCTTGGCGTGTCTGGTGTCGCCCGCCCGTGGCGCGGTTCGGCCATGAGCAACGTCACCGCACCCGCCCCGGGATACGCGCCAGCACCCGGAACATCGCCGCGCTGGCCGTCCTCCGCGTCCCGCCCCCGGAGCCCGGAACACGCGAATGGTGAGGTGGACTGCGCGGTGCTACGCCCTAAGTGCCGCCGAAGAAACGCAAGCTGAAGTCCGAGCAGTTTGTGGGGCACCACATCGCCACGACGTCGGTCCCTCGGGTTACGCTGCCCTGACCACATCGGAGGAGGTCCAGGTTGAGCGACAGCACCGAACCGACGGAGCAGTCTGCTGCCTGGAAGCCGGCGATGCTCCGGCTGATCCACGACGAGCTCACGGCCTTTGAGGTCAAGCATCAGCTCGGACGCAAGGACAGCCAGCGCCTCGACGCGATCGTGAACCAGGCCGGGCGCCAGGCCGCGAAGGGCCCGGGCTACCGCCGCGTGTACGAGCGGGCGCTGCGAGTCCAGAGGGAGAAGATCATGGCCCCGGCGCGGAGTAAGCGGCGTGGTCGCGGGGTCGTCAGCAACCCAGATCGCTTCGAAGGCGGCCGTGAAGTGCTTGGTGGGCTGCCGTCGTCGCGGCGCGGGCACTGACTGCCACCAGTCGCGGTTGCCCCGCGCCGGCCCTTTTGCCAACCTCCTCTTGATCTGGGAGGCGTCTCAGCAGTGATCAAAGGGCGAAGGATGAGACACATCGCTGTGAGACGAACTTCTGAGACACCACCACATGCGAAATCATCGGGCACCCAGGGGGTTGATGAGTGTCGCAGATGTGCTCTGTTTTGAGACACCGCCCGAGGGGCGTCCACAACGGACATCTCGACGTGCCGACTGCCCCATGACGACCAGGAGAACTGACCGTGCCGGAGTGGCCGCGGCAGGAAGCTGAACTGACAGGTGACCGGTCCGACGGTCCGAGTGCAGCGCCACATTCTCCGCCAGCGCCTACTACAGCGATTGCGATGCAGCGCGTGGGGCCAGGCTCGTACCGTCCGAGCCGGTCGAAAAACGCGGCAAGAACCCCACGGGCTGGGCTGCGTAGCAGTGGCTGCCGATAATCCGCGCCTCATGACTACTGCCTGCCGCCACGCTCGGGACCATCGTGTTCGCACAGGTCGCTTACCTGCTCGTGGGACAGGGACTGAGCACTGGCTGCCGGCACCGTGCCCTACGGAGCGACCAAGGCGGCTTTGACTCAGCTGAGCAAGGGGCTGGCGGTCGAACTCGGCCCGCACGGTGTGCGCGTCAACACCGTCGCACCCGGATACGTCGCCACGCCGATGACCGCCGACGTTCTAGGTCAGGAAGCCTTCCGCGCACGCGTATTGTCGCGAATTCCATTGCAGCGCCTCGCCGATGGCGACGACATAGCCGACGTCGTTGTCTTCCTCGTCTCCGACGCCGCGCGATATATCACCGGAGTCGTACTTCCCGTCGACGGCGGATACTCGATCACTTAGATGTCGCCGCCCGGGCGCACAGTCGCAGCCCACCGTGGCGTTCGGCCGTCGTCTAGTCATGCTCGATTCAGAACTCTCTCCGGTTCCGGTCGGCGGGGCTCGCGCCCCAGACGGAGGCGAACCAGATATCGCGGATGATGTCGACCAATTCTTCACGAGCCTTCGGATCCGCTGTGTGCCCTCTTCGGCATGACCGTCACGCAGGCTCAATCGCATCCAGAGGAGAGTTGTCGGCGCTAGGACGTTTAACGTGAAGGGAGCCTTAAGCTCCACAGAATCACCGGCGGGTTAAAACGTAATTGGGGTAGACCGCCCATCAGTTCGCCCGTTGGCCGAACTTCACGTTGAGAGCGTCCGGTGAACGCAAGGGCATACCCACGATCTGAGGTCGCGGCGCGTCCGGATCGAGCCTCAAGTCTGGGAGTCGCTCAAGAATCCTCTCCAACGCAATCCGGCTTTCCATACGCGCGAGATGCATGCCGAGACAAGCGTGCGTCCCTACTGCGAATGACAAATGGGGGTTAGGCTTCCTGTGAACGTCGAACGTATCCGGGTCAACGAAGACCGACTCGTCGCGGTTGGCTGCGCCTACGAACAGCATAACCACCGAGCCCGCGGGTATCTCCACTCCGCCCAGCACACTTTCACGGGTGCTGATGCGGCCGGTATTGAAAAGCGGTGACTCCCAACGCAAGCCTTCTTCAACCGCTTGCGGGATCAAGTCCGAATCGCGTCTCACATCTGTCATTTGATCAGGATGCGTCAGCAGTGCGAACAGCAAGTTGCCCAGCGACCGAAATGTCGTTTCGACGCCGGCTGGCAGCAGAAGTCGCAGGAAAGCACAGATTTCTTCGTCGGCGAGGGTCTGGCCATCGACCTCGGCCTCAACCAGTTCGGAGATTAGGTCGTCCTGCGGAGACCGGCGTCGCCGTGCGACCAGATCTGCGAAGTACTGTTGAAGCGAGTTGATCGCCGCCAGACCACGGTCCCAGTCGAAACCGATATTGATCATGTCGATCGACCATCCTTGGAATCGCGGTATATCCGCGCTTGGAAGTCCGAGAATGCGCGTGATGACGCGTATCGGAAGCGCGAATGTGAAGTGATGCACCAGGTCCGCAGCTTCTTGATCGGCGAACGAGTCAATCAGCTCGTCGGCGACTGGGCGCACGAGCTCACTTTCCCAGCGAGTCAAGATCTTCGGACGGAACGCCTGGAAGATGATGGACCGATGCGTGTGGTGTTCGGGCTCGTCCATCGCGACGATGGTATCGGCCAACAAGGGCCCCACCCCCTGAGCGATGAGCGCCGACGAATAGGTGACGTCATCGCGGAAAGCGGCAGACACTTCCTCGTAACCCAAGACGTTGTACGACGAGGCGGCGCCGTCTTGGTCTTCGTTGCCCGCAGTGAGTGAGGGTGTGATGGGGATCGGCCATTCACGCTGAACAGTGCAGCGCCGCCGAGCTTCTGCCACATACGGATACGGATCGAGAACCGTACCGATCTGCATTGTTTCAGGCAGTGCGAACACGTCAGGTGATGACACATTGTCGGTCATCGCAACGCGTCGCCGACGGCCAGAGGTGAGCGCGACCCGATCGGCGACATCCTTAGACCGTAGTGTCAAAATCGATGATGCCGCGTATGTTCCGGCCATCACGCAGGTGGTCGATGGCGTCGTTGATGTCGCCGAGTCGGTATCTCGTGGTGACGAGCTCATCGAGCATCAGCTTGCCGTCCTTGTACATGGATAGCAGTCTTGGCGTATCGATACGTGAGTTCATGCCTCCGTACAACGCGCCGCGGAGCGTCTTGTGTGAATTGACCATCTCAACAAGTAGAAGTGGGACCGAAAGGTCCGTCAGCTTGGTCATACCAGTCACGACACATGTGCCGCCCTTACGTATCAGCATCATCGCGACAGGAATAAGATCTGCAGGCACGATTCCGGCGGTGAGCACAACGCGGTCAGCCATTACACCGTTGGTGATGTCCTTGACCAGTTCGATGGCTTCGCCAGCCGATGGACTGGTGTGCGTCGCACCGAATTTCGGCGCTTGTTCGCGTTTGAAAGCGACGGGGTCTACTGCGACGATTTGCCGAGCTCCTGCGGTACGTGCGCCCTGCACTGCGTTCATACCGACGCCCCCGACACCGACGACAACCACGGTGTCACCAACCTGGGTCCCAGCACACACGGTGGCTGAACCCCAACCCGTTGTCACGCCACACGATACGAGCGATGCTGCATGAAACGGAATGTCGTTATCGATCTTGACGAGTGAGTTCTCTGCGGCGACAATATATTCCGAGAAGGTGCCCAACTGGGTGGTCGCCATAAGCGGCTCGTCGCCGATCCGGCGGCGGACCGTCCCGTCTGTCGTCATCTCCTTGGCGAACAGATTCGCGCCTACATCGCAGAGGTAACTCTGGCCCCCGACACACCAGCGACACCGTCCGCAGGCCGGAATCCAGGACGTTGCGACATGGTCGCCGACAGCGACAGAAGTAACGCCTTCACCTACCTGCTCAACGACCCCGGCTCCTTCGTGACCCCCGATCAGCGGGAACCAATCGGGCACCTCCATACCCGCCAGCCGCATCATCTCGACCATCTCCGGGGACGGGACAGTGTCACCGGTGGCGAAGTGGTCATCAGTATGGCAAATTCCCGCGACGGCCATTCGTACCAGTACCTCACCGCGCCGAGGTTCATCGATTTCGATGTCGCAGATCTCCCACGGCTTGCCTACGCCCCTGAGGATCGCGGCTCGTGATTGCATGTGATGATCCTTTCGGCCAACCGGCGTCGATCGCGTCGGATAAGCGCCCATGGGGCGTGCTCCCGCCGACCGGTGTCCAATCCGCTTATAGCAACACTGAATTCGTACTCAGAACCACCTGGGCCGGATGACTTGCAGCGAACAACAATTACGAACCTAGCGTGGACCATACATTTGGTCAATGACCTGTCCCTAGCTATCGGGCGGCTCGCTCCCGACCCACGTACAGCGGCCGAATCGGCGGGCATCTGGCCTTCGTAGGCCGCAGCCGGCTAGCGGATCGCAAGCGACAGCGAGGCCGCCGTTCGAGCGTTTCGAGCCGAGTGGCGTACTGAGCCCGCAGGACTAGCCTCGCAGGCCAGAAGGGTCGTGGATGTTACTGTTGACCAAAGGTTCGGTGGCGTCCGCCGGAGTCGGATCGTCGCCCTGTGGAGAGGACAGGAGCCATCGGCGAGAGCCATCTACTGCGATCCAACAGGGCAACGGGACCGGATTGCGTGTCAGCTCGAGCAAGCCGGTTGATCGTTCTTGCCCGTAAGCGCACCGGCTAACCGGAGAGACTCGTGGGTACTTCGGTCGGACACGGCGGACGGCGGACGGTGCGGGGCACCGCTACGTCGGAGCGGTCTATGCCACGCGCGCGACCCAAACCGTCGGGAGTAGGCGATGACACGCGGCGCGCTGAGATTATGGAGATTGCGAGCTCGGTGATCGCCGCCTCCGGCCTCAAGACTTCCCTCAATCAGATCGCCGATGCAGCGGGCATTCTGCCAAGCAGCATGTACCACCATTTTGACTCCAAAGAAGCGATCTTCGTCGAGCTGTTGCGCAAGTTCCACTCCGATCTGGACATTGTCGGGCAACAAGCACTTCAACGAGTGCAGGCGCCCGATGAGCGCGCACCCCGTGAGGTGGTCGGGGAGCTGTGCACCGCGATCGCGAAGTGCGCGGCCAACAATCGCGCCGCACTACAGATGTCCTTCTACGAAATTCCAGGCACTCACAGGGAACTGTTGTCTCTGGCGCAGCGCCAGCCGACGAAGATTTTCGAAGCCATGCTGGAGGCTCTACGTGCCGCGCGGTTGAATCAGTACCTCAGGGCCGATGTCGAGGTACCGATCCTGGCGGATCGTCTCTGCCAGTCGATGCTTCACGTGGGCCTCGATGTCATTCGGCACAGGGCAACCGCAGAGGAGACGGCGGACACCCTTTGCCAAATCATTCTCGGTGGAGTGGCGACGAAACCGCCGACAGACGCCGCGTTGGACAGCTCAGCCGCCCTCGCTGCCGCAGATCAGGCAATCAGCAGCTGGGTCAGTGCAGACAAGGTCCAGGCCAGCGATGACCGCATGGCGCACATTTACCAGGTAGCGCGGACCGAGTTCGGACGCAAAGGCTACGAGCTGACCACCACGCGGGACATAGCAGCGGCTGCCGGCCTGAGTGCCGCGACCTTCAACCGGTTGATCAAGTCGAAAGAACAACTGCTGACGGCAGTGATGCACGGTTTCGACGACAAGGTCAGCGGCGGCTGGGACGCCGTGCTCAAGTCGGATTCAACAGCTGTCGAGAAGCTCGACGCTCTGATATGGATCAACATCAACGTTCTCGACAGGTTCAGCGACGAGTTCAGAATTCAGCTGGCTTGGATGCGGCAGTCACCGCCCAATGCACCGACGCCCGGAAAATCGTTTGCGACTCGGATTCGCCAAATAAAATCCGTTCTCTCAGAGGGCGAGCGGTCCGGAGAACTTCGGGTGGAAACTCGCTCGCTCGAAGCGCTCGCCCGGTGTGTCGTCGACGTTATGTGGATACCCGACACGATCCTCGACAGCGTCGGGCACCAATCGGCCCGACTCCTTGCTCGCGACTTCTTGTTGCGCGGCACAGCTGTTCGCCGCTAGGGCATCGATACGCGGCACGTGGTCGTTATCTGGACTCGGACCCGCAGCGGCCACCGTTAGCAGGTCGCGGATACTGTGGTCGTCCGTCAGCCTGTCCCGTGGCCCAGCCCGCGAGAATGCCGGCAGAATACGGTCCGGACTGCCCGTTCTTCTCGTAGAGCCCCTGGGGGTCATAGACCTTCGCCTCGGGATAGGGCCATGGGCACGCAACAGCTGTGGCAGCGTTCGCCCATCGAATGATTGTGAACTCCACGATATAACCGAAATAGACGACGTTCATGATCGCGAGCATGACGACGAAGGTGCCTATCCTGGGATGGCTGGGGAAGATTCGCGCTCGATGCGCCAACTTCTCAGCGGCCGATTTGCCTGTGTCGTCGACGTAGAGCAGCACCCCGACCGGCACCATCACCAGTGCCACTCCGAGCGACACCCATAGCAGCGGGAACTGAAAAGGCGTCCCCACGAACACGGAGCCGAATGGGACAACTTGAGAGTAGATGTAGAGACCGGTTCGCACAGAAGAAATTTCGAGCATGGCGTCGAGTGCAAAACCCAGTGGAAGAATGATCAATGCGAGGCTGATCAGTGGATGTCGCCATACAAAGGAGTCGGGTTGGCGGCGCGCTTGCAGCCTTCGCAATATCCAGGACGCCGGAAAATAGGGCGTGAGATAGAACGCGGCGTAACCGAGCACCACAAACGGCTGCACGGTCGGAGAGATCGATACCAGCGGCCAATCCTCTGGCAGGTGCCACACCTGAGGGTTGTATACGCCGTACGGAGCCCAATTGGTGACGGGATCCAGCCAAATGATCAGGGTTGTCACTATGGCCATCAAAAGAACGGGATGCCCAGGGCGTCGACGCCAAGCGATGATGAACACGATCAAGGCGGCAACTATCCCTATGAGCGTGCCTACCTGAGCGAGAGTCGCCCAGGTGGAACCACTTAGGCCGAGCAGGTATTCGACGGGCCGTGGCGCCCCTGATACGTCGGGGTTGCGGATTCTGTCCGAAACAGCCCCTGTGCGTGCGTGATAAGTGAAGAACACGACGATGGCGAGTACCAGGACCACCACGACCGTCGTCGACCACGAGTGTCGAGATGCCGCGATGGCATTGGAATCACGCTCCGCTGTAGGCAATTTCGCCACGCTTCCTCCCGGCTGCGAGAACCCAATTCACCCGACTGACGCCGAAAAACGCCGCGGTGTTCGCGCTGACGTTAACGGCGCACGTCGCTCGCCGTCAACGATCCGGAGCATCGAGCCTGGTCAAGTCGCTAGAATATTGACCAAATATTTGGCTTGATCGGTCATGATCGGCTGAATAGGCTCTGATCGCAACCCCCCCGATCGAGGAGGATCCCCCGCACCATGACGAAGTGGACAGTCGATGACATTCCTGACCAGACGGGCAGGATCGCAATCGTCACAGGTGCAAGCAGCGGTATCGGCCTATCTACCGCTGCCGCCCTGGCTGGCAAGGGTGCCCGCGTCATTCTCGCTGTCCGCGATCTTGAGCGAGGAAGGCGAGCATGCGCGCATATAACCTCAGAATTTCCTGATGCGGCACTGACGCTTCAGAAGCTGGATCTGACTTCCCTCCGGTCGGTCCGCGAAGCGGCCGACGAGATCAAAGCCTCCGAACCACGCATCGATCTGCTGATCAACAACGCCGGTGTCATGTTCACCCCACAAGGATTGACCGCGGACGGATTCGAGACGCAGTTTGGGACCAACCATCTGGGTCACTTTGCGATGACCGGTCTCCTGATGGACCACCTGCTCCTCACTGACGGGTCGCGCGTGGTCACGATCAGCAGCCCAAGTCACAAAACCCGCTCAGTGATCGACTTCGACGACCTGCATTGTCTTCGCGACTACGACCCGGTCGTCGCCTACGGGCGATCGAAGTTGGCGAACTTGCTGTTCACTTTCGAGCTGAACCGTCGCCTCGAAACAACCACCACAAGTGCTCTGGCGGCGCATCCGGGTCTCGCCAATACAGGACTCGCTCGCCAAGCGCCAAAATTGCTCCGCTATGGCTGGGCAGTCCTCGGCCCGGTTGTTCTGCAATCAGCTCGTAAGGGTGCTCTGCCGCCTTTGCGCGCAGCGACAGATCCGGACGCACTGGGCGGCCAGTACTTCGGACCGAGAGGCCCAGGCGAGTTCCGAGGATATCCAGAGGTTGTTCAGCCTGCATCGCAATCGCACGACCAAACGCTGCAACAGCGGTTGTGGGTGAGGTCCGAGGAACTCACCGAAGTCAGCTATCCCGTGTGACCTGCGAGGTCAGATCAACTTCAACGCGGGTAGCTGACTAACGGGACGCCCCTGGCCGAATCATTGGTTCATCTCAGCCGAATTCGGCATGTCGAGCCGCAAACATCCCAAAAACCGTTCAGATGTGCACGTTTGCCCCGATAATGGGCGATGCACAGACAAGTCTGCAATCAGATCTGATGTTGACCAACTATTCGTTCCGTCGTAAAGTCCCCTTCGTCAGGGGACAGTGTCGTCGACGAGGGGGTGACCGTGCGGCTAACAACCGGCAATGTAAATTTCCGATCGGCGGTTCTCGCGCTGACGACCATCGGAGTCCGCCTCAAGTCGACGCCCCTGCGAGCCACGTGAGCCAGTTTCGCTTCCTCCGGCCGTTGGCAGGCCTGTCTCTCGTCGTTGCGATTGTCGCCGTGGTCGCGATCGCGTTGAGTTTGTTCAACGACTCGTACAACGACGACTTGACTTTCACTGTCCTTGCCCCACGGGCTGGGCTCGTAATGAATCCCGATGCAAAGGTCAAACTGCACGGTGCGCAGATAGGCCAAGTGAAGCGCATCGATTCGCGGGACGACGGAACCGCGTCGATCGAGGTGGGTCTCGATCGGGGATTCGTCGACCTCGTACCCTCGAACGTGCTCGTGGAGATCGCATCATCGACAGTCTTCGGCGCGAAGTCGATCGAGCTCATCGAACCAAACGACCCATCAGCAGCACGGATTTCGCCCGGGCAAGTCATTGACGCGCGCCATGTGATGGTAGAGATCAACACCGTCTTCGAACGACTCAGCGAGCTCTTCAACGAACTGCGACCCGACCAGCTAAACGACATCCTCAGCGCCTTGGGGTCGGCTCTTAGCGGACGCGGCAACAAGATCGCACAGACGCTGACCAGCCTGAACACTTTCCTATCGGTGACAGAACCAGCCCTTCCCGCGTTGAGTGACAGCATCGCGGATGCACCCGCAGTGCTGGCGGCATATGCCGATGCAGCACCCGATCTCGTCGGACTGCTGAGCAACGTAACGCAGATCAGCGACACCATCGTCTCGGAACGTGACAACCTCGATGCCTTGCTTCTAGCTAGCACCGGCCTCGCCCACGTCGGCGCCGATGTCCTCGAACACAACGGACAACCGCTGGAGGAAGTGCTTCGGCTGATGGTGCCGACGACCGACCTGACGAACGAGTACAACGCGGCGCTTACCTGTCAGCTCAAGGCCATGATCGTCATGTTCAATGCCACCCCGCCGAAGAACCCTGGTGTAGAAACCTTGGCCGGATTGACGTTTGGCGTAGAACGCTACCGCTTCCCCGGTGATCTACCGAAAGTGGCTGCGCTCGGAGGACCCCAATGCGGCGATCTTCCACTGCCTTTCGAAGGCCGACCTCGCTATGTGGTCGCCGATACGGGGAGCAATCCGTTCAAGTACATGAACCAGGGAATCATGCTTAACAGCGCGGGCCTCAAGGAGTTCCTGTTCGGGCATATCGACGGCCCTCCGAGGAACACCGCGGACATCGGACACCCCGGATGAGCAGGCACGGGCTCGCCTGGACCGTGGTGAAGTTCGGAGTCTTCGCATGCGTGATGGTTCTACTCACTGCCGGACTGTTCCTCACCTTCAGCGAGTTCCGCTCTGGATCGACCACGACGTACTCGGCTCTGTTCGACGATGTCTCGAGCCTCAGCGATGGTGATTCTGTGCGGATGGCGGGTGTGCGAGTCGGCAATGTTGAGAGCGTCACTCTGCTCGACGACACCCGAGTTCGCGTGAAGTTCGACGCTGAGACCGATGTCAAGCTCACCGCTGGCACGCGTGCGGTCGTCCGTTACCTCAACCTTGTCGGCGACCGCTACCTCGCACTGGTCGACGGCCCGGGACAGACCCAGCTACTCCCGCCAGGATCGGAGATTCCGGTCGAGCGAACCGCTCCCGCGCTCGATCTCGAACTTTTGCTGGGCGGCCTGAAGCCGGTGATTCGAGGCTTGAATGCCGAGGACGTGAACGCGCTCAGCGCGTCGTTGATCTCGATATTTCAGGACCAGGGCCAGACGATGGATTCGCTAATGTCCCAGACAGCCTCATTCACAAGCAGTTTGGCCGACAACAGCGAAACGGTACAGGCCGTAATCGACAACCTCAGAGCCACTCTCGCTGTCGTCGCGAAGGATGGTGACAACTTTTCCACGGCCATAGACCGGATGGAGAGCCTCGTCAGCGGCCTGGCCGCAGACCGCGATCCCATCAGTGAGGCCATCGACTCCCTCGCCACGGGCACATCTGCGATGGCAGACCTGCTCGTCGAGGCGCGGCCTCCCCTTGCGGCTACCGTGGATCAATTGAATCGGCTGGCGCCGTTGCTCGAGCAAGACAAGGACCGGCTTGACACCGCGATCAAGCTGGCTCCGGGAAACTACCGCAAGCTCAATCGGATTGGGGCTTACGGCAGCTTCGTCAATTACTACATGTGCTCCTTGGCATTCCGCGTATCTGACCTACAAGGTCGCACCGTTGAGTTTCCGATGTTCAAACAAGAAGGGGGTAGGTGCGGCGAACCATGATGTCGAGGTATCGCGGTAAACGCCTAGTCCGATCGGGATTCATCGGCATAGTCCTGGCGGTGCTCATCGTGGCGGTGGGCCTACAACCCGAACGACTTTGGTCGATGGCCACCCAACTCGACTACCAAGCGGTATTCGTCGAAGCAGGCGGACTTATTACGGGCAACAAGGTCAGGGTGTCTGGTGTTGAGGTCGGCAGCGTAACGGCGATCGGCCTGCAGGGTCTGGAGGCGCTGGTCACATTCAAGGTCGACGGAAAGGTGCGCCTCGGATCGGACACGACTGCGCACATCACGACAGGTACGCTGCTCGGCGAACGGGTGCTGGTTCTCGATCCGTCGGGAACGAATAGCCTCAGCCCGGGCGACATCATTCCGGTGTCGAAGACGTCGTCGCCGTACTCGCTCACGGATGCCGTCGGCGAGCTCACCCGCAACACGTCGGCCACCGACACGGCCGCGCTTAACCAATCCCTCGACACCCTGTCGACGACGATCGATCAGATTGCGCCTAAGGTCGCGCCGATGTTCGACGGTCTCACCCGGCTGTCTAGAACCCTGAACAGACGCGACAAGACGCTCGATCAACTGCTTGCTGACACCGCTGACGTGACGGGTATTTTGAGCGAGCGCAGTCAGCAAGTAAATCGCCTGATACTCAATGCGAATGATCTTCTTGAGGTCCTGGTTGAGCGCCGTCAGGCAATTGTCGACCTTCTCGGCAATACCTCGGTCGTGGCAGACCAGCTTTCCGGGCTCGTCCAGGACAACCGTGACGAACTCGCGCCAACACTCGACCGGCTGAACTCGGTCACCGAGGTACTCGAGCGCAACAAGGACAGTATCGCGGAGGCGCTGCCCGCCCTAGCGAAGTACCAGATCACGCTTGGTGAAACTGTTTCGAGCGGCTTCTATTACAACGGCTACGTTCCCAACCTCGTTATGGGCCAGATACTTCAGCCCTTCTACGACTACGCCTTTGGGTTCAGAGCGGGAGACCCGAACATGCCAAGGGCGTTGCTGCCGTTCCCGCGCAACGGGAATCCACCTGGACACCGCTGATGAACAACACGCTGAGCCGAAGAATCCTCGCCGGGGTACTGATGTTGGTGCTGGCCGGCGGAATAGTTCAGGTCATTCGCAGCACAGTCTTCGCGCCGAAAACCATCACCGCGATCTTCACGAATGCAACTGCGATCTATCCGGGTGATGAGGTGCGCGTCGCCGGCGTCGCGATTGGCGAGATCCTCGCCATTGACCCATCGGGAACTTACTCCAAGGTGCAGATGCACATCGATCGCGATGTACCCGTTCCTGACAACTCGACAGCCGTGATTGTCGCGCCAAATCTGGTGTCCGCGCGATACATACAGTTGGCGCCGCCTAGTAAGCCGAGTACCGCGGTATTGCCTGACAGTGCCGTTATTCCGATCGACCGTACGGCTGTGCCCGTCGAATGGGACGAGGTAAAGAACCAGCTCATGCGACTGGCAACGGATTTGGGACCACGCGATGATGCCACAACCACATCGATGGGCCGATTTATAGACAGTGCGGCGAACGCGATGGCGGGCAACGGAGATAAGCTACGCGACACCATCTCAGAACTGTCGGGCGTTGGACGAATCCTGTCGGAGGGCAGCGGAAACATCGTCGACGTTCTGAAGAACCTCCAGGTATTCGTATCCGCGCTGCAGAACAGCAATCAGCAGATCGTGCAGTTCAACAATCGGTTGGCGACACTCAGTAGCGTCATCGACGGCAGTCGAACCGAACTCGACGCTGCCCTGACCAATCTCGCCAGGGCGACCGGAGACATTGAGCAATTTGTCGCCGAGACGCGGGACAAGACGAGCGAGCAGGTGCAGCGGCTCGCCAACGTCACCCAGACGCTAGTCGACCACCGAATCGACCTCGAGAACGTGCTTCACGTCGCCCCGAACGCTCTCGCCAACGCCTACAACATGTTTGATCCTCAGTTAGGGGGAGCATCAGGGGCTTTCGTCTTCAACAACATGTCGAATCCGGTGCAGTTCCTATGTTCAGCTGTCACAGCGGTCGCCAACGTGACAGCTGCCGAGACTGGCAAACTCTGCGCCCAGTATCTCGGGCCGGCCTTGAACACCATGAGTTTCAATAACATTCCTATCCCGATGAACCCCTTCTTGGCCAAGGCACCGCGTCCGGAAAGCATTATCTACACCGACCCCAAGTTGATGCCTGGGGCGCAGCCCCCTCCGGACTCCGTTCCAGTACCCACCGTCTCTGACATGTTGCTACCAGCAGAGCAACCCGTACCGGATGCGCCGCCGTCCCCGCTACCGCCTGTACCCCCCGTCGTGCCTGCCGAGGAGAGCCCCCCGTCATGATCGGCACTGGCTTTTTGCGATCCGTCTTGGCTTTTTCCTGTGTGCTGCTGATCGGCGGGTGCGCGTTTCAAGGAGTCAACTCGCTCGCCCTTCCGGGTACTGAAGGTCGAGGCGCCGGCGCTGCGCTTTATCACATTGAGATCGCCAATGTTGGCACACTCGAGCTGAATTCACCTGTGCTAATCGCTGATGTCACCGTCGGAAGCATCAGGAATATCAGGGTGAAGGACTACTATGCGGAAGTCGATGTTTCAGTTCGACCCGGCGTCATCGTTCCGGCGAACGCTCACGCCACGATTGGCCAGACAAGCCTTCTCGGATCAAGTCATCTCGCGTTGGACCCGCCAGCTGGAAGGCAGCCGGACGGGCGGCTCGATCCAGGCGCCACGATACCCCTCGACGAGTCGTATACCTATCCTTCTACTGAACAGACGCTCGCCTCGTTGTCAGCGCTCGTCAATGCCGGCGGACTCGGTCAAATCGGTGACATCATCGGCAATTTGAACACCGCACTTTCAGGCAACGAGGGCCAGTTTCGAGATCTGCTGACGCACCTGAATCGGTTCATCGGCACGTTCGATGCTCAACGCGCGGACATCGTCTCGGCGATGCAGGAATTGAATCGCCTCACCATAACTTTCAATCACCAGGACGACGTTCTCACCCAGGCCCTGCGTCGCATCCCGCCGGGACTGGAGGTCCTGGTTCAAGAACGTCCCGACATAACTCAGGCACTGCAGCGACTTGGTGTATTCAGCGACACCGCCACCGAGGTCGTTCTCAACAGCAAAGCGGACCTCGTCGCCAATCTCAAGAACCTGGACCCGACGATCCGCAGCCTCGCCGATGTCGGACCCGAGCTCAACAAGGCCCTTCAATTGGCCTTTACGTATCCATTGCCCCAAAACCTCATCGACCGAGGACTGCGCGGCGATTACATGAATCTGTTCGCGACCTTCGACATCACGGTTCCCCGCCTCAAACGCGGTCTACTCTTAGGAACTCGGTGGGGGCAAGAGGGCGCGCAGCTCGTACCGGCCCCAGGTGACCCCGGATACGAGCAGTACTACAACACCAATCCACTGGCCGCTGGAATCGCACCACCGCCTCAAGGCGCAACACCGCCAGCTCCTCCCCCTCCGTCCGCGCTGCCGCCCGTCCCATCAGCCGACTCTGGCTCCGGAGGTGGATGATGCTCAGCCGCTTTGTTCGCATACAGCTCATCATCTTCGGCATCGCGTCATTCGCCGGAATCACGTCGATGGTGCTGTTGTACATGCAAGCGCCAGCCATGCTCGGAATCGGACGGATCACGGTGACGCTGGAACTGCCGAACACCGGGAGCCTGTACCGATTCGGGAACGTGACTTATCGCGGCACCGAAGTAGGCAAGGTGCTGTCGGTAATGCCGACAGAGCGGGGCGCCGAAGCGAAGCTGTCCATAAGCTCGTCGCCTCAGATCCCTGTAGATCTGGAGGCAGAGGTTCGCAGCGTATCGGCCATAGGAGAGCAGTACGTGGAATTGCGGCCCCGTACCGACGCTGGGCCCTTTCTGCGAAATGGATCAGTGATCACCCAAGAGAACACGAGCGTGCCGCAGCGCGTGGGTCCGATGCTCGACCAAGTGAGCGAACTCATTCGCAGCATCCCGAAGGATCGGCTCGGCGAGCTTCTGAATGAGTCGTCCAAGGGACTCGACGGCGCGGGCTACGATCTCGGTTCGCTGTTTGACTCCTCCGAGCGCTTTGCGACCGCGCTAAACGGCGTATCCGAACAGACACGCGATCTGATGGAACAAAGCGCACCGCTCCTCGATTCGCAAGCGACAACGACCGACGAAATACGGCAGTGGTCAAGGAATCTCGCTGGGGTCACCGATCAGATGGTGGCCAACGACGGTGAGATCCGCACAATCATGCAATCAGGCCCAGGAGCGCTCGACGAAGCTACCAAACTTCTCGATCAGCTAAAGCCGACTCTGCCGATCCTGCTTGCAAATCTCACCTCGCTCGGGCAGGTTGCCGTCACATACCATCCGTCACTGGAACAGGTGTTGGTGCTGCTCCCTCCTTTGACCGCCTTCTACACCTCCAACGCGCCCTTCAACAACTTGGCCGGATTGCCAACCGGCGATTTCAGGCTCACCATCAGTGATCCACCAGCTTGCACGGTGGGATTCCTTCCGCCAAGCGCCTGGCGAGCGCCCGAGGACACGACGGAAGCCGACACGCCCGATGGGCTGTACTGCAAGCTGCCACAGGATTCTCCCCTCAGTGTTCGCGGCGCACGGAATTACCCCTGCATGGGGCACCCCGGTAAGCGAGCGCCAACAGTCCAAATCTGCGACAGCGACAAACCATTCGAGCCTGTGGCGGAACGGCCGCATACAGTCGGACCGTATCCCTTCGACCCGAATCTTGTCGCCCAGGGAATTCCACTCGACCCGCGCGTCAACCCTGGCGAGAACATCTATGGCCCACCCGAAGGAACGCCGCCCGCAGCACCCTTCCCGGAGCCGACGACTGGTCCGCCGCCGGTTCCCCCTAATGCGCCGTTGCCTACACCGTCGGGCACTAGCGTCCCGGCACCGACAACGGCGACTCCGAACGGCTACACGGATGGTGGCGTCGGTACAAGCACGCCAGTCGCCACTGCGCAGTACGACCCCGGCACGGGTAAGTACATGGCCCCGGGAGGAACTGTCTACCAAGATCTCAACCTGGCCCACCACGGTGAACCAAGAACGTGGCAAGAGCTTGTGCTGGCTGCGGGCTGAGTGCGCTAGAGAATTAAGGAGGTGATTCATGTTCTTGAGGAAGGCGCTCACCACGGCCACAGCTACTGTCGTTTTCCTTGTCTCAGGGGTTTTCACCGCGCAACTCGCGTTCGCCATGTCGTGCGATGCACCGCTGAACGGGACGTTCACCGCCACGTCTGACGGCAACTGGGCCAAAACTCGCGAAGTGTTCAAGGACGAGGCCACCGTGGTGGCGAACTGGCAAGTCACCTCAGCCTGCGACAACGTCGAAAGGTGTCGCGGAGAGGTGATCAGTGACCAAGGATGGCGTGCTGAGCTCAAATGCAATTCCGGGCTCTGGATCGTCGTCCATCGCGTCGAGAACTGGCAACCCTGTGGTGATGGCCGGACAACCTACGGTGATCAGGAGCACAAGTTCTACCGCACATCCAGCTCTCCCGAAAGTTTCACCGGCTGGGACCGAACGGTGGGGCCGAGCGGAGGCTGCGGTGTCAATCAGTGGCTCGTAATCGTGCTGCCGCTCACTGTCATCAAGACGACCGACTAAGGTACGCAATTTGTTTCGGCATCTGCGCGGCGCGGAGGAGCTGATTGATGACCGGTGACAGCGATCTATTTAGCCTGTCGGGCAGGACCGCCGTGGTCACAGGTACCAGTGTCGGGATAGGCGCCAGGTTGGCCAGGACACTTGCCCTCGCGGTTGCACGGGTGGCCGCCATCGCCAGGCGACCCACGCTGCTCGACGAGGAGGCCATGTCCACAGGCCGTCTGTTATCGATCTCCGCGGATCTCGCCGAGCGCGACGCAACCGCCGATGCCGCTGGGACGTGTCTGGTGGCGTTCGACGGGCACGTCGACATACTTGTCAACAACGCGGCCTTCATCGCTGTCGGCGTCAAGGCGGAGGACGAAACCTACGAGGACATCCGCCGCACGATGGCTGTCAACGTCGAAGCGCCGATCCTGTTGGCGCAGAGATTCTTTCCCGGAATGAAAGCTGCGGGCAGCGGCTCGATAATTAACATCACCTCCATCGGCGCATCGGTGGGCATCGGCCGCTTTCCCCAGGCTGTATACGCGGCGACGAGGGGCGGTATGGAATCACTAACTCGTGAGTGGGCCGCGCAGTGGAGCCGGTACGGAATCCGCATCAACAGCCTTGCCCCAGGGTTTATCGAGACCGAGATCACGGGTGAAGTGATTAACGTGCCTAAGGTACAGGATTGGATTCTGCGCAATACGTTGCTTGAACGGCACGGTCAGCCCGCGGACTTCGATGGTGCGCTACTGCTACTGGCCAGCGAGGCTGGCCGTTACATCACCGGCCAACGAATCCTCGTCGACGGCGGCTGGACCGCGCGTTGATGGAAAATGAACTGCGGTCCTCGCTGGAGCGCCTAATGGCATTGACTCACAATCGCACGCGATCTCGACGACGAAAGCAAAGGGGTATCCGTCACAGCCGAGATTTCCCGTGCGCTGCCTCGGTGGCGGAGTCCTCTGCTACAGGTCCGCAGTTGCCGTAACGGCCACAACTTAGCGCGCGAATCAATTGCTATCGGACTTAAACGACTCTAACCAAATAATTGGTCCATGTCGTATGCTGATCCGTGCCGGCAATCAATCGACGGAGCTGGCCGAGTCCACCGCGTGGCCAAGATGAGGAGTTTGCATGCCAGATTCAGTCGACTTCGAGGTGCGCGTGGAGCCGGCGTCGCATGATCTTTATCGTCGCGATTGGGTTCCCGGCCCTGACGTAGGACTTGCGGGCATGTGGCTCGGCGCGGTGGTTACGGACGCCGCCGGTCAAGGCTATTGGGGCCTACGAGGCGCTGACGACTTTCTCGTCGGTATGACGCACGTGGTCTCGCCGGTCACCGGATTCAAACCCATACCGGACAGATTCGACCCCAACCCCCCACACTTGTTCCCCGAGTACTCGTCGATCGACTGGTTCGAGCCAATGCAATTGGTCGATTCCGATGAGCTCGTTCAGCTGAGCTACTACAGCGGTCGATTCGAGCGCAACGCCGATGGTCTGCACTGGTATGACGCCACCGGGCGCTGGGAGATCCACGGAAAGAACGCGAGCGACGTATTCATCGTCCACGTTCCGAAGCAAGACGGATTGCATGACGAGGTTTACTACCGCCACGAACTCCTTAAGGCAACGGGCACCGTCAACGGAACCGAGGTGTCGGGTTACCTTCACCAGGATTATGCGTACGGCCCTGACGGTAGGGTGTATCCGGAGCTACCGGTGGCGAGTTCCCTTCAGGGGCTTTGGTTCTCGTGGCTCCACCAGCATGAGGACGGCGAGTGGGGCGGCGGGTCATTCTGGCAAGGCCGCGATGACATTGCGTTCGGCCCCGGATACCAGGTTAAGAACGGGGTGACGACGGCGCACGACGACATCGTTGCTACACCGACCTTTAATCAGGACGGACAGATGACCGAGCTTTCGGCATCGATTGGAAAAGACTCGTACGTCTTCACTTTCGATAGAAGCGCGAGCCCAATCCACTACTTCGGGCAGGTGACGGACTGTTCGTCCGGCAACATACCTGCTCGATCATGGTGCTGGGGTGAGTACACCGGGGGGATGTTGACCCCCGAAGTGCTGAAGATGGTGATGGCACCCTTCGACCTCGCGCGAGGACGTACGTCGTTTGAGTAGCGGACCCAGCTCTCGCGTTAGGGAACGAGCCGTTCAAAGGCCTCAGATTCCTGCGCGATCATCATTGGCTTGTGAAGGTACTCGCGGCGGCGTTCGATTCGAGCGAACAGCCATACGAGCTCATCGAAGCGTTTCGCCGGTTCGTCCGCAACCATGCTATTAAGCTGCGCCGTACCCTCCTCGAGGTCTGTTGGCTTCCGACCAAGCACGCTGCCCATGTCGTCTAGATCCTCGTCGAGAAGTGCTTGTCCGATCCGTGACTCGCGTTGGATCGCACGCGCAATCGACGTCGCTGCCGACATCTCGAACTTGCCCGCCGCGTCCGTAACCACCGGAGCGCATTTTACCTCGAGGTATTCGACGAGATAGTCCATGAGGGTCGGCCATTCGGGGGCAGGTGCCTGCGGGAGATCCGGCGGGTCAATGTCGATGCCGGCTGCTTCGGCGAGAGCGTCAGCCAGACCGCGCCGCAACGTGGCATTCCATCCGAATCCTGGAAAGACGGGTTCGAGATGGGCGGTTGGTCGCTGCATTATTGTCGAGAGGCCGATTGGTGTAAGCAGCATCGCCACGACGGTGTAGAAACTTAGGGCCTGCCAGTCGATCGGATAGCCACTCACCTTCTGGTAGTGGGCAATCGGCTGTTGCAGGGGAACCGTCGGATACAGCATGTTTCGCATCCGCATAACACCCAGGTCGAGCATCGGATCGCCGATATGTGCGAGCTCCCAATCGATCAGCGCAGTCAGATGTCCGTCGTGATACATGAACTGGCCGGGGCCTGTGTCACCTTGGACGAAAGTCACTCGACGATCACCCTGCGGAACATTGTCGTGCAGCCACCAAATTCCAAGCTCCAACAATGGCTCCGGGCGAAGGTAGACCTTCCATTGCTGAAAGTCGTTCTCCACGAAACCGAACTGACCGCCGAAAGCAATCTGGTCGGGCGTGGACGGGATCGTCAATCCCGACAGCATCATCTTCTCTAGTTCAAATGAGTGCAATAGGGCGAGCTGGTCGATGTACTCGAGCATCACTCGCTCACGGGTAGCGTCGTCCGGGGCGTCGGACAGCTCGTTCGTCCCCTTCACCCGCTCCATCAGAATCGCGCCATGTTCCTCGCTGTAGTCGAAGAATCGCGGCACCTTCAGTGGATGGCCCTGCAGAGCCTTCAAGACGCGAGATTCATGAGCAATATCGAAGTGCTGCTGGAATGATGAGGCGGCGTAGATGCCCTGCCGCTCGGAGCGCACCAACACCTCGATCCGCCCATCGGGACGTTCGACCGTCAAGAAGTGGTGGGTACGCCATCGGACCTGCTGCTCAACATCGACGACCTTTCCACCACAGCATTTTTGGACCCATTCGATGGCTGCGCTTGAAAGTGTCACCTCGGCCAGCCCGATTGCATCGTCACTCGGAGAACCTGCCGGTGAACAACGGCAGGTCCAGGTGGGTGAGGACGCCGACCGGCCCGGCGACAACCGCCGGTATCGCGTTGACGGCGTGCGCCCCGGTCATGAGTACATCTGTCTGCCTGGCATCGTAGGTTGTACTGGTGTCGATGCGCGTCTCTATGGCTGGGTCGCCTTCGATCCGGATGCTCCAAGCCCCATCGCCATAGGGCCAATCATGCGGGGCGGCGTCTTTGCCCAACATCCATAGCATCTTGCTTTCAATCCGCAACTTGCCCTTGCTGAAAGCCCGGACCATGACGCGGACGGCCCCCACTTGCCCAGGTTCGACTCTCGCGATCGGCGTAACGATGGGCGTGTCGACAGCAAACCCCTCCCAAGCCGATGTCGCATCATCGATTTCGAGCCCCATCGCTTCAGCGATCATCTGAATCGAGCCGAAGTACGCGAACTCACGCGTGTGTTCGAAACCGAGCTCGAAACTCATGTCCTCCGGCTTCTTGCCGTAACCAAGCGTGAGCAGCACTTGTTCCGACGTATACCGAGACATATCGACCATCTCGGTCATGTAGATGGTGTCGACCGTCCGCGACAGCCGGCCGAGGACGATTGGCCACACCTCCATCATGAAGCCCGGGTTCACACCGGTTGCATAGAAAGAGACGCCGCCTTTCTCGCACACCGCGTCGAGCCGGTCCTTCATCCCGTGACGATTCATAGTCGGTGGGTACACGAGACCACTGAGGGCAGTTGAGCAGACGTTCTTTCCGGACTCTAGAAGCAGACAGATCTGGTCAAGCGCGGCAGCGGGGTCCAGCGTGTCTCCCAGCGGGTTGAAGGACACGGCGTCGGCGTCCATCGCCAAAATTTCATCGATGTTCGTCGTTGCACGCACTCCTACGGGCGAGCCCCCGATGAGTTCCCCGGCGTCCTTGCCCGCCTTGTCTTCGCTGAAGACAAGTAGGCCCGCCAGCTCCATGTCCGATCGACCGAGAATCGCACGCAGACTGTGCGTACCCACCGCTCCAGTGGCCACCTGAATCACTCTGAACGGCTTCATGTCTCTCCTTGCCCACTGAACCAAAGATTCGGTCAACGTATAACGGCGCAATGCTGCCGTCAACGGGCATTCCGCCAAGATCCTTGCTGACCGCATCCGCACCGTGCGACCGTCAGGCTGGACCGGCCCAGCTCTCGAGAGGATTGACGAAAAGGCGGGCCATCGACACCGACTACGCAATCTGGAGGAGCCGTGCACAGCCCGAGGCTTGCCGCTTCGGCCCTCGGCTACATAGAGTGAACCAACTATTTGGCCAATAAGATCGGGACTGAGAGATCCATTGCGGCAAAGAACGGAAGCAGTGCGTCGCGGTCAGAGCGGGCGGCGCAAGCCGCGCGGTCAGAGCCCTTTCCGGGTCGATTTCGGTTATCGCAAAATTCGTCAGAACATCAACCACAGAAGGACTCTGATGACACTCGATTTGGACCGCCTCACCCCCGACGAGCGCGCGCTCGCCGAGCTTTTAACCCACGCTTCGTGGAAGGATGCCGACGATCCCTTCACCAATCACGACATCGACATGATCTCGTTCTTATACGCCCCGGACGCGATCTCCATGCCTGCGGATCACGTCGGGCTGCGCGGTCGTGATGAGATTCGCTCCTGGTATGAAAAGCGAAGCAACGGCTTTCGCATGTTCATCGAATCGCAGGTCGATTCGATCGATATCGTCGGGGATCTGGCGATCGTGGTCGGCATCTTCCGAGCTTGCCGACCCGCCGAGGAAGGCGTCGCCGGCCTCGACCACGGTGGGCGATACTTAGCCGTCTGGAAGAAGATTGACGGCGAGTGGAAGATGTGGCGAGACATGGACACACCATCACCTGACGCTGACATCTTCTATGGCCGCCAACCCCGGGGCTGGTAGAGCTTGCTTCGGATCCGAGGCTGACTCCAGTGGGGAAGTGCTGTGGACGTACACCGACCTCTTCGATGAGGATCTGGATGACGCCGCCGCGAATCTAAATTCGAGCGTGTGTGTGACCGCTTTGTACCCCCGAGTGGCCAAGGGAAATCGCAGATTGGACGGGTCGAGGAAGTTGGTTGGCGAAAGCTCTAACGAGATCTGCAGCGGACTGACTCCGCACTAGCCGCAGCACCCTGCCGGTTCTGCCGGCGGCGCGCGCCCCGCCGACCCGAGGGAGTCCTAAGACGGACGACCCCAGACGGAGGCCAGGCCAGTCGCCACGGCTCGGTGATCGCGCCGAGCAGGCGACCGAAATCCTCGCGCGACAGGCATACCATCTCCTGGCGCTCGGTGGTCGGCAGTCGCTGGCCGGCGGCCGGATTCGTGGGGATCTGTCCGGCACGGACCGCCGCCTTCAGTGCCGAAGACAGGAACCCGTGCTTGTTCGCAATCGTCTTGCCCGAGGCACCCTTTTCGCTCATGCTCTGAACCCACGTCGCGGTGTCGTCAGCCGACAGCGTTGCCAGGGGCAGATCACCAAGCACCGGAATGATGTCGTTCTGCATGTACGACCTGTAGTCGTAGAGCGTCGACTTCCGCAGTCCAGTCAGGTGCGTGACGTAATGATCGAGCCACTCCGCGACGGTCATCGTCGACAACCCAGGATCCGCGCCGATGACCTCGAGCGCCTTCGCGGGCCCGAAGCGGTCGGTCAGGTTCTTGAACTTGATCGCCGACGGGAGGTCCTCGAACGAGGTCGACGTCTGCTGGCCATCGCGGCGATACAACACCTGGACGTAGGAGGTGCCGTCTTTGCGCGTCATCTCACGAAGCGACGCCACGAGTCGAGCATAGCCGCGCTTGTTGATGAGATGTTGATGGAAAAAGAAACAGATCAGAGATTGTGTCTCTGACCTGCCCTTTTTCGGTGGAGCTGCCGGGAATCGAACCCGGGTCCTACGGCATTCCCTCGAGGCTTCTCCGTGCGCAGTTCGCTATGCCTCTACTCGGATCTCCTGATCACGCGAACAAGTCAGGATGACGATCCCAGTCGCTGTTTGATGTCCCCACGGATTCCGCGACCGAACCCATGGGTGGGTCCCTCTAGCTGATGCCAGGGTCCGGGCCGAGGGCGCTCCCGGTCTGACAGACTCACAGTCGCTTATGCAGCGAGTGCGAAGTCGCGCTGATTGGAATCGGCGCTTAATTGGTTGCAACGACGCTTACGGTGGTCTCTTGCCTGCACCGGCACGCTTCCCTTGATTCGATGCGCGAAGTCGAAACCGTTCAGCCCCTCGCACCCCTGCCGACTTTCGGCAGGACACTTCATTCTACCGGGAAGCACAACACGCGCCAGCGAATAAATAGTCCCAGCTAGATCACCGTCGAGAAAGATAGCGGCCGCACTCGGTCTTCCCGCGGATCAAGCAGACTGAGCTACGACACCAGGCCCTGTTCGATCAGCCAGTCGCGCGCCACCAGCGCAGGATCCTCGCCGTCATTGTCGACCTTGGCGTTCAACGCCAGCATCGCTTCGTTCGTGAGTTTCGGATTGAGCTGGGCGAAGATCTCTTCCAGTTCCGGGTGCTTGTTGAGCAGGTCGGTATCGACGACCTCGGTGAGGTTGTAGAGCGGGAAGAACTCCTTGTCGTCCTCGAGTACCCGCAGGTTCAGCGCCGGGATACGACCATCGGTCGTGAAGACCTCGCCGAAATTGCAGTCGCCGTCGGCGGTCGCGGTGTAGACGACACCGGTGTCGAGTGTCGTGACCCGACCCAGGTCCGCGCGGGTCAGTCCATAGGTCTGCAGCATCGGCACGAAGCCGTCGTTGCGACTCGCGAATTCGCTTTCCACACAGAAGGTCAGCTCGGATTTGTCGAGGTTCCTCAAATCGGAGAGCTTGGTGACCCCGAGACGTTCTGCGGCGTCTTCACGGATCGCGAAGGCATACGTGTTGTTCATCGGAGCGGGTGGGAGCCAGGTCAACCCGTTGGCCTGGTCGGCCTCGTTGACCGCCTGCCACTGGGCGGTCTCGCCCTTTATCGGCTGCTCGTTGCCCAGGTAATTGATCCACCCGGTTCCCGTGTACTCGGGCGCGATGTCCGCGTCGCCGTTGAGCAAGGCTTGGCGCACACCGAAGCTACCGGGCGTATTGGTCAGGTTGGTGACGTCGGCCCCCGCGGTACTCAGGATGGTCGAGAGCATGTTGCCGAGAATCAGTTGCTCGGTGAAGTCTTTCGCTGCAACGGTGATCGGCACCCCTTCCAGCGAATCGTAGTGCTGGATCAGCCCTGGATCGGCTTCCAGCACCGCTCCGCTGGCCGACCGCAATCCACACCCGCCGAGGACGACGATGCAGCCAATGGCGGCGATGACTTTGGACCAAGTGACGGCGGGTGCGGCCATACGAATCAGAGTCCTTTTGGCGCTGCGACGATTTCGACGACACGGGCCAGCCAGTCGATGAACAGCGCCAACGCGGCGACGAGGATGGCCCCGACCACCAATGTCACGTTCTGCTGCAACTTGATCCCCGTCGTGATCAGTTGCCCCAGGCCGCCGCCGCCCGTGAACGATGCAAGGGCGGCGGTGCCGACGATGAGTACCAACGCTGTTCGCACGCCGGCCACGATCACGGGCAGCGCCAACGGCAACTCGACGCGGAGCAGCGTGGAGAACGGGGACATGCCCATGCCGCGGGCAGCTTCCACGAGGCGGGGGTCGACGCCGTCAAGACCGGTCACTGTGTTGGCGATGATCGGCAGTGCGCCGTACACCGTCAAGGCGACGACGGCGCCGACCTGCCCGATGCCGAAAAGGACCGCCCCGAGGGCGATCAATCCGATCGCCGGTGCGGCCTGGCCAAAACCTGCGACGGTGATGATCGGCTTGGAATAACGACGCATGCCCCCTCGGGTCAGCACGATCCCGATCGGGATGGCAATCACGCACGTCAGCACCGTGGCCGCGAGGCTGATCGTCATGTGCTCGCGCAACAACGTCACCAGGTTCGAGACACCCAGCGATCGGCGCTCAGAATCGGAAACATCGGCGACGTTGACATAGACCAGGGAGCCGACGACGGCGATGACACATGCCAGAGGCTGGATCACCCAGCGCGCGAGACTCCGGCGACGGTCTTGCGCTGTCCGCGAACCACTTTCGTCTTCAGCGACCTCTGGGACGACAACCGTCACGACACCGGCTCCGCGGATTCGGCTGCGCTGTGCAGCTCGGACATCGCATCCATGATGGTCTCGATCCGGATGACGCCCTGATAGGTATTGCGGCGTCCCGTCACCACCACGACGCCGTGCGACGAAGTCAGCATCTCGTCGAGAGCGTCGTTCAGCGTCGACGCCAAGTTCACCGACTCCAAGATCTTCGTCGCGGTCCACTCGCTCAAGCGATTTCGGCATGCGGAGGTCGGCAAGTGACATCCAACGCTGCGGGCGATCCTGGGCGTCCAGCACAATGACATGCTCACGGTTGATCGCTTGCGCGGCCCGGATGGCCTCGGCGGGATCGCCACCGACGCGCGCAACGGCGGCCTCGTGGAGGTCGACATCGCGGACTCTGCTCAGCGTGAGCTGCTTGAGCGCCGCACCGTGGCCGACGAAGTCGCTGACGAAGCTGTCGGCGGGGTTGGCGAGGATCTGTTCGGGAGTGTCGTACTGCACGACCTTGGAGCCGACCTGCAGGATCGCGATGCGGTCGCCCAGCTTGACGGCCTCGTCGAAGTCGTGCGTCACGAACACGATGGTTTTGCGCAATTCCTCTTGTAGCCGGAGCAATTCATCTTGTAGACGCTGCCGCGTGATGGGATCGACCGCGCCAAAAGGCTCATCCATGAGCAACACCGGCGGGTCGGCAGCCAGGGCGCGGGCCACGCCGATGCGTTGTTGTTGACCGCCGGAAAGCTCACGCGGGTAGCGATCCCGGTACTTGTCGGGCTCGAGGCCGACCAGATCCAGCAGCTCATCGATGCGGTCGGTGACGCGTTTCTTGTCCCACTTCAGCAGCCGCGGGACGATCGCGATGTTGTCGCCGACCGTCAGATGCGGGAAGAGCCCCGCTCCCTGGATGACGTAACCGATGTGGCGCCGAAGTTGGTCAGGATTTCGATGCGTCACGTCGTCCTCGCCGATCAGGATGCGGCCGGAGGTCGGTTCGATGAGGCGGTTGATCATCTTCATCGTCGTGGTCTTGCCGCAGCCCGACGGCCCGACGAGCATGACGATCTCGCCGGCCGGGATCTCGAGGGTGACGTTGTCCACCGCTGCCGTCGCCTGACCGGCGTAGCGCTTGGTCACACCGTCGAGCAAAATGCGGGCACCGCCAACGCCGCGTGCCCCGTCAGCTCCCGCAGGTGGCAAATCTTCGACTGCCGAGTCAGACACGGATCCCCCTAGAGGTGGTGAGTCGAGTGATGACGTTGAGCACGGTGTCGAGAATGATCGCGAGGATCAGGATGCCGACGGTGCCCGCCACGATCGAGTTCGTGGCGTTGGCGCCACCTGTCCGCGAGATACCCGAGAAGATGTAGCCGCCCAAGCCCGGGCCGAGGGCGAATGCCGCAATCGCCGCGATGCCCATCAGCATCTGAGCCGACACCCGGACCCCGGTCATGATGACCGGCCAGGCCAGCGGCAACTCGAGGCGCAACAGCGTGGTCAGACGGTTCATGCCCATGCCGCGCGCCGATTCGACCAGGGTCTTGTCCACCCCGTTCAGGCCCACGACGACATTGCGCAGGATCGGGAAGAACCCGAAGAACACCAGCATGATCACCGATGGAAGTACCCCGATGCCGACGATCCCGACGAGGACACCAAGCAGGGCATACGACGGGATCGTCAGGCCAACGGCGGTAATGGTGTTGCCGACGGTCGAACCCCACGGTGAGCGATAGATCAGCACGCCCACGATGAGGGCGAGCGCGGTGGCTAACAGCAATGTCTGTAGAACGAGGCTCATGTGTTGATAAGCCAGGAATGACAGAACGGACCAGCGTTCGCGGACGAAATCGAAGAACCCCACCTCAGTCCACCGATGTCCGTGGAATCCCGACGCGCAGTTCAGACCCACTTCCAGGCCAGCTGATCCGTGGCACCCGAACGAACTGCTGCATCACTGTCCAACCTACCCATGCGGGGCGGCGGCCAGGCAACTTCACCGAAACAGCTGCATCGATGCAGGTGAGCGCGTCGCGGCTGGTTGCGCGCAGCAGCTACTCGTCGGCGTGGTCAGATCACGTAGTTCAGGTGCTCGACGATTCGCCTGCCCACGGCCTCGTCGCCGCCATAACTGATGGCATCGGCATGCTCGGCGAGTGGCACCCGTCCACCCGCCAGCCGACTGAACAGCAGGCCGTCGAGATGGATCGTCGTGGTGGGGTCGTCGTCGCCGAAGTCCTCGATGACCTTTGCCCTGCCGTCCACCGCCACGTTGATGGTGCGCCCCAGCGGCCCGGTCAACTCGAACGAGACGCGCGACCCGTCGGGGGCGCCGCCCAGTTTGCCGACGACGAAGCCCATGCTGGCCGCCATCTCGTCCAACGCCAGATCGCCCGCAGACCCGACAAGCTCGCCGGCGCTGGCGGGCGCTCCGATGGCGTCGCGGATGTCGTGCTCGTGCATCCAGCAGTCGAAGATGCGCACCCGCATGAAGCGCCCGTAGCTATCGGGCCCGGCCGGGGTCAGGGTGACGTCGTTCCACTGCGCATTGGAAAGATCCGACAACGCCTTTCGCCGACCGGCCGTCGTCTCGCGGAAGGTGTCGAGCAACTCGGCCGCACTGAGGTCGCGGAGCCTGCGCACCCAGCGCTCGTTCATCACGCCGATGTCATTGCGGACATGCTCGAGCGTCGACACGTCGATGTCGGCCTCCGGGATGTCGACACCCTGCAACATCGACTCGGTCCCGATGAGGTGCGAGATCACGTCGTGCACGTTCCACCCGGGCAGCGACGTCGACGCCTGCCACTGGCTGTCCCCCAGTTCACCGACGAGCGCGTCGAGGTCCCTCCACACCTCGAAGAGACCGGCGAGGACGGCCGGTTTGTCGAGCACGGTGACGGGGCGCGACGGGCTGCTCATCGAGCCGACGGTAGCGCTCACGGCGCGTGAGCGTGCGCGGAATGGGGCCCGCGAGCGGCGTGTCGCGGAGCTGACACGCACGGTCGCGGTCACTGAGTCAGACGGCGGTGCCGTCGGCCACCCACGGCACCCGGTCGGCGGTGGCGCCGTCGAGCACCATCGCGGCAACCCGGTCCCGCTGCTGTTCCGCGCTGCCCAGTAGCACCGCATTGGTGGTGGCGCGCTTGTAGTAGAGGTGCGCCTGATGCTCCCAGGTGAACCCGATTCCGCCGTGCACCTGAATGGTGTCGGTGGCGACGTGGCTGCCGGCGGCCGAGCAGACCGCTTGGGCGATGCTCGTCGCCAACGCCGCGTCGTCGGAACCGTCGGTCAACGCCCAGATCGCGTGATAGGCCGTCGATCTGGCGTGCTCGACGTCGACAAGCAGATCCGCGAGCCGGTGCTTGACCGCCTGGAACGATCCGATCGGCCTGCCGAACTGCAGCCGCGATTTCGCGTACTCGACGGACAGGTCGAGCAGATGCTGGGCGGCGCCGACCTGCTCGACGGCCAACAGTGCCGAGCCGACCTGGAGCGCGTGATTGAGCACGCGCGGGGTTTCGTCGGGTCCGGCGATCAGCGTCGCCGGGGCGTTGGAGAAGGTGATGTTCGCTTCGGAGCGCGAGAGGTCGAGCGTGGCCAGTGGCGTGCGCTCCACCCCATCCGCGTCGACGGCGTACAGCGCGACCCCGTCGGATCCGCGGGCGGCCACCAGCAGGACGTCGGCAATGCCGCCGTCGACCACCTGGCTCACCGTGCCCGACACCGCGTCACCCTCGGCGGTGACCGACACCGCATCGGGGTCGAATACGCCCGCCTGGTCCGCCACCGCGACGGCCGCAGTGCGCCGTCCTTCGACGAGTTCGCCGAGCAATTCGTCGCGAGCAGGGCCGGACGGGGCGGCGACCAGCGCGGGAATCGCGAGGTAGACCGTCCCGAACAGCGGACCGCAGGCCAAGCGTGCGCCGAGCTCCTCGATGGCCACCGCCTGATCGACCAGCGTGCCCCCGACGCCGCCGTCGGCTTCGGGCACGGAAAGCCCGAGGACGCCGAGTTCACCGCCCAGCCGCGCCCACACCTTCTGATCGAACGGCGGGTCGGACTCCATGAGCGCCCGGATCTTCTCCTCGGCGAAGTGTTCGACGCTGAACTTTCGCACCGCATCGCGTAATTGCGTCTGCTCGTCAGTGAACCTGTACTCAGCCTGCAGGCTGATCCGCAAGCTTCTCAGCCACGGGGAATCTCCTTCCACGGCATGCCCGAATCGGCACGCAGATCGCCGGGCAGTCCGAGAATGCGCTCGCCGAGGATGTTGCGCATCACCTCCGATGTGCCGCCTTCGATGGTGTTGGCGCGGCTGCGCAGGAACTTCTGCTGGATGGGCCCCTGCCAGTCACGCTCCCCGGTGGGGGTGCCCTGGTTGTAACCGCGGTACAGGAGTCCTTCGGGCCCAAGGAAATCCATGCACCACTGATAGATGTGCTGATTCAGCTCGGCCCCGACCAACTTGCCGATCGACCCTTCCGGCCCCGGGCCGCCGACGGTGGCGGCCGCCCGCGAACGTTCCGAGGTGAGCCGTTGCGCCTCCGAGCGCAGCCACAGCTGCGTGAGCCGATCTCGCAGCACCGGAGTGTGGCGCTCGGGGCGCGATGCCCACAGCGCGGTGGCGTCGGCGATCGTGCCCGCGCCGCGCCGACTGCCGCTACCGCCGAGGGCGGTGCGTTCGTTCATCAGCGTCGTCATCGCCACGTTCCAGCCGTTGCCCACCTCACCGAGGCGATGCTTGTCCGGGATACGCGCGTCGGAGAAGTACACCTCGTTGAACTCGGCCTGCCCTGTCATCTGGCGCAGGGGCCGCGTCTCGACGCCATCGCCGTGCATGTCGATGACGAAGTAGGACAACCCCTTGTGTTTGGGCACGTCGGGGTTGGTGCGAGCGAGCAGCAAGCCCCAGCGTGCGCGGTGAGCGAGACTCGTCCATACCTTCTGACCGTTGATCACCCAGTCCCCATCTCCTGAGCCGTCGGGCACCGCAGAGGTCGCGAGCCCGGCGAGATCGGATCCCGCACCCGGCTCGGAGAACAGCTGACACCACAGGTCCTCGGTGGTGGCCAGGGGTCGCAACCACTGCCGCTTCACCTCCTCGCTCTGCGCGTGCTCGCGGATGGTCGGCGCGGCCATGCCGTAACCCATCGGATTGAGTCCGAGCGGTACCGGTCCGCCCGCACCCTGCAGGATGCGGTCCGCGACCGCCTGCAGACCGCGGGACACTCCGAGCCCGCCGAGGCCTTCGGGGAAGTGCACCCAGGACAGGCCCGCGTCGTAACAAGCGCCCAGGTAATCAGGGATGGGCACCTTCTTCGGGTCGTGGTCGGCGACGACTTCCCTCGCCAACTCGGCGACCCTCTCGGCATCAGCGTCATTGCTCATACCAGTCACGATAGAAACTCGACACCCGTCGAGAAACAGCGCCCCCGCCTAGACGTTCATGGAGACGGCGGCGCAAATCCCGACTGCGCCACCGAGACGGAGATGCTGCTGCCGATCTCGCCGCACTCATCGAAGATGATCGCCGAACCGGCCGCGATGCCGTCCTGGGTGGAATGACTGTGCGCCGCCAGGCCGATCAGGGGCCCCGCCGGGAGGCGGCTCAGCGTCAGCGTGTAATCCGCGTTGATGAATTTCAAGCCTTCCGAGCTCCAATTGACCAGTGAGGCAGTCACATCGGCGGCCATCGCCGCACGGGTAAAGGGCGTTAGCGGTTCGTCGTCGAACAGTGGCTGCGTCAACCTCAACCAGGTGTACTTCGCGCCGTCGTCGCCCGGCCAGTTCTCGTCCGGATTCTGGATCGCCATACCCCAGCCATAGGTGCGGACGAACAACGGATTGGCATTCGGCTGCACATCCGTTGGGATCGGTGGCATTTCGACCTCCGGTGACCAGATGCTGCCCGTCGGCTGCTCGCCACGCCGAAGGAAGAGGCCGCTCGCCTGGGCGACGACCTTCTCCTCTTGGACAACAACCGCTTCGACGAGGCGCAGGCGCTTTCCGCTGCGGATTTCGCGGGTTCGGACCTCGACGGGCTCGATCGCGCACGGCCGCGGTAGGTCGACAGTCAGACGCGCCGGAAGAAAGTCCGTGTCGTCGACGAGTTGTTCGACGGCCCAGCCCAACAGGCCACCGATGACGTGCCCACTGATGAGCGCACCCCAGCCACCCCTGGCAATCGAACGTGGGCGATAGCGGTCGCCGTGCCGCTCGAAATATGCGGTGCCGGTCTCCGGCGTGATCGTCGACTCGGCCACGGCGATGCTCCTACGATTCGGCTATCTAACTAAATCGCACCCAGTATCACTCAGAACATGCCGCGGCCTTGGGGCCAGGGTCGTCACCGAGGTAACGGCACCCCTGTCGAGAGGCTGAGTTCGGATATCGGCACAGCGCGTCCGAACATGTGGCCCTGCGCCAGACGGCAGCCGGCGGCATAGATCATCTCCGCCTGTACGGTCGACTCGATGCCCTCGGCAATGAGGCCGAAGCCGAGTTCGCCGCAGAGTCTGATGACCGAGCGATACAGCGTCACAATCCGCTCGGGCTCGGGGCCTACCGCCAGACCACGGTCGAGTTTGATGATCTGCACCGGCAACGCGTGTAGGTAGGTCAGGGAGTTGTAGCCCGCACCGAAATCGTCCAGGGCGACCTTGATGCCCATCGCATTCAGCTGCACGATCTGCGCGGCGGCGTCTGCGAGATCGATGACCGGTACGGCCTCAGTGATCTCCAGTACGAGTTGGCTCGGTGCCATCCCGTGTCGCGTCAGCGTCTGACGGACCTGCTGCCCGAACTCGGGGTCGCCCATCCGCGTCGCGCCGATGTTCACGTGTACAACGAGGTCCACACCGGCAGCGCGTATTTCGCTACAGGCCAGATCCAACACCATGGCGTCGAGGGTGGCCCCCAGCCTGGCGGCTTCCGCCGCGGCGACGAACGCGTCGGGTTGAACCTCGGTTCCGTTGGGCGCGGTCCACCGCGCCAAGGCCTCGACCGCGACCGGCGTCGCGTCCGGGAGCCGCACGATTGGCTGGTACGCGAGGCTGAAGCCGGGCGGGACTCCGCCGTTCGCGTTCCGCAACGCCGTCGGGAAATCCGTCGATACGCCGAGTGCGGGCCGGTAGACGACCGCGGTGTCCTTGCCTACCCGCTTTCCCGCGTACATCGAGACGTCCGCCTGCCTCAGTAGATCGTCGGATGTCGGCAGGGGTTCGCCGGGGTCAGGACGCACCAGACCCATGCTGGCCCGGACTCGAACCGAGGATCCGTGGACGGCGAACGGGTCTCGAAGGGTGACGCGGATACGGTCCGCGACCACCTCGGGAAACTCCACTTCACCGTCGATCAAGATCGCGAACTCGTCGCCGCCGATGCGGGCCAGCGTGTCGGCATCGCCGACGCAGCGCCGGAGCCGCTCCCCGACCGCACGAAGCAGTTCGTCGCCGCCGGCGTGGCCGAATCGGTCGTTGAGCTCCTTGAAATCGTCGAGATCCACGACGATCAATACGAACGGGCCACGGCGGATTGCCTCGTCGAGCCGCTGTGTGAACAGCAGCCGGTTCGGCAGCCCGGTCAACGCGTCGTGATGCACCTGGTGGGCCAGCACGCGCTGCGCGTCATAAAGGCGTTGGGTCAGCCGCCACTGGATACGCACCTCGATGAGCTGCCGGGTGGCGACGAGCGTGACCATCACGACAGCCCCGCAGACGACAAGCAGATTCAACCGCCGCCCCAGCATCACGTGAAACGCGAGCAACACCGTAGTGCCAAAGAATCCGAGATACGGCAGCAGGAACCGTAACCAGTCCATGGCGTCGCGGTTGATATCGAGTGCCGGTGGCGGTTTCAATTCCAGCATCCCGTACGCGATCAGCAGCAAGCCGAGCACGAATCCGATGCCACCCCAGAGGTCGCCGCGTTCGACGCCGACGTTGCGCAGATAGGCGACCATCCGGTCCGAAGCCACCAGCATCACGGCGCCGGCGGCCAGCAGAAGAAAGTTCGCACGATAGGGGCGATCGCGCCGATAGAGCATCGCGATCAGCATCGCCGACACGACCACCACCAATTGGATCGCGGTGTACGTCGTCACCACGGCCGTGTTACCGGATCGGGGTAAGACCGCGCCCGCGCGCGCGCCGACTCCAGCGATCACCGCCAAAATCACAAACGCCAGCGCTGCCACCAGCCCGTCGATAACGGTGACCACGCGCGCACCGCGTGCCGACCCCTCTCGCCGACTGGCCCCGCCAACACCAGCGGACGCCAGCACGGCAAGCGCCGCCAGGGCCAACAACGCGGACAGGAAATACGCGGCGACGGCCGGCCACGGCGCGGTACCGCCCGCGGCTGCAGTGCTCGACCACCAGATCGCGTCACCCGCCAGATGGCTCAAGAGGGTCGCGACGCCCAGCAGTCGCCAAATCCGCGCTTTGCCGGTGACCCGCCACGCCACCACCAAGCCGCACACCACCACCGCGACGCCGGCGCCTGCCAACAGCACGAAATGCAACTGCCGCGCCGCCGCGCCGCCCCATGGGGCCGTTGCGTTGACGCAAAGAAGCACCAGGACCCCGGCAAACAAGCCGAGGCGCAGCTGGCTGGCCGTAACCGACACCCGGTTCCTTCTTCCCCGCTATCTCGCGAAGCCTAATTGCAAATGATGCCCTATTCGAGCAAACTCCATACGGCAGTTGGCCAACCGCGATCAGGGGGTCATGCCCTTGGCGCGGCGCCCGAGTTCGCGGCTGATCTCGCGTTGCGCATCGCGCTTGGCCAGGTCCTGCCGCTTGTCGCGGGCCTCCTTACCGCGCGCCAACGCCAGCTCGACCTTGACCTTGCCGTCGGAGAAGTACAGCGACAGCGGGACCAGGGTGAGATTGCCGTCGCGGATCCGACCGATCAGGTTGTCGATCTGGCTGCGGTGCAACAACAATTTGCGGTTGCGCCGCGGCGGGTGATTGGTCCAGCTGCCGTGGTGATACTCCGGGATGTGCAGGTTACGCAGCCACACCTCGCCGTCGTCGACGGTGGCGAACGAGTCGGCCAGCGACGCCTGCCCGTCGCGCAGGCTCTTCACCTCCGTGCCCACCAGCTGCACGCCGGCCTCGAAGGTCTCGAGGATCGAATAGTTGTGCCGCGCTTTGCGATTCGTCGCGACGATCTTGTTGTTGGCTGACCGCCCACCTTTTGCGGGATCCGCTTTCTTGGCCATGGCTATCTTCGGACGTACAGCCGCAGCGTGATGTAGGCCGTGATGCCCGACATCGCCATGCCCAGGAACAACATCCACGGGGCGCTGAAGTACAGCACGTCGGCGTAGTCCACCTTGGCGATCAGGTTGGCCCGATAGAACTGGTCGAGCGCACTTTCCAGGAACAACGCGCGCACCAGGATGAGCCCGACGATCGCGATGACCACGCCGACGAACGCGGCCAGCATCGCCTCGACCAGGAACGGCAGCTGGGTGTACCAGCGGCTGGCGCCGACCAGTCGCATGATGCCGATCTCGGTGCGGCGCGTGTAGGCCGCCACCTGAACCATGTTGGCTATCAACAGGATCGCGCCGATCGCCTGCACGAAGGCCACCGCGAACGCGGCGTTGCTGACCCCGTCGAGAACGGCGAAAAGCCGGTCGATCAAGACCTTTTGGTTGAGGACCTGCTGTACGCCGGGCTGGCCGGCCATCGCCTCGTCGAACTGCTGATGCTGTTCGGGATTGTCGAGCTTGACGATGAACGACGCCGGGAAGGCGTCCTTGACCGGCGAACTCCTTGAACTCCGGGAACTTCTTCATCGCGTCGGCGTAGGCCTCGTCGCGGTTGAGGAACCGCACCGAGCGCACGTCGTCGCGGTCCTCGATCTGCTGCCGCAGCGCCTTGCACGGATCGGCGTCGCACGTCGGGTCGTTGGCGGAGACGTCGTTGGTCAGAAAGACCTGGCTCTCCACGCGATCCAGATAGATGTCGCGTGACTGGTCGGCCAGCCGCACCACCAGCAGGCCGCCGCCGAACAGGCCGATCGAGATCGCAGTGGTCAGGATCATCGCGATCGTCATCGTCACGTTGCGACGAAACCCGGTGAGGACCTCATTGACGAGGAATCCGAAGCGCACTAGCGATCCATTCCGTAGACGCCGCGCTGCTCATCGCGAACCAGCCTGCCCAATTCCAACTCGACGACGCGCTGGCGCATCGAGTCGACGATGTGGTGGTCGTGAGTGGCCATCACCACCGTCGTTCCCGTGCGGTTGATGCGCTCGAGCAGATCCATGATGTCCTTGCTGGTTTCTGGGTCCAGGTTGCCGGTGGGCTCGTCGGCCAGCAGCACCAGCGGCCGGTTGACGAACGCGCGCGCGATGGCCACCCGCTGCTGCTCACCGCCGGACAGCTCGTCGGGCAGCCGGTTGGCCTTGCCCGACAGGCCGACCATCTCCAGACGTCGGGCACCACACGGTTGATCACGTCGGAGCGCTTGCCGATCACCTCCAGCGCGAAGGCGACGTTCTCGAACACCGTCTTCTGCTGCAGCAGCCGGAAGTCCTGGAACACGCAGCCCAGCACCTGCCGCAGGCCCGGGATGTGGCGGCCGGCCAGCTTGTTGACGTGGAACTTCGATACCCGGATATCGCCTGATGATGGGCGTCTCCTCGGCCAGCAGCAGGCGCATGAATGTCGACTTGCCCGAACCCGACGGTCCGATGAGGAAGACGAACTCACCCTTGTCGATCTTGACCGACACATTGTCGAGCGCGGGTCGCGCCGACGTCTTGTACTCTTGAGACATGGTCAAGGGTGATCATCACGGCACGCCAGTGTAGCGTGAGCGGGGGAACTCTTTCGCCCTAGCTGGGCGGAGTCGTGGTCGTCGGTGTCGGTGCCAGGCGTGGTGGTCACCGGCGTCGGCGCAAGCGACCCGTCTGTCGTCGGCGGTCGTGGTCGGGAGTCGTCTCCGATCGGTGAGGTCGGCGAGGTCGGACTGCGTGGAGTCCGTCGGGCTGGTCGTCGTCGTGGTCGTGGTCGTCGTCGTCGTCGTAGTCGTCGCACGGTCTCCTTGGGCCGTCGCACGTTCGTGCGCGGCACCCACGTGTAGTTCGGGTCGGGCACGAAGCCCGGCGGCACGACCGGCAGGCGCGGGCGCACGGCGCGGGCGGCTGGAACGTCTGATCCACCCAGAACAGCGCGACGAACGCGACGAGCAGCACCAGCGTCGAGACCCGCATTCGGCCGAATTTTGCCTTGAACCGGGACGTCATTTCGTCTGCTCCGCCGCACCGCGGGTTTCTGACCTCGGCGTCGACCGTCGCGGGATGAGCGATCGCCTCAACCGAGGTCGTCTGGGCCTGGGACTGGGAGACGATGCCGGCCGTCGTCAAGGCCGCAATCACCCGGATGCGCAGCCGGCGGCCCACCTCGAACTGCTTGCCGGGAAGGGTTCGGGCCACGATGCGGACGTTGACGGTGTCGACCTCGATGCTCTCCACACCCATCAGCGCCGGTTCGTCGAGCAGCAGCTGGCGCAGGCTGACGTCCTCCATCGCATGCGGCGCAGACGCCGTGCAGCACGTCGTTGACCTCGTTGAGGTCGGCGGTGATGGGCACCGGCATGTCGATCGACCGCGCGCGCCCAGTCCTTGGACATGTTCAGCGAGCGCACGATGTTGCCGTTGGGAACGGTGCACACCTCGCCTTCGCTCGGTGCGCAGCTTGGTCACCCGCAGCGTGACCTCCTCGACGGTGCCTTCGGCGGAGTCCGGCGCGCCCAGCATGTTGACCTGGACCAGATCGCCGAAACCGTACTGACGTTCGGTGATGATGAAGAACCCGGCGAGCAGGTCCTGCACCAACTTCTGGGCACCGAAGCCCAGCGCGGCACCCAACACGGCGGCCGGCGCGACCAGCGAACTGATCGGGATGGCCAAGATGTCGCTGATCTCGACCGCCACGACGACGAACAGCAACGCGACCGACACCCACGAGATCACCGAGGCCACCGCCTGGCGGTGCTTGGCGCTCTCGGTGCGCACCAACTGGTCGCTTTCCTGGTACTCGGCGTCGATCCGCCGGACGATCCGCCGCGCGCCCCAGCTGATGAACCGGGCGGCCAGCAGCCCACCGATCAGCAGCAGCGCGATCGGCACGCCTCGTTCGAGGATCCAGACGCCGATGTTGCCCTGCCAAAAACCGTTCCACCGGTCGGCGAAGGAAAGTGCGATCAGGTTGTTATTCGTCATCTCGTCTGTTGCGCCAACGGATTCCGGCCTCGAGGAATCCGTCGATGTCTCCGTCCAGTACCGCAGTTGGATTGCCGACCTCGTAGTCGGTGCGCAGGTCCTTCACCATTTGGTAAGGGTGCAGGACGTAGGAGCGCATCTGGTTGCCCCACGAGCTTCCGCCGTCGCCCTTCAAGGCGTCCATCTCGGCGCGCTCTTCTAACCGTTTGCGCTCCAACAACTTTGCCTGGAGAACTCGCATCGCCGAGACCTTGTTCTGCAATTGCGACTTCTCGTTCTGGCAGGTGACCACGATACCGGTCGGGATGTGGGTGAGTCGAACCGCCGAGTCGGTGGTGTTCACCGACTGACCGCCCGGCCCGCTGGATCGGTACACGTCGACGCGCACATCGCTTTCCGGAATGTCGATGTGGTCGGTGGTTTCCGTGACGGGCAGCACTTCCACTTCGGCGAATGACGTCTGGCGCCGGCCCTGGTTGTCGAACGGGCTGATCCGCACCAACCGGTGCGTGCCCTGCTCGACCGACAGCGTGCCGTAGGCGAACGGCGCGTGCACGGCGAACGTCGCGCTCTTGATGCCCGCCTCTTCGGCGTAGGAGGTGTCGAACACCTCGACCGGGTAGTTGTGCTTCTCGGCCCAGCGGATGTACATCCGCATCAGCATCTCGGCCCAGTCCGCGGCGTCCACCCCGCCCGCACCGGAGCGGATGTTCACCAGCGCCTCACGCTCGTCGTACTCGCCGGACAGCAGCGTGCGCACCTCCATCGCCTCGATGTCTTCGCGCAGCTTCTCGAGCTCGGCGTCGGCCTCGGCTTCGGCTTCTGTCGCGCCTGCTCCCTCTTCTTCGGCAGCCAGTTCGTAGAGCACCGGCAGGTCGTCGAGGCGCTGCCGCAGTTCCTCGACGCGACGCAGCTCACCCTGGGTATGCGACAGCTCGCTGGTGACCTTCTGCGCCCGGGACTGGTCGTCCCACAGGTTGGGGTCGGAGGCCTCGTGCTCGAGCTTTTCGATCCGGACGCGCAGACCATCGACGTCGAGCACACGCTCCACCGTGGTCAGGGTGGAGTCCAGGGCGGCGATGTCGGCTTGTCGGTCGGGATCCACGGGAGTTCAGGGTACCTGTGGAAGATCTGGACGCAGTTATCCGTGAGTCGCGGCAACCGGACAGGCTGCACGTTTAGCATCGGAGATGCAACCAGGCCCTGCCACGACGCGACAGCCCCTTGCGTGTGACAGGGCAGCGACACACCTTCAACAAAAGGTATCCATGCGCCCCTATCACGTGGCGATCGTCGGCTCAGGGCCGTCGGGCTACTTCGCCGCCGCTTCTCTTGCTGAAATTCGCAGACGCCTCCGAAGAGTCGGACGTACGCGTCGACATGCTCGAGATGCTGCCCACCCCGTGGGGGCTGGTGCGCTCCGGCGTGGCGCCCGACCATCCCAAGATCAAATCGATCAGCGCCCAGTTCGAGAAGACTGCGCTGGATCCGCGGTTCCGGTTCTTCGGCAACATCGTGGTCGGCGACCATGTGCAGGCCGCCGAACTGGCCGAACGCTACGACGCGGTGGTCTACGCCGTCGGCGCTCAGTCCGACCGGTCGCTGGGCATCCCGGGCGAGGACCTGCGACGGCAGCGTGCCCGCCGTCGACTTCGTGGGCTGGTACAACGCTCACCCGCACTTCGAGGAGATGGCGCCGGACCTGTCGAGCGGTCGCGCTGTTGTTGTCGGCAACGGCAACGTCGCGCTGGACGTGGCGCGCATCCTGGTCACCGACCCCGACGTGCTGGCGGCAACCGATATCGCCGACCACGCGCTGCAGTCGCTTGCACGACCGCGGCGTCGAGGAGGTGCTGATCATCGGCCGGCGCGGGCCGCTGCAGGCCCCGTTCACGACGCTGGAACTGCGCGAGCTCGGCGAGCTGGAGGGCCTCGGCGACGTCGACGTCATCGTCGACCCGGCGGACTTCGCCGACATCACCGACGAGGACGCTGGAAGCCGCGGGCAAGACCGTCAAGAACAACATCAAGGTGCTGCGCGGCTACGCCGAGCGGCGAGCCACACCCGCGGCGCCAAGCGCCGGATCGTGTTCCGGTTCCGCACCTCACCGATCGAGATCAAGGGCGACGAGCAAGGTCGAGTCCATCGTGCTCGGGCGCAACGAACTGGTCGAGCGACGAACGGGCGGGTCGTCGCCAAGGACACCGGGGAACGCGAGGAGGTGCCGGCCCAGCTGGTGGTGCGCGCCGTCGGCTACCGCGGGGTGCCGAGCTGCCGGGTCTGCCGTTCGACGATCGCAACGGCACGATCCCGCACACCGACGGCCGCATCGAGGGCAGCCGCAACGAGTACGTCGTCGGCTGGATCAAGCGCGGGCCCACCGGCGTCATCGGCAGCAACAAGAGCGACTCGCAGGAGACCGTCGACACCCTGATCGCGGATCTGTCCGGCGCATCGCTGGCCGACTTCGGTGACGATCACTCCGAGCAGCTGGCGGAATGGCTGGTGGAGCGGCAGCCGAAGGTGGTCACCGACGACCACTGGAAGCTGATCGACGAACACGAACGCTCATCCGGCGAGCCGCACGGACGGCCGCGGGTGAAGCTGACCAGCGTGGCGGATCTGTTGCGCATCGGCCACGGCTGAATGGCCGGAAGCTAGTAGATCTCGGGCCCGGGTGGCGGTGGCTGCGGCGGCGCCGCGGTCGGTGCGAATCTCCAGTTGTCGGGATTTTTCGGCGAATAGACGACCGGGAAGAGCGTAGCCATCGTGGGCCACTGGTCGACGTCGACCGCCAACCGCTGATACACCACGTGCTCGTTGACCGTCGGCCCGTTGATGACACCGGTGATCGTGACGAACTGCTCTCCGGTGACGTCGTCGGGCCGCGGGCTGACGCCGGTGACAAGCAGTTGGCCCTGCACCCAGTCGCTGCCTGCGCCGCGCCGTCTCATGATCCAGGGGGCCGCGATGGCAACGAGCACTCCGACCATCACCAGGATCATCGCGATTTCCCACACACCGACATGGTAGGACGTCCCTTATGAATACGGTCGGCGACGACGTGGCCTTCGCTCTGCAGCTGGCCGACGCGGCCGACGCGCAGACCCTGGATCGTTTCGGCGCGCTGGATCTGCGTGTCGAGACGAAACCCGACCTCACCCCCGTGACCGACGCCGACCGCTCGGTGGAAGAGCTGATCCGCGAGACGCTGTCGGCGCGACGACCGGACGACGTCGTGCTCGGCGAAGAGTTCGGCGGCACAGCGGTTTTCGCAGGACGTCAATGGGTCGTCGACCCCATCGACGGAACCAAGAACTTCGTCCGCGGGGTCCCGGTGTGGGCCACGTTGATCGCATTGCTCGACGACGGAGTTCCCGTGGTGGGTGTCGTCAGCGCTCCGGCGCTGGGCCGACGATGGTGGGCCGGCCGCGGCGAGGGTGCGTTCACGTCGTTCGGCGGCCAGACCCGACGCATTTCGGTGTCCGGTGTGGACGACATCGCGTCGGCGAGCCTTTCGTACTCCGACCTCACCACCGGCTGGGACGGGCTGCGGTCGCGATTCCTGGAGCTGACCGACGACGTGTGGCGGGTTCGCGGCTACGGCGACTTCTGGTCGTATTGCCTGGTCGCCGAGGGCGCGGTCGACATCGCGGTCGAGCCCGAGGTGAAGCTGTGGGATCTGGCGGCGCTCGACATCCTGGTGCGCGAGGCGGGCGGCACGTTCACCAGCCTCGGCGGGGCAGTCGGGTCCGCACGGCGGCAGCGCGGTCGCCACCAACGGGCTGCTGCACGACGCCGTGCTGGCGCGACTGGCATAGCGGGCTGCGGGCGTCTCGCGCTGGAACAAGCGAGACTGTGAATTGCATAACAGATCCGCCGACCTTACTCGAGAGTCAGTTCACATACCTTACTCTGGAGTCAGTTCCGAAGATGTGAACGTCAATCTCCAAAGCGAGGCAGTTGAAATGACCAATACCCTGCCGTCGAAAAACGGATCCGCCCCGCGGCCCAAGCGGGCAGGCAAGGAAAGCGCCGTCGGTCTAGCGCAGGCACAAGCGCAGCGCCACCGACCTCGGACTGGCCATTGTCACCCCGCTGGTCGGCCAGGAGTTCCTCGACCGCTACCACCTGCGCGACCCGCTCAACCGCGGCCTTCAGTACGGCGTCAAGCAGGTGTTCTCGGTCGCGGGCGCGGCGACCCGGCAGTTCAAGCGCGTCTCGGGTGCGCAGGGCGGCCCGACGCGGCTGAAGAAGAGCGGCTCCGACTACTTCGACCTGACCCCCGACGACGAGCAGAAGATGATCGTCGACACCGTCGAGCGAGTTCGCCGAGGAGGTCATTCGCCCGGCAGCCCACGACTCCGATGACATCCGCGACCTATCCGGCGGACCTCGTCGGCAAGGCCACCGAACTCGGCATCACGGCGATCAACGTCCCCGAGGACTTCGACGGAATCGCCGACCACCGCGCCGCGGTCACCAACGTGCTGGTGGCCGAGGCGCTGGCCTACGGCGACATGGGACTCGCGCTGCCGATCCTGGCGCCCGCCGGCGTCGCATCGGCGCTCACCCACTGGGGCAGCGCCGACCAGCAGGCGACCTACCTCAAGGAGTTCGCCGGCGAGAACGTGCCGCAGGCGTGCGTGGCGATCTGCCGAGCCGCATCCCCTGTTCGATCCGACCGCGCTGAAGACGACGGCAGTGCGCACCCCCAGCGGCTACCGGCTCGACGGCGTCAAGTCATTGGTGCCCGCCGCCGCGAACGCCGAATTGTTCATCGTGGCAGCGCAACTCAACGGGAAGCCGGCACTGTTCATCGTCGAATCGTCATCGCAAGGGCGTCTCCGTCACCGCCGATCCGAGCATGGGTATCCGCGCGCGCGGCGCTCGGACAGGTCGAACTCGACCACGTCACGGTGCCGCTGTCCGCGCGCCTGGGCGAGGACGGTGCCGGCGAGGCCGACTACTCGGAGGCCATCGCGCTGTCGCGCCTCGGCTGGGCCGCGCTGGCGGTCGGCACCGTCGCATGCGGTGCTCGACTACGTCGTGCCCTACGTCAAGGAGCGCGCACGCATTCGGTGAGCCGATCGCCCACCGGCAGGCGGTGGCGTTCATGTGCGCCAACATCGCGATCGAGTTCGACGGTCTGCGGCTGATCACCTGGCGCGGAGCGTCGCGCGCCGACCAGGGCCTGCCGTTCGCCCGGGAAGCGGCGCTGGCCAAGCGGCTCGGCACCGACAAGGGCATGCAGATCGGGCTGGACGGTGTGCAGCTGCTCGGCGGCCACGGCTACACCAAGGAACACCCCGTCGAGCGCTGGTATCGCGATCTGCGCGCGATCGGCGTCGCCGAGGGCGTCGTTGTCATATAGCTGAGTCATTCAATCCTTCTTACGAAAGACGAACCATGGCAATCAATCTGGAACTGCCGAAGAAACTCGAAGCAGTGATCGAGAAGGCGCACCAGGGCGCCGCCGAGATGCTGCGACCGATCTCGCGCAAGTGGGATCTGCGGGAGCACGAGTATCCCGTCGAGCTCGACACGCTGGCCAACCTCTTCGAGGGCATCTCGCAGGCCAACGCGATCGCCTTCGCCGGCGCCGAAGCGTTCGCGAGCCGGCGAGGCCAGAGGACTCCAACCACAACGGCGCCAACATGTCGGCCGTGCTCAACGTGATGGAGATCAGTTGGGGCGACGTGGCTTTGATGCTGTCGGTGCCGCGCCAGGGTCTGGGCAACGCCGCGATCTCCAGCGTCGCCACTCGCGAACAGCTCGACGGGCTCGGCAAGGACGTGTGGGCCGCGATGGCCATCACCGAACCGGGCTTCGGCTCCGACTCGGCGGCCGTGACGACGACCGCCAAGCTCGACGGCGACGAGTACGTCATCAACGGCGAGAAGATCTTCGTCACCGCCGGATCCCGCGCCACCCACATCGTGGTGTGGGCGACGCTGGACAAGTCACTGGGCCGCGCGGCGATCAAGTCGTTCATCGTCCCCCGCGAGCATCCCGGGGTCACCGTCGAGCGCCTCGAGGACAAGCTCGGCATCAAGGCTTCCGACACCGCGGCCATCCGCTTCGACAACGCGCGCATCCCCAAGGAGAACCTGCTGGGCAGCCCGGAAATCCACGTGGAGAAGGGCTTTGCCGGGGTGATGGAGACCTTCGACAACACCCGGCCGGTGGTGGCGGCGATGGCCGTCGGCATCGCCCGCGCCGCACTCGAGGAGTTGCGCAAGACCCTCACCGAGGCCGGCGTGGAGATCTCCTACGACAAGCCCTCACATGCGCAGAGCGCGCCCGCCGCGGAGTTCCTGCGGATGGAATCCGACTGGGAGGCCGCCTATCTGCTGATGGTGCGTTCCGCCTGGCAGGCCGACAACGACATCCCGAACTCCAAGGAAGCGTCGATGGGCAAGGCCAAGGCCGGCCGGGTCGCCAGCGACATCACCCTCAAGGCGGTCGAATTGGCAGGCACCGTCGGCTATTCCGAGCAGACGCTGCTGGAGAAGTGGGCCCGCGACAGCAAGATCCTCGACATCTTCGAGGGCACACAGCAGATTCAGCAGCTGGTGGTGGCGCGACGGCTGCTCGGGTCTGTCGTCGTCCGAACTGAAGTAGCGCTCTCCGTCGAGTGCGGGCTTGATTCACGCTCCGCCAGCGATATGCGTGCGGGCAACCCACGTTCGGCATTCTTTTCTAGAAGCCGTCGTGCACCACAACGCGGGTGCGGCCGGTGACGCCACCGCCGACGATGGTGCGCAGCGTCTTCGGAGCCTCGAGCACCGAGATGTCCTTGGTGATCTCGCCGAGGTGGCGTGGCTTGAGCTCGCCCGCGAGTTGACGCCACACGTCACGGCGCGCGTCGATCGGCAACTGCACCGAGTCGATCCCCGCCAGCGTGACGCCCCGCAGGATGAACGGCATCACCGTCGTCGGCAGGTCAGCCGATCGAGCCAGCCCTGAAATTGCAGCTGTGCCACCGTAATTCAACGTGCTCAACGCGTAGGCAAGCGTGTCACCGCCAACGCTGTCGACAACGGCGGCCCATTGCGACTTGCCCAGCGCCCGGACCTTCTCACCCTCGGCAGGCAGCCTGCCGATCACCTGAGTCGCGCCGAGAGCCATCAGCCAGTCGTGGGCGTCGGACTTGCCCGTCGAGGCGACCACCTCATACCCGAGGCCGGCCAACAGATCGACGCTGACGCTGCCCACCCCGCCCGTCGCGCCGGTGACCAGAACGGGGCCGTCGGACGGCTGCACTCCCGCCGCGCGAATCGCGTTGACACTCATCGCGGCAGTGAATCCCGCCGTGCCGATGGCGGCGGCGTCAGCCGTCGTCAGTTCGTCGAGCTTCACCAGATACTCGGCCGGGTAGCGAGCGGTGTCCGCATAGCCACCGTGGCGGCCGGTGCCGATGTCGTACCCATGGGCGACGACGCGGTCGCCGACGGCGAACTCGGTGGAGGAGCTCGCGGTCACCGTTCCGGCGACGTCGATGCCGGGAATCAACGGGTACTCGCGCGCCACGCCACCCTTCGGCGTGATGGCCAGGGCGTCCTTGTAGTTGATCCCCGAGTATTCGACGGCGATCTGCACGTCACCGTCCGGCAGAAAGGACGTGTCGACGACCTCGTGCTTCAGCGTGATGGATCCCTCGGCGTCCTGGTGTGCGACCAGCGCATTGACTTCAGCCATGGACCTCATTCCATCAGACGCAAAAGTCCCCGATCACTCGGGCGAGCCGAGTGTGTCGAGGACCTTGCGTCTAGTGCCGTTAGCTGCCGAGGTGCGAGATCAGATCAGGCTTCATCTCCTGAAGCTGCTGACCCCAGTACTCCCAGCTGTGGGTGCCGTAGGGCGGGAAGTTGAACACGGCGTTCTTGCCGCCCGCGGCGATGTAGTTATCGCGGAACGTCTCGTTGGTACGGATCGTCAGACCCTCGAGGAACTCCGCCGGCAGGTTCGCGCCGCCCAGCTCGTTGGGCTTGCCATTACCGCAGTAGACCCACAGGCGCGTGTTGTTAGCCACCAAGGCAGGGATCTGCAACATCGGGTCGTTGCGCTTCCAGGCGCTGTTCGGGTCTTCGGTCGGGCCCCACATGTCGTTGGCATCGAACCCGCCCGCGTCGCCCATCGACAAGTTGATCAGGAACGGCCAGGTGCCCTCGGACGGGTTGAGGAACGCCGACAGCGCCCCGGCATAGATGAACTGGTCGGGGTGATAGACCGACAGGATCATCGCCGAGTTGCCCGACATCGACAGGCCGACCGCGGCGTTACCCGCGGTGGATACGCCCCTTTCGGAGGACAGCCACTGGGGCAGCTCGCTGGTCAGGAAGGTCTCCCATTTGTAGGTCTGGCAACCGTTCTTGCCGCAGGCAGGCGCGTACCAGTCGCTGTAGAAGCTGGACTGACCGCCGACCGGCATGATGACCGACAACGGGGTCTCGTAGAACCACTCGAAGGCCGGCGTCTCTAGGTCCCAGCCGTTGAAGTCATCGCGGGCGCGCAGACCGTCGAGAAGGTACACGGCATGCGATCCGGTGCCCTTCTGGAACTGGACCTTGATGTCGCGACCCATCGACGGCGAGGGGACCATGAGGTACTCCACCGGCAGGCCTGGCCGAGAAAACGCCCCAGCGGTGGCTGATTGCCCGGTGAGACCGACCACGCCCGGGAGCAGGACTGCCGCTACGGCGGCCACCCCGAACCTACGTGCCCAGGGACCTCGAAACTTGTCAACAAAGCTCATACTGCAAACCCATCCATCTTCCGGTTGCTGCGTGCGTTTTCCCACGATCGAGAGATCGCCATCGACAACGCAGCATAGTTCACTGCGTCGTTCACTGCGTCGTCGCGCCCGCCCGACTGAGCCCGGTGGCCATTGAGCGGACCGAGAAAATTTCAGTTGTCGCGTGTGCAGTAAAACATGCGACCAGCACGGCACAAAGCCCGACTGGCGTCGATAGCCGGATTCCTGTGAACGTCACGCTGCACTTTCCGGTCAGCGTGACCGGCCCTTCGCGTCGTACGCTGCACGTTATGGCAAAGGCTCGCGCCTCCCCCCTGACCGTGGACGACTGGATCCGGGCGGGCTACGCGCTTCTTGCCGAGGAGGGCATCAAATCGTTGAAGGTCGACCGGCTGTGCGGCCGTCTCGGCGTGACCAAAGGCAGCTTTTACTGGCATTTCACCGACATCGCGAGCTATCGCATCGCGCTCGTGGACGCGTGGGGCGCCTCTCGAGACGAGGAACGGCGCCACTTCGAGGGCCCCACTGACACCCCTCCCCGGCAGCGGCTGTCGCAAATGATGACAACGCTGGTCGACTCTCGACATTGGACACTGGAACGCGCGATGCGGGAGTGGGCGCGCACCGACGAGGCGGTGGCGGCCAGTGTGCGCGCCGCTGACCGGCAAGTCGTGGCCGCCGTCCGCCAGGCGTTCCTGGATTACGGTTTCGACGCCGACGAGGCTGACCTGCGCGCGGGCGCCACGTTCGCGGCCGGAATCGGGTTTCTGCATCTGTCCGGGCCGCAGCCCAGCGCACGAGGGGCAGCGCGGCGGGAACGCTTCCTCGACATCATGCTGACGCGCTGAGGCGGTTTCCCCGGGCTGGCGATTCCGTCACTCCCTGCCTCTACCACGCGCGACTACCCACGTCGAAATCGCAGTTTTGCAGACGCTTACTCGCACTTTCTCTGCAGAAGTCGGTTTTCGGCGTGGGAAGGATCGCGGCCCCGGCCCCGCGAAGCCGGCGACCCTCTCGACGGCTGAATCGAGCGAATCCGGGCCCCGATTTCCGTACCAAAAAGTATGGTATCGTCGCCGCCATGACCTCGGTCTCGGTCACCCCGGCCATCACCCCCGAGTTCATCGCCCGGCTGGCCGAACGCGCTCAGGAGGCCGAGCAAATCCGCCGGCTGCCTGCCGAAACCGTCGCTGACCTCACCGCCTCCGGCTTCACCGAACTGCTGGTGCCTGCCCGCTTCGGTGGTGCGCAGGCCGAGTGGCCCGCGATCCTCGACCCGGTACGGCGGATGGCGCATGGCTGCGCGTCGAGCGCGTGGACCATCGGGTTCTACGCACTGCACAACTGGATGCTTGCCCTGTTCGACGAGCGTGCCCAGGAGGAGGCGTTCGCCACTCGCCCGTTCCTCGCGCCCGCGCCCCTCGCGCCGACGGGTCGAGGGGTCCCGTCGGGCGGCGGCATTCGGCTGACCGGCCGGTGGTCGTGGGCGACGGGCGTGATGGACGGCAATTGGATCATCGTGGGCGCACTGTGTGGCCCCGACGACGCCGTTTACCCAGCGTTGGCGCTGCTGCCCAGCTCTGACGCCCGCATCGAGGACGTGTGGCACACCGACGGAATGCGGGCTACCGGATCCAATGACGTCGTCATCACCGACGTGTTCGTCCCGGACCACCGCCTCGTCCGAGTCGCCGACATCTATTCGGGCACCGCTCCGGGCGCCGGGTTGCACGACTCCGATACCTACCGATGGCCGATGGTGCCCGCGTTGTCGCTGCTAGCCGCGATGCCTGCGCTGGGCAGCGGCGAGCGTGTCGCCGAGATTTTCGCCGACCGGCTCGGCGAACGCGTCCTCGCGTACGAGGGCGTCGCGCAGAAGGACAAGCCACTGGCCCAGGCTCGGCTCGGTGAGGCGCGAGTTCGGCTGCGTGCGCTGCGCGGACTGCTCGCCGACACTGTCGCCGACATCGAAAACGTCGTCGCCTCAGGCGGGCCCGTGCCTCGACCGGTGCGTGCCGAGGCGCGCCTGGCCGCTGCGCACATCGTCCATGAATCGCGGGCGGTGATCGCCGATCTGCTCGAGGCATCGGGAGCCAGCGTTCACTTCACCGACAACCCGCTGCAGCGCATCAAGCGCGACGTTGATGTCCTAGCCGGTCACGTGGTGTTCGACTACGACACCAGTCGCGAACTTGCCGGAGCGCTCACACTGGGTATGAAGGTCTCGCGCACCGCAATGGTCTAACTAAGGGGCCTAACGAAGGGAAAAGATGGCCGACGACCTACGCGATCGGATCACGAAGGGCTTCCAGAAGAACGTCGCGAACCGATTGATGCGAGTGCTGCCGTTCCAGACGCTGCTCGAGACAACAGGACGCAAGTCCGGTGAGCCGCGTCGGACACCGCTGGGCGGACGCCGGGAGGGCGATCAGTTCTGGTTCGTCTCCGAGTTCGGTGACAAGTCGCAGTACGTCAAGAACATCCAGGCCGATCCGAATGTCCGCGTCCGACTCAACGGCAAATGGCACAGTGGCACCGCCCACCTGGTGCCCAACGATGATCCGCACGCGCGGCTGCGCTCGCTGCCGCAGTTCAACAGCTTCGGCGTGCGGACCTTCGGCACCAATCTGCTCACCATCAGGGTGGACCTGAAGGGTTGACCGGGGTTGACCCCGTGGCAGAAGTAAAACTAAAGTCAGTTTTAGTTCGGCTTGCCCATTGTCGATGGAGACACCATGGAATCCTTTGTTCACCTTCGAAAAGGCCGCACTCCCCGTCGCCTGCACGCCGACCTCGGGGGCCTGAAGGACGACGAACTCGGCCGCGGCGGCTTCACCGGCCGCACCGCGAACATGTATCGCCGCAATGACCCGACGGCATATCGCTCGGTCGGCCCACTGCGGCCCGTGGACGTGCTGTCCTCCGAGCTCAAACCCAGCGATGCCAGCGACGCCGCGGGCGGGCCACTATTGATGTTCAGCAATGCCGATTGCCTCGTCTCGTTGTCGCGGCGCACCGAGCCGATGCCATTTTTCGTTCGCTACGTCGACGGCGACCTGCTCAGCTTCGTGCACAAGGGCTCGGGCCTGCTTGAGACAGAGTTCGGTCCACTGCGCTACCGCGAGGGCGACTGGGTCTACATCCCCAAGGCGTGCACGTTCCGGCAGGTGCCCGACAGCGAAAATGAGGAAACCACGCTGCTGATGATCCAGGCCACCGACGAGTTCCGGGTGCCGTCGCCCGGTTACCTGGGACGGCACTTCCCATTCGACCCGTCGCAGGCCGTCATCCCCGAAGCAGCCCCGATCGACACCGGCGACGGCCCGCACCACAATGGCGAGTACGAAGTCCGGCTCATCCACTCCCCAATAGATGGGGCTGGGACGACTTCTCTCTTCTACCAACACAATCCGCTCGACGTGGAGGGATGGCGCGGCGACAACTTCGCCTTCACCTTCAACATCGAGGACTACAACGTCGTGACGTCGAACAGTGTGCATCTGCCGCCGACGGTGCACCTGTTCATGGAGGCCACCGGCGTCTATGTGATGAACTTCTTGCCCAAGCCCGCCGAGGGCGTGCCGGGCACCGAACGCACGCCGTGGTATCACCGCAACGTCGACTTCGACGAGATCGCGTTCTTCCACGGCGGATCGCTCTACGGCATTCCGATGCCGCCCGGCCTGGTTTCCCATGCGCCACAAGGGGTTCACCATGGGGCGCCGGAGAAGGCCCGCGAGCGGGCCCGCCGCAAGTTCGACGAGTACGACAGGGTCGACTGGTCGGTGATCGCCATCGACACGCGGCGCAGGCTCACCCCATCCGAAGAGGTACTGGCCAACGACCTGGGGCAGCACTCATGACAGCGACCGGATCCGTCGCGGCGCCGCCGCGCTACGAATACGACCGCATCCCGTATCTCATTGCCTACGAAAACCTCTCGGGCGTCCGCGACGTCTACGGCGGCGTCTCCGAGTTGATCGTGCTGGAAAGCTACCTGCTCAAGCCGAAGACCAAGGCCTCCGACACCGTGCTGGTGTTCATGCATCCCATCGGCGGAGGGGCGTATCTGCCGATGATCAACGCGCTTGCGCGGGCAGGCCATCACGTCATCTACTGCAACAGCAGGTTCCGGGGTACCGACTCCGCGCTGTTGATGGAGAAGGTCGTCGAGGACCTCGGCGAGTGCATCAAGGACGCGAAAAACCGGCTCGGCTACGACAAGGTCGTCCTGGCCGGGTGGAGTGGCGGCGGTTCACTTTCGGTGTTCTATCAGCAGCAGGCCACCAACCCGACGATCACGGCGAGCCCGTCCGGCGATGGCCCCGACCTGACCGAAGTTGGGTCTCATCCCCGCCGACGGCATCATGATGCTGGCCGCGCACATCAGCCGGCACGGCACCCTCACCGAGTGGATCGACGCATCCATCCTCGACGAGGCCGACCCGTCCAAGCGCGATCCCGAACTGGATCTGTACAACCCCGACAACCCCAACCAGCCGCCCTACAGCGCCGAGTTCCTCGACCGTTACCGCGCGGCGCAGATCGCACGCAACCGACGAATCACCAAGTGGGTCAAGGACAAACTGGCGGCACTCGAAGCGCAGGGCCGGCCTGAGGACGAATACTCGTTCGTCGTGCACGGCACGATGGCCGACCCCCGCTGGCTGGACGCCACGGTCGACCCCAATGAACGCGAACCGGGTACCACGTATCTGGGCGACCCGCAGGTGGTCAACATGGGCCCGTTCGGACTCGCCAGGTTCTGCACGTTGCGCAGCTGGCTGTCCCAGTGGAGCTACGACGACGCCAACGGCGACGCGGTGAAGGCGGGCCCGGAGATCGACGTGCCCACGCTGGTAATCGGCAACATGGCCGACAACGCCTGCACGCCCAGCCATACCCGGCGGCTGTTCGAGGCCATCGGGCATCCCGACAAGGAGATGCACGAGATTCCCGGCGCCAACCACTACTACTCCGGACCGGACCAGCGCGGTGCGCTTCGTCTCGCCGTCGGCGTCTGCACCGACTGGCTACACAGGCACGGGTTTTCGCTGTGACGACGACCGGCCCGCTTGACGGCATCCGGGTCATCGAGGTCGGCACGCTGATCTCGGGACCGTTCGCGGGCCGGCTGCTCGGCGACATGGGTGCCGAGGTCATCAAGATCGAGCCGCCGGGCGCACCCGACCCGTTGCGCACCTGGGGGCAGGCCGAGTTCGAGGGCCACCACTTCTTCTGGACCGTGCACGCGCGCAACAAGAAAGCCGTCACCCTCAACCTGCGCGAGGACGCTGGCCGCGACCTGTTCCTCGACCTCGTCGAACGCTCCGACATCATCGTGGAGAACTTCCGGCCCGGGCACTTTGGAGAAGTGGGATCTCGGCTATGACGTGCTGCATCGACGCAACAAGGGCATCATCCTGGTGCGGGTTTCCGGCTACGGGCAGACCGGACCGGAAGCGCACAAGGCCGGCTACGCTTCGGTCGCCGAGGCGGCCAGCGGGCTCCGGCACATGAACGGTTTTCCCGGCGGCCCGCCCCCGCGGCTCGCGTTGTCGCTCGGCGACAGCCTGGCGGGGATGTTCGCCGCCCAGGGCGCACTGGCCGCCCTGTATCGGCGCACGGTCACCGGTGAGGGGCAGGTGGTCGACGCGGCGCTCACCGAATCCTGCTTGGCGGTACAGGAATCCACGATTCCGGACTACGACGTGGGCGGTGTGGTGCGCGGACCCTCCGGCACCCGTTTGGAGGGCATCGCCCCGTCGAACATCTACCCGACCGCCGATGGCAGCTGGGTCGTCATCGCGGCCAACCAGGACACCGTGTTCCGCAGGCTGTGCAACGCGATGGGCCAACCCGAGCTCGCCACCGACGACCGATTCGTCAATCATGTTGCCCGCGGCCGCAATCAGGATGAGCTCGACAAGATCATCGGCGACTGGGCGGTCGCCCGTCAGCCCGCCGACATCATCGCCACCCTCTCCGAGGCCGGGGTGATCAGCGGGCCGATCAACACTGTCGCCGAGGTCGTCGACGATCCGCAACTGCAGTCCCGCGGCATGATCGCCGACCATTGGGACGAGCGGATCGGACGAAACGTCAAGGGCCCCGGCGTGGTACCGGTGCTTTCGCAAACACCGGGGACGATCCGCAACGCCGGCTCCGCCCGGCCGGGCCAGCACAACGACGAGATCTACCGCGGCCTGCTCGGCCGCAGCGATGCCGAGCTCGCCGCGCTGCGGGAGGAGGGTGTGCTATGACCCCGCTACCGACACACGTCGACATTCGCGATGTCTCGCTGCGCGACGGCTTGCAGATCGAGGACCCGATCCCGTTGTCGGCCAAGCTCGAACTGCTCGCAGCCGTCGCCGCCACCGGCGTACGGGAGATGGAGGCGACGGCGTTCGTCTCACCGTCCAAGGTGCCCGCGCTGGCCGATGCGGCCGATCTGGCCGCCGAGCTGCACAACTTTCCCGACATCGAATTCTCGGCGCTGGTGGCCAGCCCCAACGGCGCCAAACGCGCGATCGCCGCGGGGCTGGGTTCGATCGAGTACGTGGTGTCCGCCGCCGACGGCCACAGCCGCTCCAATGTCGGCCGATCCACCGCGGAAGCCGCCGCGCAGATCCCTGAGATCGTCGCGATCGCCCACGACAGCGGCGTCACCGTAGAGGTCATCATCGCCACCGCGTGGGACTGCCCGTTCGACGGGCCGACACCACCGCAGCGCGTGCTGGACATCGTGGCCGCGGCCTGCGACAACGGTGCCGACCGTCTCGCGATCGCCGACACCATCGGCACCACGACGCCGCGGCGCGTCAGCGATCTGGTCGCGCTCGTTCGGCCCCGAATCGGCGACATCCCGCTGGGCGCGCATTTCCACAACACCCGTGGCGCCGGACTGGCCAGTGCCTACGCCGCGGTGGTCGCCGGTATCACCCGCCTCGACGCATCGGTCGGCGGGCTCGGCGGCTGCCCGTTCGCCCCGGGCGCAAGCGGCAACATCGCCACCGAAGACCTTGTTTACCTGTTGCGAGACAGCGGGATCGGAGTCGACGTCGACCTGCAGGCCGCGATCGCCGCCGCACGCGTCGCGCAGGATGCCGTCGGACACGACCTACCGAGCTCGCTGCTGCGTGCCGGCGACCGGATTCTCGGCACGTAGCCGTGCCAGTCGAGACACTGAGCGCCAAGGGCCGCCAGACCAGGGAAGCCATCGAGCAGGCCGCCCGGAAACTCTTCGCCGAGCGCGGCTTTCACGGAACCACTCTGGGTGACATCACATCGGCGGCCGGAAAATCGCCTGCGGTGTTCTACCGGTACTTCGCCGACAAAGAGGATCTGCTGGCAGCACTCGCGCAGTCCTTTCTGCACGACGTGGTCGCGCCGTCGGGGTTGAGCGTCGACCTGCCCGAGTCCCCGGAGGACGACACCTTCTTCCGCGCGGTGGTCACCGGCTACTGGAACATGTTCAAGCAGAACATCGGCATCATGATCGCGGTCGCCCAGCTCGCGGCGACGCAGCCGCGTTTCGCCGCCGTGCAGAACGAGTTCCGCCGCTTCGGCATGGACATCGTGGCGGCGTCCGTGCGCCGGGCTCAGGAGCAGGGCTACGGTTCCGAACTGGATCCCGAGCACACCGCGGCGGCGATCGCGCTGCTGTTCGAGAACTTCACCACCGTCTTCGTCGGTACGTCCGGTCTCGGCCTCGAGATCGGCGACGAGGACGCGATCGCCACGTTGTCGAGGATTTGGAAAAAGACGCTGTACGGGTTCTGATCAAAGGAGATCACGTGGATTTCGACCTGCCCGAACATCTTCCGGGCCTGCTCGCCGAGATGGACGCGTTCATCGAGGACGAGATCAAGCCGCTGGAACGCGAGAACATGCAGTACTTCGACCATCGTCGTGAGCATGCTCGCACCGACTGGGACAACGGCGGCATTCCGCGCCGGGAGTGGGAAGACCTGCTCGGCGAGATGCGCAGGCGCGCCGACGCAGGCCGGCTGGCTGCGCTACGGCCTGCCGTCGCAGTTCGGCGGCCGAGACGGCAGCAACATCGACATGGCGGTCATCCGGGAACACCTGGCGCACAGGGGTCTCGGACTGCACAACGACCTGCAGGACGAGTCATCGATCGTCGGGAACTTCCCGCAGGTGATCATGATGGACCGATTCGGCACCGACGCGCAGAAGAAGGAGTGGACCGACGCGCTGATCACCGGCGAGCGGTCGATGGCGTTCGGGCTGACCGAGCCCAACCACGGATCGGATGCCACCTGGCTGGAGACGACCGCGGTCCGAGACGGCGACGAGTGGGTGATCAACGGCGCCAAGCGGTTCAACACCGGAGTGCACCGTGCGACACACGACCTCGTCTTCGCCCGCACCTCCGGGGAGCCGGGTCAGGCCCGCGGCATCACCGCGTTCCTGGTGCCGACCGATACCCCCGGCTTCACCGTCCCGTACTACTGGTGGACCTTCAACATGCCGACCGACCACGGTGAGGTCGAGCTGAACGACGTCCGCGTGCCCGCCGATGCCGTGCTCGGCGAAGTGGACCGCGGACTCGAGGTCGGCCAGACCTTCCTGCACGAGAACCGGATTCGCCAGGCCGCCAGCAGTCTGGGCGCCGCACAGCACTGCATCGACCGCGCCGTGGAATACGCGGGCGACCGCATCGTGTTCGGCAAACCGCTGGCGGTGAACCAGGCGGTGCAGTGGCCGCTGGTGGAGTTGCAGACCGAGGCGCAGATGGTGCGGCTGCTGGTGCGATATGCCGCCTCGGAATTGGATCGCAACCACCACATGGAGGTCTCCGACAAGGTGTCGATGGCCAACTACCGCGCGAACCGGCTGGTCTGCGAGGCCGCCGACCGGGCCATGCAGGTGCTGGGCGGCGTCGGCTACAGCCGTCACGAGCCGTTCGAGCACATCTACCGCCACCACCGCCGCTACCGGATCACCGAGGGCGCCGAGGAGATCCAGATCCGACGGGTGGCTCAGCGGCTCTTCGGATTCGGACGCAAGTGAAAGACCAGCTCGAGGGTGTGCTCCGCCCCGCGCTGGGCGATGTCACTGTCGAGAACCTTCGGGCCTTGACGGGTGGGGCCAGCAGGACCACGTGGGCGTTTGACGCCGTCGCGAATGAGCGCCGGGCGTTGATCCTGCGTACCGGGCCACCCGACGACGTGCACGCGAGCATGGAACTGGAAGCCGCGGTGCAGCGACGTGCGGCCGCCGCGGGCGCCCCGGTCCCCCACATCGTGGTAGCGGACAATTCTCCTGCCGCCCTGGGCAATCCATATCTCATCTGCGACGCGATCGCCGGCGAGACGATCGTCAGGCGGATCTATCGGACCCTCGACGATTCGGGCCGTGACCGGTTGCTTCGGCAATGCGCCCTGGCGCTGGCGGCGATCCACCGCGCCGACCCGGCTGACGTGGGCCTGGCAGAATCCGATCAGCTGACCGAATGGCGCGACCGGCTCGACGAAATGGGCGACACCACAGCGACGTTCGAATGGGCGTTTCGCTGGCTGGCCGCCAATCGCCCGACGCCGTCCCCGCACGTGTTGGTGCACGGTGATTTCCGGATGGGCAATCTGATCGTCGACGAGAACGGATTGGCGGCCGTGCTGGACTGGGAGCTGGTGCACACCGGTGAGGCGTACGAGGACCTGGCCTGGTTCTGCATCAGGGCCTGGCGCTTCGGCGCGCCGGAGGATCTTGGCGCTGGCGGGCTGGGCAGCGTGGAGCGCTTCCTGTCCGCCTACGAATCCGCCGCCGGCCTCGAGCTGGATCGCGACGTGTTCCGCTGGTGGCTCACCGTGGCGACGTTGCGATGGGGCGTCATCTGCCGGTTCCAGGCCGAACGGCATCTGTCGGGCCAGACTCCGTCGGTCGAGCTGGCCGCGATCGGTCGCCGCGTCGCCGAAACCGAATGGGATCTGCTGGATCTGTTGACGGGGGGTGGTCCCCGGTGAGCGGGCTGTACGGGCGCCCGACCGCGGCCGAACTGATCGCGGCTGTCGCCGATTTCCTCGACAACGACGTGCGCGGCGCCACTGGGCCTGATGGTCGGCTCGCCGCTGGGCCCGTCAACTTTCACGCCCGCGTCGCCGCCAACGTGCTGCGCATCGTCGAGCGCGAACTGCTCGATGGGGCTGCCGACGACGTCCGTGCTGCGCTGGAGGAGTTGGGCTACGCCGACGAAGCCGAACTCGCGATGGCCATTCGCGCCGGCGAACTCGACGACCGGGCCGACGCGCTGCTGGCGGGCCTGCGCACGATCGTGCGGCGCCGACTCGACGTCGCCCACCCCGGCTACGCGGAGTGAATCGGGCGCGGAAACCGACCGCGACGGGCGATACGCGCGCCGAATTCGCCCAATGGCGGCGGACGCGGACGAGCCAGGCCGGCTCGTCGACCACCCACGGTGCGGTTCGGGTCTTGTAGGTGTCGTCAAATCGGGAGAAGGTTGGTGTGGAATCCATGAAATCCAGGGTTCTACCTCAACCTGACTTTAGGTCAAGGGAGATCAAGGTTATGTCCATCACCGAGTCGGGCGCGATCGTCGACGTCGCAGAGCAGCTGTTCGACGCGATCGCACGCAGCGACATCGCCGCGGTCAGGCGGCTGTTCGACGATGATGTGCTGGTCTGGCACTCCGGCGACACCCGGGACAGCGCCAAAGAGCGGGCGTCGCGGGTCATCGACTGGTTCATCAATGCGACGACCTCTCGCCGCTACGAGATCCTCGACCGCCAGTTCTTCGAGGGCGGCTTCGTGCAACAACACATCCTGCATGCCGACGGCCGCAATGGCGGATCGATCCATATGCGGGTCTGCATCGTGATCAAGGTGGGCGCCAATGGACTGATCACCCGTATCGATGAGTACTTCAACCCGGCGGAAATGGCCGCACTGCTCGATTCGACGAACTAACAGGAGACGACATGGCAAGCCTCAGCGAGTTTTTCAGCGATCCAGCATCCAGCGGGACGTGGACCGCTGTCACCGATCAGTCCACCGTCGCGGCGAAGAGCAAGTCATTTTGGGGGGTATTGCCCGTCAAGGTTCGCTTCACCGAATTCAGCGGCGACGGCCAAGTCACCGCCCCTCAAACGGCTTTCGGCCGAATCGACATCAAGGCCGCATCGTTGCGGACCGGCATCGCCAAGCGGGACGACCACCTGCGATCCGCTGATTTCTTTGAGGCCGAGAAGTTTCCGGACATCAGCGTCGTCGTCACCGCAGCGGATCCCGTCGACGTCGACACCGCCAACCTGCGTGCACAGGTGACCATCAAGGGCACTACGAAGCCACTGGAGCTGACGGCGAAGGTGACACCGGTCGGCGACGGTGGAATGCGGCTGACGACAGAGGCGACGATCAACCGTCAGGACTTCGGCGTCGACGGCAACATGATGGGCATGATCGGCGACAACGTGACGATCTCTGGCGACATCGTGTTCCGACACGCGGGCTAACCCGTACGATCGGGCGCATGGTCGAGCCATCGCGTCCGCTGCGGGTCCTCGTCTACAGCGACAATCCCAGGACCCGAGAGCAGGTGCAGCTCGCGCTCGGGAAACGCGTGCACCCTGAGCTGCCCGAGCTGACGTACCTCGAGGTCGCCACCGGCCCGATGGTGATCCGGCAGATGGACGAGGGCGGGTTCGATCTCGTCATCCTCGACGGGGAGGCCACTCCGACGGGCGGCATGGGAATCGCCAAACAGCTCAAGGACGAGATCGCCGACTGCCCGCCCGTCCTGGTGCTCACCGGACGACCGGACGACGCTTGGCTGGCCAACTGGTCGCGCGCGGAGGCCGCGGTTCCCCACCCGATCGACCCGATCCGGTTGGGCGATGCCGTGGTGTCGCTGCTGCGCACGCCCGTGCAATAGCCGGAACCGCCAATCTAGCTGTCGCACTTGCCGATTCGAGGCACGATGACACAGCGGCGTTGTGATCTTAGCCATACTAACCCCAAGGTGTGGCGCTCACCGCCAGGCCAGCTAGGGTGTGGGTAAGCTCACATCGACAGCCCACGAGGGAGCGTTTGCTCGGCATGGATTTGTACACCCCAGTACTGGTACTCGGCGCGATCGCGGCGGCGTTCGCGGTCGGCTCGGTTGGCATTGCTCTGCTGGTCGGTCCCAGGCGCTACAACCAGTCCAAACTCGAGGCCTACGAGTGCGGTATCGAGCCGGTTCCTGAGCTGGCCAGTGCGCACTCGGCGGGCCAGCGGTTCCCGATCAAGTACTACCTGACCGCGATGTTGTTCATCATCTTCGACATCGAGATCGTGTTCCTCTATCCGTGGGCGGTCGCGTTCGACAGTCTCGGCCTGTTCGCGCTGGTAGAAATGCTTCTTTTCATGCTCGTGGTGTTCGTGGCCTACGCATACGTCTGGCGCCGAGGAGGTCTGGCATGGGACTAGAGGAAAAGCTCCCGGGCGGCATCCTGCTCTCGACGGTCGAGAAGGTCGCCGGCTACATCCGCAAGGGCTCGCTGTGGCCTGCGACCTTCGGGCTCGCCTGCTGCGCGATCGAGATGATGGCGACCGCCGGCCCGCGTTTCGACATCTCGCGTTTCGGCATGGAGCGCTTCTCGGCGACCCCACGGCAGGCCGACCTGATGATCGTCGCAGGTCGCGTCAGCCAGAAGATGGCGCCGGTGCTCCGCCAGATCTATGACCAGATGGCTGAGCCCAAGTGGGTTCTTTCGATGGGTGTGTGCGCCTCCTCGGGCGGCATGTTCAATAACTACGCGATCGTGCAGGGCGTGGACCACGTCGTCCCGGTCGACATCTATCTGCCCGGATGCCCGCCACGTCCCGAGATGCTGCTGCACGCAATCCTCAAGCTGCACGACAAGATTCAGGAGATGCCCCTCGGCGTTCACCGCGAGGAGGCGATCCGCGAAGCTGAGAAGGCCGCACTTTCGGTCACACCGACCATCGAGTTAAAAGGGCTGCTGCGGTGATGAGCGCCGACGAAGAACGGACGACAACGACCGAGAACGGCAGCGGCGCACCCACCGGACAGCAGGCTGATATCGAGCCACCCGAGATCATCGGTGTGCGCCGCGGCATGTTCGGGGCCAGCGGCTCCGGCGACACCTCGGGGTACGGCCGTCTCGTTCGTCCAGTGGCGCTGCCGGGCAGTACGCCGCGCCCCTATGGCGGCTATTTCGACGACGTCGTCGACACAGTTGGCCGCGGTGCTCGGCGAGGATGGCCCCGACTCCTGGGCCGCGTCGATCGAGCGGGTGGTGGTCTTCCGCGACGAGCTGACGCTCGAGGTTCGGCGCGAGCAGCTGCCGGCGGTGGCGCAGGCGCTGCGCGACGATCCCGGGCTGCGGTTCGAGCTGTGCCTCGGCGTCAGCGGCGTGCACTACCCCGACGACAAGGGGCGTGAGCTGCACGCGGCCTACCCGCTGATGTCGATCACCCACAACCGCCGCATCCGCGTGGAGGTCGCCGCGCCCGACGACGATCCCCACATGCCGTCGCTGTATGCGGTGTATCCGACCGTCGACTGGCACGAACGCGAAACCTACGACTTCTTCGGCATCATCTTCGACGGCCATCCCGCGCTCACGCGTATCGAGATGCCCGACGACTGGGTGGGACACCCGCAGCGCAAGGACTACCCGTTGGGCGGTATCCCGGTCGAGTATCACGGCGCCGAGATCCCGCCGCCTGATCAGCGGAGGTCCTACAACTGATGAGCACATCCGGAACCCCGGCCAACCCCTCTAAATCGGGCGGCACCGAAACGGTGGTCGTCGTCGGCGGACAGGACTGGAACCAGGTTGTCGAGGCCGCCAAACAGAGCGCGGCCTCGCACGCCGGCGAACGCATCGTGGTCAACATGGGCCCACAGCATCCCTCCACCCACGGGGTGCTGCGCCTGATCCTCGAGATCGAGGGCGAGACGATCGTCGAGATCCGTTGCGGCATCGGGTATCTACACACCGGCATCGAGAAGAACCTCGAGTTTCGCACCTGGACTCAGGGTGTCACGTTCGTGACCCGAATGGATTACCTCTCACCGCTTTTCAACGAGACGGTGTACTGCCTCGGAGTCGAGAAACTGCTCGGCGTCACCGACGACATCCCCGAACGAGCCAGCGTCATCCGCGTGATGATGATGGAGCTCAACAGGATCTCCAGCCACCTGGTCGCCCTGGCCACCGGGGGCATGGAACTGGGATCCATGGGCGCGATGTTCTACGGGTTCCGCGAACGCGAGCAGATCCTGTCGATCTTCGAGACCATCACCGGGCTCCGGATGAACAACGCCTACATCCGGCCCGGCGGGGTCGCGATGGACCTGCCCGACGAGGGCATCCCGCAGATCCGCGACATGCTCGAGCTGATGCCGAAGAGGTTGAAGGACCTCGAAGACCTGCTGTCCGAGAACTACATCTGGAAGGCGCGCACCCAGGGGGTCGGCTATCTGGACCTGACGGGTTGCATGGCGCTGGGCATCACCGGCCCATGCCTGCGCTCCACCGGTCTGCCGCACGATCTGCGGAAGTCACAGCCCTACTGCGGCTACGAGACCTACGACTTCGACGTGATCACCGACGACGGATGCGACTCATATGGCCGCTACCTGATCAGGGTCAAGGAGATGCACGAGTCGCTGAAGATCATCGAGCAGTGCATAGAAAAGCTAGAACGGCTGCCCGATCAACCGGTGATGATCGAGGACAAGAAGCTGGCGTGGCCCGCCGACCTGACGCTCGGGCCCGACGGACTCGGCAACTCCAACGAACACATCGCCAAGATCATGGGCCACTCGATGGAGGGGCTGATCCACCACTTCAAGCTCGTCACCGAGGGTATCCGCGTCCCCGCCGGCCAGGTCTATGTCGCGGTCGAGTCGCCGCGCGGTGAGCTCGGCGTCCACATGGTCTCCGACGGCGGCACCCGGCCCTACCGTGTGCACTACCGCGATCCCTCCTTCAACAACCTGCAGGCCGTCGCCGCGATGTGCGAAGGCGGAATGGTCGCCGACGCGATCACCGCGGTGGCGTCGATCGACCCGGTGATGGGCGGGGTGGATAGATGAGCGTGTTCCTCGAGCTCGGTCAGCGACCCGACGAGCCCGGCCCACCCATCCACGGCCCCAAGACATATCCCGCCGAGGTGGCTGCGCGCCTGGTGGCCGACGCCGAGCAGGTCATCGCCAAGTATCCGCAGAGCCGCTCGGCGCTGCTGCCGCTGCTGCACCTCGTCCAGTCCGAGGACGGCTGCCTGACACCCGCGGGTATCGCGTTCTGCGCCAAGCAGTTGGGGCTGACCGACGCCGAAGTCACCGCGGTCGCCACCTTCTACTCGATGTATCGCCGCACACCGACCGGTGAATACCTGGTCGGCGTGTGCACCAACACCCTGTGCGCGATCATGGGCGGCGACGCCATTCTCGATGCGCTGCAGGACCATCTGGGTGTCCACGCCGGCGAAACCACCGCCGACGGCCGGGTCACGCTGGAGCACGTCGAGTGCAACGCGGCATGCGACTACGCGCCGGTGGTGATGGTCAACTGGGAGTTCTTCGACAACCAGACGCCGTCGTCCGCCCGCGACCTCGTCGACGGATTGCGCGAGGGCAAACCACCCGTCCCGACGCGTGGTGCGCCGTTGTGCACCTTCAAAGAGACCGCGAGAGTCCTTGCGGGCCTCGCTGATCCAGAGGCGGCTGCTGCACAGACGCCAACGGGGGACGCCACCCTCGCCGGCTTGCGGATCGCCAAGGAGCGCGGCATGGAGGCGCCTGCCGTCACCGAGGTATCGGATTCGCACAGCGGCCCAGACGATGAGAAGGCCGCGGCCGAGGCGACCAAGGACGAGCCCGCACCGGGTCCGTCGGCGAACGTACCGGCGGAGCCCAAGGAACCCGAAACCGACCCGAAGGCAACGGATTCGAAGACATGACGCCACTTACTCCCGTGTTGAGCCGGTTCTGGGACGAGCCGGAACCCTGGTCAATGCAGACCTACCGTCGCCATGACGGCTACCGCGCGCTCGAGCGCGCGCTCGGCATGGACCCCGACGACCTCATCGCCACCGTGAAGGATTCCGGGCTGCGCGGGCGTGGTGGCGCAGGCTTCCCGACGGGTACCAAGTGGTCGTTCATTCCTCAGGACGACACGGGTGCCGGCGCGAAGCCGCACTACCTGGTGGTCAACGCCGACGAGTCCGAACCCGGTACGTGCAAAGATATTCCGCTGATGCTGACCACCCCGCACTTCCTGGTGGAGGGCGTCATCATCGCGGCGTACGCGATCCGGGCGCACCATGCGTTCATCTACGTCCGCGGCGAGGTCGTCTCGGTGCTTCGGCGGCTGCAGGCCGCGGTCGCCGAGGCGTACGACGCCGGCTATCTGGGCACCGACATTCTGGGTTCGGGCTTCGACCTGGAACTCATCGTGCACGCCGGGGCGGGCGCCTACATCTGCGGTGAGGAGACCGCGCTGCTGGACTCCCTCGAGGGCCGCCGCGGACAACCCCGCCTGCGCCCACCGTTTCCCGCCGTCGCCGGGCTGTACGCCTCGCCCACAGTGGTCAACAACGTCGAATCCATCGCCAGCGTCCCGCCTGTACTTCTCAACGGGGTGGACTGGTTCCGGTCGATGGGCTCGGAGAAGTCGCCGGGCTTCACGCTGTACTCGCTGTCCGGTCACGTCACCACCCCCGGGCAGTACGAGGCGCCGCTCGGCATCACGATGCGCGAGCTGCTGGACTACGCCGGCGGCATCAGGGCTGGGCACACGCTGAAGTTCTGGACGCCCGGCGGCTCGTCCACGCCCCTGCTCACCGACGAACATCTCGACGTGCCATTGGATTACGAGGGCATGGCGGGCGTCGGAACGATGCTTGGCACCAAGGCATTGCAGGTTTTCGACGAAACCACCTGTGTGGTGCGCGCGGTGCGCCGCTGGACCCAGTTCTACGCGCACGAATCGTGCGGCAAGTGCACACCGTGCCGGGAAGGCACGTACTGGCTGGCGCAGATCTACGAGCGCCTCGAGACCGGCACCGGCACCGAGGCCGACATCCACAAGCTCTTGGACATCGCCGACAACATCAACGGGAAGTCGTTCTGCGCACTGGGTGACGGCGCGGCCGCGCCGATCCTGTCGTCGATCAAGTTCTTCCGCGACGAATACTTCGAGCACCTGGCCGGGGGCTGTCCTTTCGACCCGCACGCCTCGGCTCTGATGGCAACGGAAGGGGCGGGGGTCTAGATGACGCAGACCGCAGACACCGACGCCGACACCCCCGCTGTCGAGATGGTGAACCTCACCATCGACGGCGTCGAGGTGAGTGTGCCCGAGGGCACCCTGCTGATTCGGGCCGCCGAACTGATCGGCATCCAGATCCCACGGTTCTGTGACCACCCGCTGCTCGATCCGGTAGGCGCCTGCCGGCAGTGCCTGGTCGAGGTCGAAGGGCAGCGCAAGCCCATGGCCTCGTGCACGATCACCTGCACACCGGACATGGTGGTGCGCACCCAGTTGACGTCGGAGGCGGCGGACAAGGCGCAGCAGGGCGTCATGGAACTCCTGCTCATCAACCACCCGCTCGACTGTCCGGTGTGCGACAAGGGCGGTGAGTGCCCGCTGCAGAATCAGGCGATGTCCAACGGCCGCGCCGAAACCCGGTTCGATGACGTCAAGCGCACCTTCCCCAAGCCGATCAACATCTCGTCCGAGGTGCTGCTGGACCGTGAACGCTGCGTGCTGTGCGCGCGTTGCACCCGCTTCTCCGAGCAGATCGCCGGTGACCCGTTCATCGAACTGCTCGAACGCGGCGCCCTGCAGCAGGTCGGCATCGCCCCCGGCGAACCGTTCCAGTCCTACTACTCCGGCAACACCGTGCAGATCTGTCCCGTCGGCGCGCTCACCGGTGCGGCCTACCGATTCCGTGCGCGGCCCTTCGACCTGGTCTCCAGCCCTAGCGTGTGCGAACACTGCGCAAGTGGGTGCGCGGAGCGCACCGACCATCGCCGCGGAAAGGTCCTGCGCCGGTTGGCCGGTGACGATCCAGAGGTCAACGAGGAGTGGAACTGTGACAAGGGGCGTTGGGCGTTCACCTACACGACCCTGGGTGATCGCATCACCACTCCCCTGGTCCGCGAGGACGGCGAACTCCGGCCGGCGTCGTGGTCGGAGGCCATCAACGTGGCAAGCTCCGGACTCGCCGCCGCACGCGGCAGCGCGGGCGTGCTGGTCGGTGGGCGGCTGACCGTTGAGGACGCCTACGCCTACTCGAAGTTCGCCCGAATGGTGTTGGACACCAATGACATCGACTTCCGCGCCCGCGCGCACAGCGCCGAGGAGGCCGACTTCCTCGCCGCACATATCGCCGGCCAGCCGATGACGGTGACCTATGCCGACCTGGAGAAGGCGCCGGCAGTGCTGCTGGCCGGGCTGGAGCCCGAAGAGGAATCGCCGATCGTGTTCCTGCGGCTGCGCAAGGCCGTCCGCAAGCACGGACTGCAGGTGAAGTCCATCGCAGCGTTCGCCACTCGGTCGCTAAGCAAGTTGCGTGGCGACCTGATCGCGACGGCGCCCGGCGGTGAAGGCGCAGCGCTCGACGGTCTGCCTGATGACACGCAGTTGAGGCTTCCCGGAGCGATCATCCTGGTCGGCGAACGCCTCGCCACCTCACCCGGAGCACTTTCCGCCGCAAGCAGATTGGCCGCCGAGACCGGCGCCCGACTGGCGTGGATACCGCGACGGGCCGGTGAGCGCGGCGCATTGGAGGCAGGTGCACTGCCCGGCCTGTTGCCGGGCGGCCGGCCGGTCAGCGATCCCGCGGCCCGCGAGCAGACCGCCGCGGGATGGCATGTGGGTGAGCTGCCGAGCACGCCGGGCCGCGACACCGCGGGCATCCTCGACGCGGCCCGCACGGGCGAGTTGGGGGCGCTGCTGGTGGGTGGTGTGGAAATCGCTGACCTACCCGACCCCGATGCGGCACTGGCGGCGGTCGACGCCGCACCGTTCGTGGTGAGCCTCGAGCTACGTCAGAGCGCGATCACCGAACGCGCCGATGTGGTCTTTCCCATCGCGCCCGTCGTCGAGAAGGGTGGCGCGTTCATCAACTGGGAGGGCCGGATTCGACCGTTCGAGCCGGCGCTGCAGACCAACGCCACGCCCGACCGACGGGTCCTGCAGTTCCTCGCCGACGAGCTCGGCGTCGACCTGAACCTGCCGACGGCTGTGGCCGCGGGTGAGGAGATGGCGCAGCTGGGACTGTGGGCAGGTCAGCGGACGAGCGCACCGTCGGTGTCGCCGTCGCAGCCCGACAAGCCCGGCAAGGGCCAAGCGGTGCTGGCCGGGCTGGCGCATGCTGCTCGACGACGGACGCCTGCAGGACGGCGAACCGCATCTCGCAGGCACCGCCCACGAGCCGGTCACCCGGCTGTCCGCGGCTACCGCAGGCGAAATCGGCGTTGCCGACGACGATCTGGTGACCGTCCGCACGGAGCGTGGCGAGATCACGCTGCCGCTGCTGATCACCGATATGCCCGACGGCACGGTGTGGCTGCCGCTGAACTCGCCGGGCTCAGCCGTGTACCGGCAGCTCGGCGTGACACCCGGAGCCGTCGTCTCGATCGAGCGGACGCAGCGATGACCTATCCCGATCCGACGCTCTTCGGCCACGACCCGTGGTGGCTGATCCTGCTCAAGGCCGTCGGCATCTTCGCCTTCCTGATGCTGTCCTTGTTGGTGGCGATCCTGCTCGAGCGAAAACTCCTGGGCTACATGCAGATGCGCCCGGGCCCGAACCGCGTCGGACCGTGGGGGCTGCTGCAATCACTGGTCGACGGCGTCAAGCTGGCACTCAAAGAGGGCCTCATCCCCGCCAATGTGGACAAGTTCATCTACCTTGCGGCGCCGGTCATCTCCGTGGTTCCCGCATTCATCGCGTTCTCGGTGATCCCGATGGGCGGCGAGGTGTCGATCTTCGGCCACCGCACCGCCCTGCAGCTGACCGACATGCCGATGGCCGTGCTGTTCGTGCTCGCCGCGACGTCGATCGGGGTGTACGGAATCGTATTGGCGGGCTGGGCTTCCGGTTCCACCTATCCGCTGTTGGGTGGTATTCGATCGAGCGCACAGGTGATCTCCTATGAGATTGCGATGGCCCTGTCGTTCGTCGCGGTCTTCATCTACGCGGGCACGATGTCGACATCGGGCATCGTCGCCGCACAGCAGGGTCTATGGTTCATCTTCCCGTTACTGCCGTCGTTCTTCATCTATCTGATTTCGATGGTCGGCGAAACCAACCGCGCGCCTTTCGATCTGCCCGAGGCCGAAGGCGAGCTGGTCGGCGGATTCCATACCGAGTATTCGTCGATCAAGTTCGCGATGTTCATGCTCGCCGAATACGTCAACATGTTCACGGTGTCGGCGTTGGCGACGACGTTGTTCTTCGGCGGGTGGCATGCGCCCTGGCCGATCAACATGTGGGACGGGGCGAACACCGGCTGGTGGCCACTGCTGTGGTTCGTCGCGAAGGTCTGGGGCTTCATGTTCGTGTTCTTCTGGCTGCGCGGCACGCTGCCCCGGATGCGCTACGACCAGTTCATGGCGCTGGGCTGGAAGATCCTGATTCCGATCTCACTGGCTTGGATCGTGATCGTGTCGTCCGTCCGCAGCCTGCGCAACCAGGGCTACGAACAACTCACCACAGCACTGATCACCGTGGCGGTCGTGGTCGCACTGCTGGTGTTGTTCGCGCTGTGGAGAACGGTGCGCGCCAGAAACATTCGGAAGATCCCCGAGCCGGTGCTGGCGCCGGGCGCGTATCCGGTGCCACCCCTGCCCAAAAGGAGATGGCTTCAAAGGAGAAGACAGATGCCTAAGTTCCTCGACGCGATCGCGGGTTTCGGGGTCACGTTCAGCACGATGTTCAAGAAGCGGATCACCGAGGAGTATCCGGAGAAGCCCGGCCCCGTCGCCAAGCGCTACCACGGCCGGCACCAACTCAACCGCTACGACGACGGGCTGGAGAAGTGCATCGGCTGCGAGTTGTGCGCGTGGGCCTGCCCGGCTGACGCCATCTTCGTCGAGGGCGCGGACAACTACGAAGAAGAACGGTTCTCCCCCGGTGAGCGTTACGGCCAGGTCTACCAGATCAACTACCTCCGCTGCATCGGCTGCGGGCTGTGCATCGAGGCCTGCCCGACCCGTGCGCTGACGATGACCAACGAGTACGAGATGGCCGACGACAATCGCGCCGACCTGATCTGGGGCAAGGACAAACTGCTCGCCCCGCTGAAGTCCGGCATGCTGCCCCCACCCCATCCGATGGCACCGGGAAGCACCGACGAGGACTACTACCGCGGCAACATCAAGCCTGTCACCGAGGACGTCACGTGACGTTGGAGTTCCTCGCATCAGCGGCCGCCGACGTCAGCCGGCCACACCTCCACGACAGAAGCGGTGTTGTTCTGGGTGCTGGGCACGGTCGCGGTCGCCGGCGCCATCGGCGTGGTCGCCGCACCGAAGGCGGTGTACTCGGCCATGTTCCTGGCGACCACGATGATCGTGCTCGCGGTCTTCTACATCGCGCAGGACGCGCTGTTCCTCGGCGTCGTGCAAATGGTGGTCTACACCGGCGCCGTGATGATGCTGTTCCTGTTCGTGCTCATGCTCATCGGCGTCGACACTTCGGAGTCGCTGGTCGAAACCATTCGGGGACAACGCGTTGCGGCGATCGTGGTGGGCGTGGGCTTCGGCGTCCTGCTCATCGCCGGTATCGGCAGCGTCTCCGTGGGCGGCTTCGTCGGCCTGGCGCAGGCCAATGCCGGCGGCAACGTCCAGGGCCTGGCCGTCCTGATCTTCACCGAGTACCTGTGGGCGTTCGAGCTGACCGGTGCGCTGCTGATCACCGCCGCCCTGGGCGCGATGGTGTTGGCGCACCGCGAACGCTTCGAACGCCGAAAGACGCAGCGCGAACTGGCTCACGAGCGTTTCCAGCCGGGCGGGCACCCGACGACACTGCCCAATCCCGGTGTCTACGCACGCAACAACGCCGTCGACATGGCTGCCCGCCTTCCCGACGGATCGGCCTCAGAGCTGTCGGTCAGCGCACTGCTGCAGAAGCGGACCGTGGATCAGACCAACGGCGGCGGTGAGGACAGAATGAATCCCGACAACTACCTGTACCTGTCTGCGTCTGTTGTTCACGATCGGCGCCGCCGGAGTGTTGTTGCGCCGCAACGCCATCATCATGTTCATGTGCGTCGAGCTGATGCTCAACGCCTGCAACCTCGCCTTCGTGACGTTCTCGCGTATGCATGGTCATCTCGACGGCCAGATGGTGGCGTTCTTCACCATGGTGGTCGCCGCGTGCGAGGTGGTCATCGGGCTGGCCATCATCATGACGATCTTCCGTACCCGCCGCTCGGCGTCGGTCGACGACGCCAGTCTGCTGAAACACTAAGGCGACGATGACGATTCCAGTGTGGCTCACTATCGCCCTGCCGCTGGCAGGCGCGACGATACTTCTGTTGGGCGGAAGGCGCACGAACGGCTGGGGCCACCTGCTGGGCACGGCGGCCTCGCTCGGCGCGTTCGTTGTCGGCGCGGTGCTGTTCACCGACATGCTCGGCCGCGACGCCGAACACCGCACCATTGCCGAAACGCTGTTCAGCTGGGTGCCGGTGGCCGGGCTGCAGGTCGACTTCGGGCTGCACCTCGACCAGTTGTCGATGTGTTTCGTGCTGCTGATCACCGGCGTCGGCTCCCTGATCCACATCTACTCCATCGGCTACATGGCCGAAGACCCCGAGCGGCGGCGGTTTTTCGCCTACCTCAATCTGTTCCTGTCCGCGATGCTGCTGCTGGTGCTCGCCGACAACTACCTCGGCTCTACGTCGGCTGGGAGGGCGTCGGCCTGGCGTCGTACCTGCTGATCGGGTTCTGGTCGCACAAACCGTCGGCGGCGACCGCGGCGAAGAAGGCGTTCATCGTCAACCGAGTCGGCGACATCGGCCTGGCCGTCGCGCTCATGGTGATGTTCGCCTTCATCGGATCCATCTCGTTCGAAGGTGTCTTCGCCGCCGCGCCGCAGGTCAGCGAGGGCGTGCTGACGGCGATCGGTCTGCTGCTCCTGCTGGCCGCGTGCGGCAAGTCCGCGCAGGTGCCGCTGCAGTCCTGGCTGGGTGACGCGATGGAGGGCCCGACGCCGGTGTCGGCGCTGATCCACGCCGCGACGATGGTGACCGCGGGCGTCTACCTGATCGTGCGGTCCGGTCCGATCTTCGACCTCGCGCCGAATGCGCAACTGGGTGTCGTGATCGTCGGCGCGGTGACGCTGCTGTTCGGTGCGTCATCGGCTGCGCCAAGGACGACATCAAGAAAGCGCTTGCCGCATCGACGATGTCGCAGATCGGCTACATGGTGCTGGCGGCGGGCCTCGGGCCGGCCGGTTACGCGTTCGCGATCATGCACCTGCTGACCCACGGCTTCTTCAAGGCCGGCCTGTTCCTCGGCGCCGGATCGGTCATGCACGGCATGAACGACGAGGTCGACATGCGCCGCTACGGCGGCCTGCGCAAGGCCCTGCCGATCACCTTCGCGACGTTCGGGCTCGGCTACCTCGCGATCATCGGTGTGCCGCCCTGGCCGGCTTCTTCTCCAAGGACGGCATCATCGAGGCCGCGCTCGGCGCGGGCGGCGTCGAAGGGCTACATCCTCGGCGGCGCGGCGATTCTCGGCGCAGGCATCACCGCGTTCTACATGACCCGCGTGATGCTGATGACGTTCTTCGGCGAAAAGCGCTGGGCTTCCGAGGCGAGCGAAGCGACGGGACGGATGACAGCTTGTCGCGCATCCGCATGAATCGCCGAAGGTCATGACATGGCCGATGATCCTGCTGGCGATCGGTTCGGTGGCTTCCGGTGCCGCGTTCGCCATCGGCGGCACGCTCGAGCACTGGCTGGAACCCGTGGTCGGCACCCACGAGATCCACCACGTCGCACCGGTGTGGGTGGTCACCACCGTGATCCTGGCCGTGGTGGCCGTCGGCATCGCCATCGCCTACCGGATGTACGGCATGCGCCCGGTGCCCGCAGAGGTGCCCGCCGGTTCGGCGCTCACCGTCGCGGCCCGCAAGGACCTCTACGGCGACGCACTCAACGAAGAGCTATTCATGCGACCGGGTCAGCTGGTCGCCAAGGGGTTGGTCGAAATCGACGACGAGGCAGTGGACGGCGCGGGAACCGGGTTGGCCGCCCTGGTGTCCCGCTCATCGGGGCGACTTGCGGTTGGCGGAGACCGGATACGCCCGTCCTACGCGCTGTCGATGTTGGCCGGCGC
>CAWDVX010000020.1:0-299546 GCA_963805835.1 uncultured Actinomycetota bacterium | reverse complement strand
GCGGGGCTTCCGCTCCTCGTGACGTTCCCGGCGGATGCTGGGGGTGTTCACTATCGACGAATCATGGGAGGCCCCTATGAACGAGTATGACGGCAAGCAGTTCGTCGGGATCGATTTGCATCGGCAGCGGTCGGTGATCGTGCGTCAGTCCGAGTCCGGTGAGCAGCTCTCAGCGGTGCGGATCGTTAACGACCCGGTCGCGTTGGGACTGCAGCTTGAGGACGCCGGCGCCGACCCCGAGGTGGTGCTGGAAGCAACGTACGGGTGGTACTGGGCGGTCGACGTGCTGCAAGCCCACGGAGCGCGGGTGCATCTGGCACACCCTTTGGGAGTCAAAGGGTTTCGGTACCGGCGAGTGAAAAACGACGTCCGCGACGCTGGCGATCTGGCCGATCTGCTGCGGATGGGCCGACTGCCCGAGGCCTGGATCGCACCACCGGCGACACGGGAGTTACGCGAGCTGGTGCGTTACCGGGCCAAGCTGGTGGCGACCCGATCCGGCTTGAAGGCCCAGGTCCATGCCGTACTGGCCAAAGCCGGCGTGTTGATCGCGGTGTCGGATCTGTTCGGAGTCACTGGTCGCCAACGGCTGGCCAAGGTGCCACTGGCGGCTGCTTACGCCGAACGGGTGCGCTCGCTGCTGGAACTCATCGACATCCTCGATGGCCACGAGGCGCGGTTCGCCGCGTTAATCGCCAAACAGCTCGACGCTGACCGCGGCTATCAAGCCATCCAGCAGATACCCGGTATCGGACTGGCGCTGGCGGCGGTGTTCGTCGCCGAGATCGGCGACGTGCACCGCTTCACCGGGCCCGCCCAACTGTGCTCCTGGGCGGGGCTGACCCCACGCCACCGCGAGTCCGACACCGTCGTACACCGCGGACATATCACCAAACAGGGCTCCAAACTGGTCCGTTGGGCAGCGATCGAGGCGGTGCAGCGTCACCCGACGACGGCCAAAATCGCGGCCGACAAAGACCGTATCGAAGCTCGCCGCGGCAAAAACATCGCCAAGGTCGCCGCGGCACGCAAACTGCTCACGCTGGTCTACTACGGGCTGCGCGACGGCCACATCCGCGCGCTCGACCAAGACAGCGCGGCGTGAGCACTCCGGACGCAACCCGCGCGCGGTCGCTATTTTGTCTGACCCCCCGACGGCGTGGTCGCCCTCTTGATTGACCCCGCGTGTTGCTACCGCACCGCTCCATGCCCACCACAGCTGGGCGAAGGGATGACCGGCAGCCGGAACAAGTCCGGCCCTGCCCCAAAGTATCTGCACCATCACTGCTTGGAGAAGGCCCACAACCACACACTCGCACCGCTGATCCTTCCGGCATCCGCCGAAGCATGCATCGGCCAGGCCCGGCATCAAGACCGTTCGTCCTCGCTACGCTGCGGGCGCTGCGTCTTGACCCCGGTCCTTACCCGATGCCGCCTACACGGAGGCCGAAAGCCAGCAAAACCCCTGGTCGCCAACAGTTGACAGACCCCGCCCCTTCAGGGATGACATGAGGCAACAGGTGACAAATAGTTCCCTCAGCTCCGCCGGTTGGCCTCCTGCGCCAGTTGAACCCGCGAGGTCAGGCCCAGCTTGGCGTAGACATGCGTGAGGTGCGTCTGCACGGTGCGCGGTGAAATGAACATGCGTGCGGCTATGTCGTTGTTCGTCAAACCCTGCTCGACGAGCCCGACGACATCGAGCTCAGTCTGGTGTGTCAGCCAACCCCAGCCACTCGAGGGTCGCTTGCGTTGCCCGCGGCCGCGTTGGGCATAAGCGTATCTCCCTTAGCATTGGGAGACATGGCCGCGCCCTCCTCCCATGCGGAGCGGAAAGCGTTCTCGCCCAGTGCTTCACGGATACACGTGACCGAAGTCAAGTAGGTCACGTCATGGACCACGAATCGGACCGAGCCCATCCGCCGCCGCAGCGTGTCGGCCACACCGAAGAACCGCGCAGCGTCGCGATGCTCGACGGCGGCGTCCGTCACTTGACCGAGAACCTCGAACGCATCGGGAAGGACTTGATAGGCGTGATACTCGGCGGCGCACGCAAGTGCCCGATGAGATCACTCTCTGCCTGTTCGAGCTCGCCCTGCGAGCAGGCGAGTCGAGCCGGGTTACCAACGCCTTCGCGAGGTGCCATCCCATCATCACCGACACTGTCGGCGTTGGCGCAGCGCCTGGCCGCAATGAGATCGCCCCTGGCCGAGTTCCAGCTCGCCATCGGGTTGACGTTCGCGAGATCGCAGTCTTGGGTTGCGTACTTCAACCGCTGCACACCAGATCGCTAACTTCGGCGGCCGCCGTCAGATCTCCCCGCCGCCAGCGCTGCGATCGCCAACGGTGCGGACCCCCAGCTTTCGAGGTACGAGCCCAATTGCGGCGCTGCCTCGAGCGCCGCCTCCGCGTACATTCGGGCTCCGGCGATATCGCCGGTCAACACAAGCACGTGCGCCAGACCAGTTCGAGCGACGAAGCCGTTTATGACATCTCCGGATGCGTCGGCCTCGGCGAGAATAGCTCGAAGCACGGGAATCGCTTCGCCAAAATCGCCCTGTTGGAAGGCAGCCAAGGCCGGACCCCAGTACCGACAGAAGCGCGAGAGGAAGGGGTCGCCGGCAGCCCGAGCCAACCGCCACCCTTCTTCGCCGGCGGCGCGCGCCGAAACTGGATCACCCCCGAGGATGGCGATGTACGCCTTCCAGCCGAGGATCTGGCCGAGTCGCCATTGATCGCCCAGCTCTCGCGCCAAGCCCAGCGCCTCTTCGATGTACGGGTACACTGCCTCGGCGTCGAACGCGGCCGCCGATGCAGGATGTCAGGACGTGGACCAGCAGCGCAGGATCGCCGACCTCCCTGGCCATCGCAAGCGCGTGCTCAGCTTGTCCGGTGTGGTCAGTCGCGACGGCCCATGATCCAAGAAACGCTTGATCGGCGAGCGCTGGTGCGTAGATCGCGGGCGCGAGGTCGGCACCGTCAGCAGTATCCCCAGTGAGCACCTCGTTGAGCCATGCAAGACCTTCTTGGACCCGACCGCGCATGAGCCACAACGGCTGCAGTGAGCCAGCGAGCTCCAAGGCAAGTTCGATGTCCCCGCGCTCGTGACTCCAAGCGAATGCGGCACGGAGATTGTCGATCTCGGTCTCTGCGTGGTCGAGTAGAAGCTCGCGATTAGTGGCTACGGGAGCCTGGAGCGGTACAGCCGTGGCCGTGTAATAGTCGCGATGGAGCCTACGAACCTCGTCGGCCTCGTCGGACTCGCTCAGCTTCTCCAGCGCGTACTGGCGGACCGTTTCCAGCAACCGGTATCGCATGCGCCCGGTTGTGCTTTCCGCCAGTCACCAGCGACTTGTCGACCAGCAGTGTGAGCTAGGTCGAGCACCTGGTACGCGGCCACCTCGCCGCCGCCGACGACGGCCTGCGCAGCAGCGAAGTCGAAGCCGCCCATGAACGTTGCGACCCGCCGGAACACCACGGCCTCCGGTTCGCGTCAACATTGCATGCGACCAGTCGACCGACGCCCGCAACGTCTGCTGACGCCGTACCGCTTTCCGCGAACCACCGGTCAGCAGCCGGAACCGGTCGTGGATGCCATCCAGGATCTCCGACAGCGACAAAGCGCGCACCCGCGCGGCGGCCAGCTCGATCGCCAGCGGCATACCGTCCAGACGCTTGCAGATTTCGGCCGACCGTGGCGGTGTTCTCGTCGGTCGATGGCGAAGTCCGGCCGTGCGTCGGCGGGCGCGGTCGGCGAACAGTTCGATGCGCCTCGTCGGCCAGCGACAAGCGACGGCACCCGCCATGTGACCTCACCGTCACGCCGATCGGCTCGCGGCTCGTCGCCAGCATCGTCAGACGGGGGCATGCGCCATGAGCGTCACGATCAGCGCGGCACTTGCGTCGAGCAGATGCTCGCAGTTGTCCAGCACCATCAACATCTGGTGCTCTTCGATGAACCTGAGCATCGTGTCCATCGTCGATCGGCCTGGCTGGTCGGGCAGGCCCAACGCGCGAATTACCGCCACCGGCAGCACATCTGGTTCCGTGACCGGCGCGAGGTCGACGTACCAGACCGTCGGACCCGTTTGTCGACCTGCCGCGATCTGCAGCGCCAGACGGGTTTTGCCTACGCCGCCGGCGCCGGTCAACGTCACCAGCCGGTTGTCTGCCAGACACCGACGCACGTCCTCGATCTGCTGCCTCGCGGCCGATGAAACTCGGTGAACTGAGCCGGAAGGACCTGCTGTCCCGACGGCACTTCACCGTGTCCGCAGCGGCGGGAATTCGTTGCGCGATATCCGGGTGGCACAGCTGCACCACCCGTTCAGGCCGCGGCAGATCGCGCAGCGGATGGATGCCCAGATCGGTCAGCCACGCATCAGCGGGCAGCTGGTCGAGCGACCATCGGTTCGGTCGCGCCCGAAAGCACGGTCTGCCCGCCGTGCGCCAGATCGCGCAGCCGCGCCGTGCGGTTGATCGTCGGACCGACGTAATTGCCCTCGTCGCGCAGCTGGATCTCGCCGGTGTTGCATCCCGATGCGCAGCCGGATCGGCGCCAGCGGAGCCCGCTGCAACGCCAATGCACACGCCACCGCGTCACTGGCGCGGGCGAACGCCAGCACGAAGCTGTCGCCTTCACCCTGCTCGACCGGCCGACGCCGTGGTGGGCCGCGATCAGCCCCGCCAGCGTGGTGTCGAGCCGCGCAATCGCGGCCGTCATCTCCTCGGGCTGGGTCTCCCACAACCGCGTCGAGCCCTCGACGTCGGCCAGCAGCAACGTCACCGTCCCCGTCGGCAGCCCCCTCACCGCAAGTTCGCTCCACTCAGTCGCGCTCATGCTAATCAGCGTGCCGTAACCGCGTAGGGCAAAACATCAGCGGATGCGCGTATATCTACGACCGCGTCGCTGGACAAATACGACGTTCGACCGATCTTGTGAGCAGGCATAGGCCAGATAGTCGATGCATGACCACAACAATCACGACCAACCTGCCGACCATCGCCTACGTACACGCGAATAGCCCGGCCGAGTCCCACGAACTGATCCGTCAGGCCCGAGAGCAGGGCCCCATCGCCATGGGCCCGCACGGGCCGGAGGTGTTGTCCTATGTCCAAGGCCTTCACCCCCAAAGCGGCCGAACGACTTCGGACGACATGTGCCGACATCATCGGCGAACTCGTCGACGCCCACGTCGACGCGGGCTCCTGCGCGCATGGAACGCAATGATGGACTAGCTCGCGGCCACCTTGCTGATGGCGGGTACGGACACCACGCACAACCAGCTCGCCGCGGCGGTACAGGTCTTCTGCGAACATCCCGACCAGTGGGCGTTTCTGGGCGAATCGAGTTCACCAGTCCGTGATGTTCATGGCCCGCGTCCCAGCAGCCGATCGGCGTAGGACCGGCCGTCGGGGTCGAAGATCACCCGGTAGGCGGGTTCGGCCCAGAGCCGCGTCAACGGATCGACGCGTTCGATCTCGTGTGGTCGCAACCTGCCGGGCGGGCGCGGCCCCTGGCCCCCTGATTCGTGCCACTCCTCCAAAGCCTTTGCCGAAGAGATGATTTCGCCTACGGCGGTGGCCGGATCTACGAGGGCGCCGTCCTCGCTGCCGTCGGCGGCACGGTCGAGGTGCTCGCGCAGCAGCCGCAACCGGACGTCGCGTGCGAACACATCGTCGGCGTCCAGCACCGCGCAGGACAATTCACTGTCATGCGTCCATGACCGCCGGTTGAAGTTGTCACTGCCGACACAGGCCCAGGTGTCGTCGATGACGCACACCTTGGAATGCACGTACACCGGAGTGCCCTCATGGTTTTCGACGTCGAACAGATGTACGCGATCAGGGGCGGCGCGCCGGCATGCATCGACGGCGAGTTGCCGGCCGACCAGGGTCGGTGGCCGGCCGAAGCCGCCCTCGAGATCGAAATACCTTGGGACGACCGCCACCAAATGCAAATCCTGACTCGCGTTGAGCGCCTTGACGAGTAGGTCGGCTATCTCCTCTGACCACAGGTATTGATCTTCGAGATAGATCAGCCGGCGGGCGCGCCGGACCGCCTTGGTATAGCTGCGAGCGATCGTGCGCTCACCGTCCTTGGCGAACTCGTACTGGATGAGCGCATCACCGTAAGTGCGCAGCACCTGCACCGCATGCGATCCGCACGGCGGCGGATCAGGTGGCTGACCCGGCAACGGATGACGCGACGCCGCCGGTCCCACAAACCGGTCGCGCAGCCAGGCCAGCGGATTGAAGAGATCCAACGGAGTCCTGGCGGTCCAGCGTTCGCGGAACGTGGTGTCCAGCGCCCCCACCACGGGTCCGCGCAACTGCAGCTGCACGTCATGCCACGGCGGACGCTCACCATAGCGTTTGGACATCTGCACCGCTTGCGGGTCGCCGCGGTGTGACTCGTCGTCGCGGCGCGAATGGCACAAGTCGATGCCGCCGATGAACGCGACGTCGCGAAACGGCTCCGCGGGATGACGGAGCAGGACCAGGCGTTGATGATGCGAACCTCCGAGCAGCACCCGCTGATCCAGCAGCACCTCACCGCCTGCGCGCTCGATCGTCTCGGCGAGATGGCGGTTCTGTTCCTCGTTGAACTGGAGCCGGTTCGGATACGAACGCCACATCAGCCCCTTGACGAGCACGCCGCGCTCGGCCGCGGAACCGAACAGTTCGGCTACCGTCGGCCCGTCTTCGCGCAGTCGTTGATCGGCGTCGCCACGCCAGTCGGCGAAGAACAGATGGTCACCGGGGCTCAGCTGCTCCACTTCGGTGACAAGACGATCGAAGTAGGAGGCCCCGTGGATCAGGGCTTCCGCCTCATTGCCCTCGCTCCACGCTGGACGATCCCAATCGGGATTGCCACGCTCACGCGAGGTGAGGAACCATTCGGCCGGGGCAGACACGCCGTGGAATGCCCATTTGTGCCGTTATTTACGCACAGCTTCGGGTGTGCAAAGATCCGGGCATGCCGATTATCCGGCGCCTGCTGGTGGCGCTTTGCGTCCTTGTCCTGACAGTCGGTTGCGCCCCCGGCGCGCTTCCCGGCCAACCACCGGCGACGACGGGCACGGGCACGACTGACGAGAAGGCCGACGCGGTGATGCGTGCCGTACGCGACGCGATGGCCTCGGCGCATCTGAAGGCGGTCATCGTCCGGGTCACGGTCGACGGGAAGGAGATCGTCACCGAGGCCGTGGGCGAGTCGATGACCGGCGTGCCGGCCGCCCCCAACATGCACTTCCGCAACGGCGCGGTGGCCATTTCCTACGTCGCCACCCTGCTGCTCAAACTCGTCGACGAACAAAAGGTGAGTCTCGACGACAAGCTGTCGAAATATCTGCCTGAAATTCCGCACGCCGATCGCGTCACACTTGGCCAGCTCGCCCAGATGACCTCGGGATACGTCGATTACGTCATCGGCAACACGAAGATGATCGACGCGTCCTACGCCAATCCGTTCCGGCACTGGACGGTTCACGAGCTGCTGCAATTCGCCGTCAACCAGCCGCTGCTCTACAAGCCGGGAACCAATTGGAATTACGCGCACACCAACTACCTGCTGCTCGGACTCGCGCTGGAGAAGGCAACCGGCGAAGAGATGCCGAAGCTCCTGTCCGAGAAGGTCCTTCGCCCGCTCGGGCTGACGAACACCGTCAGCTCAGCGACCCCCGAGATTCCCGTGCCCGTACTGCACGCGTTCTCCTCGGAGCGGCGAGCGTTCCTCAAGATCCCCTCGGGCACACCGTTTTACGAGGAGAGCACCTTCTGGGACCCGTCGTGGACCATCACCCACGGGGCGATTCAGACAACCGACATCTACGACATGGAGGCCTCGGCGGTCGGGATCGGATCAGGTCGGCTTCTTTCCGATGACTCCTACCAGAAGATGGTGTCCACCGATCTCCGCGGCAAGACGCGCAAACAGCCCGGCTGCACCACGTGCGCACCGTTGGATGACGTCTACACCTATGGTCTCGGCATCGTCATCTCGGGCAACTGGTTGCTTCAGAACCCGTTGATGTCCGGGTACACCGCGCTGATGGCCTACCTGCCCTCGCAGAAGATCGCGATCGCCGTCGCCACCACCTACCTTCCCGAGGCGTTCGACGACGCGGGCGATTACGCCAACGCCGCGGACACCCTTTTTCGCGAGATCGGCGCCGTTCTCGCCCCTGATGATGCGCCGCCGGTGCGCGCACCGAAATAATGGGAGTCGTGGCGCCCAAGGTCCTGTTCCTTCGCAACGAGCACCTCGCGACGGAAGCCCTGCTCGGCGAGGCGTTCGTCGAGCAGGGCTTCGACATCGACACATTCGAGGTCGTCCCCGCACACTGCATCGACGATCCAGCGGTGGACGTGACCTTTCCCGATCCCGCCGGCTATGACGTCATCGTGCCGCTGGGCGCGCGGTGGCCCGTATACGACGACGCGTTGCTCCGCGGCTGGGTGAGCACGGAGATGCAGCTGCTGCGTGACGCCGCCGACGCCGGGGTGGCCATGCTCGGTGTGTGCTTCGGCGGCCAGCTGCTCGCGCAGGCTTTCGGTGGTTCGGTCGGGCGCTCATCCAGGCCAGAGATCGGCTGGTATGACATTGCGAGCGACAGAGAAGATCTGATACCCGGCGGACCGTGGTTCCAGTGGCATTTCGACCGGTGGACCCTACCGCCGGGCGCCACCGAGATCGCCCGCACCGCAGACGCATCGCAGGCGTTCCTGCTCGGCCGAGCGCTCGCGTTGCAGTTCCACCCGGAGGTCGACCGTGGTCTGCTCGAGGTGTGGCTCGCCGACGACCGCGACGGAGAGGTCGTGGGCTTCGGCCGCACGCACGATGAATTGCGTTCCCGTACAACGGAACTTGCCGAGAGCGCGTCAGCCAGAGTGCGCGATCTGGTGGGCGGCTTCGTGACTCACGTCGTCCGTCAGCCGTGCCCCAGCTCGTGAGCCAGCGCGCCGTCGATACTCCGGTGCCGGAATCGATGGCCGGCCGCCTCCAGCTTGGTTGGGCGCCACCCGCTGGTTGGCCTCGGCGAGCTCTCGCGCCCCCTGCTCCCCCAGCAGTAGCCGCGGGCCCAGCGACGGCACGGGCAGCAGCGCGGGCCGGTGCAGCACCCCGGCGAGCGCCTTGGTGTACTCGGCGTTGCGCACCGGCGCGGGTGCCACGGCGTTGACCGGCCCGGACAACCGCGCGTCGTAGAGCGCGCGGTAATAGACGTCGAGTAGATCGTCCAGTGCGATCCAGGACAGCCACTGGCGTCCACTGCCGACGCGGCCACCCAGTCCGGTGGCGAACAACGGTCGCAGGAGACGCAGCGTGCCGCCGCGGGCGGACTGCACGATTCCGGTTCGCACGTTGACCACTCGAAGGCCCGCCTCGGCAGCGGGTGCGGTGGCGGCTTCCCAGTCGGCGACGACGTCGGCGAGGAATCCGTCGCCTCGCGCGCTCTCCTCGCACAGCATCGCGTCGCCACGGTCGAACCCGTAGATACCGATCGCCGAGGCGCTGACGAACGGCCCGGCGAAGGCACCGGCGGCGGCAACCTCGGCCAGCCGACGGGTCGGCCCGATGCGGCTGTCGCGAATGGCCTCTTTGTGCGCAGCGGTGAACCGCCCCGCGATCGAGGCGCCGGCGAGATGCACCACGGCGTCAACGCCCGACAGCAGGTCGGCCGCGGGGCGGTCGGGATCCCACTGCCGCTCATCGGGGGACTCAGGCGGATGCCGGACCAACCGGATCACCCGGTGCCCGCCGGTGCTCAGAAACGCCGACAACGCAGTGCCGACCAGTCCGCTCGCACCGGTGACGGCGACGACGAGTGATTGCAGGCCCGCGTCGCGCGCGTCCCGATGGGCGGCCAGATCGTCGGCGAGCTGCCGGTGGCGGTAGACGAACATCGGTCGCAACGCCGCAGCGGGTACCGGGGCCTCGATGCGGTCGTACACCCGCGTTCCCGACGCGACTTCTTCGAATTCGTGCGTATGCGTCCAGCGTCCGACGATCCGGGGCGGCCATGACCGCACACCGTCAGACGAAAGCACATCGACGAATCGGTGCGGCGGGTCGAACCTGGTGGCGTCGTGCTGCGCCACCCAGCGCAAGCCGCCCGGTAGACCGAGCACAGCGCGGCCGTCGGCCAGCGAGTCAGCCTCGGCCACCACCTTCATCGGTTGCCACGGCGGGACCAGACGCCGCATCGCGCCGCGGCGCGAGTACCAGTCGAATACCTCGGTCAGGGAATGGTCGACGACGCTTTCGTACTCGATGCCCACATACGAATATTCGCAGCCGCGGCGGTGACGGATTGGCCCCAGGTTGGGTACCCAGGGTCGTAGGCTGAAATTCGGAGAAGCGATGAGCGGAGTGCGCCGGCTGACCCGCCGGAATGCGGGTCGGATGTTCCGGGACCGCCGGGAGGCCGGCGATGTCCTGGCCGAGAAGTTGTCGTCCTATCGCGACAGGACCGATCTCCTGGTGCTCGGACTTGCTCGGGGCGGTGTTCCGGTCGGCGCGCAGGTCGCCACCGCCCTTGGCGCGCCGCTGGATGTGTTCCTGGTTCGCAAGCTCGGCGTCCCGCAGTGGCAGGAGCTCGCGATGGGCGCACTGGCCTCCGGCGGCGGCGTGGTGATCAACGACAGCCTGGTGCGCAGCCTCGGTATCACCGACGAGCAGGTGCAGAGCGCACTCGAGCGCGAAACCGAGGAACTACACCGACGGGAACGTGCCTATCGCGGGGGCCGTCCACCGGTCGACGTCGCCGGCAAGACGGTGATTCTGGTCGACGACGGAATCGCCACCGGTGCCAGCATGCTCGCCGCGGTGCGTGCCGTGCGAGCCAACGGCCCGCTGCAGGTGGTGGTCGCGGTTCCCGTCGGACCGCCGCCGACATGCCGCGAGCTCGCGACCGAAGCCGACGATGTGATCTGCGCGGCGATGCCGCCCGGGTTCGAGGCCGTCGGGCAGGTGTTCGACGATTTCCATCAGGTCACCGACGACGAGGTACGCGAACTGCTTTCGCGCGGCTGAGCCGGCAATTCAGCAGGGGCCCAACGGTTTAGCGATTGCGGTCGTCACTGGAGACATCGTCGTCAGCCTGCTCGACAACAGTCGTCTCCGCCTCGTATTCGGGCGCCGCCGCCTCGGTCGTGGCTTCCTCCGGATAGTCCTCGTCGAACTCGACGACCTCGTCCTCTTCGCGCTCGACGTCGCCCGCGTCGCTCTTCGAGCGATCCCGCACGGCATCCACGATCAGCAGGAGCACGCCGACCACGCTCGCCGCGATACACACCCACGCGATCAACTCATTGCTGGTGACGACGGCGGTCACCAGTGCGGCGAGGCCGATGACGGCGAGCACGAGAGCAACGATCAACATCGATCAACCCTGGGTCGTGGGAACACGGACTGCAAACGTCCGTGACTAGTTGTTGCCGCGATTGAACTGATTGAAGCCACCCGCCTCGTTGTTGGCGCCGGAATCCACCGGTGCGGCGGAGCCGCGCTGGCCGAGTTCCTCGAGCTGCGATTCCAGGTAGGTCTTGAGCCGGGTGCGGTACTCCCGCTCGAACGTCCGCAACTGTTCGAGGCGGCCTTCCAGCACCGTGCGCTGCTGGTTGATGGTGCCCATGATCTCGGAATGCTTGCGCTCGGCGTCGGCCTGCAGTGCGTCGGCCTTCTCCTGCGCCTGCCGCAGCTGCGTCTCCGACCGGGTCTGTGCGTCGGCGAGCATCGCGTCGGCGCGCTGACGCGCCTCGGCGACCGTGGTCTCCGCGGTCTGCCGCGCCTCGCTGACCATGGCGTCGGCCTGGGCACGCGCATCGGCGAGCAACTTGTCGGACTCGGCCTTGGCGGTGCCCGTCAACCGGTCGGCGGTGTCCTGGGCCAGGGCGAGCACGCGAGCTGCCTTGATCGACTGCTCCTCGGTGACCGATGAGGACGGGGGCGCCTCGTATACGGGCTGCGGGGTCGGGCTCGGGCTCCGGCGCGGGCGTAGGGGCGGCCTCGTATTGCGGTATCGACTGAGTGGACTGCGCGCCACCGCCGCCGCCGGCGGCCAGTTCCTGGTCCAGCTCGGCGACGCGCTGACGGAGATCGGCGTTCTCCTCGATGAGGCGGGTCAGCTCGTTCTCAACCAGATCGAGAAAAGCGTCGACCTCGTCCTCGTTGTAGCCGCGCTTGCCGATGGGTGGCTTGCTGAACGCGACGTTGTGGACGTCGGCTGGTGTGAGCGGCATTGTCTGCCCCCTTGGAGTCTGGACCGTAAACCGATCTCAAAGTGTAGAAGCTCGGATCAGGCACTGAACGTAACTGGCGTCCATCCTGTCACACCAGACCCGGCGGTTGCACAGAGACCAATAATTAAGAACGAATTTCAATCTTGCCTGGTGACGGTGTCCCGGATCGGGCAATCGAATATCGGCCGCGGCAAACCCCGGGTGCCGCCGGTCGCTATCTCGAAAAGCGGGGCGGGCGGGCGGCTCTCATACCGCTGCGCCGAATGCCAACTGCATGCCGATGAACGCCACCAGCAACAGCACCATGATCGACAGGTCGAAACGCACGGCACCTATCGTGAGCTGCGGGATCAGTCGGCGCAGCAGCTTCACGGGCGGATCGGTCACGGTCATGATCAGTTCCAGGATCACCACCGTCGCTCCCTTGGGCTGCCAGTCGCGGGAGAACGAGCGGATGAACTCGACCACGACCCGCGCGATCAGCAGCAGCCAGAACACGAACAGGGCGAAACCCAGGATGTCGAAGAAGAGCGCCAACTAAGCCGACCTCACTACGCGTGTGACATTCGATACAGGCACGAACCCGCGCATGCCCGAATCCGGAGCACTGGCGCGACGTCGCCAGCCTACCTGGCACGTTTGCAGTCAGCGCTACCGCTGTGACCCCGCCTGAATGGGCCTATTGATAGGCGTAGAAGCCGGCTTCGGCGATGCGGCGGCGCTGCTCGGCGGTGACGTCGACGTCGGCAGGCGACAGCAGGAACACCTTGGTCGCGACCTTGTCGAAGGAACCACGCAGTGCGAACGCCAACCCGGCAGCGAAGTCGACCAGCCGCTTGGCGTCGGCGTTGTCCATGGTCACCAGGTCCATGATGACCGGGGTGCCGTCGCGGAACCGCTCGCCGATGGTGCGGGCCTCGCCGTAGTCCTTGGGACGCAGCGTGGTGATCTTCGACAGCGGGCTGCCGGCCTCGAACAGTTCCGCCATCCGGCGCGGATCCATCGCCAGCGCGCCGCGGGTGGAACCACGCAGCGCACCCAGCCGCGACGATGCACGCTCGAAGTCACGCGGACCCCGCAGCCTCGGCTCGAAACGGTCCTCGTCGCGGTAGCCGCCGCGGTACCCGGGGCCGTCGTCGTATTCGCGGTCGTCGTAGCCGCGACCAGCCCGATCTAGGTACCCCTCGTCATCGAAGCGGTCCTCGCGCGGACGACGCGAGTACCCACGCGAGATGCCGCGGTCGTCGTCCTCGTAGTACTCGTCGTCATAGTCATCCATCGGCGCCATACCGAAGTACGCCTTGACCTTGTGGAGTGTGCTCATCGCTCGACCCTTCTCGATTGGGGCACTGGTGTCTGTGATGAAGATGTGACTGGAGTGACTACTCCTGGTGACGTTAGAGGACGTTGTCCCAATAGCGCGGTACCGACACGCACACACGTCGAGCCATGTTTGACCGCCACCTCGAGGTCGCCGGACATGCCCGCGGACAGTTCGAGGCGCTGCGAATAGTTCCGCTGTACCCGCGCAAGCTCGGATTGCAAACGTCCGAAGGCCGCATCCGGGTCCGACCCCCAACGGCGGAATCGCCATCAGCCCAACGAACTCCAGACCCTGGGCGGCCTGGGCGGCGGCGCACACCTCGTCGACGGACACGGCGTCGTCGGCATCCACACCGCCACGCTGCGACGTCGCCGTCGAGACTGACCTGTATATAGATGCGGAGCGCGGCAGCGCGGTCACCTTCGTCGAGTGCCCGCGTCACCGCGCGGTCCAGTGCATTCACGATGCGCACGCTGTCGACGGAGTGCGCGGCGTACGCCCATCCGGCGATCGACCGCGCCTTATTGCGCTGGATCCGTCCGACCATGTGCCAGCGAATGGGTGCACCGCCCACAAGATTGGCGACTTCCACCGTTTTATTCGCGGCTTCCTGCTCGCGTGATTCGCCAAAAGCTTCGCAACCCAAATCGTGCAGAATTGATACATCGGTGGCCGGGAAGAATTTGGTAATCGGCAGTAATTCGATTTCGTCGGAATTGCGACCGGCGGCCTCGGCCGCCGCCGTCAGCCGCGACCGGACGGCAGCCAGTGCCTCCGCCAGTTCCAGTTCGCGAGTCGTAGACACGGTGACGGTCATTCCATCCACACCAGGGACGCGAGCCGTCCCGTCGGCGCATCGCGCCGGTGGCTGAACAGATTGCGGTCGTCCACCGTGCAACGCGGATCGACATCGATGGCCGTGATGCCCAAATCCGTTAATTGCCTGGCGATTCCGGCCCGCAGATCCAGTCCGGGAGTCTGCGTCGCGGTGGTGGTGCGACTGCCGGGCAGGGTGGCCTCCACTTCGGCGGCCATCGCCGCGGGGACCTCGTAGTTACGTCCGCTGACCGAGGGGCCCAGCAGCACCGAGATGTCTTCGGCGTGCGCACCGACGTCCAGCATCGCTTCCACGGTGCGCGCCACGACACCGTTCTGCGCCCCGACGCGTCCCGCGTGGACTGCGGCCACCACCCCTGCACGCGCGTCACCCAATAACACCGGAACACAATCGGCGGTCACCACGGCCAAAGCCAAACGCGGCCTGGTGGTGACCAATGCGTCGGTGTTGTCGACCGGCGATCGCCGGGTGGTCGTCGACCACCACGACCCGATCGCTGTGCACCTGGTTCATCCAGACGATGCCGTCATCGCCCAGTCCGAGCGCGGCGCCGAGCCGCTTGCGATTGGCGGCCACCGCAGCAGGATCGTCGCCGACATGGTCACCGAGATTGAAGGTGTCGAACGGAGGCGCGGAGACGCCACCGGCGCGGGTTGTGGTCACGCGCCGAATACGAACCGTCACGTCCCCCAGTATCGCGGCGATGAGCTCTTCGGCGGAGTGGGAGCACGGCTGTCAGTGGCGCATGAATGGCGGCACGTCGACGTCGTCGTCGTCGTCCCCGCCGATGCTGACCGTTGCGCCGTTGGTGTGCACGGGCACACTCACGGCGTCGGCGGGCTCGAACAGCTGCGAGGTCACCTTGCCCGCCGTCCCGGACGCGATCGCCTGCCCGGAGCCGACCACCGGCTTACGTCCTGGCCCGGCGGAATCGAACCCGGCCGCGATCACCGTGACGCGCACCTCGTCACCCAGCGAGTCGTCGATGACGGTGCCGAAGATGATGTTCGCCTCGGCGTGCGCCGCCTCCTGGACCAGCGAGGCCGCCTCGTTGATCTCGAACAGTCCGAGGTCGCTGCCGCCTGCGACCGACAGCAGCACGCCCTGCGCGCCTTCCATGGACGCCTCGAGCAGCGGCGAGTTGATCGCGATCTCGGCGGCTTTGAGTGCGCGACCGTCGCCGCGCGCCGAGCCGATGCCCATCAACGCCGTGCCCGCCCCGCTCATCACGCCCTTGACGTCGGCGAAGTCGACGTTGATCAGCCCGGGCGTGGTGATCAGATCGGTGATGCCCTGCACACCGTTGAGCAGCACCTCGTCGGCGCTGCGGAACGCGTCCATCAACGACACCGCGGCGTCGCCCATCTGCAGCAGCCGGTCGTTGGGGATCACGATCAGGGTGTCGCAGCTCTCGCGAAGCGCGGTGATGCCGGTCTCGGCCTGATTGCTTCGCCGCTTGCCCTCGAAGGAGAACGGCCGCGTCACCACGCCGACGGTCAGCGCACCGAGCTTGCGGGCGATGGTCGCCACGACGGGCGCGCCACCGGTGCCGGTGCCACCGCCCTCGCCCGCGGTGACGAACACCATGTCGGCGCCGCGCAGCAGTTCCTCGATGTCGTCCTTGGCGTCCTCGGCGGCCTTGCGCCCGACCTCGGGGTCGGCGCCGGCGCCGAGCCCGCGGGTGGAGTCGCGGCCGACGTCGAGCTTGACGTCGGCATCGCTCATCAACAGCGCCTGTGCGTCGGTGTTGATGGCGATGAACTCCACGCCTTTGAGGCCCTGCTCGATCATCCGGTTGACGGCGTTGACGCCGCCGCCTCCGATACCGACGACCTTGATCACGGCGAGGTAGTTATGCGGGGGGGTCATCGGATCGCCCTTTCCTCCCAGGTTGGCTGTCGACACGCGGACCGCGTTGGCAAACTCTCAACCTCAACCAGAGGGTTATAGTTATGTCAAGTTGTTCCGCGCAACCAGAACGGTAGGGCGCGCTCGCGGGTGATCCGTGCAGGCGCGCCGACACGCACGCAAAGAATTATTTGACCGTCGGCAGGTCGGGGCTGGACACGTCGTAGGTCTTACCGGGCTGGGTGAGCAGCGCCGCCAGCTTGAGCGCCTTCTCCTCCGTGCGGTCGGTAGTCCCCCAGATCACCTGGCGTCCATCGGTGAGCTGCAGGGTGATAGCCGCGACCGAGGGGGCGTCGACGCGGCGCGACCTGGGCGGCCACCTCGGGGCGCAGCGACGTCATCACCTGTAGCGCCGCTTTTGTCGGCGGGTCGTTCGGGCCGGGATTCTTGGTATCGAGGTACGGGACGCCCGGCGGCGGCGGGCGATGGCGAAGTCCACGCCGTCGCGGTCGAACAGGTGAGGGCCGTCCGGATAGTCCTTGACCACGACCGGTACCCGTTCGACGACGGTGATCCGCAGGGTGGACGGATACTCCCGCTGGACCCGGACGCTGGCGACGCGCCGGATCGCGGCGATCCGCTCGGCGACCGTGTCGGTGTCGACCTGCAGCAGCGGCGTCCCCGGCGCAACGGCCGCGGCATTGGTCACCTCGTCCTGTGTCACCGCGCCCAGTCCGACGACGACGATGTTGCGTGCCGACATGACCGGCGTGAAGTACAGCAGCAGCCCGAGCCCGACGACGATCACACTGACCAGCGCCGACCACATCAGTGCCTTCAGACCCCGAACCGTCCGGCGCCCAAGCTTTTTCGTCGTGTCGGTACCGATGACGCGGCGTTTGGCCTCGCGGCGCGCCTCTTCGATGGCCGTGGCGCGGGCCTGGGCGGCGCGGCGTTCCTCGCGTTCCCGGCGGGCGCGGCGCCGCGGCCCCTCGAAATCGGTCTCCGCGGCATCCGGCGGTGTCGGCGCTTTCGGCTCGGCCTGCTCGGCCTGCTCGGCTCGGCTCGTCGGCCTGCTCGGCCTGCTCGGCCGGCTCGGTCGGCTCGGCCGGCTCGGTCGGCTCGGTCATTCCGTCACCGTGCCCGTCCGCGGGGCGCGCTGCGGTTGGCCTTGATCCGCAGGGCGGAAACGATCTCCGCGCCGAGCATGGTGACATCGCCCGCCCCCATCGTGACGACGACGTCACCCGGGCGAACCGCGTCGGCCACACGCTCGGCAACAGCCGAGAAGTCCGGGATGTAGGTGACCGGAACGCTGACGTGTTCGGCGATGCTCGCACCGCTCACACCCGGCAGCGGCTGTTCGCGCGCCGCGTAGACGTCGAGCACGAACACCTCGTCCGCCGCGTCCAGCGCCTGCCCGAACTCGCGCGCGAAAGCCTGTGTCCGCGAATACAAGTGTGGTTGAAACACGACGAGGGTCCGGCCGGCCCCCGCCACCGCTCGCAATGTGCTCAGGTTGGCATGAACCTCGGTTGGGTGGTGGGCGTAGTCGTCGAAGACGCGCGCGCCGTTGACGGTGCCGACCAGTTCCAACCGGCGGCGCACCCCTTCGAAGCCGGCCAGGCCGTCGAGCACGGCGTCGGCACGCCGCTCCGACGTTCACCGCGGCGAGCAGGGCAGCCAGCGCGTTGAGCGCCATATGTCTGCCGGGCACCGCCAGCCGCATCACCCACGGCCGCGGGTCGCCTGCCAACCGGACGTGCGCTACGGCGCCGGTGTCGTGTTGCTCCCAGCTCAACAGCGCGGCGTCGGTCGCCACGCTCGGATCGCTGCCGTAGCGCAGGACGCGGATGCCCAGTGCCGCTGTGCGTTCGGCGAGTGCGGCCGCGCCGGGGTCGTCGACGCACACCACAAGCGCGCCACCGGGTTTGATGCGCTCGACGAAGTCGTCGAACACCGCGCGGTAGGCCTCGACGCTGCCGTAGAAATCGAGGTGATCGGCGTCGATGTTGGTGACCACCGCGACGTCGGGGCTGTACTCCAGCAGCGAACCGTCGCTCTCGTCCGCCTCCGCGACGAAGCAGTCGCCGCTGCCGTGGTGGGCGTTGGTGCCGGCCTCGCCGAGGTCCCCGCCGACCGCGAAGGACGGATCGAAGCCACAGTGCTGCAGGGCGACGATCAGCATCGAGGTGGTGGTCGTCTTCCCGTGGGTTCCGGTCACCATCAGTGTGGTGTGCGCCGGCCATCAGCTTGGCCAGCACGACCGGTCGCAGGATCACCGGGATGCCGCGCTTGCGCGCCTCGACCAGTTCGGGGTTGGTCTTGGGGATGGCGGCATGCGTGGTGACGACGGCGGTCGGCCCGCCGGGCAGCAGGTCGAGCGAGGACTCGTCGTGGCCGATGCGGATCGACGCGCCCCGCGCCCGCAGCGCCAACACGCCGCGCGACTCCTTGGCGTCCGAACCGGACACCAAGCCGCCGCGGTCCAGCAGGATGCGGGCGATTCCCGACATACCCGCTCCCCCGATGCCGACCATGTGCACCCGCTGCAGTTCGGCGGGCAGCTGTTTCGCGCTCACCGCAAGCTCTTTCGGACTGCGATCCGCGCGCGACGTCCAGAGCGACTTCGGCCACCCGTTGCGCGGCATCGCGATGGCCGGCCAGCGCGGCGGCGGCCGTCATCGCCTGCAGTCGCCCTGTCTCGGTGAACAACCCGGTGACAGTGTCGGCGACGAACTGCGGCGTCAGATCGGCGTCGTCGACGACGACGCCGCCGCCCGCGTCACCACGGGCAGCGCATTGAGTCGCTGTTCGCCGTTGCCGATCGGTAGCGGCACATACACCGCAGGCATGCCGACCGCCGTCACCTCGGCGACCGTCATCGCCCCGGACCGGCAGATCGCCAGGTCGGCGGCCGCGTACGCGAGGTCCATCCGGTCCAGATAGGGAACGGCCACGTACGGCGGGTCGCCATCGGCGGGTTCACGCAGCTCGAGGGTGTTCTTCGGGCCGTGGGCGTGCAGGACGGAAATCCCGGCTACGGCAAGGTCTTTGGCGGCCGCCGAGACCGCGCGGTTGAGCGACTGCGCGCCCTGTGAACCGCCGAACACCAGCAGCACCTTGGCGTCATCGTCGAATCCGAAGTGGGCGCGCGCTTCGGCACGCAGGGCCATGCGGTCCAGTGACGTGATGGCGGCGCGCACCGGCACCCCGACCACCTCGACGTCACGCAGGCCCGGATTCGGCACCGCGGACAGCACCCGTCGTGCAGATCGGGCGCCGACCCTGTTGGCCCAGCCCGCAGCTGGCGTTGGCTTCGTGGATCACCACCGGTACTCGGCGGCGCCCGGTCCACCCGCCGCGAGCGGCCAGATATGCCGGCAGCGCGACGTAGCCGCCGAATCCGATGACGACGTCGGCTTCGACGTCGGCGAGCACGGCGCGGGTCTGCCGCACCGCCCGTCGAATCCGCATCGGCAGTCGAGCCAGATCGGCGGACGGTCTTGCGCGGAAGCGGGACCGGGGTGATCAGTTCCAGGTGATAGCCGCGTTCGGGCACCAGTCGGGTCTCCAGGCCGCGCTCGGTGCCCAGCGCGGTGATCCGCACGTCAGGATCGATGGCTCGCAGGGCGTCGGCCACCGCCATCGCCGGTTCGACATGGCCCGCGGTACCACCGCCCGCGAGCACCACCGATATGCCCCGGCGGGTACGCCCCCCGGGACCGGTTTTCACCCGTAACGCTGACCTTCCAATGTGCGAACCCGTCGGCCCTTCCGATCCCGGCCGTCTCCATGATGCCTTGGGGCTCCGCGCGGCCCGGGCAGCCGTGGCGGTTTGGCGCCGGTTCTCACCGGGCGGGCTTGCGGGCCGTCCTGGTGGCGGCCTTCGGCGCCTTCCCTTTGGGCACGCGGCCGCGGTTCCTTTTCTTCGCCGCTTTCGCGCGGCCCGCCTCGGTTCGCCTCTCGGGTGCGTCAGTCGGTCGCGCAACGCCTCGGTGCGGCTGGGCACGTACGGCGCCGGCAGGGGCAATCGCAGCAGCCGGTTGACCCGGTCGTCGCGTCCGGCCCGCAGGGCGGCCACCGCCTCGGGTTCGTGTCGCGCGGCATTGGCCATGATTCCGATCATGAAGAGCGTTGTCGCCGTTGATGTTCCGCCAGCCGAGATGAGCGGCAGCTGCAGCCCGGTGACCGGCAGCAGCCCCACCACGTAGCCGACGTTGATGAACACCTGACCCATCACCCACAGTGTGGCGGTGGCGGTACAGCAGCCGCAGGAAGGGATCTGCCGAGCGACGGGCGATCCGCATGCCGGTGTAGGCGAACAGCCCGAACAGGCACAGCAGGCCCGCCGCTCCGACGAAGCCGAGTTCCTCGCCGATGATGGCGAAGATGAAGTCGTTGTGCGCGTTGGGCAGATAGTTCCACTTGGCGGTGCCCTGCCCGAGGCCGTCGCCGAAGATACCGCCGTTGGCCAGCGCGAACCGCGCCTGACGGGCCTGGTAGCCGGAGCCCTGGGAGTCGGCGCCGGGATTCAGCCACGACATGACCCGGTCGGAACGGTAGCCCTCGGCCATGGCCAGGGCGGCGGCGGACAGGACGACCGCCAGCAGCGACGACACGAACACCCGCAGCGGCAGGCCGGCGTACCAGAGCAGACCGAGCAGAATGATGCCCAGCGACACCGTCTGCCCGAGGTCGGGCTGGGCGACGATGAGCGCCAGCGCGACGACCGCCGCGGGCACCAGCGGGATCAACATCTCGCGTAGCGATGCCCGCTCCAGACGCCGGGTGGCCAGCAGGTGCGCACCCCAGAGCAGAAACGCGATCTTGGCCAGCTCCGACGGCTGCATCGAAAAGCCCGAGACGACGAACCAGCCTCGAGAGCCGTTGGCCACCTTGCCGATTCCCGGAACGAGCACGAGGATCAACAGGACGATCGTGATGGCGAATCCGGTGAACGCCAGGCTGCGCATCAACTGAATCGGCATCCGCATCGCGACGTAGAACGCGAACAGGCCGATCAGGGTCCACAGCAGCTGCCGGGCGAAGACCATCCACGGCGACCCGTCCGTGTCGTAGGAGTACACGCCGGAAGCCGACAGCACCATCGTCAGCCCCAGCGATCACCAGCAGCGTCGCCACGGCGATGATGAGGTGGAATGACGTCATCGGCCTGCCGAGCCATGCGCCGAACCGGGTGCGGGGTCCCTTCTCTGCGGGCGCAGCATCCGCCGGTTTGCCGTCGCCCGTCCTGCGAAGCCGCAACCGGGTCAGGATGTTGCTCATCGGCGCTACCGGGACAGGGCGCGCACGGCGGCGGCGAACGCGTCGCCGCGGTGGCCGTAGCCGCTGAACTGGTCGAAGGATGCCCCGGCCGGTGCCAGCAGGACGGTGTCTCCGGGTCCGGCGAGACGCGTAGCGGCCTCGATGACGGCCGCCATCACCGCCTCGCCAGTCACACCAGTCTCATCTTTCCCATGCACCCCAAAATCCTCCCCCGTCACAAGCTCAACGACGGGGACATCCGGGGCGTGTCGCGATAACGCGTTGGCGATCAACTCGCGGTCACGGCCGATCAACACCGCTCCGACCAGCCTGTTCGCCACCGCCGCCACGAGTTCGTCGACCGAGGCGCCCTTGAGCAGACCACCGGCGATCCAGACCACGCGCGGGTACGCGGAGATCGACGCCTGCGCGGCATGCGGGTTGGTGGCCTTGGAGTCGTCGACATAGGTCACGCCGTCGTGACTGCCGATCACCTGGGCGCGGTGGCGGCCCACCTGAAATCCCGCGAGCGCATCGGCGATGGGCACAGGTGGCACCCCGACCGCGCGGGCCAGCGCCGCCGCGGCCAGAGCGTCGAGCACTCCGACCGGTCCCGCCACCGGAATCGATGCGGCGTCGGCCAGCGGTATCCGGTCGCCGAACGCGTCATCGACGAGCATGCCGTCTGCAACGCCGAGCTCCCCGGCCGCCGGGTTCGCCCAGCCGGAAGCCGACCCTCACCGGGGCCGCAGCCGTGTCCAACAGACCCGCGGCAACCGGATCGTCGAGGCCGGCGACCGCGACGCGGCCCTGCAGCACGCGGGCCTTGTCGCTCGCGTAGGCCGCCATGCTGCCGTGCCAGTCCAGGTGATCCTCGGCGACGTTGAGCACCACACCCGCCTCCGGCCGCAGTGACGGCGCCCAGTGCAGCTGGAAGCTGGACAGCTCGACGGCCAACACATCGGAGGGTTCGCCGAGCACGTCGATCACCGGATTGCCGATGTTGCCGCACAGCGCCGCGCGACGACCGGCGGCGAGCAACATGGCGTACAGCATCGACGTCGTGGTGGTCTTGCCGTTGGTTCCGGTCACGACAAGCCATTGCCGCGGCGGGCCGAAATGGCCGGAACTGTCCAGCCGCCAAGCCAATTCGACGTCACCCCAGATCGGCACGCCCGCGGCGGCGGCCGCGGCCAACACGGGTGCAGTCGGCGAGAAACCCGGACTGGTGACCACGAGGTCGTAGTCGCCGATGCTGTGCCTGCGCCTCGGCGACGGTCACCACTTTCGCGGGAGTGATCAGCCGCTGCAGCGCCAGCGGATCGTCGTCGCAGATCGTCAGCCGCACACCCGTCGGCTCCAGCACCGCGCTCACCGAGCGCCCGGTGATGCCCGCGCCGGTCACCAAAACGCGCGCCCCCGGCACCAACAGATCCAGGTTGCTCACGTCAGGCGCCGACGGTGGTGAGCCACTCGCTGTAGAACAGCGCGACGCCGAGCCCGCAGGCGATCGCGGTCAACAGCCAGAAACGGATGATCACCGTGGTCTCGGCCCACCCGACCAGTTCGAAGTGATGGTGGAACGGCGCCATGCGGAACACCCGGCGCCCGGTCGTGCGGAACGCCATGATCTGCACGACGACCGACGTGACCTCGGCGACGAACAGCGCGCCGAGCACGACAGCGAGCATCTCGGTGCGGCTGGTCACCGACAGCCCGGCGATGATGCCGCCCAGCGCGAGCGACCCGGTGTCGCCCATGAAGATCTTGGCGGGCGCGGCGTTCCACCACAGGAATCCGATGCAGGCGCCCGCCGTCGCCGCCGCGACGATCGCGAGGTCCAGCGGGTCGCGCACGTTGTAGCAGCCCAGCCCGGGACTGATCGCGCACGCGTTGCGGAACTGCCAGAAGGTGATCAGCACGTAGGCCGCGCACACCATCGCCATCGCGCCCGCGGCCAGCCCGTCGAGACCGTCGGTGAAGTTCACCGCGTTGGACCACGCGTAGATCATCGTCACGCAGAACAAGACGAACAGCGCGGGCGGAAGTGTGACCGTGGCGATCTCGCGGACGTAGGACAGGTCGGCGCTACCCGGCGTCAGCCCGTCGCTGTTGCGGAACTGCAGCGCGAGCACACCGAACAGCACCGCGGCGGTCAGGATGCCGACCGTCTTGGCCGTCTTGTTCAGACCCAGGTTGCGCGACCGCCGGATCTTGATCAGGTCGTCGACGAAGCCGACGAAGCCCAGCGCGGTCGCCAGCCCGAGCACGAGCAGGCCCGACGCCGACGGGCCCTTTCCGTCGATCACCACGCCCGACCAGGTGGGTGCCGAGGTAGGAGGCCCAGATGCCCGCGACGATGGCCACGCCGCCCATCGACGGGGTGCCACGCTTCTTGTGGTGGCTCGGCGGCCCGTCCTCGCGGATCTCGTGACCGAAGCCCTGCCGGGTGAACAGCCGGATCAGCACCGGGGTGAGCAGGATCGAGACCGTCAGCGCGATCCCGACGGCGATGAGGATCTGCCTCATGCGGTGGGATCCGGACTGTCCGCGATCAAGTCATCGGCCAGGGCACCCAGCCCGGCCGCGTTGGAGCCCTTGACCAGCACCACGTCACCGGCCCGCAGCTCGGACCGGAGCAATGCCAGCGCGGCGTCGGCGTCGGCGACCATGGTGGCCTCAGACCCCCACGACCCCTCCATCACCGCGCCGTGGTGCATGGCGCTCATAGCCCTCCCGGTTCCGATGACGATCAGTCGTGACACATCTAATCGCACGGCCAACCGGCCGATGTTGTCATGCTCCGATATCGCGTCGTCACCCAGTTCGGCCATCTCGCCCAACACCGCCCAGCTGCGACGTCGCTGCCTCCCCTGCGCTGCGCGCGTGGGCCCACCGGGCGTGCCCGTCCGCCGGCCCCGCGCGCCATCCATGCCAGCGCCTTGAGCCCGGCCCGCATCGAGTCGGGGTTGGCGTTGTAGGCGTCGTTGATGATCGTGACGCCGTCGGCGCGAGTGGCGACCTGCATGCGGTGCCTGCGACACCGGGCCCGCCCCGGCCAGCGCAGCGGCGACCTGTTCGAGCGTCGCACCGCATTCCAGGGCCACGGCCGCCGCGCACAGCGCGTTGGACACCTGATGGTCGCCGTGCACGGCGAGCGCGACGTCGACCTGACCTGCTTTCGGCGCCGGCGTGCAGCGTGAACCGCGGCCTGGCCAGCTCGTCGAGCGCCACGGCATCCGCCCACACGTGCACTCGGCCGAATCCCGGTTCCCGGGACACCCGCACGACCCGCGCCGCGGTCGCATCGGCCATCGCGGCAACCGCCGCGTCGTCGACGTTGAGGATCACCGCTCCCGACGGCGGAACAGCCTGGGGCAGTTCGGCTTTCGTCGCCGCGATCGCCTCCCGCGAACCGAACTCGCCGAGGTGCGCGGTGCCGACGTTGAGCACGACCGCGATCGACGGCGGCGCGATCGCGGCCAGCGCCGCGATGTTGCCGCGGATGCCTGCGCCGACATCTCCAGCACGAGAAAGTCGGTGGCTTCCGTCGCCCGCAGCACCGTCCACGGATGGCCGAGTTCGTTGTTGAACGAGCCCGGGCGGTGCGATGACCTCACCCAGCGGGGTCGAGCACCGCCGCGAGCAGATCCTTCGTCGAGGTCTTACCCGACGAGCCGGTCACCCCGACGATCGTCAGCCCGCCGTCCACCAGCCTGGCGGCGACGGCGCCGGCCAGTCGGGCCAGGGCGGCGAGCACCGCGGCACCCGAGCCGTCGACGTCGTGTTCGAGCACGCTCGCCGTCTGGTCGCCGGCTGACCGGGACACCGGGGTCGACGACGATCGCGGGCACTCCGACCGGCCGCGCGGCCAGCACCGCGACCGCACCCTGCTCGACCGCCGCGGCCGCGAAGTCGTGCCCGTCGGAGCGAGCGCCCGGCAGCGCCAGGAACAGCCCGCCGGGACCCACGGCCCGCGAGTCGAACTCGACCGTCCCGGTGACCCGGGTGGTAGCGGCCTCGCTCGCGGACTGATGTCGGCGAGCCGTCCGCCGACGATGTCGGCGATCTCGGCGATGGTCAGGTCGATCACTTGCGCGACTCCCCAGCGCCTCGAGCGCTGCGGCGAGCTCGTCGCGGTCGTCGAACGGTCGCGTCACGCCGCGGCTGGTCTGCCCCGGCTCGTGGCCCTTTCCCGCGACGAGCACGATATCGCCGGGTTGCGCCCACGCGACCGCGAAGTCGATGGCCTCGCGACGGTCGCCGATCTCGACGACCTCGGCTGCGCCGTCCTCCGGTGCCCGCGACGATCGCCGCCCGGATCGCCGCCGGCTCCTCGTCGCGAGGGTTGTCGTCGGTGACCACGACGAGGTCGGCCAGTTCGGCCGCGACCCGGCCCATCGGTTCGCGCTTGCCCGGATCCCGGTTGCCGCCGGCGCCGAACACCACGCCCAGCCGCCCGGCGCCCTGCTCCCGCAGCGTCTGCAGCACGGCCTGCAGCGCGCCGGGCTTGTGCGCGTAGTCGACCAGCGCGAGAAACGACTGCCCGCGGTCGACGGGTTCCAGGCGCCCTGGAACCGGTCGCGGTGCGCAGCCCGGGCGCCGCCTGTTCCGGCGACACCCCGACGGCGTCCAGCAGTGCCACCGCGAGCAGGCAGTTGGCCACGTTGTAGCGGCCGGGCAGGCCGATCCTCAGCCCGTGGTGCACACCGGCGGGGTCGACCGCGAGGAACTCCTGGGCGCCCTCGGAGCCGACTCCGATCGTGCGCACATCCTCGACCCGCCAGTCGGCGTCCTGCCCGGTCGCGCTGACCGACACCGGGTGGTGCGCGAGCGCGGCGATCGCGCGGCCCGCGTCGTCGTCGATGCATACCACCGAAATGCTTGCGTGCGTTGCGGATTCGGGGTCGAACAGTTGTGCCTTGGCGTCGAAGTAGTCCTGCATCGTCGGATGGAAATCCAGATGGTCGCGGGACAGGTTGGTGAACCCGCCGACGGCGAATCGCACGCCGTCGACGCGGCCCAGGGTCAGCGCGTGGCTCGACACCTCCATCACCACGGTGTCGACGCCCTGCTCGACCATCACGGCCAGCAGCGCCTGCAGGTCGGGGGCCTCCGGCGTGGTCAGCGCGCTGGGCTGATCGCGGCCGTCGATACGGATGCCGACCGTGCCGACCAACCCCGCGCATCCGGTCGGCCGAGCGCAGACCGGCCTCGACGAGATAGGTGGTGGTCGTCTTGCCCGATGTCCCGGTGACCCCGATGACGCGTAGCTTCTCCGACGGGTGCCCGTAGACCGTGGCGGCCAGCTCGCCGAGCACCGACCTCGGAGCCGGGTGAATGAGTACCGGAGCGTCGATATCGCGCCCGATCTCGGCCACCCCGGCGGCATCGGTGAGGATCGCGGCCGCCCCGCGCGAAACCGCCTCACCGGCGTGCCGGGCGCCGTGCGACGAGGCGCCCGGCAGCGCGGCGAACAGGTCGCCGGCCCGCGACGTCCTGACTGCGCAGCGTCACCCCGGTGATCCGGACGTCGGCGACCTTGACACTGTTGGCCGGCACCGCGGCCACCTGCTCGGCGAGCAGTCCGAGCGCGCTGCCGACGGGGTGGCTGGGACGCAGGTTCATGGCGATGACACGTTACCGGCCCGTCGTCCGGCCCGGTTCCCCTAGCAAGCCGTGGGCCAGTCGCTCAGTCCGCCTGCAGCGTCAGCCGCGGGCCCTCGGGGGAAAGCGGCACGTTCTCCCGCTGCAGCAACCAGGACGCGATGTTGTGGAACAGCGGGGCCGCCGTCGTCCCGGGCTGGCCATCGGCAGTGCGGTGCGGGTTGTCCATCATCACGCCGACGACGTAGCGCGGGTTGTCGGTCGTGGCGATGCCGGCGAACGTGATCCAGTAGACGTCGCTGTAGTAGCAGCCACAGCCCGGGTTGATCTGCTGTGCGGTGCCCGTCTTGCCGGAGATCTGGTAGCCCTCGACGGCGCCCTGCGATCCGGTGCCCTGCTGTATGCCCATGGGATCGCGTTGCAGCGGTCGCCCGAAGCATCTGCCGCACGGTCTGCGCGGTCTGCGGCGAGACCACCCGCACGCCTTCGGGCCGCGGTTCGTCGGTGCGGGTGCCGTCGGGGGCGATGGTGGCCTTGACGATGCGCGGCGGGATGCGCACGCCGTCGTTGGCGATGGTCTGGTACATGCCCGTCATCTGCAGCAGGGTCATCGAAAGACCCTGTCCGATAGGCAGGTTGGAGAACGTGCTGCCCGACCATTGATCGATCGGCGGCACCAGGCCCGCACTCTCACCCGGCAGCCCGACACCGGTGCGCTGGCCGAGTCCGAACTTGCGCACCATCTCGGCGTAGCGCTCCGGACCGATGCGCTGGGCCAGCATCAGCGTGCCGACGTTGGAGGACTTCCCGAACACCCCGGTGGTGGTGTACGGCATGACGCCGTGCTCCCAGGCGTCGCCGACGGTGACCCCGCCCATGTGGATCGAGCCGGGCACCTGCAGCACCTCGTCGGGATTGGACAGCCCGAACTCGATCACCGAGGCGGCGGTGATGATCTTGTTGACCGAACCGGGTTCGAACGGCGACGACACCGCGAGGTTGCCCAGTTGCCGGTTGTCCTGCCTGCCGATGTCCTGGCTCGGATCGAAGGTGTTGTCGTTCGCCATCGCAAGCACCTCACCGGTTTTCGCGTCGAGCACCACCGCTGACGCGTTCTTCGCACCGGAGAGCGTCCTTGGCCTGCTGGACCTGCTGCTGCACGTAGAACTGGATGTCGTCGTCGAGGGTCAGCATGACTGTCGACCCGTCGACCGCATCGTGGCGGTTGCGGTAGCTGCCCGGGAATCACCACGCCGTCGGAGCCGCGGTCGTAGGTGACCGAACCGTCGGTTCCGGCCAGCACGGCGTCCAGCGAGTCCTCCAGGCCCAGCAGACCGTGGCCGTCCCAGTCGATACCGCCGACGATGTTGGCCGCCAGCGATCCGCCCGGGTACTGGCGCAGATCCTGACGCTCGGAGCCGACCTCGGGGAACTTGGTGGTGATGGCGTTGGCGATGGCCGGATCGACCGCGCGGGCGAGGTAGACGAACGTCTCGTTGCTCTTGCAGCTTCTTCAGCACCGTGGCGGCGGTCGGGCTTGTTGTTCAGCCGCTTGGACGACCTCGGCGGCGATATCGCGCAGCCTTGCTTCCGGGTCGGGGGCCTCGGGCGTCTTTCGCCTGCGCTTCTTCGAGCTGCTTACGTATCTTGGCCGGCTGGAACGTCAGCGCGCGGGCCTCGATGGTGAAGGCCAGCTTGTCGTCGTTGCGGTCGACGATCGCACCGCGCACCGCCTGGTCGACGTCGGTGACCTTGAGCTGGCTCGCCGCCTCGGCGCGCAGGCCTTCGGCCCGCGGCACCTGCAGGTTGAACAGCTGGCGCCGCCGCGAGGATCAACACCAGGAAGATGACGGCGTTGCCGACCCGGTGCCGGAAGACGAACGACGCGCTGCGCACACCGGTCTCCGGGGCCGCCGTCCGGGTGCGCCGCGACCGCGCGGAGCGTTCCTGCGTCTTCACTGCGGCGCGCTGCTTCGGCTTGCCACCGCCCGCGCGCCGAGTTCTTACCGCGACTCATGCCGGGAGCCGGTGCGGCACGGTCAGCGGTTGCTGGAGCAGCGGGGCTGACGGTGCGGCCGGCGTCGCAGGCAACGGGCCGAGTGCGGGCACTGCCGGGCCCGGACCGCGTGCGGTACGCTCGGCACCGCCGGCGCTGGCCGGGTGGCGCCGGGTGCGCCGGGTGCGGTCACCGGCGGTGCAACAGGCGCGACCGGCACCGGCTGGCCGACAGCGGGCGTGGGGGCGACGGCGGGCCGCTGCGGTATCCGCACCGTGAGCTCACGCGGGTCCACGACACGTGGTGCAGGCGCCGGCGGAGGTGCCGGCGGTGCCTCCTCGGGCAGCGGCGTGTTCAGCGGCGGCGGCGGCACACCTTCGGCGGGTTTGGGGGTGCCGACCACGATCCAATTGCCCGCCGGATCCTGCACGAGGTGCGCGGTATCACGGGACGGGATCATGCCGAGGCCGCGCGCCGCCTCCGCCAGAGCGGGTGCGGCCTGCGCCTCGAGTACGTCGCGTTCCAGCGCTTCCTTCTGTTGCAGCAGTGCCTGATTCACCTCACGGGCCGTGCCGAGCTGATAGGACCGCTCCGCGGCGTCGGTCGACAACCACAGGGTGGTTCCCAGACCGACGCCAAGCGATCCGATGACCAGGACGACGAACGGCACCCTGGCGACGAGGGTGCGTGGGTTCAGGTCGATCGACGCCAGCTTGACGATGATGCGCTGACGTAGCGGAGGACGAACTACCTTGGGCGCCTTGGCCTTACGCGCCTTGGCGCGCGCCTTGGCCTGCCTGGCGTTCTTTGGCCGGGCGGGGGCGCCGGTGGGCCGCGGAACCGGGTTGGTCTGCGGCGCCGAACGCGTGCGGACGCTGTTCGCGCGTCGGGCTTGCGGCGAGGCGGCGCCTCGCTTGTCCGGCGCCCGTTTCGGGCGTCTGCGTCGGCGCTCGTCGTTCCCGGCGTGCCGGTGCTGACCGCTTGACCTTCATGGCTCTTCCCCCAACCTTTTCCAGTGCCCGTAGCCGCACGGACGCGCTACGCGGGTTCAATGCGATCTCCTCGTCCCCGGCGCGCTCGGCGCCGCGGGTCAAGCGCGATGAATTCCGGTTCGTGCCCGGGCAATTCGACCGGCAGGCCGGGCGGCGTCCGGGACGCCGTGGCCGCGGCGAACTCGTTCTTCACGATGCGGTCCTCCAGGGACTGGTAGGCCATCACCACGATCCGTCCGCCCGGTGACAGCGCGTCGAGCGCGGCGGGCAGCGCATCGCGCAGCGAGTCCAGCTCGCCGTTGACGGCGATGCGCAGCGCCTGGAACGTCCGCTTCGCCGGATGCCCACCGGTGCGGCGGGCAGGCGCTGGAATCGCCTGGTAGAGCAGCTCCACCAGCTCGCCGGTGGTCGAGAACGGCCGGTTGGCGCGCCTGCGGATGATCTGCGTCGGCGATACGTGCGGCGAAGCGTTCCTCGCCGAACTCCCGCAGCAGCCGCGCCAGCGCGCGCTCGTCGTAGGTGTTGACGACCTCGGCGGCGGTCAGCGGTGCGTCGGGATCCATCCGCATGTCCAGCGGCGCGTCCGAGGAGTAGGAGAAGCCCCGCTCGGCGCGGTCCAGTTGCATCGAGGACACGCCGAGGTCGAAGAGAATGCCATCGACATGGAAGGCGGCGTTGCCTGCCCAGTAATCGGTCTGCGCGAGTACCCCTCGATCCCGTCGTAGCGCGTGCGCACCAGCAGGACCCGGTCAGCGAATCGGGACAGCCGCTCTCCGGCGATCCAGAGGGCATGGGGATCGCGATCCAGACCGATCAGCCGCAGGGCGGGAAACTCGGTGAGGAATCGCTCGGCGTGCCCGCCGGCGCCGAGGGTGGCGTCGACGAGCACGGCGCCGCCGCCGTCCGCATCGTTGCGGGTCAGTGCCGGAGCGAGCAGTTCGACGCAGCGGTCGAGCAGGACGGGAATGTGGTCGGGCATCGCTGCGCCTCCGTTTCGGCCTCCGGTGAAGGGCCCTTGCATCGAGGTCCCTGCCCGAGAGCGCGGACCTGGCGTCGGGGAAGTACGCCAGGGCCGGTTCGGACAGAGGCCACGATGCACGGGCAACGTGCCGGCTGGCCGCGGCATCAGATGATGTCGTGCAGTGCTTCATCGCTGGCCGCGGAGAAGTTCTCTTCGTGGGACTGCTGGTATTCCTGCCACGCCGCCGAATCCCAGATCTCCAGGTAATCGACCGACCCGATCACCACACAGTCCTTCGACAGGTTGGCGTAGCGGCGGTGATCGGCCGACAGCGTGATCCGGCCCTGTGCGTCGGGATGCTGTTCGTCGGTGGCTGCGGCGAGATTTCGCAGGAATGCCCGAGCTTCCGGATTGCTCCGGATGCCTGCGAAGCCCGTCGGGCCAGCTTCTCGAACTCGGCGCGCGGATAGACGGCAAGGCTGTGATCTTGGCCCTTGGTGACCATCAACCCTCCTGCCAGCGCGTCGCGGAACTTGGCGGGCAGTGTGAGCCGCCCCTTGTCATCGAGCTTCGGCGTGTAGGTGCCGAGAAACATCCCGCCACCTCCCGCCCACTCCGGAGCCCCGGTTGCTCCGTTGTCCGCCACTTTACCCCACAATCCCCCACTTTGCGCCAAATGTGCTTGCGAGTTGTCGCCGGCTCCCCACCTTGCGCCACGGCAATCGCCCCATTCGCGCGTGCGCACCGCGGGGATGGCACGCCCGTCGAGCGCGTCAAAAGCACAGGTGATTGGCACGCAGACGCCGAACTGGCCGGCGGTGGGGCGAAGTGGGGGCACAAAGGAGGGGCACAAAGAAGGGGTAGCCCGGTGCGGGCTACCCCTGGGTCGACGCCGGCCTTACTCGTCGAAGCGGCGGCGGAACCGGTCTTCCATGCGGCTGGTGAACGAACCGCCGGAGCCCTTGGCCCGCTTCTGCCGCTGCTGTCCGACCTCGTCGGTGGCCGAACGGTCACGGCCGCCGGCCACGCGCGGACCGGTGATCGCGAAGACCACGCCACCGAACATCACGATGAAGCCGATCACGGACAGGATCGCGAAGTCTACCGATCCGGGTGGCCGGGATCGCGATACCCGCCACCAGCATCGCCAGCCCGATTACGAAAAGCGCTGCACCCTGCAGTCGACGCCGGGTGGAGGGCGCGCGCAGCGTCCCGCCGCGGACGCTCGAAGCGAACTTCGGGTCCTCGGCATAGAGCGCGCTCTCGATCTGATCGAGCATGCGCTGCTCATGATCGGAGAGTGGCATTCGTCCCTCCCTCAGGGCCCTGGAGCCGATGCGACCGGTCTCTATCGTTCAAACTCGATGTCCGCCCGCACTCGCGGACGCCTAACAGTCATGATACGAGGTCAATCTGAGCCGTACCACCTAGTTCGACGCCCGATTGTATGACGTGCACCGCCGCTGGCAAGCAACACGACGATCCATTCGATAATGGGGGGACGTGATCGCACGACGCTGTTCAGGGACAGGAGCAAGTTGGCGACATTTCTGATCGATCTGTCGCCGAGCGATATGCAACGCCGGCTCGGTGACGCGCTCGCCGTCTACGTGGACGCCATGCGTTACCCGCGCGGTACCGAGGACCAACGCGCATCGATGTGGGTCGAGCACACCCAGCGGGGCGGCTGGAAGGCGGTCGCCGCTGTCGAGGCCCCCGAACAGGACAGTTCCAACGGGCCGCCGTCGAACATCGAGCTGTCCTCGGCGCCTCTGCTCGGCATCGCCTACGGCTACTGCGGCGCGCCGGATCAGTGGTGGCAGCAGCAGGTGGTCGCCGGGCTGCACCGCGTCGGCGCCGACTCCACCCGCATTGCGGAGCTGATGAACAGCTACTTCGAGCTGACCGAGCTGCACATCCACCCCCGCGCCCAGGGCCGCGGCCTCGGTGAGGCGCTCGCCCGCCGTCTGCTTGCCGACCGCGGCGAATCGCATGTGCTGCTGTCGACGCCCGAGATCAACGGGGAAGCGAACCGGGCCTGGCGGCTGTACCGACGGCTCGGCTTCGCCGACGTCATCCGTGGCTACCACTTCGCCGGCGACCCGAGGGCCTTTGCCATCCTGGGCAGGACGCTGCCGCTGTGAGCGCTCGGGTCTGGCACGATGACCACGTGCGCGTCCAGCATCGGAGAAAACATCGACTGCTCGCCGTCGTGTTGCTGATCCTCATCGTGCTGCCCTCGGTCGTCGGATGCGTACGGATCCGGACGTCGCTCACCGTGTCGCCGGACGACAGGGTGTCGGGGCAGATCATCGCTGCCGCCAAACAGCGGAACGCCGACGACAAAGGCCCGCAGCTGCTCAACAACCTGACCTTCGCCAATAAGGTGGCCATTTCGGAGTACAGCCGCGACGACTATGTGGGTTCGCAGGCCGTGTTCTCGGATCTCACCTTCGCCGAACTGCCCCAGCTGGCCAACATGAACCGCGACGCGGCAGGGGTGGACATCTCCCTGCGGCGGGCGGGCGACCTGGTGATTCTGGAGGGCCGCGTCGATCTGACCTCACTGAGCGACTCCGACGCCGACGTATCGCTGTCGGTGTCGTTCCCCGGCGAGGTGACGTCGACCAATGGCGATCAGGTGTCCGCCGAGATCGTCGAGTGGAAACTGCGGCCCGGGGTGGTCAGCACGATGAACGCCCAGGCCCGCTACACCGATCCAAGTGCCCGCTCGTTCACCGGCGCGGCGATCTGGCTCACGATCGGGTCGTTCCTGGTGGCCGCGATCATCGGCGGACTGGCCTACTACGTCCGCGACCAATCCCCCCGCGTCGGCGAACGCCAAGGCTGATTGCGGTAAACGCCGCACTCTGACTTGCTAGACGACTTGCTAGACGACTTGCTAGACGACTTGCTAAACCAACAGGCGCAGGCTCTACTCTGAATGCACTCGGGGCGAATAGTGAACGGCGAATAGTGAACATAGAAAGGGGCGCCCGCTGAGCGTGCATGCAGCGGCACCGTCAGCCGTCGAGTTGACCAAAGCCGTCACCGAGCAACTGGGCGCCTATCTCGCCGAGCGGCGCAGCGAATGCGCCTACATGGGTGCCGACTACAGCGAACTGACTGCTGCGCTCGAGGAGTTCGTGCTTCGCGGCGGCAAGCGGCTACGGCCGGCATTCGCGTACTGGGGCTGGCGGGCGGTTGCCGACAGCCCCGGCGAACAGGACGAGGAACAGGCGCTGCGGCTGTTCTCTTCGCTCGAGTTGTTGCACGCCTGCGCCCTGGTGCACGACGACGTCATCGACGAGTCGGCGACCCGTCGCGGACTGCCCACGGTGCATCGGCTGTTCTCGAAGAAACACCGCACCAACGCCTGGCACGGCGACTCGGACCAATTCGGTCTGTCGGCGGCGATACTGCTCGGCGATCTCGCACTGGTATGGGCCGACGACATCGTCGCGACGGCCGATCTGCCGATTGAAGCGCACCGCCGGGTGCACCAGATCTGGGGTGCGATCCGCACCGAGGTCCTCGGCGGCCAGTATCTCGACATCGTGGCCGAGGCCAGCGGTGCCGAGTCGGTCGCATCGGCGATGACGGTGAACATCTACAAGACGGCGTCGTACACCATTTCGCGCCCGTTGCAGCTGGGCGCTGCCGCTGCGGCGGACCGTCCTGATGTACAGGCGACCTTCCACGAGGTCGGCAACAATCTGGGCGTCGCGTTCCAATTGCGCGACGATGTCCTCGGCGTATTCGGTGATCCCGCGATCACCGGCAAGCCGTCGGGTGACGATCTGCGTTCGGGTAAGCGGACCGTGCTGCTGGCCGAGGCGGTCGAGTTGGCCGAGAAGCGGGATCCGATGGGTGCCAAGCTTCTCCGCACATCCATCGGCACCGAGCTTTCGGATGCACAGGTCAAGGATCTGTGTCTGGTCATCGAATCCGTCGGCGCACTCACCGCCGTCGAGGACCGCATCGATACGTTGACCCGTAATGCACTCGCCATCCTCGACGCGGCACCGATCCACGCACAGGCGAAGATCGGCCTCTCCGAGTTCGCCAGATTGGCCGCCAACCGGTCCGCCTGAGACATGACAACCTCGTCGCGAGCGCTCCCACCTAAGAAATCGACTGTGGCGCAACATATTTCAAGGTTCGCTGCATTCGCGACCTCACCCGAGGCGAAACCCGCTCGCCTTGGCGCACTTGGTGCGGTGCTGATCACCGCAGGCGGGCTCGGCGCGGGCAGCACTCGGCTGCATGACCCACTGCTGGAGTCGTTTCACCTGTCGTGGCTACGGTTCGGCCACGGACTGGTGCTGTCGTCGGTGCTGCTGTGGGTCGGCGTGGCGCTGATGCTGCTGGCCTGGCTGCGGCTGGGCCGCGCCGTGATCGACCGCACCGCGACCGAGTACACGATGATCGCCACCACCGCGTTCTGGCTGACACCGCTGCTGTTGAGCGTTCCGGTGTTCAGCCGCGACACCTATTCGTACCTGGCACAGGGTGCGCTGCTGCGCGACGGCTTCGACCCGTACGTGGTCGGGCCCATCGACAATCCGAACTCGTTGCTGGACAACGTGAGTCCCATCTGGACTACCACAACAGCGCCATACGGACCCGCCTTCATCCTGGTCGCGAAATTCGTCACCCTGCTTGTCGGCGAAGACGTCGTGGCGGGCACGATGCTGCTGCGACTGTGCATGTTGCCCGGTTTGGCGCTGTTGATCTGGGCGGCACCGCGAGTGGCGCGTCACATCGGCGCCGACGGCGCCGCGGCGTTGTGGATATGCGTGCTGAACCCGTTGGTGATCATCCATCTGATGGGCGGCGTGCACAACGAGATGCTCATGGTCGGGCTGATGATGGCCGGAATCGCGATGACCTTCAGCGGCCACCACTTCTGGAGCGTCGGATTGATCGCCGTCGCGGTCGCCGTGAAAGCCACCGCCGGCCTTGCGCTTCCGTTCATGGTCTGGGTGTGGACCCGAGACCTGCGGGAACGGCGCGGCTATGGGCCGGCGAAGGCGTTCGCGGCGGCGACGGCGGGCTCGGTGCTGATCTTCGTCGCGGTGTTCGCAGTGTTGTCGCTGGCCGCCGGCGTCGGCCTGGGCTGGCTGACGGCCCTGGCCGGTTCGGTGAAGATCATCAACTGGCTGACGCTGCCGACCGCGGCGGCCAATCTCATCAACGTCGTCGGCAGCCTCTTCATGCCGGTGAACTTCTACGCCGTGCTCGACGTCGCCCGGATCATCGGCATCGCCGTCATCGCGATCTCACTTCCGTTGTTGTGGTGGAGGTTTCGCCACACCGATCGCGAGGCACTTGTCGGCATCGCCTTGGTGATGGGCGTCGTGGTGCTGTTCGTTCCCGCAGCGCTGCCCTGGTACTACACGTGGCCGTTGGCGGTCGTCGCGGCACTTGCGCAGAGCAGGCGGTCGATCGCGATCATTGCCGGCCTGTCGACGTGGATCACGGTGATCTGGAAACCCGACGGAGCACACGGCATGTACTCGTGGGCGCATGTGCTGCTGGCCACCGGATGTGCCGTCGGGGCGTGGTACTGGCTCTACAAGGCGCCCGAACTCAGCACGCGACGACCCGCTGAGCGGTCAATAGGCTGACGACCCGCTGAGCGGTCAATAGGCTAAAGCCTGGGCCCGGCGCACCACCTCACGGGCCTGATGGGAGTGCAGCGCGTCAATCGGCCTGGCATTGGCCTGCGTGTCCGTCGCACCGTCCCGGCTGATGGTCAGTGATGGATCCGGCGTGAACAACCAGCGCACGATCTCGGTGTCGCGGTAACCACCGTCGTGCAGTACGACGAGCAGGCCGTGCAGGCTCTTCACCACCTGACCGGTGTCGTCGAAGAAGATCTTGGGCACCACCACCGCGCCGCCTCGCCGCACGCCGACCAGGTGGCCTTCGCGCAGATGCTGGTGCACCTTGGTGACCGGAACGCCGAGTAGATCGGCGACAGCGGGCAGGTCGTAGACGGCCTCGGCGGGGTCAAGAACATCGTCGGCGGCCGGAATGCTGCTCACGCCATCGAGTCTAGGTCGCTCGGGCCGACTCGTAACATGTCTTTGGTGGAGACCTACCAGCAGACGGAGCCAATCGCCGGGACCGTCCTGGACGGTCGGTACCGCGTCGACACCATGATCGCCACCGGCGGGATGAGCGCCGTCTACCGCGGGCTCGACCTTCGGCTGGACCGACCGGTCGCACTGAAGATCATGGAATCCCGTTATGCGGGTGACCAACAGTTCCTCACACGATTTCAGCGGGAGGCGCGCGCGGTCGCCCGACTCTCCAATCCGGGCCTGGTCGCCGTCTATGACCAGGGCATCGAGGGCAGGCATCCGTACCTGGTGATGGAACTTGTCGAGGGCGGCACGCTGCGCGAACTGCTGCGCGAGCGCGGTCCGATGCCGCCCCACGCCGCCGCCGCGGTGCTGGCACCCGTGCTCGGCGGGCTCGCGGTGGCGCACACGGCCGGTCTCGTGCATCGCGACGTCAAGCCGGAAAACGTGTTGATCTCCGACAACGGAGAGGTCAAGATCGCCGACTTCGGACTGGTTCGCGCGGTCGCCGAGGCCAAGATCACGTCCACCAGCGTCATTCTGGGCACCGCGGCCTACCTGTCGCCCGAGCAGGTCAGCACCGGAGACGCAGACCCTCGTAGCGATGTGTACGCGGTGGGCATCCTGGCCTACGAGCTGCTCACCGGCACCACGCCGTTCACCGGCGACAGCCCGCTCGCGGTGGCATACCAGCGGATGGACCACGAGGTGCCCGCGCCTGGCACAGTGATTGCAGGTGTGCCAACACAATTCGACGACCTGGTGCTGCGAGCGACGGCCCGCGACCCGGTGGGTCGGTACGCGAACGCACGGGAAATGGCCGATGATCTGGCAGCGATCGTCGATGATCTCGGCCTGCCCGCATTCCGCGTTCCCGCGCCAAGCAACTCCGCACAGCACGCCGCGGCGGTCACCGCCGCGACCGCGGCCAGGAAGCCCGCGGCCGTCCGGCAGGCGCCACCCCAGCACACCCGCGAGTTCACTCGCGACGGCGTCCCGCCGCAACGGCCCGAAAATCGGCCGGTATCGGGGCAATTCGCCGGTGTGGACCTCGACGAGTTCTACTGGGCGCGACAGCGCGCCAGGCGCGTGCTGATGTTCTGGGTCATCGCCGTCATCACGTTGACCGGTTTGGTGGCAGCCGGCGCGTGGACGCTCGGCAGCAATATCGGCGCGTTTCTCTGACTAGTCGCGCAGCATCTCCGCGACGAGGAAGGCCAACTCCAGCGACTGCTGCGTGTTCAACCGCGGATCACATGTGGTTTCGTAACGCCCGGCCAGATCCGAGTCGGAGATGTCCTGCGCGCCACCCAGACATTCGGTGACGTTCTCGCCGGTGATCTCGACGTGGATGCCGCCGGGATGCGTGCCGAGCGCGCGGTGCACCTCGAAGAAGCCCTGCACCTCGTCGACGATCCGGTCGAAGTGGCGGGTCTTGTAGCCGGTCGACGACTCGTGGGTGTTTCCGTGCATCGGATCGCACTGCCAGATCACCTGATGGCCGGTGGCCTGCACCTTCTCGATGATCGGCGGCAGCAGGTCACGGATCTTGTTGTTGCCGAAGCGGGTCACCATGCGTCAACCGGCCCGGTTCGTTGTTCGGGTCGAGCCGCTCGACGTACTCGACGGCCAGCTCCGGAGTCATCGTCGGACCGAGCTTGACTCCGATCGGATTGGCGATTACCTCGGCGAACGCGATGTGCGCTCCGTCGAGCTGGCGCGTGCGCTCACCCACCCACACGTAATGTGCCGACAGGTCGAACAGCGCCTGTTCACCGGCGTCGTTCTCGGCCAGCCTCAGCATCGCGCGCTCGTAGTCGAGCACCAAAGCCTCATGAGACGCGTAGATCTCGGCGGTCTGCAGGTTGGGATCGTTGACGCCGCACGCGTTCATGAAGCGCAGCCCGCGATCGATCTCCCCCGCGAGCGCTTCGTACCTGGCGCCCGCAGGTGACGTCCGGACGAACTCCCGGTTCCAATCGTGCACAAGATCCAGCGATGCGAGTCCACCTGCCGTCAGGGCGCGCGTGAGATTCATCGCAGCACTCGCGTTGGCATACGCGCGCACCAGCCGTGACGGATCGTGCTGGCGCGCCGCGGCGTCGGGAGCGAAGGCGTTGATCATGTCGCCGCGATAGGACTTCAACCCCAGGGCGTCGGTATCCGACGAGCGCGGCTTGGCGTACTGCCCGGCGATACGGGCGACCTTGATCACCGGCATGCTCGCGCCGTAGGTCAGCACCACGGCCATCTGCAGCAGCGTCCGGATGTTGCCCCGGATGTGCGGTTCGGTGTTGTCGGCGAACGTCTCGGCACAGTCGCCGCCCTGCAGCAGGAACGCCTCGCCGCGGGCGACGTCGGCGAGCAGGCCTTTGAGCCGCTCGATCTCGGAAGCCACGGTGATGGGCGGAACGCTCTCCAGCACGGTCCGCATCGCCTTGGCCGCTTCGGCGTCCCAGCTCGGCTGTTGCGCGGCAGGCCTGGCAAGTGCGGAATCCAGGCGATGCCGCAGCTCATCAGGCAGCGGCGGCAGCGGCGGCAGCTGGTCGATGGGTACGTCGACGGTCCAGTTCACCCGTCAATGGTAACTGGACGCCGATAGCGCTTTTTACCCCTGGACTGGCACTTCCCCGGTCGTCATCAGCTGGAATCGCGTGAGATTGTGGCGGCGTCGACCAGGGCATCGTGGGCATCGCGCGGACGCGGCGGCATTCTCGGCGATCCCCGCTCCTCCCAGAACTGGCGCAGCTCGCGAGTGAATCGCGGAATCGCCGGCGGCAGATCGGTCATCGGACCCCACAGCTGGCACAGTACGACGTGGTCATAGGCCCCGACCCACGCCCACAGCTCGATCGGCTCGTCACCGTCGACGCCGAAGAAGTCCTCCAGGTCCGACCGGATCTGGCGCCGGGAGCGCCACAGCTGTGACGACGGCGACGGCAGTTTGGGCAGCACGTTCTTGCGCACCCAGCTGCCCGCTTGGTCCGGATTGAATTCCGTTGAAATGCCGTAGTATTCGCGTCCGTCCTCGGCTGCGACGCCGATCGAGATCAGTTCGATCGTCCGGCCGTTGTCAATGAACTCGGTGTCGTAGAAATACTTCACACCTGGGCCGCCGATCGCCCCGGCGCCGGCGCGGCATGGATCTCGCGGTCGAGTTCCTGATCCACCTCGGAATCGTCCGGGAAATGCGGCTCGCCCGCCACGACGTGCTGCAGCCAGAGCTTCGCCTGCACCACCGGCCGCCGCAACCTGCGCTCTCGGACCAGCGCCCGGTGCATCTTCTTGGGCCGGTCACCGTAGCGCCAGCGGGCCCACGGTGCGTGCGGACGAGACAATCGAATCGCCCCGACGAAAAGCAGCGGGGTGATGAACATCCCCACGAGCCCGGTCCACACCTTGCCCTTGAGGAGTACGACGACGGCGAGAAGCAGTGTCAGCGCCGCCAGGGCGATGACACTGGCACGGGCCTCCAACGAGTGATCGTTGCGCCAGATGCCGATGTCGAAGAACGACAGCGGGTTGAAACCGAGAATCAGCAAGCCGGCCACGGCGACGGCCGCGAACACCGCATCGACCGAAGTTCGCCCGTCCTCGGCCCAGTACACATCCTGCAGATGCAGGATCAGCGCGAACTCATCAAGCACCAGCGCAGCTCCGACACCGAAAAAGGTTGCCGCGACCGTGAATTCGGGTACTCCCCCGTCGACCGCCAAAGTCACCATCGACACACCGGAGATCATGACCAAGATCACACCGACCACCACGTGGTGGATGTGCAGTCCGTCGCCCGCGGAAATGTTGCGAGGCTGCCACCACTTGCGCGGGGCGTCGGAGCCCGCGTGCCTGCGGATGTACCGCACGATGGTGCGTGTCACGAAGAACGTGAGAATGAACGCGACCAGGCAGAACAGCAGCGGTATGCGGTCATGTGGAATGCCGAGGTCGAGACCGAACGTCGCGCGCACGGTCGAAAACTTACGCCGACCTGCGCGTGCCACGCGCGGGATACCCTCCGACTCGCCGGTCGCCACCGTTAGTCTGGTCGCGAAATGAGTATTCGGCGGTCGCCCGGGGGGCCTGAGTGGGGACGAATGCTCGCCTGGCGACTGTTTCAGCTGCTCACCGTGGCGGCTTTGGTCTGGGCGGGCTGGCGGCTGCTGGGACACGTCCCGTACCGCATCGACGTCGACGTCTACCGGATGGGCGGGCAGGCCTGGCTCGACGGACGTCCGCTGTACGCCGACGGTGTCATGTTCCACACCCGCGGCGGCCTTGACCTGCCGTTCACTTATCCACCACTGGCGGCCGTGGTGTTCTCGCCATTCGCACTGTTATCGCTGGATGTCGCCAGCATCGCCATCACGCTCACCACGCTGGTCCTGCTTATCGTCGCCACGACCATCCTGTTGACGCGCCTGGACGTGTGGCTTGATACGGCGGCGGGGACGAGTGCAGTGACCGGTGAGCCGGGGTGGCTGCGTCGGGCCTGGATAGCCGCCGCAATCGTGGCACCCGCAGTGATCTACTTCGAGCCTATTCGGTCGAACTTCGACTTCGGCCAGATCAACGTGGTGCTGATGACGCTGGTCATCGCGGATTGCGTGCCGCGAAAGACGCCGTGGCCACGCGGCATGTTGCTCGGGCTCGCGATCGCACTCAAACTCACCCCGGCGGTGTTCCTGCTGTACTTCGTGCTGCGCCGGGACACCCGCGCGCTGCTCGTCACCGCCGCGTCGGCCCTGGTCGCCACCCTCGCCGGGTTCGCCTTCGCCTTCCGCGACTCGGTCGAATACTGGACCGAGACGGTGCGCAACACCGACCGCATCGGCACCGCGACGCTGAACACCAACCAGAACATCGCCGGTGCGCTGGCCCGGCTGGGCCTCGGCGAGGATGTGCGATTCGCACTGTGGACGGTCGCCTGTTTCGCGGTGCTCGGCCTGACGGTCTGGGCGGCGCGCCGGGTCCTGAAGGCACAGCAGCCGGTGCTCGCGCTCGTCTGCGTGGCGATGTTCGGGCTGGTGGTCTCGCCGGTGTCCTGGTCACACCATTGGGTGTGGGTGCTGCCCACGGTTCTGGTCACCGCCATCTTGGCCTTTCGGCAGCGGCACGCGGCACTGGCTGTCGTCTCCGCGGCGGGTATCGCGCTGATGATCTGGACGCCGATCACGCTGATGCGCGAACACGAGGAGACCTCGGCGTCGCTGTGGCGGCAACTCGCCGGCGGATCCTACGTGTGGTGGGCGATCACGGTGATCGTCGTCGCGGCCACGGTGCCGTTGCGCGCCACGCTGCGCAATGATCCGGCGGTCGACGAGGCGCGCGTCTCTGCCGTCAGTTAACCCGCGGATGCTGAATTGCCGGCTCAGCCGGCGGATGCTGAATTGCCGGCTCAGCCGGCGGCGACTTCGGGCATGCGCGCGGACGGCTTGGCCGCCCCGTCCGTCCTGCCGCCCTTGATATCGGCGGCATACAGATCGACATATTCCTGTCCGGACAGCCGCATCAGCTCGTACATCACCTCGTCGATCACCGCGCGTTCGATGAACCGGTTGCCCGCCAGGCCCTCGAACCGGCTGAAATCCATGGGCTTGCCGAACTTGACGGACACTCGGCCGAACCGCCACATCTTGCTGCCGGGCGGATTGACGACGTCGGTTCCGATCATTGCGACCGGAATCACCGGAACGCCCGTCTCCAGCGCCACTCGCGCCAGCCCCGTCTTGCCCTTGTAGAGCCGCCCGTCCGGCGAGCGGGTGCCCTCGGGGTACATGCCGAGCAGCTTGCCCTCACCGAGGACACGGGCGGCTGTGGTCAATGCGGCCTGGGCACTGTCGGCATCGGAGCGATCGATCGGTACCTGGCCGGCGACCGTGTAGAACCACCGCTGAAACCAGCCCTTGAGCCCCGTGCCAGTGAAGTACTCGGCCTTGGCGAGGAAGGTGATCCGGCGGCTCACCACCAGGGGAAGGTAGAAGCTGTCCGCGACGGCGAGGTGATTGCTGGCGAGGATCACCGGGCCCGAGCGCGGAACATAGTCCAGCCCTTCAACTTTCGGCCGGCCCAGCAACGACAGCAAGGGACCCATGAAGATGTACTTGAACAGCCAATACCACATGGGCCCTCCTGATGATCGAACACACCTGCGTGTTCTGCGACAACTGTACCCACGCACCTCCGATGCGACCACAGGTCGGCCTCGGCGAAGCGAGATTGAATCTGGCTACTCCTCGACCGTTACCGGAATGTGCTGATATCGACCCGGTCCCGGCGGTGGCGCGTCACCGTCCGGCGGTGACGGCGGTCCGTCGGGCGGTCCGTCCGGCGATCCGTCGGGCGGGGTCGGCGCCTGCGCCGAGGGCGCAGTGTCTTCGATGATTGCCCTGAGTACCCCCAGCAGCGCGACACTGTGATCAGCGACGACGGTCAGAAGTGGATGTTGTTCGCCAGACGCAAGCGCCGCGAGCGCGCAGACCGGACACCACACCTGCTGGCACTTACCGGCACTGGTGCCGCCGGCCGACGCGCGCGCCGCGGCCAGGCGCACCGCGGGGTCGAGCCGGTCCAGGATGGTCTGCGCCAGCTGCCGCAGCTCCGGACCGATATCGGGGTGTTCGCCACTCACTTGGGCCACACCTCCGGATTTGGTCGGAACCGTACGGTCAGCTCACTACCTCGCAGCTGCGCGTCCATCACTATGCAGCGACGTAGGACGGAAGCCAGCCGAACACGGCGCCGCATCCCCCCGGCACCGATGATCAAGTCATCGTCGACCCGCCCCAGCGAAAGGGCGGAGGATTCGACCTGGGGCAACTCTAGCCGCATTCGGTAGACGGTTTCGAGGCCGGATCCGGATTCCTTGTCGACCACCGGTTTCAACGGACCCGGGGGCGGCGACCCGTCGCGCTTGCGCGCGGCATCCAGCAGCTCACCGAGCGCTTTGGCGCCGATCGGCTCCCCGGCGAGGTGCGGCACCAGGACGAGCTGAACGTCACCGATCATGGTGTCGAGCTCGTCGAGTACGGTCCGCTGTTCGGAGATCCGCTCGGCGTACCAGTCGAAAGCCGGATGCTCCGGCAGGTTCCGGTACTCGTACGAATCGTCCTGCACCAGAATCTGGTTGACGATCAGCTCGTCGATCCGAACCCCCATCAGCGCCAGCGAACCGAGCGTGCGCGCCGCCTCGGCGGCGACCACCCGTTCGGCGGTCATCACCAGATGTGCGCTCAGCACGGACCCGTCAGTGAGCAGCACACTCAACCGCTCCGTACCCGCGCCGATGCGTTCGAGCAACCCCACGACCGCCGCGGACTTCGCATCCTCCACACTCGACAATCTGCGATGCCGCGGCCAGGCTCGCTCCAGATACAGCCCGAACGTCGCGGGCAGCGTGAGCATGCGTAACGCGTCCGCGGTCGATGCGCAGTCGACGACAACGTGGTCCCACTCCCCTGCAGCCGCGAGCTCGCCGACTTCGTGCAGGCCGAGCACTTCCTGAATACCGGGCAGCGCCGAAAGTTCCTCGGGAGCAACCGTTCCCAGATCGGACTCGGGAAAGTTGCCCGCAAGCAGTCCGCTGATGTCGCGCCACTGGGTCTCCAGCAGCGCCAGCGTGTCGAGCGCCAGTGCGTCGAGGAATCCGCCAACGGCGTCCGGACCGCTCTCGAGTTCGGCGAATACGCGGGTGGGTTGACAGCGACCGGTCGGGGTGACTTGTGTGCCGAGCACGTCCCCGATCGAGTGCGCCTGGTCCGTCGACACGAGCAGCACCCGCATGCCCGCACGCGCATCGCGTACGGCGGTCGCCGTCGCCAACGTCGACTTTCCTACGCCGCCCTTACCGACGAAGAGACTGATCCGGGCCGTAGGCGTACCCGGGGTCACACCGCGCCCGGGTGATGCGCGTTCACTCCGCCTCGGCTCGTTTTTTGAGGTCCTTCAACGCGGTATCCGTGAGGCGCCGTTCAGCCTTGCGTTTGAGCAGTCCGATCATGGGGATGATCAGGTCGACCGACAGCTCATAGGTGACGTCGGTCCCGGACCCCTTGGGCGACAACCGATATGCGCCATCGAGTGCCTTCAGAAGCGAACTGGATACCAGTGTCCACTCCACCGAACCGCGGTCGACCTGCTTCCAGTCGTAAGCCAGCACCATCGTGTCCTTGAGCACGGCGGCGTCGAGCACCAGGCGGGCCGTCTTCGGATAACCCTCTGGGCCCGCCTCGAGCACCTCGCAGTCCTGGTACTCGTTGACCCACTCCGGATAGGACGCGATGTCGGCGATCACACCCATAACCGTCGCAGGGTCGGCATCGATGTAGATGGTCTGCGCCGTCTTGTCCGCCACTGCCTTCTTCCCCGTCTATCTGCCGATGGCAGAAAATCTACCCCGCTGCGCTGCCTTGGGCCCAAGTCTCACGCGAGCCGGGACAGACCCACCGGGCGCGTCGCCTCCAAGCGTCGCTTCACCTCGAACGCCATCTCCTTGCCTGCCACCCGGCGCTTGTGGTTCACCTTGGCCAGGTTCATCTTGGCCAGCTGCCATGCCGCCGCCCCGGATGGTTCAGCGTGCAGAAAATAGTGCAGGATCACCCCGTCGAGGGCGGGTTGCAGCCAGATCTCCATCGTTCCGGTGAGCGCACCCGTCACGGTCCACCGGTGCCCGACCTCGCCACGGTCCTCGACCACCGTCAACCGCAGATCGGGCCACCAACGCCGCCAGCTGGCGGGATCGCCGACAGCCATGCCCACCTCGACGGGGTCGGCGGCGACGAACGTCTCGTCCGCGATCTGGATGCTGTTCATGGCCTAACAGCTTCACACATGCCCCGGCCGCGGCCAAAGGTGGCCGACTACCCTAGTGAGCGGCAAAGCCGCTAGTCGAGAGGCCATGATCGTGCGTGAGTTCAATGTCCCCGCCTCGTTCACCGTGGGCGAGCACGACAACGTCGTCAGTTCCGTTTTCAGCCACGAGCGCGATGATCCCGACCATGTGATCTTCCAGCGGCTCGTCGACGGGGTGTGGACGGACGTCACGTGCAAGGACGCCGCGGACCAGATCCGTTCAGCGGCGCTGGGGCTGATCGCCCAGGGGGTGGCACCGGGCGACCGCGTCGCCGTGTTGTCCGCGACCCGCTACGAATGGCCGATTCTGGACTACGCGATCCTGGCCATCGGCGCGGTGACCGTCCCGATTTACGAGACCTCGTCCCCCGAGCAGGTGCGCTGGGTATTGGAGGATTCCGGCGCGGTGCTGGCCTTCGTCGAGATCGAGGCGCATGCGCTGATGGTCGAGGCGCTGCTCGACGAGTTGCCCGCGCTGCGCAAGGTGCTCGTCATCGAGTCGACGACGGCACCGTCGGCCATGGACGCACTGGCCGAGGCCGGCGCGTCGGTGGATCGAAAGCAGCTCGACGAGCGGCTGGCGGGCATCCGCTCCGCCAATCCGGCCACTCTGATCTACACCTCGGGCACCACGGGCCGCCCCAAGGGCTGCCAGCTGACCCATTCCAACCTGCTCTACGAGACGCGTGGCGCGGCGGACTCCTTCCCCAGCCTGCTGCGCAAGGGTGAGCGGCTGCTGGTGTTCCTTCCGTTGGCGCACGTCCTAGCGCGCGCGCTGTCCATGACGGCGTTCGCGAACGGGGTCACGATCGGCTACACGAGCGACATCAAGAATCTCGTGCCGATGTTCGGGCTGTTCAAGCCGACGGTCATTGTGTCTGTTCCCCGCGTCTTCGAAAAGGTCTACAACACTGCGGAGTTGAACGCTTCGGACTCGGGGAAGGGCGCGATCTTCGCGAGGGCAGTGCAGACCGCGATCGAGTGGAGTCAAGCCCAGGACACCGGCGGACCGGGCCTGCTGCTGCGGGCAAAGCACGCGCTGTTCGATCGGCTCGTGTACGGCAAGCTGCGCGCCGCGACAGGCGGCGACTGCCGGGCGTCCATCTCCGGTGGCGCCCCTCTGGGCGCGCGGCTTGGCCACTTCTACCGCGGCATCGGGCTGACGATCTACGAAGGCTACGGTCTGACCGAAACCAGCGCCGCGATCACCGCTAACCGGATCGGCGAGCTGAAAATCGGCACCGTCGGAAAGCTACTGCCCGGCAACAGCATGGCGATCGCCGACGACGGCGAGCTACTGGTCAAGGGCGGCGTGGTGTTCGACGGCTACTGGCGCAACGAGACCGCCACAAGCGAGGCGATCGTCAACGGCTGGTTCCACACCGGGGACCTCGGGCACATCGATGACGACGGGTTCCTGTCGATCGTCGGCCGCAAGAAGGAGATCATCGTGACCGCCGGCGGTAAGAACGTCGCACCAGCCGTGCTCGAGGACCAGTTGCGCGCCCACGCGCTGATTAGTCAGGCGATGGCCGTCGGCGATGCCAAGCCGTTCATCGCTGCGCTCATCGCGATCGACCCTGAGGCGTTCGACGTCTGGAAGGCGCATCACGGCAAGGATGCCAAGGCCTCGGTGGAGGACCTGGCCGACGATTCCGACCTCGTCGCGGAGATAGACCTCGCGGTCAAGAACGCCAATCAGGCGGTGTCGAAGGCCGAGGCGATCCGCAAGTTCCGCATCTTGCCCGTCGACTTCACGGTCCTCACCGGCGAGTTGACACCGACGCTGAAGGTCAAGCGGAAGGTGGTGGCCGAGAAGTTCGCCGCCGACATCGAGAGTCTGTACGAGAAGGGCTAGAGCAGGTCGGCCAACCGGGCGGCCTGCGTCGTCCACTGCCAGTTGTCGACCACCCAGCGTCGCCCCGCCGCGCCCATCCGTGCCGCCCGGTCGGGATCGGCGAGCAGGTCGCTGACGGTCGCGGCGATGGCGCCGACGTCCCAGCCGTCGACCACCAACCCGGTCTCGTTGTCGAGAACGGTCTCCGGGGCCCCACCCGAACGGCCGGCCACCACCGGCACGCCGGAGGCCGACGCCTCCAGGTAGACGATCCCCAGCCCTTCGACGTCCAGGCCAGAGCCTCTGGTCCGGCACGGCATCGCGAACACATCGGCCATCGCGTGATGGGCGGGCAGTTCGTCGCCGGGGACGCCATCGGTGAACACGACGTGCTCGGACACCCCGAAGCTGTGCGCCAGTCGGCGCAGGGACGATCGGTAGGGGCCGCCGCCGACGACCACCAACGCGGCGCCGGGCACACGTTGGCGGATCGCGGGCAACGCCCGGATCAACATGTCCTGACCCTTGCGCGGCACCAGGCGGGATACACAGACCACCACAGGGCGACTCCCCAGTCGGTAGCGAGCGCGCATCTTCGCGCGCGCCACCTCATCGGGCGCGAACCGCTCGGTGTCCACGCCGGGGGGCAGATGCTCGAGCGCTGCGTGCGGACCGAACGCCGACGCGAACCGCCGTCTGGTGTAGTCGCTGACGTATGTCACGACATCAGTCCCGGATCCGATGCGGCGCAACGCCGTCCGGGCCAGCGGCAGCATCGACCAACCCACCTCGTGCCCGTGTGTACTCGCGATCACCCGACCTGCGCCCGCGTCACGGGCCAGCGGCGCCATCAGTGCCAGCGGCGCGGCGGCCCCGAACCACACGGTGTCGGCGTTGTGGCGTTCGACGAGTCGCCGCATCCGCCCGGCGACCGACGGCTCGGGCACCATCAACGCGGTCGGATGCCGCACCACCTCGTAGTCGGCGGCTCGGTCGAATTCCTCGCACCCTTTCCATTTGGGGGCGTACACCGTCAACGTGTGGGCGCCCCCATCGACCAAGCGGTCCACCAGCTCCTGCAGGTATGACTGGATGCCGCCGCGTCGGGGCGGAAAATCGTTGGTAACCAGCAGGACCCGGCTCATCGCCCGTCAGGCTATCGGTCCGACCACTGCCGCCATGCGGCCAGCACCCCGGCGAGGTCGGTTCCGAGGGTGTCCTGCACCGCTGGGGCAACGTCGGGGTGGCCGGGTCCGCACGCCCGGACGTACAGCGCGCGAAGGGCCGCGGTGCCGTACCTCTCGGCCACGAACCTGGCGAACAGCCAGGCGCGGTTGTAGGCCATTGACCGTTCGGGCCCGCTCAACTCGGCGTCGGTGGGAAGGCCCCGCTGGGCCATCATGGCCGCGTCCGCGGGCAGCGGTTCCAGCGGGCGAGCGACGAAGTCAGCCACCCCCTCGGTGAGCCACCACGGCGCATCGGCCGCGGTTTCGGCGCGCGCCGCATAGTGGAAAAGCTCATGACGCAACACGATTCGTAACGATGAGTCGTCCATCTGCGCTGCGCCCGGTGCGAACACAATGCGCTCGCCGGTGGTGGTGGCCGCGGTGTGGGTATCGCCGCCTCCGACCGCGGCGAACTGCGCATCAGTACCGGCGGCCGCGATGACGATCTCGCGCGGCCAATCAGGCCCCCAGAATGCGGTGACGGCGTCCGCCGCATCGTCGACTTGCGCAGCGATGCGGCGTAGCAGCGGCGCCGTGCGCTCGCCGAGGCCGACCAGGCGTACGCTGCGGCCGTCCTTCAGCGTCTGCGAGGTCGATGCTGATGTGGGTGTGGTCAGCGACGCGGTCGTGGCGACGGGTGGTCCGGCGGGGGCGGATCCGATGCTGCCGACCAGCAGGAGCGCGCAGACGAGTTCGGCGATCAACAACGCGGCGACAGTAGTTCTGCTCTTCGCGTGCGAGAGTCGTTCTGCGTGCCGCGAGGGAGATCCGCCGACCGTCAGTAGCGGCGGACGTTGTAGATCGGCGCGTTGTCCACCGGGGCGACGCGCACCGGCGTGCCGTACGTCGACGCGTGCACCATCATTCCGTTGCCGATGTAGATGGCCGAGTGCGATGCGTCGGAGTAGTAGTTGACCACGTCGCCCGGTTGCATCTGGTCAACAGACACCGGCGCTCCGCCGTGGGCCAGCGCCTGGCTGGAATGCGGCAGCGAGATGCCCGCCTGCTGGAACGACCACATGACCAGTCCGGAGCAGTCGAACGCGCTGGGACCGGACCCGCCCCATGAGTACGGCGATCCGATGCGGCTCAGCGCGGCCTGGATCACGGTGGTGCCGTGGCCGCCGCCGGGCGCTGGTGCCATTTCACCGGGCGGGACCGCACCTGGAGGGGCCGGCGGCTGACCGACGCCGGGAGGCGCGGCAGCCAGGATCGCGGGATCATTGGGCGGCGCCGGAGCCGGCGGCGGTCCAGGGGGTGCCGGAATCGGGGGTACCGGCGGCATTGCGGCCAGCGCCTCACGCTGGTTGGGAGTCAGCGCCTCGTACTGCGACTTGACGATCGCGATCTCCACCTGCAGTTTGCTCTGCTTGGACTGCAGGTCAGCGCGCACCGCGGCGGCCTGCTCGGCGGCGGTCTTCGCCTCGGCGGCCGACTTCGCCGACGCCTGCTCGGCGACCGCGGCCTGCGCACCGGCCTCCTTGAAGCTCTTCATCTGGGATGAAATCTCGGTGGCCATCACTCGCTGAATCGACATCTGGTCGATGAGTCCCTGCGGTGACGATGCGGTCAGCAGCGCGTTGAGGCCGTCCAGCCGACCGCCCATGTATTGCGAGGCGGCCACCTTGTTGACTTGGGTTTGAAACGTCGTCAGCTGAGACCTGGCGGATTCCAGTGCCGCGGCGTCAGCGTCGTGCTTGGCTTCAGCGGCCTGTTGCACCGCCAATTTGTCGTTCAGATCCAGCTGCGCGGAATGCATCGCCTCGGTGGTCTGCTCGGCCTGCCGGGACAGCTCATTCAGCTTTGCCAGCGCATCGTCGGCGGGGTCGGCCTGTACACTTGACGCGAGAATTCCTCCGAACAGCGTCACTCCAGCTAACAAAATGATCGCGGGTCGCCTAAAGCCATGAGTGCACCAGCGCCTGGGGTCAAGCCTCAAGATTGCGTCCTTCAACTGCCGCGACGAAAACGTCTCGAACTGCTTTTAGGTCTCGGATAGGTTACGAAACGGCATCGCTCTTGTCCATCAGAGAACGCAAATTTAACAGTAGCCGGGAATATCGATAACCCCGGGTCCTCCAACGCCTCTCGTCATGCAACGCCTGAGTTACTGTCTCGGTGGATCGGAACCAGCCGCAGCCGGGGAGCCAACCCCACGTCAGCGAGCACCTCAAGCGCCCGACGTTCATCGTCCAGCAAAGTTTCGGGCACTCCGAGCAATGCGCTCACAACGCAGTCCTGACAACCCGGGCCCCGCGACCGCGCAGTCATCGCAGTCGATGGTGACCGTGCCCGTGTCGGGCGGTTCGTCGTGTGTCATTCGCAATCCTCCTGCTTGGTGTTGTCCGCACGGTATCGAGGACCACCGACAACCAGACTCACTGCGGCGCGGCGACCCGGGCCTGCCGGAGTTTGTCGGTCCGGTTCCCTACCGTCAGCGCATGGGCCAGCTCAGCTTCGCTGACGTCATGGGGGCACCTCCCGCCCGAAGGCCAGGGGGACCATTGGCTTTTGACTCAGACGTGACCTTGCGGGAAACCACGTTCGTGGTCGTGGACCTGGAGACCACGGGCGGGCGCGCCAGCGGCGACAACCACGACGCGATCACCGAGATCGGCGCCGTCAAGGTGCGCGGCGGTCTGGTCCTGGGCGAACTCGCCACCCTGGTGGATCCGGGCCGCAGCATCCCACCGCAGATCGTCTCGCTGACCGGGATCACGACGGCGATGGTGTGCAATGCGCCGACGATCGAGTCGGTGCTCCCCTCGTTCCTGGAGTTCGCCCGCGGGGCGGTGCTGGTCGCCCACAACGCGGGTTTCGATGTCGGATTCCTGCGTGCGGCCGCGGAACGCGCCAATATCACCTGGCCGCGCCCGCCTGTGCTGTGCACGGTGCGCCTGGCACGCCGGGTGCTCACCAGGGACGAGGCGCCCAGCGTGCGACTGTCGGCGCTGGCCCGGTTGTTCGGCGCCTCAACCACACCGACCCACCGGGCCCTCGACGACGCTCGCGCCACCGTCGACGTGCTGCACGGGCTCATCGCGCGTGTCGGTAACCAGGGCGTGCACACCTATACCGAGTTGCGGACCTATCTGCCCGACGTGACCCCTGCGCAGCGCCGCAACCGACATCTCGCCGCGTCACTGCCCCGCAGGCCGGGGGTGTACCTGTTCCGCGGCCCCGCCTCGGAAGTCCTCTACGTGGGGACGGCCGTCGACCTGCGCCGTCGGGTCGGCCAGTACTTCAACGGCGCGGACCCGCGCACCCGCATGAAGGAGATGGCGTCGCTGGCCATCGCGGTCGACCACGTGGAGTGCGCACATGAGCTGGAGGCGGGTGTACGTGAGCTACGGCTGCTCGCCGCCCACGCGCCCGCCCTACAACCGCCGCTCGAAATTTCCGCACCGCTGGTGGTGGGTGGTGCTGACCGACGAGGCCTTCCCGCGGTTCTCCACCGTGCGGGCACCCAAGCACGACTGCGCGGTCGGCCCGTTCCGCTCACGGGCCGACGCCGTGCAGACTGCCGCGCTGCTGGCCCGGTTCACCGGTCTGCGAACATGCGCGACACGGCTGGGCCGCGTCCGCGCTGCACGGCCCGCGGTGCCCCGAACGCGAAGTCTCGCCGTGCCCCGCGCCGCGCGACGTCGGAGCCGCCGGTTACGCCGACGCGGCGCGGCGTGCACGGGACCTGATCGAAGGGGCTGACAGCCAGCCACTGGCCGACATGCTGTCGCACATCACCGATCTGGCGGTTCGCGCCCGCTACGAGACCGCGGCGCGGCTGCGGGATCACACCACCACCGCCATCGACGTGCTCTGGCGCGGCCAGCGGCTGCGCGCACTGGCCTGCGTCGACGAGATGGTCGCGGCACGTCCGGACGGCGCGGGCGGCTGGCATCTGGCGGTGATTCGTCACGGCCAGCTGGCGGCCGCGGGAAACGCACCGCGCGGCGTACCTCCGATGCCGGTCATCGACGCGATATGCGCCGGCGCACAAGCGATTCTTCCGGACCGATCGCCTCTCGGTGGCGCCCTCGTCGAGGAGACCGCGCTCATCGTGCGTTGGCTCAGCCAGCCGGGCGTGCGGATCGTGCGCGCGGAATCCGGTGCGGAAGCCGGTTACGCCTCACCGGTAGGCGCAGCGGGCCGGTTCGCGGACTGGGCCGCGTCGGCGCGGTCGGCGCGGGTCGCGGCCGAGCAACTCGCCGAAACCAGCTCTGACTCAGAGCTTCTGACCGAACCCCACCCAACGCGCGAGCAACTTTTCGGCGGCGCCGGAGTCGATGGTCTCGGCCGCCCTGGCCAGACCCGACTCCCACGCAGGAACCCACTTGGCGTCGCTGGCTAGCCCGGCATGGGCCACCATCGCGCCGGCCGCATTGAGCACCACCGCGTCGCGCACCGGCCCCTTTGCGCCGCCGAGCACCGCTCGCACCGACGCGGCGTTCGCCTCCGCGTCACCGCCCACCAACTCGGACAGTTCGGCGCGGGCGAACCCGAACGCCGCGGGATCGAACGTCAGCCGCTCGACGGTGCCCGCCTGGACACGCCAGATGGTGCTCGTCGTGGTGGTGGTCAGTTCGTCGAGCCCGTCATCGCCGTGCACGACCAGGACACTGGACCGGCGGGCGGCGAACACACCGGCCATCACCTCGGCCAGGTCCGCCCAGGCACACCCGATCAGACCGGCCCGTGGCGAAGCCGGATTCGTCAGTGGGCCAAGCAGATTGAATACCGTCGGCACCCCGATCTCGCGACGCACCGCACCCGCATGCCGATATGACGGATGGAACTGCGGCGCGAAACAGAACCCGATGCCGACGTCGGCGACGCTGCGCGCGACATCCTCGGGACTCAGATCGATACGCACCCCGAGCGCCTCGAGCGTGTCTGCACCGCCCGACAGCGACGACGCGGCCCGGTTGCCGTGCTTGACCACCGGCACCCCGGCGGCGGCCACCACGATCGCCGCCATCGTGGACAGGTTCACCGTGTTCGCTCCGTCACCACCAGTACCGACCACGTCGACGGTCTCGTTGCCGATCGACTCGGTCGGCACCCGCCGTGCGTGTTTGAGCATCATGTCGGCCAGCTCGGCCACCTCTGCGGGCGTCGGGCGCTTCATCTTCATCGACACGCCGAACGCGGCGATCTGAGCCGGAGTCGCCGTGCCGGTCATGATTTGGTCCATCGCCCAGCCGGCCTGTCCCGGAGCAAGCGCCTGACCTGTGGTCAGGCGGCCGAGAACCTGAGGCCACGTTGGGGAGTCACCTGAAGTCACGCGCTGATTATGACGAATTGCTCACCCGGGTGGAGTTCGACAACTACAAAGCGTCATACTTGCTCCTGTGACGAGCGCTGTAGGCACCTCGGGGACCGCTATCACGTCGCGAGTTCATTCCCTGAACCGGCCGAACATGGTCAGTGTCGGCACGATCGTATGGCTCTCCAGCGAGCTGATGTTCTTCGCCGGGCTGTTTGCGATGTACTTCACCGCGCGCTCGCAGGCCGGTGGCGACTGGCCTCCGGAGCCGACCGAGCTGAACCTGGTGCAGGCCGTTCCGGTCACGTTGGTGCTGATCGCGTCGTCGTTCACCTGCCAGATGGGCGTATTCGCCGCCGAGCGCGGCGACATATTCGGGCTGCGGCGCTGGTATCTCATCACCTTCCTGATGGGCCTGTTCTTCGTCCTCGGCCAGGGTTATGAGTACATCCACCTCGTCGAGCACGGGACGACGCTGGCCAGCAGTGCCTACGGCTCGGTCTTCTACCTGGCCACCGGTTTCCACGGACTGCACGTCATCGGCGGGCTCGTGGCGTTCATCTTCCTGCTGACCCGCACCACGATGAGCAAGTTCACGCCCGCTCAGGCCACCGCCGCGATCGTCGTCTCGTACTACTGGCACTTCGTCGACATCGTGTGGATCGCCCTGTTCGCCGTTATTTACTTCGTCCGATGATCGGCTCGCCGATGCGTCCGATGATCGGCTCGCCGATGCGTCCGAGGAGAAGGGGTTCGATGACCGAGAAGGCCACCGGAACCGGTAAGCCGGCGACAGTGAAGCGCCGGCGCCTACGCCGCCGCCTGTCAGCAGCGATGCTCCTGCTCGTCGGACTGGGGATCGCCGGTGGCCTGGCGGCCACGCTCACCCCGAACCCCCAGGTGGCGGTCGCCGATGAGTCGCAATCAGCGTTGTTGCGCACCGGCAAGCAGCTGTTCGAGACGTCGTGCGTCACGTGCCACGGCGCGAACCTGCAGGGTGTGGCCGACCGCGGACCCAGCCTCCTCGGCGTCGGCGAGGCCGCCGTCTACTTCCAGGTGTCCACCGGCCGCATGCCCGCCATGCGCGGCGAGGCCCAGGCGCCGCAGAAGCCACCGCAGTTCGACGAGGCGCAGATCGACGCGCTGGGCGCGTATGTGCAGGCCAACGGTGGCGGCCCGATGGTCCCGCGCGACGAGAACGGCGCCATCGCCTCCGAGTCGCTTGCTGGGCAACGACGTGGCCCGCGGCGGCGACCTGTTCCGGCTGAACTGCTCGTCCTGCCACAACTTCACCGGCAAGGGCGGCGCGTTGTCGTCAGGTAAATACGCGCCCCCCCTGGCCGGGGCCAACCCGGCGCAGATCTACACGGCAATGCTGACCGGACCGCAGAACATGCCCAAGTTCTCCGACCGGCAGCTCTCGCCCGACGAGAAGCGTGACATCATCGCCTACGTCCGGATGGCCGCCACGGCACCGGATCCCGGCGGTTACGGACTCGGTGGTTTCGGCCCGACGTCCGAGGGCATGGCGACCTGGATTATCGGCATTGTGGCCGTCGTCATTGTGGCCCTGTGGATCGGAGCGCGAGCATGAGCGACGGCGGCAACGGCGGCAACGGCGGGGACAAGGGAACCGACACGCCGGGACAGCAAGGCGTGCCAGGTCAGCCGACCGACGCCGAACTCGCCGGGATGTCGCGTGAGGAACTTCTGGAGCTCGGCGGCAAGATCGACGGTGTCGAGATCGTCTACAAGGACGAACGCTGGCCCGTTCCCGACACCAAAGCAGAGAAGCGCGCCGAACGCCTGGTGGCGTATTGGCTTCTGCTGGGCGGTATTTCGGGGCTGGCGTTGTTGGTCATCTTCATCTTCTGGCCATGGGAGTACAAGGGCGGGAATGCCTCCGGCCACTTCTGGTACGACCTCGCCACACCGCTGTACGGGTTGACCTTCGGGCTGTCCATCCTGGCCATCGGCATCGGCGCGGTGCTGTATCAGAAGAAGTTCATTCCGGAAGAGATCTCGATCCAGGATCGCCACGACGGCAGCTCCCCCGAGCTCCAACGCAAGACGGTGGTGGCCAACCTCTCCGATGCGCTGGAATCGTCGACCATCAAGCGGCGCAAGCTGGTTGGGCTGTCACTCGGGGTGGGGCTCGGCGCGTTCGGCCTTGGCACGCTGGTGGCGTTCGCCGGTGGGCTGATCAAGAATCCGTGGAAGCCGGTGGTGCAGACCGCCGATGGCAAGAAGGCCGTGCTGTGGACATCCGGATGGACTCCGCGCTTCAAAGGCGAGACCATCTACCTCGCCCGTGCGACCGGCAACGGCACCTACGCCAAGATGCGCCCCGAGGACATCGACGCCGGCGGCATGGAGACCGTGTTCCCGTGGCGGGAATCCGATGGAGACGGTACGACCGTCGAGTCACACCACAGGCTGTCGGAGATCACCATGGGTATCCGCAATCCCGTGATGCTGATCCGCATCAAGCCGGTCGACCTGCCCAGGGTCGTCAAGCGCAAGAACCAGGAAAGCTTCAACTTCGGCGATCTGTTCGCATTCACCAAGGTGTGCTCGCACTTGGGTTGCCCCTCATCGCTTTACGAGCAGCAGACCTATCGCATCCTCTGCCCGTGCCATCAGTCGCAGTTCGACGCGCTGCACTTTGCGAAACCCATATTCGGCCCGGCTGCGCGCGCGCTGGCGCAGTTGCCCATCACCATTGATCAGGACGGCTACCTCGTCGCCAACGGCGACTTCATCCAACCCGTCGGCCCGGCATTCTGGGAGCAAACAAATTGAGTCCGAAACTGCCAAAACCGCCAAGCATGGCCGAGATAGCGGCCAGCCAGGGCGACGCCATCGATTCGCGCTATCACCCTTCGGCGGCCGTGCGCCGACAGCTGAACAAGGTGTTCCCGACCCACTGGTCGTTCCTACTGGGTGAGATAGCGCTGTACAGCTTCATCGTGCTGTTGCTCACCGGCGTGTACCTGAGCCTGTTCTTCGATCCGTCGATGAACGAAATCATCTACGACGGTGTGTATCAACCGCTGCGCGGCATCGAGATGTCAAAGGCCTATGCCTCCACGCTCGACATCAGCTTCGAGGTGCGCGGCGGCCTGTTCGTCCGTCAGGTGCACCACTGGGCGGCGCTGTTGTTCGCCGCGTCGATCATGGTCCACCTCGCCCGCATCTTCTTCACCGGCGCGTTCCGCCGCCCACGCGAGGCCAACTGGGTCATCGGCTCCCTGCTGCTGATCCTGGCGATGTTCGAGGGCTACTTCGGTTACTCGCTGCCCGACGACCTGCTCTCGGGCATTGGCCTGCGTGCGGCCCTGAGCTCCATCACCCTGGGCATGCCGGTGATCGGTACGTGGCTGCACTGGGCGCTGTTCGGCGGCGACTTCCCGTGCGGTGGCGTCGGATACCAGTGCTCGCAGGACGGCTACTGGCTCCCGCGCATGTACTCACTGCACATCCTGCTGATCCCGGGAATCATCCTGGCGCTCATCGGAATTCACCTCGCATTCGTGTGGTTCCAGAAGCACACCCAGTTCCCCGGCCCGGGGCGTACCGAGACGAACGTCGTCGGTGTGCGGGTAATGCCGGTGTTCGCAGTCAAGTCGGGCGCGTTCTTCGCGATGAACGTCGGCATCCTGGGCCTGATGGGTGGCTTGCTACAGATCAACCCGATATGGCAATTGGGTCCGTACAAACCGTCGCATGTGTCGGCCGGTAGCCAGCCGGACTTCTACATGATGTGGACGGAAGGCCTGGCGCGCATCTTCCCGGCCTGGGAGTTGTACTTCCTCGGCCACACCGTGCCCGCGCCGGTATGGGTGGCGCTGATCATGGGGCTGATCTTCATATTGCTCCCTGCCTGGCCGTTCCTCGAGAAGAAGTTCACGGGCGACAACGCTCACCACAATCTGCTGCAGCGTCCCCGAGATGCACCGGTCCGCACCGCAATCGGCGCCATGGCGATCGGGTTCTACATGGTGCTGACGCTATCCGCGATGAACGACATCATCGCCCTGAAGTTCAACATCTCGCTCAATGCGACGACGTGGATCGGGCGCATCGGCATGGTGGTGGTGCCTGCGATCGTCTACTACATCGCGTACCGGTGGGCCATCGGCCTGCAGCGCAGCGACCGCGCGGTGCTCGAGCACGGTATCGAGACCGGCATCATCAAGCGGCTACCGCACGGCGCCTACATCGAGCTGCACCAGCCGCTCGGCCCGGTCGACGATGGTCATCCAATTCCGTTGGAATACCAGGGTGCAGCGGTCCCCAAGCGGATGAACAAGCTCGGTTACGCGGGTGCTCCCGGCTCGGGCAGCTTCCTCTCGGGCGATCCGTTGTCGGAGAACGAGGCGCTCGTCGAGGCGGCGCACTCCGCGGAACGCGAGGCGCTCACCGCATTGCGCGAGCACCAGGAACGCAACGGCTCCTCGAACGGGTCCTCAAACGGACAGACGAACGGGCATCACTGAGCGGGTTACGCGCGTTCGCCTTCCAGCAGGGTGCGTAACTCACGCAGGTAGAACCACGGAATCGCCGGCATCGCCAGCGTGACGAGACCGCCCAACGCCAGGAGCACCCACGCCGCTGTGTCGCTCTCCACGGCCAACAGGTAGGTCGCCACGCCTATCGCCACCATGGCGATGCCGATCGCACAGGCGATCAGGACCGCGCAGCGGAGCCACACCTGGTCGATGGCCGCCACCAGTGGCGCGGGCAGTGACGTGCTGTGCGTGACTGCGGCCGCATAGCCGGGGCCTGCGTGGATCCGGCCCGCCGAGGTGTCCGAGATCCGAAGCTTCTCGGTCTGACCCTGGTCGTCGGGCTGACTCTGGTCGCCGCGACCAGACTCTTGCCATCGCCCGGGCGGTTGTCGTGGTGCGGATCGGGCCGGCGAATCGGCATCGGACATCGCGTCGCGACGGGCCCTGATGAGAAGCGGCACTGCGCCGATGATGACTGCGGCGGAGATCGCGATGACGATGTACAGCAGCCACGGGGCGCCCGAATCACCCGACGCTTCCTGATGGGCGCTTGCGAGGTCGATCAGGGCCACGGTGGCCGCGACAAATGCGCCAAGCGCCGCGAGCCATATCGCCGCGCAGGCACCCAGCAGTATGCGGTCGGTGCGGTCCAATTCGCCGGGGTCCCCGGTCGGGCGCACCCGCAGGCTGCCCGCAGAATCGCTGACGGAGGGCATCAGCAGGCCGTCTGCGCGGAGTTGTTGGTGTTGGACGACAACACCGTGCCGTCGCTGGTCGTGATCGAGCAGTTGAGCCTGCTGACGAGGAACAGGCTGGACGCCTGCACGGAGCCCACCTCGGACTGCGATATGGGCGTGACGGTCAAAGACCACGGGATGTAGACGTTGCGCTGCGTACGGCTGCGGCCCGAGGCGTCGATGTAAGTGACGGTGATGATGTCCCCGGGTGCTTTCGTTCCGGTCACCGAGTAGGTGACCTGGCGCGGCCCGGCGCGCGTCGTGGGCGGCGGTGGCGGCGCCGCGGTCTCCGGCGGCGGTGGTGGCGGCTCTGCTGGCGGCGGGGGTGGCGGCGGTTCCGGCTCCTGAGTGACCGTGACGGTCTCCGGCGGCGGAGGCGGCGGCTCAGTCGTTGGAGGCGGGGGTGGTGGCGGTGGCGGCGTCGTGGTGATCTCGTCCTGCACCGGTGGAGCGGCGGCGGGGTGCTCTTCGTGGTCTCGGGCGTCGCGAGGTTGTTGGTATCGGTTCGGGTCACCAGAACCGACACGGACACCACCAGCGCGATGGCCGCGACGATCGCCACCACCCCGACTACCCATGGCCACCGCGGCGGTTCGGTCTGCACGACGTGTTCGCTGCGGCTCGTAGCTGTCGTAGTCGTAGAGGCCCGAATCGGCGGGCACGTAGGGGCCGCTGGTGAACTGCTCGGATTCCGGGGCGGAGTAGGCCTGCGAATAGGTGTCGGGCTCGCTGCTCTGCGGCCTGTCCGAGCTGGCGCCCGGCTCCTGACCCGGCAGATCGGCCCCTTCTGGAAATTCACCGCCTGGGGGGTTCGGCCCGCTCATTTACGCCTATCCTTCTCGACTACACATGCCCCGGCAACACTACCGAAACAGCGGATCCCGATGAATCTCGCAGCACAGGATATCGACGAAGTAGTGCCCCGATTGTGACCTTGTGCGGGAGGTGATTCGGCCTCGGCCGGGCGTCAGTGCTTCTCGGGTCCGGTGTAGTACTCGAACACCAGGCCGCCGACCGTCGTCAGCACGAAACAGACGCCGGCCGCGATCAGCCACGGCAGCCAGAGTGCGACGCCGACGGCCGTGACGGATGCCGACAGTGCGATGAAGATCGGCCACCAGCTGTGCGGACTGAAAAAGCCCAGCTCGCCGGCTCCGTCGCTGATCTCGGCGTCCTCATAGTCCTCGGGCCGGGTGTCCAGGCGCCGGGCCACGAACCGGAAGAACGTGCCGGTGATCAATGTCAGCCCGGCCGTCAAGGCCAGCGCGGTGGTGCCGGCCCACTCGATACCGCCGTACTGGAACGTCGCCGTCAGCACGCCGTAGACCACCGCGGCCAGGATGAAGAACGCGGTCAGGAACTCGAACAGCCTGGCTTCGATATGCATGTGGTGTCCCTACTTGCTGGCCTGCGTTAGCGGGGGTGCCTGCTCACCGCGGCGGGTGTCGAACGGTTTCGTGGTGATCGCCAGCGGCGCCTGGTCGATGGCCTGCAGCGCTTGGGCGTTGGTCTTGCCGTCGATCCGCTGCTCCAGGTACGCCTTGAAGTCGTTGGGCGACACCACCCTCAGCTCGAAATTCATCATCGAGTGGTAGGTGCCGCACATCTCCGTGCACCGGCCGACGAACGCGCCGTTCTGGTTGATCTCGCTGATCTGGAAGACGTTGTCGGAGTTGTTGGCTTCGGGGTTGGGCATCACGTCGCGCTTGAACAGGAACTCCGGCACCCAGAAGCCGTGGATGACGTCGGCGGAGGCGATCTGGAACGCGATGCGCTTACCCGACGGCACCACCAGAACCGGGATCTCGGTGGACGTGCCGAGCGTCTCGACCTTGTCGAAGTTCAAATAGCTGCGGTCTTCGGGGTTCTTGCCGGCGATGACGCCGTACTCGCCACCGTGCGGTCCCTCCACCCCCTCGGGCCCGGACGCGACGGCTTCCTTGCGCTCCGGATCGTCGCCCTGGTAGCTGAACGTGCCGTCGGCGTAATTCACTTTCTGATAGCCGAATTTCCAGTTCCACTGGAATGCCGTGACGTCGATCGTGACCTCGGGATTGGGCTCCTTGTGCAGCATTCTCTCCTGCACCACGACGGTGAAGTAGAAGAGCACCGAGATGATCAGGAACGGCACCACCGTGAGCACCAGTTCGAGCGGCATGTTGTAGCCGAACTGGCGCGGCAACTCGGTGTCACCCTTCTTGTGCCGGTGAAACGCCGAGGCCCAGAAGATCAGACCCCACACGATGACACCGACGACCAGCGAGGCGATCACCGAGCCGATCCACAACTCTCGGTTGAGATGCGCCTCGGGGGTGATACCACGGGGCCAGCCCAGGCCGAGAACCTCCGACCAGTTACACCCGCTGAGCAGCACCGTCATGCTGCCGAGTACGACTGATAACGCCACCACCTTCACACCGCGAGGTGTCACGCTGGCGCCTCCTAGAAGTCGGGACAGAAAGCCGAATACTACGCAGCGTAGACCACCTCCGGACGCAGGTCTCGACACACTCCCACATATCTGCGCTCCTTTCGTCCGCGCGGAATTAGGCATACTGGCGCGGTGTGCGGACTGCTGGCCCTGGTTACCGACCCGTCGCGTGAGGCCTCGGCAGACCTCGTAGCGGCGGTTTCGGGCGCGTCACACCTGATGCGCCACCGCGGCCCTGACGAGCCTGGCACGTGGTCCGACGACGCCGCGCGACCCACCACGGTGCTGGGGTTCAACCGCCTGTCGATCATCGACATCGCCCACAGCCACCAGCCGCTGCGCTGGGGCCCGCCGGAGGCCCCCGACCGGTACGTCCTGGTGTTCAACGGCGAGATCTACAACTACCTCGAGTTGCGGGAGCAGCTACGGGCCGACCATGGCGCCGTATTCGCCACCGACGGCGACAGCGAGGCGATCGTCGCCGCCTACCACTACTGGGGCACGGCGGCCCTGACCCGGCTGCGCGGCATGTTCGCATTCGCCCTCTGGGACACTGTCGAGGGCGAATTGTTCTGTGCGCGTGACCCGTTCGGCATCAAGCCGCTGTACATGGCGACCGGCGAGGGCGGAACCGTGTTCGGCAGCGAGAAGAAATGCCTGCTGGATCTCGCCGGGATCATCGGAATCGACCTCGGGATCGACGAGCGCGCCGTGCAGCACTACACGGTGCTGCAGTACGTGCCGGAACCGGAGACGCTGAACCGCGGTGTGCGCAGGCTCGAATCGGGCAGCTACGCACGCGTGCGACCGGGATCCCCGCCCGAGGTGACGCGGTATTTCACCCCGCGGTTCGCCGCGGTGCCGTTTTCCCCGGCTCCCGCGGGCGACCACGCACGCTACGACGAGATCACCGCGGTGCTGGAAGACTCCGTGGCCAAGCACATGCGCGCCGACGTCACGGTGGGCGCGTTCCTGTCCGGCGGCATCGACTCGACGGCGATCGCGGCGCTCGCCATGCGGCACAACCCGAAGCTGATCACGTTCACCACCGGGTTCGAGCGCGAGGGCTACTCCGAGGTCGACGTGGCCGTCGCATCGGCCGAGGCCATCGGTGCCCGACACGTGACGAAGGTGGTCAGTCAGGCCGAGTTCGTCGCCGCGCTACCCGAAATCGTCTGGTATCTGGACGAACCCGTCGCCGACCCGGCGTTGGTCCCGCTCTTCTTCATCGCGCGCGAGGCCCGAAAGCACGTCAAGGTGGTGCTCTCGGGCGAGGGCGCCGACGAACTCTTCGGCGGCTACACCATCTACCGGGAACCGTTGTCCCTGCGCCCATTTGACTATCTGCCGCGGCCGGTGCGACGGTCACTGGGCCGGGCGGCACGGCCACTCCCCGAAGGCCTGCGCGGCAAGAGCCTGCTGCACCGGGGATCGCTGACGCTCGAGGAGCGCTACTACGGCAATGCGCGCAGCTTCTCCGACGAACAACTGCGTGCGGTATTGCCGGGGTTCCGACCGGAATGGACTCACACCGACGTCACCGCACCGGTCTACGCGGCATCCGAGGGAGCCGATCCTGTGGCCCGTATGCAGCACATCGACCTGTTCACCTGGCTGCGCGGCGACATCCTGGTGAAGGCCGACAAGATGACGATGGCCAACTCCCTGGAACTGCGCGTGCCATTCCTGGATCCCGAGGTCTTCGCGGTGGCGTCGCGTCTCCCGCTGGACCAGAAGATCACCAGGACGACGACGAAGTTCGCACTGCGTCGCGCATTGGAGCCGATCGTGCCCGCGCACGTGCTCAACAGGCCGAAGCTGGGCTTCCCGGTCCCGATCCGGCACTGGCTGCAGGCGGGCGAACTGCAGGACTGGGCGTATCAAATGGTCGGCACCTCACAGGCCGGCGAGCTGATCGACCTCGGCGGGGTTACCCGCATGCTCGACGAACATCGAAGTGGCGTAAGCGATCACAGCCGACGACTGTGGACGGTGCTGATCTTCATGTTGTGGCACGCGATCTTCGTCGAAGCCAGCGTGACACCGCAGATCAGCGAGCCGACCTACCCCGTCCAGCTGTAAGGCAAGCGCCTCGGCGGCTATCTGTCGGCGCCGAGCGCCTCGGCGGCTATCTGTCGGCGCCGAGCGCCTCGGCGATCTCCGCGCCGGCTTCGGCGCCATAGGCGTCGGTCAGCCGCTGCACGGCCTGCTCCCGGTCCCAGCTCCACTCCTGCGGCCCGGGTGCCTCGAAGACGAGAACCGCGACCAGAGAAGCCAGCTGAGCCGACCGTTCCAAGCTCAGACCTGCGCTTCGACCGGTGAGGAAGCCGGCGCGGAACGCGTCGCCGATACCGGTGGGGTCGGCCTGATGCTTTTCCGGTACGACGTCGACGTGGATGAAAGTGCCGCTCGAGCTGACCAGGTCCACGCCCTTGGGTCCCAGCGTCGTGACCCGCAGCCCGATCTGGCTCATCACCTGAGCCTCGCTCCAGCCGGATTTCTGCAGCAGCAGATCCCACTCGTAGTCGTTGGTGAACAGATACGTCGCACCGTCGATGAGCTTGCGGATCTCCTCGCCGGACAGGCGAGCCAGCTGCTGAGACGGGTCGGCCGCGAATGCCAGGCCGAGCTTGCGGCACTCCTCGGTGTGCAGGAACATCGCCTCGGGGTCGTTGGCGCCGACGATCACCAATTCCGGTGTGCCGAGGCGTTTCGTGACATCGGCCAGCGAGATGTTTCGCGCCTCCGACATGGCGCCGGGATAGAAGGAGGCGATCTGCGCCATGGCTTCGTCGGTCGTGCACACGAACCGCGCCGTGTAAGCGGTTTCGGAGACGAGCACGCTGCCGGTGTCCACCCCGGCCGACTCGAGCCAGGTGCGGTACTCGTCGAAGTCCCGTCCCACCGCGCCGACGAGTGCCACGTCTCCGCCCAGCACTCCGACCGCGTAGGCCATGTTGCCCGCGACGCCGCCGCGATGGACGACCAGGTCGTCGACGAGAAAGCTCAGCGACACCTTCTGTAGATGATCGGGCAGGAGCTGTTCGGAGAATTTCCCGGGAAACCGCATCAGATGGTCGGTCGCAATTGATCCGGTAACCGCAATGGTCACGAAGCGTCACCCTTCATTATTTAAGCCGTCTAGGAAAACCTTACCGAGCGGGCCACCTGTGCGAGGTGCGCTAACCTGCGTACGAGTGCCCGCTGGGCCACTGTAGACAGGCCAATTCCGACACACACTTCTGGGGAGCAAATCAATGTCCGGTCCGTACCCGCCCGAATATGGCGCCGGACCGGTCGGCCCGCAAATGTATCCGCGCACCGGTCCGCAATGGTTTCCCCAGCAGCCCCAACCGGAGCCGTATCCGGAGAACGCCTCGGCGTACCCGGGAATGCTGCCACCGCCGGTGCAGTATCCGCAGAAACGGCGCTGGCCGCTCATCGCGGGTGCGCTGCTTGCGGTCGTCGTGATCGCCACGGTGGTCGCGATCGTCCTCACCACCCGTGGCAACGAGTCTTCATCCGGATCCGGCACGCTGACCGACGCATCCGCCAAGGCGGCGATCCAGGAGTACCTGGATGCCATGACCAACGGCGACGACGAGACGGTCGCCCGGCACACGCTGTGCGGGATGTTCGACGCAGTCAAGCAACGCCGTTCCGATCTCGCGCTGGCCGGTCTCGCCAGCGACGCCTTCCGCCAGCAGTACGGGCGCGCGGAGGTGACATCCATCGACAAGATCGTGATGTGGTCGCCTCATCAGGCGCAGGTGCTGTTCACCATGCAGGTCCAGCCGTCGTCCAGCTCACGCCGCGGTCAGCCGCGCACCGAGGGCGAACAGCAGGGCGTCGCGCAGCTACTCACCCAGGGCAACGAGGTCCTGGTCTGCTCGTATCTGCCGCGAACTGCCGGTCAGTACTGAATCAGTTGAACGAGTCGCCGCAGGCGCACGAGCCGGTGGCGTTCGGATTGTCGATCGTGAAGCCCTGCTTCTCGATGGTGTCGACGAAGTCGATGGTGGCGCCCTCGACATAGGGCGCGCTCATGCGGTCAATCGTCAGCGCCACGCCGCCGAACTCGACGGTCACATCGCCGTCCAGAACCCTGTCGTCGAAGAACAGGTTGTAGCGCAGGCCGGCGCACCCACCCGGCTGCACGGCGATACGAAGGGCCAGATCGTCGCGGCCCTCCTGATCCAGCAGCGCCTTGGCCTTGGCGGCGGCGGCGTCGGTCAGCTTCGCGCCATGGGCGGCGGTTGCCGTCCCCTTTTGCACGGCCGACTCTCCCTGAACAGTCATTACGTCTCCTGTAAAGCCTCATCAATGTGCGGCGTACTACGTCAACGGTACCTTGTCCCGGCACTATTCCCGAGTTTGTCCCCAGGCCCCGCCGGGTCACCGAGCCGCCGGAAGTAACCTGAAAAGCGTGAACCTGCTGGGCCGAAAGAAAGACAACGCGCGGACACCGGATCCCGATGTGTCCGAAGACACCGCCGAAACCGGCCCACAGGGCACCGCTCACGGGTCCGGGGAGTCCGGGACGACCGCCCCGAAGGGCAGGCCGACGCCCAAACGCAGCGAGGCCACCCGCAAGCGGGGCCCCGTGGCGCCCGCGCCGATGACGACCGCCGAGGCGCGCAAGCGGCGCAAGGAAATGCGCACGAAGCTGAGCCGCGAGGAGCGCAAGGCGGAGAAGGTCACGCGCCGCGCGGACATGGCGGAGCGGCGCGAGAAGATGATGGCCGGCAACGACGCCTATCTGCTGCCGCGGGACAAGGGTCCGGTGCGCCGATACGTCCGCGACATCGTCGACTCCCGCCGCAACGTGCTCGGCTTGTTCATGCCCGCCGCGCTCGCGCTGATCTTCGTGATGCTCTCGGTGCCCTCGGTCGCGGTGCAGCGCCTCATCTCCCCCGCGATGCTGTTGCTGGTCCTGATCATGGTGATCGACGGCTTCATCCTGGGCCGCAAGGCCAACCGACTGGCCGATGCCAAGTTCCCGGAAAACACCGAAACTGGTTGGAAATTAGGCTTTTACGCGGCCAGTCGCGCTTCGCAGCTGCGCCGGATGCGTGCGCCCCGGCCGCAGGTGGAGCGCGGCAACAAGGTCAACTGAACCCGGTGCGCATCCTGGTGCTCGGCGGCATCCGGTCGGGCAAATCGCAATGGGCGGAGTCGGTGATCGCCGAGTCCTTGCAGGACTCGGCGGCAGTGCGCTACCTGGCCACCGGCGCCGATGTCGGAAGCAGACGCCGAATGGTCGGCACGGGTTGAAGCACACCGTCGCCGCCGGCCGGTGACCTGGACCACGGTCGAAACCGTGGAGATAGCAACGCAGTTGCGCTCCGACGGCGGCCACGGCGACGGTGGTCGACGACGTGGGCACCTGGCTGACCGCGGCGATGGATCGGTCCGGTGCGTGGTCCGGCGGGTCCGTGTCGGCCGAGGTCGACGACCTGGTCGACGCGGTGGGTGCGTTCGGTTCCGCGCTGGCGCTGGTCTCCCCCGAGGTCGGACTCGCGGTCGTGCCCGCGACGGATTCGGGGCGGCGGTTCGCCGACGAGCTGGGCACCCTCAATCAGCGGCTGGCCGCGGTGTGCGATCGGGTGGTGCTCGTCGTCGCCGGTCAGCCCGTCATCGTCAAGGACGCGGCACTGGGGGCACTCCCCACGCATGGGCCCACGCGCATGGGCCCACGCGCCCGAAGGGCAAGGGGATGACCGATTTCGGAGCGGTCGCACCGCCCGATCCCGGCATCGCGGCCGCCGCGCGCGCCCGTCAGGAGCAGTTGACCAAACCATCGGGCTCACTGGGCAGGCTGGAAGACCTGTCGGTATGGGTGTCGTCGTGCCAGGGCGTGTGTCCGCCCCGGCAGTTCGAACGGGCACGGGTGGTGGTGTTCGCCGGCGATCACGGCGTCGCGGCGGCCGGGGTGTCCGCGTATCCCGCGGAGGTCACCGCGGCGATGGTCGCCACCTTCGATGCCGGCGGCGCCGCGATCAACGTCCTCGCCGAGGCGGCGGGCGCGACCGTACGCGTCGTCGACATCGCCGTCGACGCCGCGCAGCCCCTGACCCCGTCCATCGGCGCACACAAGGTCCGCCGCGGCAGCGGCAACATCGCCGTCGAGGACGCGTTGACCGACGATGAGGTTGCGGCGGCACTCGATGCGGGCCGCCGGATCGCCGACGAAGAGATCGACTCGGGTGCCGACATCCTGATCGCCGGCGATATGGGCATCGGAAACACCACGCCCGCAACGACTCTGATCGCCGCGCTGACGGATTCCGAGCCGGTCGCCGTGGTCGGTCGCGGCACCGGCGTCGACGACGCGGGGTGGGCCCGCAAGACCGGCGCCATCAGGGACGCGCTGTTCCGAGGTCGGCGGGCATCAGGCGATCCCGTTGCGCTGCTGCGGATCTGTGGTGGGGCCGATCTCGCGGCGATGGCGGGATTCTGCGTACAGGCCGCGGTGCGGCGCACTCCCCTGCTGCTCGACGGCGTGGTGGTGACCGCTGCGGCGCTGGTGGCGGAGGACCTCGCACCCGGTGCGCGGCAGTGGTGGCAGGCGGGCCACCGGTCCACCGAACCGGCGCACGCGCAGGCCTTGCGACGACTGGAGCTCGAGCCGATCGTCGATCTTTCGATGCGGCTCGGCGAGGGAACCGGCGCCGCGATCGCGCTTTCCGTCGTGCGTGCTGCGGTGGCCACGCTGTCGTCGATGGCGACCTTTGACGAGGCCGGTATCGCCCAGCCACGCGAAAAGCGGTGATTCCCCGGTGATCCGATCGGTCGCGGGGGCGCTGTCCTTCGAGACCGTGCTGCCGGTGCGGTCGGCAGAGCCGTTCGGCCGGGGTGCGCTGACCGCACTTCCGCTCGTGGGTGTGGCGCTGGGGGCCGCGGCGGCCGGGACGCTGTGGGCGTCGGAATGGGCCTTCGGGCCGTCCGCCCCGTTGGGCGGCATGCTCGCGGTCGCTGCGCTGTTGCTCGCCACCCGTGGCCTGCACGCCGACGGACTGTCCGACACCGCCGACGGCCTCGGCTGCTACGGAACGCCGCCCCGTGCGCTGGAGGTGATGCGCGACGGGTCGTCGGGACCGTTCGGCGTCGCGGCGTTGGTGGTCGTGCTTCTGACGCAGGCCTTCGCATTCACGGCCGACACCGCCGTGGGTGTGATCGTCGCGGTGACCGCGGGCCGGGTCGCCGCGGTGCTGGCATGTCGCCGCTCGGTGCCCGCCGCGGCGGGTAGTTCGCTGGGAGCACGGGTCGCAGGCAGCCAGCCGATCGCGGTGGTGGCGCTATGGGTGATCGCGGTCACCGCGGCGGCGGTGGCGGCGGGTCCGCGTCCGTGGCAGGGACCGGTGGCCGTGCTGGTCGCGTTGGCCTGCGGCGCTGCACTGGTGGCGCACTGCGTGCGCCGATTCGGTGGCATCACCGGAGACGTGCTGGGCGCGGCGGTCGAAGTCACGACGACGGTGGCCGCCGTCGGGTTGGCGATCGGCCAGTACTAGGCCGCTCGCGGGGTACGAGAAGCACCCCAAGAATCTGTCAAGGATTCGTCAAGGGCGGCGTTGGACTCTCCTTCTACCCGCCAGGGAGACCGACAACCGAAAGGATCCGCAATGCCCACCTACCGCCACCTCACCGCAGTCATCGGCGCCGCCGCCATCGCCTCCACCCTGGGCATCGCCGCTCTCGTCAGCGCCGGCATCGCCGGTGCCAACACGACCGACGACATGTTCGTCAACGTGCTCGCCGATCAAGGCATCCAACCCCCCTCGACCCGGGAAGCGGTCAGCCTCGCCGGGGACGTCTGCACGATGTTCGACAAGGGCCAGTCGCTGTACGACGCCGTCGATTCCGTCTCCAACATCACCACGCTGATGCAGGAGGACTCCGCGTTCTTCGTCGGTGCATCCGTCGCCACCTACTGCCCCGAGCACGACGCCGCGCTCGGCTGATACCCGCAGACGAGTCGGGGACCCCACCACGGTGGGGTCCCCCGCGCTGTTCAGCTCAGCCTGGCCATCCAGCCGTGCGTATCGGCGAATGTGCCGCGCTGAATTCCGGTCAGCGTGTCGCGCAACGCCATGGTGATTTCGCCTGGGCCGCCGTCGGCGATGGTGAATTCTCCGTCGGCGTGCTTGACGCGGGCGACCGGTGTGATGACCGCGGCGGTGCCGCATGCGAACACCTCGGTGATCTCGCCTGCCGCCGCCTTTTTCTGCCACTCGTCGACATCGATCTTGCGTTCCTCGACGGCGAATCCGGCGTCGGTCGCCAACTGCAACAAGGAATCTCGCGTGACGCCTGGCAATATCGAACCGCTCAGCTCCGGCGTGACCAGGCGCGCCGATCCCCCGCTGCCGAAGACGAAGAACAGGTTCATCCCGCCCATTTCTTCGACATAGCGGCGTTCCGCGGCGTCCAACCACACCACCTGGTCGCAGTCGTTCTCGATTGCCTGCGCCTGAGCCAGCAGCGAAGCGGCGTAGTTGCCACCGAATTTGGCCGCGCCGGTACCACCGGGGCAGGCGCGCACGTACTCGGTCGAGAGCCACACGCTGACCGGTTTGATGCCGCCCTTGAAGTACGCACCCGCAGGCGAGGCGATCACGAGATAGCGGTACTGGTTGGCCGGCCGCACACCGAGACCCGGTTCACTCGCGAACACGAAGGGGCGCAGGTACAGCGACTCCTCGCCGCCCGGCGGCGGCACCCACTGCTCGTCTACCGCGATCAACTGGCGCAGTGACTCGATGAAGACTTCCTCAGGGAGCTCGGGAATGGCTAGGCGCCGGGCCGATGTCCGCAGCCGTCGGGCGTTGGCCTCCGGCCGGAACGACACAATGGCCCCGTCCGCCCAGCGGTAGGCCTTGAGTCCCTCGAAGATCTCCTGTGCGTAATGCAGGACGATCGCCGACGGATCGAGTTCGATGGGGCCGTACGGAATCACCCGCGCGTCATGCCAGCCCTTTGCCGGCGTCGTAGTCGATCGACACCATGTGGTCGGTGTGGAACTGGCCGAATCCGGGATTGGCCAGGATCGACGCCCGTACCTCATCGCTCGCCGGGTTCGCGTTGCGCGTGGCGGTGAACTCGAGGGGGCCGTCAGTCATGGGGCGATTGTATCTCCGCTGACTAGCGAGTTTTCGCGTCGACGAACGGGGGCTTGACCACTTCACATTCGAGCGGGCGACCCCGGACGTCCACCGAAACATGCTGCCCGTCGGCGATTTCTGCGGCACTGTCGATCAGAGCCAGCGCGATGCCGACTTTCAATGTCGGAGAAAAGGTGCCCGACGTCGTCACCCCGACCGGGCTGTCACCGTCGAGCACGGCGAGATCGGGACGCAGCACGCCGCGCCCGACCGCCTTCAACCCGCGCAGCAGCCGCCGCGGACCGGCCGCCTTCTCTGCCAGTAGTGCGTCACGGCCCCAGAACGCGTCCTTTTTCCACCCGATCGCCCATCCGCACCGCGCCTGTAGCGGCGACAGGTCCAGCGACAGTTCGTGCCCGTGCAACGGATAACCCATCTCGGTGCGCAGGGTGTCGCGGGCCCCGAGCCCGGCGAGTTCACCCCCGGCCGAACCGACCGCGTCGACCAGCGCGTCGAACACGACCTGCGACTGATCCCACGGCGGCAGCAGTTCATAGCCGTGTTCGCCGGTGTAGCCGGTGCGGCACACCCGAACCGGGACTCCGCTGAACTCGGCATCGACGTAGCCCATGTAGTCCATATCGGTGGGCAGTCCGAGTGCGCCGAGGACGTCGGGCGATTTCGGTCCCTGCACGGCGAGCACCGCGTACGACCGGTGTTCGTCGGTGATCGTCAACCCGGCGGGAGCACCTTCGACAAGCGCGGCGACCACTGCGGCCGTGTTGGCGGCGTTGGGCACCAGGAAGATCTCGTCGTCGGACACGTAGTAGGCGATCAGGTCGTCGACCACCCCGCCGGAATCGGTGCAGCACAGAGTGTATTGCGCCTTGCCGGGGCCGATGCGACGCAGGTCGTTGGTCAGCGCGGAGTTGACATAGTCGGCGGCGCCGGGACCGCGCACAAGCGCCTTACCCAGATGACTGACATCGAACAGCCCGACGGCGGTGCGTGTCGCCGTGTGCTCGCTGACGGTTCCCGCATAGGACACGGGCATCAGCCAGCCGCCGAACTCCGCGAAGCTGGCGCCGAGCTGGCGATGACGTTCCTCGAGTGGGCCGGCTAGAACTTCGCTCACGGCAGTCCACAGTACGGCCGCTGCTGGCACACTTTCATCCGTGGTCGATTTCGACGCGCTGGAAGACGCGGGAATCGTCGATGCGCGCAACCGGGCCGCGCTGATCGATTACCTGGACAAACTCGGGTTCACCACGGAGGAGATGGTCGACGCGGAGCGCCGCGGGCGGCTGTTCGGGTTGGCCGGGGACGCCCTGCAGGGTCCGGGCCGTCCGATCCACAGCCTGCGCACGGCCGCCGAGGTGCTGAACGTGCCCCTGGACGAGGTCGCGACCGCCTGGACAGCGATGGGGCTGACCATCACCGATCCGGAAGCGCTTGCGCTGAGCCAGTTGGACGTCGACGGACTGGCGACGTGGGTGGCCGTCAAGGCACTCGTCGGCGACGAGCCCGCGCTGGCTTTCCTGCGGATACTGGGCAACGCGATGGCCCGGCGTCGCTGAAGCGGGCGGGACGATGGTGCGAATGGCGCAGCCCGATCTGCTGATGGCAATCAGCAACGACGAGCTCATCACGGCGATGACCTATCGCGAGGTCGCGGAGATCACGCATAACTTCGGAGTGCTGATCGAAGCGGTGTTCCGGCAGCACATCGTCAGTGCCCGAACGCATTTCGAGGGCGTCATCACCGACGCGTCGGCGAATGTCACTTGCGGCGTCGGATTCGCCGATCTGACCGGCTTCACCCGACTGACGCAGGTGATGGACCCGGCCGACTTGTTCGAACTACTCACCGAATTCGGCGGCTCGGTCGCGGACATGGTGCACACCGACGGCGGCCGTGTGGTCAAGTTCATCGGCGACGAGGTGATGTGGGTGACCTCGACTCCCGAACTTCTGGTCAAGGTCGCGATGGACCTCGTCGAACACCCGCGTGCCCGCGAGGCCGGTTTGACGGTGCGCGCGGGCGTCGCCTACGGCTCGGTGCTGTCCATCGGCGGCGACTACTTCGGCAATCCGGTCAACCTGGCCGCCCGCTTGGTCGGCGCGGCGGCGCCGGGCCAGATCCTGGCGTCCACCGACGTCCGCGACGAGCTGCCCGACTGGCCAGCCATCCCGCAGGAACCGTTGACACTCAAAGGTTTCGATGACCCGGTCGCAGCCTACGACCTGCACCTTTCCCGCTGAGCGTTATGGTTATCGCTCGTGAGCCCAGCTAGCACCGGTTTTCAGGTCCCCACCGTCACCGTCAGTTCATCGTTGCCCAAGCGCAAAGTCGACGACTCCGTGCTGGTCGTCGCCGTGGTCAGCGGGCAGGAGGAGGACAGCACCGCGACCGTCGCCGCCAGCCCGTTCCTCGACGCCGAGGCCGTCGGCGAGATCGAGGTGGCCCTGGAGGCGCTCGGCGCCAAGGGGGGCCCCGAACAGGTCACCCGCGTGGTCGCGCCGTCGCTGCCGGTGGGCAGCGTGCTGGCCGTCGGGCTGGGCAAGAATCGCGACGAGTGGCCCGCCGAGCTGATTCGCCGCGCTTCAGGCGTCGCCGCGCGATCCCTCAACGGCACCGAGGCCGTCATCACCGCCCTGTCCGACATCGACCTCGAAGCCGCGATCGAAGGACTCATTCTGGGTGCTTACCGTTTCAGCGATTTCCGCAGCGCGAAAACCGCACCCAAGGACGATGGGTTGCGCACCATCACGGCGCTGACCGCTGACACGAAGTCGAGGACCAAGGACGCGGCCGAACGCGCCACGGCGATCGCCACCGCGGTTGCCACCGCGCGCGATTTCGTCAACACTCCCCCGTCTCACCTCTTTCCCGCCGAATTCGCCGACCGTGCAAAGGCTTTGGGCGAAGCTGCGGGACTTGAGGTGGAGGTACTCGACGACAAGGCTCTGACCAAGCAGGGCTACGGCGGCGTAGTGGGCGTCGGGAAGGGGTCATCACGTCCGCCGCGGCTGGTCCGCCTGATTCACCGTGGCGGCAAGAACAAGAAGTCCAAGAAGGTCGCGCTGGTGGGCAAGGGCATCACGTTCGACACCGGCGGCATCTCCATCAAGCCGGCCGCCAACATGCACCACATGACCTCCGACATGGGCGGGGCGGCCGCCGTCATCGCGACCGTGGTGCTGGCCGCCAAGCAGAAGCTGCCGATCGACGTCATTGCCACGGTGCCGATGGCGGAGAACATGCCATCGTCGACCGCACAGCGTCCCGGCGACGTGCTCACCCAGTACGGCGGGATCACCGTCGAGGTACTGAACACCGATGCCGAGGGCAGGTTGATTCTGGCCGATGCGATCGTGCGGGCCTGCGAGGACGGCCCCGACTACCTGATCGAGACCTCGACGCTGACCGGCGCACAGACGGTGGCGCTGGGCGCGCGCACTCCTGGCGTGATGGGCAGTGATGAGTTCCGGGACCGGGTGGCCGAGCGCTCGCAGCAGGTCGGTGAGAATGCGTGGCCGATGCCGCTGCCGGAGGAGCTCAAGGACGACCTCAAGTCGACGGTGGCCGACCTGGCGAATGTGAGTGGCTCCCGCTTTGCCGGAATGCTGGTCGCCGGTACGTATCTTCGCGAGTTCGTCGCCGACGGGGTCCAGTGGGCGCACATCGACGTCGCGGCACCGGCATACAACACCGGTGGGCCGTGGGGTTACACCGGCAAGGGTGGCACCGGGGTGCCGACGCGGACGATGTTCGCCGTGCTGGAGGACATCGCGAAAAACGGGTGATCGAGCAATAGCGGCGTCCAGTGGCCAGTTATTGAACGTTTCGGCACGAAAATGCCCCATAACTGGCCGTTCGGCTACAGCACCTTGCCGCGCGCGGTGCTGCGCATCACCTGAGGAAACAGGCGGGCGGCGCCGTAGACGAGGTACGCCTCGGGCGCGACCGGACGCACCGCCTTGTTCTTCTTGACCGACGACAGAATGGCCTTGGCGACCTTGTCCGGGCCGTACCGCCTTGCGGCGAAGGCCTTTTCGATCTGAGCGCGACGGGCCGTCGACCTTGTCGGCCTTATCCGTCCGGAACATCGAAGCGGGTCGTGCGGACGATGTCGGTGTCGATCACACCCGGGCAGATCGTGGTCAGCCCGACGCCTGCCTGGTCCAACTCGGCGCGTAGACAGTCGCCGAACATGAAAACCGCTGCCTTGCTTGTGGCGTAGGCGTTCATCGACTGCTGGGGCGAGTAGGCGGCCATCGATGACACGTTGACGATGTGGCCGCCGGTGCCGCGGTCGACGAGCCGTCGACCGAAGGACCTGCAGCCGTTGACGACTCCGCCGAAGTTGATGTCGAGCACCCGGTCGTACTCATCGGGCAGGGGTATCGAGGAACATGCCGGCATGGCCGACGCCGGCATTGTTGACCACGATGTCGGGAACACCGTGCTCGGCACAGATCTCATCGGCGAACCTTTCGACTGCGTCGGCGTCGGCTACGTCGAGGGTGTACGCGTGAGCGATGCCGCCGCGTGCCGCGATCGCCGCGGCGGTCTCCTTGACTCCGGCTTCGTTCACATCGCTGACCACCACCTCGGCGCCCTCGCCCGCGAAGGCCAGCGCCGTTGCGCGGCCGATGCCGCTGCCCGCTCCGGTGACGGAAACCAGTGTGTCACCGAAGTATTCACGCTTACGGCCGACCTGCGCGCGCAGCAGAGCGCGGACCGCCGGCTTGCCCTCGAGATGGTCGACGAATTCGCGAACCGACGTCGCGATCATCGGCGCATGCGACATCGGAGACCAGTGACCGGCCTTGATGTCGCGGCGCCACAACCGCGGCGCCCACTTCTTCGTCTCGTCGTAGACGAACGGCCGGACGAACTGATCCTCGGGTACTGACGATGACCTGGACCGGCACGTTGACGTAGTGGTCGCTTCGGTCCGAAAGCAGTGTCCGAAAGTAGTTGGCGCGGTAGACCTTCATGCTGTTGACAGCGTCGGACTTGTAGGTTGCCGAGTGATGCAGCCGTGCGGCGGGAATGCCGTCTCGCACGGTGAGCGCGCGCCTGATGCCGTCAGCCAGGAAGAGTCGCACCACCAGCGGCGCCAGTACGGGTATCGAGAAGAACGCCATGTACGACAGCCGCAACCCCTGGCTCAGTCGCTTGAGGAAGCTGTCGCGGCCGGTAGGGCCGCTTGAGGCTGCCGATGATGAATCGCTTCATGTGGTCGGGGCTCGGACCCGACATCGACGTGAACGACGCGACGTGATCGCTTGCGCCGGAACGCGAGAGGTACTCCCACATCCCCGCCGAACCCCAGTCGTGCGCCAGCACATGCACCTGCTCGCCCGGCGCCACGGCTCGATCACCGCGGCGAAGTCGTCGGCGTAACCGGCCATCGTGTACGACGACACCGATTTGGGCACCGATGAGCGCCCCACCCCGCGGTTGTCGTAGCGCACGATCCGGAACCGGTCCGCCAGTAACGGGACGACGCCGTCCCACAGCACATGGGAATCGGGCCACCCGTGGACCAGCACCAGCGTGGGTCCATCGGGATTGCCTTCTTCGTAGACGGCGATCTGGACTCCGTCATTGCTGTCGACGAACTGCATCAGGCCTCCCCGCGACGTTAATGTTACTAACAGTATCCCGTACCGCTGGTATCGACAGCGTCGACACTACCGCTCAGTTCTCTTCGAGCTCCTCGCGGGCGGCACGTTTGCGTTCGATCCGGCGGCGGGCGTCGTAGTCGCGCATCCGCTGTGGGTATCCGACCTTCTGGACGTCGTAGACCGGGATGTTGAGGCGGCCCGAGAGCCGGCGAGCCCCGGCGTCTCCCCCGGCACGTCGCCGCGTCCACTCGCCGTCGGCCGCGACCAGCACGACCGTGACATCGGTGACGGTGGTTCTCGGTTCGACGAAGGCCTCGACCCCGTGATGTTCGGCGACCCACTGACGGAGGTACTTCAGATCGGCGGCAGGGTCGTCGCCGCGTTTTCCTTTGCGCGCACCGCGCGCAAACCTGTCGAACAAACCCACGGTGGGTCGGGCTCCCTTCATCTACCTCCTTCGATAGTGCCAGAGCATCGGCTCACCGAGTCTGCGGCGAACTGTTGATACGAACGTGACAGGATGGGAACAGATAAATCGACCACCTGCGACAGACCGTTCGAGGGAGCCCAAACACATGGCCATCTCCGTTCAGATGCCTGCACTCGGCGAGAGCGTTACAGAGGGGACCGTTACCCGCTGGCTCAAGCAAGAGGGAGACACGGTCGAACAGGATGAGCCGCTGTTGGAGGTCTCCACCGACAAGGTCGACACCGAGATCCCCTCGCCTGCGGCCGGTGTGCTGCAGAAGATCGTGGCCCAGGAGGACGACACCGTCGAGGTGGGCGGTGAGCTGGCGGTCATCGGTGAGGCGGGCGAGTCCGGCGACGAGTCGTCGGAGCCCGACGAGAAACCTGCAGAAGAAGAGAAGCCGACCCAGGAGCCTGCCGCACAGGACGAACCCGCCGCCGAGGAGCAAGAGGAAAAGCCCGAACCCGAGCCGGAACCCGAATCGAAGCCTGCCGCCAAGTCGTCGGGCTCGGCGACACCTGTGGTGATGCCCGAGCTGGGCGAGTCGGTGACCGAGGGCACGGTGACCCGGTGGCTGAAGAAGGTCGGCGACACGGTCGAGGTCGACGAGCCGCTGGTCGAGGTGTCGACGGACAAGGTGGACACCGAAATCCCGTCGCCGGTCGCCGGGACGCTGGTATCGATCACCGCCGAAGAAGACGACACCGTTGAGGTCGGCGGAGAGTTGGCCAAGATCGGCGACGCGGATGCGGCACCCGAGGCCGAACCGGAACCGGAACCTGAACCCGAACCCGAAGCGAAGCAGAGCCAAGCCGGAACCCAAGCCGGAACCCAAGCCGGAACCCGAAGGCCGAAGCCAAGCAAGAGCCGAAACCCGAGCCGAAGCCCGAGCCGCAAGGAGGAACCGAAGGCAGAGGCGCCGTCGGGCGACGGTTCCCCGTACGTCACCCCGCTGGTGCGAAAGCTCGCCGCAGAGAACGACATCGACCTCGCCTCGGTGAAGGGGACCGGGGTCGGCGGACGGATCCGCAAGCAGGACGTCGTCGCAGCGGCGGAGGCCAAGAAGGCCCCGGCCGCCAAGCCGGCCCCGAACCGGCCGCACAGGCGCCGGCCAGCGCTGCGGCGCCGAAAGAGGCGCCGGCTCCGGCGCCCGCCCTGGCGCATCTGCGCGGCACCACCCAGAAGGCCAACCGGATTCGTCAGATCACCGCGAAGAAGACCCGCGAATCCCTGCAGGCAACCGCGCAGTTGACGCAGACCCACGAGGTCGACATGACCAAGATCGTGGCGCTGCGGGCACGCGCGAAGAACGATTTCGCCGAGCGAGAAGGCGTCAACCTGACGTACCTGCCGTTCATCGCCCGCGCGGTCATCGACGCGCTGAAGACGCATCCGAACGTCAACGCGAGCTACAACGAAGAGTCCAAGGAGATCACCTACTACGACGCCGAGCATCTCGGGCTTCGCCGTCGACACCGAGCAGGGCCTGCTCTCACCGGTGGTCAAGAACGCCGGCGACCTGTCGCTGGCGGGGCTGGCACGCGCCATCGCCGACATCGCCGAGCGTGCACGCTCGGGGGACCTCAAGCCCGACGAGCTGTCCGGCGGCACGTTCACCATCACCAACATCGGCAGCCAGGGCGCGCTGTTCGACACGCCGATCCTGGTCCCGCCGCAGGCGGCGATGCTGGGCACCGGCGCGATCGTGAAGCGGCCGCGGGTGATCGTCGACGCCTCGGGCAACGAGTCGATCGGTGTGCGGTCCATCTGCTACCTGCCGCTGACCTACGATCACCGGCTGATCGATGGTGCGGACGCCGGACGATTCCTGACCACCGTCAAGCGCCGCCTGGAGGAGGGCGCATTCGAGGCCGATCTGGGCCTGTAAGACAACACCGGGAAGGACTTGCGCCTGTCGTGTCCGCCACCGTCATCGCGATCGCCGGATCCTCCGGCCTGATCGGCTCCGCACTGGTCTATGCCCTGAGGGCTACCGACTGCCGGGTGTTGCGGATCGTACGCCGCGCCCCGTCCAACGCCGACGAGGTGTTCTGGAATCCTGACACGCGGCGAATTCGACCCGAGCGCGCTTGGCGGGGGTGGACGCAGTGGTGAACCTGTGCGGCGTCAACGTCGGCGACAAGCGATGGTCGGGTGCGTTCAAGCAGAGCCTGCGCGACAGTCGCATCGGGCCGACCGAGGTGTTGTCCTCGGCGGTCGTCGCGGCCGGCGTCCCGACGCTGATCAACGCCAGCGCGGTCGGCTACTACGGCGACACCGGCAGCCGTACCGTCGACGAGACCGCACCGGCGGGCACCGGTTTCCTGGCCCAGCTCTGTCAGGACTGGGAGGCCGCAGCGGCGCCGGCCGAAATTGACGGCGCCAGGGTGGTGTTGCTGCGCACCGGCCTGGTGCTGACGGAGGCCGGCGGGGTGCTCGGCCGGCTCAAGGCGGCTGTTCTCACTGGGCCTTGGCGCCCGCCTGGGCAGCGGACGCCAGTACATGCCGTGGATCAGCCTCGAGGATCAGGTGCGTGCGGTGCTGTTCGCGATCACCCACGACGCGTTGTCGGGACCGGTGAATCTGACCGGGCCGGCGCCGGTCACCAATGCCGAGTTCACCTCCGCCATGGGCCGCGCGGTGAATCGGCCCACACCGCTGATGGTGCCCGGCTTCGCGCTGCGGGCCGCGTTGGGCGAGTTCGCCGACGAAGGGCTGCTCGGCGGCCAGCGCGCCATCCCCGCCGCCTTGGAGCGGGCCGGGTTCGAGTTCCACCACAACACGATCGGCGAGGCGCTGGCATTCGCGACCGCGCCGAAGGCCAGCTAGCGCGTAATGTCAAAGATATGGCGCCAGTGTCCATTCGGTCGGTGAGCACACCAGTCGACGTGCGGCGATTGGGCACGGTCGACTATCTGCGGGCATGGCAGCTTCAGCGGGAGTTCGCCGATGCACGCATCGCCGGTGGCCCCGACACACTGCTGCTGCTCGAGCACCCGTCGGTGTACACCGCCGGCAAGCGGACACTGCCCAGCGAAAGGCCCGGCGCGGCCGCAATCCCGGTCATCGACACCGACCGCGGCGGAAAGATCACCTGGCACGGCCCCGGTCAGTTGGTCGGCTATCCGGTCATCGGCCTGGCCGAACCCTTGGACGTGGTGAATTTCGTTCGGCGCCTTGAGGAATCGCTCATCAAGGTGTGTGCGGACCTCGGCCTGGAGACCGGCAGGATCGAGGGTCGCTCCGGGGTGTGGGTGCCCGGCCAAGACACTGAAGGCGAGCGCCGCCCGGCCCGAAAGGTGGCCGCCGTCGGTATCCGGGTCTCGCGGTCGACGACACTGCACGGGTTCGCACTGAACTGCGACTGCGACCTCACCGCGTTCTCCACGATCGTGCCGTGCGGCATCTCCGACGCTGCGTCACGTCGTTGACCGCCGAACTGGGCCGACGGGTCGGTGTCGACGAGGTCATCGACTCGGTCGCCGAGGCCGTCGGGGACGCGCTCGACGGCCGCCTATCGGTAGCATTGACGCAGTGACAGTCGCTCCTGGGTCTAATGTCGCCGGCCATGCGGCTCCCGAAGGCCGAAAGCTGCTGCGTCTCGAGGTACGCAACGCCGAGACGCCGATCGAGCGCAAGCCGCCGTGGATCAAGACCAGGGCCACGATGGGCCCGGAGTACAAAGAGCTCAAAGCCCTGGTTCGCCGCGAAGGCCTGCACACCGTCTGCGAGGAGGCCGGCTGCCCGAACATCTTCGAATGCTGGGAAGACCGCGAGGCCACCTTCCTCATCGGCGGCGAACAGTGCACCCGCCGCTGCGACTTCTGCCAGATCGACACCGGCAAGCCGGCCGAACTCGATCGCGACGAGCCGCGCCGCGTCGCCGAGAGCGTGCAGGCGATGGGCCTGCGCTATTCCACGGTCACCGGGGTGGCCCGCGACGACCTTCCCGACGGCGGGGCCTGGCTGTACGCCGAGACCGTCCGCGCGATCAAGGAACTCAACCCGAACACCGGGGTGGAGTTGCTGATCCCCGACTTCAACGCCGAACCCGAGCTGCTGGCGCAGGTTTTCGAGGCCCGCCCAGAAGTGTTGGCGCACAACGTCGAAACGGTGCCCCGTATCTTCAAACGGATCCGGCCGGCGTTCCGCTATGAGCGCAGCCTCTCGGTGTTGACCGCGGCGCGCGCCGACGGCCTGGTCACCAAGACCAACCTCATCCTCGGCATGGGCGAGACGCCCGACGAGGTTCGCGCCGCGCTGACCGATCTTCACGACGCGGGCTGCGACATCGTCACGATCACGCAGTACCTGCGGCCGTCGGTGCGGCATCACCCGGTGGAGCGCTGGGTCAAGCCCGAGGAGTTCGTCGAGCACGAGCGCTTCGCCGCAGGAAGCTCGGCTTCGCCGGTGTGCTGGCCGGACCGCTGGTGCGGTCGTCGTACCGCGCGGGTCGGCTGTACGCCCAGGCGGTCCAGTCGCGGCCTGCTGAAGCCGCCGCGACGGCCAGTACCGACTCCGTATCCTGAACCAATGGCAAAACCCCGCAAGGCCGCTTCGAACAAGGCCGCTTCGAACAAGGCCGCGAAGGCCGAGGCCAAGGCGGCCCGCAAGGCGGCATCCAAGCAGCGACGCAGCCAGTTGTGGCAGGCGTTCCAGATTCAGCGCAAAGAGGACAAGCGGCTGCTGCCCTACATGATCGGCGCATTCGTGCTGATCGTGGCCGGCTCCGTGGCGCTGGGGATCTTCGCCGGCGGGTTCACCACGTACATGATGATTCCGCTGGGCGTCGTGCTCGGTGCGCTGGTCGCGTTCATCATCTTCGGGCGCCGCGCGCAGAAGTCGGTCTATCGCAAGGCCGAGGGCCAGACCGGCGCAGCGGCATGGGCGCTGGACAACCTGCGCGGCAAGTGGCGGGTCACTCCCGGCGTCGCGGCCACGGGCCATTTCGACGCGGTACACCGGGTCATCGGGCGCCCCGGCGTGATCTTCGTGGGTGAGGGCTCGGCGAGCCGGGTCAAGCCGCTGCTGGCCCAGGAGAAGAAGCGCACCGCACGACTGGTCGGCGACGTCCCGATCTACGACATCGTGATCGGCAACGGCGAGGACGAGGTTCCGCTGGCCAAGCTCGAGCGCCACCTCAACAAGCTGCCCGCCAACATCACCGTCAAGCAGATGGACTCACTCGAATCGCGGCTGGCCGCGCTCGGCACCAAGGTCGGGCCCGCTGCGATGCCGAAGGGGCCGCTGCCCACGCAGGCCAAGATGCGCGGCGTGCAGCGCACGGTCCGACGAAAATAACGACGGCCGGTGTGTACCGCGTGCGAGTGGGCACCGCACTTCGTCAAGTTCGGTGTCGGAGCCGGACGGCCGACGACATTCTCTAGCGGTGTATCTCGCTGGGCACCGATTGGCCGGCGGCCGGATACTTCTCCACCTACAAGCCGCTGGACTCCATCCAGATCGGGGTGACCCGTCAGCTGATCGGCTCGGCGGACGCGGCGGTGCTGGCCCCCGCCGACCAGCGACTGTCAGTCGCCGAAGCGGTGCACGCGAACACGCTCGGTGCCGCCTACCAGATCCGGTTGGACGACAAGGTGGGCTCGCTGGAGGTCGGCAAGCTCGCAGACATGATCGTCCTCGACAAGAACATCCTGGAGATCGACCCGCACGACATCCACCAGGCAAAGGTCACGATGACCATGATGAACGGCCAGATCCGCCACTAGGCAGCTGAGCTCAGCGCTTGACGACGGCGGTGTTGGTGAAGCGGTCCTGGTAGCCGCGCAGATCGCTGTCGGTGAACAGCGCCGGGATCACGAAGAACACCAGAATCCCCCGCACCGTCGCGCGGCCGATGCCGACATGAATCCGGTTGTCCACGGACGCCACCCGCACGCCGAGCGCCAGCTGACCCGGTGTGAAGCCGAAGAGCCGCACCGAAACGATGCCGAGCACGACCCAGACCACCGCGATGGACGTGGAACCCAGCGGGGTGTAGAGGAAGTTCTGCTGGCTCATCAGCCCGAGCGCGACGCCGAGCCCGACCAGCCCGTAGGCGATGAACCAGTCGATCAGCAGCGCGGCGATCCGTCTCCCGAACCCGGCTATCGAACCGGGGCCGGACTCGGGCAAACCAAGGCGCTGACCGGGATACTCGTTGGGTCCTGATTCGCCGCCGGGGTCGGACCCCGACAGCCAGGACCCCAGTGGGCGGGCCATACTGTCAGGATATGCGGGACCCCATTGCGTAACTTCGGCGCAACATACGGTTGATGACAGTGCAACATCGTGTCCTTAGCGTCAACGCGCGGGTTACCAGATATAAGGAGAGTTATCAGTGGCAGAAAAGACGGCCGACGACGTCATTAAGTTGATCAAAGATGAGGAAGTCGAGTACGTCGACATCCGGTTCTGCGATCTGCCCGGCGTGGTCCAGCACTTCTCGATCCCGGCGTCCGCGTTCGACGAGAGCGTCTTCGAAGACGGTTTGGCATTCGACGGCTCCTCGGTGCGCGGCTTCCAGTCGATCCACGAGTCCGACATGATGCTGTTGCCGGACCCCGAGACCGCGCGCATCGATCCGTTCCGCGCAGCCAAGACGGTGAACCTCAACTTCTTCGTGCACGACCCGTTCACCCGCGAGGCGTACTCGCGCGACCCGCGCAACGTGGCTCGCAAGGCGGAGAACTACCTCACCAGCACCGGCATCGCCGACACCTGCTTCTTCGGCGCCGAGGCCGAGTTCTACATCTTCGACTCCGTGAGCTTCGACTCGAAGATGAACGGCACCTTCTACGAGATCGACTCCGAGTCCGGGCTGGTGGAACACCGGGCGAGCCGTTCGAGGCCGACGGCTCCCCCAACCGCGGCTACAAGGTGCGCCCCAAGGGCGGCTACTTCCCCGTCGCCCCGTACGACCACTACGTCGACCTGCGCGACCAGATGTGCACCAACCTGCAGAACGCCGGCTTCGTCCTGGAGCGCGGCCACCACGAGGTGGGCACCGCCGGCCAGGCGGAGATCAACTACAAGTTCAATACGCTGCTGCACGCGGCCGACGATCTGCTGCTGTTCAAGTACATCATCAAGAACACCGCGTGGCAGGCGGGCAAGACCGTCACGTTCATGCCCAAGCCGCTGTTCGGCGACAACGGCTCCGGCATGCACGCCCACCAGTCGCTGTGGAAGGACGGCAAGCCGCTGTTCCACGACGAGTCGGGCTACGCGGGCCTGTCGGACATCGCACGCCACTACATCGGCGGCATCCTGCACCACGCGCCGTCGCTGCTGGCGTTCACCAACCCGACGGTGAACTCCTACAAGCGCCTGGTGCCGGGCTACGAGGCGCCGATCAACCTGGTGTACAGCCAGCGCAACCGCTCGGCGTGCGTGCGAATCCCGATCACCGGCAACAACCCGAAGGCCAAGCGCCTCGAGTTCCGTTGCCCGGACAGTTCGGGCAACCCGTACCTGGCGTTCGCGGCGATGATGATGGCCGGCCTCGACGGCATCAAGAAGAAGATCGAGCCGCAGTCGCCGGTCGACAAGGACCTCTACGAGTTGCCGCCGGACGAGGCCGCCAGCATCCCGCAGGCACCGACCTCGCTGTCCGCGGTGATCGACAAGCTCGAGGAGGATCACGAATACCTCACCGAGGGTGGCGTTTTCACCGACGACCTGATCGAGACCTGGATCTCCTACAAGCGGGAGAACGAGATCATGCCCGTGCAGATCCGTCCGCACCCGTACGAGATCGCGCTGTACTACGACGTCTAAGTCGGCTGACATCTGACCGAAGGGCCGGGTGGCGTTCGCGCCATCCGGCCCTTCGGCATTCAGCTGTGAACATCCTGTCCGTCTACGCGTAGGGTTCAAAGGCATGACGACGAATCTGGACGCACGCCTCGCCGGCTACTCCTCACCGTTCCTGAGCATCTTCCGCATCGTCTTCGGTCTGCTGTTCACGCTGCACGGCACCCAGAAGCTGTTCGACTGGCCCATTCCCGCACCGGGGCCGATCGAGGTCGGCTCATGGCCGATGTGGTGGGCGGGACTCCTCGAACTCGTCCTGGGCATCCTGATCACGCTCGGGCTGTTCACCCGGATCGCCGCGTTGATCGCCTCCGGACAGATGGCGGTCGCGTACTTCTATTCGCACTTCCCGATCGCTGCGAGGGCGACACGTCGGCGAACTTCTGGCCGATCGCCAACGGCGGTGAGATGGCCGTCATGTACTGCTTCGCGTTCCTGCTGCTTGCCGGCATGGGTGCGGGCGCCTGGTCGGTGGATGCCCGCCGGCGTCCGGCCGCTGCGAGAACGACTGCAACGACACGGAAGGCGCCTCGGGGCGGACTTCTCAGCCGCTTCCGCCGCTAGCTCAGTCCAGCGCCAGATCCTTGCGGAACTTGCGCATGCCGTCGATCTTCTCGTCGAGGGTGGCCTGCGGTCCCGAGTAGAACATCCACGGCATCGTGATGATGCCGTCGATTCCACCAGCGCTCGCACGGTCGTAATGCTCGGGGGTGAACGCGTCGGTCAGCGGCGTGATGACGATGAAATCGTCCATCGTCAGGCCCTTCTCGGCGCGCAGCACGCGAAGCTTGTCGACGCGTTCGATCGCCTGGTCGGTGCTGATCAGGTCGCCGATCCAGCCGTCGTGACGCGCCGCGCGACGCAGTGCGATGTCGGAGAGCCCGCCGACGTAGATCGGGATGTGCGGCGGTGTGGGCTCCATCTCCAGCCGGGGGGTCTGGTAGAACTCGCCGTCGAATTCCGTCCAGCCCGGCTTCCACAGTTCCTTCATCAGCTTCGAGCATCTCGTCGGTGCGCTTACCGCGGCGATCGAACCGCTGCCCCATCAGGGTGAACTCTTCTTCGCACCAGCCGACGCCGATGCCCAGCTCCAACCGCCCACCGGCCAGCAGCGCGGCCGTTCCGATGGATTTCGCCGCCGAGTACGGATCGCGCATCGCGGGCAGGTAGACCGTCGTGACGAAGCGCAACCGCGTCGTCACCGTCGCGAGCGCACCGATCAGCACCCAGGGATCGGGCCAGTCGGTGAAGGCCTCCCACCGCCGCTTGCCGTCCTTGGTATACGGATACGGCGTCTTCAGTGTTTCCAGGTTGACCACATGGTCGGGGATGCCCAGGCCGTCGTAGCCGAGATCGTCTGCAGCCCTGGCGATTTCGATGACTTCACTCGTATCGAGAAAAGCCACGCTGACGTAGACCTTCATCCGGCGTCCCGCGCCCACGCCGGCCTGATGAACACACCCTCGGCCTCAACCGTCGGCCCGTTGGCATCCTTCAGGTAGCCACGCGCGAACGTCTTGACACCCTCGGTCCGCTCCACGAATGCCTCCGCGCGCAGCGGCCCCAGCGGCGTGCCACGCAGGTAGCGCAGCGAGATCGTGCCGGTGAACTTCGGCTGGGTCAGCCCTTCGCTGGCCGCCTCGCCGAGGAGGTGGTCGAGCACCAGGGCGCAGATGCCGCCGTGCACCCATCCCGGCGGCCCCTCGTAGGCGCCGCCGAGCGTGAATTCGCTCCAGCACTGCCCGTCGTCCTCGTGATGGATGACCATCGGCGGTGCGATCGCATTCCGCAGCCCGACAGCGGGATTCGCCCACGCCAGCGGCCGCCCGGTGGCCTCATGGCGCAGCGTCGCGGTGACCGCACGCTGCTTGCTTTCGAGCAGTTGGGTCAGCGCCTCGATCCTGTCCTGGGCGTCGCGGACGCTGTCCTCGTCGACCTCGGTGTGCAGACCGGCCTCGATGAGCCTGCGCAACGCTTCTGTCAGCGGTCCGTAGAGCGCGCGCTGCCGCTCGTACTCCTCGTCGCTGATCATGTCGAACCCGAAGTCCATGCTCATCCGCTGCGCCTATCCTCCGAAAACCTTTCGTACCACTGCTTTTGCCCGGCGCGTCACGCGCAGGTAGTTGTCGAGGAACTCGCCGCCGTCGTCGCTGTCCCAGCCGGCCGCCAGCGCCACCGCGTTGAGCTGACGGCCCGGCCCCGGCAGCTGATCGGTCGGCTTACCGCGCACCAGCACCAGCGCATTCCGCGCCCGGGTCGCGGTCAGCCAGGCCTGGCGCAGCAGTTCGATGTCGCCCTCCGCAATCAGCTCGGCGGCACCGATCGCGTTCAACGCCTCCAACGTCGAAGTGCAGTGCAGCGCAGGCACTTTGTGCGCGTGGCGCAGCTGCAGCAGCTGCACCGTCCACTCGATGTCGGCCAGCCCACCGCGGCCAAGCTTGGTGTGGGTGTTCGGGTCCGCGCCGCGCGGCAGCCGTTCGGCGTCCACCCGCGCCTTGATCCGCCGGATCTCCTGCACCGCCTGCTGCGAGACACCGCCCGAGCGGGTAGCGCGTCTTGTCGATCATCAACAGGAAGCGCTCCCCCAGGTCCAGATCGCCGGCCACCCGGTGCGCGCGCAGCAGCGCCTGCACCTCCCAGGTCTGCGCGTACTTCGTCGTAGTACGCCTCATACGACGCCAGCGTTCTCACCAGCGGACCGTTGCGGCCTTCGGGCCGCAGGTTGGCGTCGACCTCCAACGGCGGATCCGCAGACGGCGTCCCCAGTAGCGCGCGCACCTTCTCGGCCACCGATACCGACCACTTCACCGCGACCGATTCCTCGACACCGTTGTGTCGGTTCGCAGACGAACATCACGTCGGCGTCCGACCCGTAGCCCAGCTCGGCGCCGCCGAGGCGGCCCATCCCGATCACCGCGATGCGGGCAGGCGGGCCGTCGTCGCCGGTGTTGTCCCGGATCACCGCTTCGAGCGCGGCCTGCAGCACCGCCACCCACACCGACGTCAGCGCGCGGCACACGTCGGTGACCTCGAGCATGCCCAGCAGGTCGGCCGATGCGATGCGGGCCAGCTCCCGCCTGCGCAGCGTGCGCGCCGCGGCGATCGCCCGCACCGGGTCGGCATGCCGCCCCGCCGATGCGACCAGCGCGCGCGCCACCGCATCGGGCTCGACGTCGCACAGCTTCGGCCCGTCGGGCCCGTCGGCGTAGAGCTGGATGACCTCGGGCGCCCGCATCAACAGCTCGGGCACGTATGCCGAGGTGCCCAGCACGTGCATGAGCCGCTTGGCCACCGCGCCCTCGTCGCGCAGCGTCGACAGATACCACCGCGCATCGGACAGCGCCTCGCTGATGCGGCGGTAGGACAGCAGACCGGCATCGGGGTCCGGCGTGTCCGACAGCCAGTCCAACAGCGTCGGCAGCAGCACCCGCTGCACCTGCCCGCGCCGGGTGCCCTCGCCCGTCAACGCCCTCAGGTGTGTCAGTGCGCTCTGCGGCCCTTCGTAGCCCAGCGCGGCCAGCTGACGTTCGGCGGCTTCGGCGCTCAGACCCTCCGAAATCCCGAACGCGCCGACCGATTCCAGCAGCGGCTGATAGAACAGCTTGGCGTGCAGCCGCGACACCCGCATGTTCTGGCGCTTGAGCTCTTCGCGCAGCACCCCGAGCGCGTCGTGCGTGCCGTCGGGGCGGACATGGGCGGCGCGCGCCAGCCAGCGCAGCGCCTCGTCGTCGTCTTCGTCGGGAAGCATGTGCGTGCGCTTGAGCCGCTGCAGTTGCAGCCGGTGCTCGAGCAGCCGCAGGAACTCGTAGGAGGCCGTCAGGTTCGCGGTGTCGTCGCGGCCGATGTAGCCGCCGGTGCCCAGCGCGGCCAGCGCGTCGACCGTCGACGCGACGTGCAGCGATTCGTCGTTGCGGCCGTGCACCAACTGCAGCAGCTGGACCGCGAACTCGACGTCGCGCAGACCGCCGGTGCCGAGCTTGATCTCGCGGGTCCGCATGCCCGCGGGCACAGTTCTCGACGACTCGTCGGCGCATCGCCTGCACCTCGGGCACGAAGTCCTCGCGCTCGCACGCCGTCCACACCATCGGCATCAGCGCTTCGATGTACTGCTTGCCGAGCTCGGCGTCGCCGGCCGCCGGCCGTGCCTTCATCAACGCCTGGAACTCCCACGTCTTGGCCCAGCGCTGGTAGTAGGCGACGTGGGAGTCCAGCGTGCGCACCAGCTGGCCCTGCTTGCCCTCGGGGCGCAACGCGGCGTCCACTTCGAAGAATGCGTCGGCGGCGAAGCGCATCATCTCGCCGGCCACCCGGGTCGCGGTCGCGAATTCGGACTCGGCCGCTCCCGCCACGAAGATCACGTCGACGTCGCTGACGTAGTTCAGCTCGCGCGCGCCGCACTTGCCCATCGCGATGACGGCCAGCCGTGGCGGCTCGTCGCACGCCCACCGTCTTGTGCGCCACCGTCAGCGCGGCACCGAGCGCGGCGTCGGCGAGGTCGGCACAGATGCTCGCCGACCGTCGGGAACGCCAGCACGGGTTCGTTCTCCACGACGGACGCCAGGTCGAGACCGGCCAGCACCAGCAGCCGGTCCCGGTAGAGGCTTTGCAGCGGCTGCAACGCGTCCGTTGCGCCCGTTGTCTTTTCGGCCAGGTCGCGCAAACTGCGCGCGCAGATCGTCGGCCGACGGCAGCGTCACCTTTCCCGCCAGCAGCTGCCAGCTGTCGGGGTGTGCGACCAGATGGTCGCCGAGGGCCAGTGACGAGCCGAGCACGCCGAACAGCCGGCCGCGCAGGCCGCGGTCGGTGAGCAAGTTCCGTGTTGAGGTCGCCCCAGCCGGCTGCCCAAGGCGTCGACCAGGCGCACCATCGCCGCCAGTGCGGTGTCGGCGTCCGGTGCGCGCGACAGCGACCACAGCAACTCGACGTGGGCATCGGTGTTCCAGCCCAGCCGATCCAGGTCGGCGGGCGCGGAGGGTTCGACCAGACCGAGCCGTCCTACGCTGGGCAGCTTCGGTCGCTGCGTCGCGGGTTTGGCCACGGCTCGACGTTAGCGCACGAGCGGCAGGGGTCGGATTACGACAGCGGCTACAGCGACACTTACAAAGACAGGTAGGTCTTCAGCTCGAACGGCGTGACGTGGCTGCGGTAGTTCTCCCACTCGGCCCGCTTGTTGCGCAGGAAGTAGTCGAAGACGTGCTCCCCCAACGCTTCCGCCACGAGCTCGGAGTTCTCCATCTCGGCCAGCGCCACACCGAGGCTGCCCGGCAGCTCCTTGTAGCCCATCGCGCGGCGTTCCTCGGGGGTGAGGTTCCAGACGTTGTCCTCGGCCTGCGGACCGAGCACGTAGTTCTTCTCGATTCCGCGCAGCCCCGCGGCGAGCAGCACGGCGAAGCGTCAGATACGGATTGCACGCCGAGTCGGGGCTGCGCACCTCGACGCGTCGCGACGACGCCTTGCGCGGCGTGTACATCGGCACCCGCACCAGCGCCGAGCGGTTGGCGGCACCCCAGGACGCCGCGGTCGGCGCCTCGCCGCCGTGCACCAGCCGCTTGTAGGAGTTCACCCACTGGTTGGTGACGGCGCTGATCTCGTTGGCGTGCTCGAGGATGCCCGCGATGAACGACTTGGCGACGTCGGAGAGCTGCAGCACGATCATCCGCGCTGTGGAACGCGTTGGTGTCGCCCTCGAACAGGCTCATGTGGGTGTGCATCGCCGACCCGGGATGCTCGGAGAACGGCTTGGGCATGAACGACGCCCGCACTCCGTCGCCCAGCGCGACCTCTTTGACGACGTAGCGGAAGGTCATCACGTTGTCGGCCATCGACAGCGCATCGGCGTAGCGCAGGTCGATCTCCTGCTGGCCCGGCGCACCCTCGTGGTGGCTGAACTCCACCGAGATGCCCATCTGCTCGAGCGCGTCGATGGCGTGGCGGCGGAAGTTCGGCGCGGCGTCGTGCACGGCCTGGTCGAAATAGCCGCCGTTGTCCGCGGGCACGGGCACGACTTCCGTCGTACTCCCCGGGCTTGAGCAGGAAGAACTCGATCTCGGGATGCACGTAGCAGGAGAAGCCGAGGTCGCTGGCCTTGGACAGCTGGCGGCGCAGCACGTGACGCGAGTCCGCCCACGACGGCGAGCCGTCCGGCATCGTGATGTCGCAGAACATCCGCGCCGAGTGGTGGTCGCCGGCGCTGGAGGTCCACGGCAGCACCTGGAACGTGGACGGATCGGGCCTGGCGACCATGTCGGCCTCCGACACCCGCGCGAAGCCCTCGATGGCCGACCCGTCGAAACCGATCCCCTCCTCGAACGCGCCCTCCAGTTCGGCCGGTGCGATGGCGACCGACTTGAGGTATCCGAGCACGTCGGTGAACCACAACCGGACGAAGCGGATATCGCGTTCTTCCAGCGTGCGCAGCACGAATTCCTTCTGCCGGTCCATGTCCGCAGGGTATGCACCGGCTGTTAAATCTGTGTTACGGCGATGAGCGCTCGCGCGAAGAGCAGGTAAATCAGGCGTCGAGTTCGTAGCTCAGCCAGGTCGACTTCGTCGCGCCGATACCGTCGTACAGCCGTTGAGACGTCGCGTTATCAGGCGCCGTCTCCCACACCAGCTTCTCGGCACCGCGGTCGCGGCACAGTTGCAGACCTCGCTCGATCAGCGCCCGGCCGGTGCCGGACCCACGGGCCGCCGCGTTCACGTAGAGGTCGTTGAGCACGCCAACGCGGCTGGCGTACAGGGTCTGCCATGTCCAGTAGATCGTCGCGAACCCCAGCGGTGTGCCGTCGCCGCGGGCGATCAGCTGCACACCCTCGTCGGGGTTCTCGATCAGCGTGGTCGCCAGCGCCAGCAGGCGGTCGTCCGACGGCTCCACGCGATAGAAATCGCAGTAGGCCCGCAGCATCTGCATCAGCTCCGGTAGGTCCGAAGCGGTGACGGTGGTGATGCTCAGCTGCTGCATCGGGTGTCCGGCGGTGGGACCTCGACGTCGATCAGGTAGCGCGCGGCGATCTCGTCGACACAGTCGTCGCCCTGAAATGCCACGGTGTGCTGCGTGCCTTCGTACGTCAGCAACGTGCCGCCGAGCTGGCGGGCCAGGTCGACGCCCGCCTGGTACGGCGTGGCGGGGTCGTTGGTCGTCGAGATCACCAGGATCGGCGGCAGTCCGTCGACCTTGATCTCGTGCGGCTCCGTCGTCGGCGGCACCGGCCAGAACGCGCACGTGCTCAGCGGCGCGTGGCCGGTGAACTCGCCGTAGCTCATGAACGGCGCCACCTCGCGTGCCCGCCGGTCCTCCTCGACGACCTTGGCGCGGTCCGTCACCGCGGGTTTGTCGACGCAGTTGACCGCAACCCTGGCATCGGTCGAGTTGTTGTAGTGGCCGTTTTCGTCTCGGCCCATGTAGAGGTCCGCCAGGGCGAGCATCGTGTCGCCCTCACCCTCCTTGACCTCGGTGAGCGCCTGCGTGAGGTGTCGCCACAGGTTCGGCGAGTACAGCGGCAGGATCGTGCCGACGATCGCGTCGGAGTAGCTCAGCCCACGCGGATCCCGGGTCTTCGCCGGCTGCTGCACCAGCGGATCGACCATGCTGCGGTAGACGTCGACCGCCTTCGCGGGATCGGTGCCCAGCGGACACGAAGGGCTCTCGGCGCAGTCGGCGGCGTAGTCGTTGAACGCTGTCTGGAACGCCTCGGCCTGGCGGATGTTGGCCTCCGTCGGGTCGGCATTGGGGTCGACCGCGCCGTCGAGGATCATCGCCCGCACCTTGTCGGGATAGGCCTCGGCGTACAACCCGCCGATCCGGGTGCCGTAGGAATAGCCCAGATAGGTCAGTTTCTCGTCGCCGACGGCCGCGCGTATCGCGTCGAGGTCCTTGACGACGTTGGCGGTTCCGACATTGGCCAGGAACTCCTTGCCCATCTTGTCCACACAGCGCTGGACGAAGGCTTTGGTTTCCGACTCGATGTGCTCGACACCCTCCGGGGTGTAGTCGACCTCCGGGTCGGCGCGCAGCCGATCGTTGTCCGCGTCGGAGTTGCACCACACCGCAGGCGTGGAGGCGCGCACGCCACGCGGGTCGAAGCCCACCAGGTCGAACCGTTCGCGGAGGTCGTCGGGCAGCGTCCCCACCATGCTCGCAGCCGCCTCGACACCCGATTCGCCCGGACCGCCCGGGTTGACGATCAGGGAGCCGATCTTCTCGCCGGTCGCCTTGAACCGGATCAACGCAAGCTGCGCGACCTCGCCGTCGGGCTTGGCGTAGTCCACCGGCACCGACAGCTTCCCGCACTCGGCACCGGCCGGCGCGGGCTCCCCGTCGGAGGATGGGGACTCGCACTCACCCCACTCGATCGGCGATCCGGGAGGGGGCACAGCGACCACGCCGTGGCCGTCGACCATCTTGGTGCAACCGGCGACCAGCAGCATCAGCGCAGTCACGAGGACGCCGATCTTGGGGCTCATGGGACCACATGCTGCCATGACCACCCATCGGCGCAGGCTAAGCGGCTATCGCGTGGCTTATTTCGTGGCGGCGAGCAACTCGTCGAGTGCGGCCTTGAAGTCGTCGGCCATATCCCACAAATCGGGCAGCAACTCCGGGCACGACACGATGCCGACGTTCAGCTTGCCGGTCAGCGACATCACGGTGATGTTCAGTCCGGAGCCGTGGAAGATCGGCCCGAGCGGATACATCGCATCCACCTCGCAGCCGAGGAAGTAGAGCGGAACCTGCGGGCCCGGGACATTGGAGACGACGAGGTTGTGCACCGGCCTGGCCCCGCTCAACCGACTGGCGGCGTAGACGCGCATCGCGACCCCGAACACCGCAGGTGCGGCAAACTGTGTCCAGTCCTGCAGCAGGGTCGCCCCGATCGCCGAACTGTGTTGTTTGGCAACCGAATTCGATTCCGACGATGGACTTCAGCCGCTCGGCCGGATCGTCGATCTGGGTCTCCAGCTTGGCGAACATGCCCGACACCTGATTGCGGCCGGGCCGATCGGATTTGTCGTGCACCGAGACCGGCACCATGGCCACCAGCGAGTTGTCCGGCAGTTCACCGCGGTCGAGCAGGAACTTGCGCAGCACACCGGACACCAGCGCCATCACCACGTCGTTGACCTTGACCCCGAAGTGGTTCTTCACGGTCTTGATGTCCTCGAGGTCGAGCTGCGCGAACGCCACGTTGCGATGGCCGGTGACATTGGCGTTGAACGGAGTCTTCGGCGCGGCGAACGGCGCCGTCATGGCGTTGCCGCCGCTGGCCCGCCGGACCGTGTCGACGACTGTCGACAGGGTCGACGGGCATCGTGTTGATCAGCTTCAGCGGTCGGGTGGCGAACTTGACCGCGCCGGTGACCGCGATCTCGAGGGAGCTCGCATCGCCCGGGCCGTCGACCGGGTCCGGCGGCGGGGCGTCGGCTTCGGTGCTGCACAGCTGAGACATCAGGTTGGCCCCGATCACACCGTCGACACCGGCGTGGTGCACCTTCGTCATCACGACGATGCGGCCGCCGTCGGCGCGGATCGGTGCCCGCGACGTTCTCGATCACCCATTTCTCCCACAGCGGACGGCTGCGGTCCAGCGGCAACGATGCGATGTGCCCGCAGATCTCGGCCAGTTCGCGCCGGCCGCCCGGGCGACGGCAGACCGATGCGGTGCAGGTGGCGGTCGACGTCGAAATCCTTGTCGTCCACCCACACCGGATGGTCGAGGTTGAACCGGCTGTCGGCGAGCTTCTCGCGGAACTGCGGCATCGCCTTGATCCGCAGGTCGAACGCGTCGCGGAAGCGGTCGAAGGTGTACCCGCCGGGCATGGTCGAGGTGTCGAGTTCGAGGATCGAGCACACGTGCAGCGGCTGCTGGGCGGTTTCGAGATACAGGAAGCTGGCGTCGAGTCCGCTTAGGCGTTGCATGCCGCCGATGTTATGCGGGGTGAAGCCCAGTGTGAGGAAATCCACTCAACGACCCTTTTAACTTTCGCCACGCAAAGTGGCAGACTGAACACGTCAGACGAACCCGGGGACCCGGATGGGCCACGAGGATCGACCAGACCAACCCGTGAGGGACAACGATGTCTGAGCAGACTGTCTACGGTGCTGCCGGGGAAAAGCCGCGGCACTCGTCCGAATCGTCCGCACCGCGGACGAAAGTCCGAACCCTTCACCTGCAGAAGTGGAAGGCCGAGGGCCACAAGTGGGCCATGCTGACCGCCTACGACTTCTCCACCGCGCGCGTGTTCGACGACGCGGGCATTCCGGTGCTGCTGGTCGGCGATTCGGCGGCCAACGTGGTCTACGGCTACGACACCACGGTGCCGGTGACCATCGACGAATTGATCCCGCTGGTGCGCGGGGTTGTGCGCGGCGCGTCGCACGCGCTGGTGGTCGCCGACCTGCCGTTCGGCAGCTACGAGTCCGGCCCGGCGCAGGCCCTCGCCACGGCGACCAGGTTCATGAAGGAAACCGGCGCCGGCGCGGTCAAGCTGGAGGGCGGCGAGCGCGTCGCCGATCAGATCGCGACATTGACGCAGGCCGGCATCCCCGTCGTGGCCCACATCGGGTTCACCCCGCAGAGTGTCAACGGACTGGGCGGCTTCCGGGTCCAGGGCCGCGGCGACGCCGCCGAGCAGACCGTCCACGACGCGATCGCCGTGCAGGAAGCCGGTGCTATCGCCGTGGTGCTCGAGATGGTGCCCGCCGAGCTGGCCACCCAGATCACCGGCAAGCTGACCATCCCCACCATCGGCATCGGCGCCGGCGCCAACTGCGATGCGCAGGTGCTGGTGTGGCAGGACATGGCCGGGCATGACGAGCGGCAAGACCGCCAAGTTCGTCAAGCGATTCGGCGATGTCGGCGCTGAATTGCGCAACGCCGCAATGCAATACGCCGACGAGGTGGCCAGCGGGGTGTTCCCCGCCGAAGAGCACTCGTTCTGATCGGGCGCTAGGAGAACTGGGGCTTCCGCTTGCCCATGAAGGCGTCGACGCCCTCGCGGCCGTCCGCGGAATTGGCACGATCGGCGATCAGCCTGCTCTCGAATTCCATCTGCTCTTCGAGACCGCTGTTGAAAGTCGACAGCATCAGCGCCTTGACGCCGCCGTTGGATCCGGCACACGTCGCCGCCATCTTTTCGGCGAGCGCGTCTGTGCGCGCGGCAAGTTCATCATCCGGCACGACCTCGGTGACAAGACCCCACTGCGAGGCCTCCTGCGCCGAGAGCGTCCGGTTGGTCAGCATCAGCTCTTTCGTCTTGGTGATGCCGATGAGCCGCGGCAGGAAGTAGGACGAACTGCCGTCGGGAGAAAGCCCCACCTTGGTGTAGGCCATGGTGAATGACGCCGACTCGGCGGCGAGTACCAGATCGCCTGTCACGGCGATAGAGAAGCCCGCTCCGGCGGCGGTGCCGTTGACCGCGGTGATGAGTACGGCGTCCATCCGCGAGAAGCTCGAGATGGCTCGGTGCAGATCGTTGGCGACGCCCTTGATGTGCAATCCACGATCGGGTGCCGGTGCGAACGACTTCAGATCGCCTCCGGCACAGAAGAAGCGGCCCGATCCGGTGAGGACGACGACCTTGGTACCCGCGGTGTCGCAGTGCCGTGCGGCGTCGGCAAGCTCGCGAGTCATGGTGTCGTTCATTCCGTTTGCAGCGTCGGGCCGGTTCAGCGTGATCCGGGTGATGCTGCCGGACGTCTCGAACTTGATCGTCTCGTAGTCGGTCACACCTGGACTTTATCGCCGCGGCCCACTCGCTCGAGCGCGCCCCCGGCCTCCTCGTTCACATGCATGTGGCAGTCTGTCCCGCACCATGGGCAATTCCAACTCGAGGTATCTGGAGGTCGAGCGCAAGTTCGACGTCGTCGATTCCACCGTCTCTCCGTCGTTCGACGGCATTTCGGCGGTCTCCCGGGTCGAGCGCTCACCCTCGCAGCAACTCGACGCTGTCTACTTCGACACCCCCAACCGCGATCTGGCCGCCCACCGCATCACGTTGCGCCGACGCACCGGCGGCCCCGACGCCGGATGGCATCTGAAGCTGCCCGCGGGCCCGGACGCCCGCACCGAGGTGCGCGAACCGCTGGGCTCAGATGCCGAGGACGCGGTGCCCGACGCGCTGCGAGACGTCGTGTTGGCCATCGTTCGGGACCGTCCGTTGACCCCGGTAGCCCGGATCTCGACCGAGCGCACCGTCGACATGCTCTACGGTCCCGGCGGCGCCCTTGCCGAGTTCTGCGACGACCAGGTGACCGCGCAGGCGGCCCAGGACGGCCCGGTGCAGCGGTGGCGCGAATGGGAGTTGGAACTCGCAGGCGGTGATCGCGAGCTGCTCGAGCGGTTGGCGAATCGGCTCCTCGATGCCGGGGCGGTGCCCGCGGGCCACGGTTCGAAGCTGGCGAGGGTGCTCGAGGCGACAGCCGAAACGGAGTCGCCGGAGCCGGTCGACGATCCGATTCATCGCGCGGTCGCCGAACAGGTCGGCGAGCTGATCGTCTGGGATCGCGCCGTTCGCGCCGACGTCGACGATTCGGTGCACCAGATGCGCGTGACCACGCGCAAGATCCGCAGTCTGCTGCAGTCATCCGAGGGCGCCTTCGGAATCACCGACGACGCCTGGATCCTCGATGAGCTGCGGCAGCTGGCCGCCGTGCTGGGCGTAGCCCGCGACGCCGAAGTGCTTGCCGAGAAGTACGAAAAGGTACTCGACGAACTGCCCGCGGACCTCGTCCGCGGTCCGGTGCGCGAGCGCCTCGTCGACGGCGCGAAGAAGCGCTATGCATCCGGGCACCGGCGGTCGCTGATCGCGATGCGCTCGGACCGCTACTTCCGGCTGCTCGACGCCCTCGAGTCGCTGGTGGCCAACACGCCGCCGCCGGCTGAGTCGGGCGAAGACGAGCCCGAGACCGTGACGATCGAGGCAGCGTACAAGCGAGTCCGGAAGGCCGCGAAAGCCGCCAAGACCGCGGAGTCCGGCGCCGAGCGGGACGAGGCGCTACACCGAATCCGCAAGCGCGCCAAGAGACTTCGCTACACCGCGTCGGCGACGGGTGCGGACAAGGTTGAGGAGCGCGCGAAGTCCATCCAATCGTTGCTCGGCGACCACCAGGACAGCGTGGTCAGCCGAGCCCATCTGAGCAAGGAGGCCGCGGTCGCGCACGCCGCCGGTGAGGACACCTTCACCTACGGAGTGCTCTATCAGCTCGAGGTGGCCGTCGGCCGCCGGTCCGAAGAGAACCTCGGTGCCGCGCTGAAGAAACTCCGCAAGTCGGTGCGTGAGGACACCTGACTCAGACGGTCGCGTGCGCCGTCGCGCAGTGCTCACTGGTCAGGCGCGCAGCCGCGGAGGCATCTCCACGTTCGACGGCGGCCAGTATCTCCTCGTGCTCGGATCAGTTGCGATCGCCAACCGCTTGCGCATGTAGAGGACGTCGGCGCGGCCCACGTTGGACACGGCGATCTCGGTGGTCCGCGGCTCGATCGCCAGGCGGAGATCGTCGAGCTCCTGCAATTCCTCGACCGACATCCGGGTGACGATCGCGGTGGCGTTGGACAGCGGCTGAACCAGCCCTTCCCCGGCGAGAATCGCCAGCGCCTCGCCTGGGCGAGCCTGGAGCCGGGCGCGACGTCTCCATACAGAATCCCGGCCCGCAGCTGCGCGGCGATCCAGGCGGCCGAGCTCTCCGTATGCGATCAGCGCCATCCTGTCTACGATCTCAGGTTTTTGTATATAGGCATTGCCTGTGAGAAAGCATGGCGAACGGATGAGTTGGCCTGTAAGCCGGATTCTGTTCCGCACCACCGCGAGTTATCACGGCGGCGAGGCGGCGACCATCCATCTGGACACACCGTTGCCGGGTGCCTCGAGCGGCCTACCCGCTGGCTCGGGCGAGCAGCCCTCAAACGCCTGCGCGACCGCACCAGGTGCGGCCTTCTTGGCCTTGCTTCGGGTGGGGTTTGCCTAGCCACTCCGGTCACCCGAAGTGCTGGTGCGCTCTTACCGCACCGTTTCACCCTTACCGCCCGGAGGGCGGCGGTCTGTTCTCTGTGGCACTGTCCCGCGAGTCACCTCGGATTGCCGTTAGCAATCACCCTGCTCTTCGAAGTCCGGACTTTCCTCGAACCTTTCGGTCCGCGGCCGCCCGAGCCAACTCATCCGCTCAATAAACTTAACGCATATCGCGGCTTCCACCGGCCCGTTATCTTCTGCGGGCCAAGGATCTAGTGGATGCCCGCTACGCGGATCCCATCACAGTCGACGACCTCGCCGCCGCGGCCGGACTCTCGCGGGCGCATTTCAGCCGGATGTTCACGCGGATGTCTGGCTTCGGCCGATACTGTCCAGGTGCGATCCACCACCGCAGCGCTGGGATCGGCAGCGTTCTTCGTCGTCGCGCCGGGGACCTTCGTCGGGCTGGGCCCATGGCTGATCACCCGATGGGAGATCCCGGGAGTCCAGCCCGCCGCTACGGGTGGTCCTGGGAGTGGTGTTCATCGTCGTCGGCCTGATCCCGCCCGTTCACGCATTCATCCAGTTCGCGAAGGCGGGCGGAACGCCGATGCCCGCCGCGCCCACCGAGCGACTCGTCGTCAACGGATTCAACCGATTCGTCCGCAACCCGATGTACGTCGGGCTGCTGACCGCGATTCTGGGACAGGCGCTGCTCTTTGACAGCCTTTGGCTCGTGCTCTACGCGGTGATCGGGTGGATCGCCACGGCGTCGTTCGTGCACTGGTATGAGGAACCCACGCTCGTGCGCAGCTACGGCGAGCAGTACGAGGAATACCGCCGCAATGTGCCCGCGTGGACGCCGCGTTTGACGCCATGGAAACCTGGGGCGACGACGGCTACATCAGCCTAGAAGGGTGGGGGGTTGGCCGCATGGCGGGCCCGGTTGATGCCGCGTTCTGATGCGATTCGGTCAGCGCGGTCCTGGGCGCGGGTGCGTTGTCGTTTCGGCATCGCCACACCGCGGCCCGGGGCTGGCGGTGGCTCGTCGGTCGGTGGGAGGGGCCCGGTGGGCACGGCCAGTTGCGGAAACAGCGTGGCGCCCAACGGTTTGGTGGTGTGCACCCGGCCGCTGGGGGTGGTGAAGACCATCGTGGCGTCGGGCAGTTGGGTCACCTTCCATCCGCTCGGGCCCGCCATGGAATGTCTTGAGTAGGTGGTGGAAGCGACAAAAGCAGCTGGTGTTCGATGGATGGGTGGGCCCCAGCGGATAGGGCACGGTGTGATCGATATCGGCCTGCCACGCCGGTTTGTCGCAGCCCATCCAGCGACACGTCAGGTCTCGATTGCGCACGAACTGCGCGAGCGCGGCCGATGGCCGGTACTGCGGCTCAGCGGCGCCGTCGGTGGGGACGCGAAGCGGGGCAAGTCGTGCGGTCTTGGCCACCTCGCGCACCATGGCCGGCGGCAGCGGACCATAACCGGGCACAAACCCCGCCGTGGTGCCGCGCCCGTCGATGGTGGCGGTCTCGGCGAGCACATGAATGAGCACCGCAGATGATGTCGAGCCGTTCCCGGCGGCAGGGCAGCGCGGGGATTCACACCGGCACGGCATCGTTGACTCACCGCCCACCAGCGCCGTCAACGCATCAGCACGGCGTTGCCTGGTGGTGCGCGGATCATCGCGGCACACCGTGGCCGCCAGCTCATCGAGCTTGAGGTGAAACGCCGCGCCGTCGGTGGCGCGCACGGTGCCCCAGATCTGGGCCATCCCGGAATGATCGGCGCTCACCTCGACATGGCGGTCGTCGTCGCGCTGTGTGGCCACCCGCAGCGCGTCGGGATCCAGCGATAGCACCATCCAGTCCACCAACTGGGCCACCCGCTTCTCGGAGAACGTGTTCCAGCCCGGTGTCGGTGTGAGCCAGCATCTCGTCGATCTCCGCGATCGCCTGCGCATCGGTGAGCAGCGCGGTGCGAAACGCGACGATCCTGATCACGCGGAAATCGAGGCCCCCGGTCATGAACACCTCGGCCAGCTTGGGCAGCCGCTCGATGAGGACCTGCCCGTAGTCCATGAACGACGACGCCCGCCCGCGGCTGACCCCCAGTTCGGCGGCCACCTCGGCGGCAATGACATCCCAGTCATCGACACACCAATCCTCATGGGTGCCACCCAGAGCAGCTCGGCGCTGCAGAAAAAACCGGCCCGCCGCGATCACCTTGCGCGCGGCGCCGGCCCGCTCGTCGCGTTGCGCCGCACCCATCACGTCAAGCAACGCCGAATCCGATTCGAACATGCATTCGACGCTACCCGGCGCGGCAACACGAAACCCCAGCCCAACCCCCACCTGTGGATAAAAACCCCATTGGGGACAACCCAGAAATTGATCTCACGTCTCGCCCGCCGACGGCGTCTACAAGGTATGAACACCCGACACTCGGCCGCCGGCCGACTTGAATCAGTCGGCCCGGTCGCAACCCGCTGTGCATCGTCATCCCGTGCCACCGTGGGGTCGGGAGCAACGGCCAATTCACCGGCCATGCGCCGCGCGGCACGTCCACACTGCTACCCCGCGGACACGGATACGTGTTCACCACCCGGGAGCGGCCGGTGCGATCGGCGCGCGGCTGGTCGGCGTCGCCGGTACGCCACGGCATCTCCGTGGTCCGCGCGGGCGAGCGGTTCACACTCGGCCTGGTCTTCCACGACGCCGCGTGAAACATGAAGCGCCGCTAGCGCCTACGAAGCACGATAACGTTGTCGGTCAGCAGCGCGGTTTCGCCGTCCGGTCCCGTCGCCTCCCGTTCGACCGAACCGACGCGCACTCGTTCCCATTCCGCGTCGGGAAGATCCAGTGACGCCACGACTTCATCGGCACTGGGAAATTCGTGGTCGTGGTGAAGTTTCGACGCCCACGGCGGCGCCCCGCCGTGGTCAACGATCAGCAATACCCCGCCGGCACGGATGGCTTCGGCGGCTCGCCGCAAGATCCGGGTCCGGTCGAGCGGAACGGTCGAGTGCAGGAACTGAGCCGACACCAGATCGAACGCACCCTCGGGGAACCCGTCGGAGAGGTCGTACGCCCGAAACTCGATCCGATCGCCCACCCCACGCGCGTCGGCGTCCTCAGCCGCACGCTTCAATGCTGTTTCGGAGATGTCGACCGCCGTGACCTGCCAACCGCGCTCAGCCAACCACATCGCGTCACCACCCTCGCCACAGCCGAGGTCGAGCACGGTGCCCGGCGTCAGCGGCGAGACGATCTCGCTGAATATCGCGTTGGCTCGTCCGCTCCACACTCGGTCACGTTCGGCGTAGCGCTGTTCCCAGTGCTCCTTGGCGTCAGGCGTTGACACGTTTCCTCCCTTCAGTAACTGCGGGAACAGCATCGTCGGCCATCAGGCTCTGGACCACCGCGACGGCAGCAAGCGACCCGCTGGCGATCGCCGCGGCCACCTGTGGCATCTGCGCGCTCAGGTCGCCTGCGGCGAAGACTCCGGGCGCCGCCGTGAGGAAGAAGCCATCCACCGCGACGGGGTTCTCGGCAACCGGAGTCGGCTCGGCGGCTTCGGCGCCCAGCTGATCGGCCAACGTCGACCGCTGATGAAGTGTGGTGGCGACAAGTAAACCCCTGCGCGCCAGCCGGGTTCCGTCGGCGAACACGATGGCCGTCAATGTGCCGTCGTCGGAGGCGAGTTCGGCAACTTCGCGCTCATCGACCGTGATACCCGCCGCCGCCAGCCGCGAACGGTCATCGTCATCCAGATCGGCGGGTCCGTCCGTCAGCACGACGATGTCATCACTCCAGCCGCGCAACAACAGCGCCGAATGCACCGCACGCTGACCGCGCATCAGTACGGCCAGCGGTTGGTCACGCACCTCCCAGCCGTGGCAGAACGGGCAATGGAACACGGATCCGCCCCACAGCTCGTCAAGTCCTGGGAGCGAGGGCGGACGATAGTCCATGCCCGTGGACAGCAGCACGCGTCGCGTGCGCTCGCGGCTGCCATCGGCGAGCTGCAGGACATACCCACTATCCACTCGCTCGCCCGCGACGACCTCGCCGGTGCGCACCTCCACGCTCGGATACGCCGTCAGCTCACGGCGTCCGGTGTCGTAGAGCTCGGCCGGGCTGCGGCCGTCGTGCCCGAGCAGGCCGCCGATGCCATGAGCTGCCAGATTGCTCTGCGCTCCGGCGTCGACCAGCAGGGTATTTCGCCGCGCCCGCCCGAGTACCAGCCCTGCGCTCAGGCCGGCGGCACCGCCTCCGACGATGATGCAGTCCCACAAGTTGTCCATGTCTCCACCTTGCAGCCGCCATGGGTGAAGTGCCAAGCTTTCTTGCCATGCAGGCAAATGACGAAATCAGCGTCGATCAGCGAGTCCGTCGGCGCCTGCGTGACCTGCGCATGCAGCGTGGGCTCACGCTCGAAGAGGTGGCGGGCCGATCGAGCATCGACGTGTCGACTTTGAGTCGCCTCGAGTCGGGCAAGCGGCGGCTTGCACTCGACCATCTCCCCCGCCTCGCCGCCGCGCTCTCGGTGAGCACCGACGAGCTGCTCCGCGCCCCCGAGGCGGAGGATCCGCGGGTGCGGGCCAGTTCGCACACCAGCCACGGAATCACCTACTGGCCGCTGACCCGGCAGGCCGCAGGTGGGTTGCACGCGTACAAGATCCGGATCAGTTCCAAACGACGTACGCCGCCCGCCCAGCTACCGGTCCATGAGGGCCAGGAGTGGATGTACGTGCTATCCGGTCAGGTCCGGCTGATACTCGGAGAGCGTGACTTCACGGTCAAACCTGGTGAGGCCGTTGAGTTCTCGACATGGACACCGCACTGGTTCGGCGTGGTCGACGGCCCCGCCGAGGCGATCACGATATTCGGGGTGCACGGTGAACGGCTGCATCTGCACGGCTAGGCCCGATAGTCTTTGACCGTCATCGCGTCATGTAACCGCACGGTCCGCGGGGTCATCTTGGTCAACGCCCGCGTCACCACGACCGGAAGATGGCCCACCAACAGCCCGGTTCCGATGAATGCCCATAGGCCCCAACGGCTCCGCGGCAGCAGCCGTTTGGCGGCACCGATCGCGAACTTGCGGCTGGCGATCACGTAGTCAGCCATCGCCGCTTCGTAGGCGTCGAACGCACGGGCGTGATCGCCACCGGCGACGGCAAGTTCACCGGCCAGTACGTACGCGCCGACCACCGCGAGGCTGGTGCTTCCTCCGACGGCGGGGCCCGGGCAATAGCCGGCGTCGCCGACGAGGCTCACCCGCCCGCGCGACCAACTCTCCATGCGCAACTGGGTGATCGAATCCAGGTAGAAGGCGTCGGCGCGCTGCGCTTCGTCGAGCAACCGGGTAACCGAGGGGCCGAGTCCCTCGAACATATTGCGCAGCAACAGCTTCTGCCCCATTACATCGCGGTAGTCATAGTCGAGTTCATGCGGGGGTCGGAACAAGAAGATCGCCCGCGCGTCGCCCATCTGCGCATCGCTGTACAGGCCTGCCATCCGGTCGACGCCACAGGTCATCACCGTGCGACCGCGCAATTCGAGGTAATTCGGGACGCTGGCGACCGCCAGGTAAGCCCCGATCCAGGTGGCGTAGTCGGACTCCGGACCGAAGACCAGTCGCCGGACATTCGAATGCAACCCGTCCGCGCCGATCACCAGATCGAACCGCTCCGACGACCCGCCCTCGAACATGACGTCGACTCCGGCTGTGTCCTCGGTGATCTGCGCGATCGACTCGCCGAAGCGGAAGTCGACGTGATCACGGCAGGCGTCGTACAAGATCTGCGAAAGGTCGTCGCGCATGATCTCGACGTGCCGATCGGAGACCGCGCTCATCAGCCGACCGATGTCGATCACGTAGCGACGGTCTCGCCCCTCAAGGTAGGCCTCGATGACGTCGGTGCCGGTGGCCTTCGCCTCGATATCTGCCCGCACGCCCATCTTGTCGGCGATATCCATCGCCGGCTTGAACAGGTCGACGGCATGCCCGCCGGCCTTGCGCAGCGTGGGCGACCGCTCGACGACGGTGACACGGAAGCCGTCTCGGCTCAGCCAGTACGCCAATGTCGGGCCCGCAACGCTCGCCCCGGAGACCAACACCCTCATCGGGCGACCTCCTAGCCGAGGTAGGCGGTTTGATTGACCAGACGTACCGAGGCCGCGCCGTCGGGATAGAACTCGGCGATCGACAGCGACGCCAGGTCCAGATGCATCCGGTAGAGAATGCTCGGACCGGCATCGAGCGCGATGCGGAGCAGCGTCTTGATCGGCGTCACGTGAGACACCAACAGCACGGTCTCACCGGGGTGCTCGGAGATGATCCGCGCCCGCGCCCTGCCGACACGCTCGGCCGCGGCGTCGAAGCTCTCCCCGTCGGGCGGCGACACGCTGGTGTCGCGCAACCAGCGTCTGTGCAATCCCGGATCGCGGTCGGCGGCTTCACTGAAGGTCAGCCCCTCCCACCCACCGAAGTCCGTCTCGATCAGATCGGCGTCGACGGTCACGTCGAGACCCAGCGCTTTCGCCGCAGCCTCGGCGGTGTCATAGGCGCGCTGGAGTGGCGATGTGATGACGGCAGCGACGTTGCCCTTGGCCGCCAGGAACTGTGCCGCTGCCTCGGCCTGGCGACGGCCGAGGTCAGTCAGCGCCGGATTGCCGCGGCCCGAATACCTGCGCTCCACCGATAATTCGGTCTGTCCATGACGCAGCAACAGGAATCGGGTCGGCGCACCCCGCGCGCCGGTCCAGCCCGCGGGGTTGGAACGCTGTTCCGTCTTCGGTTCCGGCGCGGACGTGTCCAATTCGGCGGCCGCATCCATCGCCTCGTTGGCCAACCTGTCGGCATGGCTGTTCTTCTCCCGCGGCACCCATGTATAGGTGACCCGATCGAATCGCGTCGACAATGTGGCGGCCTGTTGATGCAGCGGCGCCATGTCGGGATGCTTGACCTTCCAGCGGCCCGACATCTGCTCCACCACCAACTTGGAGTCCATATTGACCTCGACCTCGGAGGCGCCGAGATTCGCGGCCTCCTCGAGGCCGGCGATGAGCCCGCTGTATTCCGCGACGTTGTTGGTGGCATGGCCGATCGCCTGCTTGCGTTCGGCGAGAACGGTGTTGTGGTCCGCCGTCCACACCACCGCGCCATAGCCTGCTGGGCCCGGGTTGCCGCGCGATCCCCCGTCGGCCTCGACGATGACTTTCATGCTCCGGTTCCCTTGACCCGCAACAGGATCGCACCGCATTCGGGGCAACGAAGCACGTCGTCCTCGGCAGCGGCGGAGATCCTGGCCAGTTCGCCCCGGTCGATCTCGATCCGGCATGCGCCGCACCGGCCACCCTGCAGCAGGCCCGCACCCGCGCCGCCGCGGGTCCGCTGGCGCTCGTACAGCGACACCAGTTCAGCGTCCAGGCCGGCAACGAGTTCGTCGCGCCGCGACAAGGATTGGTTGCGCAGGCGGTCGAGTTCGGTGCGCGCCTCATCGCACGCCTGTTGGGCCTCTGCCAGTTCGTTCTGCAGTTCGTCGATCTTCGTGAGCTGGGCCGCCTGCTGGTTCTGCAGTTCCTCCCGACGCTCCATCACCTCCAGCAGCGAGTCCTCCAGCGAGGACTGCCTGCGCTCGAGTGTCTCCAGTTCGTGCTGTAACTCCGTGAGCTGCTTGGCGTCTGTGGCGCCCGAGTCCAGCAGGTTGCGGTCGCGATCCTCGCGCTGGCGGACCGCATCGATCTCGGCTTCGAACTTCGTCACCTGCTCGTCAAGGTCTTCCAGCGCGATCTGCAGTGCGGCCAGCCGGTCGTTGGCCTCGAGGTGGGTCGCCTGGACGGCTTCGAGCCGCTTCGACTCGGCGAGGTTGGCAGCCCGATGCTCGATCCGGCCGCGCTCCGCGTCGAGCTCTGCCAGTTCGAGTAGCGAACGTTGTTGGACTACTTCAGCTTTCATGCCTCGTTCTCTCGACATTCCAGGGGTCAGTACGAACCGCTGACACTCGAACGGGTAAAGCCTCACCGAAATGACCGCGCAGCACGTCGGCCGCCTGCGCGCACCAGGGGTATTCGCTTGCCCAGTGCGCGACGTCGACAAGCGCCACCTCGGATGCGCGCCGGTGCTCGTCGGCGGGGTGGTGCCGCAGATCCGCGGTGACGTAGGCCTGTACCCCGGCACCCGCGACGGTATCGAGCAGCGAATCACCGGCTCCGCCGCAGACCGCAACCCGGGACACCGTGGCCTCGGGATCGCCGGACGCGCGAATACCCCACGACGTGCCCGGTAGCGCATCGTGCACGCGCGAGACGAAGGCCGACAACGACTCTGGTTTCGCCAGCGATCCGACGCGACCCAGTCCGACGCCGCCGGGCAGCGGCGCCAGTTCGAAGACGTCGAAGGCGGGTTCCTCGTAGGGGTGCGCCGCGCGCATCGCAGACAGCACATGGCCCCGCACCCGCGACGGCGCGATCATCTCCACCCGTTGCTCTGGCACCCGCTCGACGGTTCCGACGGCGCCGATGGCCGGCGCGGCGCCGTCGTGCGGGAGGAACTGGCCGATGCCCGCCGCGGTCCAGCTGCAGTGCGAGTAGTCACCGATGCGTCCGGCGCCCGCGCCGAACATCGCCTCGGAGACCGCAGTCGGCGTTTTCGACGGGTACGAAGACCACCCATTTGTCCAGACCCGTTCCGGTCGGGATCGGAGCGAGGACCTCCTCCACCGCGAGACCCAGCACGTCGGCCAGTGCGTCCGACACTCCCGGCGACGCAGCGTCGGCGTTGGTGTGCGCGGTGAACAGCGCCCGTCCGGTGCGGATCATCTGGTGCAGCAGCGCGCCTTTGGCGGTGTCGGCGGCGACGGTGTCGACCCCACGCAGCAGCAGCGGATGATGCGCGAGCAGTAGACCTCCGTCGGGCACCTCGGCGACAACGGCTGCGGTGGCGTCGACCGCGACCGTCACCGTCTCGACGGTCTCCGACGGGTCACCGCAGACCAGGCCCACCGAATCCCAGTCCTGCGCCAGATTCGGCGGATACGCCGCCTCGAGAACGTCGATGACGTCCGACAGCCGTGGTCTGATGTCGCCGACCGGGCGGCTCCGCGCGCTCAAGTCGTCACCTCGGCCATCGCCTCGATCAGCACCGGCCACTCAGGCCGCACCGCAGCACGCAGGAACTGGCCGTCCAGCCCAACGAAGGTGTCACATCGGCGCACAGCAATACCCTTGCCGTCGAGGTGCTTTCGCATCAGCTCGGCATCCTCGACCGCGAAGAGGACAAAGGGCGCGCATCCGTCGACGACATCCACCCCGATGCTAGTCAGAGCGTCGACCATCTCGGCGCGCAGGCCACGTAGCCGTTGCGCGCCGCGGTCGGCCTCCGCAACGGCTTCGGGTGTGCTGCAGGCGGTGATCGCCTCCAGCTGCAGTGTGCCCAGCGGCCAGTGCGGGCGCCGCGCGGTGATCCGCTCGAGCAGTTCGGCGGGACCCAGCGCGTAGCCCACGCGCAGGCCCGCCAGCGCCCAGGTTTTCGTGAGGCTGCGCAGCACCACGACGTCGGGCAACGCCTCGGCCGCCAGCGACTCCGCCTCGCCGGGCACCGCGTCGGCGAACGCCTCGTCGACGACGACGATGCGGCCCGGCCTGCGCAGCGCTGCGATCTGCTCGCGGGTGTGCAGCACCGAGGTCGGGTTGGTCGGGTTCCCGACGATGACGAGGTCGGCGTCCTCGGGCACGGCGCCGTCGGCCAGGTGGTACGGCGGGGCGAGCACGACGTGGCGGAACGGGACCCCGGCCGCGGCCAGCGCGGCTTCGGGCTCGGTGAAGGACGGCGCGATGAGTGCCGCAGTCCGCGGCTGCAGATGGGGCACGAGTGCGAATCCTTCGGCTGCCCCGCCGAGCAGGACAACCTCGTCGGGGTTGCGCGAGTGTCTGGCGGCGACGGCGGCGCGCGCCCGTTCCTCGTCGGCACCGCTGGGATACCTGCCGAGATCGGCCATCCGGGCGGCGAGCCGGTCAACCAGCCAGGACGGCGGCCGGTCGGCGCGGACGTTGACGGCGAAGTCCAGCATGCCCGGGCCTGCGGCCTGGTCGCCGTGATAGCGCGCCCCCGGGCGGGATCGGCTTGCCACATCACGACAGTAGTGGGCCGTCGGGGACAATGAGTTCGTGACGTCCTGCCCGCAGCTGGTGATCTTCGACCTCGACGGAACCCTGACCGATTCGGCACAGGGCATCGTGGCCAGCTTCCGGCATGCGTTGGGCTCGATCGGCGCCGTCGTCCCCGACGGCGACCTGGCACCCATGATCGTGGGCCCTCCGATGCATCACACGCTGCGCGATATGGGTCTCGGTGAGCACGCCGATGCCGCGATCGCCGCGTACCGCGAGGACTACACGTCCCGCGGCTGGGCGATGAACCGTCCGTTCGACGGGATCCCCGCACTGCTCGCCGACCTGCGGACCGCGGGGGTTCGGCTGGCGGTGGCCACCTCGAAGGCCGAGCCGACCGCGCACCGGATCCTCGCCCACTTCGGCCTCGACGAGCACTTCGAGGTCATCGCGGGCGCCAGCCTCGACGGCTCACGCGCCACCAAATCCGAGGTCGTCAAGCATGCGCTGAGCCAGCTGGCGCCGCTGCCGGACCGGATGCTGATGGTCGGCGACCGCTCACACGACGTCGAAGGCGCCGCCGAGCACGGCATCGACACCGTGGTGGTCGATTGGGGATACGGCCGCGCGGACTTCGACGGCCCCGACGCGGTGGCCCCCCACGCGCACGTCGCGACCGTGGCGGACCTGCGGGAGGTGCTCGGTGTCTAATGTCGCCGCCGGAGCGCTCCGGTGTCTGAAACCTCCCGCCTACTGCACATCACCTTCATCTGCTCGGGCAACATCTGCCGCTCGCCGATGGCGGAGAAGATGTTCGCCCACCAGATCAGCGAGCGCGGCCTGGCCGACGCGGTCCGGGTGACGAGTGCCGGAACCGGGGGCTGGCACGAAGGCGAACCCGCGGACCGGCGGGCCAGCCATGTGCTGCGCGCCCACGGCTACCCCACTGCGCACCGCGCCGCACAGATCAACACCGACCATCTGTCCGCCGACCTCGTCGTCGCGCTGGGCCGAAACCACGTCCGAATGCTGCAGGAGATGGGCGTCGAGGCGGACCGGCTGCGGATGCTGCGGTCGTTCGACCCGCGTCAGGGCGCACATGCGCACGACGTCGAGGACCCCTATTACGGCGACCACGACGATTTCGAGGACGTCTACGCGGTGATCGACGCGTCCCTGCCCGGGCTGCACGAGTGGGTCGACGAGCAACTCGCCGAGCGCGGAATCGCAAGCTAGACGGCGATGAACGCAGAGAAGAGCCGCAACATAGTCCGCCGCTGGGCCTTCTTGCTGCGCCCGTCCTGGCTGGCGCTGCTGGTCGTGGTGGTCGCGTTCGCCTACCTGTGTTTCACCGTGCTGGCACCGTGGCAGCTCGGCAAGAACACCAAGACGTCGCGGGAGAACTCCCAGATCTCGCATTCCGTCACCGCCGACCCGGTACCGGTGACAACGCTGTTACCGCAACAGGATTCGTCCGCACCCGATGACCAGTGGCGCCGCGTCACCGCCACCGGGCGGTACCTGCCCGACTCCCAGGTGCTGGCCCGGCTGAGGGCGGTCGAAGGCGAACCGGCGTTCGAGGTGCTGGTGCCCTTCGCGGTCGACGGCGGTCCGACCGTGCTCGTCAACCGCGGCTATGTGCGTCCCGAAGGGCGGCTCGAAGGTGCCCGCGATTCCGGCGCCGCCGACCGGATCGGTGACCATCACCGCCCGGTTGCGGGATTCCGAAGGACTGGTGCAGGGCAAGGAGCCGTTCCGCGCAGGACGGCGCGCAGCAGGTGTACTCGATCAACATCGAGCAGATCGCCACGGTCACCGGTGTGCCGCTGGCGGGGTCGTACCTGCAGTTGGTCGAGGATCAGCCGGGCGGACTCGGCGTCATCGGGTTGCCCCACCTCGACGCGGGTCCGTTCCTCTCGTACGGCATCCAGTGGATCGCGTTCGGCATCATCGCGCCGATCGGCCTGGGTTACTTCGTGCGCGCAGAGATCCAGCAGCGCCGACGGGAGAAGGCGGCCAAAGAGGCGACGAAGCCCGACGCGCCGGTCACGACGGAGGCGAAGCTCGCCGACCGCTACGGCCGGCGCCGCTGAGGACCACCGCCACGATCGGCGGCCGCCACCTGCACCGCACGCGACAGGCGCACGGCCCGGGCGAGGTCGGAGACCTCCGGCGGTCGGACCGTCGCCAAGGGTCGGACGGATCTCGAGTTCGTGGGCGTACTGGGTCGGGCCGCCCAGCCGCACCCCCAGCGCGCCGGCGAACGCGGCCTCCACGACACCGGCGTTGGGGCTGGGATGGCGTGCCGCGTCACGCCGCCATGCCCGCCACGCTCCCAGCGGTGACCCGCCAACCACCGGTGCGCACACGATGACCAGGACCGCGGTCGCGCGAGCGGCGACATAGTTGGCTGCGTCGTCGAAACGCGCTGCCGCCCAGCCGAATCGGGCATAACGCGGCGAGCGGTGGCCGATCATCGCGTCCAGGGTGTTGGCGCCCCGGTACACCAGAATCGCGGGCACCCCGCCGACGGCACCCCAGAGCATCGGCGCGACCTGCGCGTCGGAGGTGTTCTCGGCGACCGATTCCAGCGCCGCTCTGGCGAGGCCGTCGGCGTCGAGAACGGACGGATCGCGACCGCACAGTGACGGCAGCAGGCGCCGGGCGCTGTCCACGTCGCCCGTCGCGAGATGGGCCGCCATCTCATCGCCCGTGCGCGCAAGCGACGTCCCACCCAGCGCCACGAAGGTCGTCAGTGGCCATGACCGCAGGCTGCTCCCACGCGCCCTCCCGCTCGCTCGATCAGCGCGCCCACCGCGCCGAGAGCCCCGAGCAGGGCGGCGGCGTGCACGACACCGGCGCTGCGGGTGTCGGCGTAGCTCAGCCGCTCGAAAGCCGCTGCGCCGCGGCCGAACAACGCCACCGGATGACCCCGGCGGGGGTCGCCGAACAGCAAGTCGGCAAGCCAGCCCGTCGCTAGCCCGGCGACACGGGCACGACGGTGTGGGCGCTGGCACCCCGGCAGCGTCTCACAAGATGGTTCGCTCACAATCAGCTGGCCGGAGGTCCATGATCACCACAGACACAACAGCGAGGAGTCCACGATGACGTTCCCGGCCCTTAACCATGTCGCGCTGACGGTGCGCGACCTCGAAGTGAGTGGCCCTTGGTACCGGGCCCTGCTCGAGGCCGAACCCGTCCTTGACGAGCACACCGACGCCGGTTTCCACCATCTGGTGTGGGCTTTCGACAACGGCACCCTGTTCGGCATCCATCAGCACGACCAGCAGGCGCCCGACGAACGATTCACCGAGTTCCGGGTGGGGCTGGACCATGTCGGCTTCGGATGCGCGAACCGCGCCGAACTCGAGAGCTGGGTCGAACGGCTCAACACCCTCGGTGTCGAGCACAGCGGCATCGTCGACGAGAGCTACGGGTCGGGATTGAGTTTCCGCGACCCCGACGGCATCGCGCTGGAGTTCTTCGCGCCGCCTAGCTGAGCGTCACGACTATGCCCGTCGCCGGGTCGACCTTCCCGTCGAGCAGGTCGAGATACGCCCGTCGGATCTCGTCCTCGGTCGTGATTCGCTCAACGCGTAGCCAGCCGGCGGCCCACTGTGCGAACGGCGCCCACGACTCGGCGACCTTGCGGTCGAGCTCGACGGTCCCCCAGTCGTTGCCGCGCTTCGTGATTCGATCAGGCGCGAAGAAGAACACCGGGCTCGGCCCCGCGAGTTCGCCTGCCCCCTGCGCTATTTCGGTCCAGTGCGTTGCGCCGACCGTGGAGCTATGCGCCAGGCGATCGCCGTAGTGGGCGTGCACGTCGGTGCGCACCCCACCGTCACCCGAGATGTCGACGTACACCGCACGGTCGCCGGGAAGCTCAGACACGGCGTCGTACAGGCACACCGAGTCGTAGATGTCCAGCCCCGCGACGAACTCGCGGTTGCCCTGCGACGTCAGTCCCACGACCGTGATGCCGTCGCGCTTGGCCAGCAGGTACGCCGCGATGATGGCCGTCTTGGACGACGCGCTGGAGATGACGATGGTGTCCGCGCCGAAGAAGTCCTCGTCGGCAAGGAAATCGTCGATGAGGAACGACGTGAAGAACAGCGGGAAGAACAGGATGTGCTCGGCCTCGCGCTCGGCCGAATAGACGGGATCGGCCTTGACGTCGCGGTAACCCTGGTACGCCGATGGCAGATCGGCGCGGTGCGGCGCGGCGTCGACGAAGCCCTTCTCGTCGACGTCGGGAGGGCCTGACCACCAGGTGGCTGGCGCACGGCAGGTAGCCGTAGACCCGCATGCCCTCCGACAGGCCGGAACTGCGCGACTCCTCGACGTGCGCGTAGCCCCAGACGTTCAACTTCCCCCAGTCCGGGTCCGACGCCGGGAAGAAGCCCCAGTAGTTCATCGCGTCGCCGAACACGGCGTAGGTGATGTTGTTCGAGGTCAGCCCGAACGACTCGATCCGCAGCAACGCCTCGCCCTCGGCCAGCGATGGCGGATCTGCGTTGACGAAGCGGCTGTCGTGTAGATCCTTGCGGTTCAGCTCGAAGTCCACGTGCCCAGCCTTACATGAACGCGCGGTTGCCATACCGGTCGAGTGAAACCAGTTCTCCGACGGGCCGGCGCGTCGTCGGTCCGTACTTGCCGATCGGCCAGCCGAGTGGGATCACCGCGCATGGAGTGACGTTCCACGGCAGGCCGAGGGCCCGCCTTGCCAGCAGCTTGCTCCACAGCGGGATGGTGATCAGCGCGGCCCCCAGGCCGGCGGCGCGTGCGGCCAGCAGGAGGTTCTGAACGGCGGGATAGATGGAACCGTAGGCGCTGGTAACCGCGACCGGCGGCCAAAGCGGGACAACACCTTTGAGACAAGCAACGATGACGACGGGGATTTCGTCGAAGTGTTCGGCCTGCCACCGCACGGCCTTCTCGTTGCGCAACATCTTCTCGTCCATGCGGTTTCCGAGCATGCGCTTGTACATCTCGCCGCCCAGGTTGATGGCCGTGCGGTTCAGTCGGCCGAGTTTCGCGACGACCTCGCGGTCTTTGACCACGATGAACTCCCAGTTCTGGGCGTTGGAGCCGGTCGGCGCCTTCATGGCCAGTTCGAGGATGTGCAGCAGGAGTGCGTCGTCGACCGGGTCGGGTTTGATCCGACGAATTGCCCGCTGGGTTCGCATCGCCTCTTCTAGCGACATGGTCAGGGATTCTGGATGCGTCATAGCTCCGATTCCAGCACAGCGTCGCGATGTGGCGGCGATCAGCGGCTCGGCCAGGCCCGCGTACACGGCGGCTTTCGACAGATCGAAGGCTCAATTGGCCAACCTGCTGGCCACAACTTGCGCAAGTTCGAGAACGGTGATCCCGCCGCAGGCGCCGATGTAGCCCGGCGCGGACAGCGACCTGGATCAGCATCGGCGCGTTGCGCCGTTGGCTGTGCCGATCGGCTCGTTCGTATACGGCTTGGCGTTCTGACCAATTGTGGGCGCGGACGGTATCGAACCGCCGACCGCTGGTGTGTAAAACCAGAGCTCTACCACTGAGCTACGCGCCCTCGTCTGGGCAAATTACACGTTGACGACTTAGGACACGAAATCCATCAATCGGATTTCAGCGCCGCCAATGCCTGCGGTCCACACCGCCTGGTCGCGAGCCTCTCCCGGCTCCTTCATCTCGGCGAATCGGACGATGCCGGTGCGGTCGACCACGAAAGTGCCGCGGTTGGCGATCCCGGCGGCGTCGTTGAACACGCCGTAGGCCTGCGCCACCGCGCCGTGCGGCCAGAAGTCCGACAGCACCGGAAACTCGAATCCGCTCTGCGTGGCCCAGACCTTGTGGGTCGGCGGCGGCCCCACCGAGACGGCCAGCGTCGCGGTGTCGTCGTTCTCGAAATCCGGCAGGTGATCGCGGATCTCGTCGAGCTCACCCTGACAGATCCCCGTGAACGCCAGCGGGAAGAACACCACCAGCACGTTCTTGGCGCCCCGGAAGTCGCTCAGGGTGACCGGCTGCCCGTTCTGGTCCTTCAGCGTGAAGTCCGGCGCCTCGGTTCCGACGTCGATCATTGACTCATCGCCCGTCTCTTCTTCGCGCAAGCGTCCCCTGCCCTTCGGGCGTGGGCCCACATCAGTGCCTACCGGCGGCTTTCGACTTCGGCTGGACCAGCCGACTGGCGATCCAGTCGCCGAGATTCGCCGACGAGGTCTGCATCAGGCCCGCAGTCGGCGCGGACTCCGCGATCTCGGCGGGCTGCACGTGTCCGGGCTGGCCCGTCTTCGGGGTGACCACCCAGATGACGCCATCGTCGGCCAGCGGCGTGATGGCGTCCATCAGACGGTCGACCAGGTCGCCGTCGTCGTCGCGCCACCACAACATCACGACGTCGATCACCTCGTCGGCGTCTTCGTCGAGCAGCTCACCGCCGCACGCTTCCTCGATGTCGGCCCGGATGTCGTCGTCGGTGTCCTCGTCCCAGCCCAACTCCTGCACAACCTGATCTTTTTGGATGCCCAGTCTTCGGGCGTAGCTCGGGGCGTCGTCCGCCGCGACCACCGTCGGTCCTCCTTCAGCCAGCTCTCGGCGCGTTGTGCGTCCAGCCCTATCGTCGCACGACGGGGCGCTCCCGCCACTCACTGGCGGTCAGGTTCGTCGTTCTAAGTCAATATTTCTGAGTCAATATGCGGCATCGCAGAGGTTCAGCGCGGTGGTTTTCGAATCGTTCAGTTCGGTGATCGCGGCGTTGAATTCATCGGACCCGTAATTACCCGCGATTGCCACCGCCAGGCCCCGTGCGGCGTCGACCCAGGCCTGCATCGCGTCCTCCAACTCGGGCGTCAGCGGATCGGACACACTGCCTGCGACCAGGTCAGCGCTGTGGTTGAGGGCGTCGATCGCCGGTCTCGCCCTGGAGTCGGCATCGGCGGCGCTCTGGTTGAAGGCATCGACGTAGGCGTTGACGGCGGTGATCGCATCGACGCTGCTGGTGCTCAGCGACTCACACGACGGTGTGCACCGCCTCCCGTGGTGAGCGACTCCTGCCGCTCGGACTCGCGCGCACTGGAACTGGAGACCGACGCCGAGATCGACGCCGACACCGACGCCTTGTAGACCGGGGCATCGGCGACATCGACCGATGCCGTGCCGTCGACGACATTGCTACAGCCGACGACGATCATCGCCGCGGCGGCGGAACTGCCGACCGCAAGAGCGGCGACCCGCAGGCGTCTGGGACATTGCCAACCGGTCACCACGGTCTGCAGACGTTACCGGGTTCGATCCGCAATCGCGGGTTCATTCCAGTGCATGCCCCCACCGGTGCGCGTAGTGCAGGATTGGAGAAGGATGGACACGTGCGGAAAACATCCGCCCTGATCACCCCAGCACGTACCCGCCTAACAAGGAGCGGAAGTTGACCACCGAGTTCGCGCGCCAGGACCTGGCCCAAAACTCCAGCAGTGCAGCCGAACCCGACCGGGTTCGGGTGATCCGTGAGGGTGTCGCCTCGTATCTGCCTGATATCGACACCGAAGAGACCGGTGAGTGGCTGGAGTCGTTCGACGAGCTGCTCGCGCGGTCGGGGCCGGCCCGGGCCCGCTATCTGATGTTGCGGCTGCTGGAGCGTGCCGGCGAGCAGCGGGTGGCGATCCCGGCGCTGACGTCGACCGACTATGTCAACACCATCCCGACCGAACTGGAGCCGTGGTTTCCCGGCGACGAGGACGTCGAACGCCGTTACCGGGCCTGGATCCGGTGGAACGCCGCGATCATGGTGCACCGCGCACAGCGACCCGGAGTCGGTGTCGGCGGACATATTTCGACATATGCCTCCTCGGCGGCGCTCTACGAGGTCGGGTTCAACCACTTCTTCCGCGGCAAAGCGCACCCCGGCGGCGGTGACCAGGTCTTCATCCAGGGCCACGCGTCGCCGGGCATCTACGCGCGCGCGTTCCTCGAGGGCCGGCTGACCGCCGATGAGCTCGACGGTTTCCGCCAGGAGCACAGCCATCCCGGCGGCGGGCTGCCGTCGTATCCGCACCCGCGTCTGATGCCCGACTTCTGGGAGTTCCCGACCGTGTCGATGGGCCTGGGCCCGATGAACGCGATCTATCAGGCCCGGTTCAACCACTACCTGACGACCGCGGCATCAAGGACACCTCCGACCAGCATGTGTGGGCGTTCCTGGGCGACGGCGAGATGGACGAGCCCGAGTCGCCGCGGCCTGATCCAGGTGGCGGCCAACGAGGGGCTGGACAACCTGACCTTCGTCATCAACTGCAATCTGCAGCGCCTCGACGGCCCCGTGCGCGGCAACGGCAAGATCATCCAGGAGCTGGAGTCCTTCTTCCGCGGCGCCGGCTGGAACGTCATCAAGGTGGTGTGGGGCCGCGAATGGGACACCCTGCTGCACGCCGACCGCGACGGCGCGCTGGTGAACCTGATGAACACCACGCCCGACGGCGATTACCAGACCTACAAGGCCAACGACGGCGCGTATGTGCGCGACCACTTCTTCGGCCGCGACCCGCGCACCAAGGCAGCTCGTCGAGAAGATGTCCGATGCCGAGATCTGGAACCTCAAGCGCGGCGGCCACGACTACCGCAAGGTCTACGCCGCCTACCGCGCCGCGATCGATCACAAGGGCCAGCCGACCGTGATCCTGGCCAAGACCATCAAGGGCTACTCGCTGGGCGCCCACTTCCAGGGCCGCAATGCCACGCACCAGATGAAAAAGCTTGCGCTGCAGGATCTCAAGTACTTCCGCGACTCCACGCGCATCCCGATCAGCGATGAACAGCTCGAGGAGAACCCCTACCTCCCGCCGTACTACCACCCCGGCCCGGAGGCCCCCGAGATCCGCTACATGCTCGAGCGGCGGCGGGCGCTTGGGCGGATTCCTGCCCGAACGTCGCACTCAAGCAAGGTTCTGCCGTTGCCCGGGCGCGATACCTACAAGGCACTCAAGAAGGGCTCGGGCAACCAGGAGGTCGCCACGACGATGGCGACCGTGCGCACGTTCAAGGAACTGTTGCGCGACAAGGAAATCGGCAAACGGATCGTCCCCATCATTCCCGACGAGGCGCGCACCTTCGGGATGGACTCGTGGTTCCCGAGCCTGAAGATCTACAACCGCAACGGGCAGCTGTACACCGCCGTGGACGCCGATCTGATGTTGGCGTACAAGGAAAGCGAAATCTGGCCAGATCCTGCACGAGGGCATCAACGAGGCCGGCTCGACGGCGTCGTTCACCGCGGTGGGCACGTCGTACGCCACCCACAACGAGCCGATGATCCCGCTGTACATCTTCTACTCGATGTTCGGCTTCCAGCGCACCGGAGACGGCTTCTGGGCCGCGGCCGACCAGATGGCCCGCGGTTTCGTGCTCGGCGCCACCGCCGGGCGTACCACCCTGGTCGGCGAGGGCCTGCAGCACGCCGACGGGCATTCGTTGCTGCTGGCGTCGTCCAATCCGGCGGTGGTGGCCTACGACCCGGCGTTCGCCTACGAGATCGCCTACATCGTCGAGAGCGGGCTGGCCCGCATGTTCGGCGAGGACCCGGAGAACGTCTACTTCTACATCACGATCTACAACGAGCCCTACGAGCAGCCCGCCGAGCCGGAAGGCCTCGACGTCGAGGCGCTGCTGCGCGGCATCTACCGGTACCGGCCGGCCCCGGAGAAGCGGTCGCACACCGCGCAGATCCTGGCGTCCGGCGTCGCGATGCCCGAGGCATTGCGGGCCGCGGAGCTGCTGGCCGACGAATGGGACGTCGCCGCCGACGTGTGGTCGGTGACCAGTTGGAACGAGCTGAACCGCGACGGGGTGCAGATCGAGAAGCAGCGACTGCGCCACCCCGACCGTCCTGCGGGTACTCCCTTCGTCACCACGGCGCTGAAGGACGCGGCCGGACCGGTCATCGCGGTGTCGGACTGGATGCGGGCGGTGCCCGAGCAGATCCGGCCGTGGGTGCCGGGCACCTACGTGACGCTGGGCACCGACGGCTTCGGCTTCTCCGACACCCGGCCCGCCGCGCGGCGCTACTACAACACCGATGCCGAGTCGGTCGCGGTCGCCGTGCTGGAGGGACTGGCGCGCGACGGCAACATCGATCAGTCCGTCGCCGTCGATGCGGCGAACAAGTATCGGATCGACGATGTCATGGCCGCACCCGAGCAGACCTCGGACCCCGGAGTGGCCTAGGCCACGACATTCCACCCGGCGTCGCCTGACCGGTTGGAGGATTCCTCCAGAACTGTGGCGTAGCCTTTATTGGATGCCCGACAATCGGTTCGTTCCGCCGAAGTCCACGGTCGAGGTACTGGAAACGGTGCCCGACGTCGTGTTGCGGCGGCTTGAAGCAGTACTCCGGCCGGCTGGCCACCGAGGCGGTACGCGCCATGGAACAGCGGCTGCCGTTCTTCGCCGAACTCGAGGCCTCACAGCGTGCCAGCGTGCAGTTGGTGGTGCAGACCGCGGTGGTCAACTTCGTCGAGTGGATGCGCGATCCGCAGAGCAACGTCAGCTACACGGCGCAGGCGTTCGAGGTGGTCCCGCAGGATCTCCGACGGCGCATCGCGCTGCGGCAGTCGGTCGAGATGGTCCGCGTCACCATGGAGTACTGCGAAGAGGTGGTGCCGCTGTTGGCCCGCTCCGACGAACAGTTGACCGCACTGACAGCCGGAATCCTGCGCTACAGCCGAGATCTCGCGTTCGCCGCCGCCACCGCCTACGCCGACCAGGCCGAGGCGCGCGGCGCATGGGACACCCGAATGGAGGCCAACGTCGTCGACGCCGTCGTGCGCGGGGACACCGGACCCGAGCTGCAGTCCCAGGCCGCCGCACTGAACTGGGACGCCACCGCCCCGGCCACCGTGATCGTGGGTCTACCGCGTCCGGACCGAAGCGACTTCGCCGGCGAGGACGTCCACGATGTGGCCAGCCGCCACGGCCGTGCCGCGCTGTCCGACGTGCACGGCACCTGGCTGGTGGCGATCGTGTCGGGCGGGCTGTCGGCAACCGACCGATTCCTCACCGAGCTGATGACGGTCTTCGCCGAGGGCCCCGTGGTCATCGGTCCGACCGCGACCACGTTGGCGGGCGCTCATCGCAGCGCCACCGAAGCGATCGCGGGCATGAACGCAGTCGCCGGCTGGACCGGTGCGCCGCGGCCGGTCGCAGCCCGCGAACTCCTGCCCGAACGGGCACTGCTCGGTGACACGACCGCCGATCGCCGCATTGCAGGTCGAAGTCATGAGGCCGTTGAACGATGCAGGTCCGGCGCTGGCCGAGACGCTGGACGCTTATCTGGACTCAGGCGGCGCGATCGAGGCGTGCGCGCGCAAATTGTTCGTTCATCCAAACACGGTTCGCTATCGACTCAAGCGGATCGCCGATTTCACGGGTCGCGATCCCACGGTTCCGCGCGATGCCTATGTCCTCCGCGTGGCCTCCAGCCGTGGGCCGACTCGGTCGGCAAACGCACCTAGCCAGCACGCGAAATACCGGGACCGAACAGGTGACGGACATCACTTCGTCAAAAGCAGCGCTGGAGAGCGCAGGCCAATAAGTCGCGGACCGGTATCGATAGCGTCGCATCACATGCGCTTTTGTGGATTACCTACAAAAACATAAGACGAGGTTCATAATCTCTTACACCGCGCAAATGCGGTTTCACAGTGTTCTCTTAGACACGTGCCACTTCAACCTGCGCTTGCGTTACTTGCGCCCGGACAGGGCTCTCAGACTCCCGGCATGCTCGGCCCATGGCTGGAGCTGCCGGGTGCGGCTGACCGTCTCGCAACATGGTCGCAGATCAGTGGGCTCGACCTGGCCCGGCTGGGCACCACCGCGACCGCTGAGGAGATCACCGATACCGCGGTCACGCAGCCGCTGGTCGTGGCCGCCACCCTGCTTGCCCACGAGGAACTGACTCGCCGCGGCGTGCTGGACGGTAAGAACACCGTGGTGGCCGGCCACTCGGTCGGCGAGATCGCCGCATACGCCATCGCGGGCGTGATCTCCGCGGATGACGCGGTCAAGCTCGCCGCGACCCGCGGCGCCGAGATGGCCAAGGCGTGCGCGCTGGAGCCCACCGGCATGTCAGCGGTGCTGGGCGGCGACGAGGCCGAGGTGCTGGAACGCCTCGAAGCGCTCGACCTGGTCCCCGCCAACCGCAATGCCGCCGGTCAGATCGTCGCCGCCGGGGCGCTGGCGGCGCTGGACAAGCTCGCCGAGGATCCGCCGGCCAAGGCCCGTGTGCGGCAGCTGGCCACCGCGGGGGCGTTCCACACCCACTACATGGCGACCGCAGCCGAGGGGTACGCGGCCGCCGCCGAATCTGTAACGACCGCGGAGCCGTCGCACGACGCTGTTGTCGAACGCCGATGGTCAAGCCGTCGCCTCGGCCGCCGACGCCATGGCCAAACTGGTGAATCAGATGACCAAGCCGGTGCGGTGGGACCTGTGCACCGAAACCATGCGTCAGCAGAATGTGTCGGCGATCGTCGAGTTCCCGCCTGCCGGGGCGCTCGCCGGGATCGCCAAACGTGAACTTCGGGGGGTGCCGACGCATGCCGTCAAATCCCCCGCTGACCTGGACGGGCTCGCCGAGCTCGCCGGGGAATGATTCCCGGCCCGCCGGGAAGCAACAACCACATACCAACGTCAGTTGGCAGTAACAACTAATTAGAAGGAGCCATCGTGGCAACCACCCAGGACGAAATCATCGCCGGCATCGCCGAGATCATCGAAGAGGTCACCGGCATCGAGCCCTCCGAGGTCACCCCGGAGAAGTCGTTCGTCGACGACCTGGACATCGACTCGCTGTCGATGGTCGAGATCGCGGTGCAGACCGAGGACAAGTACGGCGTGAAGATCCCCGACGAGGACCTCGCGGGCCTGCGCACCGTCGGTGACGTCGTCACCTACATCCAGAAGCTCGAGGAAGAGAACCCCGAGGCCGCTGCCGCAATCCGCGCACAGATGTCGGACAACAAGTGACCAAACCTTCCACTGCTAACGGCGGTTTCCCCAGTGTTGTGGTCACCGCCGTCACCGCGACGACGTCCGCTCGCGCCGGACATCGAGAGCACGTGGAAGGGTCTGCTGGCCGGAGAGAGCGGCATCCACGTACTCGAGGACGAGTTCGTCACCAAGTGGGACCTGCCGGTGCGGATCGGCGGGCACCTCAAGGAGCCTCTTGACCCACTGATGACGCGGCTGGAACTGCGACGCATGTCGTATGTCCAGCGGATGGCCAAGTACCTCGGCAATCAGCTGTGGGAGACCGCAGGTAAGCCCGAGGTCGACCCCGACCGGTTCGCGGTCGTCGTCGGCACCGGTCTGGGTGGCGGCGAGAAGATCGTCGAGACGCTATGACGCGATGAACGAGGGCGGGCCCCGCAAGGTGTCACCGCTGGCCGTTCAGATGATCATGCCCAACGGCGCCGCTGCGGTCATCGGCCTCGAGCTGGGTGCGCGCGCCGGGGTCATCACCCCGGTGTCGGCGTGCTCGTCGGGTTCGGAGGGCATCGCCCACGCATGGCGCCAGATCGTCATGGGCGACGCGGACATCGCCGTATGCGGTGGTGTCGAGGGCGGTATCGAGGCGCTGCCGATCGCGGCGTTCTCGATGATGCGTGCGATGTCGACCAACAACGACGATCCCGAAGGCGCCTCGCGGCCCTTCGACAAGAACCGTGACGGATTCGTGTTCGGCGAGGCCGGCGCGCTCATGGTCATCGAGACCGAGGAGCACGCCAAGGCCCGCGGCGCAAAGCCGCTGGCCCGGCTGATGGGTGCGGGCATCACGTCCGATGCCTTCCACATGGTGGCTCCGGCATCCGAACGGCCAGCGGGCCGGCCACGCGATGAAGCGTGCGATGGAGACCGGCGGGTCTCGACCCCAAGGACATCAGCCACGTCAACGCGCACGCCACCGCCACTCCGATCGGCGACACCGCCGAGGCCAACGCCATCCGGGTGGCCGGGGTGGAGCACGCTGCGGTGTATGCGCCGAAGTCGGCGCTCGGCCACTCCATCGGGGCGGTCGGGGCACTGGAGTCGATCCTGACGGTGCTTGCGCTGCGCGATGGCGTGATTCCGCCGACACTGAACTACGAGACCCCTGACCCCGAGATCGATCTCGATGTCGTCGCGGGCGAGCCACGGTATGGCGAATACCAGTACGCCATCAACAACTCGTTCGGCTTCGGTGGTCACAATGTCGCTCTGGCGTTCGGGCGCTACTGAGCTAGGAAGGAACTCTCAGAGCAGTAATGGGAGCGTTGGCTACGGGGAACGGCTTCCCCAACGTAGTCGTCACCGGTTTCGCGATGACGACCGCTTTGGCGACCGACGCGGAGACCACCTGGCAGCGGCTGCTGGACGGGCAGAGCGGCATCCGGCTGCTCGACGACCCGTTCGTCGAGCAGTACGACCTGCCGGTCCGCATCGGTGGCCACCTGCTGGAGGATTTCGAGGACGAGCTGACGCGGGTCGAACTGCGTCGGCTGTCCTACCTGCAGCGGATGTCCACGGTGCTGGGCCGACGGGTCTGGGAGAACGCCGGGTCGCCCGACGTCGATCCGCGGCGCCTGATGGTGTCCATCGGCACCGGGCATGGGCTCGACCGAGGAACTGCTCTACGCCTATGAAGGCATGCGCGCAAAGGGCCTTCGGGCGGTGTCACCGCTGGCCGTGCAGATGTACATGCCCAACGCGGCGGCCGCTGCGGTCGGGCTCGAACGTAAGGCCAGGGCCGGGGTGAGCACCCCGATCTCGGCCTGCGCGTCGGGTTCTGAGGGCATCGCCCAAGCATGGCGGCAGATCGTGCTCGGCGAAGCCGACGTGGCGATCTGCGGCGGCGTCGAGACCAAGATCGAGGCGGTGCCGATCGCCGGCTTTGCGCAGATGCGCATCGTGCTGTCCACCACCAACGATGATCCGGCCGGCGCCTGTCGACCGTTCGACAGGGACCGCAACGGTTTCGTCTTCGGTGAGGGCGGCGCATTGATGGTGATCGAGACCGAGGAACACGCCAAGGCGCGCGGCGCGACCATCCTCGCGCGGCTGATGGGGGCCAGCATCACCTCGGACGGGTTCCACATCGTCGCGCCCGATCCCAACGGCGAGCAGGCCGGTCACGCGATGACGCGCGCCATCCAGCTCGCGGGCCTGTCCCCCAACGATATCGACCACGTCAACGCGCACGCCACCGGCACCAGCGTCGGCGACGTGGCCGAAGGCAAGGCCATCAACAACGCTTTGGGCACCCACAGGGCTGCGGTCTACGCGCCGAAGGGGGCACTCGGCCACTCGGTCGGCGCCGTCGGCGCCGTCGAGTCCATCCTCACCGTGTTGGCGTTGCGGGACGGGGTCATCCCGCCGACGCTCAACCTCAAGAACCTGGATCCGGAGATCGACCTCGATGTCGTTGCCGGCTCGCCGCGACCCGGCAACTATCAATACGCGATCAACAACTCGTTCGGATTCGGTGGGCACAACGTCGCGCTCGCGTTCGGCAAGTACTGAATCCAGCAGACTACAGGAGGATTGCGATGACCATCATGGCCCCCGAGACTGTCGGCGAGTCGCTCGATCCCCGCGATCCGCTGCTGCGGCTTCGCACCTTCTTCGACGACGGCAGCGTCGAACTGCTTCACGAGCGTGACCGTTCCGGCGTGCTGGCTGCGGCCGGCACCGTCAACGGTGTGCGCACCGTCGCGTTCTGCACCGACGGCACCGTCATGGGCGGCGCGATGGGCGTGGAGGGCTGCGCCCACATCGTCAACGCCTACGACACCGCCATCGAGGAGCAGAGCCCGATCGTCGGAATCTGGCATTCCGGCGGCGCGCGCCTGGCCGAAGGCGTAAAGGCCTGCACGCGGTCGGTTTGGTCTTCGAGGCCATGATCCGCGCTTCCGGGTACATCCCGCAGATCTCGGTCGTCGTCGGCTTCGCGGCCGGCGGCGCCGCGTACGGACCGGCGCTGACCGACGTCATCGTGATGGCGCCGGACAGCAAGGTATTCGTCACCGGCCCCGACGTGGTGCGCAGCGTGACCGGCGAGGACGTCGACATGGTGTCGCTCGGCGGCCCCGACGCCCACCACAAGAAGTCCGGCGTGTGCCACATCGTCGCCGACGACGAGCTCGACGCCTACGAGCGAGGCCGCCGTCTGGTCGGATTGTTCTGCCAGCAGGGCCATTTCGACCGCAACAAGGCCGAGGCCGGTGACACCGACCTGCATGCGCTGCTGCCGGAGTCGCCGCGTCGCGCCTATGACGTGCATCCGCTCGTGGAGGCGCTGCTCGACGACGGCGTGCCGTTCGAGGAGTTCCAGGGCAAGTGGGCCCCGTCCATCGTCGTCGGTCTCGGCCGGCTGTCCGGACGCACGGTCGGTGTGATCGCGAACAACCCGCTGCGCCTCGGCGGCTGCCTGAACTCCGAAAGTGCTGAGAAGGCAGCACGTTTCGTGCGGCTGTGCGACGCGTTCGGTATCCCGCTCGTCGTGATCGTCGACGTGCCCGGTTACCTGCCCGGTGTGGATCAGGAGTGGGGCGGCGTGGTGCGGCGCGGCGCGAAGCTGCTGCACGCCTTCGGCGAGTCGTCGGTCCCGCGCGTCACGCTGGTCACCCGAAAGATCTACGGCGGCGCCTACATCGCGATGAACTCGCGGTCGCTGAACGCCACCAAGGTGTTCGCATGGCCCGACGCCGAGGTCGCCGTGATGGGCGCCAAGGCCGCGGTCGGCATTCTGCACAAGAAGAAGCTGGCCGCCGCGCCCGAGGACGAGCGTGAGGCGCTGCACGAGGAACTGGCCGCCGAGCACGAGCGGATCGCCGGCGGCGTGGACTCCGCCATCGAGATCGGAGTGGTCGACGAGAAGATCGACCCGTCGCACACCCGCAGCAAGTTGACGCAGGCACTGGCCGAAGCGCCCGCGCGCCGCGGTCGGCACAAGAACATCCCGCTGTAAGTTCTCTACGCCGAGTGGCCACTTCGGCGCGCATTTCGCACCGCCCTGCGGTCTGATCAGCGCGCCGATTCGAGCGAGCAGTTCCTTGGCCACGTCGATCGACCCTGTCGCGGTCGGCGGCGACCAGGCCGATGCGGGTGCGGCGGTCCAGGATGTCGTCGACGGTCGACGCGCCTTCATGTGTCACCGCGTACTCGAATTCGGCCCGGATGACGTCGATCCCGTCGGCGACTGGCTCCGTCGGCCGATCGCAGCCCGCGGCGGCGATCACGTTCGGCGCTTCCGCGCCGTAGCGTGCCACCAACGACCCGGGTAGCTCGGCCGGGCGAACGCAGTGTCGCAACGGGATTCGACGGTGCGCCCACCAACGGCAGGTTTCGGGTACGGCAAGCTGCGGCGGTCAGACCCCGCAGGGCGACCGCTTGGTCGAGCACATCCTCTGCCATGTATCGGTACTCGGTCAGCTTGCCACCGATGACGCTGATCACGCCCGACGGCGACTCGACGACCGCGATGCTCGCGCGATACGTCGGCCGTGCGTCCTTCTCCGGCATCGATCAACGGCCGCAGCCCGGCGTATGCGCCGATCACGTCGTCGGGACCGAGTGCAACGTCCAGGGCGGTGTTGACCGTGTCCAACAGGAACGCCGTCTCCTCCGGAGTCGGTTGCGGGACATCGGGTATCGGGCCGGGTGCGTCCTCGTCGGTGAGCCCGAGGTAGACGCGCCCCAGCTGTTCGGGCATCGCGAACACGAAGCGGTTGATCTCCCCCGGGATCGGGATGGTCAGTGCGGCGAGTCGGATTACCGAATGCGGCGGCGTCGAACACCAGATGCGTTCCGCGGCTGGGCCGCAGGCGCACCGAGGAGTCCACCTCCCCGGCCCATACGCCGCTGGCGTTGACGACGGCGCGGGCGGACACGTCGAACGACTCCCCCGTAACGCTGATCCGTCAACGTCACCGACGTGCCCGTCGCCTTGGCTGCCGCGACGCGAGTCAGGATCGTGGCACCGTGCTGGGCGGCGGTGCGGGCCACGGCGGTGACCAGACGCGCGTCGTCGATCAATTGACCGTCGTAGGCGAGAAGCCCGCCTTCCAGTCCGTCCCGGCGAACCGTGGGAGCCAGTTCGACGGCGCGGTTCGCATCGATCCGCCGCGACCGCGGCAATGTCGACGACGATGTGCCCGCGATCCTGCGCAGTCCGTCGCCTGCCGCGAAGCCGAGTCGCACCAGTGCGCGCGAAGCGGTGTTCATCGACGGCAGCAGCGGAACCAGCTGGGGCATTGCGCTGACGAGGTGAGGCGCGTTGCGCGTCATCAGGATTCCGCGTTCGACCGCGCTGCGCCTGGCGATGCCGACATTGCCCGTCGCGAGGTAGCGTAGCCCGCCGTGCACGAGCTTGCTGCTCCACCGGCTGGTGCCGAAGGCCAGGTCGTGCTTCTCGACCAGCGCCACGCGCAGCCCGCGCGTGACGGCGTCCAACGCGATACCGACGCCGGTGATACCGCCGCCGATCACGAGGACGTCGATCATGTCGCCGTCGGCCAGCGCCGCCAGTTCGGAGGCGCGACGAGCGTCGTTGAGTGCGGTTGAGGACGTCAACGTTTCAGGTATCCGTTCAATGAGTGGGCGAGCTCGACGGCGAGGGCGTCGGCATCGAGGATCGCCGCGACGATCTGCCCCGACTGGATCGTCGACTGGGCGATCAGCAGGCACATCGCGGCGAGCTCACGGGGGTCACCGGGGCGAACGCTGCCGTCCTCCTGAGCGAGCTTGATATCGGAGGCGACCGCGTCGAGTAGCACCTGCTGGCTGGTTCCCAGCCGTTCGGCGATGTAGACCATCGCCAGATCGGGAGCGCTGTGCAGCACCGACATCACCACGTCGTCGCGGCGCAGCCGTTCGGCGACCGTCACGATGCGCTCGACCAGTGCCTCCCGGCCGATCTCCGCGGGGCGGCACCTCGTCCAGGACGCCGATGATGCGCGACGTCAGCAGTGCCGCCAGCACCGAGCGGGTGTCGGACCAGCGCCGATAGACGGTCGGCCTGCTGACGCCCGCACGGCGCGCGATCTCGGCCAGCGTCACCCGGTCCACGCCGAAGGCCAGCACGCAGTCGGCCGCCGCGGCGAGGATCCGGTCCCCGATCGTCGACGACTCGTCGTTACTGATTGACAGCATGTGTAATACTGTAACGCATGAGCCGTCCGGATGACCAACAGACCGCACTGCTGCCCCCGATGAAGTGGAACGCCTGGGGTGATCCCGCCGCGGCCAAGCCGCTGTCCGACGGGATACGCGCCCTGCTGAAGCAGGCTCTCGGTGTCGATGGTGAGACCGCGCCCGAGCTCGAGGCCGACGACGTCAAACTTCGTCCGTCTGAGCTGTCGGACGCCGACCGCGACGCCCTCGCGCAGATCGTCGGAGCCGACTACTGCCGGGTCGACGACCAAGGCCGACTGCTGCGGGCCGGCGGTAAGTCGACCCTGGACCTGTTGCGCCGCAAGGACTCCGGCATCCAGGATGCGCCCGACGCGGTGCTACTGCCCGGCAGCGACGACGAGATCGCGGCGATTCTGCAGTACTGCTCCGATCACGGGATCGCCATCGTCCCGTTCGGCGGCGGAACTAGTGTGGTCGGCGGACTGGACCCGATCCGCGGCGAATTCAGCGCCGTGGTCTCGCTTGATCTGCGCCGCCTCGACCGAGCTGCATTCGCTCGACGAGATCTCGGGTGAGGCCGAGCTCGGCGCCGGACTCACCGGCCCCGATGCCGAACGCCTGCTCGGCGAACGCGGCTTCTCCCTCGGCCATTTCCCGCAGAGTTTCCAGTTCGCGACCATCGGCGGGTTCGCCGCCACCCGGTCCTCCGGCCAGGACTCGGCGGGATACGGCCGCTTCAACGACATGGTGCGCGGGCTGCGCACAGTCACCCCGGCGGGCGTGCTCGATCTCGGTCGTGCCCCGGAGTCGGCCGCAGGCCCTGATCTGCGGCAGTTGATGATCGGTTCGGAGGGCGTGTTCGGCGTCATCACCCGGGTCCGGGTGAAGGTGCATCCGGTGCCCGTGGCCACCCGCTACGAGGCCTGGTCGTTCCCCGACTTCGCCACCGGCGCCGACGCGCTGCGCGCCGTGGTGCAGACCGGCACCGGGCCGACGGTCATCCGGTTGTCCGACGAAGCCGAGACCGGGGTGAACCTGGCCACCACCGAGAGCATCGGCGAACAGCAGATCACCGGCGGCTGCCTGGCGATCACCGCGTTCGAGGGCAGTGCAGCGCATGTGGAAAGCCGGCAGGCCGAGACACGCGCCGTGTTGCAGGCCGCCGGCGGCACGTCGCTCGGCGAAGAGCCTGCCCGCGCCTGGGAGCACGGCCGGTTCAACGCACCCTATCTGCGTGACGCCTTGCTGGCCGCCGGTGCTTTGTGCGAGACGCTGGAGACCGCCACGAATTGGTCCAACGTGCCCGCCGTCAAGGCGGCAGTCACCGAGGCGCTGACGAAATCTCTCGGCGAATCGGGCACACCTGCCCTGGTGCTGTGCCACATTTCGCATGTGTATCCGACCGGGGCCTCGTTGTACTTCACTGTCGTCGCCGGGCAGCGTGGGAATCCGATCGAGCAGTGGCGCAAGGCAAAGACCGCTGCGTCGGAGGCGATGATGCGCACGGGCGCCACGATCACCCACCACCACGCCGTCGGCGCCGACCACCGCCCCTGGATGCGCGACGAGGTCGGCGACGCTCGGCGTCGCGGTATTGCGGGCCGTCAAGGCCACGCTCGATCCGGCCGGAATCCTCAACCCTGGCAAGCTGATCCCGTGACCATCGGCCGCGTGACGATGCTGACCAATCCGGCATCGGGACACGGCAGCGCACCACACGCAGCCGAACGTGCCGTCGCGCAGTTGCACAAGCGCGGCATCGACGTCGTCGCCATCGCAGGCACCGACGCCGAACACGCACGCCGACTCGTCGATGGCGCCCTCGAGCGCGGTATGGATGCTCTTGTCGTCGTCGGCGGCGACGGCATCATCTCGCTGGCGCTGCAGGTCCTCGCACAAACCGAGATCCCGCTGGGCATCATCCCGTCGGGCACCGGCAACGACCATGCGCGTGAATTCGGCATCCCGGCAAAGGATCCCGAGGCCGCTGCCGACGTCATCGTCGACGGGGTCGTGACGACCGTCGACCTGGGCCGGATCCAGGGGATCGACGGCACCGACAAGTGGTTCGGCACGGTGATGGCGGCAGGCTTCGATTCGTTGGTCACCGACCGGACCAATCGGATGCGGTGGCCGCACGGCCGCATGCGTTACAACGTCGCGATGGTCGCCGAGCTGTCCAAGTTGCGGCTGCTGCCCTTCAGCCTGACGTTCGACGGACGCGAGCTGGATACTGAATTGACTCTGGCCGCCTTCGGCAACACGAAGAGCTACGGCGGCGGCATGCTGATCTGTCCGGACGCGGACCCCACCGACGGTCTGCTCGACGTCACGATGGTGTCATCGGCGTCGCGCACGAAGCTGATTCGATTGTTCCCCACCGTGTTCAAGGGCACTCACGTCGAACTCGACGAAGTGCGCACGGAACGTGCCCGCACGATCACCGTCGACTCACCAGGCATCAACGCATACGCCGACGGCGAGTACGCGTGCCCGCTGCCGGTCGAAGTGTCGGCGGTACCAGGGGCGCTCAAGATCCTCACCGCAGCGGGCAATAGACCGCGAGGCTGATCCCGACAAACGTGCTCGCCTACACCGAGTCCAATCCGGTCTTCTCGCGACGTCCGAGGCGATCAGGTCACGGGCGAGACCGCTGGTGGCCTCTCAGAGTGCTTGACGCCGACCGTGCAGCTACTGCGAAATCTGCCCGCGATTTTCGCAGTGCGCGCACGCTGGGCGAACCGGCTACCCGACTCCGCGGGCGAGCCAGCTCACCTCGGCGGTATCCCCACCGTCGCGGTAGGGCTCCAGCGCCTCATCCCAGGCCGTGCCCAGCACCGAATCGAGTTCGGCGGCGAGCATGTCGGCCCCGGACTCCATCAACGCCCTCAGTCGCATCTCCCCGACGATCACGTCGCCGTTGGCGCTCATCGCGCCGCTCCACATTCCCAACTGCGGGGTGTGACACCAGCGGTGACCGTCGACGCCCGCACTGGGGTCCTCGGTCACCTCGAAGCGCAGCACCGACCACGAGCGCAGCGCGTTGGCCAGGGCGGCGCCGGTGCCCACCGGCCCGATCCAGTTGGTGACGGCGCGAAGTTGCCCCGGCATGGCCGGCTGCGGGGTCCACTTCAGGTTTGCCCTCGCCGAAAGGGTCGACGACAACGCCCACTCGACATGCGGGGCCACCGCAGCGGGAGAAGCATGGATGTACACCACGCCCGTCGCCGCGTCGGCGAATTGGTTCGACGCACGCATTTGCTGCTCCTTCGGCTCCACGAGGGACGTCTTCCCCAAGCGACCTGGCGGTTCCGAATTACAGCTGTGTCGTGCGTGTCTATTGTGCCCTGTGAGGCCCCTGTTGCGCTAGTCTGCGCCGAATTCTCTCAGGACTCCATCAGAGAGCGACGGCCAGCGCGAATACGCCCAGTCGCCGAAATCGCGGTCCGCGAGCGCCACGAGCGCCAGCTCAGCCCTGGGATCGACCCACAAAAACGTCCCTGACTGGCCAAAATGCCCGTATGTGGCCGCAGAGTTGGCCGAACCCGTCCAGTGCGGGGACTTGCCGTTCCTGATCTCGAAACCCAGCCCCCAGTCGTTGGGCCGCTGCGTCCCGAACCCCGGCAGCACCCCCGACAGCCCCGGAAACTGCACCTCGGTCGCCTCGGCGTGCATCTGCGGGGAGACGGTCGTCGGCCGCAGCAGGTCACCGACGAAGGCCACCAGGTCGGCCACGGTCGACACGGCGCCGAAGCCCGCCGCCTCCGCACCACCCTTCAGGGTGGTGTCCGACATGCCGAGAGGCTCGAACACCGCCTCGGTCAGGTACTGCCCGAACTCGATGTCGGATGCCCGCTCGATCGTGTCGGCCAGCACCCCGAATCCGTAGTTCGAGTACACCCGGCGTTTGCCGGGTTCGGCCATCAGGTCCGCCGAGTGCATCGAGTATCCCGACGCGTGGGCGAGCAGATGCCGCACCGTGGAACCGGGCGGACCCGCCTCGGTGTCGAGTTCGACGACGCCCTCCTCGACCGCGATTTGCGCGGCCCGGGCCACCAGTGGCTTGGTCACCGACGCCAACTCGAAGCGGTGCGCGAGGTCGCCGTGCCGGGCCAGGATTCCCGACGGACCGACCACCGCCGCGGCGACGGTCGGGACCGGCCAGTCTTCGATCGTGTCAAGGGCTACCACGCATGCAGCCTATTCGGCACCGCGTCGTCTACTTACGCGCGATGTAGTAGTAGTTGAGCGGGTCGGACTCGATCTCGCCGACCGTCACATCCACGAAGCCGGCGTCCGCGAGCATCGACGTCGCCAGCTGGCGGCCCCAGCACGTGCCGAGCCCTTCCCCGTCGAGACCGAGCGACACGCTCATGCAGTGCATCGTCGAGACCGTGTAGAGGTAGGTCGCCATCGGCACACCGACGTTGTCTTCGAGTTGAGTCGACGCCTTGATGTCGACCATCAACAGCACGCCCCCCGGGCGCAGCGCGCGGTGGATGTTCTCCAGCACCTTCGCGGGCCGAGCCTGGTCGTGAATCGCATCGAAGACCGTGATGACGTCGTAGGTTTCGGAAGCATCGAGGGCGGCGACGTCTCTTGCGATGAAGTTCGCGTTCGTCAGACCCAGTCGATGAGCCTCCGCGCGGCCGACGGAAAGTCCCTCTTCAGAGAAGTCGATACCGGTGAAGCGACTGGCCGGGAACGCTTGTGCCATCACGTTGATGGCGTGTCCGCTGCCGGTGCCGATGTCTGCCACGTCGGCCCCGGCGCGAAGCAGCTCCGGCAGACCATCGGCCATCGGCAGGATGACGTCCACGAGTGCAGCGTCGAACACCTCGCCGCTCTCCTCTGCCATCAGCGTGTGGAAGCGCGGATAGTCGCTGTACGACAGCCCGCCACCATTGAAGAAGCAACCGACGATCTTCTGCTCGACCTCCCCGAGCAGCGGGATGAACTGCGCGACTCGGGCCAGATTGTCAGGTCCCGCTGCGCGTGTCAGTACCGCCGCGCGATGCCGCGGAAGCGAGTACGTCTGTGTCGCGGGGTCGAATTCGACGACCCCACTCGACACCACGCCACCCAGCCACTCCCGCACATAGCGTTCGTTGAGCCCGGCGGCGTCGGCGATCTGCGCGCTGGTGGCCGCTGGAAGTTCGGACAGCGTGTCAAACAGGTTTGTTTGGTGCCCGATGGACAACAGGATGGCCAGGCTGGCGCTGTCGATGGCGCCCACGATGCGGCCGGCGAATTCCTCAGTGGTGTCCGTGATGTGTTCTTCGCCTATAGCGGTCATGATGATTCTCCTAGTGGGTAGGCCGACGAGTCACCTCAGTCAACCCGGTGATTGCGGACTATCGCATCGGGCAAACGATGCAGATTCTTCGGATTCCGTAGTGCATACGATGTAGACCGTCAATGAAGAATGTCGTTGTCGTACGCCCACGCCACCGCGGCGGTGCGCGACGAGACGCCGAGTTTGGCATAGATATTGGCCAGATGACGCCCGACGGTCTTCTCGCTGATGCAGATCTGCTCGGCGACCGCCTTGTTGGTGGCGCCGCCCGCGATCCGCTGCAGGATCTCGACTTCGCGCTTGGTCAGGCCACGCGCGGAGTTCGTGACGCAGATCTGGGCGGGCTCGACACCGAGTTGGGCATAGATGTTCTCGGCGGTCGCCGAATCGGCGGCGGCGAGTTGCTCGTCACCGAGACCTCTGTGCGCGACGGCCATCCACTCATAGACCTGGGCCGTGTCGTAACGGGACTGCTGGGTTCGGTATTCACGCAGCGCCTCTTCCAACTGAAGCGAGCGCCTCAACGTGCCGTCCTTGTTGGGTCAGCACCGCACCGCGGGCATGCGCTGCCCACGCCCGGAACCCCGGCGTGGCGAACGCATCGGCACCGGCTTCGAGTTCGGCGCAGTGCCTTTCGCCCTCGTCAAGGCTGCCGCGGGCCAACGCCACTTCAACCGACGCACGCAGCAGTCGCATCCGGCCCGGTCGGTCGGCGCCGGCCAATGCCAATCGCAGATCGGTCCACGCGGTGTCGTGGTCGCCGACGCGACAGCGCAGCAGCGCCTCACCGGGTTGCGGTTCGACGCCCATCGCCCGGGCGCGGGCGAACGCGGCGAACGCACCATCGACGTCGCCTCGTAGCCGTCGCACCTCCCCCAGTTGGAAGTAGCCCTCACCGGCTGCCCAGGCATTGACCTCCTCCAGTGCCCGGCTCGCGTCGACGAGCCGATCCTCCAGCGTGCGGTAGTCGTCGCTGGCGGCCAGCAGTTGCAGGCGGTGCACATCGCAGACGCCGCCGTAGTTCGTCGACGCCGCGAAGTCGTTGCACCACCGCTCCATTGACTGTGTCCAGGCCCTCATTCGCGGCAGATCTGCGAGCCGATGGCATTGGTTCAGCACGATGCAGTAGATGTCGCCGGCCCAATCGATGGGCACCTGGTCGGCCAGGATCGGCAGCATGGCTTCGTCGATCAAGCCGTACGCGTCGGCCACCCGGGCCTCGCTGATGGCGGTCAGCGCCTCGGCAACCTGGCATAGCGCGGTCAACGCCGGTGTGTCGAGACGACGGCAGATTTCTCGCAATCTCTGCACACGGGCCGCGAGTGCTTCGACGTCGTCCATCACCAAGAGCGCGTCGAGGTATGCCAGGTAGCCGTCGGCGGGTCCCTCCGGGGCACCGTCGAGCAAGCGGCGCGCCCGGTTCATCCAGCCCTGCGCGATGATCAAATCGCCGCGCGTGAACCACGCCAAACTGAGTTCGACGGCCTTCATCGCCGCCGACGGCGGATCGGTGCGCGCCAGCTGCCCGAAAACGCGCTCGGCGATGCGTAGCGACTCCTTCCCGCGGCCCAGCTGCCAGGCCGCCGTGGCCATCGCGTCGAGGTCGTCGGTGCACAGTACCGAGTCCTCGCCCGCACGAGTGAAGGCCACGTACGAGGCATGCCAATCTCGGCGCACGTGCGCGGTGCGCGCCGTCAGCAGCAGGTCGCTGTGGGTGCCTACGTCGGTATCCATGTCACTGAACTACAACGGTAATCCGCCCGACGGAGTTCATTCGCCCCTTCGGGCGCGAATTAATTGAGGACGTTATGTTGTCCCCATGACTCAGACGGTGCGGGGCGTGATTTCGCGGAAAAAGGGTGAGCCGGTCGAGTTGGTGGAGGTGGTCATTCCCGACCCGGGACCGGGTGAGGTGGTGGTCGACATCATCGCCTGCGGGGTGTGCCATACCGACCTGACCTACCGCGAGGGCGGGATCAACGACGAGTTTCCCTTCCTGCTCGGTCATGAGGCCGCGGGCACGGTCGAGTCGGTGGGCGCGGGCGTGACCAACGTGGCACCCGGCGATTTCGTGATCCTGAACTGGCGTGCGGTCTGTGGTCAGTGCCGGGCCTGCAAGCGCGGCCGCCCGCATCTGTGCTTCGACACCTACAACGCCGAGCAGACCGATGACGCTGACCGACGGCACCGCACTGACCCCGGCACTGGGCATCGGCGCGTTCGCCGACAAGACGCTGGTGCATGAGGGGCAGTGCACGAAGGTCGATCCGGCCGCCGACCCGGCAGTGGCGGGCTTGCTGGGGTGCGGGGTGATGGCCGGTATCGGCGCGGCGATCAACACCGGCGCGGTCAATCGTGACGACACCGTGGCGGTCATCGGCTGCGGCGGGGTGGGTGACGCCGCGATCGCCGGTGCGGCCCTGGTAGGTGCGCGGCGGATCATCGCCGTCGACACCGACAACAAGAAGCTGGATTGGGCGCGTGGTTTCGGCGCCACGCACACCATCAATGCCCGTGAGCTCGATCCGGTCGAGACGATCCAGGACCTGACCGACGGGTTCGGTGCGGATGTGGTGATCGACGCCGTCGGACGCCCGGAAACGTGGAAGCAGGCGTTCTACGCGCGCGATCTGGCCGGAACCGTTGTCCTGGTGGGCGTTCCGACCCCGGACATGACGACTGGAAATGCCGCTGATCGACTTCTTCTCCCGCGGCGGTTCGCTGAAGTCGTCCTGGTACGGCGACTGCCTGCCCGAACGCGACTTCCCGACCCTGATCAGCCTCTACCTGCAGGGCAGGCTGCCGCTGGAGAAGTTCGTCTCCGAACGCATCGGGCTTGAAGACATCGAGGACGGCATTCCATCAAGATGCACGCCGGTGAGGTGCTGCGCTCGGTGGTGATCCTGTGAGCGAGGCCATCTCCCGGGTCGTCACCCACGGCACCTTCGAACTCGACGGGGGCAGTTGGGAAGTCGACAACAACATCTGGCTCGTCGGCGACGACTCCGACGTCATCGTCTTCGACGCCGCCCACGACGCGGGTCCGATCGTCATGGCTGTCGGCGGCCGCAACGTCGTCGCGGTGGTGTGTACCCACGGCCACAACGACCACATCACCGTCGCGCCCGAACTGTCCGAAGCGCTCGACGCACCTGTGCTGCTGCATCCGGCCGACGATGTGCTCTGGCGAATGACACACCCCGACAAAGACTTCCGAACCGTCGAAGACGGCGAGACGCTGCGAGTCGGAGGTATCGAGCTGCACGCCCTGCACACGCCCGGGCACTCCCCGGGCTCGGTGTGCTGGCATGCACCCGAGTTGAACGCGGTCTTCAGCGGCGACACCCTGTTCCAGGGCGGACCGGGCGCCACCGGCCGGTCGTACTCCGACTTCCGGAACGATCTTGTCCTCGATCTCCGGGCGGCTCGGCAAGCTGCCCGCCGACACGGTCGTCTACACCGGACACGGCGACACCACCACCATCGGCGATGAGCTGGTGAACTACGACGACTGGGTCAAGCGCGGCAGTTAGGTGTCGAGGATGCGGCGTTTCTCGGCCGCGTACTCCGCTTCGGTCAGGGCACCGGAGTCGCGCAGCGCGGCCAGCTGCCTGATCTGCTCCAGCCGTACACCCTGATCAGTCGGCGGGTAGCCGGCGGCGGTCCCGGGCGCGGCATCGGCCATCGGCTGGTCGGGCGTCACGAGCTCGTCCGGTCCGAGACGTCGCGCCTTCTTGTTCGCACGCAACGACCACGTCACCGAAACGGACAGCCCCAGCAGGCCGACGCCGAACAGGCCGGCGAACAGCCACACCAGCCAGCCATGAGAGCTGTCGCGCCCGAACGCCAGCCTCGGTGCGATGTACCCGTCGACGACCCCGTCGGCCTTCACCTCGTAGGTCCCCTTTTGCGGGATGTGCACCGTCCAGATCCGCACTCGCACATCGCTGTTGACCGATGTGGTCCCGCTGATACTTTCCGTGACCGTCGGTTCGGGGACGCCGGCGGGCGGGGTGATGCCGAAACTGAGGTCCGGGATCGGAAACCCACTTGTCGGCGTGCCCGTGGTCACGGTGTGGAAGCTAACGGTCATGTCGCCGGCGGGGAGCTCGAGACTGGTCGAGCCGGGGATCGTCACTTCACCGTAGGCGTCGTACTCGTCGAGCACGAAGGCGTTCAGAACGAGCGCGGCGACGAACCCGAGCACGGCGGCGACCAAGGTGAGAATCGAAAACACGATCGCGATCCGCGGCGCGCGCCTCATGGCCGAAGTCTGTCACGCCCTAGGCAAAAAAACCGGTTACACCTCGATCTGCGCCGCCGCGCCGATCAGCCAGGTCTGCAGGCCCAAATGCAGTCCCTCGTTGAATCGCTGCCCCGGATCGGGAAGCCCAATCGCCGCAATCGCGGCACGCACCGGTTCGGTGGGGATCGAGAACGGATACGCGCCCGCCGTCAGCATCAGCGATCCCTCGGCGAAGAACCCGGTGAACTCGGCAGGCAGCCAGGGCAGGTGACGGCCCACAAGTTCCGCCAGTGCAGCGATCCGTGACATCGCCCTGGCCTTGAAGTCGCGAGCGAAATCGTGCGAAATGTTGCGTTCCAGCACCGACGCCATGGAGCCGAGAAGCTCTCCGAGTAACGGGCGCGCCACCACCGAATCCGCAATCACGGTCGCGACCCGGATCTCGTTGGCGTATGCCGGTTTTCTGCTCTTCGGCCGGCCCAGACGGCTCTCGATGTCGCTGAGCCACGCCGTGAATTCCTCGTCGAGGACCTCGAGGAGGATCGCCTCACGGCTGTCGAAATACCGCAGCACGTTCGACTTGGCCAGCCCGACTCGAACCGAGAGTTCCCGCAGGCTGATGTCGCCGACGTTCTTCTCGGCGAGCATCTCGCGTGCGACCGCCTTGATGGCCAGGCGCCGGGCTGCCATCTGCTCGGGTCGACGAGCGCGCTGAAAGGGCGTCACAAGATCTCGAGATTATCAGACCAACGGGCTCTTGTTATCAGACCGATGGTCCGTTACTGTTCGGTCATCCACTCGATGCAAAGGAGAAGCTCATGGTCCGTGTGGGTGAAGTGACGGTCCCCGATCAGTCCGGAAAGCTCGCGGTCGTCACGGGCGCCAACTCAGGCCTCGGCCTGGGCATCGCCACCCGGTTGGCCGCAGCGGGGGCCGACGTCGTCATGGCGATTCGCAACCGCGCAAAGGGCGAAGAGGCGATCGCGCAGATCCGGGCCACGGTCCCCGACGCGAAGCTGACCATCAAGGCACTCGACTTGTCGTCGCTGGCCAGCGTCAAGGCGCTTGGTGCGGAACTGAACGCCGAGGGCCGGCCCATCGATCTCCTCGTCAACAACGCGGGCATCATGCAGCCGCCGCAGCGGGAGACCACCGAGGACGGGTTCGAGTTGCAGTTCGGTTGTAACCATCTGGGTCACTTCGCACTCACCGGCCACCTGTTGCCGCTGCTGCGTGCCGCCAACGGTGCTCGCGTGACGTCGTTGAGCAGCTCGGCCGCGCGGTTGGGCGGCATCAACTTCGACGATTTGCAGTGGGAGAAGCGCTACAACGCCACGGGTGCGTACGCGCAGTCCAAGTCCGCCAACTTGATGTTCGCCCTCGAGTTGGACCGCAGGAGCCGGCGGGCGGGGTGGGGCATCATGTCCAACGCCGCGCATCCAGGACTGTGCAAGACGAATCTTCAGCTGAGCGGCCCCTCCCACGGCCAGGCCAACCCGACGCTGCTCGAGCGCTTCTACCGGGTGAGCCGGCAGGCCGTGCCGTTCATGTGGCAAGAGATCGAGGACGGCGTGTTGCCCGGCCTGTACGGCGCTACCTCCCCCGACGCCCAAGGCGGTGCGTTCTACGGACCGCGCGGATTCCTCGAGCTCGCAGGCGGCGGCGTCGCCGACGCAAAGATCCTCGCGCGCTCCAGCAACGAGGCCGACTGTCGCAGGCTCTGGGAGATCTCGGAGCGGCTGACTTCGGTGACCTATCCCGCGTAAGGGCGCTACGGTCGTGGGTGAGAACTAATTTTTGCCCGTCGCCACACATCCGGGGAGGTCGCGATTCCTGAGTCAAGCATCGTCGTTCGACCCGAACCCATGGAAAGTGGTTCCTACACGGCCAGTTCCCGGCTTCAGGCCGCCGGGCTCCCCGCGGCGATGGCGATTTTCGAGAAGGTGGCCGATGCGGTTCCGCTTCCCAAGCCGCCGCAGCCAATCGTCGTCGCCGACTACGGAGCAGCCAACGGCCACAACTCATTGCTGCCGATGGGTGCCGCAATCGCCGTGCTGCGCAAGCGAACCCGTCAGGACCATTCGATCCTTGTCGTACACACCGATCTGCCCGACAACGATTTCACGGCGATGTTTCAGACACTCAGCGACGACCCGGACAGCTACCTGCGAAAAGATGCGGCAACGTTTGCCTCAGCCGTTGGCCGGTCGTTCTACGCGCAGATTCTGCCCTCCAACAGCGTCAACCTGGGCTGGAGTTCGTGGGCGATCCAGTGGCTCAGCCGCGTGCCCGCGCCAATATCGGATCACATCCACGTCGCGTACAGCGGCGACGAACGCGTTCGCGCCGAATATGCACGCCAGGCCGCGCACGACTGGCATGAGTTCGTCGCGTTTCGCGGCAGAGAGTTGGCGCCAGGCGGACGAATAGTGGTGATGACGCCCGGTGTCGACGAGTCAGGTGAGTTCGGGTACCAGCCGCTGCTGGACAGCATGAACGACGCGGTGGGTGAACTCGCCGGGGCCGGCGTGATCACCGAGGACGAACAGCACAGGATGGTTCTACCGATCGCCGGGCGAAGCGCGGCCGACTTCCGTGCGTGTTTCGCCCCCTCCGGCCGGTTCGAGGGTCTCGAGATAGAGCAACTCGAGCTGTTCAACGCCGAAGACCGCTTCTTCAAGCAGTACCAGATCGACGGGGATGCAACCGCTTTCGGCAAGCAATGGGCGACGTTCTGCCGAGCCGCGGCGTTCCCCACCTTCGCGAGTGCGCTCGACGGGGCCCACGATGACCCACGCCGGGCGACGTTCTTCGATCAGCTCGAGGCCGCGGTGGCCAGCCGGTTGACGGCCACTCCGAAGCAGACGCAGATCCCGATGGCGCATGTGGTGTTGGTCAAGAAGCAATCGAAGACGTAGCAATCAACCCGCCGGTGCATCGGAGGGCACAAGCCCATGCGGCTGAACCCGGGCTTCGAAGTGGTTCGGCGGTGACGGGCGAGCGGCGTCGCTAGGGCGCCATTTCGTAGGCACCGTCGTAGGCCTTCACTCGCTCCCAGAGCCGGTGGAAACGCTCGTGGTCGGGCACCGGCTTGCGGATCGCGCTCAGCGCCCAGTCCTGCTGCGCCGTCGTCGCCGTCGGTTTACCGTGCAGCGCAACAGCATACGTATTGAAGTCGCGCACCTGGAAGTCGAAGATCTGGTCCAGCATGTCCTTGTCGAGCCCGGTCAACGCCGCCTGCTCCAGAATCAGCTGACCGTACACGATCAGCGAAAACAGATGCCCGACGGTGAGCATGAAGTCGAGGTCCTTCTGCTGTTCCGCGTCCGGCGCGGCGGTCAGGAGCAATTCCCCGAAACGCCTTGGCCTGGTCGTAGAACACCGCGACATTCGGGATGCCGGCATGTTCCTCGTACACCGGCGTCCAGTCGGCGAACTGCACCTTGCCCGCGCCGCGGGTCGGCCCCTGGTTCCAGAAGAATGTGTCGTCCGCCGCGTCGTTGCGCATCGGGATCGCCGGATACTCCTTGGGATTGAGCATGTAGTTCGGCATGAACTTCAGCACCAGGCCGACGTTCACGTGCACAGTGCCCTCCAGGCGCGGCAGGGTGCCGATGAACTGTGCCACCTCACGGAACATCGTGTTCTTCTCATATCCCTTGGCGGCGACCACGTCGTGCAGGGACCGCAGCACGGTCTCGCCCTCCATGGTGACCTTGGCCTTGGTCATCGGATTGAACAGCAGATAGCGCCGGTCGTCGAGACTCGCGGCCCGGAAGTAGTCGACGGAGCGCTGACTGAAGAGTTTCATCGCGATCAGTCGCGAGTACGCGTCGACGAAGTTGGTTCGCACATGGGTGAATTCGGTGACGGGATTGCCGTACAGGATGCGATTCTGCGCATGGGTGATCGCCTCGTAGAAGGCATGCTCGGACATGCCGATCGAGCAGGAGCACAGGTTGAACTTGCCGACATTGACCGTATTCAGTGCCGCGGCAAAGGCTTCCACGCCGGTGTGCAGGATGTCTTCGGACCGAACCGGATAGTTCTCCAGCCGGAACGTGCTGACATAGATCTGCATGTGCACGACATTGTCGATCAGGTGATAGTCCTCGTGCCTGCTGTCCGCGGCAAACCAGATGTAGGCGTCCTGGCCCTCGATGTCCCCGCGCCGGCCGAACACCGACACCATGCTGGCGACGTTCCCGTTGCCGATGTAGTACTTCTCCCCCGTCGCCCGGTACAGGATGCCGTCGGCGCGGTCCTGCTCGCTCGCCGGCGTCAGCACCATGTCGGTGTTGTAGACGTCGGCGCCGCGGGTGCGTTCGGACAACCCGAAGGCCATCACTTCGCCGGCCTCCAGATCGTCGGCGGCCTTGAGCTTGGCGTCCTTGTTCTCGCTCTGCCAGATGGGTCCGAGTCCGAGGATGGTGACCTGCTCGGTGTACCAGTAGGTCAGCCCGTAGAACCCGAGGATCTCCGACAGGGCGGCATTGCGCGCAGCGTCCCAGCGTTTGTCCGGGTTGCCTCCGGCGAACTCCGATGGCGTCAGGAACGTCGCGAACAGCTTCTCGCGTTTGACGAAGTCGACGAAGTCGCCGGGCCACTGCGCAGCCAGATCGTCGTCGAGGAGGCGCTTCTTGCCCTGACCTTCGAACCAGTCGATGGTCGCGCGTAGTAACCGCCGCGTCTCGGCATCGAACTGCGGTGGGTCGTAGGTGTTCGGATCGAAGAGCAAGCCGTCGGTCGTCCGGGGGGATGAAGCAACCATGGCCGACAGCCTAGGACTGCCGCAGAAGCTACGGCGCGGGTTGTACCGGGTTCGGGACGAACGGTAGGCCGGGAATCGTTTCGTAGGGCAGCGTCGGGATGACCGGTGGCGGATTCGAGGCCGGCGGTGGCGGCGGTTCGGTGGTCGTCGGCGGCGGTGGCGGTTCGGTGGTCGTCGGCGGTGGTGGCGGTTCGGTGGTGGTCGTCGGCGGTGGCGGCGCTTCGGTGGTGGCCGGCGGCGGTGTGACCGTCTCGGTCACCGGTGGTGGCGGCGCCTCCTGCGTGACCGTCTCCGGCGGCGGGGCCTGCGTTTCCGACGGCGCAGGCGATGCGGCGGTCGTGGTCGGCGCCGGTGGGGGCGCCGTGGTCGACGCCGGCGCCGGCGGCGTATCACCGGTGCGCAGAACGAACAGGACGGCCGCCGCCAGCGCGATCAGCACCACGACGACACCTGCCCCCATCGCGACCTCGGGTCGGCGGTACCACGGCAACGGCTTCACGACGCGCTCGGGCTCGTACCGGTCGCGCTGGAACTCGATCTCGGGCCGGACGTCACCGGTGACGCCCGCAGCGACGGGCGCGTCATAGTCGTACGGATCGGACGGCGCCACGTCCGGAACGTCCCCGGCGTCCGACCACGCCAGCGCCCCGAACGAGCCGGACGGGGCAGGCTCGGAAGAGACCTCGGGCGCCAACGCCGTCGCGTCGGCAGCCGGTGCGAGCGCGGCCGCAGCGATAGAAGTGCTGTCGTCGTCGACCGTCGCGCGTACCGCCGACAGGCCCCCGCCGATCGCCGCGGCCAACTCGGGCTGACCGTTGGTGATGACCGGTACCCGGAAGTGTTCGGACAACGTCGTCGTGAGGATCGGGATGCGCGCTGCCCCGCCCACGGTCGCGACGGCCGCCAGCTCGCGAACACTGTTGCGCTCCAACTCGTCTTGCAGCACGCCTGCGAATTCGGCGACGGGTTGCCGTATCGCGTCGTCGAGTTCGGTGCGGTTCAGCCGCACCTCGCCACGGTGTCCGGGAACGTCGACCATCAGCGAGGTGACACTCGTGGTGGACAGGCGCTCCTTGGCGCCGCAGCACTGTCCCCGCAGCTCGGTGAGTGATCCGAGCGCCGACGTCCCGGCCAGGTCGATGGATCCCGCGGCCGACAGATCATTGATCACGTGAGTGAGCAGTGCCTGGTCGACGAGATCGCCGGACAGATCGCGGTGACGGACGGTCGGGGCCAGCGGTGCGTAGCCCGCGCCGGCGTCGACCAGGGTGATGCTCGTACCGCTGCCACCGAAGTCGCAGAGCGCGATAACGCCGCGGGTCGGTAAGCCCGGGTCGTCGTGGAGCGCCGTCAACGCGGCGGTGGCGTCGGAGACGACGGTCACTGACTGGAACTCCGGCATCGTCGCGAGCGCGCTGCGCAGGCCGTCGACGGCGGCCTGGCGCCAGTGGGCGGGATGAGTGACGGCGACCGGTCCCGCCGCCCTGCCCGCCGTCAAGGTGAGCAGCAGTGCCCGCAACGCGTCGGCGAGCACCACGTCGGCCTGGTGCGTGGAACCGTCGGCCGCCACGATGGGAACCGGGTCACCGACGCGATCCACGAAGTCGGTGAGGATCAGGCCGCGCTCGTTGAGGTTGGGGTTCTCACTCGGCACCCCGACCTCGGGCGACCGGTGCGGAAAGCGGGTCAGCACCGAGGCGCGCGAAACGGCCGCCCGGCCGACGACCACCGCGGCCAGGTTCGAGGCCCCTACCGAGAGCCCTACCCCGTCAACCATCTCTTCCCGTCTCGATCCACAGCGCTATTCGGAGATATCCATCTGATTCGACGGCGTCAGCGTTACTCAGCGGATCGTCCCGGCCCCAGGAATCAGTGGTAGATCCAGTGCGGTGACCCAGCCCGGGGACAGGTCGTTGACGGCGGGCACCGCGTTCAGCGCACGCAGACCGGTGGCGAGGCAACCGGCCGCGGCCGCGTCGCGCCCCGACCCGTCGGTGAATCTGAACGCGGTTTCCTGGAAGATGCTCGGTGTGCCCTCGATGTCGACGCGGTACACGTCGTTCTGCGTTGCCGGTCGGCCACTCGGGTGCGGCGTCGTCACCGATCCGGTTGACGTGTTCGAGCTGGATGCGCGTCTCACCCCGGTAGATGCCGTTGATCGTGAACCGGACAGCGGCGACGTGGCCCGCCGGGATGATCCCCTTGGCCGACTTGCGCTCGGTGGGCGTCACCCATTTGTCGTACGTCGTGGTGATCTCGTCGAGCATGATGCCCGCCGCGTGCGCGATCATCGGAACGGTTCCGCCCCAGGCGAATACCAGGATGTCCGGGGTTTCGAGCATCGCCTTCTTCTCGGGCGGCCTGCCGATGCCCATCTCACGCTCGTAGTCGCCGGTGTAGTTGGTGTAGTCGAGCAGTTCGGATGCCCGCACGGTGCGGACCTCCGAGCACAGACCCATCAGCGTCATGGGGAACAGATCGTTGGCGAACCCGGGGTCGATGCCGGTCGTGAAGCACGACGCCTCGCCCAGCTCGCAGGCCACGGTGATGGGTTCGATCCAGTTCGGCGGGTTGAGGTGCATCGTCGGCCACACCCACGGCGTCATGGCGGTCGAACAGACGTCGATGCCCGCGCGCAGGAACCGGGTCATCAGGGCGATGTTCTCGTCGGCGTGCGCGGCGGTAGGCCCGTAGTGCACCAGCGCATCGGGTTTGAGCGCGATGAGCGCGTCCACATCGTCGGTGGCGGTCAGGCCCAACGTCTCGCCGAGACCGCAGATCTCGCCGACGTCGCGGCCCACCTTGTCGGGATTGCTGACCCCGACACCGACCAGTTCAAACGACGGGTGTTTGACGATCTCGGCGATCACCATCTTGCCGACGAAGCCGGTGCCCCAGATGACGATCCGCTTCTTCTGAGAATCTGCAGTCACGCGCAACCGCTACCTTTCGATCGGCCCCCGTCGAGACCCTCACCCTAGGCTCAGCGGCGTCGAGGGTGTCCCCTGGCTCCGCCGTGGGCCCACACAGGCCGCGATTCGCGTGATGAGCCGGGAATGTTTACCGCGTCGCCGGCATTAACCACGGCATGACATCAGCAAGCGGGAACGTCAAACCATTGGCCGGACGCCGGGCATTGGTCACCGGAGCATCGCGCGGAATCGGGGCGGAGATCGTGCGGCGCCTGGCCGCCGACGGTGCCGCGGTCGCATTCACCTACGGCGCGTCGACGGTGGAGGCAGAGAAACTGGCCGCCGAGGTGGCCGCCGGCGGCGCGACGGTCGTCGCGATCCAGGCCGACGCCGCCGATCCCGCACAGGTGACGAGGTCGGTCGAGGAGACCGTCGCCGAACTCGGCGGGCTCGACATCCTCGTCAACAATGCGGGCATCGCCATCCTGGGCGACGCCGCGACGTTCCCGCCCGAGCAGTTCGAGAAGATCGTGGCCATCAACATCCGCGGCGTGTTCGTCGCGATCCAGGCCGCGCTGGCGCACCTCGGCGAGGGCGGGCGCATCATCAACATCGGCAGCATCAACGCCGACCAAGTGCCCGGTCCCGGCCTGGCGGTGTACGCGATGACGAAAGCCGCCGTCGCGGGGTTGACCCGCGGCCTGGCCCGCGACCTCGGCCCCAGCGGCATCACGGTCAACAACGTCCAGCCGGGACCGATCAACACCGACATGAACCCGGACCAAGGCGAATTCGCGGCATTGGCAAAGAAAGTCATGGCCGGCGGGCGCTACGGTCAGCCGAGCGATGTCGCAGGTGTGGTCGCCTACCTGGCGGGCCCGGACACCGGATACATCACCGGTGCGCACTGGAACGTCGACGGCGGGTTCACCGTCTAGCGGCGCCGCACCCCCGACCGCCCCGCGTGCTCACTGTAGGCGGGGCGGTGGCCCTGCTCGGGCCGGCTGCTCTGCACGGCGTCGCCGAGCCGTTTGATCTCCGCACGAAGGTCGTCGATCTGCGCCGAGGTCGCCGCCCGATTCGCGTCGTCTTCTTCGGCCACCCGTTGCACGATCCACGACGCCAGCGTCGCGGTGACCACACCGACCAGACTGATGCCGCCGATCATCAGCAGAACCGCGATGACGCGGCCCGTGACGGTGACGGGTGCGAGATCGCCGTAGCCGACCGTGGTGACAGTGGTGACCGCCCACCACACCGCCTCGCCGAACGAGGTGATGTCGGAGCCCGGATCCGCTCGTTCTGCCTCCAGCACCGCCAACGACGCCACGTAGATCAGCAGGACCGCGCTGCAGGCCGTATAGATGATGACGCGGCCGCGAATGGCGTTCCCGACCGCTCGCTGGAACACCTTGAACAGCACGATCAGTCGCAGCAGCCGCAGCGGACGCAGGAAGGGAAGCGCGACGATCGCCAGGTCGGCGAGGTGCCGGAAGAACCACCTGGCGCGCTGGCGCGCCAGATACAAGCGCACGACATAGTCGACGACGAACGCCAGATACAAACCGGCGTTCAACGCGTCCAGCACATGGCTCACCTGCGCGGGTGGGCGTGCCAGCACCTGAACCGAGTACACCCCCAGGAACACGGCCGCGACGCCGGCCAACGGCCACTCCACACGGCGCTCCCAGCGTTCCAGCCGGTCGTTGGGTTCGCGGTCAGATGGGACGGGCGGCATCACTGGCCCGCATACCCACCCGACACGCCGAGCTAACGTCGTGCCGGCGTCAGCACAGGATGATCGGGGCCCAGTGCTCGCCCAGACACGTCAGAAGCAGCGGCGCAGGCCGCCCGGCTCGCACAGCAGCGGGTACTCGGTGACGGGAATGTCCAGCGGCCGCGCGAACGACATGGTCAGCGGCACCACGACCATGCCCGCTTGGTCGTGGCACTCACCGCCGTGGAGCACTTTCATCTCGCCGGCCCATGAGTACGGGTCGAATCGGTAGATCGTCTGTTGAGGGGCAGTGCTGCCGTCGGGACAGGTACGCCCGGCGGAGTCGTTGTAGGTGAATTGCCACTGATTGCGGACCATCACGGCCTCGGCGGTACCTTGGCGCTCCGGCGTGACCTTCAAGCGGCAGGCGACCGGCAGTAACAGTGGTTCGCGCAGGTCGCCGACCGTCGGTACGCAGATCGGGAAGATCGTCCAGGTGGTGGCCGCCTGCCCGTCGATGTTGACGTTGTAGACACCCTCCGGCACACCCGGCGCCTGGACGTCGCCCTGCGCGTGAGCGGGTCCGGCGAGTCCGAGGACAGCGACCAGGCCGAGGAGGGCCACAGCAAGCCCGCGGATGGACCTCATGCACCTCATGATGCGCACCCCTTCACATGGCGGCCGTCGGAATCTCGACGAGTATCTCAGCTGCACGCAGCGCCCGTAAGCCCTTTGCCCGCTCCCGGGCGTTTCAAGAAACGCGGGCAGCGGGTAGAAAAGGTGGTGGTGAAGGTGACGAGACGACTGGCGGCGCTGGTCGCTGTCGCCGGCATGCTGTTGGGGCTGACCGCCTGCTCAACCGGCGAGCGGGTCGATCTCGGCGGCGAGTCGTCGGGCAATCTCATCGCCGCGATCGCCGGCGAACCCGATCAACTCGACCCACACAAAACCAGCGCCTACTTCTCCTTCGAAGTGCTCGAGAACGTTTTCGACACGCTGGTCGAGCCCGACGCCGACCTCGAGATGAAGCCGGCGCTGGCCGAGTCGTGGACCGTCAGCCCCGATCAGCTCACCTGGACCTTCCACCTGCGATCCGGCGTCACCTTCCACGACGGAAGCCCCTTCAGCGCCGACGACGTCGTGTACTCGTATCGCCGCATCATCGACGAGCAGCTGACGAACGCCGACAAGTTCAGCGCCGTCGCCGATGTCAGCGCACCTGACGCCGACACCGTCGTCATCCGGCTGAAGAAGCCGACACCGAACCTGTTGACGAACATCGGCGGCTTCAAGGGCATGGCGATCGTGCAACGCCGCAATGTCGAAAGCGGTCAGATCGCCACGCATCCGATCGGCACCGGACCGTTCTCGTTCAGCGGCCAGAAGAGCGGGGATTCCATCACACTCAAGGCGAATCCGTCGTACTGGGGCGGCCCGCCCAAGGTTTCGGGCGTGACCTTCCGGTTCATCTCCGAACCGACGACGGCGCTTTCGGCGCTGCAGGCCGGCGAGATCGACTGGACCGACTCGATTCCCCCGCAGCGCGTGGCGCAGCTGCGCGACGACGACTCGATGCACCTGGCGGTCACGCCCGAGCAACGACTACTGGTACCTCGCGCTCAACGAGGCCCGCAAGCCGTGGAACGACGTCCGGGTGCGTCAGGCGATCGCCTACGGCATCGACCGGGACGCGATCGTCGCCGCTACGAGCTATGGCACCGCGGCAGCGAACCAGCTCGCGATCCCCGAGGGCAACCCCTGGTACACCGCCTATCACCGCTACAGCTACGACCTCGATCACGCCAAGGTCCCTGCTACGGGAGGCGGGGGTGACAGACACCGAGTCTGGACATGCTGGTCACCAGCGACTATCCGGAGACGGTCACGGCCGCGCAGGTCATCGCCGACAACCTTGCGCCACTGGGCATCACGGTGAACATCCGCACCGTCGACTTCGCCACCTGGCTGGACGAACAGAACACCGGCAACTTCGACATGCTGATGATGGGCTGGCTCGGCAACATCGACCCCGACGACTTCTACTACGCGCAGCACCACACCGACGGCACCAGCAATGCGCAGAAGTTCTCCAACCCCGAGGTCGACCGACTGCTCGACGCCGGACGGGTCGAGACGGATCGCCAAGCGCGCGAGGACATTTACAGCAAGGCAGCCACGATCATCGCCGACCAGGTGAGCTACATCTACCTCTACAACCCGTCGGTGATCCAGGCGTGGACGCACCGACCTGTACGGCTTCGAGTCCCGTCGCGACGGCGCGATCCGGTTCCGCACCGCCAGTCTTACCCCGGGCCAAAAGCAATGACCCGGCTGGTGACTCACCCGATCACGCGCTTCCTGGTGCGCAGGCTGCTGTACTCGGCAGTCGTGCTGATCGGCGTGCTCGTCGTGGTGTTCGCCCTCGTCCACCTCGTTCCCGGAGATCCCGTGCGCATCGCACTGGGCACGCGCTACACCCCGCAGGCATACGACGCGCTGCGGTCGGCGAGCGGGCTCGACCGGCCCATCGTCGAGCAGTTCTTCGGCTACATCGGTTCGGCGTTGACCGGAGACCTCGGCGTCAGCTTCCGCAATGGCGATCCGGTGACGGTGATCCTGCTCGAGCGACTGCCCGCGACGGTGTCGCTGGCCGCTGGTCGGCATCATCATCGCGCTGGCTGATCGCGCTGCCCGCGGGCATCTGGTCTGCGCTGCACGAGGGCCGCGTCAGCGACGCGATCATCCGGGTCGCCAGCCAGTTCGGCGTGTCGGTGCCGGACTTCTGGATGGGGATCCTGCTCATCGCCCTGTTCGCCACGACGCTGGGCTGGCTGCCGACCTCGGGATATCAACCGCTGCTGGACAATCCGGGCGGATGGTTGCGCCACATCGTGCTGCCCGGCCTCACGGTGGGTCTGGTCGCAGGCGCCATCATGACGCGCTACGTGCGTTCCGCGGTGCTGGAGGTTGCGTCGATGGGATACGTGCGCACCGCCCGGTCGAAGGGACTGACGCCGCGGGTCGTCACCTTCCGGCACACCGTGCGCAATGCCCTGATCCCGGTGCTGACCATCACCGGCATCCAGCTCGCGACGATCCTCGGCGGTGTCATCGTCGTCGAGGTGGTGTTCGCGTGGCCCGGTCTCGGCCGCCTGGTCTACAACGCCGTTGCGGCACGGGACTATTCGGTCATCCAGGGTGCGGTTCTGCTGATCGCGGCGCTGTTCCTGCTCATCAACCTGATCGTGGACGTGCTGTATGCGGTCGTCGACCCGAGGATCCGGCTGTCATGACGGCCGACACCGATCAGACCCGGGTGTCGTCGTGGCGCCTCCTGCTTGGCAATCCGGTGACCCTGGCCAGCGCGACCGCCCTCGTCGTGATCGCGGTCATCGCGGTCGCCGCCAATTGGATTGCGCCATACGGGGTCAACGACGTCGACGTGCCCAACGCGCTGCAACCTCCCAGCGGCGCACATTGGTTCGGCACCGACGAGCTGGGCCGCGACGTCTTCTCCCGTGTGCTCGTCGCGATACAGGCGTCGATGCGGGTGGCCGTCATCAGCGTCGCCTTCGCCGTCGTCGTCGGTGTGACCATCGGCGTCCTCGCGGGTTACCGCGGCGGCTGGCTCGACACCGTGTTCATGCGGATCGTCGACGTGATGTTCGCGTTCCCCGTACTGCTTCTCGCGCTGGCGGTGGTGGCGATCCTCGGCCCGGGAGTCACCACGACGATCCTGGCGATCGGCATCGTGTACACGCCGATTTTCGCCCGCGTGGCCCGCGCGAGCACGCTGAGTGTGCGAGTGGAGCCGTACGTCTCGGTGTCCCGCACGATGGGCACCGGTCACCTCTACATCCTCGGCCGGCACATCCTGCCGAACATCGCCGGGCCGTTGGTCGTGCAGACGTCGCTGTCGCTCGCGTTCGCGATCCTGGCCGAGGCGGCGCTGTCGTTCCTCGGGCTGGGCATTCAACCGCCCCAACCGTCGCTGGGCCGGATGATCTTCGACTCGCAGGGCTTCGTGACGATGGCGTGGTGGATGGCGGTGTTCCCGGGGGCGGCGATCTTCGTCGCGGTGCTGGCGTTCAACCTGCTGGGCGACGGCCTGCGGGACGTCCTGGACCCCAAGCAGCGCACCTTGATCGAGGCGCGGAGGAACAAGTGAGCGAACCCACGCTGAGTGTGCGCGATCTTGTGGTGCGCATCGGCAGACGCGAGATCGTGCACGGCATCTCGTTCGACGTCGAGCCCGAACAGACCCTGGGCATCGTCGGCGAATCCGGGATCCGGCAAGACGATGACCGTGCTGGCGGCGACCGGACTGCTGGACGCCCCCGGAGCCACGGTCAGCGGCACCAGCACGCTCGCCGGCGCCTCCGGGGACACCCAACTCGTCGGCGCGTCGGCCCGACTCCTGCGCAGCGTTCACGGCGGTCGGATCGGCTTCGTGTTCCAGGATCCGGGTACCTCGCTCAACCCGCTGCTGACCCTCGAGCGACAGATCACCGAATCGCTGGAGACGCACCGACGCATGACACGCAGGCAGGCCCGGCGCCGCGCGCTCGAGTTGCTCGCAGGCGGTGGGGCTGCCGGACCCGGAGACTCGCCTGCATGCATACCCGCATCAGCTGTCGGGCGGGCAGAAGCAGCGCGTGATGATCGCCATCGCCATGGCCTGCGACCCGGAACTGCTGGTCGCCGACGAGCCGACCACGGCGCTGGACGTGACGACGCAGGCGCAGATCATCGATCTGGTCCGAGACCTGCAGCGCGACTTCGGCACTGCGGTGGTGTGGATCAGCCACGACCTCGGCGTGATCGGACAGGTCGCAGACGACGTCACGGTGCTGCAGGCCGGCCACGCCGTCGAGCAGGCGCCGGTCATCGATGTGTTCGATCGCCCGCAGCACACCTACACCCGCGAACTGTTGACCGCACGCCCGCTCGTCGGGGGCAGCGTTCCCCCGCCGCCGTCGTCCGACGCTGAGACCCTGCTCGACGTCGCCGGCCTCGACGTGCGCTTCGACGTGACCACACCGGTCGGCAAGTCCGTCGTGCACGCGGTCAAGGACCTGTCGTTTGAGATCCGGCGGGGCACCACGTTGGGCCTGGTCGGAGAATCGGGTTCGGGTAAGTCGACCGTCGCCGCCGCCCTCACCGGACTGATCGCGCCCGACGCGGGTACCGCGACGTTGGGTACATCCGACGTGTTCGGCGTGCGCAGGTCCGCCGAGAAGGCACTGCGCCGACGAATCAGCCTGGTCTTCCAGGACCCCTTCTCCACCCTCAATCCCCGAGCGCGGGTGGGCACGGCGATCGACGAGCCGCTACGCGTGCACCGCGTGGCGGGAGGCAAGCACGATCGCCGGAAGCGAGTCGACGAACTGCTCGAACTCGTCGGCCTGCCAACATCATTCGCCTCCCGCTATCCACACGAACTGTCCGGCGGCGAGCGCCAGCGGGTCAGCATCGCGCGTGCGCTGGCGGGCGAGCCTGAACTGCTGATTCTCGACGAAGCCACCGCGTCGCTTGACGTTTCGGTGCAGGCACGCGTACTCGAACTGCTCGCGGCACTGCAGCGCGACATGGGGTTGACCTATCTGTTCATCGCGCACGATCTCGCCGTGGTGCAGCAGGTGAGCCACGACGTCCTCGTAATGCGCGACGGTGCGGCGGTCGAGTACCGGCCCGCGGCAGACCTGTTCGCAGCGCCGCGGGACGAGTACACGCGCGCGCTGCTGGCCGCGGTTCCGCCGGAGCGTCCACGGGTCTCGACGTAGGCGTCGCCAGGGCCCCATGAGAGGGTCTGTCCCATGACTCAGCTCAGCGGCAAGGTCGCATTGGTCACGGGGGCATCGTCGGGGCTGGGCGCCGTGGTCGCGCAGGTATTCGCGGAACGCGGCGCATCGGTGTTCGGCATCGCTCGCAGAGCCGACGAGATGGCGACGGTGTTCAAGGACGTGCCGGGCGGCAAGTACGCGTCGGTGGACATCTCATCGGCCGATGCCTGCCGGGATGCCGTGGCGCAAACCGTCGACGCGTTCGGCCGGCTCGACGTGTTGGTGAACGTCGCAGGCTTTCACCAGATGCGGCACACACCGACGATGACCGACGAGGACTGGGACCGCGATCTCGCGGTGAACCTCAACGGGCCGTTCTACCTCTGCCGCGCCGCGCTGCCCCACCTTCTCGAGACCGCAGGCAACATCGTCAACGTCACGTCCATCGCGGGGGTGGAGGGTGAGGTCTATTCCGCGGGCTACTGCGCGGCCAAGCACGGCCTGGTCGGGTTGACCCGCGCGCTTGCCGTCGAGTACACCAAGGAGAAGATCCGCGTGAACGCGATCTGCCCGGGCGGAATGCCGACCCCGCAGGCCACCGAGTTCACTGCGCCGGAAAACGCCGACTGGGATCTCATTCTGCGCATCGCGTCACCACGTGGATTCATGGAACCCGCCGACGTCGCCAAGTCCGTCGCATTTCTTGCCAGTGACGACGCCGCGGCGATCCACGGCGCCGTCTACCGGGTGGACAACGGAAAGGGCGCCGGCTGAACCGGCGCCCTCCCGAGCGGACTCAGATTCCCTGGGTTCGCCTACGGCCCAGGAACCAGGCCAATCCGATGGCGCCGAAGCCCAGCGTGCCGATGACACCGGCCGACACCATCAGGAAGATGTCCCGTCCGGACAGGCCGCCCGTCGGGGCTTCGTCCGACGCCAGCTTCAGGCGGTAGTCACCGGGTAACGGGCCCTCGGCCGGCGAGCCGAGACCGGGGAACTGCTGCGTGCGGTGCACCTCGAATGCCCGCTCACCGCCGTCACCCTCGGCCCACACACCCCACGCCGGGGTAACGCCGTCGAGCAGCACCTTGCGCTCGCCGAACTGGGCGTCCTCGCCGACATCGACGATCTGTCGCACCCGGAACGGCTCGTACCTGGCGTTCGAGTAGTTCACCATCACCGGCACGTTGTCGTAGCGCATCACCGGTGGCGGGGGCGGCGGCGGAGGCATCCCCACACCGGGGTAGTAGCCGCCACCGAAGAAGCTGCCCACCGCGATGTTGGACGCGGCCTGGGCGACGTTGGCCGCCGCGACGACCGGGCTGAGGACGGCTGCGGTGAAGCTGTACGCCGCATACTGCGCCGCCTCGAACATCATCCGGCCCAGCGGCGGGACGACCATGATCCGCGGCTGCATCTCGTACATGTAGACGATGCGCACCGGATCCCGGTACGGGTTGAGGATGATCGGGCGGTAGTACTCGTCGTACTGCACCCAGTCCGGCCGCCACTGGCGGACCGGGCTGACCAGCTCGACGGGCGGATCCACGGCGAAGTTCGTCTTCGCACTGGTGCTGACGTCGAGGCCGGGGATCTTCAGGCTGGTCTCGATGGAGTTCGAGAACGACGCGAGATCCTGCTCGGGCGCCGGGGCAGGCATCGTCTCGTCGACAATCGTTGCCTTGCTGGCGAGTTCGACGTCCGCCGCGGGAGCGTCCAGCGTCTGGGGCAATACGGTCTCGATCTTGGCGGCCTGCTCGATGGACACCGTCGGCGTATCGGACTCGTCACCGCTCGCCGCCGATTCGGTGGTGGAGGTCGACTCACTGGTCGATGTCTCGGTGCTGGGGGCCGCAGTGGACGTCGTCGCGCTGGTCTCCGTCGCGCTGGTCTCCGTCGCGCTGCTCTCCGTCGCGCTGGTCTCCGTCGCGCTGGTCTCCGTCGCGCTGGTCTCCGACGTGGAGGTCGCCGAAGTCTCGGCCGACGCGCTGGTGGTGGCCTGCGTTGACGTGGTTGCGGGTGTTTCGGGTGTCGTCGCCGCCGTGCTGGGGGCAGTCGTCGTGACCGGGGCTTGTTCGGCCGTCGTCACGTCGGCCTCGCTGGGCTCTGCGGGCGCGACGGTCGTCGAGGGTGCTTCCACCGTCGCCTCGACCTCGGCCGACGCAGTCGCCTCCGGTTCGGGCACAGGAACCTCGGCGGTGGTCTGCGGGACCACCTCTTCGGGCGCTGGGGTCTCGACCTCTGGCTCCGGAACAACCACCGTGGTCGTCGCACCGCTGTCGTCGTTGGGTTGGGCCAGCGCCGGGGCAATACCTCCGGTGAGCGCGGTCAGGGAAATCACGGCGCCCGACGCCAGTACGGCGACGATGCCCCGCTTGGAACACATCTCGAGGGGTGCACCCACGGTTTACTCCTTCGGTCACTAGGAGAGGTATGCGGATCACCACTGTTGCCAGGGTTGCTGTCATCGCCCCCGATGCTTTGCCTGGAAACAGAAGCCATCGCATGCTCCGGTCTCAGAACGTTCATCGTTGGTTCGGCCGAGGTGTTACACACGGACCGAGGAGGCGGGCGATGTGGCACCGGGGCATTCGACTGATGTGGATGATGGCGACTGCAATAACGCTGGTGGCCTGCGGTTCCGGCGGCGGGAGAGCGGATGGAAGGTCGGCTGATGAGACCTCGGCCACACTAGAACCGACCTTCACTTCCACCCCATCCGCCACGGCAGAACCACGGGTCAAGAACTGGTTCGACCTCGACGTCGGGGATTGCCTCGTCGAGCTTCCCCGGGTCGATCTCGGCGAGGTCTCGGTCAGCATCGTCGACTGCACGAGCCCGCACGCCGGGGAGGTCTTCCTCCGCGCTCCGGTGGAGGTGAACGCGGCGGTCGCCGATGTCGCCGACGCGCAATGCGCTGCGGGCGTGGCCGCATACACGGGACGGCGAGGCGAAGACTTCGCCATCACGTATCTCATTGACTCGAATCAGGATCGGACGTCGGACAACCCGTTGCCGAGTACCGTCATCTGCCTGCTTCAGGCCGACGACGGCCGCCAGCTCACCGAATCAGCAGCCAAACGCTAGGGACGGCGGCGGCGAAACGCGCCGACGGCCAAGGCGATGCCGACCAACGCGATGATCGGCCCGAGGATGGACCAGGTGGTGGTGTTGGTCATGGGACTGTCGCTGACGATGACCCCGAAACCCTGAAGGGTGAACACGATCCCGAACAGGGTGACGAGCAGGCCCAGCGCGATGATGGCGATCCGCATGGCTTCAGCCTACGGTTTCCCATGCTTTATCGGTGGCTCGTACGTAGAGCGGCGTTGACCGGATGGCAGCGACCTCTGATCATCGGATCGGCGAGCTGCCCCTCACCGACGTCCGTGGCCCCGAAGCGCTTCGCGGGTGGCTGCGCACCTGTTCATCCGGTTCCCGCGGCTGCGCTTCGAACCCGAGGACGTCATCGTGGCCGGCGGCCCGTGGTCCACCCGGATCGCGACCCGCTACAACGCAACGCAGAACGGCGAGTTGATTTAGCGGGCAGTGCAATTCACGCGCATCAGATGGGGAAAGCTCGCCGAAGAAACCATCCAACCCGATACGCAGTTGCTGATCGCCGCTTTGGCGAAGTACCGCTCGTAGCAGTCAGCGGCGACGATCCAGGTACTTCTGGTACGCCTCGGCCGAGGCGGCCAGGTCCGGACGGGCGTCGAGGACGGCCTGCATCTTCTTGCGCGCATCCTCCCGCTTGTACGGCAGGAACTCGGTCGGGAAGTTTCCTTCGTGCGGGCGGTAATCCCGCAGTACCCGGCGGGCGACGGTGGCGATGTGCACCTCGTCGACGCCGTCGGCGATACCCATAGTCGGCGCGGCGGCATACATCGCCTGGATCGGCGTGAGATCGGTGGTGCCCAGCGATCCGAGAATGTGCAGGGCGTTGAACGACACCTCACGCAGCACCTTGGCCATCGTGAACTTGACGGCGGCGATCTCCGTACGCGCCTCCTGCGTTGAGGTGTTGTCGATCTTCCACGCCGTCTCGAGCACGAACAGCCGCAACATCCTGATCGCGGCGTACGACTCGGCGATCTTCTCCTGCACCATTTGGTGTTCGGAGATGATCTTGCCGTGCGACTCGCGCGACAACGCCCGCTCGCACATCATGTCGAAGGCCAGGTTGCACTGGGCGATGGTACGCATCGCGTGGTGGATGCGACCGCCGCCAAGTCGACGCTGCGCCAACACCTTTGCGCCGTTCGGCGGTCCCAGGAGGTGGTCGAGCGGAACCCGCACATCACGGTAGACGATGTGGTTGTGATTGCGCGGCTCGGGCATGATCTCCACGCCTGGTGTGTCGCGCGGCACCACGAACATTCCGTTGGTGCACATGACGAACAGGATGTCGGCGACCCGGCCCGCCGAGGTAAACCACTTCTCGCCGTTGATCACCCACTCATCGCCGAACTGGACGGCGTGGGTCTTGAACAGACTCGGGTCGCTGCCGCCCTGAGGTTCGGTCATCGAATATGCCGAGAACATGTCCTGATTGAGCAGCGGTTTGAGCCAGCGCTCCTTCTGCTCCTCGGTGCCGTAGGCGGCGAGCATCTCCATGTTGCCGGTGTCAGGGGCCGACGCCCCGAACATGTGCGGCGCACCGGCGTAGCGCCCGATCACCTCGTTGAGCAGACCGAGCTTGAGCTGTCCGAAGCCGGGGCCACCGAGTTCTTCGTCCAGGAATATCGCCCACAGGCCCTGATCCTTGACTTCTTGCTGGAGCTCGCGGACGTAGGCCTTCACCGCCGGATCCGGTAGGCGCACCGCATGCGGAAACACATGGTCGAGGGGCTCGACCTTTTCCTCGCAGAACTCCTTGACCCAGTCGAGCTTCTTCTGGAACTCAGGTTCGGTGCTGAAATCCCAAGCCATGCAAGCCTCCTCGGCCTTCGGTCCAGTGCCGCCGTACGTCAGTGTGTCATCTAGCGCCGGTACGACCCGGCATCGGGGCCCATGAACGGCCGGTAAAGGTTTGAATTTGACGGATCTGGCAATTCCGGCTGTGCGGAAGTTCTTTTCGTCTACACAGAAGATCGAGAGTTTCACCATGATCGTGCTCGGCATCATCCTGTTGTTGATCGGCTATTTCACCAGTCTGTCGATCCTGTACACCATCGGCGGAATCCTCGTCGTGATCGGCATCGTGCTGTGGATCCTCGGCGCGGTCGGACGCCCTGTCGGCGGTCGAAAAGTCTGGTTCTAGCTGCGCCGCACAACGCTCATCGATAACCGCGTCGCAAAAGGTGCATCGCCCCGGCGTTCATCGCGCCGGGGCGACGCCGGCTGCCGGCAATGGCCGATCGCCAGCAGGCAGCGCTCGGGTACGACAGACTCGGACGGTGCGCGGACGACGATCACGGGTTGCTCGGCACCCGCTGGTGCTGCTCGCCATCACCGTCTGGGCACTCGCGGGCTGCGCGCCGAGCGCGCCGTCGGGCCCGCAATCTGCGCCGGCCCCGACATCCTCGGCCGTCCCTGCGAGACCGATGGACCGGCCGTCCTCACCCTCTCCGGCGACCGTTCCGTCGGGCGCACAACCCGTGATCTCTTCCGACCCCGCTCAGTTGGCCGACGATCTGGTTGCCGACGAGCAGTCGCTGCGCGACCCATCGACACCGGAGCCGGCGCTTACCTCCGCTGCGCGCCGTCAGCAAGCGGCCTACCGAGCGATCGGACGCACCCCTGAGTGGGACGCCATCATCGATCCGCGAATTCCGCCGTGGCTCACGGCCACCTACGACCTCAACGTCGACGCGCGGCGTCAGCTCTACCCCATGACGGAAGTGAAGGACACGGTCCCCGCGTGGCGGATCGTGCCTCCGGCTCCGGCAGACGCGTTGTTGGCCCACTACCGCGAGGCCGAGGCGGCCACCGGCGTCCCGTGGAATTATCTGGCCGCGATCCATCTCATCGAGACCCGCTTCGGCAGCATCGAGGGAACGAGCACCGCTGGCGCGCAAGGCCCCATGCAGTTCCTGCCGTCCACGTTCGAGGCCTACGGCGACGGTGGCGACATCCACTCGCTTGGCGACAGCATCATGGCCGCGGGCCGCTACCTTGCCGCGAATGACTTTGCCAACAACCGCGATAACGCCATCTTCCGGTACAACAACTCGGACCGGTACGTGCGCGGGGTCAACGACTATGCCGCGGTACTGGCTGCTGATCCCGCCGCCTTCGCCGCCTACTACCGGTGGGACGTCTACTACCGCACGACCGCGGGCGACGTACTGTTGCCCATCGGTTACACGTCGCAGTCACCGATCCCGGTCGAGGTTTATCTGGCCGACCATCCGCAGTAGAACGGATTGACCGCGGTCTTTCCAGACTCACTGACTGTCAACAACGCTCGTCTTTTGCACGGCATGCTCCCTGCCCTCGTCGCCACCCAGGCGGCGCGCAAGCCACCTGTACGCGATCCTCTTAGCCTGGTCCTCGATGAGGAACCAGAACAGCGCATAGGCCCACACGACCCCGGCCCAGCCCCAGCCGAGCGGCGTCATCAGCAACCCGTAGACCGCGATCACCGTGGCGATGGCCTGGGTTCCGACCACCGCGCCGAGCAGGATCGGCGCGGGCGCGGGCCGAGACCAGAACGGCTCGCGAGTACGGGTGACGAAAATAGTCAGGTGTCCCGAGACCGACAGCTTGAGGTAGATCAGCGTGCGGATCAGATCCTGGTCCATGCCGAACACCTTGTCGGCGACCACGAAGAGTAGGAAGGTCTCGGCCACTCCCATCACGCCGAGCACGGTGGCCACGGTGAGCACGCTGCGCATGTCCCATGCGACCGGTCGCCTTGCACCCCGGACACGGTCGTAGGCGATCGCCAGGATGGCGCCGTCGTTGAGCAGCGCCAGGAAGACGATCATCACCGCAGTCACCGGAAAGAAGTTCAAGAACACGATCGCCAACGTGATCAGCAGCAAGACACGCAGGGTTTCGGCGATGCGATAGGTGGCATAGCTGATCATCCGGCCGAAGATCTCGCGGGCCTGCCGAATCGCTTCGACGATGACCGACAACCCCGGGGCAAGGAGCACAACGTCGGCTGCCGCGCGGGCGGCGTCGGTGGCTCCGGCCACGGCGATTCCGGCGTCGGCCTGTTTGAGCGCCGGTGCGTCGTTCACCCCATCACCGGTCATTCCGACGATGTGGCCGGCTGCCTGCAGCAGCCGGACGATGCGATATTTGTGTTCGGGGAACACCTGAGCGAACCCGTCAACGGCTTCCACCTGAGCGCCGAGTTCGGCGTCGTCGGCGCCGGATTCGAGTGTGGCGGCGTCGACGATGTGCTCGCCCAGTCCGACCTGGCGGGAGACTTCGCGACCGATGGCTACCTGATCACCGGTGACCATCTTGACTACTACACCGAGTTCCTTTGCCGCGGCGATGGTTTCGGCGGAGTCCTCTCGCGGCGGGTCGGCGAGCGCCAGGACGCCCAACAATCGCCAGGCGTCATCGCCGTCGGCCCGGGCCACGCCGAGTGCACGATAGCCCCGGCTGGCGAAACCCTCGACCACCTCGCTGACCTGCCCGGTGACAGCGTCGCGCTCGCACAGCGCGGCGATGACTTGTGGCGCCCCTTTGCTGACCCGGAAGCGATGCCCGTCGACCGTCCGCACCCTGGCCATGGTGCGCTTGCCGACCGGGTCGAACGGGGTGAACTGCTCGACCTGCCCGGGAGGTGGTTCACCGTGCGCGGCCAGGATGGCCCGGTCGATGGCATCGTTGTCCTCCACCCGCGATGCCAGAGCGGCAGCGGCCAGGAGGTCGGATTCCTCGACCCCGGTCGCCGCCCAAAATGCTGCCAGGGCCAGTCGGTTTTGGGTCAACGTGCCGGTCTTGTCCGAGCACAGCACGTCGACGCCGCCGAGTTCCTCGACGGCGGGCAGATGACTGACGACCGCCTGGTGGCGGGCCAGCTTCCGGGCCCCGACCGCCATGGTGACCGACAGCACGGCGGGCAACGCCACTGGGACCGAGGCAATAGTGACCACCAATGCGAATTCCAGTGTCTCCAGGACCGCGTTGCCGCGAACTAGCGACACCACCACCGTCAACGCCACGAGCGCCGCCGCCATCACGATCAGGTAGTTGCCGATGCGCAGCACCGCACGCTGGAAATGGCTCACCGTACCGGCAGCTTCGACCAGCGCAGTGGTCTTACCCATGAATGACGCTGCGCCGGTTGCGTATACCACTGCATCGGCTTCGCCGCGCACCACCACCGACCCGGAGTACAGCACCTGTCCCCGCCCTCGGGAAACAGCCAGCGACTCACCCGTCAGCGCCGACTGGTCTATGTCGAGCGTGACATCGTCGAGCACCCGCAGATCGGCGGGAACCACGTCACCGAGACGCACCCGCACCACGTCACCTGGCACCAACTCTCGTGCTGCCAGCGTTACCCACGAACCGTCGCGCAACACCCGCGCCGACGACGACAACCGCTGCTTGAGCGCGGCGATCGCGTTGCTGGCTTGATGCTCCTCGAAGAATGCCACCAACCCGTTCATGATCAGTAGCACCGCGATGATGGCGGCATCGGCCCAGTGCCGAACAGCCAACGACAACACCAGGGCGATCTCGATCATCCATGGAATCGGCGCCCAGAAGTACCCAAGGAATACCAGTACCGGACTACGATGCCGTTCGCCGATTTCGTTGGCGCCGTATCGCTGAAGTCGGCCCTGCGCGGCGGCTGTCGTCAAACCCTCTGCCGTGCTGTCCAATTCGGCCAACACCTGCTCCACCGGCAGCTCAATCGGTTTGTCGGTGGCCCGAGACACCCGTTTTCCTCCTATGTCGTCGCACGATGCGGCAGCGGACAGCCTCTCGGCATCACACCACACCAATCCTGCATTCCACAGTGGCGCCGACTGTCAACTCGCGCCAGGGCCGAACGGCCTCACTGGAATGCCTGACGGTGAAATGGACCAAAGTCTCTGCATCCAGCGACCATCGCCTCCTGTTGTGGCGGTGTCGGGTGAATAACGTCGATAGATGAACGAAAGGAGGCCACCATGATCGAGGCGTTGAGCGGCTTTCCCGACAATGTCGCGGCGTTCGTCTGCCGCGGGCACGTGACCAAGGCCGACTATGAGACGGTGCTGATCCCAGACATCGAGAAACGGCTGCTGAATCACGACAAGGTGCGTATCTACTACGAAATCGCTCCGGACTTCGAAGGCATCGATCCAGGCGCGATGTGGGAGGACACCAAGGTCGGCTTCACGCATTTCCTTCGCTGGGAGCGATTCGCGGTTGTCACCGATGTCGAATGGATCAAGCAGACGATCAAGTTCTTCGGCTTCCTGATGCCCGGTGAACTGCGTGAGTTTCCAACGACCGACGCGGAACGCGCCCGCACCTGGGTCGGCCAGGACGGCGACTAGCGCTGGCCGGTGGCGGGGCACGACCTCAGCGTTTGGTCGCGACATAGAGATGGACACTGCCGAATCCGCCCACCGAGTCTGCCCACACGTCAAGGCCGAACCTGTCGAATAGTGCCGGCATGTCGCGGATGACATCACCGGCGCGCTTCCACAGTTCGACGAGCCAGGTGCCCAACCGGTTGCCATCGCCCGGATAGCCGACGTCGACCATGACGATCCGCCCCCCAGGGCGAAGCACCCGATATAGCTCCGACATCGCGCGCTGGCCGTCGGGATATCCACTGAAAGCCATGGTGGTCAGCACGGTGTCGAAGACGCCGTCGGAATACGGGAGCATCTCGACGTTTGCCCGGATCAGCTCGGCATCGATTCCCGCGAGACGAAGGTTGCGGCGCGCAATGCGCACCATGCGCTCGTTCAAGTCGACGCCGTGGCTCTCAACCGCCGCGGCGTACCGGGTGAGCAGCCACCCGGTGCCGAACGAGACTTCCAGCACGCGCGGGCCGCGGATGTGCGGCAGGGCTGAACTCAGCCACGCCTTCCAGCCGGGAAGCAGCTTGACTGCGACGTCATAAGGGCGGGCCAGTCGTGAATACCACCGGTCGAACCGCGCGGTGAACTCGCGCTTGTCGACCGGCTCCTCCCCCATACCTTGTCTGCCGAGGCGACTCATCACGACTCTTCCTGCGAGTGTCACCAGCTCCGGGCGGCCGGTGGCGCCGGCAACCCATCCCTCATCCAACATTGTCCTGGCTCGACCGAACCCCTGTCACGAATAAGGCGCAGACTGGGTCCGCGTTCGGTACAGTAGGATCAGAATGGTCATTCTGATGATGGGCTGACGGGAGGTGGCACCCGGTGCTGGACGAGATCACGCAGCTCTTCTGGAACAACGGCTATTCGGTCTCGATGGAAGAGATCGTGCAGACAACCGGTTTGAACCGGTACGCCATCTATCAACGCTGGGGCGGCAAACCCGATCTCTATCGCGAAGCGCTTGTGCGATACCGGGACATGTTCCTCGAGACTGCGATGGCGCCGCTTGCTCACGGATCGCGAGGGCTCGACGACATCCGAGCCGTATTCGATGCCAGCTTGGCACTATTCGAAACGGGTGACGCGCAGCGCGGCTGCATGATGTGCCGGACGCTGACGGAGCCTGATCTCGACACTCCTGAGATCAGACAGGTCGTCGAAGCGCACTTCAGCGCGGTGGCCGCGCTGTTCCAGCGCGCGCTGGATCGCGCGGCAGAACGCGGCGAGCTCGCACCTGATGCCGACACAAGAGCGCTTGCCGACTTCCTGGTCGGCATCGTGCAAGGGGCACAGATCTTCGGGCGCCGCCGAGCCGATCGCACCACCGTCGCGAACTACTTCGATGGCGCCATGGCGGCGCTGCGATAGACCCGGACCACACCGAACCGATGGGTCATCCAGTGCCCAGAACGAGCATTCTGACAACCGGAAAAATGTCAAGAACAAGGAGCGACGACCTATGACGAAGCCAGCCGAACTCAACATCGTCAAGAACGCCGGCAGCTTTCCCCGCGTGACGCTGGTGCCCCCGCATCCCTACGGGTACGTGGTAGCGGGCGCAGTCCTCGATCGGCGGCTCCCATTCGCATACGCGATCGAAAGCCGTCGCAAGCACCAACTTCTCAGCTCGCTCAAGGCCCACGCCGAGACGCTGAAGTCGATGCCAGGCGTACGCGATGCGGTCGTCCTCAAGACCCTCTTGCAGCCTCCGGGCCGCGGAGCGCTGCTGAAGAAGCGGCCCAACGTGCACATCGCCCATTACGACGTGGCCGTCTGGCTAGAGGCCGACGATCCCGACGCCGCGAACGCCATCCGTCGCGGTGAGGTGTGGCAGCAGGTGGAGGCACTTCTTCGCGGGGCGTCCGACGACGTGCAGGTGGTTACCGGGCGCAACGTCCGGCGGATGGGGGACGTCGACCACACCCGCGACGGTGTGTTCCTGATCAACTACTTCTATGCCGACCGCACCGAGCAGAACCTCGCCGTCTGGGAATACACAGCGGGCTGGTTCCAGGACCAGACCAACCTCGACAACTCGATCCTGTTGTTGCCCCAAAAAGGGTCGGAAACCGACAACACAGTGATCAATCACTGCCGCTGGGACAAGCTACGCAACATCCTGCCCGCCTTGGTATTCAAGCGCTCGTTCCGCCGCTATGTGCTGGCCAATTTCGAGGCGAACGACACCGCCGCGATACCGATCCTGTACAGGCTGGCCTGATCTCCGCTGGACCGCCGTAGCCGTCATCGCCAGTTTTGGGTCGTCAACGCAGAACCGATTAGCCGCAGCGCGCTGAGCCCGTTGGCCGGAAGCTGCACGCGAATCTTCGCGTGGTGGGGCGGGCGGGGCTCGAACCCGCGACCAACGGATTATGAGTCCGCGGCTCTAACCAACTGAGCTACCGCCCCTGCTCACAGTTTCGCGGCACCAATGGTCGCATACGCTCCACATGCCGCATCCGCGGCAGGATGAGCACCATGTACGACCTCGAACAGCCATCACCGACCGACGCCATACGCATGTTCCAGAGCACGTCGTCACCGAGAGCCCTGGAACTGGCCGTCCGCGCCCCGTCGAACTCCAATATCCAGCCCTGGCACCTGGTCCTCGTCTCGGGGCATGCCCTGGAATCCCTCGTCGCCGCCCTGATGCACGAGGCCAAGGCCAAGCCGCCCGTCGTCCCGCAGCTGCCACAGTCGTTCGCCCATCTGCGCGGTGAACTCGGCAAGGTCGTATACGGGTCGATGGGCATCACCCGCGACGACATCGAGGGCCGGCGTGAGGCGGTGCTGCGCAACTGGGAGTTCTTCCGCGCGCCGCTCGCAGGGATCGTCTGCATGCACCGCGACCTGGACCACGTCGACAGCCTCGGTGTCGGCATGTTCCTGCAGACGTTCATCCTGTCGCTGACCGCGCGCGGTCTGGGCACCTGTGTCCAGGTGTCGATCGCGGGCTACCCGCACGTCCTGCACGCGCAGTTGGCCATTCCGCCCGAGTACCGAATTTTGTGCGGACTCGCGATCGGCTATCCGGATCCGGACTTCCCCGCCAACCAGCTACACATCCCACGGAATCCGATCGAGGACAACGTCGTCTTCCACGACTACTGAGCAGAGACCGTCTGCCCGTCCTCGTCGACGAGAAACAGCTCGTGGCCTCTCTCCGACGACCGGAATGCCAAGCCGGGCAGTGGTTTGCGCAGACGCGCCGTGGCGCTTCCCGCAGACACGTAGGCTCACTCAGCGTGATCCGCTTCCTGCTGCGCACGGCGATCTTCCTCGGCTCTTCGGCCATCGGCCTGCTGGTCGCGGCATGGTTGGTCCCCGGTGTCTCCGTTTCGCCTTGGGGTTTCATCACCGCTGTCGTCATCTTCAGCATTGCCCAGGCGATTTTGTCGCCGTTCTTCCTGAAGATGGCCAGCCGATATGCCTCGGCGTTCCTCGGTGGAATCGGCTTGGTGTCGACGCTGGCCGCATTGATCCTGGCGTCCGTTCTGACTACCGGCCTGAGCATTCGTGGCATCGGCTCCTGGGTTACAGCGACCATCGTGGTCTGGTTGGTCACCGCTCTGGCCACGCTGCTGCTGCCGATAGTTGTCCTGAAGAAGAAGAAGAACGAGGCCTCGCCGTAGCCCTATCCTGTCGCCGAGCGTGCGGCTACTGCGAAAACCTCCGGGAAAACTCGCACTCGCCGCACGTTCGGCGCTCGGAGTCGTCTTCGGAGACTACTGAGCAGAGACCGTCTGCCCGTCCTCGTCGACGGAGAACAACTCCGTGCCATCCGTCACCAAGGGGGCATCGACTCCGAGCGACACCATGATCTTGTTGGCCGCGTTGCGCATGATGTCCAGCGTCAACTCGAATGCCTGGTCCTCCGAGAAGTGCTTGCGGACCCCCGCCGCCACATCAGCCCCGATCTGCGACGGCGTCCAGACCATCGCGTCGACATACCTCAGGGCCGCTTTCTGCGCATCGGTCAGCTTTTCCGAGGACTCGAACTGCTCGATCTGGCTGTAGAGGTCCTCCGAACCACCGGCGTCCAACGCATGGCTCTCGCGCCGCGACTTACACAGCCGGCAGTTGTGGTGCGCTGCACCCCGGAGTCGCACGACCTCGGTCGTCACCGGGTCCAGCCCGCGCAACCGCGCGACCGCCGGCAGGAATCCGTTGAGCAGGGCGTCGGTCGGGTCCGAGTCGTGGTCCCATTCGACTGCAACGTTCGTTGCCGTGCCTGCGTAGCCCCAGCGCCTCTAATCCGGCCCACACACGGGGAACGAAATCGGCGACGAACATCATCACGACAGTGCGAAACACATTGTCGCCCATAGCCGTACGCCAGTTGCTTGCGCTGATTGTCACCGATGCCCGAGACATCGACGGCGAACTGCTCGGTGAACGCGCACACCAGCGGCTCGTGCTCGGCCGCCCCGTCGATCAGATCCGACTTCCATGGGCAGCGGCGGCAACGACAGCGCCCTACTGCATGTCAGCCGCATCAGTGTGTCGAGGCGCCCGTCACCCGACGACATCGCCACCAGACCGCCGATCCGCTCGGCCAACATGTCTTCGCTCACCCGTGGATTATTGCGCCTGGCTGACCGAGGACATGTGAAAGTCGGGGATCCGCAGTGACGGCATCGTCACCCGGGTCACCCAATCGCCCCATTCCCGCGGCAGTGTGCGGTCGGTGGCACCGGCTTCGGTGGCCCGTCGCAGCAGGTCAAGCGGGCTCTCGTTGAACCGGAAATTGTTGACGGCCGCGGTCACCTCACCGTCCTCCACGAGGTAGACACCGTCTCGGGTCAGGCCCGTCAGCAGCAGCACCGCGGGGTCGACCTCGCGGATGTACCACAGCGTCGTCAGCAGCAGGCCGCGCTCGGTGCCGGCGATCATGTCCGCCAGGCTGGCTGATCCGCCGGTCATCATCAGGTTGTCCGCGGGCACCGCGACCGGTGCGCCGAACTCCGCGGCCGACGCCCGCGGGTACGCCAGCGTGCTGACCGTGCCGTCGCGGATCCAGTCCGTGCGCCCGACGTCCATCCCGTTGTCGAAGACCGACGAGCGCTCCGACGACGCCGACGCCGTGACGAACGGCGTACACGCCAGGCCGGCCGCGTGCGGATCGGAGTACAGGGTCAGCGGCAGATCGGTGAGCTTCTCACCCACCCGCGTCCCGCCGCCGGGAGCCGAGAGTGCGGTGCGGCCCTCCTCGGCACCGCGGCCGTCCATCGTCCACCACAGGTAGATCATCATGTCCGCCACCGCGGATGGCGGCATGATCGTCTCGTACCGCCCGGCAGGCAGTTCGACGGTGCGCTTCGCCCAGCTCAGCCTCGTGGACAGCCGTTCGAGCATCGAATCCGTTGGCACATCAGCGAAGTCGCGGGTGCCGAATCCCACCCACGCGCTGGCGCCGTCGCGTTTGCCGTTGATCTCCACCGAACCCGTGGGCTGGGTGTAGCGCCGACGCACGCCGTTCGACGTGGCCAGGAACCTGGTTTCGACGTCGTGGCGCGCGAACCCGTACAGCTGGTCGGCGCCGCTGAAGCCGCGTGCCGCGAGGCTGCCCGCCACGTCGAGGAACGCCTGCACGCTGGTGCCAGGAACCGGAGCGTCCCAATCGTCGGGGACCTCGCCGCCGGGCAACGGCGGAGCGGCGTCCCGCGCTTCGGGCGCCGACAGCGCCGTCGCCTGCGAGGCCGCCACCAGAGCGGCGATCGAGGACGGATCCACCTCACTGGAGAGCACCGACCCTACTCGCGCGGTCTTGCCTTGGCGCACAATCGATATCACCGTAGTGCTGCGACTCACCGATTCGCCGTTGGTGGTCATCGAATTGCCCGCCCACCGCAGCGAGGCACTCGTGCGATCGCTGACCAGGACGATGGTCTCGTCTGCCTGACCGAGTCGGCCGGCCTCGGCCAGCGCAAGGTCGACGACCTGCTGTGCTCCGATCACCGACTACCGCCCCGACTCGTCGCGCGTGTTGAGCACGTTCACTCCCCGGAACAGCGCCGACGGGCAGCCGTGGCTGACGGCCGCGACCTGGCCGGGTTGCGCCTTGCCGCAGTTGAATGCGCCGCCAAGGCGCCATGTCGCCGGTCCGCCCACGGCTTCCATCGACCCCCAGAATTCGGTCGTGGTCGCCTGATACGCGACATCGCGCAACTGACCGTCCAGCCGACCGTCGCGGATGCGGAAGAAGCGCTGACCGGTGAACTGAAAGTTGTAGCGCTGCATGTCGATCGACCACGACTTGTCACCCACGATGTAGATGCCGTCCGCCACCCGCGCGATGAGATCGTCGGTGCTCAGGTCATCGGCGCCGGGCTGCAGCGACACGTTGGCCATCCGCTGGATCGGCACGTGATGCGGCGAATCGGCGTACGAGCAGCCGTTGGACCGCGCGACACCCAGCCGGGGGGCGAACACCCGGTCGAGTTGATAGCCGACGAATATGCCGTCGCGCACCAGGTCCCAGCTCTGCGCCCGCACTCCTTCGTCATCGAAACCGACACTGGCCAAGCCGTATTCGACGGTCCGGTCGGCGGTGACGTTCATCACCGGCGAGCCGTAGCGCATCGTGCCCAGTTTGTCCGGAGTGGCGAACGACGTGCCGGCGTAGGCCGCTTCGTAGCCGATGGCGCGGTCGTATTCGGTGGCGTGGCCGATCGATTCGTGGATGGTCAGCCACAGGTTGGTCGGGTCGATCACCAGGTCCGTCGGCCCGGCAATGACGCTGGGCGCCTTGGCTTTCTCAGCCAGCAACGACGGCAGCTGCGCGAGCTCGTCAGACCAGTTCCAGACCTCGTCACCCGCGACGACCTCCCAGCCTCTGGCCATCGGCGGTGCCAGCGTGCGCATGGTTTCGAACGTGCCTGCCGAGGCGTCGACGGTCACCGCTTCCAGGGTCGGCATCAGCCTCACCCGCTGCTGGGTGATCGATGAGCCGAACGTGTCGGCGTAGAACGTCTGCTCCTTCATCACATGCAGCCCTGCCGAGACGTAGTCGACGCCATCGGCGGCCATCAGCCGTCCGGAGTACTCGCCCAGCACGGCGATCTTGTCCGCCGCGGGAACCGCGAACGGGTCGATGCGGTAGTCCGACACCCAGCTGACGTCCGAGTACACCGGTTCGGGCGCCAGCTCGATGCGCTCGGCGTTCAGCGGCTTCAGCGTCGCCGCGACGTGCACTGCCCGGCGCGCGGTCTCCGCGGCGGTGCCGGGGTCCAACTCGGCATGCGAGGCGAAGCCCCAGGTGCCGTCGACGATCACCCGTACCGCCAGGCCAATCTCGCGGTTGACGACGGCGGCCTCCAACTCACCGTCGCGCAGCTGGATGTGCTCCGTCGTGATCGCATGAATGCGCAGGTCGGCGTAGCTGGCTCCGGCAGCGGTCGCCGCGGCCAACGCCGCATCGGCCAGCTCATGGCGCGGCAGCCCGAGGAAGTCGGCGTCGACTCGGCGTTGCGCTGTCACGCCACCACCGTAATAGCGGCCCCGACGGCACGCTTCAACGACTCAGGTGGTGACGGCGCTGGTGCCCAAGATCGTCAGCTCCAGCGCGAGTGCCGCGCCGCACACCACGATGACGATCACGAACGCCCACAGATCGATCGCTTTAGGACGCGACGGCGACGCCGAGATCTGCCCCGCACCGCCGCGGGCGGTGATGGCGTCACCCATCTCGTCGGCCCGCCGCAATGCGACGGTGATGGCGGCCGCGAGCAGATCGATGATTTCGAGCCAGACGCTACGAAAGCGCCCTCGCCGCTTGATCTCGACGTTCCTCGGCCGCAACCTGCGCGCGGCGTAGAGGACGCGGAACTCGTCGATCAGCATCGGGAACGCGCGCAACGCCAACGCCAGGGCCACCGCCCATTCGTCGACCGGAATGCGCAGCGCACGCAGCGGCCGACCCAATGTGGCTACGGCGGGGGCGATTTCGGCGACGTTCGTCGTCCACGACACCATGGCGCCGAGGCCGAGCAAGACGATCGACAGCGCGGTGATCCGCAGGAAGTTGAACAGGCCGCCGAGCCCGACTTGAAAGGAACCGAAGTCGATGACCGGGCTGCCGCCCGCAAAGGTGGCGGTGAGACCGCCGAAGAACAGCAGAATCCAGAGCCAGCCCGGTATCGAGGGCAGCACACCTCGGGGGATGCGCGCGATCCGTGCGGCCACCACCACCAGCAGGGCGACCGCGGCGATCGGGACCCAGCCCGGATAGAAGGTCATCAGCACGCCGATGCCCGCCACCATCAGGAGTTTCGAGCCCGCCCAGAGCCGATGGACGGCGCTGTCGCCGGGGACCGGCCGCAGCAGCACGACCGGCCTACGCTGTCGCCGGTTCCCCGTCGGCGGCGGTCATGACCTGCCTCCCGCCGTGGTCGGTATCGGAGCCAGCACCCCGTCCTGCAGATGCAGAATGCGCGGGCACACCTCCTCCAGACCCGAGAAGTCGTGGGAGATCATGATCACGGTGAGGCCGGCGTTGCGTCGCAGCTCCGCCAGAAGTCGTAGCAGCCCACGCTGACTCGCGGCATCCAGCCCGGCGAGCGGCTCGTCGAGGATGAGCGCACGCGGTGAACGGGCCAGCAGCCCGGCGAGCACTACGCGTCGCATCTGGCCGCCGCTCAGTTGATCGATACGTCGCTTCGCCAGCGCCGAGTCCAGGCCGACGGTTGCCAACGCCTTGGCCACCCGTTTACGGTCTCGATGCGAGAACCCCGCCGCCGAAGCGATCTCCAGATCGACCCGGCCGCGCATCAGCTGCAGGCGTGCCGCCTGGAACGAGATCGCCACAGCGCCAACCTGATCGGACACCGGCCTGCCGTCGAGCAGGCAGCTGCCCGCGGTCGGGACGGTGAGTCCCGCCATGATCCACGCCAGCGTCGACTTTCCGGATCCGTTGAGTCCGTGGATCAGCAACCCGTCGCCCTCGTTGACGGTGAAGGTGATATCGCGTCAGAGCCGTTGCCGCCCAGGGTGTTCCGCTGCCGTACTTGTGGTCGACACCGATCAGCTGCAGCACCGGGCGTCTCGGAATGGTGACTCGGTGCCACCGTCGCCGCAGGTGCCGAGGCGGTCTCCACCATCTCGGCGTTGTCGGCCATCTCGGTGTTGTCGGCGGCACCACCGTTTCCGGTGAGTTGCACGGCGCGGTCGGCGGCATCCGCCTCGTCGTTGTAATGCGTGATGTGCACCAGCGACATCCGTGATGCTGCGTCAGCCCGGACAGCACCGACATCAATGCTCCGCGACCATCCTGGTCGACCATGCTGGTGACCTCGTCGGCGATCAGCAGTGACGGCTCACGGGCCAGCGCCGCGGCAACCGCGAGGCGCTGCAACTCACCGCCGGACAGTCCACCGGTGTCGCGCTCGGCCAGCCCGTCGAGGCCGACCTCGCCGAGCAGCTTGTGAACGTCGGTGGTCGTGCCCGGCGGCAGACCCCACACCACGTCGTCGGCCACCCGCGTTCCCAGCACCTGACTTTCGGGGTGCTGCATGATCACCGCCGTTCCACCGAGCCGGCCCAGTCCGACGGTGCCGGGCCGTTCGATGGTGCCTGCGGTGGGTTCGCGCCCGGCCAGCATCAGCATCAGCGTCGTCTTGCCCGAGCCGTTGGCGCCGGTGATGGCCAGGTGCTCGCCGGGTTCCACGTTCAGCGATACCGGGCCCAGCGCGTCGTGGTCGGAGTTCGGGTAGCGGAACCGCACGTCGTGCAGACGCATCGGAACGGGCGCGATCGCTCCGGTATCGGCTGAGGACTCGAGCTTGTGCACGTCGGGAATGCCGAACAGTCGCGACAGCACCCGCGACAACGCCCACCAGCCGATCAGGGTGACGACGGCGATCGCCACCGTCGAGTACACGAAGAACAGGAACGGCCAGTAGTGGAGGGTGGTGGCGAAGTCGCGCTTGAGTTGATCGGCCAGACCCTGCATATCGGGGATGCGCGCGATGATCGCGGCGAGTCCGTTGACGTTGGCGGTCACCGATTCGAAAATCAGGTGTCGCAGCCGCGACAGGAGTGCCAGCGCCGCGACGAACACCGCGCCAAGGAGCGCCCCGGCCACCAGCGAGCTGAGGAAGACGGTCGTCGTACCGCGTCCGCGACGCTTCACGATGCCGGTCAGTCCACCGATGTACGCACAGTTGACGACGACCATGAAGCCGCCGAGGCCGGCGATCAGAAACGCGATGATGGCGCCTGCCACCGTGGCGGTGAACAGAACTCGCAGCTCGGTAGCGGTACGCGAGCAGACCCATCGGGACCGTGCCGAGTAAGCGACAGCGCGCCGGCAAAGGGAACAACGACGGAGATGATCGCCGTGGCGGCGGACAGCGCCGCAATGACCGACGGCCTGTGCGAGTTCGGCCGGACTCAGTGCGCCGGAACGTCGAGACATGCTCGAATCCCCGGTCACGGCCATTGCTCGATTCTGCCAGTACGACTCTAAGAGCGTTCATCGCCGCGCTGCGACCTGCAGTCCGGTTGAGTTGCATAGTAAAACTATGTAACCTTCGAGCTATGACTCAGACCCTCGGAGCTGACCTGCTGTCCGTGGTCGCCCGGATCAATCGACTCGCCACCCAGCGTGCCCGGCTGCCACTGCCGTACGCCCAGGCAAGGCTGCTGTCGACCATCGAGGACCAGGGCGCTGCCCGGATATCCGATCTCGCATCGCTCGATCACTGCTCGCAGCCGACGATGACGACGCAGGTTCGCAGGCTCGAAGACGGGGGGTATGTGTCACGCACCGTCGACCCCGACGATGCGCGGGCCGTGCTGATCCGGATCACGCCCAAGGGCGTCGAGACGCTGAGGCAGGTACGAGTGGACCGCGCCGCCGCCGTCGACCCCTATCTCGAACGCCTCGATGCCACGGATCGACAGGCGCTCAGCGAGGCCGTGCGGGTGATGCGTGGCCTCCTCGAGGATGCGTCCTCCCCCACCAAATCTCATTGATTTCGGCGTGGCTGGTCACGCTGAGCGTGACTCGCACGCCGAAAACACGCCGAAATCACTACGAAAAGGAGTGCTCGCCTATATGTGGCGTCAACCCAAAGCTGTTTGGGCCGTTGCCTTCGCGTCCGTTGTCGCGTTCATGGGTATCGGTCTCGTCGACCCGATTCTCAAGCCGATCGCCGATAACCTCGACGCGTCGCCATCGCAGGTGTCGCTGTTGTTCACCAGCTACATGGCGGTGATGGGCGTCGCCATGCTCATCACCGGTGTGGTGGCGAGCCGGATCGGCCCCAAGCGGACGCTGCTCCTGGGCTTGGTGGTGATCATCGCCGGTGCGGGGCTGGCCGGAATGTCGGACACGGTGACGGAAATCGTTGGCTGGCGGGCACTGTGGGGCCTGGGCAATGCGCTGTTCATCGCGACGGCGTTGGCCACCATCGTCAACTCGGCGCGCGGTTCGGTGGCGCAGGCCATCATTCTGTATGAGGCCGCACTGGGGCTGGGCATCGCCGTCGGCCCGCTGGTTGGCGGTGTCCTCGGATCGATCTCGTGGCGCGGGCCGTTCTTCGGCGTGTCGGCGCTGATGGCCTTCGCGGTCGTCGTCACCGCCTTCTTGCTGCCGTCGACACCACCCGCCGGGCGGGCCACCACGTTGGCCGATCCGTTCCGGGCGCTGCGGCATCGCGGGTTGCTCGGTGTGGCAATCACTGCGCTGTTGTACAACTTCGGCTTCTTCACGCTGCTGGCGTTCACACCGTTCCCGCTCGACATGAGCGCCCACGAGATCGGGCTGATCTTCTTCGGCTGGGGTCTGGCGTTGGCGTTCACGTCGGTTGTCGTTGCGCCGCGACTACAGCACCGCTTCGGCACGGTGCCGACGCTGCTGGTGAACCTGCTGGCCATGACGGCGACTCTGGTGGTGATGGCCATCGGCACCGAGAACAAGGCTGTGCTGGCGACGTGTGTGGTGGTGGCGGGCCTGTTCATCGGCATCAACAACACGTTGATCACCGAAACCGTCATGAAGGCTGCGCCGGTCGAAAGAGGTGTGGCCTCTGCGGCTTACAGCTTCGTGCGGTTCTCAGGTGCCGCACTGGCGCCGTGGCTGGCGGGTGTGCTGGGCGAACAGATCAACGTGCACGTCCCATACTGGGTCGGCGCAGCAGCGGTCCTGCTGGCCGCCGGCGTTCTGGCGCTCAGCCGTTCGCACCTCACCGGTATCGACGTCGAGAGGAACTCGACGACGTCAGCGAGGCGACCGCGATCAGCGTCGGCAGCGACACCTAGCGGGTGAGGGCGAACGCGTAGAACTGCGTCATCTGGTCTGCCGAGAAATTGTCATCGGCCACCAGCACCACGACCTGCCTGCCATCAGACAGCTTGGGACCCAACGTGATTCCCTCGACATTGTCCAGATTCTGCACTTCGGGCATCGTCGACAGGTCGGTGACCAGGCTCTTGGTCATCGCGGTCGGCGGCGCACCGCGAAGGGACGGTCTGTCCAGGACGTTGTCGGCTCCCGCGGTGCTGGCCCGGTAGATGCGCGCGACATTGTGGGTGCCGTGCGAACGCTCGATCGCCAAGAAGTCGTCATCGTCGAGTGCCACCAGGTCCGACAACCCGTTTGCGCTGCCGTTCGGCGCGGTGATCGGGTCCAGCGGGTAGGCGTACTGGGCGACGGCGGTGCCCGTCGAGACATCGAACCGGGTGACGCGGGTGAGGGCACCGGCGTCGGCGGTCGGCAGGTTGCCGTCGTTGAAGCCCGGGTCTTCCATTCCGGCGAACAGGAACCTGCCGCTCGGCGTCAACGTCAGGCCCTCAAGCACCATGTTGGTCCGGGGCCCCGCGTCCTGCGGCGACATCGAGAACATGGACGGTAGTGCGTACTGACCGCGGAACGAACCGTCGAGCCCGGCGATTCGGACCCACGGATCCAATAGCAGCGGCCGGTTCGGGTCCTTGACGATGCGCTCACCCTCGCTCGACCAGTACAGCTGTTGACGGCGCTCGTCGAAGGCGATGCCCTCCGGATCGGGGGGGATCACTACAGGCGTGGCATCGGGCGACAGGGGCGGGAACGGTGCGTCGGTCCGATCGAGCAGCGGGGTGGCGGCAAGCCAATCGACACCGATGAGTCTGTTGTCTTTCAACGTGAGTGCGACGGTGTAGAACCTCGCCGGGTTCTTCCGCGAACGGTCATCGCTGATCACGTAGTAGACCTGACGGCCCGCGTCGTAGCTGATCGCCGAAAGACCCCCCACCGCAGTCTCATCGAAGACATAGGTGGTCGGGAAGTCGATCTGCCCGAGGTAGGCCAAGCCCGGCGACGACGTGGGTGTCGGGGTGGTGCACCCGGAGACGAGTATTGCGGCCGCCAACAGGCTGTACCGCAGTTTGCTCACGCGATGACAGTACCGACGAGTCCCCCGACGAGATACGTCGCCGCGATCGCGACAGCGCCGAATGCCAGCTGCCGCAACGAGCCGAACCAGAGGGGACGCCTCGTGAAGCGCGCCGCCAGCCCACCGGCGATGAGCAGCCCGACACCGCCACACAGCAGCCCCGGCCAGAGTGATTCGACTCCGAGCAGATACGGGATGAGCGGAATGATCGCACCGATGGCGAACATGACGAACGACGAGCCGGCGGCCACCCAGGGCGACGGCTTCTCGCGCGGGTCGACGCCGAGTTCCTGCACGAGGTGGAAGTTCAGCGCGAGGTTCTCGTCGCGGTGGACCTCCTCGGCGGCCTTGGTCGCGGTTTCGCGGCTCATCCCCATCTCCATCAGCATCGCCACCAACTCGGCCTTCTCGGCCTGTGGATGCTTTTCGAACGCCCGTCGCTCGACGAGGACCTCGGACTCGATCTGCTCGTTGGCCGTCATCACCGAGGTGTACTCGCCCAACGCCATCGAGAACGCGCCGGCCAACAGCCCCGCGACGCCGCTGATCACGACGGTGTGCGCGCTGGCCGCGGCGGCGACGCCGGCAATGAGTGCGGTGTTGCTGACAAGGCCGTCCATCGCGCCGAAGGTTGCCGCGCGCAGCCAGCCACCGGTCACGTCGGCGTGCCGATGCGAGCCGATGTGCGGCATGCCGGTGGGTGCGGTCATGACGTCGATTCAACTCCACAGGTTTCGCCTGGTCTAGCGAGGCTTGGCTATGTTTGCCGCATCACAGTTGCCGCGACCGTCGGAACGGCTACGGTCGAGTTATGACCACCACTGCGGATCATCTGCGTAACACCCTCGACGGCCGCTGGCGTGATGTGAAGAACCGGATGCGCGAGGAACTGTCCAGCGAGGTCTTCCGGCCGCACTACACACCGAACACCGTCATCGCCCGCACCAAGGTGTCCGAACAGTTGAAGATCATGGCCGGACACGGGGCGGCCGAAGACGGGTTCAAGAAGGAACACGGCGGCAACGGCGACGTCGGCGCGGCGGTGACCCAGATCGAGATGCTCGCCATGTCCGACCTCTCGCTGATGGTCAAGGCCGGCGTGCAGTGGGGTCTGTTCGGTGGGGCCATCGAGAACCTCGGCACCGAACGTCACCACGAGGCCTACGTGCAGCGGATCATCGACCTGGACCTGCTGGGCTGCTTCGCGATGACCGAGACCGGCCACGGCAGCGACGTGCAGGCCCTGGAGACCACGGCCACCTACGATCCGTCTTCGCAGGAATTCGTGATCGACTCCCCGACCCGCACGTCGCGCAAGGACTACATCGGCGGTGCCGCCGAAACCGCGCGTGTCGCCGCGGTCTTCGCGCAGTTGATCACGCCCGACGGCGAAGGGCACGGGGTGCACTGCTTTGTGGTGCCGATCCGCGACGACGACGGCAACGATCTGCCCGGCGTGACGACCGGTCGACTGCCACTACAAGGGCGGCCTGCCCGGTGTGGACAACGGCCGCATCCAGTTCGATCATGTCCGCATCCCGCGGGAGAACCTGCTGAACAGGTACGCCGACGTCGCCGAGGACGGCACCTATTCCTCACCGATCGAGAACCAGGGCCGACGCTTCTTCACGATGCTGGGTACGTTGATCCGCGGCCGAGTCACCGTGGGCGGCAGCGCGGGAGCCGCGGCCCGTGTCGCGCTGGACATCGCGACACGGTATGCGTTGGAGCGCAGGCAGTTCGAAGCTCCCGACGCCGACCGCGAAGTGCTGATCATGGACTACCTGATGCATCAGCGCCGGCTCTTCCCGCTGATCGCCAAGTCCTATGCACTGCAGTTCGCGCAGAACGAGTTGGTGGCCAAGTGTCACGAGCTGCAGACGTCGGATGACCCCGACGCCGAGGAGCAGCGCGAGCTGGAGTCGCGGGCGGCGGGGCTCAAGGCCGCCAACACCTGGCATGCGACGCGCGCCATCCAGGAGGCACGCGAAGCCTGCGGTGGCGCAGGATATCTCGCCGAGAACCGGTTGATTGCGCTAAAGGCGGACACCGACGTATTCACCACCTTCGAAGGTGACAATCATGTGCTGACCCAGCTTGTCGCCAAGGAGCTGCTCACCGCCTACGCCGATGACATCAAGGGCATGAGCCCCGTGGAGTGGGTGCGCTTCGCGGCCAACTTCGCCGGCGAGCGGGTGCTCAAACGCACTGCGGCCGAGACGATCATGCAGACAGTCCTCGACACCCGGCAGGACAACGAGGAGGAGGGCAGCCTCTTCAACCGCGGTACCCAGGTCAAGATGTTCGAGGATCGCGAGGAGTACATGCTCGCGACCGTGGCGCGCCGACTGCAGGGCAAGTCCAAGGAGATGAGCGCCTTCGACGCGTTCAACTCGGTACAGGACCACGTGCTGCACGCGGCGCGGGCTCACATCGAGCGCATCATCCTCGAAGCGTTCGTCGCGGGCATCGACGGCTGCGAGGACGACGAGGCGCGCGAAATCCTGAACATGGTCTGCGACCTGTACGCACTATCGGTGATCGAAGAGGACAGGGCGTGGTTCATGGAACACCGCTTCCTGTCGACCGAACGCGCCAAGGCCGTCACCCGGGGCATCAACGAGCGCTGCCGCAATCTGCGGCCCCACGCCCAGCTGTTGGTGGACGGGTTCGGCATCCCCGAGCAACTCCGGTACGCCGAGATGCTGCACCCGGAGAACATCGTCGAGAGCTGATGCCAAATCCAGCACCGTGCGGATCGGTGCGGACGCTCACAATTTGGCCGATTTCTGGGATGACGCTGCGACCACAGGAATGCTTCGCGGACAACCTCTTCCAGGCCGACCGCCATCAAGCCTGCTGGTAGGCAGTACTCACACGGCTTGCTTGCCAGGGGCATGCGGCACGGCAGCATCTGCCATGCGTCGAGGTCGGGTTCGAAGGCGTCGGCCAAGGTCTGGGCCATTGCTGTGAAGTGAGACGTGAAGCGAGCGACGGCTCGGGCCATCGCGGTACCGAGGATCCAGTGCGAGATGCGTTGTATCAACATGCGCTGCGCCTCCGGAACTGACAATTTCTTGGATGCGCGTATGTGCGTGCGCTTTCGATGGTCGTGAAGCACCGAGCGGGTCGCGGCCGTGCACGAGCCTCCAACTCTGGCTATCTCCGACTCCGTGCCCTGTGAGTTAGCTGGAGTTGGTTGTGATGCTGTCGCACCCCCTGGTAGACATTCCCTCAGTTGCTTCCATTGGGAGGAAATACCAGATGGTCAGGGCTATTTCGTGGGCGAAAATTCCAATTGCCGCAGCGGTCGATCGCGGCTGGCTTGATCGGCTTTGCGGGCGTGGCTTCGGCCGATTCGGCTGATCTGAGTTGCTGGGGCAACATACCGGCCGGGTCGGCACATCAACCCTTCTCCCATGGCCCGGCGACCGATGAAGGCTGCGGCAATCACGACGACACCAGCAAGACGAGCATGGCCGACATCGGCTCAGCGGGCTCATGGCCGGGCAACAACCCCGGGTACGCGTATTCGCCGTGGACGCATAGCGATCGACGCATAGCGCGGCGGATAACAGAATCGCACCGTCCTCGGGAGTGGTATCTTGACGAGCCGCGGTCTCTCGCGCAACCGCTTCGTCGTCGGCGCTAGCTGGAAATACTTGCTCCCCCGGCTGGACTCGAACCAGCAACCCTTCGGTTAACAGCCGAATGCTCTGCCAATTGAGCTACAGGGGACGGCTCGCCCGCGATGTCGTGATAGCGCGGGCCGAGGGATGACTTTAGCGCACGTCCCACTCGCGCCGCCAATACGCCGCCGCCCCGCGCGCACCCAGGGAAGTGAGGCAGGATGGAGAGGAATTGCACCGTCGTCCGGGAGGGGCCTTGTGATCCGGTATCTCGCCGTACTGGCTGTCGGCTACGTCATGGGGACGAAGGCGGGCCGACGCCGATATGAGCAGATCGCGGGAACCTACAAGGCGGTCACCGAGAGTCCGGCGGCCAAGGCAGTGATCGACGCAGGCCGTCGCAAGATCGCCGATCGGGTGTCACCGGATCCGCCGATGGTCACGCTGACAGAGATCGACAACGGTACGGCTGTGATCGGACCGGAGGCCGCGCAGGAAGGGCGGGTGCGCTAGCCGATTCCCCGGTTGATGGTCGTGCCGGGGAACATCGGCCCGGTGTTGACTCCGATGCCACCGGCCGCCCTGTGAACCGTTGAAACCGATTCCCGGCGTGCCGACGTTGATGCCGTTGCCCTCGGAGTAACCCAGGCAGTGGCCGTCTTCCTGGTTGCCGAACCACGCCAGGCATCCCGGGGGTAGCGCCACGGCATCAGAACCAGCGGACGTGGTCAGCGCAGAGGCAGCGAAGGGCGCCGCGACCGCGGCCACCGCGAATGCACCTGCGGCAATGAGCTTCCGCGCCCGATTCTTGGTCGTTGTCACGAGTGTGCCTTTCTCACCGTCCCCGACGGTTGATCGCTGGCCTACCCTATCGCGTTACCCGGCTTCACGCAGTGAGGTCATCACCGCTGGCCTGTTCCAGCAGGCTGCGGCGATACGCCTCCATGGCGACCAGATCCCCGAACAGCGCGTGGTACTCGTCGCCCTGTTCCACCGGCGACATGCGCTGCAGCTTTGACTTGACCTCGGCGATCTGCCGCCCGACCCACACTTCCTGCAGCCGGGCCAGCACCCCGGCGATATAGCGCGGCATCCTCTCGTCGTCGTCGACGTTGATGGCCTCCACGCCGAGTTCGTTGACCAGGCCCGCGCCGGCCTCGGATGCCGCCTGCCCGCGCACGGCATCTATCCACTGGCCGCCCGACTGCCCCGCGGCCGCACCACCGGCCGCACCGATCGCGGCCCGCACCGCGGCGTAGCCGGGATGGGTGAAGCTCTCCACCGTCAGCGAGTCGAACACCGGCCCCGCCAACGCCGGATACTGCAGCGCGGATTTCAGCGCTTCGCGCTGCGGCCACAGGGTGGGGTCGGCCGGATCGGGGCGTTGGGCCGCGCCCGCTGCGTGGCGGGCCTGGCGCGACACGGCCTCTTCGGTCGACGGGGTGCGACGACGGCCGCCGCGCTCGGGCATGCCGCGCTTCTGCGCTTCTTCTCGCACCCTGCCGATCACCTGCGCGACGTCCTCCCAGCCCACCCAACCGGCCAATCGACGTGCGTACTCATCACGCAGCATGGGTTCTTTGATCCGCGCGACCATCGGCACGCACTGCCGCAAGGCGTTCACGCGGCCTTCGGCGCTGTCGAGGTCGTGGTCGGCGAGCGCGGTGCGAATGGCGAACTCGAACAGCGGGGTGCGCCGCGCCACCAGGTCCCGCAGCGCGCCGTCGCCGAAATGGAGCCGGATGTCACACGGATCCATCCCGGCCAATTTCTCCTCTGAGGCCACGGCGACGAAGGACTGCCCAGCGAGGTTCTGTTCACCCTCGAAGGCCTTCACCGCCGCCGCGCGTCCGGCCGCGTCGCCGTCGAAGACGTAGATCAGCTCGCCACGAAAGAAGTTGTCGTCCATCATGAGTCGCCGCAGCATCGAAAGATGTTCGTCGCCGAACGCGGTGCCGCAGGAGGCGACGGCGGTGGTCACCCCGGACAGGTGCATGGCCATCACGTCGGTGTAGCCCTCGACCACGACCGCCTGATGCCCCTTGGCGATGTCGCGCTTGGCCAGGTCGAGCCCGAACAACACCGACGACTTCTTGTAGAGCACGGTCTCGGGGGTGTTGACGTACTTCGCTTCCATCTGATCGTCGTCGAAGATGCGTCGCGCTCCGAAACCGATGACCTCCCCGCCGCTGGCCCGGATCGGCCACAGCAGCCGACGGTGGAAGCGATCCATCGGGCCGCGACGGCCTTCCCGCGACAACCCCGCGGCCTCCAACTCCTTGAACTCAAAACCCTTGCGTAGCAGGTGCTTTGTCAACGTCTCCCATCCCGACGGCGCGAACCCGCAGCCGAACATCGCCGCCGCCTCGGCATCGAAGTTGCGCTCGCGCAGATACTCCCGGGCCGGGGCGGCTTCCTCGGACTTCAGCGCCTCGGCGTAGAACTCCTGGGCGGCGGCGTTGGCCGCCAACAGCCTGCTGCGGCTGCCACGGTCGCGCTGCACGTTCGTCGCGGAAGCCCCGGTGTAGGTGACGGTGTACCCCACACGGTCGGCCAGCAGTTCGACCGCCTCGACGAAGCTGACGTGCTCGATCTTCTGGACGAATGCGTAGACGTCGCCACCTTCGCCGCAGCCGAAGCAGTGGAAGTGGCCGTGATTGGGCCGCACGTGAAACGACGGCGACTTCTCGTCGTGGAACGGGCACAGGCCCTTCAGCGAGTCCGCGCCCGCCCGGCGCAATTGCACGTAGTCGCCGACGACGTCCTCGATGCGTACGCGTTCACGAATGGCCGCGATGTCACGATCGGGAATGCGGCCGGCCACCGGGCCAGTCTAGAGCGCGCGGCGTCGCGCGCGATCAGGCTTAGGCCGGTTCCAACCGCTCCAATCGCCCCTCCGTGAATGACGCGACCTGGTCGATGACGACCCGCAACCGGGCGCCGTCACCGTCGGCGGCGTTGAACGCCGGGACGAAGATCGGATCCAGCGTGGCGGGTGCGCCGGCCAGGAGCCAGTGGGTGACGGCCGTGGATGCGTTCACGCTGCCTGGCCTGCAATTCCAGATGCCGCGGATCGGACATGATGAACTGCAGCGCCAGGATCTTCAGCACCGCCACCTCCGCCCGGACCAATTCGGGCACTCGCAGCTCGGCCCGGTAGCGCACCAGCGGACCCGCACCTGCCACCTCCCGGGTCGCGGCGATGGCCGCGGAGGCGAACCGCCCGACGAGCTCGCTGGTCAACCGCTTCAGCGCGACGGACGCGGCGAGAGTCGCGTCGTACTTGCCGACGGCCGCGACCACGGGCAGGTTCGACAGCCTGCCTGCGGCGGCCACCAGGTCCTCGGCGCGCAGCCCCGCACCCATCCCGCTCGATGCGCCGAGGCGCCCCAGCTCGGCGGCCGCGTCGTCCTCGGCCAGCACCCGCATGTCGATGCGGCCCGAGACCACACCGTCCTCAACGTCATGCACCGAATAGGCCACGTCGTCGGCCCAGTCCATGACCTGCGCCTCCAGGCACGGCCTCTCGTCGGGGGCGCACGACCGGACCCAGTCCGCGGCGGCCGCGTCGTCTTCGTAGAAGCCGAACTTGCGCTGCCGCCCACTCCGACGCCACGGATACTTGGTGACCGCATCCAGCGCGGCGCGGGTGAGGTTCAGACCGGCGCTGTGTCCCTGCGGGTCAAGGACTTTGGGTTCCAGTCGGGTCAAAATGCGGAAGTTCTGGGCGTTGCCCTCGAACCCGCCGTGTTCGGTGGCGATCTCGTCGAGTGCACGCTCGCCGTTATGGCCGTACGGCGGATGCCCGATGTCGTGGGCCAGCCCCGCCAAATCGACCAGGTCGGGATCGCAGCCGAGTCCGATTGCCATCCCCCGGCCGATCTGGGCGACCTCCAACGAATGGGTCAACCGGGTGCGGGGAGTGTCACCCTGGCGCGGGCCGACCACCTGGGTCTTGTCGGCCAGCCTGCGCAACGCGGCGCAGTGCAGCACCCGGGCCCGGTCCCGGGCGAAGTCCGTGCGGTGCTCGGTGTCGGTGCCCGGCAGCGCGGCACCCTTCCGCGGTTCGACCACAAATCGCTCTCGGTCGAACTCGTCGTAGGGATCTTGATTCGCTGCCACCGCCGCACAGTCTGCCAGCACCAACCGGTGCGACCGTGCCGCGCACTAGATTGGCGACCATGCGCATCGCCCGCTTGCTGACCCTCCTGCTCGCGACGATCGTCGGCGGTGCGCTTGTTGCGCCGTCGGCGTCTGCTGAGCCCCCGTTCCGACTCCCGGGCTATGTCACCGACCGCGCGGGTGTCCTCGACAGCGCCGGCCTCGCACAGGTGACGTCGGCGGTCGACGAGTTGTACGCCAGTCGCAAGACCCGGTTGTGGGTCGTCTACGTCGAGTCGTTCTCCGGCCAGCCGGCCGAAGCCTGGGCGCGCAACACGATGCGGGCCAGCGACCTCGGCGATTTCGACGCGCTGCTGGCGGTGGCCACAGTCGATCGCGCCTATGCCTTCCTTGTGCCGGACAGCGCAACCGAGCTGAGCTCCAGCCGAGTGGAAAGCGTGCGACGCAACGACATCGAGCCCGCCCTGCGCCAAGACGACTGGACTGCAGCGGCGGTGGGAGCGGCCGACGGGCTCGCTCAATCCTCGGGCTCGAGCGCGCGGGTCAGCTGGTTCGGGTTGGTGGTGGCGCTGGGGGTGATCGCACTTGCGGTCGTGCTGTTGATGCTTTGGCAGCGACGACGACGGCGCAAGCGTCGCGAAGCCGAGTTCGCCGCAGCACGCCGGGTCGATCCCACCGATCCGTACGCATTGTCGGCGGTGTCACTCGATGCCCTCGACGACCTGTCGCGCGCAATGGTGGTCGAGGTCGACAACGCCCTGCGCACCAGCGAGCACGAACTCGAACTGGCCGTCGAGGAGTTCGGCACCGACCGGACCGAGCCGTTCACGCGCGCGGTCGGCAACGCGAAGACGACCCTCGCCCAAGCGTTCAACGTCCGTCAGATCCTCGACGACGCCATCCCGGAGACCCCGGCGCAGCGTCGCGACTTGCTGACTCGTGTGGTGGTCGCCGCCGCCAAGGCCGATCGTGAGTTGGACGCGCAGCAAGACGCCTTCGCCGAGCTGCGGAATCTGGTGATCAACGCGCCAACCCGGCTCGACGCGATGACCCAGCAGTTGGTCGACATCACCGCCCGGCTCGACTCGTCTGAGCGGGAGCTCGCCCAACTGCACAGCGAGTTCGACGCGACGGCGCTGAGCTCGGTGGCCGGCAACGTCGACGCGGCCGAGGAACTGCTCACCTTCGCCGACGACAACATCACCCGCGGGCGTGACCTTGCCCTCCGGCCGATGGCAGGGCGACAAACCGAACTCGTCGAATGCGTCCGCGCGGCCGAGTCCGCCTTGGCCCAGGCGCGCGGGCTGCTGGACGCGGTGGACAGCGCTGCCAGCGATATCCGTCGAGCGGTCGCCACCCTGCCGTCAGCGATCGAAGACATTCAGAACGGCATCAAGCAGGCCGGCGCGCTGCTACAGCAGGGCAACGCACCGCAAGCCGCGCAACTGGCAGAGGCGCGCGATGCGGCGGCGACCGCGGTGGCCACCGCGCAGCGCTCGAAATCGGTTGACCCGCTGGGTTCTTTCACCGAACTGACCAAAGCAGACGCGGATCTGGACCGGCTGCTGGCGGCAGTTGAGCAGGAGCGGGAGGCAGCCGAGCGACTCAATCGGGCGTTGGACGAGGCGCTGTTCACCGCGCGGTCGCGGATCAGATCGGTGTCGGATTTCATCGATACTCGCCGTGGCATCGTCGGTCCGGAGGCCCGCACCCGGCTGGCCGAGGCCGTCCGGCACGTCGGCGCCGCCGAGCAGAAGCGGTCGACCGATCCAGCCGAGGCCATCGCGCACGCCAACGGCGCAGCGATGCTGGCGTCGCAGGCCCAGACCCTGGCCAACGCCGATCTGCAGAACGCGCAACGCTCCTACATGGGTCCCTCCGGCGGCCGCGGAGGGGGCAACATGGGCGCAATCATCGGCGGCATCCTGATCGGCAACATCCTCAGCGGGGGCATGCGTGGTGGCTTCGGCGGCGGGGGCTTCGGCGGCGGGGGCTTCGGTCCCGGTTCGTTCGGCGGCTCCGGCGGCGGCGGCGGGATGTTCGGAGGCGGCGGCCGCTTCTAACCGCACGCACGCTCGGGAAAAGAGACGCGGGTGAGTCAGCAGCCCTTGAGCCGGGTGGCGAGATAGTCACTGACATTGTCGAGGGCGACGCGGTCCTGCGTCATGGCGTCACGCTCGCGGATCGTCACCGCCTGGTCTTCGAGCGAATCGAAGTCGACGGTCACGCAGAACGGTGTCCCGATCTCGTCCTGGCGGCGGTAGCGCCGACCGATCGCGCCCGCATCGTCGAACTCGATGTTCCAGAACTTGCGCAGCTCGGCGGCGAGGTCGCGCGCCTTCGGAGACAGGTCCTCGTTGCGCGACAGCGGCAATACCGCGGCCTTGACCGGAGCCAACCGCGGATCGAGCCGCAGCACCGTGCGCTTGTCAACGCCGCCCTTGGCATTCGGCGCCTCGTCCTCGTGATACGCGTCGACGAGGAACGCCATCAGCGACCGGGTCAGGCCGGCTGCGGGTTCGATGACGTACGGCACGTAGCGCATTTCGGTCGCCTGGTCATAGAAGGACAGGTCCACACCGGAATGCTCGGCGTGCGTCGACAAATCGAAGTTGGTCCGGTTCGCCACACCCTCGAGTTCACCCCACGGGTTGCCTCCGAAGCCGAACTTGTACTCGATGTCGACGGTTCGGTCGCTGTAGTGCGACAGCTTCTCCTTCGGATGCTCGTACAGCCGAAGGTTGTCGCGGTCGATACCGAGATCGACGTACCACTGCAGCCGGGTGTCGATCCAGTACTGGTGCCATTCCGGGGCGCTGTCGGGCTCGACGAAGAACTCCATCTCCATCTGCTCGAACTCGCGGGTGCGGAAGATGAAGTTGCCAGGGGTGATCTCGTTGCGGAAACTCTTGCCGATCTGGCCGATGCCGAACGGCGGCTTCTTGCGCGCCGTGGTCACAACATTCGCGAAGTTGACGAAGATGCCCTGCGCCGTCTCCGGGCGCAGGTAGTGCAGGCCCTCCTCGGTCTCGATCGGGCCGAGGTAGGTCTTGAGCATCATGTTGAAGTCGCGCGGTTCGGTCCACTGACCCTTCGTGCCGCAGTCCGGACACACGATTTCGGTCATCGGCACCGCGTCGGGGTCGACGGTGACACCGTCCTTCTTCGCCTGCCTCTCGCTGTACGCCTCCTGCATATGGTCCTGCCGGTGGCGCTTATGGCAGTTCAGGCATTCGACCAGCGGATCGTTGAAGACCTCGACGTGTCCCGAGGCCACCCACACCTCGCGCGGCAGGATGATCGCGCTGTCCAGGCCGACGACGTCGTCGCGGCCGGTCACGACGGACCGCCACCACTGCCGCTTGATGTTCTCCTTCAGTTCCACCCCGAGCGGGCCGTAATCCCACGCCGATTTCGTACCGCCGTAGATCTCCCCGGACTGGAAGACGAGTCCACGACGCTTGGCGAGATTGGCGACGGTGTCGATGATGGAAGCCACGACGACACAGCGTAGCGACCTGCCGCACCGCGTTGACATGCGGAAGTCTGCATGTATTCTGACGCCATAATGGAAACCGTTTCCACTTTCGCTGTCGAGGATGGGCACGACCACAGCGGCGAGCCGTTTCCCGAGCTGCCGCCCCGCGACGTGCTCGACACCTCCGGCGACCTGCTGCGTGCACTGGCCGCTCCGGTGCGGATAGCGATCGTCCTGCAGCTGCGCGAGTCGGCGCGCTGTGTCCACGAACTCGTCGACGCGCTCGCGGTACCCCAACCATTGGTCAGCCAACATCTGCGGATCCTGAAATCCGCCGGGGTCGTGGCGGGCGAGCGTTCCGGCCGCGAAGTGATGTATCGACTGGTCGATCACCACCTCGCCGACATCGTCGTCGCAGCCGTGACCCACGCGGCGGAGGGCCACGGATGACCGGGGCTGCCGCGTCCGCTACTGGGATCCGCGCCACCCGGCAGCGTGCGGCGATCTCGGCGTTGCTGGACAAGCTCGATGATTTTCGCTCCGCCCAGGAGTTACACGACGAATTGCGCAGGCGCGGAGAAGGTATCGGGCTCACCACCGTGTACCGCACCCTGCAGCAGATGGCGGCGGCCGGCGTCGTCGACACCCTGCGTACCGATACCGGCGAAGCCGTGTACCGACGCTGCTCCGATGACCATCATCACCATCTGGTGTGCCGGGCGTGCGGCGCGACCGTCGAGGTGTCGGGCGGTCAGGTCGAGGCGTGGGCCACCGAGGTGGCCCGCGAGCACGGGTTCTCCGATGTCAGCCACACCATCGAGATCTTCGGCCTCTGCAATACCTGCAGCCTGACGGAAAAGTGACCCCACCAGGTGTGTGTCGCGGCCCGAGCCGCAGTTGGGTCCGCTCACCCAGCTCCAACGCTTGACATCTCGGGGGGTTCTCGAGTGAAGCCACGGGTGAGCACCAGCAGGTACCCGATCCCGATCGCTGCCCAGCACGAGCCGACGATCAGGGCATCGACGTCGAGCTGAGTCAGTAAGTACAGGTCGATGACGGCTCCGATAGCCGGCAACAGCAGGTACCGCAGCCGGCTCAGTCGCTGCCCACGATGGCGGACGAAGTACGCGATCACCGCGCAGTTGACCAGCGTAAATGCCGTAAAAGCGCCAAAGTTGATGAATGACGTCGACATCGCCACGTTCATCAGTATCGCGATCAACCCGATCGCCCCGGCCAAGGCGATGTTGAAACTCGGGGTGTGAAACCGACCAGATACGAACCCGAACGTCCTTCTCGGCAGGACACCGTCTCGGCCCATGGCATAGAGCAGCCTGGACACCGCCGCCTGGGCCGCCAACCCGGAGGTGAACTGCCCGATCACCAACGCGGCGAGGAAAACCGCGCCGAAGAGGTTGCCGCCGACGGTCTTTGCAATGTTCTCGGCGAGAGAGTCGGCGTCGGCGAACTGAGATCCCGGACTCACCAACGAAACGGTGTAGGACACGACGATGAATATCGCGCCTCCGATGAGCGCGATCAGCACGATGGCCCGCGGAACCGTTCGCTCCGGGCTGCGGATTTCCTCGGTGAGGGTGCTGACCGCGTCGAAACCCAGAAAGGAGTATGCCGCCACAGCGGCGCCCGAGGCGATGGCCGAGAAGTCGCCGTCACCGGTGAACGGGGTGAACGACAGCAGAGGTTGTGACGAGCTGAGCAGGTGCGCCACGGTGAGCGCCACGAACGACAGCAAGATCAGAAACTGGAAAGTCATCAGCACGAAGTTGGCGCGATCGGCAACCTTGAGGCCCACCAGGTTGAGAGTGGTCGTGATCACCACGAAGCCGACGATCCACATCCAGAACGGCACCTGCGGGAACTGCTCGCCGAGATACGAGCCACCGATAAGCCAGATCACCAGGGGCAGAAACAGGTAGTCGAGCAGGATCGCCCATCCCACCAGGAATCCGAGGCGCGCATCGAGGCCCTTGCGGACGTAGGTGTAGGCCGATCCGGCGACCGGGAAATGGCGGGCCATCAGCCCGTAGCTCATCGCCGTGAACAGCATCGCCACGGTGGCGACCAGATAAGAGCCCGCGCTGCCACCCCTCGACCGCTCCGCGATCACCCCGAAGATTCCCAGCACGATGATCGGCGTCATATAGGCCAGCCCGAACAGCACCGCCGATCGCAACCCCAGGGTTTTGCGCAGGTCGACTGCGTCCCGGGATGTCATGCAACCAAGTTAGTTCCTCGCGGGGCGATCTCGTCGGTTGTCAGATCAGGGCGCGACGCACGTCGGAACCGTTGGCCAGCACCATCAGAATGAGCGTGCGCAACGCGTCATCGGCCAGTCCCGCCGCTGGAAAGTTGTAACGCAGCAACACATCCGCGGTCTTCTTCGAATTGCGTTTGGCTCCGGCCGCGACCTCCTTGTGCCCGCTCTTGGCCGCCAGTGAGACGGTGCCCAGAAGCGTCCTGTGCGCATGGTCGGCCACGGCCGCCCGCAGTTTGGCGTCCAGCGGCAGATCCCAGGCCAGGATCTGGGTCAGCGACACCAACTCCAGATCGTCGGCGATGTCGACAACCCGCAGCGAGGCGATCGTGCCGTCGTGGTGCACCGTCAGCGCGCCATCCTCTTCCCGAGTCAACGGCAGGACCTCGCCGAGGACGGCGGCCAGTCGATCCTGAAGCGTCATCTAGGCCCTGCCGCTCAGGCACATCATTCGGCCCTGCCGCTCAGGCACATTATTCGGCCCTGCCGAATCTGCGGTTGCGGTTCACGTACTCCTCGCACGCGGCCCACAGGTCGCGGCGGTCGTAGTCCGGCCATAGCTTGTCCTGAAAGACGTACTCGGCGTAGGCCGCCTGCCACAGCAGGAAGTTGCTCGCCCGCTGCTCCCCCGACGTCCGGATGAATAAGTCGACGTCCGGAATGTCCGAGCGGTGAAGATGTTTGGCGAACGCCGCCTCGCTGATCCGGCTCGGGCTGATCATTCCGTCCACCGCCTGCTGCGCAAGCTCGCGCGCCGCTTCGACGATCTCGGTGCGGCCCCCGTAGTTCACGCAGTAGTTGATCGTGATGACGTCGTTGCCGACCGTCATCTGCTCGGCGATGTCGAACTCCTTGATCACGCTGCGCCACATGCGGGGACGTGAACCGACCCACCGCATCCGCACGCCCATGTCGTTGAGGTTCTCGCGGCGCCGGCGCACCACCTCTCGGTTGAACCCCATCAGGAAGCGCACCTCTTCGGTACTGCGCTTCCAGTTCTCGGTCGAGAAGGCGTACACCGTCAGGTGCTTGATGCCGATTTCGATTGCACCGCAGGTGATGTCGATGAGCACCGCCTCACCCATCCTGTGGCCCTCGGTGCGGTGCAGTCCGCGTTGGGTGGCCCACCGTCCGTTGCCGTCCATCACCACGGCCACGTGACTGGGCACCTGGCCGGCCGGGATCTGTGGCGCGGCGGCCTTCGACGTGTGTTGCGGCGGCCGCGCGAACCTGCCGTTGCTGCGTGGTATCAGTTCGGGGAAGACGACCGGCCACGACGACTTGTCGGGAAAAGTGGGATAGTCCTCAGGCGCCGGGGGCAGCTGTGGGTACTTCACGGACCTGTCCCTGCCCCGCGTCGGTATCTTGCCCGCCCCTCTGGTCCCGCCCGATGCCATGCGCCATATCCTGCCCGACCAGCGACACCCGTAGGTCAGCGACTGTCTGATCGACCCGGTACATCCGCTCGACCAGCGGCAACGTCCGTAACTGCCGTTCCAGGTGCCACTGCAGGTGCGCGGCGACCAGGCCGCTGGCCTGGCTGCGATACGACGAGGTGGACGTCTGAGCGTGCTCCCAGTCTCCGTCGTACAGCGCGCTCATCAGGTCCAACACCCCCTGCGGTGGTGTCGCCGACCCTGACGGCCGGCAATGGATGCACACGCTGCCCCCGGCCGCGACGTGGAACGCCCGGTGCGGACCCGGCGCCGCACAGCGGGCGCATTCGGTCAGCGCGGGTGCCCAGCCGGCGATTCCCATGGCGCGCAACAGGTAAGCGTCCAACACGAGTTCCCGGGGTCGGCTGCCGTCGGCCACTGCCCGCAGCGCGGCGACGGTCAGCCGGTGCAGTGCGGGCATCGGCGCTCGTTCCTCGGATGCCAACCGCTCGGCGGTCTCGAGGACCGCGCACGCGCAGGTGTAGCGGCCGTAGTCACTGACGATGTCTGAGGCGAACGCATCGATGGCCTGGACCTGGGTGACGATGTCGAGATTGCGGCCGGGATGCAGCTGAACATCGATGTGCGCGAACGGCTCCAGCCGGGCCCCGAACTTGCTGCGGGTGCGCCGCACACCCTTGGCCACCGCGCGCACCAACCCGTGGTCGCGGGTGAGCAGGGTGACGATCCGGTCGGCCTCGCCGAGCTTGTGCTGACGCAGCACCACCGCTCGGTCCCGATACAGCCGCATCACAACAGTCTCCCATTGCGATCCGACAGATTCCGGTATGCAGCGCCGATATTCTTGTAGGCGATGGTCGAACAGCTCCCCTTCCCCACGCTCACTCAGCAGCTCTTTCAGCTGGCGAGTGGCTCCGTCACGTCCGACGACCTGGTGCGACGATCGCTCGACGCGATCGCGGCCAGCCAACCCACACTCAACGCATTCCGGGTGGTGCTGGCCGAACAAGCTCTGGCCGACGCCGCCAGAGCGGACCGTAAACGTGCGGCGGGCGAACATCTTCCGCTCTTAGGCATCCCGATCGCGGTGAAGGACGACGTCGACGTCAAGGGGGTGCCCACCAGATTCGGCGCCGACGGCACGATCCGGCCCGCCGACGCCGACGCCGAAGTCGTCCGACGGCTGAAGGCGGCGGGCGCGGTGATCGTCGGCAAAACCAACACGTGCGAGTTGGGCCAGTGGCCGTTCACCAGTGGGCCGGCCTTCGGTCACACCCGCAACCCGTGGTCGCGTGAGCACACACCGGGCGGATCATCCGGCGGTAGCGCCGCCGCGGTGGCTGCAGGCCTGGTGGCCGCGGCCATAGGATCCGACGGGGCGGGCAGCGTCCGCATCCCCGCCGCATGGACTCACCTGGTCGGTATCAAACCCCAGCGCGGCAGGATCTCCACCTGGCCACTGCCCGAAGCGTTCAACGGCATCACCGTGAACGGCGTGCTCGCCCGAACGGTCACCGACGCGGCGATCGTGCTGGACGCGGCGTCCGGCAACGTTCCCGGGGACCTGCACCAGCCGCCGCCGGTACAGGTGTCCGACGACGTCGCCCGGGCGCCCGGTCCGCTGCGGATCGCGCTGTCCACCAAATTCCCCTTCACCGTCTTCCGGGCCAAGCTGCATCCCGAGATCCGCGCTGCCCTGGAGGCCACCGCGACGCAGCTCGAAGAGCTCGGGCACACCATCGTGTCCGCCGATCCCGGATACAACCTGGCCATGTCCTGGAACTTCCTGGCTCGGTCGACGTCGGGATTAATCGAATGGGCGGATCGGCTCGGCCGCGACGTCACGCTCGACAAGCGCACCAGGGCCAACATCCACACCGGCTGGCTGCTATCGCAGAACACGCTTCGCAAGGCCCGCGCGGGTGAAGCCGCAGCGCAGCGTCGCATGGGATGGATCTTCAACATCGCCGACGTCGTACTCGCGCCGACGACCGCACAACCGCCTCCCGAAGTGCACTGACTTCGACAGGCTCGGCGGCCTGGCCACCGACCGCGCCATGATCCGCGCATGCCCCGTCACCTGGCCCTGGAACCTCTTGGGCTGGCCCTCGATCAACGTGCCCGCCGGGTTCACGTCCTCGGGCTTGCCGATCGGCGTGCAGTTGATGGGACCGGCGAACAGTGAGCCGCTGCTGATCTCGCTTGCCGCCGCGCTCGAGGCGATCAACGGCTGGTCGAACAGGCACCCGCAGGTGTGGTGGGCGCCGTCGACGGCGCCCGGTCCGGAACCCACTGGCAGATCCATACCGGAGATCTCGCCAGGCGAAGTGGCGTAATGTCCTCACTCATGACACCGCGGTACTGGGCTTATGCGATCCCGGCGCTCGCCGTAGCGGCCGGTGCAGTCGCCGGAACGCCGACGGCCGACGCCGACAACAAGCGGCTCAACGACGGCGTGGTCGCCAACGTCTACACGATGCAGCACCAGGCAGGCTGTACCACCGACATCAAGATCAATCCCAAGCTGCGCCTGGCCGCGCAGTGGCACACCAACGATGTTCTCAACAACCGCGCCCTGGGCGGCGATATCGGTTCCGACGGGTCCACAGTCGCCGACCGCGCACGCAATGCCGGCTACGCGGGCGCGGTGTCCGAGACGACCGCCATCAATCCGGCCCTGGCGATCAGCGGTATCGAGTTGATCAACCAGTGGTACCACCGACCTGACTACAACGCGATCATGTCGAACTGCGCCAACGTCGACATCGGTGTGTGGTCGGCAAACCTGATCGACCGCACGGTCGTGGTCGCGGTCTACGGCACGGGTGACGGAGCACCTCCGGTGCAGTCACCGGGCAGGCCGTTCGGGCAGCCCGGCGCAGGCGCCCCGGGCTAGGCCCCTTCGATTCCGTCGTATTCACGAAGTGATTGGCGCCGGAGAGGAGACTCATTTCCGACCCGTTGAGTGAGCTTCCGAACCCCATTTGACCTACAGAATCCGTTAGAGCCCGGGACCTGCGCATGTGATGACTGAGGTTCAGCACGTCAGCGGACTGCGAGTAAACCGTCCGGTCGAGGACCGGGCGGTAGCGCGTCTCCTGGCCACAGCCTGCGATGAGCCTTCGACTTTGCTGATGGAAGGAGTGCCGGGCATCGGCAAGTCGACGCTATGGTTAGCCGCTGCGGAACTCGCCATTGATCGGGGTTTTCGAGTCCTTTCGGCCCGCGGTGCGACCGCAGAATCGGTGCTCGCCTATGCGGCGTTGGCGGACTTGCTGGGCGGGATCGAGCCGACGGTGCTGGCAGACTTGCCGCGTCCACAGCGGATAGCGATTGATCGAATTCTTCTGCGCGCCAATACGAATAGATCTCCTACCGATCAGCGGGCGATATCGGCCTCATTCCTATCGGTCATCGAAAGGCTTGCCGAGGATTCGCCGGTGCTGATAGCGATTGACGATTTGCAATGGATTGATCCGTCCAGCGGTCATGTACTCGCATTCGCTGTGCGGCGGCTGTCCGGGCATATTGGCGTGCTCGGTACCTTACGCACCGACGCCGATAGCGCTGATGCGAGCTCATGGCTGCAATTACCCGAGTCCGGCGCTGTTCGGCGCGTTCGACTGGGCCCATTGAGCTTCGGTGCACTGCATGCCGTCGTCGCGGACCGGATGGGACGGTCATTCTCGCGGCCGACGATGTTGCGGATCCACGAGGTCTCGGGTGGCAACCCGTTTTACGCCATCGAGCTCGCCCGCGGGATTCAGGACCATCCTTCTACCGCAGAGCTGGCGCTGCCGAGCTCCCTCACCCAACTGGTACGAGCACGCATCGGTAGCTTCGATGGCGCCATCCGAGAGACGTTGCTAGCCGTGGCATCTCTGGCCGACCCGACCGTGGAGCTGGTCTCACAGGCGATCGGCGCCGACGCCAACCATCTAGTCGAACGCCTGGCCGACGCCGAGGCACAGGGCGTCATCAGCGTCGACGGTAACCGACTGCGGTTCACCCACCCGCTGTTGGCTACCGGTGTCTACGGCGCGACGCCACCCGCCCAACGCCGAAAGTTGCATCGGCGCCTTGCCGAGATCGTGGATCAGCCCGAGCTGCGTGCCCGCCACCTGGCACTAGCCGCTACCACCAGCGACCCAGAAACGCTTGAAGCGCTCGATGCCGCCGCCGAGTCGACACGCGCCCGCGGGGCACCGGCGGCCGCCGCCGAACTGCTCGACCTTGCGATTCGACTCGGCGGCGACACAGCGGAACGCCGGATGCGTTTGGCGGCAAACCATTTCGACTCCGGAGACACCAGACGCGCACGGACCCTCCTGGAAGAGACGGTCGATTGGATACCGGCTGGCACGCTGCGGGCTCGGGCGGTGAGCCTGCTGGCCCGGGTACGTCTCAATGACGACGGCTTCATCGAAGGGGCACACTTGTTGGAGCGCGCGCTCACCGAGGCCGGTGACGATGTGGCTCTGCGGGTGCAGCTGTTGGTCCCGCTGTCATATGCGCTCGTAAACTCCGGCCAGCCAGAGGCGGGTATGCGCGCGATCGACCGCGCCGTAGCCGATGCCGAGGAGCTCGGGCACCCCGGCATGCTGAGTCTGGCGCTGGGCATGCGCGCAGTGCACCGGTTCATGCGCGGCAATGGCGTCGACGAGCCCGGCCTGCGCCGCGCGCTCGAGCTGGAGGACCGCCAAGCCGACACCACGCCGGCGTTTCGCCCCACCGTCCAACACGCGCTGCTGCTGGCATGGACAGGCCAGGTTGAGCGCGCCCACGACGAGCTGTTGACCATCCAACGCGGCTGCATCGACCGCGGAAACGAGGGTGAGCTCATCTTCCTCGCGTTCCATATCGTCCTGAACGCGGCTTGGCGGGGAGACCTCACCGAGGCCGCGCTTGTCGCGGAGGACGCACTGGTCAGGGCGCAGCAACTCGGCGGTCACCTTTCGTTGTTCGCGGCCTTCACCGTGCGCGCCATGGTCGCCGCATACACCGGACACGAAGACGACGCGCGGCATGCGCTCACCGCGGCGATCGAGGCCGGCACACGAAGCGGCTCCCACCGATTGGCGCAGTGGACGATCGCAATCCAGGGCTTTCTGGAGGTGTCATTGGGCAACTACCAGGCAGCGCTGACCGTCCTGCAGCCGCTGCTGTCCACGCTCACGGCGGCGCCGCAGTCAACCGAGATCATCGCCGCGTCCTTCGTCCCCGATGCGGTGGAGACCCTGGTTCAGCTGGGTCGGCCCCAAGAGGCGCAGCCGCTGGTCGACGCGCTCGAACGCAATGGCAGCCGACTGGACCGGCCCTGGATGTTGGCGGTCGGTGGGCGCTGTCGAAGCATGCTGCGCGCCGCCGAAGGTGACATCGACGGAGCCACTGACGCTATCGAAAAAGCGATGCGGGAACACGACCGGCTGGCGATGCCATTCGAACGCGCACGGACCCAGCTGCTGCTCGGTCAACTTCGGCACCGACAAGGTCACAATGATCTCGCCACCGCAACCCTGTCTGAGGCGGTCGCCGTCTTCGAAACGCTCAACACCCCGCTGTGGGCCGGGCGTGCCCGTGCCGAACTCGCTCGCACACACGTCAGCCCGGCCCAGACCACCGTGCTGACTCCTGCCGAACGGCGGGTCGCCGAGCTTTCCGCTTCTGGCATGACCAATCGAGAAGTTGCGATCGCGCTGTTCGTGAGCCCAAAGACTGTGGAAGTCAACCTTACTCGAATTTATCGCAAACTCGGCATCCACTCGCGGGCCGAACTCGGCAGACACATACCGCCCGGCAAGGAGTAGGGAAACACCTGATGCTTCATTGGCGGCCAGCACCTAGCTTCTGACCAATGGATCCCGCCACACGTGCGCCACGATATCTCGCGGAGTGGTATCAACCCGAAATCACCGACGAGGAGCTGGACGCCATCGCGGCGGCCCTCGACAGATCGGCGTCGTCAATGCGCGCCCACGGCCTGGCAGTGCAGCGCGTCATGACGCTGGCCGTCCCGACCGAAGAGGTGGTGTTCAGCGTCTTCGCGGCGAGTTCGCCAGACACCGTCACGCAGGTGTGCCGGCACGCCGGCGTACTGCTCACCCGGCTCACAGCGGCGATCGAAGACCACCCCGGACGGTCCAAAAATTAGGGAAACACCTGATGCCGCTACAGCCCATCGGGCCGTAGCGTCCTGCTCACCGATCGGACATCGCTGACCGCGAAACCAACGGAAAAGGAAGAAACACATGGCAACCTCAACGCGCACCCTCCGCGCCGCGTCGGCAACGGCGATAGCGGCAATGGGGCTAATGACCGGCCCCGCGACCGCACACGCGGCCCCGGCGTGCTCTGCCTATCAGTTCATCGGGGACTTCGCGCTCCAACAATCCAACGGTTTCCGGGTGGAATTCCGCTCGACCGGGCAGAACGCATCCGGGACAGCTACCGCAACACCGTTGTCCGGTGGCGCCGCGATGCATGGGCCCGTCAGTGGCGGCGTCAGCGGGCGCAACGTCCACTTTTCGATCACCTGGAGCGGGACCAGCGTAGGAATCTACGACGGCATCGTGGGTGACGACGACTTCGCGCACGGAAACACATACGATCAGGGGAACAAGCAGTCGAAGGCGAACTGGGATTCCACGGTCCCGCTCGGGTGCCTCGCGGCGCCCGCACCCCCACCGCCGCAGCAGCAGCCGACCCCCACGCCGTCGCAGCAGCCAACACCTGCACCACAACAACCGGCTGCCAAACTCGCCACGGTGACCAATGACGTGGACGTGTATCCAAAGCCGAATATCAACGACGACCAGATCGCCCAGGGCATTCTGCGGGGCGGAAGCCAGGTTGAGCTGGTGGGAGCTTGCAAGGCGCAAGACTGGTGCCAGGTCAAAGGCGGGGCCGTGCCGGGCAACCAAGGTTTTATTTGGGGCAACTTGCAGTTACCGTGATTTGCCAAGGCGCCCAATGACCGTCGAAATCAACCAGCTCGCACCGGACGTCTGGCAGCAGAGAGTCTCCACGAGCGCACATCCCGAGCACGCTTTCGACTACGTTGCCAACTTCGAGCGGCATGTCGAGTGGGAGCGGGAACTACTGACGGTGCAGCCACTCAACCGCCGGACAAGCAAGTACCTCAAGACCTACGGCGCGCGACCAATGGGCCTGCTCGACCGGGTGTTCTTCCGTGGGCTCCGGGTCACGTGCGCGGTCATGGCGACCGAGCGGCCCGAACGCATCATCTGGAGGCAATACCGATCGCGTGACGCGTCAGAGCCATCGAGCTTCCAGAAGCTCGAGTTCGTGATCACACCGAGCGGGTACGGCAGCCTGATTGTCCTCACCCGGTGGTTCAGCGGAATAGAGGGAATCGGCGCCGACTTGGTGTCGCGCTTCTCCTCGCGATGGGGCCAAGTCTTCCAAGGTTTGCCACCAGAGATTCGTGCCGCGGCTCGGGGCTCATCAGGTGCACGGACGGGTTTATTCCCCGCACCCGACGAGCTTGTTCGGCAGTTGCTTGAGGGGCACCCATCGCGCGGGCCGGGGCCAGTCAGCCTCGAGCGCCTTCGGACGATACTTGACGGCGACGACCGCAACGCTTTTCGCGACTGACGGGCCCGCAGATTCGGCCCTGCAGGTTCCGACCATGCTCGACGCTCAGAAGCCCAACCGGCCAAGCTGTTTGGGGTCGCGCTGCCAGTTCTTGGCGATCTTGACCCTTAGGTCGAGATAAACCTTTGTGCCAAGGAGCTTTTCGATCTGTTGGCGTGCCATGGTGCCGACCTCGCGCAACCTCGCGCCACCCTTGCCGATCACGATGCCCTTCTGGCTGTCGCGCTCGACGTAGAGGATGGCGTGCACATCGATCAGGTCGTCTCGACCCTCGCGCGGTTCGACCTCTTCGATGACCACCGCGAGCGAGTGCGGCAGCTCGTCGCGCACGCCTTCGAGTGCGGCCTCGCGGATCAGCTCGGCCATCAGTACCTCCTCGGGCTCGTCGGTGAGCTCGCCATCGGGGTAGAACGCCGGACCGGGCGGCAGCTTGGCGGCCAGCACGTCGGTCAGGACGTCGAGATTCTCACCGGTGGTCGCCGACACCGGGACGATCTCGGCCTCATTCCCATCCTGGCTGCCGACGAGCTCGCTCACCGCGATCAACTGGGCGGCAACGCGATCCCTGGGCACCTTGTCCGTCTTGGTCACGATCGCGACCAGCGCGGTCTTGGGCGCGATGGCGCGGATCTGTTCGAGGATCCACCTGTCCCCCGGCCCGATCCGCTCATCGGCGGGTATGCACAACCCGATGACGTCGACCTCGGAGTAGGTGTCCTTCACCAGCTCGTTGAGCCGCTGGCCCAGCAGGGTGCGCGGACGGTGCAGGCCCGGCGTGTCGATCAGGATGATCTGAAAATCGTCGCGATGCACGATGCCGCGGATGGTGTGCCGGGTGGTCTGCGGCCGGTTGGACGTGATCGCCACCTTTGCTCCGACCAGGGCGTTGGTCAACGTCGACTTGCCGGTGTTGGGCCGCCCGATGAAACAGACGAATCCCGAACGGAATTCGGTCACTGCGGGTTGCCCGCGCGATCGGTGACGATCACCGTGGCGTCCGCCGACAGCTCGCGCACCGCGGCGACGCCCGCGTCGTCGACGGTTCCGCCGACCAGCACAGCGGCCTCGAGCCCCGCCGCGCCACTGGAGACGGCGGCCGCAACGGCCGCCTGCAGCGCGGTCAGCGTCAACGCACCAAGCGTCACCGGCGCGCCGGCGTAGGTGCGCCCGTCGAGATCGCGTACCGCCGCACCGCTGGACGCCTCGACCCGCGCCATCGCACCACGCGCCAGTGTGACCAGCTTGGCGTCCTCGGCATCGAGTTCAGTCATCGTCACCTTCCACCGGCTCGCTCGGACTCACCAGAACGGTGCCGACCCGGACACGTCCGCGGTGATCCCGTCCGCCCTCGGCGCGCAGTCGCAGCCCGTCCCATGTCACTTCGGCACCCGGCAACGGGACGCGGCCCAGCTCGAATGCGACCAGCCCGCCGACCGTGTCGACGTCGAAGTCCTCGTCGAATTCGATGTCGTACAACTCGCCGAGATCCTCGATCGGAAGCCGCGCCGATACCCGATACCGCCGCTCGCCGAGCTCCTCCACCGGAGCGACTTCGTCGGTGTCGTACTCGTCGGCGATCTCCCCGACGATCTCCTCGAGCACATCCTCGATCGTGACGAGCCCAGCGATCGCCCCGTATTCGTCGACGAGCAGCACCATGTGGACGCGGTCACGCTGCATCTCCCGCAGCAGCGCATCCAGCGGCTTGGAGTCCGGCACGAACGCCGCGGGACGCATCACCTCGGACACCTTGGTGTCGCGACCGCCGTTGTTCGAGTAATACGTCCGCTGGACAAGGTCTTTCAGATACACCACGCCGATGACGTCGTCGACGTTCTCGCCGATCACCGGAATGCGCGAATGGCCGCTGCGCACGGCCAACGAGGTCGCTTGCCCCGCGGTCTTGTCGCTTTCTATCCACACCATTTCGGTGCGCGGCACCATTACCTCGCGGGCCGGGGTGTCGCCGAGTTCGAACACCGACTGGATCATCCGACGCTCATCGTCGGCCACCACACCGCGTTGCTGAGCCAGGTCGACGACCTCGCGCAGTTCGATCTCCGACGAGAACGGGCCGTTACGGAAGCCGCGGCCCGGCGTCAGCGCGTTACCGATCAACACCAGCAGTCGGCTCACCGGCGTGAGCACCATCGAAATCGCCTGCAGCGGAAGCGCGGCCAACAGCGAGATGGAATAGGCGTTCTGCCTCCCGACCGTTCTGGGACCCACACCGATCGCGACGAAGCTGACGACGGTCATGATCGCTGCCGCAGAGACGAGGCCCCAGGTCACCCCGAAGTAGTTGTCGAGGAACGCGGCGAGCAAGACGGTTGCGCTGACCTCGCAGGCAATTCGGAGCAGCACGCAGAGGTTGATGAAACGCGGCCGTTCGGACATCACCCTGGCGAGTCGGACCGCACCGGGACGTTCGTCGCGAACCAGTTCCTCCACGCGGGCAATCGAGACCGTGCTGATCGCCGCATCCGTCGCCGCGAAAAGACCGGCCACGCCGACCAGGGCGATGGCGCCGACCAACTGACCCCAGTTGCTCACGGTTCGTCGAAGAATCGGGACTTGTCCAGCAGGCGCCGGTCCTTCTCGGACTGTCGATCCTGGTGGTAAGCCTCGACCTGGTCGGCGACCCACTCCTCGAGCAGTTGTCGCTGCAGCGCGAACATCTCCTTTTCCTCATCGGGTTCGGCGTGGTCGTACCCGAGCAGATGCAACACCCCGTGCACCGTCAACAATGCGAGTTCCTGGCCGAGCGAATGACCCGCCGCGGCGGCCTGGTCGGCGGCGAACGGCGGACACAGCACGATGTCACCGAGCATCGACGGCCCGGGTTCGGGAGCATCGGGCCGACCGCCGGGCTCGAGTTCGTCCATCGGAAAGCTCATCACGTCGGTGGGACCGGGCAGGTCCATCCACCGCATGTGCAGGTCTGCCATCGCCGAGGTGTCGAGCAGCACCATCGAGAGTTCGGCGGCAGGATTGACTTTCATCTTGCGGATGACGAATCGGGCGATGCTGATCAGTTCCTCTTCGGAAACGTCGATGCCCGATTCGTTGGACACCTCAATGCTCATGGTCGAGTTCCGTTACCGCCGCGGCCGGCTACCGGAGGCACGTCGCTGCGCCCGGTTCATCAGCTCGGGCTCATCGGACTTCGCATATGCGTCGACGATGTCTGCGACCAGTCGGTGCCGGACGACGTCGGCGCTGGTGAGTTCGGCGAAATGGATGTCGTCGATGCCGTCGAGAATGCGCATTGCGGTGCGCAGGCCCGACGCCGCGCCACCGGGCAGGTCCACCTGTGTGATGTCGCCGGTGACAACGATCTTCGACCCGAACCCGAGCCGGGTCAGGAACATCTTCATCTGCTCGCCAGTGGTGTTCTGCGCCTCATCGAGAATGATGAACGCGTCGCTCAAGCGTACGTCCCCGCATATATGCCAGCGGGGCGACCTCGATGATCCCGGCATTCATCAGCTTTGGGATCGACTCGGGATCCATCATGTCGTAGCAGCGCGTCGTACAGCGGCCGCAGATACGGATCGATCTTCTCGCTCAAAGTGCCGGGCAGGAAGCCGAGGCGCTCACCGGCTTCCACCGCCGGGCGGGTGAGGATGATCCTGTTGACCTGTTTGGACTGTAATGCGTTGACCGCCTTGGCCATTGCCAGATAAGTCTTGCCGGTACCCGCAGGACCGATGCCGAAGACGATGGTGTGAGCATCGATGGCGTCGACATATCGCTTCTGGTTCAACGTCTTCGGGCGGATGGTCTTGCCGCGCCTCGACAGGATGTCGAGGGTCAGCACCTCGGCCGGTGATTCGTTGCCGGTTCCGGTGAGCATCGCGACGCTGTGCTTGACGGCGTCGGTGGTGAGCCGCTGGCCGCTGGCCACGATCGCGACGAGTTCGGAGATCACCCGTTCGGCCAACGCCACGTCGGCGGGCTCCCCGGACAGGGTCAGCGCATTGCCGCGGACGTGGATATCGGCAGCCAGGATGCGTTCGAGAGCGCGCAGGTTTTCGTCGGCGGATCCAAGCAGGCCCACGACGAGGTCGGGCGGAACATCGATGCTGCTGCGAACGGTCGCGTCGGAGTCAGCGTTCGTTTCGCTGGGCGTCACGTGGGGTTTTCTGCCTGCTTTCTGGTTCTGGCCTGGCTGTTTACCAACGTGCGACCAGTTTACCGCTGGGCACCGATGCGGCCCAACAGTTAACGACGCAGGCCGGCGCTCGGCGACCACCGCGCGCGGTCAGCACGCCAAGGGCGCCCAGCGCGACGGCCGCGGCCGTCGAGGTACGCAACACGGTGGGCCCGAGCCGAATCACCGTCGCGCCCACCCCGGACAGTGCGGCGATCTCGTCGTCGGCGATGCCGCCTTCCGGGCCGATGACAAGGAACAGCGAATCGGCGGCCGCGACGGGCACCTCGGTGATCGGCTGCGTGGCGGACTCATGCAGGACGAGCACCGGAGTCGACACGACGTCGCGCACCCGCTCCGCCAACTCCTTCGTCGACACCACGCCGCTGACCGTCGGGATGTATGCCCGCCGCGATTGCCGCGCGGCCGATCGGGCGACGGCACGCCAGCGCCGCAGCCCCTTGTCGACGCGGGCTTGTCCGTCCCAGCGCGCCACACAGCGCGACGCCTGCCACGCCACGAAGGCGTCGGCACCGGCCTCGGTCGCCAACTCGATCGCCAACTCGGAACGGTCCGACTTGGGTAGCGCCTGCACGACGGTGACCTTCGGCGTGGGTGCCGCGACCCTCCGACGCTCCAACACCCGGGCCGTCAGCGCGCCCTTGCCGACGTCTTCGATGACGCAGCGCGCGACCTCGCCCGCACCGTCGCTGAGGTCGAGTGTCTCGCCGGACCGGATCCGTCGGACGTTGGCCGCGTGGAATCCTTCGTCGCCGTCCACCACGACGAGTTCACCTACCGCGGGCAGCGCGTCGACGTAGAAGAGCGCTCCGGCGACGCGTGGGGGTACCGCCCGCCCGAAGGGCAGGGGGAGAGCGATAGGGTCCCCTGTCACGGGCTCTCAGCGACCGCTGAACGTTTCGCGCAGCCGGCTGAAGAGTCCGCCACCGGAGGCGTTGGAGTTCGTGGTCCGCACCTCGGCGGTGTCGCGGGTGCGCTTGTCCTTGAACTTGCGCAGCAGCTCGATGTCCTCGTGGTCCAGCCGCGACGGCACCACCACGTCGATGTGGGCGTGCAGATCTCCGCGCACCCCGGATCGCAGATGTGGCATCCCGTGCCCGCGCAGCGTGGTGACCTGTCCCGGTTGGGTGCCCGCCGCGATGGTGATCTCCGTCGGGCCGTCGAGAATCGCGTCGACGGTGACGGTGGCGCCCAGCGCCGCGTCGACCATCGGCACCGAGATGGTGCAGTGCAGATCGTCGCCGTCGCGGACGAAGATGTCGTGGGCCTTCTCATGTACTTCGACGTACAGGTCGCCTGCCGGCCCGCCACCGGGTCCGACCTCGCCCTGTGCGGCAAGCCGTACGCGCATTCCGTCACCGACGCCGGCGGGGATCTTGACGCTGATCTCGCGGCGCGCGCGCACCCGGCCGTCGCCGCCGCAGCGGTGGCACGGATCGGGGATGACCTCGCCGACTCCGCCGCACACCGGACACGGCCGCGACGTCATCACCTGGCCGAGCAGCGAGCGCTGCACGGTCTGCACCTCGCCGCGACCGTGGCAGGTGTCGCACGTGACCGGCGTCGGAATTGCCGTGGGTGCCCTTGCCCTGACACAGATCGCACAGCACTGCGGTGTCGACGGTGACCTGCTTGGTCACGCCCGTCGCGCACTCCGACAGCTCCAGCCGCATCCGCAGCAGCGAGTCCGACCCGGGCCGCACCCGGCCGATCGGCCCCCGCGACGTGCGCCCCGCCGCCGAAGAACGCCTCGAACACGTCGCCGAGGCCCCCGAAACCACTGGAGAATCCGCTTCCGTTTCCAGCCGCAGATTCCAGCGGATCCCCGCCCAGGTCGACGATGCGGCGCTTCTCCGGATCGCTGAGCACCTCGTAGGCGGCGCTGATCTCCTTGAACTGCGCCTGCGCAGCCTCGTCGGGATTGACGTCGGGATGCAGTTCCCGGGCGCAGCTTGCGGTACGCGCGCTTGATCTCCGCATCAGTCGCACCCTTGCTCACGCCGAGCAGCCCGTAATAATCGCGTGCCACGCTGACCTTGCCTGACCTTTCCGTCCTGGTTCGAAGCCGCTTCTAGCGGCTGCCTAAGACTTCGCCGATGTAGAGAGCAACCGCGGCGACATTGGCGATGGTTCCCGGATAGTCCATTCGTGTCGGTCCCAGCACACCCATGCCGCCATACACCTTGCCCGAACTTCCGTAGGCAGTGGTAACCACCGAAGTTCCAGCCATCGCCTCAGCCTCGGTCTCGTGGCCGATCCGCACGGTGATCTTGCCGGCCTCCTGCTGTGCCGCCAGCAGTCGCAGCACCACCACCTGCTCCTCGAGGGCCTCGAGCACCGAACGCAGCGACCCGCCGAAGTCGGCGGTGTTGCGGGTGAGGTTGGCGGTGCCGCCCAGCATCAGGCGCTCCTCGCTGTGCTCGACCAGCGTCTCCACCAGCATCGTGGCCGACCGGCCGACCGCGTCGGCGAGTCCGCCCTTGCCGTTGAGCCGCGCTGGCGAGATCGGCGACCGCGACCGACGCCGCCGCCAGTGGCTTGCCCTCCAGCGCCTGCGCCAGCAGGTCGCGCAGCTTGGCCACGTCGTGCTCGTCGAGCGCGTCCCCCAGTTCGACGATGCGCTGGTCGACGCGGCCGGAGTCGGTGATCACGACCAGCAGCAGCCGTGCCGGTGTCAACGCGACCACCTCGAGGTGGCGCACCGACGACGTCGACAGCGTCGGGTACTGCACGATCGCGACCTGACGGGTCAGCTGCGCGAGCAACCGCACCGCGCGACGCAGCACATCGTCGAGGTCGACACCGGACTCCAGGAACCCCAGGATCGCGCGCCGTTCGGCCGACGACAGCGGCTTGACGTCCTCGAGTCGATCGACGAACTCGCGGTAGCCCTTCTCGGTGGGCACCCGACCCGAGCTGGTGTGCGGCTGGGCGATGTAGCCCTCGGCCTCCAGGACGGCCATGTCGTTGCGGACGGTCGCGCTCGAGACGCCGAGATTGTGGCGCTCGACGAGTGACTTCGAACCGATCGGCTCCTTGGTGGCCACGAAGTCGGCGACGATCGCGCGCAGCACCTCGAATCGACGATCTTCGGCGCTACCCATGCGTTCACCTGCCTCTCGTATCGCGGTGGGATTCATTTTACGGTCATCATCAGCGGCGATACCGCGCGAGCCGCGGACAGCGTGCCGTCCGCGGTGTTTGCGATAGCCTCCCAGAAGGTGATGCGTTTTCCTCGGGGGACGACGCGGAGGTGTGATGGCCGATGATCTTCAAAGGGGTTCTCGACGGACGGCCCTACCCCGAGCACGGGCTGTCGCATCGGCAGTGGGCCCAGATCCCGCCCCGGCAGATCCGGCTCGACGAACTGGTGATGACCACGACGGTGCTCGCACTTGACCGGTTGCTGTCGGAGGACTCGACGTTCTACGGCGACCTCTTCCCCCATGCGGTGAAGTGGCGGGGCGACGTCTACCTCGAGGACGGGCTGCATCGCGCCGTGCGCTCGGCGTTGCGGAACCGGACCGTGTTGCACGCGCGGGTGTTCGACATGGATGTGCCTGTGTCCGAATAGGTTTCGATCTAGCGCCCGGCTCACAACGGCGACAGTTCGGGCACCGCTGTTAGCGCACTCCTTCCGCTGCACCGTCACGCCGGAGTTGGGTCAACAGAATGATGCCCGTGAAAATCTGCCAGGTCATGATCGTGTACACACAGGCCCGCTCGACGAGGCCGAGATGCGCAAAATCGGGCGCCCATCTGCTGTAGGTCTGCAGCATCACGGCGAGCACCAGGCCCGCAACTCCGATCATCGCCCCGACGGGCCGGTACCAGCGCACCGACACGGCGCGAGCGACTAATACCGAACCCACCACGATGGCGGCATTGCCGCCGCCTATCGCCAGAAATGCGCCAAACCCGTGCAGCCACTCGTAGCCGTCGTTCCACAGCGGCGAGAAACCATGCACGACGCCCACCAGGAAGTTGCCGACTGCATTGGTGGCGGTCAGCAGCAGGAAAGCCGCGCCAGTCCACGCTCCACGGACCGCGCGGACCGCCACGATCGCGCCCGCAAGAAACAGTGCACCCTGCAGGTAGAACGCCCAGTTCATCAACGATGCGCGCGGAGACCACTCGGGGACACCCAGCACGCTGATGTACTGCGCGATGTAGCTGTAGGACGGGACGGCGGCCGCCGCGATGGCCTCGAAGGCGATGAAGACGACGGCTGCCGAGATCCACGAAACAGCGGCCACACCGAGTAGACGCCGTGCTGTCACGGCCACAACGGTAGAGGTCGAACCGACCAGGCGGGCGCGACCGGAATGGTTGCGGGTTAGGCGACCATCCAGACGGCCGTCACTCACCTGGGCAGACGCTGACGGTAGCGTGAGTCGAGTTGCCCCGGAAAGGATCAATGCATGGATCTGGCAGGCGTCGGAGTGTGGAGTTCGCAGTTGCGTTACGGCGATGCCGGCGAGGCCGCCGAGGCGGCTGCGGAGTTGGAGGAGCTCGGATTCACCGCTCTGTGGATCCCGGACGTGGGCGGGCCGGTACTCGATTCGGTCGGTCACTTGCTCTCGGCGACCGAGCGCGTGGTGATCGCCACCGGAATCCTGAACCTGTGGATGCACGAACCGTCGGATGTGGCGGCGTCGTACGCCTCGCTGACCGCGAAACACGGAGAGCGCTTTCTCCTGGGCATCGGGGTGAGCCACGCCCCGCTCATCGATTCCAAGGAGCCGGGGCTCTACCGCAAGCCGCTAGCCGCCACGCGCGCCTACCTGGACGCGCATCGATGCGACCGATAACCCGGTGCCCGCCGCCAACCGGGTACTGGCGGCGCTGGGCCCGAAGATGCTCGAACTCTCCGCGACTCGGTCCAGAGGCGCCCACCCCTATCTCGTCACGCCGGACCACACTCGCTATGCGCGCGAGCAGCTCGGTGACGGACCTTTACTACTCCCCGAGCAGACCGTATTTCTGGCCGACGACCGCGAAGAGGCTGTCGCAGTCGGAACCGATTGGCTGCGCGCCTATCTGGCGCTACCGAACTACGCCAACAACCTGCTGCGCTCGGGCTTCACTCAACAAGACATCGATTCGGTCAGCGACCGGTTGTTCGACGCGCTCATCGCGTGGGGTGACGAGGACGCCGTGCTGCGCCGGGTGAATGAACACCTGGCGGCCGGCGCCGACCACGTGTGCGTGCAGGTGCTCACCGCGGACCCGAGGGAATTCCCCCGGGAACAATGGCGTCGGCTGGCTGCTGCCTTGCGCTAGCTGCGGTCAGGCGGCGTTGGGTTCTGGTCCGCCGGGTTGGTCCTCGGGTATCGACGGTTGTCCTCGGGTGGTGGGTGGAGTCGTTCGGGTCGGTGGTAGTCGTTGACTCGGGTTTGGCCGGTATCCAGGTGTGGCGGTGGGATCCATTCGACGTCCCTGTCGGCGTTGATCCGGGTGCTCCAGCCACCGCGGCCGACCATACGGTTATCGGGCCCGCAGGCCAGACCCAGTTCGTCGACGTTGGTCTGCCCATCGTCGGCCCAGTCGCGGGCGGCGTGATGCACCTGGCTGCCGTAGGCACCCACCGTGCAGCCGGGTTTGGTGCAGCCCCCAGAGCGGGCGATCAACATGATCCGCTGCGCCGGGGAGGCGACGCGGCGGGCGCGGAACAGATCCAACGCCGACCCGGTCGCCTTGTCGAACACCGCCAGGTAGTGGTTCGCGTGGGCGGCCATGCGGATCACGTCGGCGATCGGGATCACGCTGCCCCCACCGCTGATGCCGACCCCCGCGCGGCTCTCCAAATCCTGCAGAGTGGTGCGGATGATGACCGAGGTCGGTAACCCGTTGTGCTGACCCAGCTCACCGGATTCCAACACACTGCGCCCGACCGCGATCAGCGCATCATGCTGACGCTGCGCCAAACTCCGGTGGTCGTTGTCGATCTGGGCCTGTGACGGAGTGCCAGACAGGCACGGATTTTCGTCGTCGGGGTGACACATCCCCGGTGCGGCCCACTTGGCGAAGATCGCCTCATAGATCGCCCACGCCTCCGGGGTGAGATTCCCCTTGACCGGGATCATCTTGTCGAGTCCCTGGCGTCCTCGCCACAGGCCGCGCCGGCGCGCACGTTCAGCGTCGTCGGGTTCGGGGCCGTCCTGATCGAGCAGAAACAGGATCCGATCAGCGTTGTTCTTGAGCTCCTTGGGCCCGACCCCGATCGCGGTGCGCGCCAAGTCGACTTCGATCTGGGTGCGCGTCGGTGTGTCGACAGCGGGCGGGATGCGGTCCATCGTCTCGCGCACCACTGTGACGTGTTCACCGTTGATCAGCCCATGGGCTTGCGCGATCGCGGTGCCGGGTAGCTGCGGCGGCAGGGGTTGGCCGGTCAAGGTGCGCCGTGGCCCCAACGCCGCGGCCTCCTCCAGGCGGCGCCGGGCCTCGGATGTCGAGATGCGCCACCGAGTCGACAACACCTCACGCCACGACTTGGCACCCATCTCCTTGGCCGTGCTTTCGGTCTGCAGCCGGGCCAACATCCGGTGGCGCTGGGTCGGCAACTGACACGACAGCGTTTCCAGCTCATCCAGCGCCGCGACCAACTCGGTCTTGGTGAGCGCATCGATCGGCAGCCCCGCCAACTGATCGTGTGCGGCGCGCATGGCTGCTATCGCTGCCTGCACCGCCTCCGCACTCATGACTCGAACATATGTTCGAACTCTAAGAACTTCGCCACGTATTTCCAAAGATTCCATGAGAGATTGCCGCAGCAGCAAAGACCGAAAAGCATTGTCGTGCTGCGGCCGACGAGCCGATCGGCCAGCTTGGACACAGATCGCGCGTCACGTTCGGAAGTGCTTGCGCTGTGGTCAATTTCGTGAGAAATGGCTCAGAGCGTGGTGACCGCCAGCGGCTCATCGGTGCCGGAGACCCGGATGTCGACCGTGCGGATGTCCGACGTCGGGATGCTCGTCGCCGCCGACAGTCCGTTGGCTTCGTCGCCGGCGGGCCGCCACGAGCCCACGGTCGTCTGCGCGCCGTTTTTCGTCGTCACGACGATGTCGTAGCTGTCGACGTCGCGCGACCAGTCCTTGGTGTACTGGCAGGCCCAGTTGAGCTCGGTCCCCCACTTCTTCTCCGTGATGGCCAGCTCGGCGGTCAGGCCGGGGCGCGATCCCGGCTGCATCGGGGCCATTGCCACCGTCTGCACCGACCCCGTGGTACGAGGGAAGACCGTCGCGCCCACGACACCACCGACGATCGCCAACGCCGCCGCGGTCGCTACCACCACTGCGAGCCCGGTGCGCCGCGATCGCCGCTGCCGCTTCGCCGCCGCGTGAGCAAGCGACGCGACGTTGTCGACACGATCGTCCGCGCGGCGGGTCGTCCACGAGGTCGGTCAACGCCAGCGCCTCGTCTCGGCTGAGCACGCTGAGAATGTCGGGCATCCCGCCGAGTTCGGTGACCTCGGCGCTTCGTTCCGGGTTCGAGGCGAGATAGTCCTCGAACGTGCGCCGATCCTCGAGGTTCAGCGCGCCGAGGACGTAGGCGGCGTCCCACTCGGCGACGTCGTCTTCGTCGGGTCTCTTGTCAGTCACGGCTAACCCCCCTCTCCTGCAACGCAACTCGTAACGCGCGTAGCGCGTAATGAAGTCTGGATTTGACCGTGCCCTCGGGAACCTGTTCCTGCTGGGCGATATCGGCCACGGTCTGGCCGAGGTAGTACGCGCGCACGATGGCGTTGCGGTGGTCCGACGACAGCGACTTCAGCGCGTCGGCCAGCACCCACTTGTCGACCGCAGGTCCGATCGCGTCGAGCGACGGCCGCTCGGGAAGGTTGTCGCTCTGCAGTTCCCTGGTGTACCTGGCGCTGCGCCTGTCGTCGATCACGAGATTGCGGGCGACGGTGAACAGCCAGGCGCGCGCCGATTCGCTCGACTGCTCGAGAATCTCCGGCTTTCGCCAGAGCCGCAGCAGCGACTCCTGCACCACATCCTCCGCGAACGGCATGTCACCCCTCGTCAAGCGCAGTACATAGCGCAGCAAGTCCCGGCTATGGGCGTCGTGGATCGCTCGCAGAAGCGCGGCCTGATCAGGATCGGTCATATCCGATGCACCCGCGTATCCCTCGCTTTCCGTCGTCGCACATCACAACGGATCACCACCGCAGAATCGTTCAATCGGACTCCGATTGTCAGTCAAGCAGACTGCGGACCACCGCGTCAGCCAACAGTCGACCCGGGTCGGTGAGGATCAAGCGGTCACCGTCGCGTGTCAGAAGCCCGTCCTCGATCACGGTCTGCGCGCGACGTCGTTCGGCCTGGTTCAAGGTCGCCAGCGGCAGTCCGTCGCGCAACCGCACCCGCAACATGACGTCCTCGGTGTGCAGTGCGCTTGAGTCCAGCACGCTCAAAATCGGCTACCGGCAGCAGTCCGTCCGCCAGTGCTTGCGCATAGGTGTTGGGGTGCTTGACATTCCACCACCGAGTGGCGCCGACGTAGCCGTGCGCGCCGGGTCCCGCGCCCCACCATTCGCCGCCGTTCCAGTAGCCGACGTTGTGCCGGCATTCACCGCCGGGCAGGCACCAGTTGGAGACCTCATACCAGCCCAGACCCGCCGCGGACAGCCGCGCATCGATCAGTTCGTAGCGGTGCGCGAGCTCGTCGTTGTCGGGTGTGCGGACCTCACCGCGTCGAACCCGTCGGGCCAGCGCGGTGCCGTCCTCGACGACCAGGGCGTAGGCGGACACGTGGTCGACCTGGGCCTCGATGGCGGCGTCCACCGAGCGCAGCAGGTCGTCGTCGGTCTCCCCCGGCGTGCCGTAGATGAGGTCGAGGTTGACGTGCTCGAAGCCCGCGGCGCGGGCATCGCGCGCTGCGTCGAGCGCCCGGCCCGGCGAGTGGACCCGGTCCAGCACCGCCAGGACGTGCGGCGCCACCGACTGCATGCCCAGCGATACCCGGGTGAAGCCGGCCGCGCGCAGCTGGGCGAAAAGCTGCGGCGAGGTCGATTCGGGGTTCGCCTCGGTGGTGACCTCGGCGTCGACGGCCAGGGTGAAGTGGCTGCGTACCGCATCCAGCACCGCGGCCAGGCCCGGCCCCGCCGAGCATCGACGGGGTGCCGCCGCCGACGAATACGGTGTCGACGGCCGGCGTGGGCCCCAACCGGTCGGCGGCCAGGGCCAGCTCGGCGCGCAGTGCCGTCAGCCAGCCGTCCGGGTTCGCGCCGCCCAGCTCGGCGGGGGTATAGGTGTTGAAGTCGCAGTAGCCGCAGCGGGTAGCGCAGAACGGCACGTGGACATAGATGCCGAACGGCCGTCCGGGCGTCAGCGCCAGGTCGCCGCAGCCCAGCGGGCGCCGTCCGAACGGTCATGTACCCAGTCTCCCAGAGCGGACTTTCGCTCACCGTGAGCACAAATCTCGCCCGGTTAGGGCATATGTCGGTATCCGTGGCACAATTGGACGCGTGACAGTCCGCCCGCATCTTCCCTCAGCGCGTCTCGCTGGTGGTGCGGCGGCATGTCGACTTCAAGCGCGTTTGTACCTGTTGTTGTCTGCCTTGACGGCCTGATCTACGACCCAGCCCACCCCGAACTTTCAGCTGGCCGCCGGATCTGCGCCGCCGGTCAGCCCACCGGTGATACGCGCGATCGTACGCCGGCTCCGACGGAGGAGCCCAATCACATGACCACAGCACGCAAGACATCAGCCGGCTCGCCGGCGCCCGTCAAGCGTCCACGCGGCGAGGGCCAGTGGGCGCTCGGCTACCGCGAGCCGCTCAACCCCAACGAACAGTCCAAGAAGGACGACAACCCGCTCAACGTGCGGGCGCGCATCGAGGACATCTACGCCAAGAACGGCTTCGACAGCATCGACAAGGGCGATCTGCGCGGCCGTTTCCGCTGGTGGGGCCTGTACACCCAGCGCGAGCAGGGCTACGACGGCACCTGGACCGGCGACGAGAACACCGACATGCTCGAGGACTCAAGTACTTCATGTTGCGGGTGCGCTGCGACGGCGGTGCGCTGACCGCGGCCGCCCTGCGCACGCTCGGTGAGATCTCGACCGAGTTCGCCCGCGACACCGCCGACATCTCCGACCGCGAGAACGTCCAGTACCACTGGATCGAGGTCGAGAACATGCCGGAGATCTGGAAGCGGCTCGACGCCGTCGGCCTGCAGACCACCGAGGCGTGCGGCGACTGCCCGCGCGTGGTGCTCGGGTCGCCGCTGGCCGGCGAGTCGCTCGACGAGGTGCTCGACGCGACGCCCGCGATCGACGAGATCGTCCAGCCGCTACATCGGCAAGCCCGAGTACTCCAACCTGCCGCGCAAGTTCAAGACCGCGATCTCGGGCCTGCAGGATGTCGTGCACGAGGTCAACGACGTCGCGTTCATCGGCGTCGAGCACCCCGAGCACGGGCCCGGCCTGGACCTGTGGGTCGGCGGCGGCCTGTCGACCAACCCGATGCTGGGCCAGCGCGTCGGCGTCTGGGTGCCGCTCGACGAGGTGCCCGACGTGTGGGAAGGCGTCGTCTCGGTGTTCCGCGACTACGGCTACCGGCGCCTGCGGGCCAAGGCGCGGCTGAAGTTCCTGATCAAGGACTGGGGCGTGGAGAAGTTCCGCGAAGTTCTCGAGCAGGAGTACCTGAAGCGCCGCTGATCGACGGTCCCGCGCCGGAGCCGGTGACGCGTCCCGATCGACCACGTCGGCGTGCAGAAGCTCAAGAACGGTCTCAACGCCGTCGGTGTCGCACCGATCGCGGGCCGGGTTTCGGGCACGATCCTGAGCAAGGTGGCCGACCTCGCCGAGGCCGTCGGCTCGCGACCGGATCCGGTTCACGCCCGTACCAGAAGCTGATCGTCCTCGACGTTCCCGACGACAAACTCGACGAACTGCGTCGACGGCCTGGACGCGCTGGGGCTGCCGTCGCAGCCGTCGCATTGGCGCCGCAACCTGATGGCCTGCACCGGCATCGAGTTCTGCAAGTTGTCCTTCGCCGAGACCCGCAAGCGCTCGCAGGTGCTTGGTGCCCGAGCTGGAGCAGCGACTGGAGGACATCAACGCGCAGCTCGACGTGCCGATCACCGTCAACATCAACGGCTGCCCGAACTCGTGCGCCCGCATCCAGGTCGCCGACATCGGGTTCAAGGGCCAGATGGTGGACGACGGCGACGGTCCCGAGTCGAGGGGTTCCAGGTACACCTGGGCGGCAGCCTGGGCCTGGACAGCGGGTTCGGCCGCAAGTTGCGCCAGCACAAGGTGCTGTCGAGCGAGCTCGGCGACTACATCGATCGGGTTGTCCGCAACTTCGTGAAACAACGCGAGCAGGGTGAGCGTTTCGCTACGTGGGCAGTGCGAGCCGACGAGGCGGATTTGCGATGAGCTGGCGAAGAGCGGGACCAGATGATGGACCGAGGACCGAGACTGACCTGAGCGAGCTGGCGGAACGCGGCGCGGCCGAACTCGACGGTGCCAGTGCGGATGACCTGCTGCGCTGGACCGACGAGAACTTCGGCGGCACCGCCGGAGCCGGCGGGCGACAGGCGGCTACGTCGTCGCGTCCAACATGCAGGATGCCGTGCTCGTCGACCTGGCGGCGAAGGTGCGCCCGGGTGTCGACGTGTTGTTCCTCGACACCGGCTACCACTTCGTCGAGACCATCGGCACGCGTGACGCCGTCGAGGCGGTCTACGACATCAACGTGGTCAACGTCACGCCGGAGAACAGCGTGGCCCAGCAGGACGAACTGTTCGGCAAGGACCTGTTCGCCCGCGAGGCCGGCGAGTGCTGCCGGATGCGCAAGGTCGAACCGCTGTCCAAGGCGCTGGCGCGGATACTCCGCCTGGGTCACCGGCATTCGCCGGGTTGAGGCGCCGACACGGGCCAACGCGCCACTGATCAGCTGGGACAAGGCATTCGGCTTGGTGAAGATCAACCCGATCGCGGCGTGGTCGGACGAGGAAATGCAGAGCTACATCGACGCCAACGATGTCCTCGTCAATCCTCTTGTCTTCGAGGGCTATCCGTCGATCGGCTGTGCACCGTGCACGGCCAAGCCGGTCGAGGGCGCCGACCCACGCAGCGGCCGCTGGGCCGGGCAGAACAAGACTGAATGCGGGCTGCACGCGTCGTGACGGTGCCGACTCCCGCCGGCCGCCCGGTGCTTGTTCCCGCCCACCCCCCGGTGCTCGTACTTGCAGCCCACGGCAGCGTCGACCCCCGTTCGGCGGCGGTGACGCAGGCCGTGGCGGGCCGGATCCGGCGGCTGCGACCGTGGCTCGACGTCCGCCCGGCGTTTCTGGAGAAGGCCGACCCGAACCTGCGTGACGTGCTGGCGGGTGTTCCCGCGGGCATCGTGGTGCCGTTCCTGCTGGCCGACGCCTATCACGCACGTGTCGACATCCCCGAGATGATCGAGTCCTCGGGTGCGCGGGTCGACCAGGCCGACGTGCTCGGTGAGGATCCCGCCCTGCTGTCGGTGCTGCGCCAGCGGCTGTCCGAGACCGGGGTGTCGCCAGAAACCGACGGCCTCGGTGTCCTGGTCGTCGCGGTGGGCTCGTCGAACAAGGACGCCAACGCGCGGACATCGAGGGTGGCACGCGCCCTGAGCGAGGGAACCCGGTGGGTAGGCGCCGACGTCGCGTTCGCGACCGGGCCACGGCCCAGCATCGCCGACGCCGCAGATCGGCTGCGGGCTCGTGGCGCACGTCGCGTCGTGATCGCGCCCTGGTTCCTGGCACCCGGAGTCATCACCGATCGTGTTGCGGCCTACGCTGCGGCACAAGACATTTCGATGGCCGAGCCGCTCGGATCGCATAACCTGGTCGCCGCGACGGTGCTTGACCGCTTCGACGCCATCGCCGCAGCCTCCATCGCCGCCTGATCGCTACCCCGCCTGAAGACCAGGTCAGCGTGGGCGCGACTGCATAACCGTACCTACGGTTATTGAACGAGTCTTGAACCGCTTTCACGGAAATTTTCAGCCAATTAGTCCGCTGATGCGGATAACATGGGTTCGTGCCACTTATCCGGATTCGCGATGCCGCCGACCTGCTAGGAGTAAGCGACGACACCGTGCGGCGGTGGATCGACGATGGCGCGCTTCCAGTCATCCACGATGAGTCGGGCCGTAAGACGATTCCCGGTGACGCGCTCGCCAAATTCGCCGTCGACCACTCGGGCGCCGTCCCAAGAGATCCGTTGAGCATCGCCAGTTCGGCACGCAACCGTTTCACGGGCCTGGTCACCAAGGTCGTCGCGGACGGTGTGATGGCGCAGGTCGAGATGAAGTGTGGCCCCTTCACCGTCGTATCCCTGATGAGCGCCGACTCGGCGCGTGAACTCAACCTGGAACCCGGCAGCGTCGCCGTGGCCGTCGTGAAAGCGACCACCGTGATCGTCGAGACCCCAGCGGGTCAGTCGTGAAACAGCCGGGTGAGATCGCAACGGTCACTGCGGTATTGCTGCTGGTACTCACCGCGTGCAGTACCTCGGACGACACAGCGACGAACAACTCCGACAGTCAGAAGCTGATCGTCTTCGCCGCGGCATCGCTGAAGGAGTCGTTCACCGAAATCCGCGAACAGTTCAGAACCGACAATCCCGGCGCCGACATCGAATTCTCCTTCGCCGGCTCGTCCGATCTCGTCACTCAGCTGATCAACGGTGCACCCGCAGACGTCTTCGCCTCGGCCGACACCAACAACATGGACAAGGCCGCAAACGCCGACCTGCTGTCCGGCGATCCGGTCGATTTCGCCTCCAACACCCTGACCATCGTGACCGGTCCGGGCAATCCCGCGAAGATCGCCACGTTCCGCGATCTGACTCGGCCGGGATTGTCGGTCGTCGTCTGTGCCCCGCAGGTGCCCTGCGGTTCGGCCGCCGAAAAGGTCGAGAAGACGACCGGGGTGCAGCTCGATCCGGTGAGCGAAGAGTCCAAAGTGACCGATGTGCTCGGCAAGATCACCAGCGGCCAGGCGGACGCCGGCCTCGTGTACGTCACCGACGCGCAGGGAGCCGGAGACCAGGTCACCGCAGTCGCGTTCCCCGAGTCCGCCGAGGCGGTCAACACCTACCCGATCTCCGTTCTCGAGCAGTCCGAAAACCCGGAACTCGCCACCGAGTTCGTCGATCTCGTCACCGGCGAACAGGGCCAAAAGATCCTGGGCGCAGAAGGTTTCGCGAAGCCCTGATCTCGGTCTGCCGCGATCTGTGTGCCTCCTGAGAAGCCGCACACTCAGGCGCTGGTCAGTGGCTCGTGCTCGTCGGCCTCGTCGGCCGCCGGAATGGCAGTGCCGTCGGGTAGTTCGGGTACCCGCGTCGCGCGCACGTACACCGTGTCACCCTCCTTGAGCCCGAGCGCCTCGGCGTCTCCGCGGGTGATCTGCGCGGTGAACGGGGTCTTATCGGCTGCATTGGTGAGTTCGACACGAACCTCGAAGCCCAGCATGACGATTCGATCGATGGTGGCCCGTATTACTCCGGTGGCCTGGACTGAATCGTCGTCGCTGGCGATCGCCATATCCGGATTCCGGCCGACGCGGATGTCGTGCGGCCGGACCAGGCTGCCGTTGAGCGACGAAACCGCGCCGAGAAAAGACATCACGAAAGCGTTGGCCGGCCTGTCGTAGACGTCGGTGGGAGACCCGACCTGCTCGATGCGGCCTTTGTTCAGCACCGCGATCCGGTCGGCGACGTCCAGTGCTTCGGACTGGTCGTGGGTGACCAGCACGGTGGTGACGTGCACCTCATCGTGCAACCGGCGCAGCCACGCACGCAGGTCTTCACGGACCTTGGCGTCCAGCGCCCCGAACGGCTCATCGAGCAGCAGCACCTTCGGGTCGACCGCCAGCGCGCGGGCCAGGGCCATCCGCTGACGCTGCCCACCGGAGAGCTGGTTCGGATAGCGAGTCTGGAATCCGGCCAGACCCACCACCTCGAGGAGGTTGTCCACCTTCTCCTTGATTTCCGCCTTCGACCGCCTACGGATCTTCAGGCCGAACGCGACATTGTCGCGCACACGTGAGGTGCTTGAAGGCGGCGTAGTGCTGGAACACGAACCCGATGCCGCGCCGTTGAGGCGGAATCGTCGTCACGTCAATGCCGTTGATGGTGATCGTGCCGGTGTCGGGCAGATCAAGACCGGCGATCGCGCGCAACAACGTGGACTTCCCCGATCCACTGGGACCGAGCAGCGCGGTCAGCGAGCCCGACGGCACCTCGAAGTCGACGTTGTCGAGCGCGGCGAAGTCGCCATAGCGTTTGTTGGCGCCCCGCACGGTGATCGCGTTCGTCATGTCAACGTCTCCTAGGGCTACTTGGTCGTCTTCACGCGGCGGGCGTCGAGGACAACCTGGGCGATCAGCACGACCACCGCCACCGCCATCAGCAGCGTCGATATCGCGTAGGCACCGTATTCGGCGCCGCGGGCGTGGCGGTCCGATACCAGCAGCGTCAATGTCTGGGACGTGCCGGGCAGGTTGGACGACACCATGACCACCGCGCCGTACTCCCCCAACGTACGGGCGATGGTCAACACCACGCCGTACGTCAGGCCCCACCGGATCGACGGCAACGTAATCCGCCAGAACGTCTGCCACCCACTGGATCCCAAGGTGGAGGCGGCTTCCTCCTGATCGGTGCCCAATTCGTGCAGCACCGGTTCGACCTCGCGGATCACGAACGGCACCGTGACGAAGATGCTGGCCAGCACGATGCCGGTGAAGCCGAAAATGATCTTGATACCGAAGTCGTCCTCGAGGAAGCCGAACACGCCGTCCGCACCCCACAACAGGATCAGCGCCACGCCGACGACCACCGGCGAGACGGCGAACGGCAGGTCGATCACCGCCTGCAGCAGGCTCTTGCCGCGGAACCGGTTGCGCGCCAGCACCAACGCGGTGGGGACGCCGAAGATCACGTTCAGCGGTACCACGATCGCAACCACCAGCAGCGAAAGTTGGAGCGCCGAAATGGCCGCTGGTGTGGTGATCGACTCGAAGAAGACGCCTACGCCCGGCGTGAAGGTACGCCACAGGATCAGCCCGACCGGGACGACCAGCAGCACCAGCAGATACGCCGAGAGCCAAGTAGCGCAGCACGTATCGCGTCGCGCGGGAGAGGATCACGCCGCCAGCTCCTCGCGTTTGGCCGCCCGCGATCCGATCGTGCGCAGGACAAAGAGGACAGCGAACGAAATCCCCAGCAGCACAATGGATACGGCCGCAGCGCCGGTGCGGTCGTCGTACTCGATCAATTGGCGAATCTACTGCGAGGACACCTCGGTCTCGCCTGGCACCGCACCGCCGATGAGCACCACCGAACCGTACTCACCGATGGCACGGGAGAACGCCAGGCCTGCACCAGAAAGCAGCGACGGCAACAGCGCAGGAAGGATCACCAACCGGAAGATGGTGAAGTTGTCGGCACCCAGCGAGGCGGCGGCCTCCTCGACCTCCCGGTCCACCTCCAGCAGTACCGGCTGCACCGATCGCACCACGAACGGCAGGGTGACGAACAGCAACGCGATCGCCACGCCCCACTTGGTGTGCTGCAGATGTGGATGCCGACGGGACTGTTCGGTCCGTAGAGCGCCAGCATCACCAGGCTGGCGACGATGGTCGGCAACGCGAAGGGCAGGTCGATCATCGCGTCCACGAGCCGCTTGCCCGGGAAGTCGTCGCGAGTCAGCACCCAGGCGACGAGCAGACCGAAGAACGGCGTTGATCACCGCGACGGCGACCGAGATGGTCAGCGTGACCCGGAATGAGTCGAGGGCGGCGTTGGAGGTGACCGCCTGCCAGAACGCGGTCCACCCGCCGCCGGCGGACTGCCACACGATCGCGGCGAGCGGCAACAGCACGATCACTGACAGCCACGTGGTCGCGACCCCCACGCGCAGCTTCGTACTCCCGTACCGGCTCGTGAAGAAGCCGCTGGGCAACCCGACTCCACCGGTGCCGGCGGGTCTCGGCCGGGTCGCCTCGTCGTCAAGGGCAGCTGTCATCCGGTGGCCTGTTTGTAGATCTTGGTGATCGACCCATTCTCCTTATCGAACAATGCCGGATCGACGGCATCCCAGCCACCCAGGTCGTCGATCGTCCACAGCGTCTCCGGGGTCGGAAAGTCTGTCGCGAAGTCCTCGGCGACAGCGGGGTCGACCGGCCGGAAACCGGCCTGGGCCCAGATCTTCTGTCCCTCGGGCGGTGTAGAGGAAGTTCTTCAGCGCGTTGGCCTGTTCCTGGTGCGCGCTGACGACGACACCACTGCCACGGGGTTCTCGATCTTGAATGTCTGCGGCGGATTGACGTGTTCGACCGGCTTGCCCTGGCGCTCGATGTTGATCGCCTCGTTCTCGTAGCTCAGCAGCACGTCACCGGTGCCCTGCACGAACAGATCGGTGGCCTCCCGCCCGGACGACGGCCTGGTCCTGATGTGCTCGCTGACCAGCTTGTTGACGAAGTCCAGCCCGGCCTGCGTGTTCTGGCCGCCGTTGCTCTTGGCGGCGTAGGGCGCCAGCAGGTTCCATTTGGCCGACCCCGAGCTCAGCGGGCTCGGGCTGACCACCTCGAGCCCCGGCTGCAGCAGGTCATCCCAGTCCCTGATGTTCTTCGGGTTGCCCTCACGCACGACCAGGGTGACGACCGACCCGAACGGTACGCCCTGCGTGGCATCTGCATTCCAGTCCTCGGCCACCTTGTCGGCCTTCACCAGGCGGGTGATGTCGGGTTCGACCGAGAAGTTCACCAGGTCCGCCGGCTTGCCGTCGACCACGGCGCGCGACTGGTCACCGGAAGCGCCGTAGGACGTGGTCACCGCTACGCCCTTGCCTTCCTCAGTGGCGGTGAACGCGGGAATGATCTTGCTCCAACCCGGTTCCGGCACGGCATAGGCGACCACCGTGAGAGTGGTTTCCGCGCCGCCTTGACCGCCGTCGCCACCGGGGACATCGCTGGATCCTCCGCCGCATGCGGCGAGAATGGTGGCGGTCGCGGTGAGTGTCGCGGCGATTCGCCAGGACTCGTGAATCTTGGGCACGTGAGGACCTTTCCTTGCGGGGACCGGGGGAAGCCCGTCGCGACGGCAAGGCGATGGATCGGTACCTGCGCATTGGTCAGCCGCTACCGACACCGAACCGCGAACGGGTATGGAGTCAGCAACAACAACAGACGTCTGCGACAGCGGTGAAACCCACGGCGATGAGGGCCAAGATGTGGCCACTCTTGTTGCCGGTTGCCGATCGCATGGCGCGAAGAATAACAGAGGCGGGGCGCACCGCTCAGTTCGGCATCAGCCGACTTGCCGGGTAACCAGCCACGTGACGAGCACCAAAATCACCAGGATGACGAGCACCAACGTCACCCTCGACCGCGGCATCCCGCCGCTCACCGGCTGCGGTCCCCTGCCCTACGGGCGTGGGCCCACTTCGCGCAGGCGCTCATCGCTGGTCGACATCCTCGTCGTTGTGCCGAACCCGGCGCAACACCCGGATCCCGTTACCCAGCGCACCATCGAGCACCACGGCCATTCCGTAAGCCAACGCCAGCACGACCGGCATGACCACCGCGGTCTGGGCGACGAACGGCAGTCCGGAGAGCCACAGCTCGACGCCATCCCACCAACTGAGGAAGCCGCCCATCCGGCCACACTATTCGATGCGAAAATGGCCGAGTGCCGACCGACGGAGATTGGGGCCACGCCCGCAGGGCAGGGGACACGGACTGGGGCCACACCCGCCGTCCGGCGGACACCACCTGCATCGTCGCAGGTGGCGGTCCCGCGGGAATCATGCTCGGACTGCTGCTGGCCCGCGCGGGCGTGGACGTCACGGTGATGGAGAAACACGCCGATTTCCTGCGCGACTTCAGAGGCGACACCGTGCATGCCAGCACCCTGCGGCTACTCGACGAGCTGGGGCTGGCATCCGAGTTCGCCCGAATGCCGCACCGCGAGATCGACACCCTGACCATGAGCGTCCAGGGCACCGAGGTCAGTATCGATCTGAGCCGAATCCCCGGTCCGCACAAGCACATTGCGCTCGTGCCGCAGTGGGACTTCCTCGAACTGCTGGCCGCGGCCGCGGAGAAGGAGCCGACGTTCCGGCTGCTGCGCAGCACCGAGGTGCTCGGGCCGATAGTGCACGCAGGGTCGCGGAAAGACACCGTGGTCGGGGTCCGTTATCGCGACGCCGACGGCGAGACACGGGAGATGCGTGCCGCGCTGACGGTTGCGTGCGACGGCAGGTCATCGACGCTGCGCAGTGCCATGGGACTGCGGACGAGAAACTTCGGGGCACCGATGGACGTGTGGTGGTTCCGGCTGCCGCGCGACGCCGACGACCCGTACGGTCTGGCCGGCGTGCTCGGCGCGGGCGCGGCGCAGATCGTCATCGATCGGGGCGACTACTACCAATGCGCCTATGTGATCCCCAAGGGCCGTGATGCCGAACTTCGCGCGCAGGGCATCGAAGCGCTGCATCGCAGCGTGGTGGCTCTCGTGCCGTTCCTGGCCGACCACATCGCCGCGTTGACCTCGTTCGACCAGGTCAAGCTGCTCGACGTGCAGCTCAACAGGCTGCGGCGCTGGTACTGCGATGGACTGTTGTTGATCGGCGATGCCGCCCACGCCATGTCGCCGGTCGGCGGTGTGGGTATCAACCTCGCGGTCGCAGACGCCGTCGCCGCGGCGCGGACGCTCGCGGGCCCGCTGCGGACAGGCAACGTCTCCACCAGGCACTTCGCCCGTATCCAGGCCCGGCGCTGGCTGCCCGCGGCGCTGATCCAGGCGGCGCAGCGCGTGGTGCACAGCCGCATCATCGCGGTGGCCGTGACCTCGACCGAGCAGGCCAAACCGCCGCGGCTGGTACGTATCGCGGCGCGGCTTCGACCGCTTCGCACCGCGGCCGGGTACGGGATCGCGATCGGCCCGCTGCCCGAACATGTACCGCGGTTTGCCCGGCGTTGATCACGCAGCCACGGCGGGACACGCACGAGATGAGTGGACGCCGGGCACGTCGGCGGTCGATGATGTGCCAATGGTTCTGCAAGACAACGAGGCCTCCGACGCGCCCTCCAAGGTCGATTACGACACTCCGTTGACGGTGACGGCCCCGGTGCCGTACACCTCCGGCGGGTCGTTGCGGAACCCGTTCCCGCCGATCGCCGACTATGCGTTCCTGTCGGACTGCGAGACGACGTGCCTGATCTCTTCGGCCGGGTCGGTCGAGTGGCTGTGCGTCCCGCGGCCCGACTCCCCCAGCGTGTTCGGCGCGATCCTGGACCGCGGCGCGGGCCATTTCCGCCTCGCGCCCGTACGGGGTGTCGGTGCCCGCCGCCCGCCGCTATCTGCCGGGCAGCCTGATCCTGGAAACCACCTGGCAGACCCACACCGGCTGGATAATCGTGCGCGACGCGCTGGTCATGGGCCCCTGGCATGACCTCGAGACCCGGTCGCGCACGCACCGGCGCACGCCCGATGGACTGGGACGCCGAGCACATCCTGCTGCGCACCGTGCGATGTGTGAGCGGCACCGTCGAGTTGGTGATGAACTGCGAGCCGTCGTTCGACTACCACCGCACTCAGCGCCACCTGGGAGTACTCCGCACAGGCTTACGGCGAGGCGATCGCGCGGGCCAGTCAAGCGATCCCGACGCGCATCCCGACGCTGCGCGCTCACCACCAACCTGCGGCTCGGGTCTGGAGGGCCGCGAGGCCCGGGCACGCACCCGGCATGAAGGAGGGCGACAACGTCTTCGTCGCGCTGTCGCTGGTCCAAGCACCCGGCGCCGCAGACCTACGACGAAGCCGCCGACAAGATGTGGCAGACCAGCGAGTGCTGGCGGCAGTGGATCAACATCGGCGACTTCCCCGACCATCCGTGGCGGGCGTATCTGCAGCGCAGCGCGCTGACGCTGAAGGGTCTGACCTACTCCCCGACCGGCGCGCTGCTGGCGGCGCCGCACCACGTCGCTGCCGGAAACCCCTCAGGGCGAACGCAACTGGGACTACCGCTACGCCTGGGTGCGCGACTCGACGTTCGCGCTGTGGGGCCTGTACACGCTGGGGCTGGACCGCGAGGCCGACGACTTCTTCGCGTTCATCGCCGACGTGTCCGGCGCCAACAACGGCGAGCGCCACCCGCTGCAGGTGATGTACGCGCGTCGGCGGCGAGCGCAGCCTGGTCGAAGAGGAACTGCACCACCTGTCCGGCTACGACAACGCCCGGCCGGTGCGCATCGGCAACGGCGCCTACAACCAGATGCAGCACGACATCTGGGGCACCATGCTCGATTCGGTGTATCTGCACGCCAAATCGCGCGAGCAGATCCCCGAGACGCTGTGGCCGGTGCTCAAGCAACAGGTCGAGGAAGCGATCAAGCACTGGCGGGAACCCGACCGCGGCATCTGGGAGGTGCGCGGCGAGCCGCAGCACTTCACCTCGCAGCAAGATCATGTGCTGGGTCGCCCTGGACCGCGGCTCCAAGCTCGCCGAGCTGCAAGGCGAGAAGAGCTACGCCCAGCAGTGGCGGGCGATCGCCGAGGAGATCAAGGCCGACATCCTCGAAAACGGCGTGGACTCCCGCGGCGTGCTCACCCAGCGCTACGGCGACGACGCGCTGGACGCGTCGCTGCTGCTGGCCGTGCTGACGCGCTTCCTGCCCGCCGACGATCCGCGGGTACGCGCGACCGTTCTGGCGATCGCCGACGAACTGACCGAGGACGGCTTGGTGCTGCGCTACCGCGTCGAGGAGACCGACGACGGCCTGTCCGGCGAGGAAGGCACGTTCACGATCTGCTCGTTCTGGCTGGTGTCGGCGCTGGTCGAGATCGGTGAGATCAACCGGGCCAAGCACCTGTGCGAGCGGCTGCTGTCGTTCGCCAGCCCGCTGCATCTGTACGCCGAGGAGATCGAGCCACGGACCGGACGGCATCTGGGCAACTTCCCGCAGGCGTTCACCCACCTGGCGTTGATCAACGCCGTCGTGCACGTGATCCGCGCCGAAGAGGAGGCCGACAGCTCCGGGGTCTTCCAGCCGGCTAACGCGCCGTCGTGACTGAATAGTGTTGGACAACAACGAGACCGACTACTGGTGACGACTACTTGGCGGCGTTGGCCACCATGTCGTTGGCGATCGTCGCAGCCTCGTCGCCGACGGAGTAGCTGCACGCCCACACCTCGACCGTGATGTTCGAAACCGGCGAGAGGGCGTGCTGACATCCCCACCCGGCAGCGTCCGATTGCATCGTGATCTGGGTGATCATGTTGTCTTCGGCGGTGACCTCACCGAGCTCCCAGTCGTATCCGTTGCCGCTGTCCTCCACCGTAACCGTGTAGTTCGCGCACGACTCCCATGCCGCTTTGGACTTGTCGAAGAAATTCAGGGCCTTGTCGGACGACGGATACAAGACAACCGTCTGCTCGACCCAGTGATCGTTGTCGTCGCTTTCCTCACGTGAGATCTGATCCAGCACGTCGGTCCAACCACTGCCTGCGTATACAGGCTCCTCGGCGCCATAGATTGCGCCGAGGCACTCCGCGTCCGAAACATCTTCGGAATGGTCGGTCATTTCGTCCTGTTCGCTGGTGACCTCCATCCTCGACGCACCCATGATCGCGTTGATCTCTCCGATGGAGAGCACCACGTCGTCGAGTTTCGACGCGTCCAGCGGCGCCACATCGCCGCGTGCCGCATTCTGGGCGCGTGTCGGGGTGCCGGAAACGGTACTCACACAGCCGGTGAGCAGGACGGATGCTGTGATGGCGGAAAACATTGCGCACGTCCGGGCCGCCGTACCGATATAGGTCACTGCGCTATTGTGACCGAATCTCGGCAAATACGTGGACCACCCGCCGATTCCGGGTCGTCAAGCCGTTACGCGGCGCCGACCTTCTCCAGCATCAGGTTCGCCACTTCCGACGCGCCCCATGGGCCGCCGAGGGCTTCGCTGCCGGGGACGTCGGTAACCTCCACGTCCACAACACAATCCGCGGCTACCCCGAGCGCACGCTGGGTCATCGAACCGGTGTCATGCATCACCATCGCCGACACCATCCGGTCGCCGACGGTCACGTCGGTGATTCTGCTTGTTCCTTGCGCACCGGGTCCGGGCTGGTTCAACACCAGCGTCTGCCCGTTGCAGCGGTGCCACTTGTCGACCGAGGCGGCGAAGAACGCCTGCGCGTCGGCCGCAGAGGAGAACTGCACCACACCGAAGAAGCCCGACACCGGGGGTGCGTCAAACGATCCGCCTGTCCACGACTGGCTGGCGACCGATTGCACCGGACCGGCGTCGTAGACCACCCGTTGCAGCCGGTAAGTCGGGCTGACGCAGTCGGCCGGTGTCGCGTCAGCTTCGCCGACGCTGGCCAGGAGCATGTTCGGGCCGCCCTGGACGCGCTGGCCCATCATGCCGTTGGGTCCAAGGACGGACAGCTCCTCCGACGTGGGCAGAATCCTCTCAAGAGCGCGTGCCGGGGATGGTTGGACGGCTTCGGCGATGCGGACTGTGGGTCGCGCGTCCTGGACAGCCGCGCCGCATGCCCCGAGCAGGACGCACGCGCTCACCGCACCCACTGTGCGAGCCGTTGAGCGCATCATCTTCGGAGGAACCTACTTCTTCGTCTTGTCTGCCGGGGCATCGGTGGACAGCGCCGCGACGAAGGCCTCCTGCGGCACCTCGACCCGACCTATGGTCTTCATTCGCTTCTTGCCTTCTTTTTGTTTCTCGAGCAGCTTGCGCTTGCGCGTGATGTCGCCGCCGTAGCACTTCGATAGCACGTCTTTGCGGATCGCGCGGATGTTTTCGCGAGCAATGATTTTCGAACCGATCGCCGCCTGCACCGGAACTTCGAACTGCTGGCGCGGAATCAGCTCCTTGAGTTTGGTCGTCATCTTGTTGCCGTAGGCGGATGCGGAATCCTTGTGCACGATCGCGCTGAACGCGTCGACGGCCTCACCCTGCAAGCAGAATGTCGACCTTCACCAGATCCGCTTCCTGTTCGCCCGCCTCCTCGTAGTCGAGGCTGGCGTAGCCGCGGGTGCGCGACTTCAGCGAGTCGAAGAAGTCGAAGATGATCTCCCCCAACGGCATTGTGTAGCGCAGCTCGACCCGCTCCGGCGACAGGTAGTCCATGCCGCCGAGTTCGCCGCGCCGCGACTGGCACAGCTCCATGATCGTGCCGATGAACTCGCTTGGCGCGATGATCGTCGTCTTCACGACGGGCTCGTATACGGTGCGGACCTTGCCGTCGGGCCAGTCCGACGGGTTGGTGACGACAATCTCGGTTCCGTCGCTCCTTGCACAACGCGGTAGACGACGTTGGGTGACGTCGAGATCAGATCGAGGTCGAACTCGCGCTCGAGGCGCTCGCGGGTGATCTCCATGTGCAGCAGCCCGAGGAAGCCGCAGCGGAACCCGAAGCCCAGCGCCACCGAGGTCTCCGGCTCCCAGGATCAGCGCGGCGTCGTTGAGCTGCAGCCGTCCAGCGCGTCGCGCAGATCCGGATAGTCCGATCCGTCGACGGGATACAGCCCGGAGTACACCATCGGCCGGGGTTCGCGATACCCGGTCAGCGGTTCGGTCGCGCCGTGCCGCGCGGTCGTCACGGTGTCGCCGACCTTGGACTGCCGGACGTCCTTCACGCCGGTGATCAGGTAGCCGACCTCCCCCACACCAAGGCCGTCGGAGGGCTTGGGTTCCGGCGAGACGATGCCGACTTCCAGCAGCTCGTGGATAGCCCCGGTGGACATCATCTTGATGCGTTCCCGCGGGACGATCTTGCCGTCCACCACGCGGACGTACGTCACCACACCGCGGTAGGTGTCGTAGACCGAGTCGAAGATCATCGCCCGGGCCGGCGCGTCGGCATCGCCCGTCGGCGGCGGCACCTCGCGGACGACGTGGTCGAGCAGCTCGGCACACCCCCGCCCCCGTCTTACCCGACACCCGCAGCACGTCGGCGGGCTCGCAGCCGATGATGTGGGCGATCTCGGCGGCGTAGCGGTCCGGGTCGGCCGCGGGCAGGTCGATCTTGTTGAGCACCGGGATGATGTGCAGATCGCGGTCCAGCGCCAGATAGAGGTTGGCCAGCGTCTGCGCCTCGATGCCCTGGGCGGCGTCGACCAGCAGCACCGCACCCTCGCACGCCTCCAGCGCACGGGACACCTCGTAGGTGAAGTCGACGTGGCCGGGGGTGTCGATCAGATGCAGAACGTAATCGCCGGCGCCGACACCTTCTTTCAGTGTCCAGGGCAGCCGCACGTTCTGCGCCTTGATGGTGATGCCGCGCTCACGCTCGATGTCCATCCGGTCCAGGTACTGGGCACGCATATCGCGGTCGGCGACCACACCGGTGAGTTGCAGCATCCGGTCGGCCAGCGTCGACTTGCCGTGATCGATGTGGGCGATGATGCAGAAGTTCCGAATCTGCGCCGGCGCGGTGAAGGTCTTGTCGGCGAAACTGCTGATGGGAATCTCCTGGTGAGCCGTGGTCGGTGTGCGCTACCAGGGTATCGAGGTAGGCCCCTGTCGACACAATCGCGGGAACGGGGCTTCGCTTATGCTCGTCAATATGGCTCCGCCCTGGAAAGCTATGCAGACCTTCCAGCGCTATGCGGAGAACCTGGTGTTCAACGAGGCGCCGAAGTTCATCCGCCAGCAGCTGCAATCCGACACCGTGACACGCGGTATCCAGCAGGGCATCAAGCTCGGTATCGATGCCATCGTGGGCGCCCCTCCCGAGGAGACCCGCGCGATCACCGCGGGCCGTCCGGTGAGCCAGAACTTCGTCCCGACCGCGCACCGGGCCCGCAAAGTGGTCTACGCCCCCGACCTCGACGGCCGGGCCGACCCGGGCGAGATCGTGTGGACCTGGGTCGTCTACGAGGACGATCCGTCGAAGGGCAAGGACCGGCCCGTGCTGGTCGTGGGACGCGACCGCGCCACGCTGCTCGGGCTCATGCTGTCCAGCCAGGACCACCACCGCGACGATCCCGATTGGGTGGGCATCGGCAGTGGCAGCTGGGACTACGAGAGCAGGGCCAGCTGGGTGCGGCTGGACCGGGTGCTCGACGTGCCCGAAGAGGGCATCCGCCGCGAAGGCGCGATCCTGGCGCGGGAGACGTTCGAGGTGGTCGCCACGCGGCTGCGCAGCCGAATACTCCTGGAGCTGACTCAACGCCGCAGGTAGACGGCACACGCCGACCGCGGGCACTCGAATAACCGGACGAACCTCGCCGAGTCGCGGCGCACGGCCTCGCCCGCGGCGGTGTCCTGCCCGACGATGAGGAGCCGCACGGTGTCGTCGTGCACGATACGGTCGGCGGCCTGGGCTGACAGGTCGTCGGGGACGCGTGCCGCGCTTCGGGACAGATCGGGCGGCCAGGCGAGGTAGGGCAGTTCGAGCGAGCGGTCGAACATAGTGATCTCGCCGGGCCCCACCCGCGCGACCGCATCGAGGAACGGCGTCGGCACGCCGTCGGCCCCGACGGCGCGGCGTCGCTCGTCATCTGTCATACCGAGGTAGGTGCGCAGCGCGGGCCCGTCTCCGGTCAGCCCGGGATAGGCGACATAGATGTTCTGTACGGCCACGAGCGCGACGGCGCCGAAAACCGCGGCACGCGCCGGCAGGCCGATGCGCCGGTGGTCGATCGCGGGCACCGCGAACGCCAACACCAGCCCCGCGAACGCCAACACGTAACGCGCCACCGCGGGATCGGGCGTTGCCAGCGTCGAGACGAAGACGAGGGCGACGACCACCGAGCGGGTTCGGACCGCGCGGAACACCGCGATCGGCAGGGCGACCAGAAACAACACCCCGAGCCCACCGATGCGCATGTCGAACGCCGGCACGGCGGGCCAGATCGTCGTCCACGATGCGGCGACCCGTTCGACGACGTTGCCACTCGTGCGCGGCGCGGCCGCACCCGAGGACAGCACCTCCCCCATCGTGAACCGCCCCGGCAGGTGAATCGGACCGACGTCGACGCGGACCGGCCACACCGGATTACCTTGTCGCACAATGTTGGTCACATATGTTTCGCCGCCTAGCACCAGCACGAGCACCCCCGCGATACCGAGTGTGCGCCAAGAACCGGCCCGCCACGAAACCACGGCGAGTGCGACGAACATTACGAGTGCAGCAACCAGTGCAGTGGGTTTCGTGCCCACGAACAGCCCGAGTGCGGTCGCCGCGAGAAGGATCCGGGTGCGGTCGGCCGGTCCGAGTACGAAGGCGATCGCGGTCAGCAACAGCGCCGCCGACGCGACGTCGACGTAGTTCGTCGGCAACTGCAAGAACACCGCGGGCAGCGTCAGCCACGCCGCCCCTGCCACGACTGCGGTACTCGCCCCCGCCCCTTGCGTGCGCGCAATCACGGCTAACGCCAGCCCGCCGAGCAGCCCGAACGGCAGGTGAGCGAGTTCGACCAGCCGGTCGTCGGGAAGCAGCGCACGCCATGCGACGAAGAACTGTTCGACGACATGCGGGTACGTGGACAGGTACGGGACATCGACGGGAACGTCGGTCAAGGTTCCGTGCTGCAGCGCAAAGTTCACGTACGGCAGGTGGTAACCCAGGGCATCCCACTGCCAGACCGGCAGTAGGTATGCCGCCGTGGTCGCGAGCGCCAGCCCACCTGCGGCGACCAGGAGCACCGGCACAGTGTCGACCGTCGCAGGCAGCCGTACCCGCCCCCACGACAGCCCCCGGATGTACACCGCCGCAACAACGGTGGCGCACAGTACGACGGCGGCGCCCAACAATACGGGTGCCCTCAATGCCCCGGCCGCGCCCAGTATCCGCACGCCGATGACCACGGTGCACACGGTCAGTAGCGCGCCGCCGAGCAACCGTTGCCCGGCGGCCACGCCAGTGCTCGGGAACAGCAAGGCGCCGAACCCGATCGCCGTGACGCAGACCAAGGCCACCGCGATCGGCGGCAGTGCCCACGCCATCATCGCCCAACCCCTCAGCCGCCGACCTGCACGCATACACTCTCATGTGTTGACAGAACAGCTCGCCGCCGCGCTCCGTCGCTATTCATCGAGGCTCACACCACCTCCGACGCCTGCCATCAGCGTGGTCATCCACCTTGTGGTGCTCGCGGGTTGGGTCGCGCTGTTCCTCAACGCCTTCGGCCGGGGCGGCCTGTTCGCGTGGTCGGTCGGGTTGGCCTATCTCGGCTACGACGCGGTTCTGGTTGCCTTCACGGCCTGGCACATCCGCGGTCTCACCGCTGTGGTCGATCCACGGCACGGGGCGCCCGCGAACCTCAGTCTTGCGGTGCTGGTTGCTGTGCACAACGAAGCGGCGGTGCTGCCGGCGACGGTCGCGGCATTGCTCGGTCAAGATGACCCGCCCGACGAGATCGTGATCGCCGACGACGGCTCGACGGATGACACCGCCGACGTGCTCGACGTTCATTTCGGCGTGCCGGCACCGAATGTCGGCGCCAGAAAGACGGTGGTGCACGGGCCGACATCGATCACCTTGCTCCGGCTGCCCCACGGGGGCAAGGCCCGGGCTCTCAACGCGGCGATCACCGCCACAGATGCCGACATCGTGCTCACCGTCGACGGCGATACGCTCGTCGATCCACCGGCCATCGGCGTTGTGCGTCAAGCATTTTCGCACGAACCGGAGTTGGTGGGCGTGACCGGCATCATCACGCCGGTGTGCCGGCCCACGCTCATCGGGCGAGTCTGGCAGTTCTTCCAGACCTACGAATACATCCGCAACTTTCTCGGTCGCCATGCGTGGATGCGCGTCGACTGTCTGCAACTGATCTCGGGTGCGTTCGCGGGTTTTCGGCGAGTTCCCGTCGTTGACGTCGGAGGTTTCGACGAAGTCTGCATGGTCGAGGACTACGAGCTGGTCCACCGGTTGCGCCGGTACGCAGGAGAACGCGGGCTGGGTTGGCGATTCGAGGTATTGGGCGCCGCGCAGGCGCGCACCGAGGCGCCCGGTTCGGCCGCTGCCTTCCTTCGGCAACGGCGACGCTGGTTCGGCGGTTTCCTGCAGACCCAGTGGTGGTACCGCGCGATGACCGGTGACCGCCGGATGGGGAGGTTGGGCACCGTGATGCTGCCGGTCAAAGCCGTCGACACCGTGGCGCCGGTATTCGGACTCGTGGCGTTCGCCCTGCTGGTCGGCTACGCGGCGACCAGGCAGACCGACATCCTGGGTCCGGTGCTGCTCGTCGTCGCGGGAAAGCTCGTCCTGGATGTGGTCTTCGGACTGTGGGCCATGCGTCGCTACCGATCGTGGGTGTCCGACCCCGCACGTGGCAGCCTGGTCGGTATCACGATGATGACGATCATCGAGCCGCTGACGTTCCGGTTGATGCTGCAATGTGGCGCGATGCTGGGGTGGATCGCATTTCTCGCCGGTGGGCAGCAGTGGGGGCGTCAACAGCGGTTCGGGCTGAGCGGCTCCGGCGACGCGCCGCACCGGTGAGCAGCCTTATCGCGGCGCCCGCCACATCGGCCACATGCTGGGACCGTCGGGAATCCTGATCTCCCCCATGACCTCGAACCCGAACCGCAGGTAGTAGGCCTCGTTGCGTCGGGTTGCTGTTCTCGAGGTACGCGGGCGCGCGTTCGGCGTCGCAGCGGTCCAGGCGTGAGCGCATCAGCGCATGACCGAATCCCGCTCCCCGCACCGCCGGATCGCTGCCGATCAGCATCAGGTACCAGTGCGGCTCTTCTGGATGGTGTTTCTCCATCAGTTCTTGCAGCCGCACGCTGGCGGCGACGCGGGACCGCAGGGACCACAGCATCATGGGCGCCATGCGCAGTTCCTCGAGCCGTGAGGCCCGGCGCCGGCCCGGCGGGTCCCATAGCGTCGCGGCACCGAGGACGCCGTCGTCTCTGCCCACTTCCGACCCGCCGCGCGGTAGGAAGTGATGGCGCGCAAGCCCGGTGAACGCGCGGGTCAGAGCGTTGAGCCGGGTCCGATCGTCGGGCAGCATCCACGACGTCACCGGGTCGTCGTAGAACGCGCGCGCCAGCACCGTGCCGATCTGGCGCGCATCGCGTCGCTGTGCGGGTTCGACCCGGACGTCAACCACGTGTGATGTAGGCCTGCAACTGCTCCTGTTGAGCTTCGAGCTCTTCCATCCGGGTCTTCACGACGTCGCCGATGCTCACGATCCCGGTGAGCCGGCCGTCCTCGATCACCGGAATGTGGCGCACCCGCTTCGTGGTCATCAGCGCGCTGAGGCTGTCAACGGTGTCGGTTGGGGTGCAGGTCGCCACGAAGGTCGTCATGATCTCCGACACCGGCTGCCTCAGCAGGTCGGCGCCGCGCTGCTGCAGTGCCCGCACGACGTCGCGTTCGGACACGATGCCGATCACGCCGTCGGTCGAGACCACCACCATGGCGCCGATGTTGTGTACGGAAAGCTCGGTGAGCAGCCCGGATACCGAGGTCTCCGGGGTGATGGTCGCCACCGACGCACCCTTGTTCCGCAATACGTCTGCGATCCGCATCGTTGCCTCCGCTCGTGAACTGCCTCACATCAGGCTAGGTCCGAGCCACGTCGTTCGAAAGGTTTTGGCATAGCTGTCCCAATTAAGGTGTCGCAACGTGTCCCGGGAGGAATAGAAACGTAATAGAGGCGGCTGAACGAAGTTGTCTTTCGAAGTTGTTTTTCGAACGTCGAGGCGAAGGGTTGCAAGATGGCATCCGACAGGTCTGTGGCCACCGTCAAGTTGGGCGACGAACTTTCGGTCAGTGCAATCGGTTTCGGCGCGATGGCACTGACTCCCGTGTACGGCGAGGTGGACGATGCGGAATCGCTGGACACGCTGCACCGCAGCCTCGACCTGGGTGTGACGTTCATTGACACCGCGAACATCTACGGAATGGGCAACAACGAGCGGCTGATCTCCCAACTCCTGGCCGATCGTCGCGATGAGGTCACGCTGGCAACGAAGTTCGGCATCGTGGGCAATCCGGCGGACCGCGCGGCGGGCGGGCTCAGGGCCCGCGGTGACGCCGCCTTTGTCCACCAGTGCATCGACGAGAGCCTGCAGCGGCTGCAGACCGACGTCGTCGACCTCTACTACATGCACCGTCGCGATACGAGTGTGCCGATCGAGGAAACGGTGGGCGCCATGGCCGAACTGGTCGCCGCGGGCAAGGTTCGCCACCTCGGATTGTCCGAGGTCACGGCCGATGAGCTGCGAGCGGCGGTCGCGGTGCATCCGATCGCGGCGGTACAGAGCGAGTGGTCGATCTGGAGCCGCGACGTCGAGGGCAATGTCGTTCCGACAGCCGCCGAACTCGGCGTCGGATTCGTCCCCTATTCGCCGCTGGGGCGCGGCTTCCTCACCGGGACGATCAACTCGGTCGACGACCTGCCGTCGGCGGATTTCCGTCGGACCATGCCACGGTTCAGAGATGGTGCGCTGGACGCCAACCGCGCCGTCGTGGAACTCGTGAAGTCGGTGGCCGCCGCGCAGGGCGCGACGCCCGCGCAGGTGGCGCTTGCGTGGTTGCGATACCGCGCCGGGGCCCTCGGCGTGACGGCCGTCCCGATCCCGGGCACGCGGCGGGCGGCTCGCGTCGCGGAGAACCGCGGATCGCTGTCGGTGACGCTGACACCCGAACAGGTCGAGGCCCTGGACGCCGCGGCATCAGTGGTCACGGGCCACCGCTTCGGAGATCTCGGTTGGGTGTCCGCAGGCCGCGAATAACGCACATCGCCCCCGTTCGGCAGGTATACCTAGCCCCATGATCGAGGTCACCCTGCTCGGCACCGGAAGCCCCATTGTCGACCCCAACCGAGCGGGCCCGTCAACGCTGGTGCGTGCGGGTGATTCGACGTTTCTGATCGACTGCGGACGCGGCGCATTGATGCGGGCTGCGGCCGTCGGCGTCGGGGCCGCCGACATCACCGCACTGCTGTTGACCCATCTCCACAGCGACCACATCACTGACCTGGCCGACGTCATCACGACGCGGTGGGTCACCACCCTCACCCGCACTCCCCTGCCGGTCATCGGGCCACCAGGAACGGCCGCGGTCGTCGAGGCGACGCTGTCAGCGCTGGCCCCCGACATCAGTTACCGGATCGCCCACCACGCCGACATCACCGAACCGCCCGTCATCGAGGTGCACGAGTACACCGACGGAGCCGTCTGGGACGAGGCCGGCGTCGCCATCCGGGTGGCGCCAACGTGCCACCGCCCAGTCGAGCCGACGATCGGCTTCCGCATCGAATTCGGTGGAGCCTCAGTGGTATTGGCGGGAGACACGATTCCATGCGAAGGCCTCGACGCATTGTCTGCCGGCGCGGGCGCCCTGGTGCACACGGTGATCCGGAAGGACATCGTCGAGATGCTGCCCCAGCAGCGGATCAGGGACATCCTCGACTACCACTCCTCTGTCGAGGAGGCAGCCGCTACCGCGGCACGCGCCGGCGTGAGCATTCTCGTCCTCACGCACTACGTACCGCCGCTGGTACCCGGCCAGGAGGATCAGTGGCGCGCGCTGGCGGCGACGGTGTTCGACCGGCAGATCGAGTTGGGCGACGACCTGCACCGTGTCGAGGTCCATCCCGGAGTGTGCAGCAGCAGTTCGTGACCGAAGAATGACGATCACGGCGCCGCGCCGCGCCCGGCCGTAACGTGAAATCGTCGCTCGCCGACACAATCATTGGCAGCCGTCGCGCAGTGCGATGGCGCTCGCCACCACGGCAGGTGTGAAGCAGTTGCACCTGGGCCGGCAGCGCCGGGAGCGCGGGCCCGTAGACCTGACCCGAAGACCGCAGATAACGCGGCACGTAGTTGAACCACGTAGTTGAACCACGTAGTTGAAAGATGTGCAAATCAAATGACATTAGTGAACAGATTGGCGCGCAAATTCTTCGTCGGCGCCTTGGCGGCCCTGCTGCTGGCGGGGTTGACCGCGGTGGCGGGCGGAGGGGGATCGGCTGCCGCGTACTCCCGGCCCGGTCTTCCCGTCGAGACCCTGATGGTGCCGTCCGCGGCGATGGGCCGCGACATTCCCGTCAAGTTCCAGGGCGGAGGGCCGCACGCCGTGTACCTCCTCGACGGACTCCGCGCCCGCGACGACAACAGCGGTTGGGACATCGAGACCGCCGCATTCGAGAACTACTACCAGTCCGGATTGTCCGTCGTGATGCCCGTCGGCGGCATGTCCAGCTTCTACACCAACTGGCAGGGCCCGGCAGTCGGCAACGGCACCACGTACAACTACCAGTGGGAGACGTTCCTGACCTCGGAGCTGCCCGCCTATTTGTCGGCCAACAAGGGCGTCTCACCCAGCGGCAACGCCGTGGTGGGCCTATCCATGTCGGGTAGCTCGGCGCTGATCCTGGCGGCATACCACCCCGGTCAGTTCATCTATGCCGGATCGCTGTCGGGGTTCTTGAACCTCTCCGAGGGCATCTGGCCGGCGCTGGTCGGCATCTCGATGCGCGACGCGGGCGGATTCGACGCCACCGCGATGTGGGGCCCCGGTGGTGGACCTGCCTGGCAGCGCAACGATCCGACGGTCAACGTCGGCCGGCTGGTGAGCAACGACACCCGGATCTGGGTGTACTGCGGCAACGGCCGACCCGGTGAGCTGGGTGACACCGGTCTGCCCGGCCAGGTACTGGAGAGCATCACGTTGGACAGCAACAAGAATTTCCAGCGCCTCTACGTGGCCGACGGCGGTAACAACGGCACGTTCAACTTCCCGCCGAACGGAATCCATGACTGGGCCTACTGGGGCGCGGAGCTCAACGCGATGAAGGGCGATATTCAGCGCACACTCGGCGCGTAAACCGCTCGAACCCGTCGAACGGCGAGTCGGCCAGTTCAGGCCAGCCGGGTGATCTCCACGACGACGTCGAGGTCGGTCGAGCCTTCACCGGAGTAGATGCCCTTGAGCGGGCTGACATCGGAATAGTCTCGGCCGACACCGACGCTGATGTACTGCTCGTTGATGGCGGCGTCGTTGGTGGGGTCGTAGTTCCACCAACCGCCCGTCCAGGCCTGCACCCACGCATGACTCTGGCCGTCGATGGTGTCGCCGATCTTGGCCTTCTTGTTCGGATGCAGATACCCCGACACGTAGCGACTCGGAATCCCCATGCTGCGCAACAGGATCAGCGTCAGATGAGCGAAGTCCTGGCAGACGCCCTTGCCTTCGCGGTAGCGCATCCAGCCCCGACGAATGCACGCCGGTGGTCCCGGGGACGTACTCGAGCTCGCTGTGCACCCAGTTGGCCGCGGCGGTGACGGCCTCGTGCGGATCGTGGTACTTGGCGATTCGTTGTCCCACCCGCGCGATCCGCTTGCTGTGACGGTGTGTACTGCGTCGGGCTGAGCACCTCGTCGAACCGGTCGATCACCGCCGCGGAATGCAGGTCCTCCCAGCTGACGTCGTCTTTGGGCATATCGCCGCGATCGGTCTCCACGACCGATGACGACGTCACCTCCAGCTCGGTGTGCGGGGCGTGCAGGTCGAACGCCGTCACAGCGGTACCCCAGTAGTCGACGTAGCGGTATGACCTTGTCGCAGGGACCGTTTCGACGCGGTTCAGGATGACGTTCTGCCGGGAATCCGAACGTGGTGTCAGCCTGGCCTCGTTGAAGGATGCGGTAACCGGTGACTTGTAGGCGTAGCCCGTGGAATGCACCACCCGCAGCCGCCACATCAGACTTCGCCTTCCTCGATGACCAGCGAGTCGCGGCGGCCGGCATCCGTCCACGCCACCCACGGCGCGGAGTGGAAGTACTCCAGCGCCAATGCTTCTCCGACGTCAGCACACGTCGTCTGCAAACCGGCGAGGCGCTGCTCGAGCGACTCGAGCAGCACGCCCGGGTGGAGGAACTCCAACTCGCTGCGCGCACGGCCCAGCAGGCGCTGCGTCTCTGCGGTGGCACCGACGCGGTTGAGGGCCCGATGGCGCAGTTCGTCGAGGCTGTGTTCGGCGAGCCGCAGCGAGTACATGACCGATCGCGGGAAAAGCCGGTCCAGCAGCATGAACTCGACGACCCGGCCCGCGTCGAGCACACCCCGGTAGGTGCGCAGATAGGTGTCGTGCGCACCTGCGCGAGCGCAGCACCGTCACCCAGGCAGGCGACGACGCGCTGTCGCCGACACGCGACAGCAGCAGCCGTACGGTCATGTCGACCCGCTCGATCGCGCGGCCCAGCACCATGAACCGGTAGCCGTCGTCGCGGCGACAGCGTCGAGTCCGCCAAACCGGCGAACATCGCCGCGCGTCCCTCGACGAACGACAGGAACTCGTGTGGCCCAAGCCGTTTGGCTGCGCGTTCACGTTCGGCGAGCGCGTTGTAGGTGGTGTTGAGGCACTCCCAGATCTCGGTCGAGGTGACCTCGCGGGCACCGCGGGCATTCTCGCGGGCGGCAGAGATGGCCTCGACGATCGAGCATGCCCCTTGCGGTGTCCCGGCTGAAGGCGACGATGTCGGTCAACGACCACACGTCCAGCGACTCTTCCGGTGGTTCGATGCCGAGCACCCGCAGCAGCGTCCGCGACGTCTGGTCGGGGTCGACGCTGGAATCCTCCAGCAGCTGGTGGACCGTCACGTCGAGGATGCGGGCGGTGTCGTCGGCCCGCTCGACGTAGCGACCGATCCAGTACAGCGACTCAGCGTTGCGGGCCAACATCATTGGCTCCTGTGCAGCGCCTGCTGCTGTTGTTGTTGTTGCTGCTGTTGCTCGGATCCGTCGGTCGAGTGAGTCGACTGCGGCTGCTGCTGTTGCTGCTGCTGCGAGCTGTCGCCGCCATTCTCGCTCTTCGACGACTTGGGCGCCTCGGGCAGCGACCTGACCACTTCGGCCGCGGCGAGTTCGCGCTCGGCCACCGACGCGCGCGGCGCCAGCACCCAGGTGTCCTTGGACCCGCCGCCCTGGCTGGAGTTGACCACCAGCGACCCTTCGGGCAGCGCCACCCGGGTCAGGCCACCGGGCAGCACCCAGACCTCGTCGCCGTCGTTGACGGCGAACGGCCGCAGGTCGACGTGGCGGGGCGCCAGGTTGTCGTCGATCTGCGTCGGGACGGTGGACAGCTGCACCACCGGCTGAGCGATCCAGCCGCGCGGGTCGCTTCGGACCTTCTTGCTGATCGCAGCGAGTTCCTTCTCCGACGCGTCGGGACCGAACACGATGCCGTAGCCGCCGGACCCTTCGACCGGTTTGATGACGAGTTCGTCGACGCGGTCGAGCACCTCCTCGCGTTCGTCGTCGAGCCAGCACCGGTAGGTGTCGACGTTGGCCAGCAGCGGCTTCTCGCCGAGGTAGTACTCGATGATCGTCGGGACGTAGGTGTAGACCAGCTTGTCGTCGCCGACGCCGTTGCCGACCGCGCTGGAGATGACCACGTTGCCCGCGCGCGCGGCGTTGAGCAGCCCGGCGACGCCCAGCACCGAATTGGGATTGAACTGCATCGGGTCGAGGAAGTCGTCGTCGATGCGCCGGTAGATGACATCGACCTGGCGCTCGCCCTCGGTGGTGCGCATGTACACGGTGTTGTCGCGGCAGAACAGGTCGCGGCCCTCGACGAGTTCGACGCCCATCTGACGGGCGAGCAGCGAATGTTCGAAGTACGCCGAGTTGTAGACGCCGGGCGTCAGCACGACGACGGTCGGGTCGGCCTCGTTGGATGGCGGCGGCGTTGCGCAGCGCCCGCAAGAGATGCGACGAGTAGTCGCCGACGGCCCGCACCCGGTGGGTGGCGAACAGGTTCGGGAAGACCCGCGCCATCGTGCGCCGGTTCTCCATCACGTATGAGACGCCGGACGGAGAGCGCAGGTTGTCCTCCAGCACGCGGAACGCTCCCTGCGCGTCGCGGACCAGATCGATGCCCGCGACGTGGATGCGAACCCCGTTGGGCGGCGATATGCCCACCGCTTCGCGGTGGAAGTGCTCACACGAGGTGACCAGCCGGCGCGGGATGACCCCGTCGCGCAGGATCTCCTGCTCGCCGTAGATGTCGTCGAGGTAGACCTCCAGCGCCTTGACCCGCTGGGTGATGCCCTTTTCGAGCCGCGTCCACTCCGCTGCGGAGATCACTCGGGGCACGAGGTCCAGCGGAAACGGCCGCTCCTGCCCGGATAGCGAAAACGTGATGCCCTGGTCGATGAAGGCACGCCCCAGCGCCTCGGCCCTGGCCGCCAACTCCGAGGCGTCGGACGGCGCCAGTTCGGCGAATATGCCCTTGTAGGGGCCGCGGACGTTGCCCTGCGGCGTCGAACATCTCGTCGAAGGCCTTCGAATAGCTGCCCAGGCTGTTGTAGCCACCGAAAACCCCGTCGTGGCGCGGGGGTTTTGGCGAACGGGTGCGCGCCGACCGCGCGCTGTCTGCGGGCAGGGTTCGAAGGCTCACCTTTGACATGCTGCACCAATTGGAACGTTTCGGCAGGCCAGCGCGCTCACTTTGGGCATTTACCCGCTGCGCTGGTAATCTGAACCCTCGCTGCCCGCAGGTCGGTGGGCGCAGGCAGTCCCAAAATACTTTGCAACCAAGCCAACCTGGATTTACGAAGGAAAACACGCGTGGCCAACATCAAGTCGCAGGAAAAGCGGATCAAGACCAACGAGCGCCGCAGACTTCGCAACAAGTCGGTGAAGTCGTCGCTTCACACTGCGGTCCGCGGATTCCGGGCGGCCGTCGACGCCGGCGACAAGGACAAGGCCGGCGAGTTGCTGGTCACCACCAGCCGCCAGCTCGACAAGGCCGCCAGCAAGGGCGTGATCCACAAGAACCAGGCCGCCAACCGCAAGTCGGCGCTCTCTCGCGCCTTCAACAAGATCTGAGCCCAACACGCTCTGATCGGTCAGTCGGCCGCTAGTTCGGCGACCTTGCGCACCGCTGATTCCAGTGCATAATCGGCGTCCGCCGCGGCTCCCTTGACGTCCGCGTTCAGTGCAGCGACGAGCTGCATCGCCTCCGCGACCGATGTCACGCGACCACCGTCGCGCCTGTTTCTGCGCCTTCTGCACCCGCCACGGCGGCATCCCCAGTTCGGCGGCCAGCCGGTAGGGATCGCCCGGACAGCGGCGCCACCCGGGCGATGGTGTGGACGGCCTCGGCCAGCGCGTCGGCCAACACGACCTGAGGCTCACCACTCAACATCGCCCAGCGCAGCGCCTCGGCGGCGCCTGCGACATCGCCGACGACCGCCTTGTCGGCGATATCGAACCCCTTCACCTCGGCCTTGCCGCGAGTGGTAGCGACGTACGGCCGCGGCGTCGACCGTCGCCGTCGGTGTCGGCGACCAGTTGCGAACACACCGATGCGAGGTCACGGATGTCGGAACCGACGGCGTCGAGAAGCGCGGTCACCGTATCGTCGCTGACCTTGACCTTCAGTGCTCGAAACTCACGCCGCACGAAGTCGGCACGCTCGGCGAACTTCGTGATACGCGCACATGGATGAACCTGTGCACCAATGCTTTTCAGCTTGTCGGCCAGCGCCTTCGCGCGTCCACCGCCCGAATGGACCACGACCAGCACAGTTCCCGGCGGCAGATCGGCGGCGACGTCGGAGATGAGCGCCACCGCATCCTTGCCGGCTTCGGCCGCGGACTCCAACACGACCACACGTTCGTCGGCGAACAACGACGGGCTGAGCAGTTCGGCGAGCTCGCTGGTACTGACCTCACCAGCGCGAAGCCGGTCCACGGGGACTTGGGTCTCGTGCGGGTCGGTGCCCGCGTGCTTACGAACGCCGCGCAGGACACCCGATATCGCCCGTTCCACCAGCAGCTCTTCGTCTCCGAGCACCAGGTGCAGGGGCGATGCGTCGTCACTCACCCCACGATCGTGTCATGAACGCCTGACAGACCAGACACCGTCCACGCCAGCGCGAACGCGATCGCGATGCACACGCCGATCCGTGTCCAGCGCCACCGCCACGAGGCCACCACCGCGAGTCCCACCCCGGCGACGGTGACCACACCCAGCAGGCCCGACGGCACCGAGAGCGACGCTCCGGGGACATCCGCCGCCCACCGCGCAATCCGTAGCAACCACCACAATTCGGGTCCGGTGAATCGGATCAGCAGATCTGCGCCTGCGGGCCAGAACCAGGACAGCGCCGCGGCGGCGGTCCCGACCACGGTGATCGGCGGAATCACGACGGCGACCGCGAGGTTGGCGGCGACCGACACGACGCTGAAGGTGCCCGATATCCCCGCGATCAGCGGCGCGGTGACCAGTTGGGCGGCGGCAGCGATGCACACCGCGTCGGCGAGCGGCTTGGGCCAGCCGCGGCCGACCAACCGGCGCGACCACGCCGGAGCGATGACCACCAACGCCGCGGTCGCCGACACCGACAGCGCGAATCCGAGGTCGACGGCCAGTTCGGGCGACGCGACCATCAACGCCAAGACCGTGGCCGACAGCGCAGGCAGCGCTTGGCGACGGCGGTGCGACAGCACCGCCAACAACGTGATCGCGCCCATCACCGCGGCGCGCAACACGCTCGCCGATGGCTGCACGACGATCACGAACACGAGCAACGCGACCGCCGCCAACACCACCGCCACCCGCGGACCGAACAGCCCGGCACTCAACAGCACCGCGCCGCACACGATGGTCACGTTGGCACCCGACACCGCAGTCAAGTGCGTCAACCCCGACGCCCGGAACTCCGCAGCCGTCTGCTGTGACAGTGCCGACGTGTCCCCGAGCACCAACGCCGGCAGCATCGCAGCCTGGTCGAGCGGCAACGCCCGGCGTGCCGCATCGGCGAATCCTGAACGGATTTCGTGTGCGGCGCGGTAGACAGTCGCGGCTTCACCCCACGTCGGCGTGCCCGTTGCCGACAGCACCGCCACCGTGAGGTCCCTGCGCGTCGGTCGCCCGATCCGGGCGCGGAAGCCGACCGGACGGCCCGCCGACAGCTCGGAAAAGGTCGTGGTCGAAGCGAATACGACGACCCTGCCGCTCGCCTTGTGTCCGTCGATGACACTCAGCGATGCGCGAAACATCGTCCGGTTGCCGCCCAGCGCGCGCGGGCTCTCCACCGGCGTGACCACGACGGAGGCGACCGTGCCGAACCGCTGGGTGATCGGATGCTGCGATAGCGCCTCGACGCGTAGCCCGACCGAAATCGCGAACGCCAAACCGACCACGGCGACAGCGAGCACACCCGCACCGATCGCGCGGTCCTCGTCGCCCTCCGCTCTATCACGGCACCACCACTGCGCCACCGCGGTGGTCGCGATGGCGAGCACCAGTGCGATGGCCAAACCGGCTACCTCCCAAAGGATTCCGGCCGCCGTCACCGACCAGCCGGTGATTGCCGCCGGCACCAGGCGCAGGTCGACTCGAGTGACGCCCGCGTCCACCGGGATCACACATGGACACGGTCGCGCAGCTTGTCCAGCCGCACAGGTCCGATGCCGTCGACGTCGCCGAGTTGGTCGACGCTGTTGAACCGCCCGTTCGCGTCACGCCAGGCGACAATCGCGGCCGCGGTCACCGGACCGATACCCGGCAGGGCGTCCAGCTGTTCCGCAGTTGCGCTGTTCAGGTCCACCGAACCCTCCGGCGCCGCCGCAATTGCGGGAGCTGCGGGAGGGTCGGACGACGCGCTCGCGCCCGGGCCGGAACTGATCGAGCTGCCCATCACCGCCGGTTCACCGGGTGCGGGCGCGATACCGACAACGATCTGCTCGCCATCGGCGAGGCGTCTGGCCATGTTCAAGTCCAGCAGGTCGGCGCCGTCGAGCGCCCCGCCTGCGGCCGTGAGAGCGTCCGCGATCCGGGCGCCCGGCTCCAGCGTGACCAGACCGGGTTTACCGACAAGGCCGACAACGCTGACCACAACGGGTTGTCCGGATACCGGCGTGCCGGCGGGCGGCGTCGGACTTGCCGACGAAACCATCTGCACCGGCGGCAGTTTGGCCGAGGTCACCGGCGGGGAATCGTCACGCGCCAGCGTGAACAGCGTCACCAGCACCGCAACGACGCCGACGGCACCCAACGCGATGACCCCTGCACGTCCGGGATCGGCGCGCACGACCGTCACCCAATTCGATGCGCCGCCCGCCTTCGACTCGGGCAGCCACCGGGACAACATGGTGTCCGGGTGGGGGTCGGTATCGGTATCGGTATCGGTATCGGGTTCGCTCGCTGCCCCGAGACGGCGATGGAGACGTTCGGCGGGCAATTCCGTTCGCATGACCTGAAGCTAGGCGTCATCGCCGACCTCACCTGCCTCGCTCGGGGACACGCGGGGCGCGCTGGGGATGAAATGGCGGTTGTGGATAAGCACGTTGTCTACGATTGACTTCCGGCGTCCGCGTCAACGAGCAATCGCGGCACACAGGGAGTCAATATGGATCGTCGTACCCCGATGATCGCCGGTATTGCCTTCACGGTGCTGTATGCAGTTGCGCTGGTGATCGGTCCGCAGCTGCCCGGCATCGACAGGCCAGGATCCGAGATCGTTTCACACGTCGAGGAGCACTCCGCGGCGATGCGCGCGCAAGCATTGTTGTTGACGTTCGGATCCCTCGCGCTGGTGGTGGTGTTCGGCTTTGCGCGCAAACGTCTCACGGGGCCGGCCGGCTACGTGTTCACCATCGGCGCCGCGGCGCTGCTGGCTCAGGTGTTCATCGCGACATGGTTCACCGCCGGGCTCGCGCTGCACCCCGAGGCACTGGGCTCGGCGACCGCCAGGACGATCGCGGACGTCGTGACCATGTGGGGTCCCGTGCGGACGATCGCCGACATCATGGTGGCTGTACCGATTCTGTTGGCCGCCAACGCCGGCCAGTTCCCCCGATGGCTCGGGATCGCCGCCGCGGTTTTCACAGTCGAGCAATTGATCGAAACGATCACGATCATCGGTCCCCCAGGAAGTTTCATCTCACCGGGCGGCCACATGAATCTCTATCTCGGCGGTCCGCTGTTCATCCTGTTCTTCTTGGCGCTCGGCGTCGCATTGTCCTTGGACCGACAACCCGCCGACCCACCCGACGTCGTCGACGAACCCGACCCGGTGACCGAGCCTGACACCGCCGACAACGTCGCGGAATGATCGGGACTCTCGGACCTCATCCGACGCGCGGCCAGCATCGCGATCTTCGGTCCGGGTCCGCGCCGGTAACTGCATAAGTGACTGTAGGACAATCGATTTCATTGCTCGCCGTCATATCGGGACTGGCTTGCGCGATACGATGCGCTCATAGCCCGCTTACCGGGACTGCGGCTACACCGCCATATGCCACGATGCCAGTATGAAGTACTGCCCCAATTGATAGCGACAGGACCGGTGATGACAGCACAATTGACCTACGACGGCACGCTTCGCGAAATTTCCACTGCGGCGGGCGTACTTCGCTATCACGAAGCGGGCGCGGGCACTCCCCTACTGCTCCTGCACGGATCCGGGCCCGGCGTGACGGGCTGGCGCAATTTCCGCGGAATTCTGTCCACGTTCGCCGACCACTTCCACTGCCTCGTGCTGGAGTTTCCCGGATTCGGCGTGAGCGACGACTTCGGCGGCCATCCGATGGTCACCGCATTCGGTGCAGTCGGGACGTTCGTCGACGCGCTCGGCCTGGACTCCGTTGACATCATCGGCAATTCAATGGGCGGCGCCGTCGGCATCAACTACGCGACCCACCAGCGGGCCAAGGTGCGGCGCCTCGTCACAATCGGCGGAATCGGCACGAACATCTTCTCTCCGGGGCCGAGCGAGGGAATAAGGCTCCTGCAGGAGTTCACCGAGAATCCGACTCGGCAGCGGCTGGTCGACTGGTTGTACTCGATGGTGTACGACCCAGCGCTGGTGACCGAGCAACTGATCGAGGAGCGGTGGGCGCTGGCGACCGACCCGCAGACGCTGGAGAGCGCGCGCCGGATGTACGGCAAGGCAGCGTTCGCACAGATGACGGCGGGGATGCGGGCATCCGATTCGCCGATGCCGTGGGCGATGATGCACAAGGTCGCAGCACCGACGCTGCTGACGTGGGGCCGCGACGACCGGGTGAGCCCGTTGGACATGGCGCTGATCCCGATGCGAACCATTCCCAACGCCGAACTGCACGTATTTCCCAACTGTGGGCATTGGGCGATGATCGAGGCCAAGGATGCGTTCGAAAGCGCGGTCCTCGCGTTCTTGAGCCGCTGAGGTCAGCGCTGGGTGCTCCCGGCGTCGACCGGCAGCGCGACGGCGGTGATGTACCGCGCCTCATCCGAGGCGAGAAAGAGACACGCGTTGGCGACGTCGACGGCGTCGACCCACGGGATCGGCAACATATTCATCGAACAGGCCGCTTCGGCGAACTGCTCGCGGGTGACGTGCTCGAGGTCCGGCCGAAACGCGCCGCGGACATGGTCGTTCTGGATCATCGGCGTGTCCACGTTGGTCGGATGCACCGAGTTGACCCGGATATTATGTGGTGCGAGCTCATTGGCGAGGCTACGCATGAGTCCGACGACACCGTGTTTGGCGGAGGTGTAGTGCGCCACCCCGACCAGACCCCGCAGGCCCGCGATGGAGCTGATCAGAATAATCGAACCGGCTCCGCGTTCGATGAGGTGCGGAGCCGTGGCGCGACACGTCCGCCAGACCCCGGTCAGGTTGACGTCCAGCATTGTCTGCCAGGCGATCTCGGAGATTTCCACAGCCATCGCACGCGACGTGATGCCTGCGGTCGCGCAGACGACGTCGAGCCCGCCGAACAGATCGACACCGCGGTCGGTCGCAGCCTGCACGGCGTCGGTGTCGCGGACGTCGACGACCTCGGTGACGATCCGGCCGCCCGCCGCGGACACCAGTCGGGCCGTTTCGTCGAGATCGGCAGGCGTGGCGGGCGGAACTACGACGGTGTCCACCGCATCGCAGATGTCGAGCGCGATGATGTCGGCACCCTCCTGCGCGAACCGCACCGCCTGCGCGCGCCCGATGCCCCTGGCCGCCCCGGTGATCAGCGCGACCTTTCCGTGCAACCGACCCATGTCACACCTTCTGCGTCAGGCCGGCGTCGACCACGAGCTGGGTTCCGGTGATGTAGCGGCCTTCGTCGGAGGCCAGAAACACCACCGCGTTGGCGACGTCGACGGGCTCAACCCATCCCACGGGTAACAGGTTGCGCGCCTTGAGGACTTCGGCGGCGTCGGCTTCGGTCGGGTTCGGCAGGTCGGGACAAAGACGCCGAAATGTCGCCTCATTGAGCACCATCGCCGTGCCTACCGCACCCGGATGGACCGTATTGACCCGAATTCGCTGCGGCCCCAGTTCGTTGGCCAGCGTGCGGGCAAGGCCTACCAGCGCGTGCTTACTGGCCGTGTAGTGGGCTGTGTTGGCGGTACCGCGTAACCCGCTGGTAGAGCTGATGATCACCACGGATCCCCCGCTCTCGCCGATGTGTGGGACCGCCGACTTCACGGTGTGAAACACTCCGGTCAGATTGATACCCAGCGTGTTCTGCCAGGTTTCCTCGCTGAGCTCCCACACCGGTGCACCGGCGGTGTGCACACCGGCGTTGGCGACGACAACATCGAGCCGGCCCAGCTCTGAAACGGCGGCGTCGATCGCGGTGGACATCGCCTCGGCATTGCGTACGTCGGCCGTCGCGGCCACGCATCGCCTACCTCGATCGCGTACCTGCGTTGCGGTGCCCTGCAGTTCCTCGGCCGCCTCGGCGGCATCGAGAGCGATCACATCCGCGCCCTCATCGGCGAACCGTTGGCAGTGCACGCGTCCGGTCCCCCTGGCGGCGCCCGTCACGACGACCACCTTGCCCACCAACCCCGACATCACGTCGCCTTCAGAAGGCTGAACCCTTTATAGCCCGCGTTCACGATCTCGTTGCAGATGTCGAGGTACGCAGCGAACCCGCCGATGAAGAGCATGAAAACCCTTGGCTTCCCGGGAACGTTCGCCCCCAGGTACCAAGAGTTGGCCCTGGTGAAAAGCGACGCGTCCGCCCGACGGTTCAGTTCGGCATTCCAGCTTTCCACGGCGTCGGCCGTCGCCTCGATGGCGGTGTAACCGTGATCGTCGAGGTAGGTGATCGCATCGGCGATCCAATTCACGTGGGCTTCTGCGTGCAACACCATATTGGCCAACACGGCAGGCGCCCCGGGGCCGGACACCAGAAACAGATTCGGGAAATCGTCGACACACAATCCGAGATATGTGCGTGGTCCGTCGGCCCAGTCGTCGCGCAATGTGTGCCCGTCGCGGCCGACAATGTCGATCTTGGCCAGGGCTCCCGTCATCGCGTCGAATCCGGTGGCCAGCACGATCGCATCGACATCGAAGCGTGAATCGGAAGTATTGATACCCGTGGCGTCGATGGACTCGATCGGCGTCCTGCGCACGCTGACAAGTTCGACGTGCGGCCGGTTGAACGTCTGAAAGTAGTTGGTGTCGGTGCAGATCCGCTTGGTGCCGATCGGGTGGTCGTTGGGAATCAGCAGGTCGGCTACTTCGGGATCATCGATGACGGCGCGGACCTTTTCTTCGTAGAACCTGCGGGCCTCGTCGTTGGCTTCGATATCGGTCATCTGGTCGCTGAATGTTTTGGAGAACAGCACGCCGCCGAGTTCCCATCGCCTCTCGAATGCGGCCCAGCGCTCCTGCGCGGTTGCCTCCATCGTCAGCTTGGGATGTGCGACGTGCGGTGAACCGCCTCCGCTGCGCCACGACAATCGCCGTCGCTCGTCGTAGCCAGCCTTGTAATCGGCGACGTCTTCGGCTGTCAATGCTCGATTGCCTGCAGGCACACTGTAATTCGGGGTGCGTTGAAAGACGACAAGCGAATCCGCCGCCTCGGCGATGATCGGTATCGACTGGATGCCGGACGATCCGGTGCCGATGACCGCGACGCGCTTGCCGGTGAAGTCGACGGCCTCCTTCGGCCAGTGTGCGGTGTGGTACACCTCGCCGGCGAACGTGGACAGGCCTCCGAAGTCCGGTGTCAACGCCGCCGACAGCGGTCCCGTTGCCATCACGCAGAACCGTGCGCTGACCGACGCGCCCGTATCCGTGCTCACCGTCCAGCGCATGGCGGTGTCGTCGAATACCGCCGATGTGACGCGGGTGTCAAACGTGATTCCGTCGCGCAGGTCGAGCGTGTCGACCACCCAGTTCAGGTACCGCAGGATCTCGGCCTGCGTCGCGTACTTCTCGCTCCATGACCACTGTTGCTGCAACTCGTCGGAGAACGAATAGCAGTAGTCGACGCTCTCCACATCGCAGCGCGCACCCGGATACCGGTTGAAGTACCAGGTGCCGCCGACCTCCGGCGCGGCCTCGAACACCCGCGTCGTCAATCCCAGAGACCGGAATTTGTGCAGGGCATAGATTCCGGCGAACCCCGCGCCCACTATGACGACATCGATGACGACATCCACGTCTGCCTCGTTGCTCACGACCACACGGTAGGTCGTCGCGGGAGTCGATCAGTGCGCTTTCCCGGTGACCGGACGCTCACCTTCCCGTCTCCCGGAGACCGGGCGGCCGCGTTCCACACCGGGCTCCGTGGACCCGACACTGATCCGTATGGCCAGAGCCGACGTAGACCTCGCCGGACGACGGCATCGCATCGAGTTTTGAATGCCACTCGTTCCGCTGATCGGGATTGGCTGCGGCACGACGGCGATCTGCGGTACACCATGAATCAAGCCCACAGAGTAAGGACGACACATGACCGAGCGGGTAATCGACCGGGTGATGGAGATGGCCGGCCAACTGCGCGAGCAAGGCGCCGAGGCCGAGAAGATCGGCCAGCTCACCGACCAGACGACCAAGGTGATGAAGGCGGCGGGCAATATTCGGTTACTGCAGCCCGCCAAGTACAACGGCTATGAGGTCCATCCTCGCGAATTCGCAGAAACCGTCATGGCCACGGCGTCGCTTGACCCCGCCGCAGGGTGGGTCAACGGCGTCGTCGGGGTGCACCCGTATCAATTGACGTACGCCGATCCCCGGGTGGCCGAGGAAATCTGGGGTAACGACGTCGACACCTGGGTCGCGTCCCCCTACGCGCCGCAGGGGGTGGCCAAGCCCGTCGACGGGGGGTACATCTTCAACGGCCGCTGGCAGTTCAGCTCGGGCACCGACCAGTGCGATTGGATCATCCTGGGCGCGATGCTCGGTGACGCCGACGGTAAACCGTTGATGCCGCCGCAGATGCTGCACATGATCCTGCCGCGCGAGGACTACGAGATCGTCGAAGACTCGTGGAATGTGGTCGGTCTGCGCGGCACCGGATCCAAGGACGTCATCGTCTCCGACGCGTTCGTCCCCGACTACCGGACAATGGACGCCACCGAGGTGATGGACGGCACGGCCCAGCGCAAGGCCGGGATGACGTCGACGCTGTACCTGATGCCTTGGTCGACGATGTTTCCCCTGGGGATCACCTCGGCGGTGGTCGGTATCGCCGAAGGCGCGCTCGCCGCCCATCTGGATTACCAACGTGACCGCGTCGGCGCCTATGGCGCGGTGAAGGACGACCCGTACGTCATGTATGCGATCGGTGAGGCCGCCGCCGATATCAACGCCGCCCGCCAAGAACTGCTGGCCAATGTCGACCGCATCTACGACATCGTCGACTCCGGCAAGGAAGTGTCGTTCGAGGATCGCGCCGCGGGCCGCCGGACCCAGGTGCGGGCGGCCTGGCGCGCCGTTACGGCGGTCGACCAGATCTTCGCGCGCTCGGGCGGCAACGCCTTGCGGATGGACAAGCCGCTGCAACGATTCTGGCGCGATGCGCACGCTGGGCTCGCTCACGCGATCCACATTCCCGGCACCCCGTACCACGCGTCGGCACTCAGTTCGTTCGGGGTCGACCCCGAAGGTCCGCTGCGGGCGCTGATCTGACCGATGAGCGTCATCAAGAGCCTGGGCTACATCACCGTCGCAGCCAGCGACATCGACCGGTGGCGACAGTTTGCCTTCGGCGTCCTTGGTTTCGCCGAGGGCCACGGGCCCGACCCGTCGGCGCTGTACCTCCGGATGGACGAGCGCGCGGCACGCATCATCGTCGTGCCCGGCGACATCGACCGGGTGTTGACCGTCGGGTGGGAGGTCCGCGACCACGCGGCGCTGGAGGAGATCAAGGCCACCTTGGACGCCAACGGTGTCGCCGTCAAGGAACTGTCCGCCGCCGAGGCCGATGAACGCCGGGTCGAGGAGCTGATCACGTTCGACGACCCCGCCGGTACGACGCTGGAGGTCTTCCACGGCGCGGTGCTCGATCACAGCCCGGTCGTCACACCGTTCGGGGCGCGATTCGTCACCGGTCCCCAGGGGCTCGGCCACGTGGTGGTGCCCGCTCTCGACGCCAACGGGCTGTTCGACTTCTACACCGGCGTCCTGGGTTTCCGGTCGCGCGGCGCATTCCGGGTGCCGGCACCGCCGGAGTTCGGTCCGATTCGTGTCCGGTTCCTCGGCATCAACGAGCGCCATCACAGCCTGGCCATCTGCCCCTCGATGAACCAGGACAAGCCGGGCCTCGTCCACGTCATGGTCGAAGTCGACAGCCTCGACGCGGTCGGGCAGGCGCTGGACCGGGTCAACGCAGAGGGGTTCCAGCTGTCCTCGACGCTCGGCCGCCACACCAACGACAAGATGGTGTCCTTCTACGTCCGCACACCCGGCGACTGGGATATCGAGTTCGGAACCGAGGGTATGCGCGTCGACGAAAAGTACTACACGGCAGAGGAAATCACCGCTGACAGCTATTGGGGTCACCAATGGCTCGGCGAACCGCCCGCGGCGATGCGCATCTAGCCGATGGATACCGACGTCTACCCCAAGCCGGCGGAGGCAATCGAGAGCTGGGATTTCGAAGCCGATGTCGTGATCGCGGGGTACGGCATCGCGGGTGCCGCCGCGGCGGTCGAGGCTGCCTCGGCCGGCGCCGACGTGCTCGTGCTCGAACGCACCGGCGGTTGGGGCGGGGCCGCTGCGATGGCGGGTGGCTTCATCTATCTCGGCGGCGGTACTCCGCTGCAAAAAGCCTGCGGATTCGAGGATTCCGTCGACAATATGGCCGCGTTCCTCAACGTGGCGATGGGGCCGGGCGCCGATGAGAACCGAGTCGGCGACTACTGCGCCGGAAGCGTTGACCATTTCGACTGGCTGGTGCGGTGCGGAGTGCCGTTCAAGCCGGCGTTCTGGGGCGAGCCCGGCTGGGAGCCACCCGGCGACGAGGGCCTGATGTTCACCGGCGGTGAGAACGCCTTCCCATTCAACACCATCGCGAAACCCGCTCCGCGCGGCCATATTCCGCAGATGACCAACAAGAAGGCCGGTGAAGCGAGTGCCGGCTTCATGCTGATGAAGCCACTCGTAGAAACTGCAGCCGCGGCCGGTGTGCGCGCGCTCTACGACGTCCATGCGTCGTCGTTGGTCGTACAGTCCGACGGCCGCGTCGCCGGTCTCGTCGCCCGGCGGTACGGCAAGCCGGTGTCGATCCGCGCACGGCGTGGCGTTGTCCTCGCCGCGGGAAGCTTCGCCTACAACGACGCAATGATGGCCCAGTACGCGCCGCGGCTTGTCGGCCGACCGGGCGCGTCGATAGAACAGCATGACGGGCAAGCGATCCGGATGGCCCAGGCGCTCGGCGCGGACCTGGCCCATATGGACGCCACCGAGGTGGCGTTCCTGATCGATCCCCAGCAGACCGTCCGCGGCGTTCTCGTCAACGGGTGCGGACAACGGTACGTCCCCGAGGACATGTACTCGGGCCGGATCGGACAGCTCACGCTGTACCACCAAGACGACATCGCGTATCTGATCATCGACGGCGACGCGCAGGACGAGGCGATGGCCGCGACGTCGCCGACACCGTTCCTGAAGCGCCCGGCGACATGGGTCTGCGACACGGTCGCCGAGCTCGAGTCCGAGATCGGCCTTCCAGCCGGATCCCTTCAGTCGACGATCAGCTACTACAACGACGCCGCGGCACGCGGTGAGGATCCGTTGCTGCACAAGAAGGCCGAATGGCTGAAGCCGATCGGCACGCCCGTCGGCGCCATCGATCTGCGGGCAAGCTGCGCCGGTTTCACACTCGGCGGGCTGAAGACCACGCTGGACTCGGAGGTGCTGCACGTCAGCGGCTCGCCCATCCCCGGCCTGTATGCGGCGGGCCGCTGCACTGCGGGCGTGGCCGCCTGGGGCTACGCCAGCGGCATCTCCCTCGGTGACGGCAGCTTCTACGGTCGTCGCGCCGGCCGCGCCGCAGCCAAGAGCTGACGCGTCCCTTTCGCGTCCGGCTGATGTGTGTGTCACCGCAGGGCCGCCTGTCCTAGCGTATTTCACGCACCCTCACGAGGCACAATTCGCGTGCGAACAGTGACACCCGCCACAGCGATGTGCTACATATAGCTATATGACTAATAGTCATATAGCCAAGGAGGCGCAATGACCGTCGAAGCCACCACTCCGAGTGCCGTCATCGACCGGGTGTCGCTGGTGTTGGACGCCTTCGACGGGCCGGGGCGCCTGACCCTGGCCCAGATCGTGCGCCGCACCGGCCTGCCGAGATCGTCGGCGCACCGGATGCTCGAGCGCTTGGTCAAGCTGCGCTGGTTGCGTCGCAACGGCCGCGACTACGAGCTGGGCATGCGCCTCGTCGAACTCGGCTCACTCGCCGTGCATCAGGACCGGCTACACCGCGCGGCGATACCGTTGCTGCATGATCTGCACCGCGCGACGGGACTGGTCGTCCATCTCGCAGTGTTGGACGGCTCCGACGTCGTCTATCTGGAGAAGGTCGGCGACCGGATGATGGCGGCGATTCCCACCCGGGTGGGCGGTCGCTACCCTGCACATTGCGCGGCGGTCGGCAAGGCGATGCTGGCCCACACCGACCAGGCCGGCGTCGTCGATCTCGGCGCCCGCAAGACCAGGTACTCGATCAGCACGCCGGCGCAGCTGAGCGCCGAGCTGGCCAACGTTCGGGCCCGCGGAGTCGCGTTCGACCGTGAGGAGTCGGTGCCCGGATTCGGTTGTGTCGCCGCGGCCGTCGGCGCGCCGGGGGAAGTCGTCGCCGCGGTGTCGGTCTGCGGCCCCATGAGCCGTATGGCGTTCGACCAGCGCCTGGCCGCGCCCGTGCGCATGACGGCGATGGGCATTGGGCGCGACCTCGAGGACGGGCCGCGGCGGGTGGCGCCGACCCTGCAGCAGGCGCGGCCACTGCGCAGCGCGGCACGGCCGGCACGGGAGCTGCAATACGCATGACTCTCGATCCCCAGATCGCGGACATCATCGAGGCGCTCGACTCCGGATTCCCGCCCGTGCACACGATGACGGGAGAACAGGCGCGGGCGACGATCCGCTCCCGCTTTGTCGCACCAGCCAAGTCCCGAAGAGGTCGGCGAGATACGGGATGCTTCGGTCCGCGGGCCGGGAGGCGCCATCGCGGTGCGGATCTACCGCCCGGCATCGATGCCGGGTCCGGTGCCGACCCTGGTGTACGCCCACGGCGGCGGGTTCGTGTTCTGCGACCTGGACAGTCACGACGGGATCTGCCGGAGCTTCGCGAATCTGATTCCCGCAGTGGTGGTTTCGGTTGACTACCGCCTCGCGCCGGAAGACCGGTGGCCGGCGGCAGCCGAAGATGTCTTCGCGGTAGCGCAGTGGGCTGCCCGCAACGCCGATGCGCTCGGCGGCGACGCGAGCCGCATCATCGTCGGCGGTGACAGCGCGGGCGGCCACGTGGCGGCGACCGCTGCGCTGATGGCGCGTGATCGCGGAGCGCCCGCGCTCGCGGCCCAACTGCTGCTGTACCCAATGATCGCACCGCATTTCGACACGGAGTCGTATCGCTTGTTCGGCGACGGGTACTACAACCCTCGCCCCGCTCTGCAGTGGTACTGGGACCAGTACGTGCCCGCGGCCGCCGACCGTGAACATCCCTACGCCTCACCGCTGAACGCAGACCTGCGGGGCATGCCGCCGGCCGTCGTGGTCATTGCCGGCCACGATCCGCTGCGCGACGAGGGGCTTGCCTTCGGCGACGCGTTGGAGCGTGCGGGAGTGGCGGCCACCCGCCTCGTCTACGACGGCGGCATCCACGGATTCATGACGATGCCGACGCTGGACCTTGCGCAATCGGCCCGCGTCGCGACAAGCCGCGAATTGTCCGCGCTTGTCGGTCAGCGCGCACGAGTTTGACGCGACGTTGTCAAGCGGGCCGGCTCATCGACCACCGGCAGATCGCCCGTACGAACGGCGGCAACGATCGAATCGCCGATCGCCGAGCAGGCCAGGAAGAGCCCGCGTGCCGAGTGCGCCGCCAGGCGTAATGCGTCGCGCCGTTCAAGACAGCGCTCCTGAGCCTCGGCGGTCCACTGCACACTGGTCTGATTCCAGCTGCTCTTTCGCGCCGACACGCATGCCCCGCACCGACGGCAGGCCACCGGCACCATCGGCGCGTCGGCGAGTCGGTTGTCCGGCCGGACAGCCATCAGGCGCTTCCCGACCTCGCCGCGACATTCGCTTCGACGACCTTCATCCACTCCTCGTGCGGGCTGGTGGTGTCGAGTTCGTATTCGAAGCGATCCACCATGTCGGGCTCGACATCGGCGACGTCGACATAGAACTGCTCGTACCACCGGCGAAGCTGGTAGACCGGCCCGTCCTCCTCGCAGAGCAGCGGATTGTCGATGCGCGCCTTGTTCTTCCAAATCTCGACGTCTTGCTCGAAGCCCATCTTGACGTAGTCGCCGAGACCGATTGCCGTCTGCAGCGCCGCATCATCGGGCAGCGCCTCCGATTTCTTAACGATGATGCCGTACTGCAGCACAAAGGAATTCGCGTCGATCGGATAGTGGCAGTTGATCAGCACCGTATTGTGGTCGCCATCCTCGTAGTGGTAGGTCAAATCGTCGATCATGAACGACGGACCGAAATACGACGCGATCGAGGTGGTGCCGAGCAGTTTTGACACTCCCGGTTCGCCCATGTCCTCGCGGCCCTCGCCGTTCATGTATTGGGTGGCGACATGGCCCTCGAAGATGTTCTTGAAGTGAGTCGGCAACGATCCGTGGATGTAGAAGAAGTGCGCCATGTCGACGACGTTGTCGATGATCTCGCGGCAGTTGGTGTTGACGACGGTGGTGTACCAGTGCCAGTCGGTCCACTCGTCACTGGTCGCACCCTCGATTCGAGGTATGGCGACCTCGGGGGGAGGCGCCTTGCGCTCGGGGTCGTTCCACACGAACAACATCCCGTCCTGTTCCAGGGTGGTCCACGTCGCGGTACGGGCCAGCCGCGGCGTCCGCTTGCTGTAGGGCACCTTCTTGCATCGGCCGTCGCCGCCCCACCGCCAGTCGTGGAACGGACAGGCGATCTCGTCGCCCTTCACCGCACCCTGGCTGAGGTCCCCACCCATGTGGCGGCAGTAGCCGTCGAGCACGTTGATCTTGCCGTCGCCGCTGCGAAACACCACCAGCTTCTGGCCGAAGGCATGCACCGCGTGCGGTTTACCGTCGCCGAAGTCCCTGGTCAGCCCGAGGCAGTGCCAGCCGCGGGCGAATCTGGTCGGCGCCGCTGCGGCTTCGATCTGCCGAATCGCGTCGGCTTCTGAGGTCTCTGACTGCAACGTCATGTCTTCGTTCTACCGCCGCGACAACTCTTGTGGAGCCGATCGTCCCGCTGGGAGGGAAATCGCGCCGCACCCGAGATTCGTCCGACCTAGTGTCTTCAAGGTGTCTCCAAGCGTGACCACCGCTGCGCCGTCCACCATCCCCGCCGACCTGCCTGTTCACGACACCACCGTGGATCTGCTCGTCGTCGGATCGGGCACCGGCATGGCCGCCGCCCTGACGGCCGCCGAACGTGGACTGACAGTGCTGATCGTCGAGAAGTCGCAATACGTCGGCGGGTCCACGGCCAGGTCAGGCGGGGCGCTGTGGCTGCCCGCAAGCCCGGTGCTCGATGAGCAGGGCGCCGGTGACACCGCGCCGAAGGCGCACGCCTATCTGGAGTCGATCGTCGCCGGGACAGCGCCGCCGCAACGGTCAGCGGAGTTCGTCGCCCAGCTTGCGGCGACCGTCCAGATGCTGCGACGCACCACGCCGATGCGGTTCACCTGGGCGCGCGACTACGCCGACTACCACCCCGAGCATCCCGGCGGAAGTGCCGACGGGCGGACGTGTGAGTGCAGACCGTTCAATGCCTCGGTGCTTGGTCGATACCGGTCGCTGCTGCGCCCCGGATTGATGGAGCCGACGATTCCGATGCCCACCACCAGTGCGGACTACCGGTGGATGAACCTGATGGCGCGGGTGCCCCGCAAGGGTCTGCCGCTGATCGTCAAACGGCTCGCCCAGGGCGTCGGCGGACTCCTGCTCGGCCGCCGCTATACCGCTGGCGGGCAGGCGCTGGCCGCAGGTTTGTTCGCGGGTGTGCTTCGTGCGGGCATCGGAGTCTGGACGCAAACGGCGTTGGTGCGGTTGACGACCGACGGAAGCAACGTGACCGGGGCGGTCGTCGCACAGGGCGGACGCGAGGTCACGATCACCGCGCGGCGCGGGGTCGTCTTGGCCGCGGGCGGGTTCGACCACAACATGCACATGCGGTGGAAGTTTCAATCGGAGTCACTCATCGAACACACCAGCCTGGGCGCGGAGACCAATACCGGCGACGCGATTCGAATCGCCCAAGATGCCGGTGCCGGAATCGATCTCATGGATCAGGCGTGGTGGTTTCCGGCAGTGGCGCCGTTGCCGGGCGCCGATCCACTGGTCATGCTCGCCGAGCGGTCGCTTCCGGGCTCGCTGATCGTCGACCAAACCGGGCAGCGGTTCATCAATGAGGCCAGCGATTACATGTCATTCGGCCACTGCGTGCTCGCCCGGGAGCGCAGCGGGAACCCCGTCGAGTCCATGTGGATCGTCTTCGATCAGCAGTACCGCAACAGTTATGTCTTTGCCGCCGATCGTTTTCCGCGCATGAGTCTGCCGCAGGCCTGGTACGACGCAGGGATTGCGCACCGCTCGGACGATCTGGCCGAACTCGCACGAATGATGGAGGTCCCCGAGGCGCAGTTCGTCGCCACCGTGTCTCGATTCAACGACTTGTCGCGCGCCGGAGTCGATTCCGACTTCGGTCGCGGACGTAGCGCCTACGACCGCTACTACGGCGATCCCACCATCACGCCCAACCCCAATCTGCGTCCGCTCGACAGGGGGCCGTTCTATGCGGTCAGGATGACGCTCAGCGACCTCGGGACATGTGGCGGCCTGCGTGCCGACGAGCGCGCCAGGGTACTGCGCGAAGACGGCACTCCCATCGCGAGGGCTGTATGCCATCGGCAACACCGCCGCGAACGCGTTCGGAAACACCTATCCCGGTGCGGGCGCGACGATCGCCCAGGGCCTGGTATACGGCTACATCGCCGCCAGTGACGCCGCCGCGACCTAGTCACACGTCGTCGTCACACGTCGTCGGCGTCGGCCTTCTTCTCGATTTCGTACCAGTATTCCGGTGCGGGCCAAGGGATCTTCGTCGGCCCACCGTCGCCGACACGCGGAAACTGTTCTTCGGCCTCGTCGAGTTCCTTGATCATCTTCAGCGTCAGCTCGCGCTCGTTGGCGTAATACCGTTCGGCCCAGTTCAGCGCAACGCGCGCGTATGCCCAGGCCGGGTCGGCGCCCGCCCATTTGGCGTCCTTGGCGGCGTTACGGTGCATCTCGTCGGCGTAGGCCAGATGCTCTTGCAGAATCTCTTTGAGCCTGGCGGGATTGGTGAGGTGCCCCAGCGTCACCCGTAGCAGAGGACTGTGCTTGAGAACGGGCGGGTCCAGCGGCGCATCGTTCGCCCACCGCGTCACAGCGTCCAGGCCGGCTTCGGTGATCTTGTACAACCTGCGATTGCGCGTGCCGCCACTGTTCTCGACGCGCGACGTGACGAAGCCGAGTTGTTCGAGCTTCTTCAGTTCCGAGTAGATCTGGCTGTACGCCGGGCTTCCGTAAAAGAACCGCATGCTCCAGTCGATCCACTTACGCATGTCGTAGCCCGAGAGCTCGTGCTCGTACGACAACATTCCCATCAGCGCCCAGCTGGTAGCCGCAAGTTTCGGCTTGCCTTGCTGGTCGCCGTCTTCCACGTTGTCAGACTAACAACACAGGTCACAGCCTCCAGCCTGGTCTTCCACTGATCGGGACGCCGAGTCGCCGAGAAATGGCACACCGCTGAGTGGGCAAGTTGGCTGACAATTCGCGTCCGGCCCAGCAGTATCTGCCTATGCCTCTTCAGCGATACAACGACCGTCGAGTCCTGATCACCGGCGGCGGCTCCGGCATCGGACAAGCAACTGTCCTTCGGATCTTGGACGAAGGCGGCCGCGTGGCGGCGGCGGACATCAGCGAGTCCGGTCTGAAGGACACCGTCGCGAGGGCCGAGCCGAACCGCGACCGGCTGACAACGGTGGTCCTCGATGTCGCCAGCGAAGAGTCGGTCAAGCGGGGCGTGGCCCAGGCCGTCGGGGCGCTTGGCGGTCTGGACGCCCTCGTCAACGCCGCGGGGATATTGCGGTCGGTGCATTTCCTCGACACCACGCTCGCCGATTTCGAGCAGGTGCTGCGGATCAATCTCGTCGGCACGTTCCTGATGATCCGAGAGGCCGTCCCCGCGCTGCGCAACGGCACCGACCCCGCCGTCGTCAACTTCAGCTCGACCTCCGCGGCCTTCGCCCACCCCTACATGTCCGCGTATGCGGCGTCCAAGGGCGGGGTCCAGGCGATGACCCACACGCTGGCCTTGGAGTTCGCGAAGGAAAGAATCCGGTTCAACTCGGTTCAGCCCGGTTCGATCTCCTCTGGAATGACCGATGGCACCGGCGAATCCAAACAGAGCATCGGTCCCGGACTGCCTGCCGATGCCGACTTCTCGCTGTTCGGCAAGATCATGCCGACCCTCCCGGTCGACGGCGGCGGCATGTTCGCCAAGCCGGATGCCGTCGCCGCGGTGGTGGCGATGCTCGCCTCCTCGGATGCCTACTTCGTGACTGGGACCGAGGTGCGCGTCGACGGCGGAACGCACATGTAACGTGCTTCCAATGACGACCCCTGAGCGGCCTCTTCGCGTCATCCAGTGGACCACCGGCAACATCGGCCGACGGTCGTTGCACGCAATCATCGGTCGCGACGACATGGAACTGGTCGGTGTGTACGCCCACGGCGCGGACAAGGTGGGAGTCGACGCCGCGGAGCTGGCGGGTTGGCCCGAACCCACCGGCGTCACGGCCACCAACGACATCGACGCACTCATCGCGCTGAAGCCGGACGCGTGCTGCTACAACCCGTTGTGGCCCAGCATCGACGAGCTGGTCCGGCTGCTCGAGGCCGGCGTGAATGTGTGCTCGAGCGCCGCGTGGATCACCGGCGGGAAGCAGTCACCCGAGGATCTGGAACGCATCCGGAAGGCCTGCGAGAAGGGCAATTCCACCATCTTCGGCAACGGAGCTCACCCCGGCATGACGAACATGGTGGGAATGGTGCTCTCAGCGGCGCCTGCGAGCGGGTCGACGAGATCCGGATCACCGAGTCGGTGGACTGCTCGACCTACGAGTCGGCGGGAACGCAGACGGCGATGGGCTTCTCGCAGGATCCCGACACCCCCGGTCTGGCCGAGAGCGTGCGGCGCGAAAGCGAGGTGTTCGCCGAATCCGCCGCGATGATGGCCGACGCCATCGGCGCCAAGCTCGACAAGATGACGTTCGACGTCACGTTCACGCCCGCCACCGGCGACAGCGACCTGGGCTTCATGCAGATCCCCGAGGGCACCGTCGGCGGCGTCCTCGGCTATCACCGCGGCTGGGTGGGCGACAAGAACGTCGTGAGCGTGGGGTTCAACTGGATCATGGGCAGCCACGTCACCCCGCCCAAGCCACTCGAACACGGTCACGTCATCCAGGTGTTCGGCCTGCCCAACATGCGCACGGTGCTGCACTGCCTGCCACCCAAGGACTGGACCGAACCCGGGTTCATGGGCCTCGGCATGATCTACACCGCGCATGCCGGTGACCAACGCCGTGCCCGCCGTCGTCGCGGCCGAACCGGGCATCGTCACGCTGGCCGACCTGCCGCCGGTCACCGGACGCGTCGCACGCTAGCCTGACTCAGTCGAGGTCCTCCGGCGCGGTCTGGACGACCACGCCGATCGCCCCGGCACCCAGATGGACCGACAGCACCGGGCCCATGTCAGCAACGATGAGCGATTCGATCTGCGGCAGGCGGGCCGTCAGCGCGGCGCCCATTTCGTCGGCGCCGTCGTGATTGTCGACGTGGTGTATGGCGACGCTCGCGCCGCGGTCACCGACGATCTCCGCGACCCGGTCGACCAACGCGGCGTGCGCCTTGGTGATCGTGCGAATCCGCTGATCCAGCACCAGACGGCCGTCCACGTCGAGGGTCAGTAGGGGTTTGAGCGACAGCGCCGTGCCCAGCCATGACGCGGCCGTGCCGATCCGCCCGCTGCGCCGCAGGTTGTCCAGCCGGTGGACGACGATGAACGCGTGGGTGCGCGGCACCGCCGAACGTGCGACGGCTTCAACGGTATCCAGATCGGCTCCCGTCGACGCCGCCTCCGCCGCTGCGCGTGCGACGAACCCGACACCCATCGCGGCGGTCCGCGAGTTGACGACGCGGACCGCGGCGCCGAACTCCCGTGCGGCCTGTACGGCCGTGCTGAACGTGCTCGACAGTGCCGCCGAGATGTGGACTGCGACAACACCGTCGCCACCGCTGTCCGCCAGCGCCTGCTGATACGTCTCGATCAGCGCGGCGGGCGCCGCACCTGCGGTCGTCACCCGCGGACGGTCGTGAACGTCGTAGGGCACATCGTCGACGCCGTCACGCAAGTCGACGCCGTCGACGAGGACATGCAGCGGCACCTAGCGGATGTTCCACTGCTTCAACTCATCTGACTGCAGGCGGCACGACGAGTCCGTCACGACGATCACGGACATGTCACGCCTGCCTCGGCGAGCCCCTTGAGCATCAGGTCGGCCACGGCCCGATGCGCTTCGAAATTCCAGTGGATACCGTCCGGATTGCCTCGGCCACTCATGACCTCCTCGCCCACGGCGGCCTTCAAGTCGACCAGCGGAATTGCATGTTCTGCCGCCCACGCGCTGATCGCCTTCACCGTGCCTTCGCGGCCGTGGTGCGCCTTTCCGTACGTCTGCGCAATGTGCACCGACGGTAACGACGCCACGACGGGTATCCCCGGTCGGTTGAAATCGATTGCACCGCGGGTCATCTCAAGATATTCCACCGACACATGCGGCGGCAGCGCGGCACGGGACACCGGCGAGAGCCGCGGCTGCAGCCAGCCGTAGCCGTCGCGTGCCCAGCGCCGGAGCCAGGCCGGACGGACATACCGGATCGACTCGCGAAGCGCCGTGGGTAGCGGCGACGGCAGCGAGTCCATCCCTCCTGTCGCGAACACCACGGCACCCGCGCGCGGCAGCGCCGCCCAGGCCCGCGGATCCTGAGTCGCGGCCCACCAGACGTCGCGGCACGTCCAGCCGATCCGCCCGATGAGTTCGACATCCCAATCGAGCTGGGAAGCAACGATATTGGGCCATATCCGCGGATCGTCGGACGGCAGTCCGCCCGTCGGACCGTAGTACGACAGCGAGTCGCAGAACAGCAACAGGGTGGGCCTGGAATCAGAGGACATCGTTGGCAACCTGCGCCGAGGCGTTCCAGACGTCCAGTCGCCAGCGGATATCCGGCAACGCGGCATCGCGGTCGCTGTGCCCGGACAGTTGCACCCAGCTGCAGTTGCCCATTCCACCGAGGATCGGCCAGTTGTCGACGGGAAGCCCGAGTAGTGCTGCGGTCAGCGCCGCGATGAGGCCTCCGTGTGTGACCAGGACGACGGGTCGATCGGGTTCGTCGACCCCCCATTCTGACTGCGCGGCAACCAGTTCGGCCATCAGCGGCATGCTGCGCTCGGCGACGTCGACCCGGCTCTCGCCCCCGTGTGGCGCCCAACGGGCGTTGTCACGCCAGGCGAGCCGGGCACCCGGCGCCGACGCGTCGACCTCGAGATGCGTCAGCCCCTGCCAGTCGCCGAGATGCGTCTCACGCAGTCGGGTGTCCACCTCCACCGGCATGTCCGGCGCGCTCCCCCAGGCAGACCGCGGTGTCCAGCGCGCGTCCCAGATCCGAGGACACGATGAGCAACGGCTGCCGCTTGGCCAGCACCTCGGCCGCGGCGACGGCCTGGTCTCGGCCGAGGTCGGACAGGTCGGTGTCGAGCTGGCCCTGCATGCGGCTGCCCGCGTTGTACTCGGTCTGCCCGTGCCGCAGCATGACCAGGCGACGGATCCTCACGGCTCGGCCATCCTCTGCTCTTCGCGCAAGCGGCTCATCGGCCTCCAGGTCCACGGCGATCGCGGGGCAGTCACGCCACAGCCGGTCCAGCGCATAGAAGTTGCGCTCGTCCTGATGCTGGATGTGTACGACGATGTCGACGTAGTCGAGCAACGTCCACCGCCCCTCGCGGCCGCCCTCGCGACGGGCCGGCTTGTGTCCGGCGGCCCGCATCTTCTCCTCGACCTCGTCGACGATCGCATTGACCTGCCGCTCGTTGGACGCCGAGGCGATGACGAAGCAGTCGGTGATGACCAGTTGCCCGGACACGTCGATCACGACGACGTCGGTAGCGAGCTTGGTGGCCGCGGCCCGCGCGGCCACCGTAGCCATGCCGATCGCCTCCTCGGAAGCGCTCATCGCGTGGGCTCCTCGTGTGTCAACGAATGGGCTTGGTAGAGGTCGCGTTTGGTCACGTACTGCACGACTCCGTCGGGTACCAGATACCAGATCGGCCTGTTCTGCTCGGCTCGCTTCCGGCAGTCGGTCGACGAGATCGCCAGCGCGGGCACCTCCACGAGGGTCAGCGCGTCGGCGGGCAGTTCGGCCATGGCCGCCTTGATGTGCTGGCCGTCGAGTTCGTAGCCGGGTCGGCTGACACCGACGAACTTGGCGATGGAGAACATCTCCTCCCAGTTCTGCCAGGACAGAATCGACGCCAGCGCATCGGCTCCGGTGATGAAGTACAGCTCGGCGTCGGGATTGAGCGCACGCAGGTCACGCAAGGTGTCCTTGGTGTAGGTCGGTCCGCCACGTTCGATGTCGGCACGGCTGACCGAGAATCTCGGGTTGGAGGCCGTGGCGATCACGGTCATCAGGTAACGGTCCTCGGCGGCGGTGACGGGGCGCGGGCGCTTCTGCCACGGCTGCCCGGTGGGGACGAAGACGACCTCGTCCAGATCGAACAGGTCGGCGACCTCGCTGGCCGCGACCAGGTGGCCGTTGTGGATGGGATCGAACGTCCCACCCATCACGCCCATCCTGCGTCGAGAAACCACGATTAGCCAGCTTACTTCCCACGTCGAGTGTTGGCCTGAGGCACGGTTTCGGCGACGAAAGCGTGCGGGTAACCCACGTGCGCGCCGTACTCAGACCGGCAGCAGCGCATCGATGACCGAAGCGAGCTGTTTGGCAGACCGGCATTCATGCATGGTGATGACGTCCTGATACCGCGGTACCGCCGAATCGCCGCTGCCCCACAGGTGCCTTGGCTCTGGATTGAGCCAGTGCGCGTGCCTGCTGGAGTTGACCATGTGGGCCAGCAGATCGGTTTCGGGATTGCGATAGTTGTTGCGCCCGTCGCCGAGCACCAGCAGGGAGCTGCGCGGCGACAGAACGTTGGGCCAGGTGTCCATGAACGACACGAACGCATGCCCGTAGTCGGAGTGGCCGTCACGTGTGTACACCCCGGCCTCGCGGGTGATGCGTTGCACGGCGACGGCCAGGTCGGCGTCTGGCCCGAACAGTTCGGTGACCTCGTCGGTGGTGTCGATGAAGGCGAAGACCCGCACCCGGGAGAACTGCTGACGCAGCGCGTGCACGAGCATCAACGTGAAGTGGCTGAAGCCGGCCACCGAACCGGAGACGTCGCACAGCACCACCAGCTCGGGCCGGGCGGGGTGTGGCTTCTTGAGCACCACGTCGATCGGCACGCCACCGGTGGACATCGATTTGCGCAGCGTCTTGCGCAGGTCGATCTCGCCTGACCGCGAGCGTCGCCGGCGCGCGGCCAACCGGGTCGCCAGCATGCGCGCCAGCGGTTTCACCACACGTTGCATCTGGCGCAGCTGCTCGCCGGAGGCGCGCAGGAACTCGACGTTCTCCGCGAGTTGCGGCACGCCGTACATCTGCACGTGGTCGCGGCCCAGCTGTTCGGCGGTGCGGCGCTTGGTTTCGGCCTCCACCATGCGGCGCAATTGGTTGATGCGTTGTGCCGCCATCGCTTTCGCGATCTGTTCCTGTGTCGGTGTCGGTTCGTCGCCGTATGGGGCGAGCAAGCCGGCCAGCAGTCGACCTTCGAGATCGTCGAGATTCATCGCCTTGAGCGCCTGATACGACGAATAGGACGGGCCGCGGCTGGAGTTGTATCGCCCGTAGGCCTCGACGATCTGGGCGATCATCCGCTGGAGTCGCTCATCCAGATTGGCCAGATCCTGGTTGTCTTCCAGGAGGTCCAGCAGGGCCTGACGCATCGCGTCGACGTCCTCCGGCGGCAATCCCTCGGGCGGGTCGTCTGCGTCCTCATCGTCGTCGATGAGGACCGTCTTCGCGCCCAGCGCCGCGGGGAACCACAGGTCGAACATCGCGTCGTAGGTATCGCGGTGGTCGGGACGACGCAGCACCGCGCATGCGATGCCTTCTCGCAACTCTTCCCGGTTCCCGAGCCCGAGCACCGACATCACGCGACCGGCATCGACGGTCTCCGACGGCCCCACCGAAATACCCTGCCCGCGCAGCGCTTCGACGAACTCGACCAGATGGCCGGGAATTCCGTGCGGCGCCAACGGTTGCGGCGGGCGAGTTCGGCGGACTGCCATCAGTTCAGCCCCATCAATTGAGCCGGAGTTCGCCGGACGCTTTAATTTGATCGGACTGGTGTTTGAGCACCACACCGAGCGTGGCCGCGATGGTCGCATCGCTGATCGTGTCCAGACCGAGCGCCAGCAGCGTGCGCGCCCAGTCGATGGTCTCCGCCACCGAGGGCAGCTTCTTGAGCTGCATTGCGCGCAACACCCCGATGATGCGGACCAGTTCTTCGGCGAGGTGCTCGGGCAACTCCGGCACGCGAGACAACAGGATGCGCCGCTCCAGGTCAGCATCGGGAAAGTCGATGTGCAGGAACAGACACCGGCGCTTGAGCGCCTCCGACAGCTCGCGGGTCGCGTTGGAGGTCAGCACGACGAACGGCTTGCGCTCGGCGGTGATGGTGCCCAGTTCCGGTACGGTCACCGCGAAATCGCTGAGCACCTCCAACAGCAGACCCTCGATCTCGATGTCGGCCTTGTCGGTCTCGTCGATCAGCAACACGGTCGGCTCGGTGCGGCGGATCGCGGTCAGCAGCGGGCGCGTCAGCAGGAACTCTTCGCTGAAGACGTCGTTTTTCGTCTGGTCCCAGTCAGCGCCGGCCGAGCCGGCAATCGACCCATGGGCCGCCTGGATGCGCAGGATCTGCTTGGCGTGGTTCCACTCGTAGAGGGCGCGGGCCTCGTCGACGCCTTCGTAGCACTGCAGCCGCACCAGGCCCGAGCCGGTCGCCTGCGCGACCGCGCGGGCCAGCTCGGTCTTGCCCACACCTGCGGGCCCCTCCACCAACAACGGCTTGCCGAGCCGGTCGGCGAGGAATACCGCTGTGGCGGTTGCGGTATCGGGAAGATATCCGGTTTCTGCAAGTCGCCTGCCGACATCGTCGATGTCGGCGAACAACGGTGCCGGGCGTGCGGGGACGCTCACTGCGGTCCAATCCTCTTCGCGCAAGCGCTCATCGGTGCTTCTCCTCGGTTCGTGGTCATGCCGGGCGGATGTGGCCAGTAACGGGCGAGCCCCACACAATCCACTTTGTCGATGTCAGTTCGGGCAGGCCCATCGGACCCCTGGCGTGCAGCTTCTGCGTGGAGATGCCGATTTCGGCGCCGAAACCGAACTGCTCGCCGTCGGTGAAAGCGGTCGATGCATTCACCATCACCGCCGCGGCGTCCACCCGTTCGGTGAACCGCTGTGCAGCAGCAAGATTTGTCGTCACGATGGCTTCGGTATGCCCCGTGCCGTATTCATTGATGTGGTCGATCGCGGCGTCGAGACCGTCGACGACCGCGACGGCGATGTCCATCGACAGGAACTCCGCCCGCAGTTCGTCGTCGGTCGGGTTGTCATGCACCGTCACGCCGGCCCGCTGCAGCGCCTGCGTCAGCCGGGGAAGCGCGCGATCGGCGATCGCGGCGTCGATCAACAGCGACTCGGCGGCGTTGCACACGCTGGGCCGACGGGTCTTGGCGTTCAGCAGAATACGCTCTGCGACATCGAGATCGGCCGCCTCGTGCACGTAGACGTGGCAGTTGCCGACACCGGTCTCGATGGTGGGAACCATGGCATCGCGCACCACCGCGTCGATCAGACCCGCTCCCCCTCGCGGGATCACCACGTCGACGAGGCCGCGGGCCTGGATCAGATGCGTCACGCTGGCGCGGTCCTCGCTGGGAAGCAGCGCCACGACGTCGGGTTCGAGTCCCTCACCGGCCAGTGCTGCACGCAGGGCGGTGACGAGCGCATCGTTGCTGTGGGCCGCCGACGAGCTTCCGCGCAGCAGCACCGAGTTGCCGGACTTCAGCGTCAGCCCGAACGCGTCGACGGTGACGTTGGGCCGTCCCTCGTAGACGATTCCGACCACACCAAGCGGAACGCGCTGCTGACGAAGTTGCAGGCCGTTGGGCAGCGTGCGCCCACGCAGCACCTCGCCGATCGGGTCGGGCAGTCCGGCGACCTGACGCAGTCCGGCGGCGATGCCGTCAACGCGTTGCGGATTCAGCGCCAGCCTGTCGAGCATGGCGTTCGGTGTGCCCGCGGCCCTGGCGGCTTCGAGATCTCGGTCGTTGGCGGCCAGGATCTCGTGCACCCGCGCGAGCACGGCGTCGGCGGCGGCATGCAGAGCGCGGTTCTTCGTTTCGGTGCTCAGCGTCGCCAGTGTCCGCGCCGCGACACGCGCGCGCCGGGCCGCGTCATGCACCTGCGAGCGCAAGTCGGGCAGCGGCCCATTTGTCGCACCGCTCCGGGTCGGGGCTTGCACACTCATTGAGCCAGCGTATCGAACCTGACTCGACCGTTCGACACGTGTCAGGTAGCAGGGCTGGGCTAGCTTGACAGATATGACCGCGCGGGTCTGCAGCCGGGTATGTGTAGTGGGCAGTGTCAACGCCGATCTCACGTTCACCGTGAACGCGCTCCCGCGGCCCGGCCAGACCGTTCTGGCGTCCTCGCTCATGTCGTCGCCGGGCGGAAAGGGCGGCAATCAGGCGGTGGCCGCCGCCCGCGCCGGGGCGGCTGTGCAGATGGTCGCCGCGATGGGAAACGACTCTGCCGCCGAGCAGCTGCGTGCGCACCTGAGCGCCAACGACGTCGGACTCGACGGCGTGGTCACGGTGGCCGGAACCAGCGGCACGGCGGTCATCGTGGTGGACGCCGCCGCCGAGAACAACATCGTCGTCGCACCGGGCGCCAACGCGCAGTTGACCGTCGAGTCCTCCGATGTCCGCGCCGTCATTGCCGGCAGCGACGTCGTGCTGCTGCAGCTGGAGATCCCGATCGCCACCGCGATCGCCGCGGCACGGGTCGCGCGGGCCGCAGGTGCGACCGTCATCGTCAACGCGTCGCCTGCCGTCGCGCGACCGCACGACCTGCTCGCCCTGTCCGAACTGGCCGATGTCGTCGTGGTCAACGAGGCGGAAGCACGGGAATGGCACTGGCCCGTAGCCCATCTCGTGATCACGCGAGGCGGGCGCGGCGCGAGCTATCTGGGTGAGGACGAGCGGTTCGATGTACCCGCACCGCGGGTCACGCCCGTCGACACCACGGGCGCGGGCGACGTCTTCGCCGGCGTGCTGGCCGCCGCCTGGCGAAACGGCCATGAAGTCGCCCTGCGACGGGCGTGCGCGGCCGGCGCCCTGTCGACGCTGGTGCCGGGGGCGGGCGACTGTGCACCGTATGCCGAGGCCATCGACGATGCAGTGGCCAACCGAAAAACGTCCAACCGAAAAACGAGCGAGGGGCATCTATGACCACTACCGAGACGACGAACACACCGCGCCCGCCCGAGGGTGACTGGCTGGGCACCCCGTACCTGCGGTTCACCCGGGAAGGGGCATTCGGGGTCTGCACGCTCGACCGGCCCGCGGCGCGTAACGCGATGACGCCCGCGATGTACTTCGGAATCCGCTACGCCGTCCGACACGTTGACGCCGACCCCGATCTGGCAGGTCTGCTGATCACCGGCACGGGTGACGTCTTCGCGCCGGGCGGCGACATGGGCGGCGGCGACGGCAGCGACAACTGGCTGACTTTCGGTTCAGCCCTGGGAATGGACGTGACGCCGTTCGAGACACTGCGCCAGTCCGTGAAGCCGGTGGTGTCGGCGGTCAACGGGTTGTGTCAGGGCGGCGGGTTGCAGATCGCGCTCTGCAGCGACATGACGGTGGTCAGTGACCGGGCCACGTTCCGGGTACCCGAACTGCTGCGTGGCATTGCCGACACCTACTACAGCCAGATGCTGGCGCGCCTGATCGGCCCGGTACGCACCCGCGATCTGATGTTCACCGGCCGCACGCTCACGGCGCAGGAAGCGCACGAGTGGGGCATGGTCGCGCGCGTCGTCCCGCATGAGGACCTGCTCGAAGCAGCACGCGAGGTGCTGGGCCAGTGCTGTCGGACCGCTCCGGCGGCCAGGAGCGTGGTCAAGTCGAGTCTGGACAACTATCTGGGCCTGTTCGACCGCATCGGCATGCAGGCCAGCTACTCCTCACCCGAGGCGCTCGAGGGCTTCCTCGCGTTCAAGGAGCGGCGTTCGCCGGAATGGGTGCACCCTGACCTGCGCATCGAGGGCCGCCTCTGAGCGAGCGATAGTACAGAATCTGATGTACTATCGACCGCATGCACGCGCTCGTCCACAGTGACGCGCTCTCGCGGTTCGGATACGCACTCTCCGATCCGACCCGCGCCGAAATCCTGCTGATGCTGCGCAACGGGCCCGGCTATCCGTCCGACCTGGCGGACAAGATCGGGGTCTCGCGCCAGATCGTGTCCAATCACCTCGCCTGCCTGCGCGGCTGCGGGTTGGTGGTCGCCGAACCCGAGGGTCGCCGCAGCCGCTACGAACTGGCCGACGAGCGGATCGCGCACGCCCTGGACGACCTGATCGGCCTGGTGCTCGATGTCGACCCGGCCTGCTGCCCCGCCGCCGAAACCGACAACTGCTGCTGATGGCCGCGATCACCGAGACACGACGAGCGGTCCTGACCCGCCGTATCCGCCTATTGGTGGCGGCGACGATCGCCTACAACGTGATCGAGGCGGTGGTCGCGCTCGCGGAAGGCACCAGGGTGTCATCGTCCGCGCTGATCGGGTTCGGCCTCGATTCCGTAGTCGAGATCTCGTCGGCGGCCGCGGTCGCGTGGCAGTTCTCGGCGGATGACCCTGAGACCCGCGAGAAGACGGCGCTTCGCTTCATCGCCTTCTCGTTCTTCGCGCTCGCCGCGTACGTCACCGTCGACGCGGTGCGGGCGTTGGCGGGTATCGGTGAGGCACGCCCGTCGACCGTCGGCATCGTGCTCGCCGCGCTCAGCCTCGCCATCATGCCGACGCTGTCATTGGCCCAACGCCGCGCAGGCCGAGAACTCGGATCGCTGTCGGCCGTCGCCGACTCGAAGCAAACGCTGTTGTGCACATACCTATCCGCGATCCTGCTCGTCGGCCTGGTTCTCAACAGCCTGCTGGGCTGGTCGTGGGCTGATCCGATCGCCGCGCTCGGCATCGCCGCGATCGCGGTCCGCGAAGGCATCAACGCCTGGCGCGGGGATCCGTGCTGCTCGTGAACGTCGTGAAAGGACTCGATATGCCCATCGTCGCCCTCGTACTCTTCGGGGTGTTCGCCGCGCTCGGATTCGGTTGGCGCAGTTGGGAACAGCGCCGACGTACCGGATCCACCGGATTCCATGGCATCAGCGGACGCCCAGGTTCGCTCGAATGGTCGGCAGGGGTGGGATTCGTCGTCTCGATGGGGGTGGCCGTTTCCGCGCCGATCCTGCAACTGCTCGGCGTGGTGTCGCCACTGGCTTTTCTGCACGCGCCGTGGATTCAGATCGCGGGCACCGTGATCGCGGTGATCGGCATCGCCGCCACCGTCTACGCCCAACTCGACATGGGCGACTCATGGCGGATCGGCGTCGACCCGAGCGAGACGACCACGCTGGTGCGCACCGGCGTCTTCGGATGGGTACGCAACCCGATCTTCACCGCGATGATGACGTTCGGTCTCGGCTTCGCGCTGATCACCCCGAATCCGGTGGCGATTGCCGGGTTCGCGCTGCTCATCGCGACGATCGAGGCGCAGGTCCGCGCCGTCGAGGAGCCCTACCTGCTGACCATCCACGGCGAGGCGTATCGCGACTATCTCGCCAGCGTCGGCCGCTTCGTCCCCGGAATCGGGCGACTCGCGAACCAGCGCTAGTCTTCGGGGATCTCGCGTTCGATCTCGTCGAGCCAGATGCGCGCTGACATGTCCGACGGCGCCCGCCAGTCACCGCGGGGCGACAACGATCCGCCGTGGCTGACCTTCGGCCCATTGGGCATCGCCGAACGCTTGAACTGGGCGAAAGAGTAATAGCGCTGCGCGAACACCTGCAGCCAGTGGCGAATCTCCTTGAGCGAGTAAGTCGGCCGCTTGTTCTCCGGGAAGCCGGCAGGCCAGTCGCCGCGCGCAGGGTCACTCCACGCGTGCCATGCCAGGAACGCGATCTTCGAGGGCCTGAACCCGTATCGCAGCACGCTGAACAGCGAGAAGTCCTGCAGCACATAGGGTCCGACCTTCGCCTCGCTGCTCTGAATCTCCTCGTCCTCACCGGTGGGCACCAGTTCGGGCGTGATCTCGGTGTCGAGCACCGACTGCAGCACCTCGTTGACGCTGTCATCGAACTCATTCGACGAGATGACCCAGCGGATCAGATGCTGGATCAACGTCTTGGGCACGCCGCCGTTGACGTTGTAGTGCGACATCTGATCGCCGACACCGTATGTGGACCAGCCGAGCGCCAGCTCCGAGAGATCACCTGTGCCGAGGACGATTCCGCCGCGCTGATTGGCCAGGCGGAACAGGTAGTCCGTGCGGAGGCCCGCCTGGACGTTCTCGAAGGTGACGTCGTACACCTTCTCGCCACGCGCAACCGGGTGCCCCATCTCTGTGAGCATCAGCTCCGCGGTCGACTTGATGTCGATCTCGGAGAACGTGACTCCGAGCGCATTCGCCAGCCGGGTCGCATTGGCCTTGGTGCGATCGCCGGTCGCGAAGCCGGGCAGCGTGAACGCAAGAATGTCGCTGCGCGGTCGGCCTTCTCGATCCATCGCACGGGCGGCCACGATCAGCGCGTGCGTCGAGTCGAGTCCGCCCGATACTCCCAGCACCACCTTGGGGTAGTCCAGGGCGCGCAAACGCTGCTCCAGCCCGGCGACCTGAATGTTGTACGCCTCGTAGCAATCCTGTTGCAGCCGTGATGGATCCGCGGGCACGAACGGAAACCGCTCCACCTCGCGCAGCAGACCGATGTCACCGGCGGGCGGATCGAGCGCGAACTCCACCCGACGGAACGATTCGGGTGTGATGCCGTGATGGATGCGGTTGTCGTCGAAAGTCCCCATCCGCAGCCGCTCGGAACGCAACAGTTCGAGATCGATGTCGACGGTCGATCGTCGCTCCCCCTTGGGGAACCGCTCGGACTGCGCGAGGCATACTCCGTTCTCCCACACCATGGTCTGCCCGTCCCAGGCCAGGTCCGTGGTGGATTCGCCTTCCCCGGCCGCGGCGTAGACGTATGCCGCGAGGCAGCGCGCCGACGCAGAGCGGGCGAGCAGACAGCGGTCATCGGCTCGGCCGATCGTGATGGGGCTTCCGGAGAGGTTGGCCAGCACCGTCGCTCCCGCGAGCGCGGCCTCCGCACTCGGCGGCACGGGCACGAACATGTCCTCGCAGATCTCGACGTGCAGCACAAAGCCGGGCACATCGGTCGCGGTGAACAACAAATCCGGACCGAACGGCACGTCCGATTCGCCCATCCGGATCGCGCCGCGCACGAGGTCGCCTGCGGCTATCTGGCGCTTCTCATAGAACTCGCGATACGTCGGCAGGTACGACTTGGGTACCACGCCCAGCACGCGGCCGCGGTGGATGACGACGGCCGTGTTGTAGATCCGGTGCGCGTAGCGCAGCGGGGCGCCGACAACCAGGACGGTCATCAGCTCGGCCGAGGCGGCAACGATGTCCAGCAACGCATCCTCGACGGCATCGAGCAGCGTGTCCTGCAGCAGGATGTCCTCGAGCGAGTACCCCGACAGCGTGAGCTCCGGAAACACCGCCAAGGCGACGCTGTCGTCGTGGCACTCCCGCGCGACCCGCAGCACCGACTGTGCGTTCGCAGCGGGATCGGCGAGGGTGGTGTGATGCGTACAGGCGGCGACGCGGGCGAAGCCCTGCCCGTACGCCGAGTAGAAGTCCATGCCTCATTGTTGCCCGAAAACAGATCCGGGTATGCAACTCCCCATGACTGACGTCGCGGTGCTGGTCATCGACATGCTGAACACCTATCGACACAAGGACGCCGAGTTGCTGGTGCCCACCGTCGAGAAGATCGTCGATCCGCTGGCCGACCTCATCTCGCGGGCCCGCGAACGGGAGGACGCCGACGTGATCTACGTCAACGACAACTACGGCGATTTCACCGCGGACTTCGATGACCTCGCCGAGTCCGCGCTAACTGGCGAGCGGCCGGATCTCGTGACGCCGATCGCCCCCGACGAGGACAGCCTGCGGTTGCTCAAGGTGCGTCACAGCGCGTTCTACGCCAGCTCGCTCGCATACCTGCTCCGCCGCCGCGAAATCCAACGACTGATCATCACCGGACAGGTCACCGAGCAGTGCATTCTCTACAGCGTGCTCGACGCCTACATCCGGCACTTTCCGTGCATCGTCCCGCCGGATTGCGTGGCGAGCATCGATCCCGAGCTCGGTGATGCGGCGCTCTCCATGATGGAAAAGAACATGCACGCCGAGCTCGTGCACGCGAAGAAGTGCCTGCGCTGACGCCGTCGACCTTGTGTTGGCTTGCAGTTCGCCCCTATGCACCACAGCCGATTCGGCGATTTCCTGCGTCACGCATTGTGAGTCGCCTGTGTCCGTCATCGCGCTTGCCGTGCAACGTCAGTCACACCCCTTGCTTCCCGGAGTCGACCCGATCGAGGACATCGAGGTCACCGTCCGCGATGGACGGTTGACGGTGACGACGGTGAACGACGGTGAAGACGGTGAAGACGGTGATCGATCGGACGCCTGATCTGGTCGCTACCCTCGAAGGCGTGGACGCACCCGAACTCGTGGCCCTGCTGCGCGGACGTCGAGTCGCGGTGCTGACGGGCGCGGGGATGTCCACGGATTCGGGCATCCCCGACTACCGCGGACCCGACTCACCGCCGAGCAACCCCATGACGATCCGGCAGTTCACCTCCGACCGGGAGTTTCGGCAGCGGTACTGGGCACGTAACCACATCGGCTGGCGGCATATGCACGAGACGCTGCCCAACGCCGGGCATCGCGCGCTGGCGGCGCTTGAACGCGTTGGCGTGGTGTCGGGACTGATCACCCAGAACGTCGACCTGCTGCACACCAAGGCGGGCAGCACCGCCGTGGTCAACCTGCACGGCACATACGCCGACGTGATCTGCCTGGACTGCGGCTTCACCATGCCCCGCGCCGCGCTCGCCGATCTGCTGGAAGAAGCGAACCCGGGCTTCCTCGAGCGCGCGGCGACGGTGGGCGGCATCGCGGTGGCTCCTGACGCCGATGCGGTCGTCGACGACACCGCGACGTTTACGATCATCGACTGTCCGCGCTGCAGTGGCATGCTCAAACCCAACATCGTCTACTTCGGCGAGAATGTGCCCAAAGAACGTGTCCAGCAGGCATATTCACTTATCGACGAGGCGGACGCACTGCTGGTGGCCGGCTCGTCGCTGACGGTGTATTCGGGATTCCGGTTCGTCCGCCACGCGGCGGCGCTGGACATCCCGGTCGCGATCATCAACCGCGGGCGCACGCGCGGCGACGACCTTGCGACGGTCAAGGTCGACAACGGCTGCTCCGAGATGCTCGCGCTGCTGGCCGACGAACTGCCCGCCGTCGCCAACTCCGCCTAGCTGAATCGGTGCCGTCCGCGCAAGTTTCGAAACCCCCAGCTAGTTCGAGACCCCCAGTTAGACGGCGACGAGGTCGTCGGCGTGGACCGCGGGACGACGCATCTCCGCGGGCAGGTCGGACGTCGACCGGCCCAGCATGGTAGCCAGTTCGGCATGGTCGTAGGCCACGACGCCGCGCGCCACCATCGTCGCGTCCTGCGAGCGCAGCTCGACGACATCACCGCCGAAGAACCGGCCCGACAAGGCGGTGATGCCTGCGGGCAGCAGCGACCGCCGTTGCCGGACGACAGCCCGCACCGCACCGTCGTCGAGCGTGAGCGCCCCGGACGCCTCGGCGGCGTAGCGCACCCAGAACCGGCGCGCCGACATGCGTTCGGGACGCGGCGCGAACACCGTGCCCACCGAGGCGTCCCTGAGCGCAGTGGCCGCGTCGCTGGCCGCGGCCAGCAGTACCGGAACGCCCGCGTCGGCCGCCAGCAGCGCCGACGACAGCTTCGACGCCATCCCGCCGGTACCGAGGTGGCTGCTCCGCCCGGCCACCACGCCGTCGAGGTCGGTTGGGCCCGATACCTCCGAGATGAAGCGCGCTCCGCCTGTTTCGCGCGCTTTTCGCGGGTCTGAGTCGTAGAGGCCGTCGATGTCGGACAGCAGCACCAGCGCGTCGGCGCCGACGAGGTGAGCCACCAGCGCGGAGAGCCGGTCGTTGTCGCCGAACCGGATCTCGTTGGTCGCGACGGTGTCGTTCTCGTTGACGATCGCGACCGCGTGCAGGGCGCGCAGCCGGTCCAGCGTGCGCTGAGCGTTGGTGTGCTGCACCCGCATCGAGATGTCGTGTGCGGTCAGCAGCACCTGGCCGACGGTGCGCTGGTAGCGGGCGAACGCCGCGTTCCACGCATTGACCAGCGCGACCTGTCCGACGCTGGCCGCGGCCTGCTTGGTCGCCAGATCTGCGGGCCGCTTGGTCAGTCTGAGCGGTTCGATACCCGCGGCGATTGCGCCTGACGACACGATCACCACGTCCGAACCCGCCTTCATCCGGGCCTCGATGGCGTCGGCCAGCGTCGCCAGCCTGCCGACGTCGAACACCCCGGACGGCGTGGTCAGCGCGGTGGTCCCGATCTTGACGACGATGCTGCGCGCGGTGCGCACGGCGTCGCGGTGCACGCTCATGACTCACCGCCGGGGCGACGGCGCTCGCGGCGCGCGGCCTTTCGCTCGGCGGCGCCGAGCCGGTCGGTCTGCTCGAGCCGCGCATCGGTGCCGCGACCGGACAACGGCACGTCGACCCCCGCGGGGGTCTGCGGCTCCCAGTCGAACGTCATGTCGCCGATGGTGACCGCGCAGCCCGGTTTCGCACCGAGTCGCAGCAGCTCGTCCTCTACGCCGAGCCGGGCCAGCCGGTCGCCGAGGTAGCCGACGGCTTCGTCGTTGGTGAAATCCGTTTGAGCGATCCACCGTTCGGGCCGCGCACCGCGCACGACGAAGCCGCCTTCACCGTCGGATTCGACGGTGAACCCGGTCTCGTTCACCGGGATGGGCCGGATGACCGGTCTACGGGGCACGACGGCCGGCTGCGCCTCGCGATACGCGGACACCATGTCCCACAGCGCAAACGTCAACGGCCGCAGACCCTCTCGGGAGACCGTCGACACCTCGAACACCGGCCAACCGAATCGGCGGGTGACATCCTCGCGGACGAAGTCGGCGAGCTCGCGCGCTTCGGGCACGTCGATCTTGTTGAGGACGACCGCGCGGGGCCGCGAGGCGAGATCGCCGAGCGTCGAATCGCCCTGCAGCGTCGGGCGTGTACGCGGCCAGCTCGGCCTCCAGCGCCTCGATGTCGGAGATCGGATCGCGGCCGGGTTCCAGCGTCGCGCAGTCGACGACGTGCACCAGCACCGCGCACCGCTCGATGTGCCTCAGGAACTCCAGGCCCGAGCCCACGCCCTTCCGACGCGCCCGGAATCAGGCCGGGGACGTCGGCGACGGTGAAGGTGTGCTCCCCCGCCGACACCACGCCGAGGTTGGGCGTCAGCGTGGTGAACGGATAGTCGGCGATCTTGGGTTTGGCCGCCGAGATGGCCGACACCAGGGACGACTTGCCGGCCGACGGGAACCCGACCAGGCCGATGTCGGCGACGGTCTTGAGCTCCAGGGTGAGGTCGCGGATCTGCCCCTTCTCGCCGAGCAGCGCGAATCCGGGCGCCTTGCGCGCCCGCGACGCCAGCGCCGCGTTGCCGAGCCCGCCGCGACCGCCCGTCGCCGCGTCGAATCGGGTGCCCGCGCCGACCAGGTCGGCGAGCAGTCTGCCGTTCCCGTCGAGCACGACGGTGCCGTCGGGCACCTTGACCTCCAGGTCGGCGCCTGCGGCCCCGTCGCGGTTGCCGCCCATGCCCTGCTTGCCGGACGGCGCGACGACGTGGGGATGGAAGTGGAAATCGAGCAGGGTGTGCACCTGCGGATCGACGACCAGCACGACGCTTCCGCCGCGCCCGCCGTTGCCGCCGTCGGGTCCCCCGAGTGGTTTGAACTTCTCGCGATGGACCGAGGCGCAGCCGTTACCGCCGTTGCCCGCCTTCGCGTGAATCACGTACGCGGTCGACGAACCGGGGCATCGAAAGTCCTTCCCGAGTGTGAAGCTGTTGCGAGATTTACCGAAAGAACTCGCAGCAGCTTCACGTTCGCGGAAAGTCCTCGGGGAGCTAGGCCTCCGAAGCCGACGGTCGCACGACGCTGACCGTCTTGCGGCCGCGCTTGGTGCCGAATTGACGGCACCGGGAGCCGTGGCGAACAGCGTGTCGTCACCGCCGCGCCCGACGTTAATGCCGGGATGGAAATGGGTGCCGCGCTGGCGGACGATGATCTCGCCTGCCTTGACGATCTGGCCGCCGAACCGCTTGACGCCGAGCCGCTGGGCGGCTGAGTCGCGACCGTTGCGTGAGCTGGAAGCGCCCTTCTTGTGTGCCATGTGTCGCCTCCTACTACTTGATTCCGGTGACCTTGAGGACCGTCAGCTGCTGACGGTGACCCTGCCGCTTGTGATAGCCGGTCTTGTTCTTGAACTTGTGGATGCGGATCTTGGGACCCTTGGTGTGCTCGAGCACCTCGCCGGTGACGGCGACCTTCTCCAGGTCCTTGGCAGCGCTGGTGACCTTCGCGCCGTCGACCACCAGGGCGACCGGCAGCGACACCTTCGCGCCGGCCTCGACCTCGAGCTTCTCGACCTTGACCACGTCGCCGACCGCGACCTTGTACTGCTTGCCGCCGGTCTTGACGATCGCGTACGTGGCTTTCTCGGCTGCCATCGGGTCCTTCTCTTCTTCTCGTTCGTGGGCGCGCGCTACTGGTGGCTGCGCATGTCTGGGTTTCTGGGTCTTCGCCTGTCGCCGGCCGCAGCCTGGCGACAACTGCTCAAGGGTACTTGAGGCCCGCCGCGAGGGTCAAATCACCGCAGGTCAAGGCTGTCAGTCCTCGTTGATGGGCGGTCCCGCGGGCCTCGCGGCGGCGCGCCGCCGATGTCGACCGGCGGCCGGGGCCCTCCGAACCGGCTCGTCATCCTCGAAGTCGTCCTCGTCATCGGAGTCCTCGTCCGATCATCGTCCTCGTCGTCGTCGAGTCGTCGTCCGAATCATCGTCGGAGTCGTCGTCTGAGCCGATGACCTCGATATCGTCATCGTCTTCATCGTCGTCGTCGTCCAGGTCGATGTCGTCCTCGTCGTCCGAGTCGTCGTCCGGAGTCGTCGTCGTCGAGTCGTCGTCCGAGTCGTCGTCCGAGTCGTCGAGGTCCTCCTCGGCGGTCTCGGCGACGGCTTTGCGAATGGTCTCCGAATCGACTTCGGCGACTTCTTCGGCGGACGCGTCTGTGTCGTTGTCGTCCTCGTCGTCGTCCTCATGGCGACCGTTGGCCGCGGCCATCGCCTTGAACATCGGGTGCTCGCCGGCAGGATGCGACGGCACCTTGGCGACGGCGACCTCTTCTGCTTCTGATTTTCCGCCGCGTTTGCCACGCTTGCCGCGACGCCCGCCCTGCTCTGCCTTGCGTCCGCCGCCCGTGGCCGCGGAATCGACGGGATCACCGTGCAGCAGGATTCCCCGGCCACCGCAATCCGGGCAGGTGGTCGAGAAGGCCTCGATCAGCCCTGTGCCCAAGCGCTTTCGTGTCAACTGGACCAGTCCGAGCGATGTCACCTCGGAAACCTGATGGCGGGTGCGGTCGCGCGCCAGCGCTTCGGTGAGTCGACGCAGCACCAGATCGCGGTTGGACTCCAGGACCATGTCGATGAAGTCGATGACGACGATGCCGCCGATATCGCGCAGCCTCAGCTGACGGACGATCTCCTCCGCGGCCTCGAGGTTGTTGCGGGTGACGGTCTGTTCCAGGTTGCCGCCCGAACCGGTGAACTTGCCGGTGTTCACGTCGACCACCGTCATCGCCTCGGTGCGGTCGATGACCAACGTGCCACCCGATGGCAGCCACACCTTGCGGTCCAGCGCCTTGGTCAGCTGCTCGTCGATGCGGTGCACGGCGAACACGTCCGGGCCGTCGGGCCGCAGCGGACTCGTATTGAGTCATGCGCGGAACAAGTTCAGGCGCAACCGAATTCACGTACTCGTTGATCGTGTTCCAGGCCTCGTCGCCGGACACGATGAGACCGGTGAAGTCCTCGTTGAACAGGTCACGGATGACCTTGACCAGCACATCGGGCTCTTCGTAGAGCGCGACCGCCGCGCCTGCCGCCTTCTTCTTGGTCTCGGCGGCCCTCTCCTCGATCTGCGTCCATCGTTCCTGCAGCCGGTTGACGTCGGTGCGGATGTCCTCTTCCTTGACGCCCTCCGACGCGGTGCGGATGATCACGCCCGCCTCGGGCGGCACGACCTCGCGAAGAATCTCTTTGAGCCGCTGTCGTTCGGTGTCGGGCAGCTTGCGGCTGATCCCCGTCGACGACGCGCCCGGCACGTAGACGAGGTAGCGGCCCGCCAGTGAGACCTGGGTGGTCAGCCGAGCGCCTTTGTGCCCGACCGGATCCTTGCTGACCTGGACGACGACGTAGTCGCCGGGCTTGAGGGCCTGTTCGATCTTGCGGGCCGCCCCGCCGAGACCGGCTGCCTCCCAGTTGACTTCGCCCGCGTAGAGCACGCCGTTGCGGCCACGACCGATGTCGACGAACGCCGCCTCCATCGACGGCAGCACGTTCTGCACGATTCCCAGGTAGATGTTGCCGACCAGCGACGCCGACGCCGCCGATGTCACGAAATGTTCCACGACGACGCCGTCTTCGAGCACGGCGATCTGGGTGTAGCGCGCGCCCTCATGCGGCGGTTCGGTGCGGACCTTGTCGCGCACGACCATCATCCGCTCGACGGCCTCGCGCCGGGCGAGGAACTCGGCCTCGCTCAGGATCGGCGGGCGGCGACGGCCCGCGTCACGACCGTCGCGACGGCGCTGCCGCTTGGCCTCCAACCGCGTCGATCCGCTGATGCCCTGGATCTCGCCATCGCCGTCCTTGGCGGACTTGTCGCCGCGGCCCGACTTACGCGGCTCGCGCTCATGGACGACCGTGTTCGGCGGATCATCGGAGGATCCGTTCTCGCCGTCGTCGCCAGAACCGGACTTGCGGCGCCGGCGGCGGCGGCGGCGCCGCGTCGCCACCTTCGCCGCCCGCGCTGTCGTCGTCTCCGTTGTCGTCGTCGGAATCGTCTGAGTCGTCCGAATCGTCACCGGAGTCCTGACCGCTGCCCCGGCCATCGGACTCGCTGTCGTCGGAGTCGTCGCCGTTCTGCTCACCTCGACCGCGGCCACGTCCACGCCGTCCCCGGCGCCGACGCCGGCCGGACGGCCGATCGGACTGCTCGTCGTCGGAATCCGGACCGGAATCGTCGCCGTCGTCGTCGTCGTCGTCATCGTCGTCATCGATCGTCACCGGAGTCGTACTCGATCCGAACCGGCTGAGGAGCCACGAACAGCGGCTGGTAGTCGGCAGGCTCGGGGCCGTTTTGGGCGGCGGTTTCGAGCATCAGCCGGGATTCGGGCTCGTCGCCGTCGGTGCCGGCCGCAGCAGGCTCCGCCTCGACGTTCGGCCGACGCACCCTCGGCACCGGTATCGGTGTCGGATTCCTCGGGCTGCTCAACCGGCGACTGGACGGTCAGCGTCTCAGGCTGAGCGTCCTCCGCGGGCTGTGTTTCTTCTGATAGGGCTTCGGTTTGGGCTGCAGAATGGTCACTGTCGGCCACGTAGTCTCCTTTAGCCCCCGGGCGCGTCGTATTTGACGCGGCCACGCGAGGGCTTCCGCTATTGACCCGGGCCAACTTCGCCCGAGCTTGTTATGGTCTCGCCCCGAGCAATCCCCTGGCTGGGAACCTCTCAGTGCCGGTCTGAATGATGGCTGGACGGTCGGCGCCGCATCGCGCGTGGCGATGGTCGCGCACGTCTAAGTCTTCATTCGGGCATCCGCCCCCTGGTTGAGGGACCGGCTACCCGAGCCTCAGTATCCCACATCACGCCGCCGCACCTGACCAACCCGGACGAGCCGGCCATTTGCGGTCGCTACGCGCCGGGGAACCAGAGCTCGATTTCGCGGGCGGCGGACTCCGGCGAATCCGAGCCATGCACCAGGTTGTACTGGGTGACCAGCGCGAAATCGCCGCGGATCGTGCCGGGCGTGGCCTTCTCGACGGGGTCGGTTCCGCCGGCGATCTGGCGAAACGCGGCAATGGCCCGCGGGCCCTCCACGATGGCCGCCACCACAGGGCCCGGAGGTGATGAACTCCAGCAGCGACGCGAAGAAGGGCTTGCCGTCGTGCTCGGCGTAGTGCTTGCGGGCCAGTTCGTCGCTGACGTCCTGCAGCTCAGGGCCGCGATGGTCAGGCCCTTCCGTTCGATTCGGCTGAGAATCTCGCCGACCAGGCGCCGCTTGACGCCGTCGGGCTTGATCAACACGAGGGTCCGCTCAGTCGGCTCAGTCACGGCCGACAGCCTAGCCGGGCGACGATCACACACGAAGCGAGCGGCGTGCGAAGCTCGCGTCGTCAGCGCGGACTAGCGGTCGGGTTGTCGTCGTCGTCGGGATGCATTGTCGGCCGGCAATCAGATCTAGTCCGGCGGCAGCTGCTGGCCCGGCAGGAGTCCGCGCTTCTGCCGGCGCAGCACCTCGAACCGCAGATAGGCGATCAGCAGCCACACACCGAGGAAAACAAGTCCGATGAAGCCGATCGCGCCGTGGACGACGACACCGGCGATCAGCACCACCTGCACTGCCAGGTTGGCCCAGATGGCCCATGACCGGCCCTGGATTCCGGCGAACAGCACCAGCACGACGGCGAGCCCGACCAGATATCCGCCGCTGGCCGCCGTCAGTCCCCCGCCGATGCGGGCTACCACCGGCAGCGCGAGCAGCACGACGATCGCCTCGAGGATCAGCGTGCCGGCCATCACGCCGCGGAAGCTCTTCCACGGATCGGGCTGGCCTTGTGGTTGCTCGGTCATTCTGGTTCCTTGCCGAACAGCGTCCGCGCCGCGCCGGCGGTGACGACCGAACCGGTGATCACCATTCCCACCCCTCCGAAACCCCCCAGGCCCTCGCCCTCGGTACCGGCGTCTTCGACCAGCGCGGTAGCGGTCTCGATCGCGTCGGGCAGCGTCGCAGCGGCGATCACCCGTTCCTGGCCGAACCGCTCCTCGGCGCGAATCGCCAGCGCCTCGACATCCAGCGCGCGGGGCGAACCGTTGTGGGTCACCACGATCTGGTCAAGCGCCGGTTCCAGCGCGGCGAGGATCCCGTCGACGTCCTTGTCCGCCATCACCGACACGACGCCGACAAGGAAACGGAAGTCGAATTCCTCCTGCAGCGCCTGCGCGAGCGCCGCCGCTCCTGCCGGGTTGTGGGCGGCGTCGATGAAAACCGTTGGAGCGCTGCGCAACCGCTCCAGCCGGCCGGGGCTGGTGACCGACGCGAAGCCCGCACGCACCGTGTCGATGTCCAATTGCCGCTGCGCGCCCGCCCCGAAGAACGCCTCGACCGCGGCCAGCGCGACCGACGGCGTTGTGCGCCTGATGTTCGCCGTGCAGCGGCAGGAAGACGTCCGTAGTACACGCCCGCCGAGGCCCTGCAGCTCGAGAAGCTGGCCGCCGACGGCGATCTGCCTGCCGAGCACCGCGAACTCCGAATCCTCGCGGGCCACCGCGGCATCGGCGCGCACCGCCTGCGCCAGAAGCACTTCCATCGCTTCGGGCACCTGCCGCGCGATCACCGCGACGGTGTCGGTCGGCACCAGGTCGTCTTCCTGCTTCTTGATGACCCCGGCCTTCTCCCCGGCGATCTCGGCGATGGTGTCGCCCAGGTAGTCGGCGTGGTCCACGCCGATCGGGGTGATGACCGCGACGGGTGCGTCGACGATGTTGGTGGCGTCCCAGCGCCCGCCGAGACCGACCTCGACGACCGCCACATCGACAGGTGCATCGGCGAACGCGGCGAACGCCATGCCGGTGACCACCTCGAACTTGCTCAGTCGCGGACCGCCCGCCGCTTCGGACTGCTGGTCGACGAGGTGCACGAACGGTTCGATCTCGCGGTAGGTCTCCACGTACGTCGCGGGGCTGATCGGCCGCCCGTCGATCGCGATGCGCTCGACCGCAGACTGCAGGTGCGGGCTGGTGGTGCGCCCGGTGCGGCGGCTGAACGCGGTCAGCAGCGCATCGACCATCCGCGCCACCGACGTCTTGCCGTTGGTTCCCGCGATGTGGATCGAGGGGTAGCCGCGCTGCGGTGAACCGAGCAGTTCCATCAGCGCAGAGATGCGGGTCGTGCTGGGTTCGAGTTTCGTCTCCGGCCAACGCTGATCGAGCAGGTGCTCGACCTGAAGCAACGATGCGATCTCGTCCGGCGTCGGGGACGGTCATTGCAGAGCCGGCCAGGCGCGCGGTGATTCGATCGACTTCCTCTCGCGCCACCTGCCGGCGCTGGCGGATCTTGTCGACGACGTCCGCCGGCGCCTTGGCGAGGAACGCGTCGTTGCCGAGCTTGCCCTCGGTGCCCGCCAGCTCCTTCTGCGCGGCCGCGAGATCCTTCTCCAGCCGGCGCCGCTCGGCGGCGACGTCGACGGTGCCCGAGGTGTCCAGTTCCACGACGACGGTGGCTTGCGACAACCGCACCTCCACCGCGGCCGACGGGACTGAAGCCGTCTTCTGCAGAGGTCAGCCAGGCCAACGCACGTGACGGCGGGCAGCTGCGCCTCCAGGTCCGCCTTGACCACGTCGGACAACCGTGCGGGTACCCGCTGCCGATCGTTGAGTCCCTGGTCGCTGCGGAACCGCCGCACCTCGGTGACCAGCTTCTGCATGTCGGTGATCCGCTGTGTCGCAACCGGATCCACCGCAAATCCCGACGGCTGCGGCCAGTCGGCGATGACCAACGACTCGCCGCCGGTCAACGTCTTCCACAGCACCTCGGTGACGAACGGCATGACCGGGATGCAGCAGCTTGAGCAGTGTGTCGAGCGCGGCGGCCAGCACTGCAGTCGTGTGTTGAACGCCGTCTGCGAGCTGCACCTTGGCCAGCTCCACATACCAGTCGCAGAATTCATCCCAGGCGAAGTGGTACAGCGATTCGCATGCGCGACTGAACTCGTAGTGAGCCGAACGCCGCATCTACGTCGGCGCGAACCTCTTCCAACCGGCCCAGGATCCACAGGTCGGCGTCGGTCAGCTCGCTGGTGTCGGGCAGCGGAGCCGGTGCGGCCCCGTTCATCAAGGCGAAGCGGGTCGCATTGAACAGTTTGGTCGCGAAGTTGCGCGAGGCCCGTGCGTGATCCTCGCCGATCGACAGGTCGCCGCCGGGGCTCGCGCCGCGCGCCAGCGTGAACCGCAGCGCGTCGGCGCCGAACTTCTCGACCCAGTCCAGCGGGTCGATGCCATTACCGCGGGATTTGCTCATCTTGCGGCCGAACTCGTCGCGGATCAGGCCGTGCAGGAAGACGTTGTCGAACGGCACCTGCGGTCCGCGCCGACCGTCGCTGGTGATCGCGGCATCGTCGGCGACGAAGGTGCCGAACATCATCATCCGTGCCACCCAGAAGAACAGGATGTCGTAGCCGGTCACCAGAACTGAAGTGGGATAGAACTTCTGGAGTTCAGGGGTGTGGTCGGGCCAGCCCATGGTCGAGAACGGCCACAGCGCGGAGCGAGAACCAGGTGTCCAGCACGTCGGGGTCCTGCTCCCAGCCCTCGGGCGGAGTCTCGTCGGGACCGACGCACACCATGTCGCCGTCGGGACCGTGCCATATCGGGATCCGATGGCCCCACCACAGCTGACGCGAGATGCACCAGTCGTGCATGTTGTCGACCCAGGCGAACCAGCGCGGCTCCAGGCTCGGCGGATGAATCACGGTGTGGTGCTCGCGCACGGCATCCCCGGCAGCCTTCGCCAGCGACTCCACCTTGACCCACCACTGCAGGGACAGCCGCGGTTCGATCGGTTCACCGCTGCGCTCGGAGTGTCCGACGCTGTGCACGTAAGGCCGCTTCTCCTCGACGACGCGTCCCTGCTGCGGCCAGCGCCTCGCGGACCTTGACCCGCGCCTCGAAGCGGTCCAGACCGTCGAATTCGGTTCCGGTGTCGGCGATCCGGCCCTTGGTGTCCATGATCGTCGGCATCGGCAGTTGATGACGCATGCCGATCTCGAAGTCATTGGGATCGTGTGCCGGGGTGACTTTGACTGCGCCGGTGCCGAACTCGGGGTCAACGTGTTCGTCGGCGACGATGACCATCTCGCGGTCGACGAACGGGTGCGGCAGGGTCTTGCCGACCAGATCGCGATAGCGCTCGTCGTTGGGGTGCACCGCGATCGCCGTATCGCCCAGCATGGTCTCCACCCGGGTGGTGGCCACCACGATGTGCGGTTCGTCGTCGCGCAGCGAGCCGTAGCGGATCGACACCAGCTCGCCTTCGACGTCGGTGTAGGAGACCTCGAGGTCGGAGACCGCGGTCTGAAGTACCGGCGACCAGTTGACCAGCCGCTCGGCGCGGTAGATCAACCCGGCATCGAACAGCCGCTTGAAGATGGTGCGCACCGCGCGGGACAGGCCGTCGTCCATGGTGAAACGGTCGCGGCTCCAGTCGACACCGTCGCCGAGCGCGCCGCATCTGCCAGCCGATGGTGCCACCGGACTCGCGCTTCCAGTCCCACACCTTGTCGATGAACAGCTCGCGACCGAAGTCCTCTTTGGTCTTACCGTCGACGGCGAGCTGCTTTTCGACGACGCTCTGGGTGGCGATCCCCGCATGGTCCATGCCGGGCAACCACAGCACCTCGTAGCCCTGCATGCGTTTGCGCCGCGTCAGCGCGTCCATCAGCGTGTGATCGAGCGCATGGCCCATGTGCAGGCTGCCGGTCACGTTCGGAGGCGGCAGGACGATCGAATACGGGGGCTTGTCGCTCGTGGCGTCGGCCTCGAAGTAGCCGGCGTCGACCCAGCCCTGGTAGAGGTCGCTCTCGACCGCGCCGGGATCCCAGGATTTGGGCAGGGCATCGAGGCCGGGGCGGGAGCTGTCGGTCACCCCGCAAGTCTAGGAACACCGCGCCAGAAGACGGAAAAGGCCCCAACACGCTGGCCGAAAGGAGACGTTTACGCCTTCCTCGCGCAGAGAAAGCTACTTCTTGCCGCCGAGCAGGCCGCCGAGAATCTCGCCGATCGGGTTGCTCTGGCCGCTGCCGCCACCGCCCAGCACGCTGCCCAGGATGCTGCCGAGCGGGTTATTGCCGCCGCCTCCACCGCCACCTGCGCCGCCCAGGATGCCGCCGAGGATGTCGCCGAGCCCTCCGCCGCCGGCGGGCGACTGCTCGGCCGGCGCCGAGCCCTTGCCCAGTTGCTTGCCGATGTAGGCCAGCACGATCGGCGCCAGAATCGGTAGCAGCTGCTTGATCAGGTCGCCGCCACCAGCGCCTTTGTCGGCGAGCGCGGAGGCCACGGCGCCGCTGTCGTTGCCGCCGAAGATCTTCGCGACGAACTGGTCGCCCTGCTTCTCGTCGACCTGGTCGACACTGACGCCGCCGTCGAACAGACCGCTCGCGCCTTGCCGCGCAACGGCGGATTCGAGGTCGCTCGAGTCGATCTGATCGGCCTGCACGTTCTCGGCCAGCCCACCGACCAGCGCGGGCACCAGGGTCCGAATGGCGTTGTTCACTTCGCCTTCATCGGCGCCGATCCTGTTGGCAATGTCCTGTACCGGGATTTGCGCGTAGAGATCATCCAGACCAGCCATAGCTGCCCACCTTCGTCGCTGGGATATGCGATCAACGCTAGTCGAAATGCGTGTTGGCGCACAGTCGTTCTCCGAGCGCAGATCAATTCAATCGCGTCGTCTCCAATGACACCTCGGCGGCGGGGAATCGGGCCAGCAACGCATCGCCCATCGCCGCCGCGGGCGTCAGCACACCATGCAGATCGGCAAGGCGGTCGCGGTCGAGTGCCAACGCCAGGCCGCACTCGCCGAGCAACACCGACGTGGCCTTGTACCCGGGGTCGCCCTTCTGCGACATCGTCGACCGATAACGCACGCCGCTTGTCGTGGTGGTGTACGTCTCGACGGTGTAGTGGCCGCGTTCGCGCGTGCGTTCGCTGGGACCGGTGCCGGGCTTCGGCGCGATGCGGTCGACGAGCTTGCGCGGCAGCCGGTCGAAGTAGCGGCTCCCCAGCGCCATCGTCACATTGTTCGCCGCAGCGCTCACTGCGGCCGCCACGCGGTGCGGCAAACGAGCGACCCATGCTCATCTGCTCGGCGTACTCGAACCGCCGGCCATATGCGTAATCTAGTAATGCATTGCTGCGACGGACAATTCGTGTGTTCGCGGCGGCCATCACGAACGGTCCGACCCAGTAGCCCTTCAATTCAGGGGCGATGTCACCGCCGCGACGCCAGCGCAGGTCCGGCTGACCGCCGAGTTCCGGTTCGGCTGCCCGATCGGGCGTCAGCGTGTAGGGGTCGTTCATCACCCGCCTGGCATCGGGGTCGGACGAGGCCGCGCGCATCAACTCCAACATCGATGCGACAGTGCCGCCCGACACTCCTCCAGCGAAAGTTCGCACCACCAGGTTGGTGTCGGCGAGCTGACCTGACTTATCCTGTTCCGCGCGGCGGTGGAGCGCAAATACCGTGAGATCCGAAGGGACGGAGTCGAATCCACACGAGTGAACGATACGTGCGCCGGTGTCGATGGCCTGCTTGTGATATAGGTCGATGCATTCGCGGATGAACAGCGCCTTCACCCGTCAGATCCGCGTAGTCGGTGCCCGCGGCCGCACATGCTGCCACCAGCGGCAATCCGTACTTCAGGTACGGCCCGACGGTGGTCACCACCACCTGGGTCCGAGCTGCCATCGCGTTCAGTGTGGACGGCTGCGACGCATCCGCGACAATGACCGGCCACGATTGAGCGTTCTCCCCCAACGTCTCCCGGACCGCGAGCAACTTGTCCGTGGACCGGCCCGCCAGGGCGATGCGCGCGTCACCACCCGCTTTGGCCAGATACTCGGCAGTCAGCTTCCCGACGAAGCCGGTTGCGCCGTACAGGACGATGTCGAACTCGCGTTGTCCGCTCATGGCCACGACGCTACCCGAGCGTCTCCGGCAGCTCGACGTCCTCACCCAGGACGTGACGGCTGAGGAACGCGGTCACCACCTGGTACCAGACGATGGCGTGCTGAGGGCTGAGCACCCAATGGTTTTCCGATGGGAAATACAGGAACTGGTGCGCGCTGGTGCCATCCTCCGCCGCCGGGAGGCGGGATTCGGTCAGCAGTTGGTACCACAGGCGCAGCGCCTCTGAAATCGGCACGCGATAGTCCTTGTCGCCGTGGATGACCAGCATCGGAGTGGCGATCTGGCCGACATGGTGGTGCGGAGAGTTCGCCGCGGCCATCGTCGGGGTCATCTCCCGCATCCAGTAGTACGCCGAATCCGTGGTGGCGCCGAACTGGTCGAGCGCCCACAGGCTGGCGTGGGTGACGATCGCGTCGAACCGATCAGTCTGCCCGGCAACCCAATTGGCCATGTAGCCGCCGAAGGATCCGCCCATCGCCGCGGTGCGATCGGCGTCGACGCGCGGGTGCGCGCACGCGGCGTCCGTGGCCGCCATCAGATCGTCGAATGGGGCGCTCCCCCACGCCCCCCACCCCCGCTGGATGAAGTCCTGGCCGTATCCGGTGGACAATCCCGGATCGGGAAGCAACACCGAGTAACCTCGCGCCGCCAACAGCCACGGGTTCCATCGCCACGACCAGACGTTCCAGCTGCCCAGCGGACCACCGTGAATCCACAACAGCAACGGCGCAGGCGCATCGCCTTCGGGCAACACCAGCCACGAGCGCACCCGGGTACCGTCGGTTGCCGCTGTCTCGACCTCGGTCAACGTGCCCGGTAGCCGAGGCAGATCGACGCAGGGCAACTCGATGACGGACCCGTCGGCATCGATGCGCACCGGATGGGGCGGCGCAGCGTAGGAGGTGCGCAGTGCGTAGAGCACGTCGTCGGGGGCGGCGGTGACATCGGTGTAGGCAAAGTCGTCATACGTCAGCTGCGTGACAGTGCCACCGGCCGGTTCGATTCGGAAGACGGGAGCACGGCCGTCCTGGTCGGCGGTGACGATCAGCGCAGACCCGTCGCACGACCACGTGACCGAGGACGGCCAGCGGTCCCAGTCCAGCGCGAGATCGACCGGGGATTCGCCGAAGCGCATGCAGCACAGTGTGATTCGCGGCGCTACTTCGGGCGTCGAGTATGCTTCGCGGGTATAGGCGACCGACGATCCGTCCGGTGCGATCACCGGGTTCCACAGGTCGGCGTCGGGATCGTCGGCGATCACGGTCCGCTCGCCGCTGTCGGTGTCGATGCGTACCAGCACAGCGTGCCTCGAAGCGTTCGCTCCCGGCCCCTGCCAGCTGGTAACCACGAAGGCGCCGTCGGAGCTGACGTCGAAATCCGCGTCCCTCAAGGCACTTCCAGGCGAGGTGGTCAGGTCCTTGGGCTCACCGCTGTCGAGATCCGTACGGAACAGATGCGGCTCGCCGGGACCAAGATCTTTGTCCCAGTGACGGATCGGGTAACCCGTATGCAGAATCGCCGTGATCTTGTTGTCCCTACGCAGATCCCGAACGCGGCGATCGTCGTCGACGCTGCGGGCCGAGGGCATCATGGGCCCGCTCACGACGGCGACCTCGGCGCCGCGCGCGGAGCGTACCGACTCGACTCCGCCGGGCAACGACAGTGTTTCGAAAGCCTCGCCACCCGCCGACGGCAGCCGCCACAGGGTCGCGGGCGCCTTGTCGTCGTCCTCGTGCGGCCGTCTCGCCACGAACAGCACGTCACCGCCCGCGGTGAACACCGGCGACGACTCACCCTTGGCGCCACGGGTCAACCGCCGGGCCGGCGCCACGCCAGCCGGATCCACTTCCCACACCGCGCTGACGTACTCGGTGCGCTTGTCATTGAGCTCCGCGATGGTCGTCACCACGCGAGTCCCGTCCGCCGACACCGCCAGGCCCGACACCCGCGGGAGCGCGACATAGGCGTCGAGATCGTGGAACGGCGTGGCCTCGGTCATCCTCATGTTCGTAGCACAGGATATGTAAGTTTGATTTTCAAACTTACTCCTGGCATGCTGCCCACATGACCACCGCACCGTCACCGCCATTGGCTGAGCTCCCGGGTCGGCCGTGTCCGATCGCGGCGGCGCTGGAACTCGTCGGGGAGCGCTGGGCACTGCTCGTCGTGCGGGAGATCGCGTTGGGCGCCACCCACTTCACCGACATCGTGAAGGGCACCGGCGCACCGCGCGACCGCATTGCGGCCCGGTTGAAGGCGCTGGAGAACACCGGTGTTGTCGCGCGGTCGCAATACCAGAGCGCTCCCGCGCGTTATGAGTACCGACTCACCGAATCCGGCGAGGCACTGATTCCCGTCCTGGATGCCCTGTTGGCGTGGGGCAAGGTGCACGCCGTCTCCCTCGACGATCCAGATCGCCAACGCCACTACCCGTCAATGACCAGCCTGAAGGACAAGCGATGACTGCGGAGCTGACCGATACCGAGGCCCGGGCGGACTGGGGACCGCAGCGCTCGAAGACCATCACCTGGCATGAGCCGGGTCCAAGCACCGCCAAGGGGCTGTCGATGGCGGGCCTCGATTACTTGCGGGCGATGGCCGACGGCCGTCTTCCGCAGCCGCCCATCGGTGGGCTGATGGAGTTCGCGATCGTCGAGGCCGAAAACGGCCGGGTGGTATTCACCTGCCGGCCAGACGAATCCGCCTACAACCCGATAGGCGCGATCCACGGCGGGCTGATCTGCACACTGCTGGATTCGGTGACAGGCTGCGCCCTCCACAGCACCCTGGCTGCGGGCAAGGGTTACACCTCGATCGAGATCAAGGTGAACTACCTCAAGGCGGTCCGCCTCACCAGCGGCGTCCTCACCGCCACCGGCACGATCGTGAAGTCCGGATCCCGAGTGGGCTTCGCCGAAGGCGTGGTGACGGACGGGTCCGGCGCCGTCGTGGCCACGGCAACCAGCACCCTTCTCGTCTTCGATCTGTAGCGGCCGCGCGCTACGTTCGACGGATGCCGAAGCGGATCCTGGTGATCGGTGCGGGCATCGCCGGGCTGGCGACCGCCAACGCGCTACAACAGCGCGGACACGACGTCACGGTCATCGAAGAGCGCACCGACACGTCGTCCGGCGCGGGCATCAGCATCTGGCCCAACGCGCTGGCCGCGCTCGACGAACTCGGTTTGGGTGATGCCGTCCGCGCCGCCGGAGGCCGGATCACGGCTGGGGCGCTGCGCTGGCGCGATGGCACCTGGTTGCGACACCCCTCGCCGCAACGACTCGTCAAGGCACTGGGTGAGCCGCTGGTGGTGATTCACCGCAATGCGCTGACCGCGGTGCTCGCCGATGCGCTTGGCCCGGGCACCCTGCGATACGGAGTCGTGGCCCGGTCGCTGGTGGCAACCCCGGGCGGTGTCCGGGTGGCCGTCTCGGACTCCACGTCGGACTCGACCATCGAGGTCGATGCGGTCGTCGGCGCGGACGGCACACATTCGGTGGTGGCGCGACACCTCAACGGCCCCCTTCACAACCGTTACGTCGGCTACACCGCATGGCGCGGCGTGGCTGACTGCAGCATCGACCCCGATGTCGCAGGCGAGGTCATGGGCCCGGCCATCGAATTCGGCCACGTGCCGTTGGGAGTGGACAGCACCTATTGGTTCGCCACCGAACGCGCACCCGAAGGAAGAACTGCGCCGCGCGGCGAGCTGAACTATCTCAAGGAGAAGTTCGGCACCTGGGCGGAGCCCATCCCCACGGTTCTGGCCGCGACGGACCCCGGGTGCGTATTGCAGAACGACCTGTACGACCGCGATACGGCCCGGCAATGGGCCCGCGGGCCCATCGTCGCGGTGGGCGATGCCGCTCATCCCATGCGACCGCACCTCGGTCAGGGCGGCTGTCAAGGACTCGAGGACGCCGCCATCTTGGCGTCTTTCGTCGACGTAACGGACGACCTGGCCGCCGCGTTCGGGCGGTTCGCGACGTTCCGCCGTCCACGGGTTCGCTCGATGGTGCGCGAGTCGAAGATGATCGGTCAGATCGTGAACCTGCCGCCGTTGTTCAGCGCAGCGGTGAGCCGTGCGACCGTCCTGGGTCCGGAAGCGCTGCTGACGAGGCACTTGGCTGCGGTGGCTGCGCGGTCGGCGTTCGCGCTCCCCACCAAACGCGACCTCGAACCGGCATGACCATCGCCCTCGGCCCCCTGCTCGTGGAGGCCGCCGATCCAGCGGCCGCGGAATCGTTCTGGGCCGGTGCGCTCGGCTCACCCGCGCGGCGAGGTCTGTTGGCTTTTCGCCCGGAGCAACGTCGGAAAACTGTGAAGAACCGGGTGCACCTCGATCTCTACGTCCGCGACATAGCGCCGTTGGTGGATCTGGGCGCATCTGTTCTGGGCGAATATCCCGACTGGATCACACTCGCCGATGTCGAGGGCAACGAGTTCTGCGCGTTCCACGATCCGCGGCTTGATGGTCCACCGGCGCGCGCCTTCGCGGTGTGTACCGACAGTGACCGACCGGAACACCTCGCCGCGTGGTGGGCGGAGGTGGTCAGCGCCGAAGTCCGAGACGGACCCGACGGCACCCCCCGCTGGCTCTACGGCGCGTCCGGCTGGGAGTCGCTGATCTGGAAATTCATCCGAAACGATGACGAGCGCGTCGTGCCTAACCGTTGGCAGTGGACGCTGCGGACAGACCCGGGCCTGCGGGTCGACCCGCAGGGCAACGAGTTCAGCGTGTCGTCGTGCCCAGGCTGCCCAACGGGTTGAGCAGCGCGGTGCACATCTGGCGCGGGTTGATGAAGCCGAACAGCCCGGCGGAGGGCATCGCGGAGCAACCTGTCGCGGCGGCAGGCGCGGTCGGCGCGGTCGGCGTCGAGGCGCTCGGATTCCGCCACACGGCGGGTGAGGCGCCACGGGGCCCGCACTTCGGCCAGGCCTTGAGGCCCTGGGTGCGGAGGACGTTCTCGGCGACACGGATCTGCTCGGCGCGCGAGGCGGTCGCGGGGTTGCCCACCCCGCCGTTGGAGCTCCAGGTCGCCTGCTTGAACTGCAGGCCGCCGTAGTGGCCGTTGCCGGTGTTGATGGACCAGTTGCCACCGGATTCGCACTCGGCGATCGCGTCCCAGTTCACCGAGTCCGCGTTCGCGGTGGCGGTCGACATGGCCATCGGCACGATGGCGAGTGCACCGGAGATGGCGGCGGCCAACAAGCCCTTGGCAACAAATTTCCGAATATTCATCACTGCGGTCCTTCCCCGACCGTTTGAACTCAAGGCCCGCGCGAAGCGCTGTGCTTGCTTCGATGCGGTCATACGGTGTTTCGCGTGATGAAGGTCACCTGTTACGGGAGCGTCAAAAGTTTTAATCGTTACTTATCTGGCGTAAGAGGCCTCTGAGAAAGAAGAGGCGGTGCCCGGGCATATCGCCCGGACACCGCCTCAACAGGTCCTACTTGTTACTAGCCGCGCCGGCCACAGATCGGCCACGCGCCGATGCCCTGCGTCTGCAAGACGTTCTCCGCGACGCGGATCTGCTCCTCACGGCTGGCGTTGTGCGGCGCACCGCTGCCACCGTTGGCACGCCAGGTGCCCATGGTGAACTGCAGGCCGCCGTAGTACCCGTTTCCGGTCGCGATGCCCCAGTTGCCGCCCGACTCGCAGGCCGCGACGGCATCCCAGTTGACGCTGTCCGCGTTAGCAGTGCCTGCCAGCGCAAACGGCGCCACGGCGAGGGCTCCGGCGAAGGTCGCCAGTCCAAGCGTCTTGCGGATGTTCTTCAACTTCGATCCTTTCGACGAGCGCGCACCACCGACACCCATGCGCGGGCGCACGGGGACATGCCTGGTCACAGGCCGGGGTTATGGGCCGCACCGTCTCGGTTAGGTGCGGCAGCGGGAGGCCAGAGGTGCCTCACCGGGCGCTCAGGCCCGACGGCCGGCGGCGGCAGCGCCGCCCTGGCCCCACTCACACGCAGGTTCGTGGTTTTTGAATTATTTGCTCCCTGAGAAGCTGATAAGGACCGTACAAACCGATTCGGCGAAAGTCATTTCGGTGAAGAACGTGTCGCGCTCAGATCACGGATCGATCACGAACGATGCCAAGACTCGTCTACGCAGGTCATCCGCGCGTTTGACGAAGGCATCAATTCCTCAGTTCTGGCGTGTCACCGTGAGCCATCTCACTAGCATTTTGTGAGCCACCACACCCCTGCGGCAGCCGTCCATACGCACAGGTATGCATCGAAACACTCAGCGCAAGTGGAAAAGTCGCCGGAAAGCGTCCGCATTCTAGGATCAGTTCGCTGACGGGGGTAGACGCCCCTCCAGACAGCATGAACCCTAAATCCGCTATGCCGGTTGGTATTTCACTGACACCCCTGCTGGACCTTCTCACGGCAACGCCATATCGAACCGGCAGTGAAACATGACGATTCATCAAATGCTCTGCGCCATAGACTATTTCCGCGACCACTGATACGCGTGGCCACGGGCGACTCATCCGAGCTGACTCTTTCCAGCCAGGAATCTGGACGGGTGGCTCGCCACCCGCAATCTCGGCCGAACACGGCTGTTCCCACCTTTCCCGCGAACGGAAGTCGCCCTCAGCCCGTGATCGAGTCGGCACATCTGCCCGCCGTCGCATATCGAATATTGCTGTTGTACAACAGCATTCATGACTCAGACGTCGATGTCGCGGCGGCATCCGAGAGAGTGGCAGCCCTCGTCATCCCCACGTCGTACCGGCACGACGAAATCCCGACGCAATTCGATTGCTGAACAAGACACGGTGCTCAACGAATTACGCGCAATCAGCCTTCGAGTTTGCTAGGCGATCCGCTTCGAGGCCGCGTCCCTCAGCTCCGCGATGGTGTTCACGTTCGTCAGTGACGCCTGCTCGGGCATGACGACCCGCTGCGTGTCGACGGTGTCGACCAACGCCCGCATGCTGCGCTCCCCCGCCGCGACCAGTTCGGCCACTCGTTCGTGCAGGCCGGTGCGGTAGATCCCGGCCAGGTAGTGCGACCGGCCGTCCCACGGCAACACGACGTCGGCTCCGAGACGGACGGCGGGACCGGTGAGCTCGTCGATCAGGTCAGCGGACAGCAGGGGCATGTCCACGGCGCAGACGAAGGCGAGCTCGAGTCCGGCCTCCGCGGCCGCACGAAGCCCGCGGCCGGTCGCCAGCAGCGGCCCGACACCGCGAACATCGTCGCGCAGGATCTCGGCTCGCAGCGTTGGCAGCGCCTGTCCGGGTGCGGCGACGACGAACACCGGCGCGCATCGAGGGCTCGACGGCGGCGACCGTCCGCTCGACCAGGGTCTCGCCGTCGAAGGTGGCAGTGGCCTTGTCGCGGCCCATCCGGCGGGATGCCCCGCCGGCCAGAACGACCGCGGCCAGCGGCACGGGGGACGTCACGTCAGTGAGATTAGTCGACGGTCCAGGTGTCTTTACCTCGCAGCAGCGACTGCAACGCGGCCGTGTCGTGCGGCTTGGCGTCACGCGCCGACGCGACCTGCTCGCGGGCGGCGTCGTCGTAGGTCGGCTTGCTGACCTGTCGGAAGATGCCCATCACCATGTGGTCGAGGTTCTGCTCGGACAGCCGCGACAGCGCGAACGCGTACGCCGGATCCTGTCGCTGCGCGTCGTGGACGACGATCTCGTCCGCCGACACGTCGGCGGTCTTGGCGACCTCGAGGCCGTATCCCGACTTGACCACGCAGTATTCGCCGTTGGCGCCGAAGGTGATCGGCTCGCCGTGGCGCAGGTTGATGAGCCGCTCCTCGGCGCCCTCCTTGCGCAGTGCGTCGAACGAGCCGTCGTTGAAGATCGGGCAGTCCTGCATGATCTCGACGAGCGCGGCGCCGCGGTGCTGCGGCGGCGCCACGCAGCACCTCGCGTCAGCCCCTTGCGGTCGGAGTCCAGCGCGCGGCCGACGAACGTCGCCTCGGCGCCCAGCGCCAGCGACACCGGGTTGAACGGGTAGTCCAGCGAGCCCATCGGGGTGGACTTGGTGACCTTGCCGATCTCCGAGGTCGGCGAGTACTGCCCCTTGGTCAGACCGTAGATCCGGTTGTTGAACAGCAGGATCGTGAGGTTGACGTTGCGGCGCAGCGCGTGGATCAGGTGGTTGCCACCGATCGACAGCGCGTCGCCGTCGCCGGTGACCACCCAGACCGACAGGTCTTCGCGGGCCAGCGCCAGCCCGGTCGCGATGGTCGGCGCGCGGCCGTGGATCGAGTGGAAACCGTAGGTCTGCAGGTAGTACGGGAAGCGGCTCGAGCAGCCGATACCGCTGACGAACGCGATGTTCTCGCGGCGCAGCCCGAGTTCGGGCAGGAAGTTGCGGATGGTGTTCAGGATGACGTAGTCACCGCAGCCGGGGCACCAGCGGACCTCCTGGTCGCTGGTGAAGTCCTTGCGCCTTCTGCGGCTCGTCGGTCGTCGGCACCCAAGCTGGTCTCGGCAGCCGTCAGGCCCGAGATCCGCACCAATCAGGTCAGTCATGCGATCAGCTCCCACACCAGTTGCTTCAGCGCTCGACGGTGGCCGCCGCCAGCCGGGCGAACTTGGCCTTGTCGATTTCCTTGTCGCCCAACGTTCCGTCGAGCGCAGCGTCGATGATGCCCTTCGACCTCGTCGGCCAGGAATGCCATGCCCTCCACCTTGGTCACCGACTGGACGTCGACCAGGTACTTGCCGCGCAGCAGCAGCGCCAGCTGACCGAGGTTCATCTCCGGCAACACCACGTTGGGGTAGCGCCGCAGCACCTCGCCCAGGTTGGCGGGCAAGGGGTTGAGGTTGCGCAGGTGCGCCTGGGCGACCTTGATGCCCTTGCGCCGCGCGCGGCGGCACGCCTCGCCGATGGGGCCGTAGCTGCTGCCCCAGCCGAGCATCAGCAGTTCGGCGTCGCCGGTCGGGTCGTCGACCTCGAGGTCCGGGCACGGCGATGCCGTCGATCTTGGCCTGCCGCAGCCGCACCATCAGGTCGTGGTTCTTCGGCTCGTAGGAGATGTTGCCCGAGCCGTTGGCCGCCTCCAGCCCGCCGATGCGGTGCTCGAGGCCGGGCGTGCCGGGGACCGCGAACTGGCGGGCCAGAGTCTCCGGGTCGCGGGCGTACGGCTGGAACGGCTCGCCGGACTTGGCGAAGGTGTGCTCGATCGGCTCGTAGGTGCTGACGTCCGGAATCCGCCACGGCTCAGAGCCGTTCGCGATCGCGCCGTCGGACAGGATGATCACCGGAGTGTGGTAGTTGATCGCGATGCGCGCGGCCTCGACGGCGACGTCGAAGCAGTCCGACGGTGTACTGCGGCGCGATCACCGCGACCGGCGATTCGCCGTTGCGCCCGAAGAGCACCTGCAGCAGATCGGCCTGCTCGGTCTTGGTCGGCAGGCCGGTCGACGGTCCGCCTCGCTGCACATCGATGACGATCAGCGGCAGCTCGGTCATCACGGCCAGGCCGATGGCCTCGGACTTCAGCGAGATACCGGGGCCGGACGTGCTGGTGACGCCCAGCGCGCCGCCGTAGGACGCGCCGATCGCCGCGCCGATGCCGGCGATCTCGTCCTCGGCCTGGAAGGTCAGGACGTTGAAGTTCTTGTGCTTGGACAGCTCATGCAGGATGTCCGACGCCGGGGTGATCGGGTAGGTGCCGAGCACCACCTGCAGGTCGCCCAGCTGACCGGCGGTGACCATGCCGTAGGCCAGCGCGGTGTTGCCCGAGATCTGGCGGTACTCGCCGGCCTTCAGCTTGGCCGGCGCGACCTCGTAGGTGGTGCCGAACGCCTCGGTGGTCTCGCCGTAGTTCCAGCCGGCCTTGAGCGCCAGCACGTTCGCCTCGGCGATATCGGGCTTGCGGGCGAACTTCTCGCGGATGAACGCCTCGCTGTGCTCGAGCTCGCGGCCGTACATCCACGACAGCAGGCCGAGGGCGAACATGTTCTTGGCGCGCTGACCGTCCTTCTTCGACGCGCCGATCTCCTCGACCGCGCCGAGGGTGAGCGTGGTCATCGGGACGGCCTGCACGACGTAGTCGGACAGCTCGTCGTTCTCCAGCGGGTTGGCCTCGTAGCCGACCTTCGCCAGGTTGCGCTTGGTGAACTCGTCGGAGTTGGCGATGATCAGTCCGCCGCGCGGCAGGTCGGACGACGTTGGCCTTCAGCGCGGCGGGGTTCATCGCGACCAGGACGTCGGGCCGGTCACCCGCGGTCAGGATGTCGTAGTCGGCGATCTGAATCTGGAACGACGACACGCCGGGCAGCGTGCCCTGTGGCGCGCGGATCTCGGCGGGGTAATTCGGTTGCGTCGCAAGGTCATTGCCGAACAGTGCGGCCTCGGAGGTGAACCGGTCACCAGTGAGCTGCATGCCGTCGCCGGAGTCGCCGGCGAATCGGATGACGACCTTTTCGAGCTTCTGCCTGGTGCCCGGGTTGGCCCCGTTGCCGTTGGCCCCCACTGCCTCCGCCTTCCGTCCTCTTTCAAGCTATCCCGGCGAACGTCCTCCGAGTCGCAGTCGAGGCGACGCGCCGTCGGTTGGACGTCCACAGAAATTTGATGTCACTGGCAGTACCGATTATTGCACTTCTCTTAGGCAGCCCTTCACCCGACTCGCGGGACAGGCGCAGGTGACCACCTGATGAACACCCTGTTCAGGCCTGTGCCGACGGCCGGCGTGAGACAGAATTGTGTTTTACGTCACGTGGCACTCGGTGTCATTAATAAGGAAATTGCTACCGGCCAGTAGCCCGCTGCTAGCACTAGCCGTGCCCTATGGCGGCAGGTTGTACGGAGTGATGACCTGAATCGGCACCGGCCGCGCCGGCTCGACCGGCAACGCGCCCTGCTGCTGGAGGATCAGCCGCATCGCCAGACGCGCGTCGGCGCGCAGATCGTTGTGCAGGACGACGGAGATTCGGCCGTCGCGCAGCAGTTTTCTGTTATCGACATCCAGATCGTGGGCAACGAAAACCCTGCACACCCGCCCTAGCCTCTCGAACGCCGCAATCGTGGCGGTGTTTCCGCCGCCGACCGAATAGACGGCCCCGACGTCTGGATGCCGCTCGAGCGCCTCGAGCACCAGCCGCTCGTTCGTCGAGGAGCACGGTCGAACACCTGGGCATG
>CAWDVX010000019.1:0-252792 GCA_963805835.1 uncultured Actinomycetota bacterium | reverse complement strand
ATCCGGCGAAATCACCCGAGGTTGGTGGCGGAAAACGTGTCGCAGCTGTTGATGTCGCCGGTGCGGTACCCCTCGGTGAACCACTTCTGCCGTTGTTCGGAGGAGCCGTGGGTCCATGCCTCCGGATTGACCCGTCCGGTGGCGGCCTGCTGAATGCGGTCATCACCGACCGAGGCGGCGGCCGACAGCGCGTCGGCGATGTCCTTGTCGCTCAACGGCTCCAGGAACGGCACCCCGGTGCTCTCCTGTTTGGTGATGGTCGCGTAGTGCGCCCAGATGCCCGCGTAGCAGTCGGCCTGCAATTCGGTGCGCACGCCGCCGCCGGTCGCGCCCTGCGGATCGCGCTGTGCGTTGACCAGTGAACCCTGGAGGTCCTGGACGTGATGGCCGTACTCGTGGGCCACCACGTACTCCTGGGCCAATGGGCCGCCGCTGGAACCGAACTGGTCGCGCAGCACGTCGAAGAAGCCGACGTCGAAGTACGCGGTCTGGTCGCCCGGGCAGTAGAACGGGCCGACGTCACTGGTGGCAGGCCCGCAGGCGGTCTGGATCTGGTCTTGGAAGATCTCCATCCGCGGCCGCTGGTACCCCCGCAACAGCTGCTGCCACACCGCATCCACCGAGTTGCCCGTCGCGATCACTCGGCACTGCACGATGTTGTTCGCGTCCTCGCCGGTCTTGCACTGGCTGGTGTCGAAGCCGGGTGTCTCCACACCGCCGGTGTCGACCTGCTGCTGCTGCGGGATCACCGTCGAGGGGTCCACCCCGAGGAAAAGCGCGACGACGAGGATCAGGAGGCCGCCGACGCCGCCGCCGATTGCCATGCCGCGGCCGGGCCCACGGCCGCCACCACTTGTGGAGGTGGTGCTGGTGTCGATCTGCATGCCTTCGCTGAACGTCATTGCACTACCTCATTCGCGTCCATGTACACCCGGTGCGCGGGTCCGCAGTCACCTTTGCACACTACGATTCAGACGTGGCAGTCGTTGTCGGATCTTCGACGGTCGTACAGACGGACCTGGGTGACATTCGCGGTACTACCGAGGGCGGGTGTCGGGGTCTGGCGCGGCGTGCCGTACGCCGAGCAGCCGGTGGGGGACCGACGGTTCCTGGCTCCGGCGCCGCAGCAGCCGCTGGACCGGTGTGCTGCGACGCGCTCGAGCACGGACCGCTGCCGCCGCAGAGCAAGTCGTTCGTCGGCGGTGGCCGTGACGATCCGAAGGTCCGCGACGAAGCGTGTCTGACGCTGACGGTGTGGTCGCCGGACACCAGCGCGTCTCTTCCCGTCATGGTGTGGATTCCCGGGGGCGCGTTCGTCTACGGCGCCGGGCAGTTTCAGCTCTACAACGGCTCCCGGCTGGCCGCTAACGGCGACGTGGTGGTGGTCAACGTCACCTACCGGATCGGGGTGTTCGGCGGGTTCGAGCTCAGCGACCTTGGCGAGGGCTTCGACGACAACCTCGCGCTGCGCGACCAGATGGCGGCGCTGCGCTGGATCCGCGACCACATCGCCGCGTTCGGCGGCGACCCCGGTCGGGTGACTGTTTTCGGCGAGTCGGCGGGCGCAACCTCGGTGCTGGCGCTGCTGGCGAGCCCCGCCGCCGACGGACTGTTCCACAGAGCGATCGCACAGAGTCCGCCGTTGCCGCTGATCGGTGAACGCGAGACCCGAGCCAGGCAGGCTCATGAATTTCTGCAGCGGTTGGGCGCAAAGCCTGCTGAGGTCAAGGCTCTGCCGCAGCGCGAACTGCGGCGCGCGGCGGGGGTGCTGCAGCTCAAGAGTGCTTCGAGCACACCGAATCTCGCCTACGGACTGACCTATGGGGTCGACCTGCTGCCGAGGCATCCGCTGGATGCCGCCCGGGACGGGGCCATCGAGCGAATGCCGCTGATCATCGGGACCAACAGCCATGAGGCGTCGATGTTCGCGTGGACGAAGCCGCCGATGCTCCCGACGACCAAGGCGTCCATAAGCGCCTATCTCGACCGCGTCGCACCGGATGCCAAGGACAAGGTACTGGCCGCGTATCCGGACTATCCGAGACGGCGAGCGCTGATCGCGTTCGGCTCCGATGCGATGTTCGGCGGCCCCGCATGGGCGTTCGCGGATGCGTACAGCGCGCTCGCGCCGACCCACATGTACCGGTTCGACCATGTCGGCTGGAGCCTGCGTGTGCTGGGTCTTGGCGCCACACACGGCAGCGAGATCGTGCACATCCAGCACAGTTACGCGTCGTTCATCGGGCGCAAGCTGCATCCGCTGGGGCGCCGGCTGCAGCCGGCGGTCGGCAGGCGCATGCAGCGGGCCTGGCTGGACTTCGCCGCCAAGGGCTGGGATACCGGCGAGATCCAATGGTCGAACGGCCACGACTGGCCGGTCTACGAGACCGACCGGCGCGTCACCCGCATCATCCAGACCGCGCGCGACACGGTGGTCGAGGACCCCGACGCCGAGCGCCGAAAGGCGTGGGCCGGGCTCTACTGAAGGTCAGGCGACCGCGAACCGCTTATCGGAGTAGTCGCGAAGGTTGTAGAGGAACTTCTGGAACGTGCGGGCCATGATCGGCTTGCCGAGGGTCATGCCCATTCGACCCGCAACACCTTTCGGCTTCATCGCCATCACCCATGTCAGGTGACAGCCGTCGGCCGTCGGGACCACGCGATAGTCCTCGGCGAACGCCGAGATGGAATTACTCGACGCCTCGTTGAACCGAAAAGCCATGTGGGTGAAGGGTTCCCATGCGAGGAACTCCTCGTCACCGACGATGCCGCCGCGCATGTTGACCGTGCGGGTGGTGCCGATACCGCGCGGTTCCGGGCTGGTCCAGGTGACCTTGGTGATCGCCGTCGCCCAATGCGGCCACGACTCCGCATCGGCGAGGACCTCGAACAGCTGCTCGGGCGTGATGTTCAGGTCGACGGTGCTGACGAACCGAAACGGCGCGCTGTCGATGAAGTCGAGGTCAACCAGCTCACATGCATGCATGGCCATACACGGTAGCGGACGGTGTCCAGTCGGCTTGGTGTGCTCACGCCAGCCGGTGTTCATCACGCGGAAAGTCAAGTGGGCGTGCGGAGGCCACACCATGACCTCATCGACAACGCGCCCTACGGGGGCGGTTATCCAGGCCCGTCGCTGGCTGCGGCCAGGAGCGGCACCAGGACGTCGCTGATCGGGGTGGCCAACCCGTACTCGGCGGCCTTGCGGGCGATGACCCCGTTGCGGATGTCCCATTCAAGTGGTCGGTGCGCCTCGCGGTCGGTCAGCATCGAGGTCGTGATGTCGGCAGGGACCTGGCTGAACAGATCCATGGTCTCGTCGACCACCTCGTCGCCCAGGGTCGCGCCATCGGCGCGCGCGACCGCGAGGCACTCAGCGAGATAGCGGCGCGACAGTGCGGCGACGTCCTCGCGATGGAACATGCCCATGCGCCGTCCGGTCAGCACCATCAGCCCGACCACCGCGTTGACCAGCAGCTTGCGCCACGCCGCGCTGATGAAATCCGGGTCGAGCTCGACCGAGATGTCCGCGCCGCCGAACAGCTCCGCCAACGCCTGCGCCGCATCGGAGACAGGCAGCACCAGCCGCACTCCGGTCCGCAGCCGTATCCACCCGTGCGGGTCCGGTTCGGCCGAGATCCAGATGGCCGCGGGCACCACCACCGACGTCGGGCAGAAGCGGCCGACCCGCTCGACCTGCTCGACACCGTTCTGCAGCGCACACACCACCGTGTGGTCGTCACACAGCCTGGCCAGCCATGCGCCGGCCTGCTCGTTCTGGGTGTCCTTGACCGCCACCAGCACGACGTCGACGGGCTCGTCGATATCCGATGGTTCGGTGAGCACCGGTCCCGGCACCACGATCGGATCCTTGTCGTCGGGTCTGACCTCAATCGACTCGCGGGCAGTCCGTCCGCACAGCGTGACCGGGTGGCCTGCGGCATGCAGCAGCGCGGCGACCGTCGATCCGATCGCGCCAGGTCCGACGAGTGCGATGCGGGTGCCGGGCACATGGTCTTCGCGCAAGCCCTCATCCACGAACGCCAAGCTACCGGCCTCGGCGGCCCCACTACACTGTGGCAGTCGTCCATCAGGCCATTCACAGGAGAGTTCGTGCTGCGCAGTCATGCCGCCGGTTCGTTGCGGTCCGCCGACGCCGGTCAGAAGGTGACGTTGGCCGGTTGGGTAGCGCGTCGCCGTGACCACGGCGGCGTCATCTTCATCGACCTTCGTGACTCGTCGGGCGTATCGCAGGTGGTCTTCCGTGAAGCGGACGTGCTCGCGAACGCGCACCGGCTGCGCGCGGAGTTCTGCATCGCCGTCGAGGGAGTTGTCGAGATCCGCCCCGAGGGCAACGCCAACCCCGAAATCCCCACGGGCGATATCGAAGTCAATGCCACAGTCGCTGACCGTGCTGGGGGAGAGCGCGCCGCTGCCGTTCCAGCTCGACGAGCAGGCCGGCGAGGAAGCGCGGCTGAAGTACCGCTACCTCGATCTGCGCCGCGACGGCCCGGGACACGCGATTCGCTTGCGTTCCAAGGTGAATGCGGCGGCACGCGACGTGCTGGCGCGTCACGACTTCGTCGAGATCGAGACGCCGACGCTGACGCGCTCCACACCCGAGGGGGCGCGGGACTTCCTGGTGCCGGCCCGGCTGCAGCCGGGCAGCTTCTACGCGCTGCCCCAGAGCCCGCAGCTGTTCAAGCAGTTGCTGATGGTGGCGGGCATGGAGCGCTACTACCAGATCGCGCGCTGCTATCGCGACGAGGATTTCCGCGCCGACCGCCAGCCCGAGTTCACCCAGCTCGACATGGAGATGAGCTTCGTCGACGCCGACGACGTCATCGCGGTGTCCGAGGAGGTGCTGCGGGCGCTGTGGTCGTTGATCGGCTACGACCTGCCGACGCCGATCCCGCGGATCAGCTATGCCGACGCGATGCGCCGGTTCGGCTCCGACAAGCCCGACCTGCGCTTCGGGCTGGAACTCGTCGAGTGCACGGAGTACTTCTCCGACACCACTTTTCGGGTGTTCCAGGCGCCGTACGTCGGTGCCGTCGTCATGCCAGGCGGCGCGTCGCAGCCGCGGCGCACACTCGACGGCTGGCAGGAGTTCGCCAAGCAGCGCGGGCACAAGGGGCTGGCGTACGTGCTGGTCGCCGACGACGGCTCGCTGGGCGGCCCGGTGGCCAAGAACCTCACCGACGCCGAACGTGACGGGCTCGCCGCGCACGTCGGCGCGAAGCCGGGGGACTGCATCTTCTTCTCCGCGGGGCCGACCAAGGCGGCGCGTGCGCTGCTCGGGGCGACGCGTATCGAGATCGCCAAGCGACTCGACATGATCGATCCCGACGCGTGGGCGTTCACCTGGGTGGTGGACTGGCCGCTGTTCGAGGCCGCCGACGAGGCCACTGCCGCAGGCGATGTGGCGGTCGGGTCGGGCGCGTGGACCGCCGTGCACCACGCCTTCACCTCGCCCAAGCCGGAATCGGAGGCGACGTTCGACACCGACCCCGGTTCCGCCCTGGCCAACGCCTACGACATCGTCTGCAACGGCAACGAGATCGGCGGCGGGTCGATCCGTATCCATCGCCGCGACGTTCAGGAGCGGGTGTTCGCGATGATGGGCATCGACCACGACGAGGCCCAGGAGAAGTTCGGATTCCTGTTGGACGCCTTCACTTTCGGCGCCCCGCCACACGGCGGCATCGCGTTCGGTTGGGACCGCATCACCGCGCTGCTCGCCGGGTTCGATTCGATCCGCGAGGTCATCGCGTTCCCGAAGTCCGGTGGCGGTGTCGATCCGCTGACCGACGCGCCCGCGCCGATCACCGCGCAGCAGCGCAAGGAATCGGGCATCGACGCCAAGCCCAAGACCGACTGATCGAATCCGCGCCGTGCGCGTCTCGCGCGACGCTACGATCCGCGCGTGGACGACGAGGCGACAAAGGCCCCACCGGAAAAACCCGACGAATCCGCGCCGCGTACGGCGAATCGGCGTGTGTGGCGCATCGTCGTCTGGACGACGGTGGGCGCGATCATCGCGTTGTATCTCGCATCGGTGCTCGGATATCGCGCAAACGTCGATACGTATCGCGATTTCTCATTCACCGAGACATCGCCCGAAGCCGAGACTTCGGTCATTATTCGGTTGCGCCAACTCGATACGCTGCAGAACAGCCTGTCAGTCGACGTCCTGGTCCATCCCGGCCGGATCTCTTGAGTAAAGACCCGCAATCGGTAGACAACCTGGCCATTCGGTTGAGCTCCTGGACGGCGTCCGGCGAACTGATCTACCTCCACACTGACGTTGCCCCAGGCACGCAACGTAACGTTGGTTGCGTCCGGCGACCCAGACACCTGGCCCTTCGACTCGTACACCACCGACGTGATCGGGGTCGAAATCTTCAGCGGCGCCGGCGCACAACGCCATGCTGGTTCCGGCGGGGATCATCGTTGCCGCGCACATCAACGGCTGGGACATCGGCAGTGAAACCGGAACCGTCGGCTCTCCTCCCGCACCGGCGCAAACCATTCGCCTCACTTTGGAGCGATCCTCGGCGGCGCTCTCATTCGACATCGGCCTCATTCTGGTGCTGCTGGCCTTGCCGGCGGCCGCGTTGTTCATCGCAATCCCGACGCTGGCCGGTCGCCAAAAGTTCCTGCCCCCGTTGATGACCTGGTTCGCCGCAGCGCTCTTTGCGGTGGTCCCGCTGCGCAACATCTTGCCCGGTGCGCCGCCCGCGGGCGCCTGGATCGATCAGCTGGTGGTGTTGTGGGTGCTGCTCGCGTTGGCGGCGGCCATGGTCATGTACGTCGCGGCGTGGTGGCGATCGCGACATTCGGCCTAGACGCCCGACCAATCGCATCCCGTCAGTTCGGCGGAGACCTCCCATAACCGGCGGGCCATCACAGGATCGGTCGCCTTGGGCCGCAACTTGGTCACCTTCGGTGGACCGAATTGGTTGAAGCGTGGTGCGAGATAGGTGCCGCTGGGCAGATCGGTTGACACGGCGTGCAGGCTGGCCCGCGCGCCCTGCTCGGGCGTATGCAGGAACCTGCGCATCAGGCGGTGCTCGCCCATACCCAACGACCTGGTGATGTCGGTGTCGGTGGCACCGGGATCGGACGCGTAGGCGCGGACCCCGCGGTTGGCGAGTTGGCGGATGAAGAGCAGGTTGGCCAGCTTGGACTGGCCGTAGGCGATCCACTTCGAGTACCTGCGGGTGTGCCAGTTGAGATCGGCGAGGTCGAGGTGGGTGAACAGGTATGTCGCGCTCGCCACCGAAACGACCCGGTCCTTGATCCGGTCGCCGAGCAGACAGGTCAAGGCGAAGTGCCCGAGATGGTTCGTGCCCATGTGCGCCTCGAAACCGTCGATGGTGCGGGTCAGTGGCATGCCCATCACTCCGGCGTTGTTGACCAGCACATCAACGGTTTCCACCGAATCGGCGAACGCCCGCACGCTGGCCAGGTCGGCAAGATCGAGGCGTCGCACCTCCACGTCGCCAGGCATGTCGGCGGCGACTCTTCGACCCTTGTCGACGTCGCGACAGGCGATCAGGACACTGTGTCCCTGTCGCGGCCAGCGCCGTCGCCGTCGCCGTCCCCACCCCGCTGTTGCCTCCCGTGATGATCACCCGCATGGCTGGGAGATTATGCGGACGCGGAATAGATCCGGGTTGGCAGGGGATAGTTCAGTCATGACCGAGATACCCGACGCCGAGACCATGAAGGCGTTCAACGCGAATATCGTCGACGAGTTCCGCGCCAACGGCGGCAAGGTCGGCGGCCCGTTCGAGGGCGCAACCCTGCTGCTGCTCACGACCACCGGCGCGAAGTCGGGCCAGCCGCGGCTCGCGCCGCTGGCATACCTCACCATCGACGACAAGATGATCATCATCGGGTCGAAGGCGGGCGCCGACACGAATCCCGACTGGGTACACAATCTGCGGGCCGACCCACAGGCGCACGTCGAAGTCGGTACCGACGCCTACGACGTGATCGCCCGCGAGTTGCCGCCGGCCGAGCGCGATGAGTTCTACCCGAAGGTCGTCGCGGTCGCACCGGCATTCGGTGACTATCAGGCCAACACCAGCCGCGTCATCCCGCTCTTCGAACTCCAAAAGGCGTGATTTCGGTGTGCTGAGTCGCGCTCTGCGCGACCAGCTACACCGAAATCGCCGACTAGAGCCGCTCGATGATGGTCGCGTTGGCCATGCCGCCGCCCTCGCACATCGTCTGCAGCCCGTAGCGTCCGCCGCGCTGCTCCAACGCGTTGACCAGAGTCGTCATGATGCGTGCCCCACTCGCGCCCAGCGGGTGACCGATCGCGATGGCGCCGCCGTTGACGTTGGTCTTCGCAAGCAAATCGGAAGCCGGCCCGCCATCAAGCTCGTGCGCCCACGCCATCACCACCGGCGCGAAGGCCTCGTTGACCTCGAACAGGTCGATATCGGCCAGCGTCAATCCGGCCCTCTGCAACACCTTCTCGGTCGCGGGGATGACGCCGGTCAGCATGTAGAGCGGGATCGGATCCCACCACAGTCGTCGTATGGATACGCGCCAGCGGGCGCAGGCCCAGCCGCTTGGCGACTTCGCTGGTGGTGATCAGCACTGCCGCACTGCCGTCGGACAGCGGAGACGAGTTTCCTGGTGTGATCTCCCACGTGATCTGGGGGAACCGCGCCTCGTAGGCGGGGCTGTAGAACGCGGGCTTCAGACCGGCCAGCGTGTCGACCGTGGTGCCGGGGCGGATGATCTCGTCGGTGGTCAGCCCAGCGATCGGAATCAGCTCGTTGTCGAAGCGGCCCTCTTTGGTTGCCTGCGCGGCCTTTTCGTGGCTGCCGGCGGAGAACTCGTCGAGCTGTTGCCGCGAGAGGCCCCATTTCGCCGCGATCAGTTCGGCGCTGATGCCCTGCGGAACCAGGCCGTCCGGATACCGCTGCGCCATCGCGCCGAATGGATCGCTGCCCGGCAGCACACTCGAACCCATCGGCACTCGCGACATCGATTCGACGCCCGCGGCGACGACGATGTCATACGCACCCGCGATCACACCCTGCGCGGCGAAGCTGATCGCCTGCTGGCTGCTGCCGCACTGGCGGTCGACGGTGGTGCCCGGTACGGACTCGGGGAAGCCCGCGGCCAGCAGGGCGTTGCGACCGATGTTGACGGCCTGGTCGCCCACCTGCGAGACGGCGCCGGTGATGACGTCGTCGATCTGCGCCGGGTCGATGCCCGTGCGGTTCACCAGTTCGGTGAGGCTGTGCGCCAGTAGGTCGACGGGCAGCACGTCGTGCAGTGCGCCGCTGGCCTTGCCCTTTCCGATCGGCGTGCGTACCGCCTCGACGATGACCGCGTCCCGGCCCACATATCCAGCCATTTCAGCCTCCTGAACTCACCACTGAGTAATGTTGCCTAAACCCAGCTATATCACCTGGGTATACTTAGAACAACTCAGAGGGAGGGTGCATTCCGTGACAGTGCTGCAGGGCTGGCTGGCCGACCGCGACGCCTGGTCGGCGGTGGGCGAATGCCCGGTCGAGAAGACGATGGCGCTGCTGGGGACCAAATCGGCGATGCTGATCATGCGCGAGGCTTACTACGGAACCACCCGGTTCGACGACTTCTGGCGCCGCGTCGGTGTGACCAAGGCGGCAGCCGCCGCGCGCCTGTCCGAACTGGTGGAGGCCGGCCTGCTCGAGCGGCGGCCGTACCAGGAGCCCGGGCAGCGCAGCCGCGACGAATACGTGCTGACCGCCGCGGGCGTCGACTTCATGCCCGTGGTCTGGGCGATGTTCGAATGGGGGCGACGCCATCTGCCCAACCGCTCACCGCTACGGCTCGCGCACGCCGCCTGCGGGGCCGACGCGAGCGTGGAGATTCGTTGCGAAAACGGACATCGCGTGCCGCCGGAAGAGCTTGTCGTGCGGGTCGCCCAGCGCTAGCACCGTGGGGAGCGTTAATCCATCAGAAGACGCATGCGAAGTGACCCACAAACTGCGCGCCAACCCACGTTGTGATGGGATCAGCCGATGGGCATCAAGGTGGCGCTGGAGCATCGCACCAGCTACACGTTCGACCGACTGGTGGAGGTGCATCCCCATGTCGTTCGGCTACGCCCCGCGCCGCATTCACGCACCCCGATCGAGGCCTACTCGTTCGTGGTCGAACCCGCCGACCACTTCGTCAACTGGCAGCAGGACGCCTTCGGCAACTTCCTTGCCCGGCTGGTCTTTCCGAACCGGGCGCGCAGCCTGACCATCACCGTCGGCCTCATCGCCGACATGAAGGTGATCAACCCGTTCGACTTCTTCATCGAGGAATACGCCGAACAGGCCGGGTTCGCCTACCCCAAGGCGCTCGCAGAAGACCTCAAGCCCTATCTGCGACCGGTCGACGAAAATGGCGAGGGAACCGGACCCGGCGACCTCGTCCAGGCGTGGGTGTCGCAACTTCTCCGTCGCACCCGGGACCCGCACCATCGACTTCCTTGTCGCCCTCAACCGCGCCATAAATGCCGACGTGGGCTACAGCCTGCGGATGGAACCAGGCGTGCAGACGCCGGATCACACCCTGCGCACCGGGATCGGCTCCTGCCGCGACTCGGCCTGGCTGCTGGTGTCGATCCTGCGCCAGCTCGGACTCGCCGCCCGCTTCGTGTCCGGCTACCTGGTGCAGCTCACCTCCGACGTCGAGGCGCTCGACGGACCGTCCGGGCCCGGCCGCCGACTTCACGGACCTGCACGCATGGGCCGAGGTGTACATCCCGGGTGCGGGCTGGATCGGCCTGGACCCGACGTCGGGGCTGTTCGCAGGCGAGGGCCACATTCCGCTGTCGGCGACGCCGCACCCGGAGTCCGCGGCGCCCATCACCGGCGCGACCGAGCCATGTGAGACGACGCTCGACTTCACCAACATCGTCACGCGGATCCACGAGGACCCCCGTGTCACGCTGCCCTACACCGACGCCGCCTGGGGTGCCATCTGTCAGCTCGGCAGCCGCGTCGACGAGCGGCTGGCCGCCGGCGATGTTCGCCTGACGATGGGCGGCGAGCCGACGTTCGTCTCGATCGACAACCAGGTCGACCCCGAGTGGACCACCGACGCCGACGGGCCGCACAAGCGCCGGCTGGCATCCGAGCTTGCCGCCCGCCTGAAGAAAGTGTGGGCGCCGCAGGGCCTCGTCCATCGGAACCAGGGCAAGTGGTATCCGGGAGAACCGTTGCCGCGCTGGCAGATCGGGCTGTACTGGCGCACCGACGGTGAGCCGCTGTGGCGCGACGCCGTCGCTGCTGGCCGACCCGTGGCCGTCGACGCCGGAGACGATCCAGGTGGCGCCCGACGCCGGATTCCAGCTCCTCGGCGCGCTCGCCGACGGACTCGGTCTGCCCGCGTCCCAGGTTCGGCCCGCGTACGAGGATGCGCTGAGTCGGCTCGCCGCGTCGGTGCGTCTGCCCGACGGCGAACCCGTCGCCGCGGCAGACGATCTGGAGGCCGACACCGCCGAAGCCCGCGCCGCCCTGATGGCGCGGCTGGAGCAGGCCGTCACCGAACCCGCCGCATACGTTCTGCCGTTGCACCGAGCCGACGACGGCTCCGGATGGGCCAGCGCCGACTGGCGGCTGCGGCGCGGACGAATCGTGCTGCTCGAGGGCGATTCGCCGGCCGGGCTGCGGCTGCCGCTGAAGTCGATCAGCTGGGAGCCGCCGGAACCGACCCACGCGGCGGATCCCTTAGCCAGCCGCGGGGCGCTGCCCGTCGAATCCGGCGCAGACGACGCGGATGTCGTGGACGCCGACGCCATGCCGACCACCGCGATCGTGGCCGAGGTTCGCGATGGCCTTCTTTACGTTTATCTGCCGCCGACCGATGAGGCCGAGCACTTCGTCGACCTGATTCACCGATTGGAGGCCGCGGCGGCCAAGACCGATTGCCCCGTCGTCCTCGAGGGCTACGGGCCACCGCCGGATCCGCGAATCACGTCGATGAGCGTCACGCCCGACCCCGGTGTCATCGAGGTCAACGTCGCGCCGACGGCCAGCTTCGCCGAGCAGAGGCAGCAACTGGAAACCCTCTACGAGCGAGGCCCGGCTGGCCCGACTGTCGACCGAGTCGTTCGACTTCGACGGCACCCACGGCGGCACCGGCGGCGGCAACCACATCACTCTGGGCGGCATCACGCCCGCGGATTCGCCGATGCTGCGCCGTCCCGACCTACTGGTGTCGATGCTGACCTACTGGCAGCGTCACCCGTCGCTGTCCTACCTGTTCGCAGGACGGTTCATCGGTACCACGTCGCAGGCGCCCCGGGTCGACGAAGGCCGCGCCGAGGCGCTGTACGAACTCGAGATCGCGTTCGCCGAGATCGCGCGGCTGTCGGCCAGAAAGGGCGGCCCACGGCCGTGGATCATCGACCGGGCGTTGCGGCACCTGCTCACCGACATCACCGGCAACACCCACCGGGCCGAGTTCTGCATCGACAAGCTGTACAGCCCCGACGGTGCTCGCGGCCGACTGGGCCTGCTGGAACTGCGCGGATTCGAGATGCCGCCGCACTATCAGATGGCGATGGTGCAGTCGTTGTTGGTGCGGTCGCTGGTCGCGTGGTTCTGGGACGAACCGCTGCGCGCGCCGCTGATCCGCCACGGCGCCAATCTGCATGGTCGGTATCTGTTGCCGCACTTCATGATTCACGATATCGCCGATGTGGCCGCCGACCTGCGGGCGCACGGCATCAACTTCGACACCAGCTGGCTCGATCCGTTCACCGAGTTCCGGTTCCCCCGCATCGGCACCGCCGTGTTCGACGGCGTGGAGATCGAGCTGCGCGGTGCGATCGAACCGTGGAACGTGCTGGGCGAGGAGTCGACCGCCGGCGGCACCGCGCGCTACGTCGACTCGTCGATCGAACGCATCCAGGTACGCCTCATCGGCGCCGACCGTCAACGCTATGTCGTCACCGCCAACGGCTACCCGGTGCCGCTGCTGGCCACCGACAACCCCGACGTTCAGGTGGGCGGGCGTGCGGTTCCGGGCGTGGCAGCCGCCGAGCGCGCTGCACCCGACGATCACTGTCGACGGACCGTTGCGCTTCGAGTTGGTGGACATCGCAACCGGTATGTCGCGTGGTGGCTGCACCTATCACGTGTCGCACCCCGGCGGCCGCGTCCTACGACAGTCCACCCGTCAACGCCGTGGAAGCCGAGTCGCGACGCGGCCGCCGATTCGAGGCCACCGGCTTCACGCCCGGGCAAGGTCGACTTGTCCGACATCCGGGAAAAGCAGGCGCGCCAATCCACCGACGTGGGCGCGCCGGGCATCCTGGATCTGCGCCGGGTGCGTACCGTTCTGCAGTGATGGTCCTACCCGCGGAGAGTCCATACGACACCGACAACCTGCTGTCCCGCTATCGCGCCGCGCGAGCCCAGCAGGCGCTGTTCGACGTACGTGGCGGCGTAGGCACCGGATACGACGAATTCGTCGATGCCGCAGGCAATATCCGGCCGGCCTGGCAGGAGTTCGCCGAGTGTGTCGGCGAGCGCGGGCGCGCCGGTCTGAACCAGCTGCGCGCCGCGGTGCGCAGCCTGGTCGACAACGACGGCATCACCTACGTCCAGGTGGACCGCAACGGTGACGCCGTCACCAACGGAAGCGGGGCCGCGGAGCCCGGCCCATGGCACCTGGACGCGTTGCCGCTGGTGATCTCTTCGCCCGACTGGGACATCCTGGAAGCCGGTCTGGTGCAGCGGTCAAGGCTGCTCGACGCGGTGCTGACCGACCTCTACGGCCCGCGCATGTCGGTGACCGAGCGGCGTGCTGCCCCCGCAATTGCTCTTCGCCCACCCCGGCTATATCCGGGCCGCGCGGGGCATCGAGGTGCCGGGCCGACACCAGCTGTTCATGCACGGCTGCGACATCAGTCGTGTGCCGGACGGCACCTTTCAGGTCAACGCCGACTGGACGCAGGCGCCGTCGGGTGCGGGCTATGCACTGGCCGACCGCCGCGTGGTGGCGCACGCCATTCCCGACTTGTACGAGCGCATCGGACCGCGTCCGCCGTCACCCTGGGCGCAGGCGCTGCGGCTCGGCGCTGATCGACGCCGCCCCCGAGTCCGCCGAGGAACCGGTGGTGGTGGTGCTCAGCCCGGGTATCCACTCCGAGACGGCCTTCGACCAGGCCTATCTGGCCAGCGTGCTGGGCTTCCCGTTGGTGGAGAGCGCGGACCTGGTGGTGCGTGACGGCAAGCTGTGGATGCGATCGATGGGCACGCTCAAGCGCGTCGATGTGGTGCTGCGCCGCGTGGACGCCGACTATGTGGATCCGCTCGATCTGCGCAAAGATTCGCGACTCGGCGTCGTCGGACTCGTCGAGGTGCTGCGGCGCGGCGCGGTGACGGTCGTCAACACGCTGGGCAGCGGGATCCTGGAAAGCCCTGGGCTGCTTCGGTTTCTGCCCGAGCTTGCCGAGCGGCTGCTGGGGGAGACGCCGCTGCTGCCTACGGCGCCGATGTACTGGGGCGGCATCAACACCGAACGTTCGCATCTGTTGAGCAACCTGACGTCGCTGTTGATCAGACCGGTAACCGGCGGGGAGGCGATCGTCGGGCCCGCACTGACGTCCGCACAGCGCAAGGCGCTGGGGGCACGCATCGAAGCCACGCCCTGGCAGTGGGTGGGCCAGGAGTTGCCGCAGTTCTCGTCGGCGCCGACCGATTATTACCCGGGTGGACTGTCGGCGGCCAACGTGGGCATGCGGTTGTTCACGGTGTCGCAGCGAAGTGGATACGCGCCGATGATCGGCGGGCTGGGATACCTCGTCGCGCCGGGGAACGCCGGCTTCAAGCTGAATACCGTTGCAGCCAAGGATATCTGGGTCTGCACGCCGACGCGGGCGACAGCCGAGCGCATCCCGACCGCGCCGCCGCTGGAACTGCCCGCCATCATGCCCAGCCCCACCAGGGCGGTCAGCTCGCCGCGTGTGCTGTCCGATCTGTTCTGGATGGGCCGCTACGCCGAACGCGCGGAGAACATGGCCCGGTTGCTCACCGTGACCCGCGAGCGCTACCACGAGTTCCGCTACCGCCGGAGCTTCCGACGGCAGTGAATGTGTGCCGGTGCTGCTCACCGCGCTCGGCTCGATCACCGGAACCGGCACCGGCGACGGCGACTACGCCGAGATGGTGGCAACGGCGCCGACGACGCTGTGGTCGCTGACCGCCGACCGGCACCGCTCGGGCTCGCTGGCGCAGTCTGTCGAGCGTCTGGGCCTGGCGGCGCGCGCGGTGCGCGACCAGATGTCCAACGACACGTGGATGGTGCTGGCGGCCGTCGAGCGCGCGCTGCTGCATGCCCCGGACTCGCCGCCGGACTCCAAAGCCGAGGGCGACGCGTTCCTGTCCTCGACGAGCAGCCTCACACTGGCGGGGATGCTGGCGCTGTCCGGTGTGGCGGCCGAGTCGATGGTCCACGACGTCGGCTGGACGATGATGGACATCGGCAAACGCATCGAGCGTGGGCTGGGGTTGACGGCTTTGCTGCGTGCCACGCTCACCACGGTCCGTAGCGCCGGTGCCGAGCAGACCATTACCGAGTCCGCGCTGGTGGCGTGCGAGTCGTCGGTCATCTATCGGCGCCGCAACCCCGGCACAGGTTAGTGTTGCTGCCGTGGCCGACCTGGTGCTTGTTCGACGCCGAGAACCCGCGGTCGCTGGCCTATCAGCTCGAGCGGCTCCGCACCGACGCTGAAGTCGCTGCCGGGATCGTCGGGCTCATCACGCCCCGAGCGGCTGGTCGACGAGATCGCCACGCGGTTGCGCCGCATCGAGCCCGCCGACCTCGAAGAGGTGACACCCGAGGGCCGTCGCGCCGACCTCGCCTCGTTGCTCAACGGCATGCACGCGGAGTTGCGCGAGCTGTCCGGCGTCATCACCGCGACCCATCTGTCGCTGCCCGGTGGCATGCAGCCGCTGTGGGGGCCCGACGAGCGCCGGGTGATGCCGTGACGGCATTTCCGGACGGGCCGACGGCGTCGGTGTCGAGCCGGTGCTATCAAGTGGCGCACCATACGGTCTACCGGTACTCCGACGTCGTCACCAGCAGTTATGGCCGAGGCTTCCTCACGCCGCGTGACTCAGCGCGGCAGCGCTGCCTGTCGCACCAGCTGCTGATCGAACCCGAGGCGGCGGACAGCTCGACCAGCCGCGACGTCTACGGCAACATCAGCTCGTACTTCCATGTCACCGAGCGGCACCAGCGGCTGTCGATCACGAGCAGCTCGGTGGTCGAGGTGGATCCGCCGCCCGCCGACCTCTACGGCGCCGGATCGGCACTGCGCGCCGTGGGAGATCGCCAGGCCGGTCGGGCCGGACGGCGCGCTGGCCACCGAGTTCACCCTGGATCTGCGGCCGCCCGAGATCACCGACGAGCTACGTGACTATGCCGCACCGAGTTTCGAGCCGGAGCGCCCGCTCATCGAGGTGCTGCAGCGACCTGACGTCGCGGATCTATCGCCGACTTCACCTACCGGTCCGGCTCGACGACGGTATCGACTCAGGTGAGCGAGGTTTTGGCGGCGCGGGAGGGGGTATGTCAAGACTTCGCGCGGCTGGCCATCGCCTGCCTGCGTGCCAACGGGTTGGCAGCCAGCTACGTGTCCGGGTACCTGGCGACCGACCCGCCGCCGGGAAAGGAACGTATGGTGGGCATCGACGCCACGCACGCGTGGGCGGCGGTGTGGACGCCGCAGAACCATTGGCTCGGTTTCGATCCGACCAACGACCAGATGGTCGACGAGCGCTACATCACCGTCGGGTTCGGTCGCGATTACGCCGACGTGCCCGCCGCTGCGCGGCATCATCTACACCGACTCGGAGAGCAGTGTGATCGACGTCTCGGTCGACGTGGCGCCCTACGAAGGTGGCGTTCTGCATGCGTGACTTCACCTGTCCCAACTGCGGCCAGCGGCTGGCATTCGAGAACTCGGTGTGCCTGTCGTGCGGAAGTTCGTTGGGGTTCTCACTGCAGGACATGGCGCTCCTGGTCATCGCACCCGACGATGAGAGCGAGCACGCGGGCGCCGTGCGACGCAGAGCAACTATCAGTTGTGCGCGAATCTCTATAAGGCCGAGTGCAACTGGTTGGTCGAGAGGGCGCCGGTCCGGCGGCTGTGCGCGTCGTGCGTCCTGACGCGGACCCGGCCCAACGATGCCGACTACCAAGGCCATGGCGGCGTTCGCCGATGCCGAGAAGGCAAAGCGTCGGCTGATCGCTCGAACTGCACGAAATGAAGCTGCCGATCGTCGGACGCGACGAGGATCCGGATTTCGGTCTCGCCTTCGACCTGCTGTCCAGCGAGACCGAGAAGGTGTTCACCGGTCACGAGAACGGCGTGATCACCCTGGATCTCGCCGAGGGCGACGACGTGCACCGGGAGCAGTTGCGAGTCTCGATGGAGGAGCCGTATCGCACGCTGCTGGGGCATTTCCGGCACGAGATCGGGCACTACTACTATTACCGGCTCGTCGACCCGTCCCCTGACTTCAAGGCTCGGTTCGTCGAGCTGTTCGGCGACGCCGACGCCGACTACCAGGCCGCGCTGGACCGTCACTACAACGAGGGCCCGCCGAAGGACTGGGAGAACGACTACGTCTCCTCCTACGCCACCATGCATCCCGCCGAGGACTGGGCGGAGACATTCGCGCACTACCTGCACATCCGCGACACCTTGGACACCGCCGCGGCATTCAGCACTGGCCCCGGCCTCAGCCACATTTGAGCGAGGTGTGCTGGGGCCCAGCGGATTTCAGACGATCATCGATATGTGGCTCCCGCTGACCTGGGCGCTGAACATGATCAATCGGTCGATGGGCAAAGAGGACCTCTACCCGTTCGTGCTTCCTGCCACGGTGCTGGAGAAGATGCGACTCGTCCACACCATCATCGACGAGATCACCTCGGTGCCGCCCGCTATGGCCGGCCAGCGCTGAGTCGACGGCGCGGGCCTGCGGGGCGTCCCAGCGTCGCAGGACAAGTGTGATGCTGCCGTTAGCATTCCCTCGGCCGTGTCGCGGTCGAGCAGCACGTCGCTGACCCTACGATCACCCGGTGGCTGATCGCTATGGCTCCGACGTTCTTGCATCCAACCCGCACGCCAAACCCCGTTCGGTCGAACTGCCTGTGGAGATCGGCATGGTCGTCGAGGACGCGCAAACGGGATTCGTCGGTGCGGTCATGCGCATCGAATACGGCCGGATGGAACTCGAGGATCGCCGCGGGCGCCGGAAGCCGTTCCCCGTCGGCCCCGGCTACCTCATCGACGGGCGACCGGTCATCCTCACCCCGCCGCGACGGGCCGCGCCGAAGGCCTCCCGCACCGCTTCCGGTTCCGTCGCGGTGCCCGACGCGCGCGCCAAGGTCGCACTGGCGAGCCGAATCTATGTCGAGGGTCGTCACGACGCCGAACTCGTCGAACAGGTATGGGGCGACGACCTGCGCATCGAGGGCGTCGTCGTCGAATACCTCGGCGGCATCGATGATCTCGCGGCGATCGTCGAGGATTTTCGTCCGGGTCCGGGCCGACGGTTGGGCGTGCTTGTCGATCATCTGGTCGCCGGCTCGAAGGAGGCCCGCATCGCGGAATCCGTCCGTCGGGCGCCCGGTGGCGCGCACACGCTGGTCGTCGGGCATCCGTTCATCGACATCTGGCAGGCGGTCAAACCCGGCCGGATCGGTGTCCCGGCATGGCCGGTAATCCCGAAGGGCGTGGACTGGAAGAAGGGCGTGTGTCGGCAGCTGGGCTGGCCGCATGCCCAGCAGGCCGATATCGCCAGGGCGTGGCAGCGGATCAGGGGCCGGGTACGCGACTGGAACGATCTGGAGCCGGCGCTCATCGGGCGGGTCGAGGAACTGATCGACTTCGTGACAGGCCCGGCGTTGAATGCCGGCCCCACCGTCGGGTCATAGCGTCGTGGTAAGCAGAGAGCGTGGCCGACGGTCTGTTTGACGTGCCCGGCGAGGAGACGCCCTCGGGGGGTGCCCTGGTCGGTGCGTCGACCCCGTTGGCGGTACGGATGCGGCCCGCGAGCCTCGATGAGGTCGTCGGACAGGATCACCTGCTGCAGCCGGGTTCGCCGATGCGCCGCATGGTCGAGGGTTCCGGAGCCGCGTCGGTCATCCTCTACGGTCCGCCGGGCACGGGTAAGACGACGCTCGCGTCGCTGATCTCGCAGGCGACCGGCCGCCGCTTCGAGGCGCTTTCGGCGCTGTCGGCCGGTGTCAAAGAGGTCCGCGCCGTCATCGAAGTAGCGCGCCGGCGCGGCCTTCGCACGGCGAGCAGACGGTGTTGTTCATCGATGAGGTGCACCGGTTCTCCAAGACACAACAGGACGCACTGCTGTCCGCCGTCGAGAACCGGGTGGTGCTGCTGGTCGCGGCCACCACCGAGAACCCGTCGTTTTCCGTGGTCGCGCCGCTGCTGTCGCGATCGCTGATCCTGCAGCTGCAGCCGCTGGACGCCGATGCCGTGCGCGCCGTTGTGCGCCGCGCGATCGATGATGCGCGTGGCCTCGGCGGCAAGGTCAAGGTCACCGAGGACGCCGTCGAGCTGCTCGTGCAGTTGTCGGCGGGCGACGCCCGCCGCGCGCTGACGGCATTGGAGGTCGCCGCAGAAGCGGGCGAGGAGGTGACGGTCGAGACCATCGAGCAGTCGCTCGACAAGGCCGCCGTTCGCTATGACCGCGACGGCGATCAGCACTACGACGTCATCAGCGCCTTCATCAAATCGGTCCGCGGCTCCGACGTCGACGCTGCCCTGCATTACCTGTCCCGGATGCTGATCGCGGGGGAGGATCCGCGCTTCGTCGCCAGACGCCTGATGATCCTGGCCAGCGAGGACATCGGCATGGCGGATCCGACGGCGCTGCTGACGGCGGTCGCCGCGGCGCAGACGGTGCAGCTGATCGGCATGCCGGAGGCGCAGCTCACGCTGGCGCACGCCACCGTTCACCTGGCGACCGCCCCGAAGTCCAACGCGGTCACCACCGCGCTGGGGTCCGCGATGGCCGACATCAGGTCCGGTAAGGCGGGGCTGGTGCCCACCCATCTACGCGACGGCCACTACTCCGGTGCGGAGAAGCTGGGCAACGCGATCGGCTACAAGTACGCGCACGACGACCCCGATGGCGTTGTGCCCCAGCAGTATCCACCCGACGAGCTGGTCGGTGTCGACTACTACCGACCCACCACCCACGGTGCGGAACGCGAGATCGCGACTCGGCTGGACAAGCTGCGCGCGATCATCCGCAAGAAGCGCTGAGCGTTCGGCTTCACGCCGAAATCCGAGTTTTGCAGATCGTCTACTCGCACTTCTCCTGCCAAACGTCGGATTTCGACGTGAACTGGTCTTGACCAACGCACTCGGACGCTCGACGCTCAGCCGTCGAGGCGCTGTTGCCGCGCGCACGCCGAGCCCGAGTCGATGCGAGCAGTGGCTCGCCGTCCGCATGCGGCCTCAGACACGCACGTTCCACAGCGCCCGAGCAACGAGTTCAGTCCTGCGGACCTTCGATTTCGAAGGTCCGCGCCGACATGGTGAACATCGAGTACATGACATTGTAGGTGGGCGATCCCGGCTGGAGCGGGTCGCAGCCGGGATCGCCATTCGGGTGGCGGTGGGTCAGCGCAGCAGTCCCGAGCGCCTGCCGCCATCAGGCCGGTGCGCCGGCGTCCATCAACGCCGCCACGAGCGCGACGCCCACGTGCGGCCACGATGACCTGAACCAGTGTCGAGCCAGTCGACACGCCGATCGGTCGATGGCCGGGATGCCGAGTGCGACCGGCCGACCACGATGCCGATGAGTATTGCGGTGATGACGCTGGTGATGGTCACGATGCCTCCGATGTCTGATCAACAGGGCCGTCGTCGATCACCCTGGGGGTGAAGCAGCGCATACCCCTGGCCCAGACGCAATAAACGCTCGCGTCAATCTGCCGCGCACGCTCGTAGGCTCGACATGTGGACACCGATGTACTCGATATCGACACCGCCCGGCGCCGCATCGTCGACCTCACCGATGCGGTGCGGTCATTCTGCTAGCCGACGCGGCGACGGCCTGTGCAATGTGTTCGTGCCGCACGCCACCGCGGGTGTCGCGATCATCGAGACCGGCGCCGGGTCCGATGACGACCTTCTCGACACGCTCGAACGCCTGCTGCCGCGCGACGACCGCTACCGGCACGCCCACGGCTCACCGGGGCACGGCGCCGACCACGTGTTGCCCGCACTGGTTTCACCATCGGTGACGGTGCCCGTGCAGGGCGGAAATCCGCTGCTGGGCACCTGGCAGAGTGTGGTGCTGGTCGATCTGAACGGCGACAATCCGCAGCGCAAGGTACGGCTGAGCTTTATCGGCGCATAGTCGGCACCACACGCCCCGCCGGTTCGTTGGCCTTTCAGATGCGGCTATCGCGACCGGTACTGTGGTGCGGTCGAATAGTCGCAGGTAACTGCGGAACCACTCACAGTGCGAGGAACAGTAGAACGTGCAGACACACGAGATCAGGAAGCGTTTCCTTGATCACTTCGTGAAGGCGGGCCACACCGAGGTGCCAAGCGCCTCGGTGATCCTCGACGACCCCAATCTGCTGTTCGTCAACGCCGGCATGGTGCAGTTCGTGCCGTATTTCCTGGGGCAGCGCACACCGCCGTGGAATCGCGCGGCGAGCATCCAGAAGTGCATCCGCACCCCCGACATCGACGAGGTCGGCATCACCACCCGCCACAACACGTTCTTCCAGATGGCGGGCAATTCTCAGCTTCGGCGACTACTTCAAGAAGGGCGCCATCGAATTCGCGTGGACGCTGCTGACGAACCCCGTCGAACAGGGCGGATACGGCTTGGATCCCGAAAGGCTCTGGGCGACCGTCTATCTCGACGATGACGAGGCGATCGGGCTGTGGCAGGAGGTCGCCGGGCTGCCGCCGGAGCGCATCCAGCGCCGCGGCATGGCCGACAACTACTGGTCGATGGGCATCCCGGGGCCGTGCGGTCCGTCATCGGAGATCTACTACGACCGCGGCCCGGAGTACGGCATCGAGGGCGGGCCCGAGGCCAACGAGGACCGCTACATCGAGATCTGGAACCTCGTGTTCATGCAGAACGAGCGCGGCGAGGGCACCTCCAAGGAGAACTTCGAGATTCTCGGCCCGCTGCCGCGCAAGAACATCGACACCGGCATGGGAATCGAGCGGGTGGCCTGCCTGCTGCAGGACGTCGACAACGTCTACGAGACCGACCTGCTGCGCCCGGTCATCGACCTGGTCGCGGCCGTCGCCCCGCGCGGGTACGGCGCAGGGCAACCACGAGGACGACGTCCGCTACCGCATCATCGCCGATCACAGCCGCACCGCCGCGATCATCATCGGCGACGGGTCAGCCCGGGCAACGAAGGGCGCGGCTACGTCCTGCGCCGGTTGCTGCGCCGGATCATCCGGGCCGCGAAGCTGCTGGGTGTCGAGCAACCCGATCATGGCGCGAGCTGATGGCGACGGTGCGCGACGCGATGGGCCCGTCGTATCCGGAGCTGGTCGCCGACTTCGATCGCATCCAGCGCATCGCGGTCGCCGAGGAGACCGCGTTCAACCGGACGCTGGCCTCGGGGTCCCGGCTGTTCGACGAGGCGGCCGGCGCGCACCAAAGCGTTCGGGCAAGTCGACGATCTCCGGAGCGGACGCATTCACCCTGCACGACACCTATGGATTCCCGCTCGAGCTGACCCTGGAGATGGCCGCCGAGGCCGACCTGAGTGTCGACGAAGAAGGCTTCCGCGGCTTGATGGCCGAGCAGCGCCAGCGCGCCAAGGCCGACGCCGCCGCCCGCAAGCAGGCGCACTCCGATCTGTCGGCATACCGTGAACTCGTCGACACCGCTCCCACCGAGTTCACCGGGCTTCAACGAATTGACCTCCGAGGCAAGAATTCTCGGCATCTTCGTCGACGGCAAGCGGGTGCCAGTGATCGGGCACGGCGCGCAAGACGCCGACCGAGTCGAGCTTGTCCTCGACCGCAGCCCTTTCTACGCCGAGTCCGGCGGGCAGATCGCCGACGAGGGTACGATCACCGGCACCGGCGCATCCGCGGCGGCCAAGGCCGCGGTGACCGACGTACAGAAGATCGCCAAAACCCTGTGGGCGCATCGCGTCAACGTCGAGTCCGGCGAGTTCGTGGAGGGCGACACCGTGCATGGCCGCGGTCGATCCGAAGTGGCGCCACGGCGCGACCCAGGGGCACTCCGGAACGCACATGGTGCACGCCGCGCTGCGGCAGGTGTTGGGCCCCAACGCCGTTCAGGCCGGATCTCTGAACCGTCCTGGCTATCTGCGGTTCGACTTCAACTGGCAGGGCGCCCTGATCGGAGGACCAGCGGACCCAGATCGAAGAAGTCACCAACGAGGCGGTCGAGGCGACTTCGAGGTGCACAGCTTCACCACCGAACTGGAGAAGGCCAAGGCGATGGGCGCGATGGCGCTGTTCGGCGAGGCCTATCCCGACGAAGTTCGCGTGGTCGAGATCGGCGGCCCCTTCTCGCTCGAACTCTGCGGCGGCACGCACGTGCACAGCTCGGCTCAGATCGGGCCCGTCACGATCCTGGGCGAATCCTCGGTCGGCTCCGGCGTGCGCCGGGTGGAGGCCTACGTCGGTCTGGACTCGTTCCGCCACCTGGCCAAGGAACGTGCTCTGATGGCCGGGCTGGCGTCGTCGCTGAAGGTGCCGTCCGAGGAGGTTCCCGCGCGGGTCGCCAATCTCGTCGAACGGCTACGGGCCGCCGAGAAGGAACTCGACCGGATGCGGCTGGCGAACGCGCGCGCTGCGGCAGCCAATGCCGCCGCAGGCGCCGAACAGGTCGGTAAGGTCCACCTCGTGGCGCAGCGGATGGCCGGCGGAATGTCGGCGGGTGACCTGCGTACGCTCGTCGGCGACATCAAGGGCAGGCTGAGCAGCGAGCCTGCGGTCGTCGCGCTGATCGCCGAGGGTGACGGCGACTCTGTGCCCTACGTGGTGGCGGTCAACCCTGCCGCGCAGGATCTCGGCCTGAGCGCCAACGATCTGGTGAAGCAACTGGGCGCGCCGGTGAACGGCCGCGGGGGCGGCAAGGCCGATCTGGCACAGGGTTCCGGAAAAGGGGCGGCGGGGATCGACGCGGCATTGGCCGCGCTGCGTGCCGAACTGGGCCGGAGCTGACCGCGTGGCGACCGAGTCTGATTCCCGCGTCACTTCGCTCGCCCCGCAGACGACCGTCTGCCGGATCGGCCGGGCCCCACGTTGCAGCCACCCGATCCCGGACGCGGCAGACGGTTGGGAATCGACGCAGGCAGCGTTCGCATCGGCGTGGCGGTCAGCGACCCGGACGCGATCCTTGCGACACCGGTGGAAACCGTCATGCGGGACCGCCGCAAGGGCTCGGACAAGCATGTGCGTCGGCTGGCGGCGCTGGTCGCCGAGTTCGAGGCGGTCGAAGCGGTGGTCGGGATTACCGCGGACGCTGGCCGATCGGTCCGGTTCGGCCGCCCACGACGCCATCGGCCTTGCCGATCAACTGGCCGCCCGCATCGCGCCGGTGCCGGTGCGGCTGGCCGACGAGCGATTGACGACGGTTGCGGCCCAGCGGTCGCTGCGAGAGGCCGGGGTACCGGCCAAGGGACAGCGATCGATGATCGACCAGGCTGCCGCGGTCGGCATCTTGCAGAACTGGCTGGACCAGCGGCGCGCGGTGTTGGCCGCGCACGGAAAGGTCGGGGATGTCTGACAATTGGGGCCGCGAAACCGTAGAGCCCAACTGGCCCCGGGAACGGGTGGAACCCATGGCGGTCGGCCCACCGCGGCGTCGACGGACCCGAGCGGACCGGATACGGGAGGCACGCGGGCGTCGGAGGCGCCGAGTGGCCAGTGTGTTGGCCCTCGGCATTTTGATCGTGGTGGTGATCGGCGCGGTGTTTCTGGGATCGAAGCTGTGGCACGGCCTGTTCGGCACGGGCAGCGACTTCACCGGTGACGGCGTGAGCGATGTGGTGATCCAGGTCCACGACGGCGATTCCACGACCGCGATCGGTAAGACGCTGCAGGAGCAGAACGTGGTGGCGACGTCGGCCGCGTTCGTCGAAGCCGCACAGGGCAATGCCGCCATCTCGTCCATTCAGCCCGGCTTCTACAAGGTGCGCACCGAAATCCCGGCCGCCAATGCCGTTGAGCGGCTGGCCGATCCGCAGAACCGGGTCGGCAAACTGGTGATCCCCGAAGGGCGTCAGCTCGACGACGTCCGTGACGTCAAGACGAATGCGGTCACCGACGGCATCCTCAGCCTGATTTCCAAGGCGACATGTGTGGATCTCGACGGCAAGCGCAACTGTGTGGCCGCAGACGCGCTCAAGGCCTCGGCGAGCACGGCTGACCCGGCGGCGCTGTCGGTCCCGGAATGGGCCGTTGGTCCGGTCGACGCGATGGGCTCCGATCACCGTCGGCTGGAGGGCCTCATCGCCCCGGGATCGTGGGACATCGATCCGTCCGCGCAGCCGCAGGAGATCCTGTCGACGTTGATCGCCGCCAGCGCAACCCAGTACGCGATGGGCGGGCTGCTCGACACCGCGAAGGCGATGAACATGTCGCCGTACCAGATTCTGACGGTCGGATCGCTGGTCCAGCGGGAGGCCACCCCGGAGGACTTCGCGAAGGTGGCGCGGGTCATCTACAACCGGCTGGCCGAGAATCGCACGCTGGAGTTCGACTCCACCGTGAACTATCCGCTCGACCGGATCGAAGTGGCGACCACGGACGGCGACCGCGGGCAGCACACGCCGTGGAACACCTATGTGCGGCCGGGACTTCCGGCGACGCCCATCTGTTCGCCGGGCCAGCCGGCGCTGGCGGCGGCCGAGCAGCCGGAGCCGGGGGACTGGCTGTACTTCGTGACGATCGACAAGCAGGGCACCACCCTGTTCACCCGGGACTACCAGCAGCACCTGGCGAATATCGAACTCGCCATGCGCAACGGTGTCCTCGATTCCTCGCGGTGAGCACGAATGAGGCCGGACAGTAGCGGTCCACGCAAGGCCGCGGTGCTCGGGTCGCCGATCGCGCATTCCCGGTCGCCGCAGCTACATCTTGCGGCCTATCGCGCGCTGGGTTTGGACGACTGGACCTACGAACGTATCGAGTGCACGGCCGATCAGTTGCCCATCCTGGTAGGCGATTTCGGGCCCGAGTGGGTCGGTGTATCGGTGACGATGCCCGGCAAGTTCGCCGCATTGCAATTCGCTGACGAACGCACCACTCGTGCCGAGCTGGTGGGTTCGGCCAACACGTTGGTGCGATCGCCCGCCGGCTGGCGGGCCGACAACACCGATGTGGACGGGGTCACGGGCGCGTTGGGCCAGGTGTCGGGTCGCGCCGATGGTGCTGGGTTCGGGCGGCACAGCGCCCGCGGTGGTCGTTGGTCTGGCCGAACGTGGGGTGCGCAACAGATCACCGTGGTGGCGCGGAACGCGGACAAGGCGGCGCCGCTGGTCGACCTGGCAGCGAGGTCGGTGCCGAGGGCCGGTGGTGTGCGATCGGAGGCGCAGATTTGGCGGCATGCGTCGCCGACGTGGACGTGGTGGTCAACACCGTTCCCGCCGACGCCGTGGCAGCCTACGCATATCGACAGCTGGCGGCGCACCCCGGTACTGCTCGACGCGATCTACGACCCATGGCCCACACCGCTTGCGGTGGCTGTCAACGCCGCGGGCGGCCGTGTGATCAGCGGCCTGCAGATGCTGCTGAATCAGGCCTTCGCCCAAGTCGAGCAGTTCACTGGCCTGCCCGCGCCCAGGGAAGCGATGCGGGCGGCGCTCGACGGCCACTAGCCGACTGCACCGCGCCGATACTCGCCACCGTGACGAGCACGATCGCCACGTACCCGGCGACAGAGAGGTGCTGTCCGAGGATCAACCAGCCGGCGAGCGCGGCGATGACCGGCGATAGGCAGGTCACCACCGCGAAGGTCTCCGGCGGCAGGTGCCGCAGCGAGATCAGCTCGAGTGAATAGGGGATGACCGAGGACATCACGCCCACCGTGACTCCGAGTGCCAACACCTCCCACCGCAACGCTGCGTGCGGATCGACGGACATGACCGCGAAGGGCGCCGTCGTGAGAGCACCAAGCACGATGGCGATGGCGAGCGCATCGAGGTTCGGGAAATCGGCAGCCGCGCGCGATGAGGCGAGGATGTATCCGGCCCAACCTATTGCTGCGCCCGCGGCGAATGCCATACCGACGAGGTCCAGGCCGCCGAACCGCATCCCGGTGAGGCTGAGCAGGCCGACTCCGGTCAGGGCGAGCCCGGCCCACAGCCACGCGCTCATGCGTCTGCTCACCAGCACGGAAAGTGTCAGTGGACCGAGCACTTCCACCGTGACGGCCACACCAAGCGGAATTCGTGTCAGCGCAAAGTAGAAGCAGACGTTCATCGCGGTCAGGGTGCACGCCAGTGCCGCCACGGCGAACCACGTGCCCGAAGTCAGCCCTAGTACGCGTGGCCGGACCGCGACACCGAGGATCAGCCCGGCGACAAGGAGGCGCGCGAACACCGCGCCGACGGCGCCCACCGCGGAGAACAGGCCGACAGCGAACGCCGCACCCGCTTCCTGGCTCACCGCGGCCAGCGCCACCAACAGGGCGGGTCCGACGGGAGAGCGGGCGGCGGCGAGCACGTCATCGACTATGCCGCACCGCAAAAGTGGTGCCGGGCGCCGCCGATCGGTGGGCTTAGCCTCGACGCGTGGGGGCGGTGGCGGTCGGTGTCTGCGTGGTCGGCTGGTTCGTCGGGCTCAGTTGGTATGACATTCGGGAGCGACGGCTGCCCAACTGGCTGACGGTGCCCGGTGCGGTCGCGATCCTGACGAGCGCCGCAGCGGCCGGTCATGGCACGCCTGCGGTGGCCGGCGCCGTATCGCTGTTCGCGATCTATCTCGGGCTGCACGTGGTCGCTCCCGCGGCGATGGGTGCAGGTGACGTCAAGCTGGCGGTCGGGATCGGTGCCCTGACCGGGTCGTTCGGCGTCGATGTCTGGGTGTTGGCCGCGTTGGGCGCGCCGCTGCTGACCGCGGGATGGGCCGTTGTCATCAGGGTCACAAGTGCAGAACGCACTGTTCCGCATGGTCCTTCGATGTGTGTCGCAGCGGCGGCTGCCGCCGCGCTCGTCGTACTGTGATCGAGCAATTGCATACTCAGGGTATGTTAATGCATACTACAAGTATGCAAAATACCGACCTGCAGAATCTTTCCGAGCGCTACTTCGCCGCGTGGGCGGCCCATGACGCCGATGCGATCGTGGCGTTGCATACGTGCGACACGCAATTTTGGATGCATATGGGCGGCGACCCCGTCGTCGGCCGCGATGCGGTGCGCAACACCTTCGCCGAAATCTTCGCCCAATTCCCGGATCTCACCTTCCAGACATACCGGGTGCTCTTCGGCAAAGACCATTGGATCCTCGACTGGGCACTGATCTCCGGCGACGTCCGGTTCGACTGCCTGGATGTCGTGAACGTGTCGCCGGACGGGCTCGTCGCCCGCAAGGACACCTTCGTCGACGCGGCGCAATTGCAGGCTGCGCTGAGGGTGGTCGCATGACCACCGCGACGCCGGTCGACCAGTTGCCGCTGATTGACGCGTTACCGGTCGAGCACCTTTTCGATATGCACGTCAACCTTGCACCCGCGCAACCGATCACGACACCGGTCGGCGTACGAATGACCTTCATCACGACCGGCGGCCTCATCGACGGACCGAAACTGCACGGGGAGATCCTGCCCGGCGGCGGAGACTGGCTGATCGTCGGAGGCGACGGCGCGGGACGCGTGGATGTTCGTGCCACCATCCGAACCCATGACGGCGTGCTGATCCACTACGAGGCGCGCGGCATCATCAAGGTCCCCGCGGATGGGCTCGCGCGGCTGGCCGCGGGCGAGGTGCTCGGGTTCGACGAAACCTATGTGCGGACCACCCCGAAGTTCGAGACCGCCGACGACCGTTACGCATGGCTGTCAGAGGTGGTTGCCGTCGGCTACAACATCCTGTCGCCCAACCACATCGACTACCGCATCTATCGGGTGCTGTGAACGCGCATTGATGTTCGGCTATGGTCGGCCCGTGTTGCGTCCTGAAAGTTGGATTGGACTAGCGGGTGGAAGTCCCGTCCCGGTAGGTACCGGAGCGCCGGGTAGCAGGCCCCGGTTCGTCGTGAGAGATCTGGCGGGCTGAGCGGGGTGTCGAGAGCCTCTTCGGAGGGAGCAAGTGTGCGGGCCGTAGCGTTAAGCGAACTCTGCAGCCTCGTCAGACCCACAACGGGAGAGCCGAGCCGCTCATGTCACGGCGAAGGCCATGTTCGGCGAGCCCTGGTCCGGGGTCAGCTCGTCGGGTCTCCCCGGGGTACGGGAGGCGGCACGTGCACACAGTCTGGTTCGGAACAGGAGAGACCCGTCTGCCCGGCCTTGTCGGGCAAAGACCAGGGGTATAAGCCGATGGTGAAATCCCTTGGAGGGCAGCGGGAGTCCGATGGGGTCGTAGTACCGCTGATCGGCGTGCAACATAACGCGCCGGGAGGGAAGGGCCCTGACTTTGATCACGCGTGCGAAGTGGGTAAGCGTGAGGGCATGACCGGGTCTGCCCGGTCCAATTACCCCGGCAGGCTAGCGCTTGCCGTAGTCGGTGAGGAGCCATTGAGCGCCTCGCCGGTGAAAGTGCGAGAACTGCAACGCGCGCTATGGGCTGCGGCCAAGCAGTCTGAGGGTCGGCGTTTCCACGCTCTGTTTGACCGTATCTGTCGGGGTGACGTCCTGGTGGAGGCGTGGGAGCGAGTCCGGGAGAACAGGGGTGCGGCCGGGGTGGATCGGATCACCTTGGTCGCGGTGGAGGATTACGGCGTGGACCGCATGCTGCGTGAGTTGCGTCATGACCTCCGCATGGGTCGGTATCGTCCCGCGCCAGCCAGGCGCGTGGAGATCCCGAAACCACGGGGTGGTAAGCGGCCGTTGGGCATTCCCACGGTGCGAGATCGGGTGGCCCAGGCGGCGGCCAAGCTGGTGTTGGAACCGATTTTCGAGGCCGACTTTTTGTCGTGCTCGTTTGGGTTTCGGCCGAAGCGGTCAGCCACACAGGCGATGGAGCGGGTGCGTACCGGGTTCATCGAGGGCTACACGTTTGTGGTGGAGTTCGATATCGCTAATTTCTTCGGTGAGATCGACCACGACCGCCTGCTGGAGTTGGTGGGTAGGCGAGTCTCGGATCGGCGGGTGCTCAAGCTGCTGCGTTTGTGGCTGCAGGCAGGGTGTTGGTTGATGGGGTGATCCAGCGGACGGTCGCGGGCACCCCGCAGGGCGGGGTGATCTCGCCGCTGTTGGCCAACATCTATCTGCACGTGCTCGACACCGAACTCTCTGCCCGCAGGGTGGGTGAGTTGGTGCGCTATGCCGACGATGGGGTGGTGCTGTGCCGTTCAGCGGCGCAAGCGAGTGCGGCCTTGGCGGCGGTGGGAGAGATTCTGGCGTCGTTGGGGTTGCGGCTGCATCCGGATAAGACGAAGGTGGTCGACCTGCGCGAGGGTCGTGACGGCCTGGATTTTCTGGGTTGTCATTTCCGGGCGCGTATGTCGGGGCGGTTGTGGGAACAGAAGCGCATCGTGCGTTATTACCTGCATCGCTGGCCTAGCCACACGGCCATGGCCCGGTTGCGGGTCAAGGTTCGTGACGGCACCGGGCGCAACCGGGTCGGGATCGATATCCGCGACGTGATCGCGGCATTGAATCCGATCCTGCGCGGCTGGGGCAACTACTTTCGTACCGGCAACGCCGCCACCAAGTTCATTCAGCTCGACCGGTACGTGGTGTGGCGCCTTCATCGCCTCATGGTGAAGAAGCGCGGTCGCAATCTCCGTCCCGGACAAGCCGATCAATGGACCAAAGAGTGGTTCAACGGAACACGGCCTGCACCAGCTCCCGGCACCATCCGCTACCCGAAGGCAGCGTAACCATGCACAGAAGATCATCGGTAAGCCGTGTGCGGGAAAACCGCACGCACGGATTGAAAGGGGGATGGGGAAACGGATCCGCTTCGCGGACACCGCGCCCCTGACTACCGATGGCGACACGGGCGGCCAGAAGGACCCAGGCGGAGCGCACGGAAGCGACGACCGGCGCTCTCGTCGATGCCGCACGCGAATTGTTCGCCCGCGACGGTTACGACGCCACCTCGCTCGATGCGGTGGCCACGCGCGCGGGCGTGACGAAGGGCGCGGTCTACCACCACTTCGACGGTAAGCAACAGCTCTTCGAGGCCGTGTTCAGTCGTGAGATCGCACGAATGACGGGCCCGCTCACGGCGGCATACATGCGCAAGAAGGATCCGTGGCACGCCTTCAAGGCGGCCGGCCGCGCGTTCCTCGACGAGTGTCTGGACCCCAAACTGCAGCGTATCGTCCTGCTCGATGCGCCCGCGGCGATCGGCTGGGACGGCATCCGCCGACTGGAGGCTCCGCTACTGGAGTTGATGGAGTTGGCGATCTCGCGTGCGATCGACGCCGACCGCATCGCCTCGCGAGCACCGGGCCCGCTCGCTCATTTCCTCTTCGGTGCGATCTGCGAGGTGGCCATGGTCGTCGCACGTGCCGACGATCAGAGGGCGGCGCAACGCGAGGCCGTCGCCGAGATCGGCCGCGTACTGGACAGCATGGCGATCGACTAGTGGCAGGGATAGCCCAGCAGGTGCCTGGTGCCATGGACGAACTCGTGAATATGGGTGTCGGAACCAAGATTGACGTGGCGCCCTGATCGAGTCCGACGACGTACAGCACCAACAGCGCGAGGAACGCGGTCCCAGTCAGCCAGGCCGCGGCGGCCAATCCGCTCACGTCGATACGTGCTGGGGTCATCGGCCGGGCCTCAGTCATGGTCGTCTCCGTTCGCTATCGCCGGATTGGTCAACAGTTGGTGGTCGTCGACCACCTTCGTGAGCGCGGCGACCCAGTGGTCGTAGTACTCCCAGTCGCCGCGCTCGGTCTCGGGGGCGTTCTCCCAGCGACCAATGGTCTCGATCAGGCTCTGCTGGAAGGAGCTCCACTCGTAGTGGCCGAACTCCGAAAGCGCCAACGCGAGCCCGAACGCCCGCCGCTGCCACTCGTGCTCGAACTGTGGCGCTGCCTCGTCGGTGGTGCACGTTTCGTGAAGCGTCATGACGCCGGCCCTGCCAGGCCACACCCATCATGGACTCTGTCGTCACGAGTTCCATCAGCATGTCATCAGTGAAATCGTCGGTATCGGAGGGACGTTCGGGAATCACGAACCATCGGGAGTGCCCGCTGCTGTCCCAGACCTTGATCTCGGTGTCGGCGGGAAGGTCCACGCCGATCTCACCAAGGACCTTGCGCGGCTCACGGGCGGCCCTTGACCGAAACACCGGATCCTTGTACCAGTACGGCGGCAGGCCGAGCACCGGCCAGGGAAAGCACGAGCAGAGCGTGCAGATGATCAGGTTGTGCACACCCGGGGTGTTCGCGACGGCCTGGAGGTGCTCTCCTTCGGCGCCCGCCATGCCCTCAGGCAGGTCGAGTTCGGCGATCGCCGCCGGGGTGTCGACCACCACGCGGGTGGCGAAGTCGGGGTCGGTCCATGCCTTCACCACGATCTTGCGACCGTTCAGCGGCGTCATCTCGGATTCGAAGTAGGACAGCACCTTGTCCACGGTGTGCCCGGTGATCACGCCTTTCTCGATCAGAAGGGATTCCAGTGCAGCGACTTTGGCGGCGCTGGATGCCTCGCGATCAGCGGGGTAGTTGAACTGCTCGCTCATTGGACTCCCTCCAGGTATGCCTCGAACAATTCCGCGTAGACCGTGAGTGGTCCGGCCTCGGCCCGGGCGCCGAAGAGGTCGTCTGGGCTGAACGCGACGATGTAGATGGGCATCGGATCGCCGATGCCGTCGCCGGTGTGGACGAAATAGCCGTAGTCGCCTTCGAATATCCGCTCGACGGTCCCGACGCGCTCGCGGAGATATCCGGGCAGCCGGGTATGCGCCGCCGCAGGCACATTGGTGATCCGCACGCGATCACCCACCGCGAACGTCGGATGGGCGACGTCGCGGCGCGGGCTGTCACCCTTCCGCAGGTACTCGACGATCTGGTCGTCGATGGCGGTCGCCGGTTCCGGTGCGGATGTTGTCCCGTCCGCCGCCAATTCGCTTTGCCGAGAGGCCAACTCCTCTTCGGTGATGTAGCCCTGATCGATGAAGAACTGAGTGATACCACCCACCCACTTCTCGTAGTAACGGAATTTGAAGTAGTCGAAGGGGTTCATCGCCTCTGCACCGGTGCGCAGGCTCGCCCACGTCCACTCGTCCTTGAACGCCGTCGGCACGTCGTCGATCGGATACTGCGGCAACGCCGAACCGAGATGGTTGGACAGCCCCATCATCGCCACGTGAATGCCGAAGATGCGTTCTTCCCACTCCTGGACGAAGACGCGCTTCTCGAGAGTCAGCGGTTCGGGTAGCCCTTCCAAACCTCCGAGGTAGTGCTGCAGTTTCATGACGCCGGCGTGCCTTCCTTCGCGGGTTCACGGCTCAGGACGTTGGCGACATATTCGGACAACAGTCCGAACGACGCGCCGAGGAGGCATGCCACGGCCGCGACGAGCCCGGGATGCGATATCGATGTGACGGTGATGGTGTTGCCGGTGCCTGCGACCGTCGACACAGTGCTCGCGAAGCCGACGACCACCGCGGGTGTCGTCGACAGCAGCGGCACCCAGGACGCCTGCACCATCGCCGCGCTGCCGACGCCGACGGCGAGGGCGGTCACCCAGAGGCTGCCGCCCATCAGATGAGCCGCATACAGGCTCGCTGACGCGATGAGAACCCCGACGAGGTTGCTGGACAGCGAGCGCACCCACCCGGCGACGCCGCCGCCGACGAAGAAGAACGACGCCCAGGTCAAGAAGACCACCCAGATCGGGACGGTGATGACCTCCGCGGTCAGGGCCACCGCCAGCCCTCCGAGCACCCCGATGCTCAGTGTCAATGCGGATCGTGAATCCATGGAAAGTACGTTGACGCGGGTGTATTTCCCCCTCATGACGCACACGTTGCGATTTCGGCGCGCAAACGCCCGCTCAGCGGCGGTATCCGCAGAAAATCGCACCGAGTGCGCTGTGGGAAGATGGGACGCGTGTTGCGATGGACTACAGCTGGTGAATCCCACGGCCGCGCCCTGGTGGCCGTGGTCGAAGGCATGATCGCCGGCGTCCACGTCACCTCCGACGACATCGCCGGCCAGCTGGCCCGGCGCCGGCTGGGCTACGGCCGCGGCGCCCGGATGAAGTTCGAACAGGACCAGGTCACGATGCTCGCCGGAGTCCGCCACGGCGTCACGCTCGGCGGTCCGATCGCCATCGAGATCGGCAACACCGAATGGCCGAAATGGGAGACGGTGATGGCGGCCGACCCGGTCGACCCGACCGTGCTCGAGGAGAGTGCCCGCAATGCGCCGTTGACCCGGCCGCGGCCCGGCCACGCCGACTACGCGGGCATGCTCAAATACGGTTTCGACGACGCGCGTCCCGTGCTCGAGCGGGCCAGCGCCCGCGAGACGGCCGCACGGGTCGCCGCGGGCACCTTCGCCAGGGCGCTGCTGCGGGAGGCGCTCGGTGTCGAGGTGCTGTCACATGTCATCTCCATCGGCGCCTCGAAGCCCTATGACGGACCACCGCCGCAGTTCGCCGATCTGACGGCCATCGATGAGAGTCCCGTGCGCGCGTTCGACGAAGCGGCGCAGGCGTCGATGATCGCCGAGATCGAGGCGGCCAAGAAGGACGGCGACACACTCGGCGGAATCGTCGAGGTCGTGGTCCACGGACTGCCGGTCGGGCTGGGCTCGTTCACCAGCGGTGACAACCGCCTCGACAGCCAACTGGCCGGCGCGGTCATGGGCATCCAGGCGATCAAGGGCGTGGAGATCGGCGACGGCTTCGAGACCGCACGCCGTCGCGGCAGTGTCGCGCACGACGAGATGTACCCTGGCGCCGACGGCGTGATGCGTTCGACGAACCGGGCAGGTGGTCTGGAAGGCGGGATGACCAACGGTCAGCCGCTGCGCGTGCGGGCGGCGATGAAGCCGATCTCGACCGTGCCGCGGGCACTGGCCACCGTCGACATGGCCACCGGTGACGAGGCCGTCGCGATTCATCAGCGCTCCGACGTGTGCGCGGTACCCGCCGCGGGGGTCGTCGTCGAGACCATGGTCGCGCTGGTGCTGGCGCGGGCGACCCTGGAGAAGTTCGGTGGCGACTCGCTGACCGAGACCCGCGCCAACGTCGACAACTACCTGCGCGCGGTGCGCACGCGAGGGGCAATACAGCAAGAAGGCGACCGAGACCGTCCTCGCAGCCTGTACAGGCGTCGGGCTGATGGCGCCGAAAGCGGTGCTGATCGGGTTGCCCGGGTCGGGCAAGTCGACCATCGGCCGTCGGCTGGCCAAGGCGCTGAAACTCACGCTGCTGGACACCGACGCCGCGATCGAGGAGACCACCGGCCGCACCATCGCCGACATCTTCGCCACTGACGGCGAAGCGGAGTTCCGTCGCATCGAGGAGGACGGTCATCCGCGTCGCGCTGGACTCGCACGACGGGGTGCTGTCCCTCGGCGGCGGAGCGGTCACCACCCCGGGCGTGCGCGAGGCCCTGGCCGGTCACACCGTCATCTATCTGGAGATCAACGCCGCGGAGGGCGTGCGCCGCACCAGCGGCCCCACCGTGCGCCCACTGCTGGCCGGTCCAGACCGCGGCGAGAAGTTCAAAGCGTTGATGACCCAACGTGTCCCGCTGTACCGACGGGTAGCCACCTTGCGGGTCAACACCAACCGTCGCAACCCCGGCGCGGTGGTGCGCTACATCGTCGAGCGACTCGAGAACTCCGACAAGTCGCGGCAGCAGCGGCGTCGCCGTCGTCCACCATGGCGTCGAACTCCGACAACGCTGACGCCGGCCCCGACAACCGCGTCGCCGCCGTCGCCCGCGGAACTGGCTGCCAAGAAAGCTGCGGGTCCACATGACTGAACCCGTGACCGTCGAAGTACTCGTCGATCCGCCGTATCCGGTGATCATCGGGACCGGACTGCTCGGCGAACTGGAACGCACCCTCGCCGGTCGGCACAAGGTGGCCATCCTGCACCAGCCGGTGCTCGGCGCAGACCGCGGAGGCCATCCGCAACCACCTTGGCGGACAAGGGTATCGACGCGCACCGCATCGAGATCCCAGACGCCGAGGAGGGCAAGGACCTGCCGGTCCTCGGCTTCATCTGGGAAGTGCTGGGCCGCATCGGCGATCGGCCGCAAGGATGCGATCGTCAGTCTCGGCGGCGGAGCGGCCACCGACGTCGCCGGTTTCGCCGCCGCGACCTGGCTGCGCGGAATCGACATCGTGCACGTGCCCGACCACACTGCTCGGCATGGTCGACGCCGCGGTCGGCGGCAAGACGGGGATCAACACCGACGCGGGCAAGAACCTTGTCGGAGCGTTCCATCAGCCGGCCGCCGTGCTCGTCGACATCGCGACGCTGGAAACGTTGCCGCACAACGAACTCGTCGCCGGCATGGCCGAAATCGTGAAGGCGGGTTTCATCGCCGACCCCGTCATCCTCGACCTGATCGAGGCCGACCCGGAGGCCGCGGTGGACCCGAAGGGCGACGTGCTGCCCGAGTTGATCCGACGTGCGGTCGCGGTCAAGGCCGAGGTCGTCGCGGCCGACGAGAAGGAGTCGCGAGCTGCGCGAGATCCTCAACTACGGCCACACGCTGGCCCACGCGATCGAGCGGCGGGAACGCTACGAATGGCGCCACGGTGCCGCGGTGTCGGTCGGCCTGGTGTTCGCCGCAGAGCTGGGGCGGCTGGCGGGCCGTCTGGACGACGACACCGCGGATCGGCATCGCGACGGTCCTTGACGGCGCTGGGGCTTCCGGTCGAACTACGACGCCGACGCGCTGCCCGCAACTGCTGGAGTACATGGCAGGCGACAAGAAGACCCGCGCCGGGGTGCTGCGGTTCGTCGTGCTCGACGGACTGGGCAAGCCCGGGCGCCTGGAAGGTCCGGATCCGTCGCTGCTGGCTGCGGCGTATTCGGTGATCGGAAAGGTGACGTCATGACCACCGTGCTCGTGCTCAACGGACCAAATCTGGGTCGGCTCGGCAAGCGAGAGCCCGAGGTTTACGGCAGCACCACCCACGACGAGCTGGTCGCGCTGATCGAAAGCGAAGCCGAGGACCTCGGCTTGAAAGCGGTTGTGCGACAGAGCGACAGCGAGGCAGAACTGCTGAACTTGATTCATGCGGCCGCCGATGCCGGGGATCCGGTGATCCTCAACGCCGGCGCCCTGACCCACACGTCGGTGGCACTACGCGACGCGTGCGCCGAACTGACCGGAGCCGCTGATCGAGGTGCACATCTCCAACGTGCACAAGCGCGAGGAGTTTCGGCACCACTCCTACCTCAGCGCGGTCGCGTCCGGGGTCATCGTCGGCCTCGGGACGCAGGGCTATGTCCTGGCGCTGCGCTACCTCGCCACCCTCGGATAGAGATGCGCTCATCGGTGCTGGCCACCGAATAGCAGATCGCGGTCGCGACGATGGTGGGCAGCACGAGCGCGAGTACCAATACCCCCGCGACGACGCCGGTATTCGGTTGTGTCAGCCAGACCTTCGGGAATCGGGCAAGGCTGAGGGCCAGCCACGACCCAGCGATCGCCAGGACGAGTGTGCACACTGTCGCGACCTTGATCGAGCGCAGCGCGAGCCGGGTCGGCACGGCGCTGTCGGCCAACGATCTGCGCAGCGTCCTGGTTCGGACATACACAAGCATGAAATCGGCAACGATCACCACGGCGACGCCCGTGACAATGAGGCCCGTCACCCAGATATCGGGTCTACGACCGAACATGAAATGCAGATAGTCGATCGACGTCTCGGAAAGGATGCAGCGTCATCGTCATCGCCGCGGCGAACGTCAGCCAGCCACCCAGCTCGGCGAGAAAGCAGTAGGTGCCTACGTCCTCGGCGTCCTGCTCTGACACCTTGTTGACCGCATGACTGGCGAGCATCCAGCCCAAGCCGCCGAACAGGGCCGTCGCGCCCGCAGCGAGCATCCCCGTCGACACTGCGCCCTGAGTCCACACGATCGCGCAGATGCCACGCCGGTCGCCGTCGGACGGCACCTGGGTGCCGGTGATCAAGCTGAACAGGAAGCTGTCCAGCATGAGGATCAGCACCGCGGAGGAGAACAGCGCAAGCGTGTGGACGTTCTCGCGGCTGTGCTTATCGAACAGCAGGGCGATCGCGGTGATCAGGAATCCGCCGAGCACGCCGGCGAATTGGGAGTGCGATGCCGCCGACGTCAGCGCACTCCACTGATCGGACGTGCAGAATTCGTCCGGGTTCATGGGCGAGGGTCAGGCGTCGGGATGTGGCCAGACTAGCTGTCGCGGCGGGCCTCGGTCGTGTCGTATTCGGCCGTCTGCTGGTCATCCGGTTGGCTGACGGCGGCGAACACATCAGTGTCGGCCCGCTCGTCCTCATGTGCATGGCCGTGGCGCGGCACCTCGGGTGCCTTGCGGTCGACGAGCCAGCGGCCGATGGTGACGCCCAGGAGGGCCACCAGGAACACCAGCAGCGCGGTGAACGCCGCGAAGGTGGTGAGCTCGTTGATCAGCCCTTCGACGTAGAGGCTCTTGTAGAAGAGGTGGATGAACCACGCGACGGCGCCGCTGACGATGCCGGCGAACAGGCCGGCCAGCAGCCACGTCATCGCCAGGTCGCCGCGGCGGTCCGGATCCGGGTTGGCACGTGCGTCGGCGCGGCCGTCGGCGAACCCCCAGATGAACACCGCGACGGCGAAGACGGCCACGAGAACGACGCTGATCAGCCCCGCCCTGGTCTCCCACGCGTTGATCATCGCCCCCTGCAGCAATCGCACGATCACCATCAGGGCCGCGAACACCAGTCCGCGCAGCAACCACTTACTCATGGGGCCACACCTTAGCGAGTAGGTTCATCAACCGTGACTATTTCACAGCGTCGGGACCGGCTGCGTCAGCGGCTTGTCGACGCCGATCTGGACGCGATGTTGGTGTCGGACCTGGTCAACGTCCGATATCTGTCCGGGTTCACCGGATCCAACGCGGCGCTGCTGATTCGGGCCGAGGACCCGACACCGGTGCTCGCGACCGATGGGCGCTACCGCACGCAGGCCGCGCAGCAGGCGCCGGACGCCGAACTCGTCATCGAACGGGCATGCGGACCTCATCTGGTCGCGCGCGCCGCCGCCGACGGTGCTGTCACGGCTCGGGTTCGAGAGCCACGTGGTGACCGTCGACGACGTTCAGCGTGCTGACCAAGGCCGCTGGTGAGATGACCGAGTTGATCCGGGCGTCCGGAACGGTAGAGGCGCTGCGCGAGGTCAAGGATGCCGGCGAGATCGCGTTGCTGCGGTTGGCCTGCGAAGCCGCCGACGCGGCGCTGCATGACCTCGTCGAGCGCGGTGGGCTGCGGCCCGGCCGCACCGAGAAAGAGGTGGGCCGCGAACTCGAGGCGCTGATGCTCGACCACGGCGCCGACGGGGTGTCCTTCGAGACCATCGTGGCGGCCGGGCTCCAACTCGGCGATCCCGCACCATCGGCCGACCGATGCGGTGCTGACTGCCGGTGACTTCGTCAAGATCGACTTCGGCGCCCTGGTGTGCGGATATCACTCCGACATGACCCGCACGTTCGTGCTGTCGCCGGCCGCGCAGTGGCAATTCGACATCTACGAACTGGTGGCGACCGCCCAGCGGGCGGGCCGGGACGCGCTGGCGCCGGGGGCCACGCTCAAGGACGTCGACGCCGCATCGCGTCAGATCATCGCCGACGCGGGATACGCCGAGAACTTCGGGCACGGGCTGGGACACGGTGTCGGACTGCAGATCCACGAAGCGCCGGGAATCAGCGCGTCCTCCGCCGGTACACTGCTTGCTGGCTCCGCGGTGACCGTGGAACCCGGTGTCTATCTGCCTGACCGCGGCGGTGTCCGGATCGAGGACACGCTGGTCGTCGGCAGTGACACGCATCAGACCCCCGATCTGCTCACCCGGTTCCCCAAGGAACTGGCCATCCTCTGAACAGGAGAACAACCGACCGTGGCATCGACCGCCGACTTCAAGAACGGCCTCGTCCTTCAGATTGACGGCCAACTCTGGCAGATCATCGAGTTCCAGCACGTCAAGCCTGGCAAGGGTCCCGCCTTCGTCCGCACGAAGCTGAAGAACGTGCTGTCGGGCAAGGTGGTCGACAAGACCTACAACGCCGGCGTCAAGGTCGAGACGGCCACCGTGGACCGCCGCGATGCCACGTATCTATATCGCGACGGCTCCGACTTCGTGTTCATGGATTCCGAGGACTACGAGCAGCACCCGCTGCCGGAGTCGCTGGTCGGCGATGCCGCCAAGTTTCTGCTGGAGAGTCTGCCGGTGCAGATCGCGTTCCACGACGGCGCTCCGCTGTATCTGGAACTGCCGGTGACCGTCGAGCTCGAGGTCACGCACACCGAGCCAGGTCTGCAAGGCGACCGCTCCAATGCCGGCACCAAGCCGGCCACGGTGGAGACCGGTGCGGAGATCCAGGTGCCGTTGTTCATCAACACCGGCGACAAGCTCAAGGTGGATTCCCGCGACGGCAGCTACCTGGGAAGGGTGAATGCCTGACCCCCGGGGCGTGGGGGAACCTCCCGCGCGAAGCGCAGGGGGACGAAGCGACGGGAAAGCCCCCGGGGCGATCGGGGTCGCCATCAGGCCCGCAAGCGGGCCGTCGACCTGCTCTTCGAGGCCGAGGCGCGCGGGCTCACACCAGCCGAGGTGGCGGAGGCGCGGAATGGCCTGGCGCAGACCCAGTCCGATGTCTCACCGCTGAACCCGTACACGGTGACGGTGGCGCGCGGGGTGACTGATCACACCGCACACATCGACGACCTGATCTCGGCGCACCTGCAGGGGTGGACGCTGGAACGGCTGCCCGCCGTCGACCGTGCGATCCTGCGGGTGGCGGTGTGGGAGCTGCTGCACGCCGATGACGTTCCCGAGCCCGTCGCGGTCGACGAGGCCGTCGAACTGGCCAAGCAGTTGTCCACCGACGACTCACCGGGTTTCGTCAACGGTGTGCTGGGCCAGGTGATGCTGGTGACCCCGCAGATCCGGGCGGCGGCGCAAGCAGTTCGGGGGGGCGGCGATTCAGGCGTAGGCACATAGTGGGTGCACCGCAGGATTGGGCGCCGTACTCGAGTGTGGATGAGGCGGCCAAGGTGTACCTGCGCGATCCCGAGTTGGCGCTGGACCAATTGCGTTCGGTCGTCGACCTTCCCGCGATCAGATCGTTCATCATGTCTCGCGGGCTCGGCACCGAAATCTACTGCGAATCGTTCCGCTACTACAAGTCCGTCGACAACGGTGGTCTGGCCCAGATGCAACGCCTGCTGCAGTTCGGTCGCGTGCTGTCACGCTGCATGGAGTAGCGCTACCCCTTCCTGCCGGCCGACGCGGCGACGTAGTCCGGAAGGTCGATGGAATCGGCGATCCGGAACCACAGCCTGGCGGCGATGGGGCGGAATGGCCAGCGCTGCATCCACTTCATCGCCCTCGCATTGTCCGCGATCTCCTTCTCCGTCATGGGTGCGAACCGGTCGATGTTGTTGGGTAGGTCCTGGCAGGTGTCGACGTAGGGCCGCATCAGAGTTCCGTAGCGCGCCAGCGCGGCCTGAAGGTGTTCGGCATCAAGCGAATCCGCGGGTCCAAGTTCGCCGGCAAGAACATAGGCGCCGACCAGTGCCAGGCTGGTGCCCATCCCGCTGAGCGGCGACGCGCAGTAGCCGGCGTCGCCGACCAGCGCGACCCGCCCCGACGACCATGATGGCATGTGCACCTGCGCGAACGAGTCGAAATAGAAGTCGTCGGCTTCCTGCGCTGCGGCCAGCAGCGCATCGCATTCCCAGCCCGCGCCGGCGAACCGCTCGACGAGAATCTGACGCTGTTCGTCGAGGTTGTGCCTGTCGTATGCAATGGGTTCGGATTGGAAGGCCAACCCCGCCTTGGTGATCGACGGATCGTGTGAAGGTCGCATCGAGGCGTTCAGACCGCCCGGTGCCTGGTACATCAGATACCAGGAGTCCAGGCCAACGCGGTCCGGGGCAGAGAACCATGCGTTGTAGCCACCGATCGGCTTCACGAATTGTTCCTCGGGCCCGAACACCAGGCGCCGCACCGCGGAATGCGGACCGTCGGCACCGACTACGAGGTCCGCTCGCAAGGCGCTGCCGTCGGACAACGTCACGTCGACCCCGGTGGGATCCTGCGCGAGATCGGAGATCCGGGTGTTGAAGCGGTAGTCCGCCGTGTCCTTAGTGGCCTGGTACAGCACATCCACCAGATCGCCGCGCAGAATCTCCAGCTTGGAGACCGGGCCGTTGCCGTCGAATGCCGTCACCGGCATCTCTGCGCGTCGGCTGCCATCGGATTTCACCCATGCGATGCCGCGCTGGAACAGCGACCGCCGCTCCATCTCGGGCATCAGGCCCATCCGCTCGACGACGTCGCCGCCTGCGCCGCGCAGGTCTACGGTCTGCCCGCCGGGCCGGATTCCGGGTCCGATCTCGAGGACGATGACCCGGTATCCGTTGCGGGTCAGCCAGAACGCGAGCGAGGGTCCCGCGATCCCGGCACCGCTGATGACCACAGTGCGTTGTGTCATGGTTTTACCGTAGTGCTGGACGTCGAGCGAGTGCTACACGTCGAGCGCTTGGTAGGTCCGGCGGACGAATTTCGGCTGCGCGCTTTGCAGCTTGGCCAACGATGTGTTGCCTGCGATCGCCGCCGCCGCGTCGACGTTGAGTTCGGGCAGATTCTGGATCAGGTAAATGAGAATGAGATCGGCGCTCGGGTCGGCCTGCCACCACGTGCCGTAGGCGCCGGGCCAGCCGAACGTGCCGAGTCCGCCCGGGCCGAACAGCTGCCGTGACTTTGCGGGATCGGTGACCAGCGAGAGGTTGAGCCCGAAACCCCGGCCGATCCAAAACGGTGACCCCAGAAAGGGTTGTCGTTTCTGTTCATCGGTCAATCGATCCGTGCGCATCTTTCGCACCGACTCGTCGGACAGCACCCGAACACCGTCGAGCGTGCCGCCCCCGAGCAGCATCCGGGCGAACCGGAGGTAGTCATCGACGGTCGACCATAGACCGGCACCGCCTGTGCAGAACGGCGGATCGGTGATCGGGGCCGGACCCATCACGTCGTGCTGCAGCAACATATCCGCGTCGAGTTTGTACATCGTCGCGGCGCGCCGCCGTCCGGTGGTGCCCACGGAGAAGCCGGTGTCGACCATTCCGAGTGGACCGAAGATCCGCTCGGACAGGACGTCGGAAAGCGACTTGCCCTCGATTCGCGACAGTGCGATACCGAGGACATCGGTTGCGTGACTGTAGGTCAGCCGGTCTCCGGGCTGATGCACCAACGGCAGCGTCGCGAGCTCCGCCAGCCACCGGTCCTGGTCCTGCCGGAACGACATTCGCCCATACGCTTTGCTCAGCGGACCGGCCACGGAGAACGTGTAGGCGAGCCCACTGCGATGTGTCATCAGATCGTCGACCGTGATCTGCCGGCGGGCGGGCGTGGTCTTCTCCAGTGGGCCACGTGGATCGAGCAGCACATGCATGTCCGAAAGCTCGGGCAGCCACGTCGCGATCGGATCGGTCAGCGCGAGCTTGCCTTCCTCCACCAAGCTCATCGCGGCCGCGACGGTGACGGGCTTGGTCATCGACGCGATGCGGAAGATCGTGTCGCGTTGCATCGGCAGACCCGCGTCGACGTCACGGTGACCGAGCTCGTTGACCTGCAGTACCTCACCGGACCGGCACACCAGCGTCACCGCGCCCGCAAGTAGACCGGCGTCGATCGCCTCTTGGATGGATGCTTTATTACTGTCGAGCTTCATCGGCGACAGCGTACGACGGGTGGTGTCGTGTGTGGCGAGTCCGATCGCTGGTGCTAAGCTCCCCGCAGTTTCGACATCCTTTAACGATCCGTCCCGAGAGGCGGAGAAGGAGGTCAGGGTCACTTGGGCGCGCCTGGCACAGACCGGGAACTGATGTCCGCAGCGGACGTCGGCCGGACCATCTCCCGCATCGCTCATCAGATCATCGAGAAGACCGCGCTCGACGGTCCCGATGCACCCCGCGTCATCCTCCTCGGCATCCCCACCCGAGGCGTCACCCTGGCTGCGCGGCTGGCGCGAGAAGATCAAAGAATTCGCCGACGTCACTGTTCCGTCGCGGAGCGCTCGACATCACGCTCTACCGCGACGATCTCGACAGCAAGCCGCCGCGGCCGCTGGAGGACACCTCGATTCCCGACAGCGGCATCGACGGCACGCTCGTGATCCTTGTCGACGACGTGCTCTACACCGGACGTTCGGTCCGCGCGGCGCTGGACGCACTGCGGGATATCGGCCGGCCGCGCGCCGTCCAACTGGCTGTCCTCGTCGACCGCGGTCACCGCGAACTCCCGCTGCGCGCTGACTATGTCGGCAAGAACGTGCCGACCTCGCGCAGCTGAGAACGTCAAGGTGCGGCTCACCGAGGACGACCAAGTCGAGGGCATCTGGATCGCACCGCAGGGAGGGCCGCACGCTGATGAGCGCTTGCGCGAAGAAGAGACGATCATGAAGCACCTGCTCTCGGCCGGCGACCTGACCCGCGACGACGCCGCCGCCATCCTCGACAACGCCGACCGGTTCAGCCAGGCGCTGCTGGGCCGCGAGGTGAAGAAGCTGCCGACGCTGCGCGGGCGCACCATCATCACGATGTTCTACGAGAACTCCACCCGCACCCGGGTGTCCTTCGAGGTTGCAGGCAAGTGGATGAGTGCCGATGTCATCAACGTCAGCGCGTCGGGATCGTCTGTCGCCAAAGGTGAGTCGCTGCGTGACACCGCGCTCACCCTGCGCGCGGCCGGTGCCGACGCGCTGATCATCCGCCACCCGGCTTCGGGTGCGGCCCAGCAGCTCGCCGAGTGGACGCTGCCGGAACCGACGGGACTGGCCCCGCGGTGATCAACGCCGGCGACGGCACCCACGAGCACCCGACCCAGGCGCTGCTCGATGCGCTGACGATCCGCCAGCGGCTCGGCGACATCGAGGGCAAGCGCGTGGTCATCGTCGGCGACGTCCTGCACAGCCGGGTCGCCCGGTCCAACGTGCTGCTGCTCGACACGCTCGGCGCCGAAGTGGTGCTCGTCGCACCGCCCACGCTGCTGCCGGTGGGGGTCGCCGGACTGGCCGGTCACCGTCTCGCACGACCTCGACGCCGAACTGCCCGTCGCCGATGCGGTGCTGATGCTGCGGGTGCAGGCCGAGCGGATGAACGGCGGGTTCTTCCCGTCCGCGCGGGAGTACTCGGTGCTCTACGGACTGTCCGAGAAGCGGCAGGCGATGCTCCCGGGCAATGCGGTGGTGCTGCACCCCGGCCCGATGGTGCGCGGTATGGAGATCGCGTTCTCGGTCGCCGATTCCTCACAATCGGCGGTGCTGCAACAGGTTTCCAACGGTGTGCACATCCGGATGGCGGTGCTGTTCCACCTGCTGGTGGGCGCCGAGACAGAAGCGATCAGCGCATGAGCGTCTTGATCCGCGGTGTGCGGCCCTACGGCGAGGGGGACCGGGTCGACGTCCTGGTGGACGACGGCCAGATCGCCGACATCGGTGCCGGACCTCGCGGTTCCCGACGACGGCGATGTCGTCGACGCCACCGGTCAGATGCTGCTGCCTGGTTTCGTCGACCTGCACACCCATCTGCGCGAGCCCGGCCGGGAATACGCCGAGGACATCGAAACCGGTTCGGCGGCAGCGGCTTTAGGGGGCTACACCGCGGTTTTCGCGATGGCCAACACCAACCCGGTCGCCGACAGCCCGGTCGTCACCGACCACGTCTGGCACCGCGGCCAGCAGGTCGGGCTCGTCGACGTGCATCCGGTGGGCGCCGTGACGATGGGTCTGGCCGGCGCGCAGCTCACCGAGATGGGCATGATGGCCGCCGGCGCCGGGCAGGTGCGGATGTTCTCCGACGACGGCATCTGCGTGCACGATCCGCTGGTCATGCGCCGCGCGCTGGAGTACGCGACCGGGCTTGGCGTGCTGATCGCCCAGCACGCCGAGGAGCCGCGCCTCACCGTCGGCGCCGTCGCGCACGAGGGACCCAACGCCGCGCGGCTGGGCCTTGCGGGCTGGCCCCGGGCCGCCGAGGAATCCATCGTCGCCAGGGACGCGCTGCTGGCCCGCGATGCCGGCGCCCGGGTGCACATCTGCCACGCCTCCACGGCGGGCACCGTCGAGATCGTCAGATGGGCCAAGGAACAAGGTATTTCGATCACCGCCGAGGTCACACCGCACCACCTCCTGCTCGATGACCGGCGGCTGGCCACCTACGACGGCCGAAACCGGGTGAACCCACCGCTTCGCGAAGCGACCGACGCGGAGGCGCTGCGGCAGGCGCTTGCCGACGGTGTCGTCGACTGCGTGGCCACCGACCACGCGCCGCACGCCGAGCATGAGAAGTTCTGCGAGTTCTCCGTTGCCCGGCCGGGCATGCTCGGGCTGCAGACTGCGCTGTCGGTGGTCGTCGAGACGATGGTGCGTCCCGGCCTGCTGACATGGCGCGACGTCGCCCGGGTGATGAGTGAAAGCCCTGCCCGCATCGTCGGGTTGCCGGACCAGGGTCGCCCGCTGGAGATCGGCGAGCCGGCCAACCTGACCGTCGTCGATCCCGACGCCACCTGGACGGTCGAGGGTTCCGCTCTGGCCAGCCGGTCCGACAACACCCCCTACGAATCGATGACGTTGCCTGCGACGGTGACGCTGACGTTGTTGCGCGGCAAGGTCACCGCCCGCGACGGCAAGAGTCCGGCATGAACGGCGGCAGTGAACACCGGCGACCCTGGTCGGGTCGCTGATCATGGCCGTCGTGCTGGCCGTCCTGATCGCCGTCATCATCCAGGCGATGCTGCGGGGCTGGCGTCGCCGCGCCGAGCGTCAGGCCGAACTGATCGGCACGCTGCCGCCGTTGCCCGACACCGTGGGATCGGCGATCATTCGCGCCACCAAAGGCATGTACGTCGGCAGCACGCTGGTCCCGAACTGGAACGACCGCGTCGCCGTCGGCGACCTCGGGTTCCGCCACAAGGCGGTGCTGACCCGTTACCCCGAAGGAATCATGTTGCAGCGCACCGGCGCAGGCCCCATCTGGATACCCGAAGAGTCGATCACCGCCATCCGCACCGAACGCGGAATCGCCGGCAAGGTTATCCCGAGGGGGAGGGGACAGCCGGGACAAGACTCAGACCCACGACGGCATCCTTGCCATCAGGTGGCGCCTGCCGTCGGGGACCGAGATCGACACCGGGTTTCGCGCCGACAACCGCGCCGCGTATGAGCCGTGGCTGGAGGCGGCATGAGCAGGGCGCTGCTTGTCCTGGAAGACGGGCGCATCTTCACGGGTACCGCGTTCGGCGCGGTCGGTGAGACGCTCGGCGAGGCCGTGTTCTCCACCGGCATGTCCGGTTACCAGGAGACCTTGACCGACCCGAGCTATCACGGGCAGATCGTGGTGGCCACCGCCCCGCAGATCGGCAACACCGGCTGGAACCACGAGGACGGCGAAAGCCGCGGCGACAAGATCTGGGTGGCAGGCTACGCCGTCCGCGACCCATCCCCGCGGGCGTCGAACTGGCGCGCGACCGGCACGCTCGACGACGAGCTTGTCCGTCAAGGAATCGTCGGGATCGCAGGAATCGACACCCGTGCGGTGGTCCGACACCTGCGCAGCCTCGGTTCGATGAAGGCCGGAGTGTTCTCCGGAGCCGCGCTCGCGCACGCCGACGAACTGCTGGCGAGGGTCCGTGATCAGCCGTCCATGCTGGGTGCCAACCTGGCCGGTGAGGTCAGCACCGACGCCACGTACGTCGTCGAACCCGATGGACCGCAACGGTTCACCGTCGCCGCAATCGACCTCGGCATCAAGACCAACACGCCCCGCAACTTCGCGCAGCCGCGGTATCCGCAGCCACGTGCTGCCGTCGACGGTCGACCTTCGACCAGATCGCCGACCTCAAGCCTGACGGCGTGTTCCTGTCCAACGGGCCCGGCGATCCCGCGACCGCCGACCACATCGTCGGGGTGACACGGGACAGTCCTCGGCGAAGGGATCCCGCTCTTCGGGATCTGCTTCGGCAATCAGATCCTCGGCCGTGCGTTGGGACGGTCGACGTACAAGATGGTTTTCGGCCATCGCGGGATCAACGTGCCCGTCATCGACCACGCCACCGGGCGGGTCGCGGTGACCGCGCAGAACCACGGGTTCGCGCTGGAAGGCGAGGCCGGCGAGACGTTCGACACTCCATTCGGTGCGGCGATCGTCAGTCATACCTGCGCCAACGACGGTGTCGTCGAGGGCATCAAACTGGTTGAGGGGAGAGCCTTTTCGGTGCAGTACCACCCTGAGGCCGCAGCGGGCCCACACGATGCGAACTACCTGTTCGACCAGTTCGTCAGCCTCATGGAAGGGAACCGCTGATGCCGCGGCGCAGCGACCTCAACCATGTGCTGGTGATCGGCTCCGGACCGATCATCATCGGCCAGGCCTGTGAGTTCGACTATTCGGGAACCCAGGCGTGCCGCGTGCTCCGCGCCGAAGGCCTTCAGGTGAGCCTGGTCAACTCCAATCCTGCGACCATCATGACCGACCCTGAGTACGCCGATCACACCTATGTCGAACCGATCACCGCGGCGTTCGTCGAGAAGATCTTCGCCCAGCATGCGGAGCGCGGCAACAAGATCGACGCACTGCTGGCCACCCTCGGCGGGCAGACGGCGCTGAACACCGCCGTCGCGCTGTACGAGAACGGAGCGCTCGAGCGCTGGGGTGTCGAGCTGATCGGTGCCGACTTCGAGGCGATCCAGCGGGGTGAGGACCGGCAGAAGTTCAAGGACATCGTCAGCAAGGTCGGCGGCGAATCGGCGCGCTCCCGGGTGTGTTTCACGATGGACGAGGTGCGTGAGACCGTCGCTGAGCTCGGCCTGCCGGTGGTGGTACGGCCGTCCTTCACGATGGGCGGCCTGGGCTCGGGCATGGCCTACTCGGCCGAGGACGTAGACCGGATGGCCGGTGACGGGCTGGCCGCATCTCCGAGTGCCAATGTGCTCATCGAGGAATCCATCTTCGGCTGGAAGGAATTCGAGCTCGAGCTGATGCGCGACGGCCACGACAACGTGGTCGTCGTGTGCTCGATCGAGAACGTCGACCCGATGGGCGTCCACACCGGCGACTCGGTCACCGTCGCGCCTGCGATGACGCTCACCGATCGCGAGTACCAGAAGATGCGCACCTTGGGCATCGAGATCCTGCGCGAGGTCGGCGTCGACACCGGCGGCTGCAACATCCAGTTCGCCGTCAATCCGGCTGACGGCCGTCTCGTCGTCATCGAGATGAACCCACGCGTATCTCGGTCGAGTGCACTGGCGTCAAAGGCCACCGGCTTCCCGATCGCGAAGATCGCCGCCAAGCTGGCGATCGGCTACACCCTCGACGAGATCGTCAACGACATCACCAAGGAAACACCGGCCTGCTTCGAGCCGACGCTGGACTATGTCGTCGTGAAGGCGCCACGTTTCGCATTCGAGAAATTCCCCGGCGCCGACGCCACTCTGACCACGACCATGAAATCCGTGGGCGAGGCGATGTCGTTGGGCCGCAACTTCATCGAGGCACTCGGCAAGGTGATGCGGTCGCTGGAGACCAGTCGCGCCGGGTTCTGGACCAAGCCCGACCCGGACGTCTCCGTCGACGAGCTGCTCAAGGGGCTGCGGACACCGACCGACGGGCGGTTGTACGACCTGGAATTGGCGCTGCGGAAAGGTGCCGGCGTCGAGCAGGTGGCGGAGGCCTCGGGTGTCGACCCCTGGTTCGTCGAACAGATCGCCGGACTCGTCACACTGCGGGCCGAACTGCTGGACGCGCCGGTGCTCGACGAACAACTGCTGCGCCGGGGCAAGTACCACGGCCTGTCCGACCGTCAAATCGCGGCTCTGCGACCGGAATTGGCGGGTGAGATCGGGGTGCGTGCACTACGTACCCGGCTCGGCATACACCCGGTCTACAAGACCGTCGACACCTGTGCGGCCGAGTTCGAGGCGAAAACTCCCTACCACTACAGCAGCTACGAACTCGACCCCGCCGCCGAGACCGAGGTCGCGCCGCAGACCGAGAAGCCCAAGGTGCTGATCCTGGGCTCCGGGCCCAACCGCATCGGGCAGGGCATCGAGTTCGACTACAGCTGCGTGCACGCCGCCACCACGCTGAGCCAGGCCGGATTCGAGACGGTCATGGTCAACTGCAACCCGGAGACGGTCTCGACCGACTACGACACCGCCGACCGGTTGTACTTCGAGCCGCTGACCTTCGAGGACGTGCTCGAGGTGTATCACGCCGAGTCCGCCTCCGGCGCGGGCGGTCCCGGCGTCGCCGGTGTCATCGTCCAACTCGGCGGCCAGACCCCGCTCGGTCTCGCGGAGCGACTGGAAAAGGCGGGTGTGCCGATCGTCGGCACCAGCCCCAAGGCCATCGACCTGGCCGAAGACCGGGGCGCGTTCGGAGAGGTTCTCAATTCCGCCGGTCTGCCCGCACCGCGGTTCGGCACCGCGACCAGCTTCGAGCAGGCCCGCCGGATCGCCGCCGACATCGGCTATCCGGTGCTGGTCCGGCCGTCCTATGTCCTGGGTGGCCGCGGGATGGAGATCGTCTACGACGAGGAGACGCTGCAGGGCTACATCACCCGGGCCACCGAACTGTCGCCCGAGCATCCGGTGCTGGTGGACCGGTTCCTCGAGGACGCCATCGAGATCGACGTCGACGCGCTGTGTGACGGCACCGAGGTGTACATCGGCGGCATCATGGAACACATCGAAGAGGCCGGCATCCATTCCGGCGACTCGGCGTGTGCGCTGCCGCCGGTAACCCTGGGCCGCAGCGATATCGAGTCCGTGCGACGCGCAACCGAGGCGATCGCGCACGGCATCGGGGTGGTCGGCCTGCTCAACGTCCAGTACGCGCTGAAGGACGACGTGCTCTACGTGCTCGAGGCCAATCCGCGCGCCAGCCGCACGGTGCCGTTCGTTTCGAAGGCCACCGCCATCCCGCTGGCGAAGGCCTGCGCGCGAGTCATGTTGGGCGCCAGCATCGCCCAATTGCGTGAGGAAGGTGTTCTAGCGCAGACCGGCGACGGCGCGACGACTGCGCGCAATGCGCCGGTGGCCGTTAAGGAAGCGGTTCTGCCCTTCAATCGGTTCCGCAAATCCGACGGTGCGCAGATCGATTCGCTGCTCGGCCCCGAGATGAAATCGACGGGCGAGGTCATGGGTATCGACCACGACTTCGGCAGCGCGTTCGCCAAGAGCCAGACCGCCGCCTACGGGTCGCTGCCCGTCGAGGGCACCGTCTTCGTCTCCGTGGCCAACCGCGACAAGCGCTCTCTGGTGTTCCCGGTCAAACGGCTCGCGGATCTGGGATTCCGGGTGCTGGCCACCGCAGGAACCGCGGAGATGTTGCGGCGGAACGGAATTCCGTGCGACGAGGTGCGCAAACATTTCGAGCCGCCAGGGGAGGGGCGTCCCGGTTCGTCCGCAGTGGACGCTGATCCGGTCCGGGGAAGTGGACATGGTGATCAACACCCCGTACGGCAACTCGGGCCCGCGCATCGACGGCTACGAAATCCGCTCGGCCGCCGTGTCGATGAACATTCCGTGTGTCACCACCGTGCAGGGGGCATCGGCGGCGGTGCAGGGCATCGAGGCGGGAATCCGCGGCGATATCGGTGTGATGTCGCTGCAAGAGCTGCACAGCGTGCTGGGGCCGATGACGGGGTTTCGGTGCCCGCCTCGCCGAGGCGATCGCGGCCCGCGGTCCGCTGTGTCCCGGGTATCGATCCCCATCCCGAGCTGCTGACCGCCTGGGGGCTCTCCGTCGACGCCGACCGGGCTGGCACGGTTCTGCGAAACCTGCGTCGAGGCGTTCGCCGGCTTCGCGATCGTCAAACCGCAGGTGGCGTTCTTCGAGGCGCACGGTGCCGCGGGATACCGCGGTGCTGCGAGGACACGATCGCAGGCGCTGCGGGATGCCGGTGTGCTGGTGCTCGCCGACGCCAAACGCGGCGACATCGGCTCGACCATGGCCGCCTACGCCGCAGGCGTGGGCGGGTGATTCGCCGCTGGCCGCCGATGCCGTGACCGCATCGCCGTATCTGGGTTTCGGCTCGCTGCAGCCGCTGTTCGACACCGCCGCACGCCAACGGCCGCGGTGTCTTCGTCCTCGCCGCCACCTCCAACCCGGAGGGCGCCACCGTGCAGCGCGCAGCAACCGGCGGCAGGCACCGTCGCGCAGTCGATCGTCGATGCCGCCTCCGCGGTCAATCGTGACCGCGCACCCGAGCCGGGCGCTATCGGCGTCGTCGTCGGCGCCACGCTCGGGCGACCGCCGGATGTCAGCGCTCTCGGCGGCCCGGTGCTGGTCCCCGGCGTCGGCGCACAGGGAGGACGCCCCGAGGCGCTGGGTGGACTCGGCGGGGCGCAACCCGGTCAGCTGCTTCCCGCGGTGTCGCGCGAGGTGCTGCGGGCCGGACCCGACGCCGCCGCAGTGCGGTCGGCTGCCGAGAAATTCCGCGATGCCGTCGCCTACCTGGTGTAACCGCTACCGCCGCGAACGCTGTCGCGGCAGCAGTCGCGTCAGCAACACGATTGTCACGATGCCGCCGGCGGCGAGCGCCCCAAGCAAGATCAGGGAGGTCAGTTCGCCGCGGTCGCGGGTGCGGTAGATGACTTGCTGGAACGGGGTATCCGAGGGTGCTTGCTCGAAGATGTAGTCGCCCGTGATGGTCGCCGGCTCGAAAATAGTGTTCTTCCACCGGGTCAGGAACGCTCCGTCGCCGACGTAGTCGGCCAGTGCGGGGGCGTCGCCGGGGTCGATGCGCCCGGCGAATTCCAGCGACGGCGGCTCGCCGGCGACGGGTACCGCCGCGGGATCCATTCGATGTTCGGCCAGCACGTACAGGTCGATGTACTGCGAAATCGTCGCCGAGCGCGACAGCCGCATGGGATAGACGACGGTGTCGGAGGCAAACGACAGTCGCAAGGGCTGAAGCGCTCCCGTCAGCGAGCCGTCGGCTTCGGCGGGAACCAGTTGAACGGCCACGATCTCCCATCCGTCGGCGACATACGGTGCCAGGTTGTCGTCCAGTCCTTCCGGGTGGGGAAATCCGTTGTCTTTCAACCAATTTGCGAGTGCAGCGGGGTCATCGGCGGCGAGCCGGGTGACGTCGAACGGCCCGAGACGCTGGCGACCGAGCACGTTGACCCTGCCCCCCGGTAGGCCCGCCGTGTCGGGCGGCGGCGCGCCGGCCCATACCAGCAACGGCAACGTGGGCCACCATGAGTCGTGGTACTCGACCCGCGGTGCCGTGAGCGTGCCGAGTTCCTCGAAAACCTCGGTGTCCCCAAGAGTGACGTTGGCGGCCGACGGCACCGGCATCACCCATGCCGCCTTGTCCGAACTGCCCGTCACCGATAACGACATCAGAATGTCCTCGGTCGTGCCATCCCAGGCGATCAGCGCGCGCTCGTCGGCGACCGAGGAACCGGGGTTCTCGGGGACATAGGCGCCGCATCCACATGCCCATGCCGGGCTCGCGACGTTGAACAGGACCGCCCCGGCCAACAGAACGAGTGCCACCGCAACCGACCGACAGGCGCGAATGACCACGACGACCTCCTCGTGGCGAATCCTATTTCGCGCCTGCGTCAGAATCAGTGCTCTGACGGCGAACAACACCGAGCAACACCTGCAACTTCAGACTCGTTGGCACCCTCCTGTCCCTTAATTTTGAATTCAACGGACGGCGCCGGCCGCAATCGCCGCCCAGTAGGGCGAGAGGAGCGGCTGCGACACGCCCGACACGCGGTGACCAGGCAAGATTTTCTTTTTCGCCCACTATCGGCCGCCGATGTGTGGTGTGGGCCACACGGTATGGCGGTCGGTGACCTAGCCTCAAACGGTCGAAAAGCCTTGATATGCAGGCAAATCCGGCCTCTGGAGGGCGGAAAATGTCGCTATTGAGCGTTTTGAGGGGCTTTCGCGCCCGCGCAGGCATCGCTTTACACGCTGGGCTTTTGACGCACGTAACCAGGGGGTGGGGTTCGCTTTCGTCAGGTTGCGTGGGTACGGTCGTCGTCGCTGGCTGTTCTGGATATTTTCCGATCAGCCGAGACAGAAACAATGATGGTGAGAGACGGAGGAACCCGTGGCCCTTCCCCAGTTGACCGACGAACAGCGCGCGGCAGCGTTGGAGAAGGCTGCTGCCGCACGTCGAGCGCGAGCCGAGCTCAAGGATCGGCTCAAGCGCGGCGGCACCAACCTCAAGCAGGTCCTCAAGGACGCCGAGACCGACGAGGTCCTGGGCAAGATGAAGGTTTCTGCCCTGCTGGAAGCCCTGCCCAAGGTCGGCAAGGTCAAGGCGCAGGAAATCATGACCGAGCTCGAGATCGCCCCGACCCGCCGCCTGCGCGGCCTGGGCGATCGTCAGCGCAAGGCGCTGCTGGAAAAGTTCGACCAGTAATCCCGGGCGCATCAAGTTGAGCGCCGGCCGAGGGGCCGGACGGGTGATCTGTGCTGTCCGGCCCCTCTGCCGTCGGGAAATCGACCGTCGTCCGCTGCCTGCGTGACCGCGTTCCCGACCTGCATTTCAGCGTGTCCGTCACCACCCGGGCGCCACGCCCGGGCGAGGTCGACGGTGTCGACTACTCGTTCGTGACCGCCGAGCGGTTTCAGCAGCTCATCGACCACGGCGACCTGCTGGAGTGGGCCGAGATCCACGGCGGCCTGCACCGCTCCGGCACCCCCGCAGAGCCCATTCGCGAGGCCACCCAGGCTGGTCAGCCGGTTCTCATCGAGGTCGACCTGGCCGGGGCGCGTGCCGTCAAGAAGGCCATGCCGGAAGCCCTTACGGTGTTCCTCGCGCCACCCAGCTGGGAAGCGTTGGAGAGCCGGCTGACCGGCCGCGGCACCGAGAGTCCCGAGGCGATGGCGCGCCGCCTGGCCACCGCACGCGACGAACTGGCCGCTCAGGATGACTTCGACGTGGTCGTCGTGAACAGCGAATTGGAGTCTGCGTGCTCCGAATTGGTATCCTTGCTGGTGGCCCACAGATAACGCCCAGCGCCGGGCACGGTGCGATCAGGCCAGGATCCAAGTCGAAGCGACTCAAGATTTCACCCCGCAAAACCGCCAGGAGATCTTCTACGTGAGCACCCCGCACGCCGACGCCCAGCTGACCGCTGTCGAAGACATCGAGTCCGGTGCCGGCGCCTACGACACCCCGCTGGGCATCACCAACCCGCCCATCGACGAGCTGCTCGACCGGGCGTCCAGCAAGTACGCGCTGGTGATCTACGCCGCCAAGCGCGCGCGCCAGATCAACGACTACTACAACCAACTCGGCGACGGCATCCTCGAGTACGTCGGCCCGCTGGTCGAGCCCGGCCTGCAGGAGAAGCCGCTGTCGATCGCGATGCGCGAGATCCACGGCGACCTTCTCGAACACACCGAAGGCGAGTAGCAGAGGGCACAGCGATGAGCCTCGAGGGCGAGAGCTGAAGTGACCGAACGCAAGCGGATCATCGTCGGCGTCGCCGGTGGTATCGCCGCGTACAAGGCGGCCACGGTCGTCCGCCAGCTCACCGAGGCGGGCCATTCCGTTCGCGTCGTTCCCACCGACTCCGCCCTGCGCTTCATCGGCGCCGCGACGTTCGAAGCGCTCTCCGGCAACCCGGTGCACACCGGCGTCTGGGATGACGTGCACGAGGTTCCGCATGTCCGGATCGGGCAGGAGGCCGACCTCGTCGTGGTCGCCCCGGCCACCGCCGACCTGCTGGCGCGCGCCGTCGCGGGCCGCGCCGACGACCTGCTGACCGCCACCCTGCTCACCGCGCGATGTCCGGTGCTCTTCGCACCCGCGATGCACACCGAGATGTGGTTCCACCCGGCCACCGTCGACAACGTGGCCACGCTGCGCCGCCGGGGCGCGGTGGTCCTCGAACCGGCGTCCGGACGGCTCACCGGCGCCGACAGCGGCGCGGGCCGGCTGCCCGAGGCCGAGGAGATCACCACGCTCGCCCACCTGCTGCTGGAACGCGGCGACGCGCTGCCCTACGACCTGGCCGGCGTGAAGGTTCTGGTCACCGCCGGAGGCACCCGCGAACCGATCGACCCGGTGCGATTCATCGGCAACCGCAGTTCGGGCAAGCAGGGCTACGCGATGGCCCGGGTGATGGCCCAGCGCGGGGCCGACGTGACGCTGATCGCGGGCAATACCGCGGGCCTCGTCGATCCGGCGGGAGTGGACGTGGTCCACATCGGCTCGGCCGCCCAACTCTCGCGACGCGGTGTCCAAGCACGCGCCGGACGCGCATGTACTGGTGATGGCCGCCGCGGTCGCCGACTTCCGCCCCACTGCACGTCCAGACCAACAAGATCAAGAAGTCTGCGGACCCCAATGCCGCCACACCGGTCATCGAACTGACCCGCACCGACGACGTGCTGGCGGGCGCGGTGCGCGCGCGCAGCCGACGGTCAGCTGCCCAACATGCGCGCCATCGTCGGGTTCGCCGCCGAAACCGGCGACGCGAACGGAGACGTGCTGTTCCACGCCCGAGCCAAATTGCAGCGCAAGGGGTGCGATCTGCTCGTGGTCAACGCCGTCGGCGAGAATCGGGCGTTCGAAGTCGACAACAACGACGGATGGCTGCTTGCGGCCGACGGCGCGGAGTCTGCTCTGGAGCACGGTTCGAAAACGCTGATGGCCAGCCGTATCGTGGACGCGATCGCGGCGATCCTGCAGGGCGGCGGAGTGTAGCGAATTACGCGCCTGGCTGCCCGAACGGGTTGTGCGGGACCGGCGCACACGCTCGGGTGCATCGAGACCGGCATATAATTTGACTAGCTAACTATCTCAAGACGACTTGAGCGGAAGGATCACACCGTGAGTGAAGCTCGGCTGTTTACCAGTGAGTCGGTGACCGAAGGCCACCCCGACAAGATCTGCGACGCCATCAGCGACTCGGTGCTCGACGCGCTGCTCGCGGACGATCCCAAATCCCGTGTCGCAGTGGAGACGCTGGTCACCACCGGCCAGGTACACGTCGTCGGCGAGGTGACGACGACGGCCAAGGAAGCCTTCGCCGACATCACCAACACCGTGCGCGACGCGCATCCTCGACATCGGCTACGACTCGTCGGACAAGGGCTTCGACGGCGAGACCTGCGGCGTCAACATCGGCATCGGCGCGCAGTCGCCCGACATCGCGCAGGGCGTCGACACCGCTCACGAGACCCGCGTCGAGGGCGCGGGCGATCCGCTGGACGCCCAGGGCGCCGGCGACCAGGGCCTGATGTTCGGCTACGCCATCAAGGACACCCCCGAGCTGATGCCGCTGCCGATCGCGCTGGCGCACCGGCTGTCGCGCCGGCTCACCGAGGTCCGCAAGAACGGTGTCGCTGGACTACCTGCGGCCCGACGGCAAGACCCAGGTCACCGTCCAGTACGACGGCACCACGCCGGTGCGCCTCGACACCGTGGTGCTGTCGACCCAGCACGCCGCCGGCATCGACCTCGAGGCGACGCTGACGCCGGATATCCGGGAGAAGGTCGTCAACACCGTGCTGGCCGACCTGAACCACGACACCCTCGACACCTCGGACTTCCGCCTGCTGGTCAACCCGACCGGCAAGTTCGTGCTCGGCGGACCGATGGGCGACGCCGGGCTGACCGGTCGCAAGATCATCGTCGACACCTACGGCGGCTGGGCCCGCCACGGCGGCGGCGCCTTCTCCGGCAAGGATCCGTCCAAGGTCGACCGCTCCGCGGCGTACGCGATGCGCTGGGTGGCAAAGAACGTGGTCGCCGCGGGCCTGGCGGAGCGCGTCGAGGTCCAGGTCGCCTATGCGATCGGCAAGGCGGCTCCGGTCGGGCTGTTCGTGGAGACCTTCGGCAGCGAAACCGTCGACCCGGCCCGCATCGAGAAGGCGATCACCTCGGTGTTCGACCTGCGGCCCGGCGCGATCGTCCGCGACCTGGACCTGCTGCGCCCGATCTACGCGCAGACGGCGGCCTACGGCCACTTCGGCCGCACCGACATCGACCTGCCCTGGGAGCGGCTCGACAAGGTCGACGAGCTGAAGGCGTCTGTCTAGTTCAGCTGAACTCGTAATCGTCGAGCGGGAAGCGGCGGGCAGCGCCAGTACGTGTGCAGCGTGCTGGCCGACCGCAGCGGCACGTCGCCGTTCTTGTCGAAGTAGTAGCTCCTGGCGTCCTTGCAGCTGTCCTGCCAGAAGATCTGCCGATGCCGTTTGCGCATCATCTCGGCGAAGTAGCGATCGTTGGCCTCCTGTTTGACCTCGACGCGGCTGGCGCCGCCGGCGGCGAGCGTGCTTGAGGCAGCGCACGATGTGGTGGCGTCTGCGCTTCGATCAGCGCGAAGTACGAATTTGCCGACGTAGCCGTAGGGGCCGAACACGGTGAAGAAGTTCGGAAAGCCGGGCACGGCCACGCCCTCGTAGGACTGCAGCCGGCGCTCGCTGAAGTGCTCGCTCCACGACCGGCCGCCCGACCCGGTCAGCGGAAAGGTCGGATTGTCTTCGACGTCCATCACCTTGAATCCGGTCGCCAGGATGAGCACGTCGACATCGCGGGTCTCGCCGTCGACGGTTGCCACGCCCGAGCCGGTGATCTTGTCGATCGGCTCGGTCACCAGTTCGACGTTGTCGCGGTTGAACGTTGACAGATACGTGTTGTGGAAACCGGGCCGCTTGCAACCGACGGCGTAGCGGGGTGTGAGCTTGTCGCGCACCTCGGGATCGTGGACCTGCTTTGCGCAGATAGGACTCACCGAACTTCGCCATGTGCCTGGCCATCGGATTGAGGGTGAAGTACTGCGCGGGCAGCGTGAAGGTGAGTTCGACATAGATCTGACTGAGGACGCGCTGCACGGCATGGCCCCCGGGTAGCCGCATCAATCGCCGGGTTCTCGGCGAGAGCGGCATGTCGGGTTTGGGTAGACACCAGATGGGTGTGCGCTGAAACACCTTGAGGTGCTGAACTATCGGCGCGATCTCGGGGATGACCTGTACAGCGGAGGCGCCCGTCCCGATGATGGCGACCCGCTTACCGGTGAGGTCCTGGTCGTGGTCCCACCGCGCGGTGTGCATCGTCACACCCGCGAACGAATCGACGCCATCGATATCGGGGAAATTAGGCGTGATCAGCACCCCGCTGGCGTTGACGAGGAACCTGGCGGTGACGGTGTCACCGGTGTCGAGCTCGACGCGCCACAGGTTGTCGTCATCGTCGAAGCTCGCTCCGAGCACCTTGGTGTTGAACCGGATCTTGGGGCGCAGGCCGTACTTGTCGACGCAGTGCTCGGCGTAGGCCTTCAGTTCCCGTCCCGGGGCATAGGTGCGTGTCCAGTTCGGGCTCTTCTCGAAGGAGAACTGGTAGGAGAACGACGGAATGTCCACGGCAATACCGGGATAGGTGTTCCAGTACCAGGTTCCGCCGGGCCCGTCGCCTGCCTCGATCACCAGGTAGTCACCCATGCCCGACTTGTCGAGCTTGATGGCGGTGCCGATTCCGGAGAATCCGGCACCGACGATGACGGTGTCGTGGTCGGGCACTGTCATAGAGCCACTCTCGTCGTTGGGCGGTGACGTCACTCGGAGTTCTACCGTATGACCGACGGCCCCATTCGGGCCAGCCGTTGTTCAAAGTCGTTTCGACGAGATCGCCGGGTCCATGCCCGGATGCGAAGTCAGCCTTGGTGTAACGCCCTGCGCAGCGAGACAAATGCATGCTCGACGGCGTCGGTGGCCGCGGGCACCACACCGTCGTACCCGACGTAGCCGTGGACGAGGGTCTGGGCATTGTGCAGTTCGACGGGCACGCCCGCGGCGGCCAGTAGTTCGGCGTAACGCAAGCCGTCGTCGCGCAGCGGGTCGTGGCCTGCGACAGCGATGTAAGCCGGCGGCAGCCCCGTCAGGTCCTCGGCGTGAGCGGGGGCCAGCGTTGAAGGCATGTCGGATAAGTCGAGATCGCCAGCCAGAGAACCGATGTACCAACGGGTGCAGCCTTTGCATCCGTGGATGTCCAGGATCGGCGCATGGGCGTTCTCCGTGAACGACGGCAGGGACGTATCGAAGGTCGTCGACGGATACCACAACAGTTGAAACACAATTTGCGGCCCGCCGGCGTCACGCGCCAACTGGGCGACCACGGCGGCCAGGTTGCCACCTGCCGAGTCGCCCGCGACGACAAGCCGATTCGGATCGGCACCCAGATCTTCGATGTTCTCGGCGACCCATCGCGTTGCCGCCCAGGCATCGTCGACAGCGGCGGGGTAGGGGTGCTCGGGCGCCAGTCGGTAGTCGATCGAGACGACGACCGCGTCCGCGCCCACTACGTGACGACGGGCCATACCGTCGTAGGTGTCCAGGTCACCCACCGACCATCCGCCACCGTGGATGAACACGATCAGCGGCAACGGTGCGTCACTCTCGACAGGCGGCCGGTATATCCGGATCGGAATCGGGCCGTCGGGTCCTTCGATCTCGCGGTTCGCACTGCGCACCTCGGGATGCACCTCCCGACGGGGCACCTCGCGGAACCGCCGGCGCGCCTCCTCGACACCTCCGTCGGTTGTCAACTGAAACGGGACCGCTTCCATTACCTTCAGCAGGATGGCGTCGACGGCCGGTTTCTCCTCAGCAACTGACATGGGGACACGGTACGCACACCCGCGAACCAGGCTGCTGTGGGTGACAGCCGCGGTCGTCGGCGCCTTTTACGGCGCATTTCTGATCGTCACGGCACTTCGATTGCCCTCAGGCGCCGAGCTGACCGGCCAGTTCGCCCTGCAGCCCGCGGTCAAGGCCGCCACGGCGGTGCTGCTCGCCGATCGCCGCGCTCGCGCATCCCGTCGCTCGCGAACGTCGCTGGCTCGTCGCCGCTCTGCTGTTCTCGGCGACAGGCGACTTTCTGCTGGCGATGCCGTGGTGGGAGCCGTCGTTCGTCCTGGGCCTCGGCGCATTCCTGGTGGCGCATCTGTGTTTCCTGGCCGCACTCCTCCCGCTGGCGGCCTGGTCGGGGCCCCGCCTGGCGGCCGCAGCGATCACCATCGCCGCCTGCATCGCGCTGCTGATCTGGTTCTGGCCGCGGCTGATCGCCGAGGACATGGCGGTACCGGTCACGCTGTACATCGCGGTACTGGGCGCCATGGTGTGTACCGCCCTGATGGCGCGGCTGCCGACACCGTGGACCGCCCTGGGAGCGGTGTGTTTCGCGGTGTCCGACGGCATGATCGGCATCTCCAGGTTCGTGCTTGCGTCGACAAGCACAGAGTCGCTCGCTGTACCCATCTGGTGGGCCTACGCGACGTCACTGTTGCTCATCACCGCGGGCTTCTTCTTCGGTCGCGCGGCGGAGCCGTCGGCGCGGTCTGCTACCACTGCATAGGTGACGACACACCGCCAGCGGGCCGAGCACGAGCCGATCGCTCGCGTGCTCCCGATGCTGTCGGTGCCGCACCTCGACCGCGAGTTCGACTACCTGGTGGCCGCTGAACAAAGCGATGACGCGCAACCGGGCGTACGGGTGCGGGTGCGCTTCCACGGGCGCCTGGTCGATGCGTTTGTCCTTGAAAGACGTTCAGACACAGACCATGTGGGAAAGCTTGGCTGGTTGGATCGCGTCGTGTCCGCAGAACCGGTGCTCACTCCGGACGTGCGCAGGCTCGCCGACGCCGTCGCCGCACGCTATGCGGGCACCCGGGCTGACGTCCTACGGCTCGCAGTCCCGCCGCGGCACGCCAACGTCGAGAAGCAGACGCCGCCGCGAGCCGGCACCATTGGCCGCGAAATCCGTGGACACCTCGGCGTGGGCGTCATACCGGGGCGGCGAGCAGTACGTCGCGGCCCTGCGCGAGGGGCGAGCCGCGCGCGCCGTATGGCAGGCGCTGCCCGGGGAACGGTGGGCCGAGCGTCTCGCGGAACTGGCGGCGGTGGCGGAGCGCTCCGGCCGCGGCGTCCTTGCGATCGTGCCGGATCAGCGTGACGTCGACGCGGTGCACGCCGCGGCCGTCAAACTTGTCGACGAGTCCAAGGTCGTCGCGCTGTCCGCGGGTCTCGGCCCCGCGCAGCGCTACCGGCGCTGGCTGGCGGTGTTGCGCGGCTCTGCCCGCATCGTCGTCGGGACCCGCAGCGCGGCGTTCGCCCCCGTGGGCGATCTCGGCCTCGTGATGGTGTGGGACGACGGCGACGACACGCTCGCCGAGCCGCGCGCGCCGTATCCGCACGCCAGGGAAGTGGCGATGCTGCGCGCCCATCAGTTGCGCTGTGCGTCGCTCATCGGTGGTTATGCCCGCACCGCCGAGGCGCAGGCGCTGGTCCGCAGCGGCTGGGCGCACGATCTGGTGGCGACGCGACAGGAGGTGCGTGCGCGGTCGCCGCGGATTGTCGCGCTCGAGGACAGCGCGTTCGCGCAAGAACGCGACCCCGCGGCACGGACCGCCCGGCTGCCGTCGATGGCGCTGCAGGCCGCCCGCACGGCGCTGGGATCGGGTCTCCCCGTGCTCGTCCAGGTACCCCGCCGCGGCTACGTGCCCGCGCTGGCGTGCGGTCGCTGCCGCACGATCGCCCGCTGCCGCGCACTGCACCGGCCCGTTGTCGCTACCCGCTCGGGACACGGCGGGGGCGGTGTGCCGGTGGTGCGGCCGCGATGAGCCCGCGCTGCGGTGTACACGTTGCGGCTTCGACACCGTGCGTGCTGTCGTCGTCGGAGCCCGCCGCACCGCCGAGGAATTGGGCCGCACGTTCCCCGGGGTCACCATCGTCACCTCGGGAGGTGACGCGATGGTGGCCGCGGTGCCCGCGGAACCTGCCGTCGTCGTGTCGACGCCCGGCGCGGAACCGGCCGCCGCCGGGCGGATACGGCGCCGCCCTGCTCCTGGACACCTGGGCATTGCTCGGGCGTCAGGACCTCCGGGCGTCCGAGGACGCGCTGCGCCGCTGGATGGCGGCAGCCGCGCTCGTCCGCGGCCGCACCGACGGTGGGGTGGTCGCGGTGGTCGCCGAGTCGTCGATTCCGACCGTGCAGGCACTGATCCGATGGGACCCCGTGGCGCACGCCGATGCCGAACTCGATTCCCGTGCAGAGGTGGGCCTGCCGCCGGCGGTGCACATGGCGGCCGTCGACGGCGCGCCCGAAGCAGTACACGCGATGATCGACACCGCGGACCTCCCCGACGGCGCGGACCTGCTCGGACCGGTGGATCTGCCGCCCGGCGCGCGCCGACCGCCCGGCATGCCGCCGGAAAAATCTGTCAGTCGGATGCTGGTACGTGTGCCGCGCGACGCCGGACTGCCGCTCGCTGCGGCGCTGCGGCGCGCCACCGGGGTGCTCAGCGCGCGGCGCGATCAAGAGCCAGTTCGTGTGCAAATCGACCCCTTGCACATAGGGTAATGCGGGCACCCCTCGGCGCATCGGATGGGAGGTTGGCGTGCGGCGGTTCTTTCGGATGCTGATTCCGTTGGCGCTCATCGCCGTTGGCGTGCTGTGGCCGGTGGTGATCCGGCCGGGATCCGAGGCATCCAACGTCTACGACCCGGTGGTTTTCAGCAACTACGATGTCGATTTCATCGTCAGCGCGGCCGGTCGCCTCGACGCGGTGGAGACGATCACCGCCGAGTTCCCCGGCGGACGGCACGGGATCTTCAAGTACTGGGCAGTCGACAACCAGAACGACCCCGGGGTCCGTCAGACGCCGGAGGTCACCTCGATCCTGCTCGACGGCAAACGGGTGCCGTACCAGATGCTGTGGGAGGGCGGCGACCGATTCTTGGTCGCCAAGATCGGCGACCCGGACGTTTACCTGCGCTACGGCACGCACGTGTTCGAGATCCGCTACACCATCGACGGGGTGCTCGACCCGGGCACGACGGGCGCTGACAAGAAGTTCGCCGACTCGACGGGTGATGCCCCCGAATCACCCTCCGTCTTCTTCTGGAACGTCATCGCGCAGGCGTGGAACAACGAGATCGAGCGTGCCGAGATCGCGGTCACCATGCCCGGTGAGGTCGGCCAGGCACAGTGTTCCGTCGGCTTCGGCGTGGGTCGCGCCTGCACGGATCTGACGATCAGCGGGAACAGGGTCGAGTTGGCGGCCACGAACCTGCCGCCACGGACCCCGGTGACACTGCGCGCCGGTGTCGACGTGCCGACCCCGCCCAGAGCCGAGCTGCCGTGGTCCTTCACGTGGGACCGCGTTCTCGGTCGGTCTGTCGGGGGTGTGCTGTGGGTGCTCGCACTGACAGCGGCCGCCGCGGTGGGCGCGATCCTCTGGTACCGCACCACCGTTGAACCCTCACCCGGATTCCCATTGCAGTACGCACCGCCGCCGGGTCTGGGGCCGGTGCAGACCGAATACATCCGCACCGAGAGCATGCCGAAGAACGGTCTGACCGCGACGCTCTTCTATCTCGCCGATCGCGGCCTGATCGACATGCGTCAGGTGAACGACAAGCAGTGGACCATCACCGGCAAGGCCGGGAAGGGCGCGTGGGCCGACGTCGACCGCGCCAGCCTGGCGGTCGGGGCGGCGCTCAAGGTGACGGGTCCCGGCACGGAGTTCGAGGCCAAGAAAACCGTATCTGCGGGCAAGAAACTCAGCAAGGCCAAGACGGATATGGCCGAGTGCGTGCAGAAGTGGGCCTACGACGACGGGTTCATGGTCAAGCACAAGAAGGAACTGTGGGTGCGTGTCGGTAACGCGATCGCCTTCATCCTGATGCTGTGCGGCTTCTTCCGCTGGGGCTTTCCCGCCACCATGTGGGCGCTGCCGTTCGCGGCGTTCTTCCTGTTCTCCGCGGCATCCTGGAAGGACGGTGTGGGTTCACGGCGAACCGCCAGCGGCCGCGAACTTTGGTCGCGCGCAGGTGGATTCCACCGCATGCTGACCACCGATTCGGCCGAGGCACGCTTTGACTTCGGGGCCCGAAAGGACCTCTACATCGCCTACGTCCCGTTCGCGGTCGCCGCGGGCGCCGCGGCATTGTGGGCGAAGAAGTACGAAGCGACAACGGGTCAAGTTGCGCCACAACCAGATTGGTATCACTCGTCGTCGACGTCCACCGGCGCGGCCTACGTCGGGGGCTCCGGCGGGCCGGACTTCGACAGCTTCGAGTCGGCGCTGTCGTCGTCGATCGGCGCATACACCGCATCGCAGTCATCGTCCTCGAGCAGCGGCGGCAGCAGCTTCAGCTCGGGCGGCGGAGGCGGCGGCGGCGGCGGAGGAGGAGGCGGATCATGGTGAGATTGCTGCTCGTCATCGTGCTGGCGCTCGCGCTTGCAGCACTGGTCATATTCGTGCTGGGGTACAACAAGATCCGCTCAGCGGAGGTGCGAGTCGCCGAGGCGCTGTCCGGTATCGACGTCGAGCTGACGCGGCGGGCGTCGCTGATCCCCAGCCTGGTGCACACGGTGCAGACGTTCGCCGTCCACGAGAAAGGCATCCTCGACCATGTCACCAATGCGCGGGCCGCACTGACGTCGGCGACCAGCGGCAAGTCGGTGGCACAACGCAGCGCCGCCGAGAAGGATCTGGACTCCGCATTGGCCCCGCTGCTGGCGCTCGGCCAGAGCTATCCGCAGCTCAACTCGTCGAACAACTTCCTCAATCTGCAGGACAACCTTGCCGACACCGAGAACAAGCTGGCCTTCGCGCGCCAGTACTACAACGACTCCGTAGCCACCCTGAACGGGTTGATCAGCACCATCCCGTGGATGTTCGTCGCGCCGCTGACCGGGGTGGGCGAGCAGGAGTACTACCAGACGCCGCGGTAGGGCGCTTCTAGACTGGCGCGGTGCGTCTCGTCTTCGCCGGCACCCCCGAGCCCGCGGTGCCCTCACTGCGCGGCTTATCGAATCGCCGCGCCACGACGTCGTCGCCGTGCTGACCCGGCCCGACGCCGCCTCGGGCCGGCGCGGTAAACCGGCGCCGTCGCCGGTGGCCCGGTTCGCGCTGGAGCGCGACATCCCGGTGCTGCGGCCGAGCAGGCCCAACTCCGCCGAGTTCGTCGGCGAACTGGCCGAGCTGGCGCCCGAGTGCTGCGCCGTCGTCGCCTACGGCGCACTGCTGAGGGAGCGACTGCTCGCAGTGCCCGAACACGGCTGGGTCAACCTGCATTTCTCGCTGCTGCCTGCCTGGCGCGGCGCGGCGCCGGTGCAGGCGGCCATCGCCGCGGGCGACGACAGTGACGGGCGCGACGACGTTCCAGATCGAACCCGCGCTGGACTCCGGACCCGTCTACGGCGTGGTCACCGAGACGGTCCGGCCCACCGACACCGCCGGGGAACTGCTTGAGCGGCTGTCGATCTCGGGTGCGGCACTGCTGGCGACGACACTCGACGGCATCGCCGACGGGTCGCTCACACCGGTGCCGCAGCCACGCCGACGGCGTCACCATCGCACCGAAGATCACCGTCGAAGAGGCGCGGGTGCGGTGGGATCTGCCCGCCCACGTCGTCGACCGACGCATCCGTGCCGTCACGCCCAATCCCGGCGCCTGGACGATGGTCGGTGACCTGCGAGTGAAAGTCGGTCCCGTCACCGTCGACGAGTCAGCGGACACCCTGGCGCCGGGTGAGATCCGAGTCGAGCACAAAGGCGTGCGCGTCGGCACCGGATCGCGGCCGGTGGTGCTCGGCGTCATCCAGCCGCCGGGGAAGAAGCCGATGAATGCCGCGGACTGGGCTCGCGGTGCCCGGCTCGACGAATCGGTGCGAGCCGAATGACCAAGGTCGAGCGACAACAAGCGCCCCAGGCGCCGAAAGCAGCTCGACCCGGCGCGTCGTGCCGCGTTCGACGTGCTGCGCGCGGTGTCGGAGAAGGACGCCTACGCCAACCTTGCGCTGCCCGCGTTGTTGCGCGACCGCGGGATCACCGGCCGCGACGCCGCATTCGCGACCGAACTGACCTACGGCACCTGCCGCACTCGCGGGCTGCTGGATGCGATCATCGCCGCCGCAGCGGGACGCTCGCCGGACAAGATCGATCCCGTTCTGCTCGATCTGCTGCGCCTCGGTACCTACCAGCTGATGCGCACCCGCGTCGAGCAGCACGCCGCGGTGTCCACCACCGTGGAGCAGGCTGGTATCGAATTCGATTCAGCACGAGCCGGTTTCGTCAACGGCGTATTGCGCACGATCGCCGGACGCGACGAGAACGCCTGGGTCGAGGAGCTGGCCCCCGACGCCGCCACCGACCCTGTCGGGCACGCGGCATTCGTCCATGCCCATCCCCGGTGGATCGCGCAGGCCTTCGCCGACGCGCTCGGAGCGGACGCCGGGCAGCTGAATGCATTGCTCGCCAGCGACGACGAGCGACCATTGGTTCATCTGGCCGCGCGGCCCGGCGTGCTGACCGCTGAGCAGTTGGCCGAGCAGCGTAGACGGCACTGTGGGTCGTTACTCGCCGTATGCGGTGTATCTGTCCGGCGGCGATCCCGGCCAGCTCACAGCGGTCCGTGACGGCGCCGCGCTCGTCCAGGACGAGGGCAGCCAGCTGGTGGCCCGGGCCCTCACGCGTGCCGAGCTGGGCGGCCCGGATACGGGGCGCTGGCTGGACCTCTGCGCCGGGCCGGGCGGCAAGACCGCGCTGCTGGCGGCCCTTGCCGGCGACGGGCGGGTCACCGCTATCGAACCCGCCGCGCGGCGCGCCGACCTCGTCGAGCAGAACACCAGCGGGCTGCCGGTGGACGTGCTCCGCGTCGACGGGCGGGACCCGGAACTGGAACCCGGCTTCGACCGAGTCCTGGTCGATGCGCCGTGCACCGGGCTGGGCGCACTGCGCCGCAGGCCCGAGGCGCGTTGGCGTCGGGTGCCCGGCGACGTCCCGCAGCTGGCGAAACTGCAGCGCGAGCTGTTGGCGTCGGCGATCCGGCTGACACGGCCCGGCGGTGTGGTGCTGTATGCCACCTGTTCGCCGCATCTTGTCGAGACCGTGGGAGTCGTCGCCGACGCGCTGCGTCGCCACCCGGTGACCGCACTGGACGCCCGGGCACTCTTCGACCCGGTCGACGACCTCGGTGACGGGCCCTACGTGCAGCTGTGGCCACACCGGCACGGCACCGATGCCATGTTCGCGGCCGCGCTCAGAGTGCGATGAGCGCTTGCGCCGCGAAGAGCCGGCAGAGTGCGATGAGCGCTTGCGCGAAGAGCCAACAGATAGGGTGAACCCCATGTCGAAGCCGCTGATCGCGCCGTCGATTCTGGCCGCTGACTTCGCCGAGCTGGGCGACGAGGCCGCCGCCGTAGCGGGCGCGGACTGGCTGCATGTCGACGTGATGGACAACCATTTCGTGCCCAATCTCACCATCGGTCTGCCGGTCGTCGAAGCGCTGCTCAAGCGGACCGATATCCCGATGGACTGCCATCTGATGATCGACAACCCCGAGCGCTGGGCGCCGCCGTACGCGGAGGCGGGCGCCTACAACGTGACCTTTCACGCCGAAGCGACCGACAATCCGGTCGGGGTGGCCCGCGACATCCGCGCCGCGGGCGCGAAGGCGGGGCTCTCGGTCAAGCCCGGTACGCCGATCGAGCCCTACCTGGAGATCCTGCCGGAGTTCGACACGGTGCTGATCATGTCCGTCGAGCCGGGATTCGGTGGCCAGAAGTTCATCCCCGAGGTATTGCCGAAGGTCGGTGCGGTGCGTCGGCTGGTCGATTCGGGTGAGCTGACCATCGTCGTCGAGATCGACGGCGGTATCAACGCCGACACCATCGAAGAGGCGGCGGTGGCCGGGGTGGACTGCTTCGTGGCGGGATCGGCGGTCTACAGCGCCCAGGATCCCGCGGCCGCCGTGGAGGCGTTGCGTCGCCAGGCGGGCGCGGCGTCAAAACATCTGCGCATATGAACCTGGACGCCGCGATGCGGATGGCGATCGAGCAGGCAGATCGGGTCAAGGGTGCCACCTATCCCAATCCGCCGGTAGGCGCGGTGATCCTGGACAGCGACAACGAAGTCGCCGGCGTCGGGGCGACGGAGCCGCCCGGCGGACCGCACGCCGAGGTGCTTGCCCTGCGCCGAGCGGGTAAACGCGCCATCGGGGGCACGGCGGTGGTGACGCTGGAACCGTGCAACCACCATGGCCGGACGCCGCCCTGCGTGGATGCGTCTTGTCGCGGCAGGAGTTTCGAAGGTGGCGTACGCGGTCGCTGACCCGAACCCGGTGGCCGCCGGGGGCGCATCGCGACTCGCCGACATCGGACTCGAAGTGGTTGCCGGCGTGCTGGCCGATCAGGTCGCGGGTGGGCCATTGAGGGAGTGGCTGCACAAGCAACGCACCGGATTGCCGCACGTGACATGGAAATTCGCCACCAGTGTCGATGGGCGCAGCGCTGCGGCGGACGGCTCCAGTCAGTGGATCACCAGTGAGGCGGCGCGGGCCGACGTGCACCGCCGCCGCGCGGTTGCAGATGCAGTTCTGGTCGGGACGGGCACTGTGTTCATCGACGACCCGTTGCTCACGGCGAGATTGCCGGATGGGTCCCTCGCGGAACGTCAGCCATTGCGCGTCGTCGTCGGTGAGCGCGAGATATCCACTGAAGCAAAGGTTTTGAACGACGACTCGCGCACGATGGTGATTCGGACCCGAGATCCGCAGGAGGTACTGAAGGCGCTCTCCGACCGCACCGATGTGCTGCTCGAGGGCGGGCCGACGCTTGCAGGTGCCTTTCTTCGGGCCGGCGTGATCAATCGCATTCTGGCCTACATCGGGCCGATTCTGCTGGGCGGCCCGGTCAGTGCGGTCGACGACGTCGGGGTGTTGTCGATCGCGCACGCACAGCGGTGGCGGTTCGACGGTGTCGAGTCGATCGGACCCGATGTCCTGCTCAGTCTGGTGCCGGTTTAGTCGGGTTTCAGCGGCCGGTGTTCGAGCAGATCGCGCACACCGCCTGCGCCGAGGCGCTCGCGGAAGGCACGCACGGTGTAGCCGATGACCGTCGCGTCGGTGCGTGCTCGCACCGTCGCTGAACGCGGCAGGTGGAACACCGGGCCGATCTCGCCGAAGTAGTCTCCGCGTTTGGCAAGTTTCTGTAATTCCTCACCGCCGCTGGCCAGTTCACGAATGATTTCCAGTTCGCCGTCGGAGACGACATAGATCAGATCGCCCATCGTGCCCTGCTCGAACAACACGTCGCCGGCCTCCAGCTCGAGGGTGTCCGGAGGCCGATCCGTCGACGCGAAGTCGGGCACGAGCTCGACGACGCGGTCCGCCAGCGGCAGGATCCGGCTGTCATGGGTCGCCACGACCACCATCCGGTCGCCGGTGGCGAGTTCGCGAATGAGCCGCAATACCTCCTCGACCTGGATGAAGTCCAGATGCGCGGTGGGCTCGTCGGCCAGTATGAGAGGGGGATCGAGCGCAATCGCGCGCGCGACCGCCACCCGCTGCTGTTGGCCACCGCTGAGATCGCCGGGTCGATGAGTTACTCGCTCCTCGAGGCCGACTCGCGAAAGCAGCTGCCCGGCGCGCTTGTGGGCGACACGACGCGGCTGGCCCGCTGCGAGCAGCGGCACCATGACGTTCTCCAGTGCGGTGAGGCTCGGCACGAGATTGAACGCCTGGAACACGATGCCGACGGTTTCGCGGCGGTATACCGACAGTTCGTGGGCGGTAAGCGATGTCACATCGACGTCGCCGAATTTGATGGCGCCCGAACTGGGCTTCAGGATCCCGCCGAGGCAGGACAACAGCGTCGTCTTCCCGCACCCGCTGGGTCCCATCAGGATCACGAGTGAACCGGCGGACACGTCGAGGTTGAACCCGTTGATGGGGCGGACGGTATCGGTGCCGCTGGCGTATTCGACCGTCAGGTCCTGAATGCTGAGATCGCCCATGGTTCAGGGCCCTCCGAATGCGACGGCGGGGTCGACGGATACGGCCCGGTGCAGACCTGTTGCGCTGGCGATCAACCCGATGACGATCGCGACGACCGGAAGCGCGATGAACGCCTCGACGGGAACGATGACCTGCATCGGAAACAGCGGCCCGAGCAACATGGACAGTCCGGCGCCGACGAGCGCCGCGAGCAGTGCGACGATGATCGCCTGCATCGCGAGTCCGGCGGCGATGCTCTTGGTGGAAACGCCAATCGCCTTGAATACCGCGAAGTCTCGCAGCCGCTCGAGCGCCGACAGGTAGATCACCGATCCGACAACGAGGGCGGCGACGACCCACAGCAGAATCGCGACGATCGTGATCGAGTTGACGGCGACTTTCAGCGGCCGCAGGAGATCTTCGACTGCTCCGTTGCGGTCGATCGCTCGGTATCCGGCAGGAGCCTGCTCGAGCGTGCCGCGTAGGCCGATCGATGCGACGAGAGGTTCGCCGCCGTACACGAGTCGTTGCGCCCCCTGGGTGGTCAGGAAGACGTTCGGCAGATTCGCCAGGGCGGTGGAATTCTCCACGATGCCGACGATCTGCAGTTGGCGGGAGGCGATCTCGACTTCGTCGCCGATCCCTCTGCCCAGGGTGCTCGATACGGCGACCTCATCCGGTGTCGATGGCGGTCGGCCTTCGGACACAGCGGGCATGCCCGGTCCGTCCTCCGGGGCACCGAAGATGTCCACATTGCGAGTTGACCCGTCGAGGGTCGCCGTACCCCCGGCATACGCGAGAGGAGCGGCCGCATCGACCCCGGGGGCCTGCGCGACTCTGCGCAGTTCCACCGGCGCGAACGGCGTCGCCCCGACGAACGGGCCCGATGCGCCGGCTTTGACCAGGAACAGGTCGACACCCAGTGAGTCGACGGTCTTGTCGGCCTCCACCCGGAACCCGTTGGCCAGACCGGTCAGAACCAGCGTCATCGCAAAGATGATGGCGGTGGACAGGATCGCGATGACGAATCGCCGTCGTCGCCACTGCATGTCGCGCAACGCGGCCATCAGCATGGCGGCGACGTTACCGACGTAGCCACGTTCGCGGGTCGGGTTTGGCTACGATGTGACCTTCGATACCACCCCGACCAAGGTCTTGCAGAATGCGGGCAGGTCATCGGGCTTGCGGCTGGAAACCAATGTGTTTGGGCCGCGCGAGCATTCGACGACTTCGTCGTCGACCCAATTGGCACCGGCGTTGACGAGGTCCGTCTTGACGCTTGGCCACGAGGTGATCGTCCGGCCACGCACCACGTCGGCCTCCACCAGCGTCCAGGGGCCGTGGCAGATGACCGCGACAGGCTTGCCTTGGTCGAAGAAGCCCTTGGCAAACGCGACGGCGTCGCCGTTCGTCCGCAGGAAGTCGGGATTGGCCACACCGCCGGGCAGGACCAGCGCAGCGTAGTCGGATGCGGACACGCTGTCGGCGGCCTTGTCCGCCTCGAAGGTGTCGGCAGCAGTCAGGTGATTGAAACCCTGAACCTTGCCGACTTCCGTCGATACGAGTTCGGGGATGGCGCCGGCCTCCTGCACGGCCTTCCAGGGTTCGGTCAGCTCGACCTGCTCGACGCCTTCTGGCGCCACCAGGAACGCAATTTTCTTGCCATTCAGTGAAGTTGCCATGAATTCTCGTCCTTTGAATTGTTGCCTTCACCACGCATACCCGGCGTGGTGAACAGCAAACCGGGGCGCTCTCGTCGGTACACTCGTACCAAAGCAGGCCCCAGGGCCTGACTGCGATATCGCGCTTTCAGCGACGAGAGTTGCGCGTGTGAGCACGAACAAAGGACGACGAGCATGACTGCATTGCAGGACTGGCTCAGCGAGCGCCCACTGGATCCCCGAAACGTCAAGGCGTTGATCCATGACGTGATTCGGGGCCTTTCCGGCGACGAGCCGGAATCGCTTCCCGAACCCACCCTGATGGGTCGGGGGCTCGAGCGCTGCTGAGCGCCGTCTAATCCGATCCGTAGTGGCCGCGTGGCTGCTCGAGCCGGGCTGTCCCATCTGCGGCATGACTCGATATCTGCTCGGTCGGTGCCTCGATGGCCTGCGTCGGGTTGTCGTCAGCGGGTGATCCGGCACTCGCGCGCCGCGGGGCGGCATCCACCGTCTCGGCTGGTTCGTCGGCGTGCTCGTGGCGGCCGCGGATCAGCAGGGCGATCAGTGCACCCACCACGCACACCAGGCAGGTGATCTTGAAAATCTCGCCGTACTGCAGCACATAGGCCTCGCGGGACGCCTGCGCCAGGCGGGTGGTTTCGGCGAGAAACCGGCCACCGGGGGTGTCGGCGTTGATGGGGGGCAATGCCGCGAGACGTTCCTGCAGGTACTGGTTGAACTTGTACAAACCCCATGCGGACAGCGCCGCGACACCGATCAGCATGCCGATCATCCGAGCGACCACGACAGCCGCGGAGGCGATGCCGTGCTGGGCGGCGGGCACCACCCGCAAGGTCGCCGACGTCAGGGGGGCGATGACCAGGCCCAGGCCCAGGCCGGCGACCACAAGGTCGGTGTCCAGCATCGGCAGGGCGACGAAGCCGAGGTCGTGGTGGGCGGAGAGCACGTCCGCGGGCCAGCCCGAGACCAGGTAGTAGCCGCCCGCAGCGATCAACAGCCCGGCGCACGCGACGATTCGGTCGCCGATCCGGGTGGCGATCCAGCCACCGAGCAAGGCCCCGATCGGCAGCGCGATCAGGAATCTGCAGTAGCAGAAAGGCGGCCTGGTTCGGGTCCTGGCCGAGCACGCCCTGGCCGAACAACTCGACGTTCACAAGTGTCACCATCAGGGCCGCGCCGGTGACCAACGAGGCGCCCAGTGCCGCGAGGAACGGCCGGAAGTGCACGCCGACGGGTTCGATCAGCCGGGTTTTTGCGAACCGTTCCCACACGAAGAACGCCACTGCCGCGACCAGCGCGCCGACGAGCAGCAGCGGGCCGTTGCTCGGCAGCACCTGCTTGCCGTCCGGCGCCGGGTTGTACAGGCCAAAGGTCGCCAACCCGAGGGTGAGCGCGAGAAGCAGACCGCCGACGACGTCCACCTTCTCCGGATTCTCGGGCTTGCGCTGCGACGGCAGGCTGAAGTGGATCATCACCATGGCGATGAGCGCGAGCGGCACATTGACCCAGAAGACCGCCTGCCAATGGTGGAACACCCAGACCATCGCGATGCCGTACATCGGGCCGATGACGCTGCCGAATTCCTGGGCGGCGCCGACGCCGCCGAGCACCGCCGCGCGGTTACGGCTTGCCCACAGGTCGGCGGCGAGCGCCAGGGTGACCGGCAGCAAGGCGCCGCTGGCGATGCCCTGGATGAGCCGGCCGATGACGAGGATGTCGAGGTCGGTGGACATCGCCGTGACCACCGAGCCGATGGCGAAACCGGCAAGGCTGGCCTGCAACAACAGTTTTCGGCCGAACCGGTCCGACGCCCGGCCCAGCAGCGGCATCGCGGCGATGTATCCCAACAGATACCACGGTGATGATCGGCGTGACCCGCTGGATCTGATTGATGCCGATGCCGACGTCGCGCATGATGTCGGTCATGATCGTGATCACGACATAGGTGTCGAGCGCGCCGAGCAACACGGCGAGGCTGCCCGCGCTGATCGCGATGCGCCGGCCGGACGTCACCGGCGCGACGGCTTCGGTCGAGGTGGCCATCAGACCGCCGGCTTGGTGACCGTCACGGGCTTACCCCAGTCCGACAGCGTCATCGTGAGGCTGGTGTCCTTCGTCGGGTCCATCTTGACCTGCACCAATTCGTGGTTGCCTTCCTCGGCAATCCACGCCGTGCCGGGCACCGGGCCGGTGGCCCCGAGCTGAGGAACGATCTTGTCCACGGCGTCCGTGCTGATGGTTCCCGTCATCGCGGACCGTTTTGACGCCGTTGATGGTCTCGCGGCCGTCGGCCTTGGGATCGGAGAAGTTGGACAGCACGTTGGCCAGACCCTTTTCGGGCGACAGGATCGCCGAGGCGTCGTAGATATCGGCGGCGGGCCCGAAGTCCTGGAATGTGCCGGCCGTGATCGCGCCGTACAGGATGCCGTCGACGACGACGAAGTTGACGCCCTCCAACCGCTGGCCCAGGAACAGGATGTTGGCCTTGCCCTGCGCGGCGACCGCCGGCTGTGGTGGTCAGATCACCCTCGAGCGTCTCGATCGGAAACGACGCGATCTCACCCTGCACCGTCAGCAGAAGGTGCACGCTGGTCTGGCTCTTGGTGGTCTCGGCGGACTGCTTCAGCAGCGTCGCGGCGTCGGGCAGGTTCTTGTTGTCCTCGGAACTGGAGCACCCCGCGAGCAGAGCAGCGGCAGTGAAAAGGGCGGCGAGGATCGCCAGGAGGCGGGTCTGCATGACTTGCATCGTAGAGGGTCGGCGCACGTGGACGGGGCGGCCGGGCAGGAGTAGAAGTGAAAACGTGGCTGCTGAGCTGGACTTTCGGATTGTCTCCGCGGGCGGGGCGACGGCGCTGCGCTGCTGGCCGCGATGATCGACGAGATGCGCGAGTTGTACTGGGACGTGGGGGATGGACTCGACATCACATCGCCGGATATGCCGGCAGCGGGGTCCGGCCGACCTCAGCCCAGCCACGGCGGCGAACTTGTGCCTCGCCGGCCACGCGCGCCAAGCCTGCGCGTCAAAGGGCCTCGATGACTTGGCCGAGGGCTATCGGAAGATCCCGAACTTCAATGGCAATCCGGTGGCGACGTTCTTCGGGGAGAAGCGGTTGTTCAAGGATTAGTCTGGCGGCGTGTTCACCGGAATCGTCGAAGAAATGGGCGAAGTCGTCGGCAAGGAAGACCTCGGTGATTCCGCTCGGCTCGCCATCCGAGGGCCCGTCGTCACCTCCGACGCCGGTCACGGCGACTCGATTGCGGTCAACGGCGTATGCCTGACCGTCGTCGAGGTGCGGTCCGACGGTGCATTCACCGCCGACGTCATGGGTGAGACGCTGAACAGGTCCAGCCTGCGCGGGGTCGGGGTGGGCAGTCGGGTCAATCTGGAGCGCGCAGCCGCGGTGAACAGCCGCCTCGGCGGTCACATCGTTCAGGGCCACGTCGACGGCACCGGCCATGTGATTGCGCGCACTCCGGCACAGCACTGGGAAGTGGTGCGGATCGCGCTGCCGATGGCGCTGACGCGGTATGTGGTCGAGAAGGGCTCCATCACCGTCGACGGAGTGTCGCTGACGGTTTCCGCGGTGGGACACGACTGGTTTGAGATCTCTCTCATTCCGACCACGCTCGAGCTGACCACCCTTGGGCGGGCCCATGTGGGCACATCGGTCAACCTCGAGGTCGACATCATCGCCAAATATGTCGAACGGCTGCTGGACGCCAAAGACGGCGCTATCGAATCCTCAGGCGACTGACCGAAACCCCTGGTCAGGGGAGCGGCAATAAGACTTGGACGCAGGTGGTTCATACTGATGTGATGACGAGGCTGGACTCCGTCGAGCGGGCGGTTGCCGATATCGCCGCGGGTAAGGCCGTGGTGGTCATCGACGACGAAGATCGCGAGAACGAAGGCGATCTGATCTTCGCCGCCGAGAAGGCGACTCCGGAACTCGTCGCGTTCATGGTGCGGTACACGTCCGGATATCTCTGCGTTCCCTTGGACGGTGCGATCTGCGACAAATTGGGCCTGCTTCCGATGTATGCAGTGAATCAGGACAAGCACGGCACCGCGTACACGGTCACCGTGGATGCGAAAAAAGGTGTGGGAACCGGCATTTCGGCTTCTGACCGCGCGACCACGATGCGGTTGCTTGCCGACCCGACCAGCGTCGCCGATGATTTCACCCGGCCCGGCCACGTCGTCCCCCTACGCGCCAAGGACGGTGGCGTGTTGCGCCGTCCCGGTCACACCGAGGCAGCGGTCGACCTGGCCCGCCTCGCCGGCCTGCAGCCCGCGGGTGCGATCTGCGAGATCGTGAGCCAGAAGGACGAAGGCGCGATGGCGCAGACCGATGAGCTGAGGGTCTTTGCCGACGAGCACGACCTGGCGCTCATCTCCATCGCGGACCTGATCGAATGGCGCCGAAAGCACGAGAAGCACATCGAGCGCATCGCCGAGGCGCGCATCCCGACCCGGCACGGCGAGTTCCGCGCAGTCGGCTACAGCAGCATCTACGAAGATGTCGAGCATGTGGCGCTGGTGCGCGGCGATATCTCAGGCCCCGACGGTGACGGACACGACATTCTCGTTCGGGTGCACTCGGAATGCCTCACCGGCGACGTGTTCGGCTCGAGGCGCTGCGACTGCGGCCCGCAGCTGGACGCCGCATTGGCGATGGTGGCCCGAGAGGGCCGCGGTGTCGTGCTGTACATGCGCGGACACGAAGGCCGCGGTATCGGCCTGATGCACAAGCTGCAGGCCTATCAGCTGCAGGACGCCGGCGACGACACGGTGGACGCCAACCTGAAGCTGGGCCTGCCCGCCGACGCCCGCGACTACGGCATCGGCGCACAGATTCTCGTCGACCTCGGTGTGCGGTCGATGCGGCTGCTCACCAACAACCCCGCAAAGCGCGTCGGGCTCGACGGCTACGGGTTGCACATCATCGAACGTGTTCCGCTGCCGGTTCGCGCCAACGCGGAGAACATTCGGTACCTGATGACCAAGCGCGACCGGATGGGCCACGATCTCATCGGACTGGACGAGTACCACGAAGCCGTGACCATGGACTCGTACGACGAGGGTGTGTATCTACTCGGTGATCGCACGCCGCCGGAACGCGACCTCGGCGGAGCCCTGTGAGTCCTGCCGCAGGCGTCCCCGATCTGCCTCAGCTCGACGCCGCGGGATTGACGGCTGGCCATCGTCGCCAGTACGTGGCACGGGACCATCTGCGATGCGCTGCTGGCCGGCGCGCGTAAGGTCGCCGCCGACGCCGGAATCGGCGACCCGACGGTCGTGCGGGTCCTGGGCGCCATCGAAATTCCCGTCGTCGCACAGGCATTGGCGGCCGGCCATGACGCCGTGGTGGCATTGGGCGTGGTGATCCGCGGGGAGACACCCCATTTCGACTATGTCTGCGACGCAGTCACGCAGGGTCTGACCCGGGTGTCACTGGACTCCTCGACCCCGGTCGCCAACGGCGTGCTCACCACGAATACCGAGCAGCAGGCCCTGGCTCGCGCGGGGCTGCCGGATTCGGCCGAGGACAAGGGTGCGCAGGCGGCGGCGGCGGCGATATCCACCGCGCTGACATTGCGAGACCTGCGTTCATGAACGACTGGGACGTGGAGATACGGCCCCATCTCACACCGTATTTCGCGTACGGCGCGGCAGCGGTCATCGTCGCCGCACATATCACTGTCGGCGCCCTGCTGAAGATCTCATCGACCGGTGTCATCTTTCAGACCGCCGACCAGGTGGCGATCGCCCTGCTCGGTGTCGTGATCGCCGGGGTGGTCCTGTTGTTTGCGCGTCCGCGGCTGCGCGTGGGCCCGCAGGGGATCGCGGTGCGGAACTTGTTGGCCTATCGGCTGATTCCATGGCCCGAGGTCGTCGACGTGTCCTTCCATCGCGGAGCGCGGTGGGCGCGCGTCGATCTGCCCGACGATGAGTATGTTCCGGTGCTGGCGATTCAGGCGGTCGACAAGGACCGCGCGGTCGAGGCGATGAACACCGTTCGTAGGCTTCTCCAGCGCTACAAGGCCATCAACTCACGCTGAGTGTCATCGCGACTTCGTCTCGAGGTTCGAGCTTTTCGACCGTGGGAGCGTCGGCGAACCCCAGGCTCCGATACACGGCACGCGCCGCAGCATTGTCCGAAGCCACCCGCAACGTGATCGTGGAGACCCGTTGGTCGCGTGCCCAATCGACCGCCGCGGCAACCAGGGGCCGAGCCAAGCCCCGTCCCCGGGCAACGGGGTCCAGCCACAGCGAGTACAGATACACCCTGTCCGGGTTCTCGCGCTGCGCGGCGATCAGCCCGACGGGACGGTCGCCCACCAGCGCCGCGAACTGCGCGTGATCGCGGAGCCGGCGCCGCCACTGCGCGGCGGTGAATGTGACCTCCTTCTGGTACTGCGGATCGATCTCGCCCAGCGCCTCGGACAAGGCCCGCAACCGGATCACGGCGAAGACCCTCCAGTCGGACTCGGTGAGGCGCGCGACCCTCGCTGTCACTTGGTATCGCCCATCACCAGCCCCTCGCGGCGAGGATCTGCGCCACCGATCAGGCCCGCATCGTCGCGGACGACCGCGGACAGTCCGCTCGACTGGTCAGCCAGGTCGACCTGATGTCCGAGTTTCCGCAGACCAACCACTAGCGGGTCGTGGTCGCCGGCCAGTCCAGGGGGGCCGGAGGTGTCGATGACGGGATGTTCACCGCCGACGTTGGTCTTCGGCGTATTCGCGGCGCCGAAGTCGACCATGGACGCCGCCTGCTGCGGGTCGAGCCCCCAATCCAACATGCCAACAATGGTTTTCACGACAAACTGGATGATGACCGAGCCGCCTGGCGAGCCCAGCACGGCATAAAGGGGTCCCCTGCTTCCCGGCGGGCCTCCAGCCGGGCCGTCGAAGATCAACGTCGGAGCCATCGTGCTGCGCGGCCGCTTGCCGGGCTGGATCCGGTTGGCTATCGGGGCACCGTCGGGACCCGTCGGTTCGGCCGAGAAGTCGGTGAGCTCGTTGTTGAGGATGAACCCGTCCACCATGTGGTACGAGCCGAATGCTGACTCGACCGTGGTGGTCAGTGACGCCGCGTTGCCATGTGCGTCGATGATGCTGACCTGACTGGTTCCGTGTTCGGGGGTCGGTGGCACCGGGCTCGTCGGCGGGCCGAATTCGCCCGGTTTCGCCGTCCCCATCGAACGTTGCTTCCCGATCAGGGCCGCGCGGCCTGCGAGATAGTCGCTGTTGATCAACGTATTCGGCGAGCCGCCGGGCAATGGCACGAAGTCCGTGTCGGCCACGTATTTGTCCCGGTCTGCGTAGGCCAGTCGCTCTGCCTCCGAAATCAGGTGGACACCCATCACCGAGGGTCTGCCGCCGTTGAGGTCGATGTCGCTGGGCTTGTGGTCGGCCATGGCGAAGTGCTCGAGCATGCCCAGCGCAGCGGCGACTGCGATGCCGCCCGATGACGGAGGCGGCATGCCGCAGATTTCCTTGTCTCGGTACGGCGTGCACAGCGGCTCGCGCTTCTTGACGGTATAGGCGGCCAGATCGTCGGTCGTCATCTGGCTGGGGGTCCGGCCACCAGACGTGTCGGCCGCTGCCTCGACGACGTCGGCGGCGATGGCGCCCGTGTAGAACGACTGCGGATCAGATGCGATGATGCCCAATGTCTTTGCATAGCCCGGGTTGGTCAGGCGTGTCCCTTCGGTCTTCGGGCTGCCGTCGGGGTTCAGGAAGTATTCGCCCGCCTGAGGGTCCAGTTCCAGTTCCGGTGCGGCGTCGGCGATGGCGGACGCCAGTCGTGGGCTGATGTCGAAGCCGTTGTCGGCGAGGGTCACGGCGGGGGTGAACAGGTCGTGCCAGCCGGTCTTGCCGTGCTCGGTGTGCACGTCCTGCATGAGGCGCACGATGCCGGGCACGCCGATGGAGCGGCCGGATGCGCGGGTGTCGGGCGTGGGTTGGGTGCGGTCGGTGTCGGAGATCCAGCGCAGATAGTTCTCCGTGGCTGCGGCGGGCGCGACCTCTCGGCCGTCGTAGGCCTGCACCGAACCCGCCGCCGCGTCGTAGTAGAGCAGGAAGCCGCCGCCCCCGATCCCGGAGGCCTGTGGCTCGACCAGGCCGAGCACCATCTGCGCGGTGACCAGCGCGTCGGCGGCGGACCCGCCGTCGCGGAGCACTTCACATGCGGCCTGGGTGGCCAGCGGGTTGGCGGTGGCGACCGAGTAGCTGCCGGTGCGCACGGCCGTCATGTCTTTGCGGTAGCCGGTGGCCACTTCCGGACGGGTGGAGAAGTTTCGGGAGGTGGTGGCCGTCCCGTCGGCGGGCGCCGCCGCCGAGGTCTTGGGCGCCGGGGTCCCGTTGGCGACGATCGCGCATGGCCCCGCCGCACCGGCTTCGGGCTTCTCCTCGGCACCACATCCGGCCAGCGCCACGACGACCCCGGTCAGCGGCGCCATCACCTTGGTCAGCGGCGAGATCCGCATCACTCGACGCTAGTTCATCGGGGGCGTCCGACGGCAGCAGTAACCTGGAATCCGTGCCCGATCCAGCGACGTATCGACCTGCTCCGGGGTCGATTCCCGTCGAGCCGGGTGTCTACCGCTTCCGGGACCCGCACGGCCGGGTGATCTACGTCGGTAAGGCCAAGAGCCTGCGCAGCCGATTGAACTCCTACTTCGCCGACCTCTCGGGCCTGGCGCCGCGCACTCGCCAGATGGTGATGACGGCCGCCGGAGTCGAGTGGACGGTGGTCAACACCGAGGTCGAGGCGCTGCAGCTCGAGTACAACTGGATCAAGGAGTTCGACCCGCGATTCAATGTGCGGTATCGCGATGACAAGTCGTACCCGGTGCTCGCCGTGACGTTGAACGAGGAGTACCCGCGGCTGATGGTCTACCGCGGTGCCGCGACGCAAGGGAGTCCGCTACTTCGGGCCGTACTCGCACGCATGGGCCATCCGTGAGACCCTCGACCTGCTGACCCGGGTCTTTCCGGCTCGCACCTGCTCGGCAGGAGTATTCAAGCGGCACAAGCAGATCGATCGGCCTTGCCTGCTCGGGTACATCGACAAGTGCTCGGCGCCGTGCGTCGGCAGGGTGAGCGCCGAGGAACACCGACAGATCATCGACGACTTCTGCGACTTCCTCGCAGGCAAGACCGACCGGCTGGTCCGTGACATGGAACATCAGATGAACCACGCCGCCGAGTTGCTGGACTTTGAGCGGGCGGCCAGGTTGCGGGACAACATCTCTGCGATGCGGCGGGCAATGGAGAAGCAGGCCGTCGTGTTCGGCGACGGCACCGATGCCGACGTGGTCGCGTTCGCCGACGACGATCTGGAGGCCGCCGTTCAGGTTTTCCATGTGCGCGGGGGCCGGGTACGTGGCCAACGTGGATGGATCGTCGAAAAGTCCGGTGAGCCAGGCGAATCAGGTCAGGAACGCCTCGTCGAACAGTTCCTCACCCAGTTCTACGGCGATCAAGCCGAACTGGACGGCGCGGCCGACGTGTCGCTGACCCCCGTGCCCCGGCAGGTACTGGTTCCGTGTCTGCCGGACAACGCCGAGGAGCTGGAGACGTGGTTGTCACAGCTGCGCGGTTCGCGGGTGTCGGTGCGGGTACCCCAGCGCGGCGACAAACGTGCGCTCGCCGAGACCGTGCGCCGCAATGCCCAGGACGCGCTGACGCAGCACAAACTCAAGCGGGCGGGTGATTTCACTGCGAGAAGTGCTGCACTGCAGAGTATTCAGGAGTCTCTCGGACTTTCCGAGGCACCGCTTCGCATCGAGTGTGTCGACATCAGCCACGTGCAGGGCACCGATGTCGTGGCCTCACTGGTGGTGTTCGAAGATGGGCTGCCGCGCAAGTCGGACTATCGTCACTATGCGATCAGGGATGCCGCCGGTGAGGGCCGCTCAGACGACGTCGCGTCGATTGCCGAGGTCACCCGGCGGCGTTTCTACCGGCACCTGCACGACCTCCAGGAGCCGAAAGGACTTGCCGCTCAGGACGATGTCGCCGCTATCGCGGCTCCGCCGGCGAAATCGCGAAAGTTCGCCTACCCGCCCAACCTGTTCGTCGTCGACGGCGGCGCCCCACAGGTCAACGCGGCGCAGGCGGTACTCGATGACCTGGGTATCGGCGATATCGCCGTCATCGGGTTGGCGAAACGGCTGGAGGAGGTGTGGGTGCCTGGGGAAGACGGATCGGCGCCCGAGCCCGTCATTCTTCCGCGCAACAGCGAGGGGTTGTACTTGTTGCAGCGGGTGCGTGACGAGGCGCACCGGTTCGCGATCACCTACCACCGCAGCAAGCGGTCCAAGCGGATGACGGCGTCGGCACTCGATTCGATACGCGGGCTGGGGGAGCATCGCCGCAAGGCGCTGGTCACGCATTTCGGATCGGTGGCGCGATTGAAGGAGGCCACCGTCGAGGAGATCACCGCGGTACCCGGCATCGGCGTCGCGACCGCGAAGGCCGTCCTGGAAGCCCTCGGTGTCCCGACCGATTCCGCAGCGGCCGCACCGGTAATCGGCGATGATCAGAGCAGAGCATCCGGATGACAGATCAGGGTATGCACGAAGAATTGCAGGAAGGCGCCGGAACCGGCGAACACGGGGGATCCGGCATCGACGTCGTTCTGGTCACCGGGCTGTCCGGTGCGGGCCGGGGCACCGCGGCCAAGGTGCTGGAGGACCTCGGTTGGTACGTCGCCGACAATCTGCCGCCGGAGTTGATCGCGCGGATGGTGGAGCTGGGGCTTGCGGCGGGTTCACGTATCACTCAGCTCGCGGTGGTGATGGATGTGCGTTCGCGCGGGTTCACGGGAGACTTGGACTGGGTGCGCAACGACCTGGCCACCCGCAACATCACTCCGCGGGTGCTGTTCCTCGAGGCTTCCGACGACATCCTGGTTCGTCGGTACGAGCAAAATCGCCGCAGTCATCCGTTGCAGGGCAATCAGACTCTTGCAGAAGGCATTGCGGCCGAGCGGACGATGCTTGCGCCGGTGCGGGCCGTGGCTGATCTTGTAATAGACACGTCGACATTGCCGGTTCCCGCACTGCGGGAGAGCATCGAGCGCGCCTTCGGTGGCGAAACCGTCGCACATACCAGCGTTACCGTGGAGTCGTTTGGATATAAGTACGGGCTGCCCATGGACGCGGATACGGTGATGGACGTGCGCTTTCTCCCCAATCCGCATTGGGTCGACGCGCTGCGACCGCACACCGGGCAACATCCGGCGGTCCGTGACTACGTACTCGGTCAGCCGGGAGCCGAAGAGTTCCTGCAGACCTATCATCGGCTGCTGGACTTCGTCATAGACGGATACCGCCGCGAGGGGAAGCGCTATATGACCGTTGCCATTGGCTGCACCGGAGGCAAGCATCGCAGCGTCGCGATCGCCGAGGCACTGGCCGCCCGACTGCAGGGCGGTGACGACCTGACGGTGCGGGTACTGCACCGGGATCTGGGCCGCGAATGAGCTCACGGATCGTCGCCCTCGGGGGCGGGCACGGCCTGTACGCCACGTTGTCGGCGGCCCGCAGACTCACCCCGCACATCACCGCGATCGTCACGGTCGCCGACGACGGCGGTTCATCCGGTCGGCTACGCGGCGAACTCGATGTGCTGCCACCGGGGGATCTGCGAATGGCTTTGGCCGCGTTGGCATCTGACAGTCCACAGGGAAGGCTGTGGGCAACGATCCTGCAGCATCGCTTCGGCGGTAACGGTGCGCTCGCGGGGCATCCGATCGGCAATCTCCTGCTCGCGGGCCTCAGTGAGGTGCTGGCCGACCCGATTGCGGCGCTCGACGAGCTGGGCCGCATCCTCGGCATCCACGGCCGGGTGTTGCCGATGTGTCCGGTGCCGCTGGAGATCGAGGCCGACGTCGCGGGCCTGGAATCCGATCCCCGGATGAGCCGGGTGATCCGAGGCCAGGTGGCGATCGCGACCACCGTGGGCAAGGTGCGCCGGGTCCGGCTGCTGCCGGGCGATCCGCCGGCCACCCGTCAGGCGGTGGACGCGATCATGGCCGCCGACCTGGTGGTGTTGGGCCCTGGGTCGTGGTTCACCAGCGTCATCCCGCACGTGCTGGTTCCACAGCTGGCGGCTGCCCTGCAGGCGACAACGGCGCGGCGGGCGCTGGTGGTGAACCTCGTCGCCGAACCGGGGGAGACGGCGGAGTTCTCCGCGGAACGACATATCCACGTGTTGTCGCAGCACGCGCCCGGGTTCGCGGTGCACGATGTCATCGTCGACGCCAGCCGGGTCCCGAGTGAACGGGAGCGCGAGCAATTGCGGCGCACCGCCAAAATTTTGGATGCCGAAGTTGAGTTTGCTGACGTCTCCAGACCTGGTACACCTTTACATGACCCGGCGAGGTTGGCCGCGGCCCTGGAAGGTGTGCGGTTGCGCGGGACGGCGCCGCCGGCGCCCGCAGCGCCGACTGTGCCCACACCGACAGCGAACGGACCGAGAGGTGACGACCCGTGGCGATGACAGCCGAGGTCAAAGACGAGCTCAGCCGTTTGGTGGTCAATTCGGTTACCGCTCGCCGTGCCGAGGTGGCATCGCTGCTGCGATTCGCCGGGGGACTGCACATCGTGTCAGGGCAGGTGGTGGTCGAGGCCGAAGTCGATCTGGGCATCATCGCGCGGCGCCTGCGCAAGGACATCTACGACCTCTACGGCTACAACGCGGTGGTGCACGTGCTGTCGGCGAGCGGGATCCGCAAGAGCACCCGGTACGTCCTGCGGGTGGCCAAGGACGGTGAGGCGTTGGCGCGTCAGACCGGACTGCTCGATCTCCGTGGCCGGCCGGTGCGTGGTCTTCCCGCACAGGTGGTCGGCGGCAGCGTCGCGGACGCCGAAGCTGCCTGGCGCGGCGCATTTTTGGCGCATGGATCACTCACCGAACCGGGCCGGTCCTCGGCGCTCGAGGTCAGCTGCCCCGGGCCGGAGGCGGCGCTGGCGCTCGTCGGCGCGGCACGACGGTTGGGGGTCAGCGCCAAGGCCCGCGAGGTGCGGGGCGCGGACCGGGTTGTCGTGCGCGACGGTGAGGCCATCGGCGCATTGCTGACGCGCATGGGCGCCCAGGACACCCGGCTGACATGGGAAGAACGACGGATGCGTCGCGAGGTGCGCGCCACCGCCAACCGGTTGGCCAACTTCGACGACGCCAATCTGCGACGCTCGGCACGAGCGGCGGTCGCCGCGGCCGCGCGGGTGGAACGGGCGTTGGAGATCCTCGCCGACACCGTGCCCGACCACCTGGCTGCCGCTGGCAAGCTTCGCGTCGAGCACCGGCAGGCCTCGCTCGAAGAGCTGGGGCGGCTCGCCGATCCGCCGATGACGAAAGATGCTGTGGCCGGACGTATTCGACGGCTGCTGTCGATGGCAGATCGCAAAGCCAAGCAGGACGGAATTCCCGATACGGAGTCGGCCGTGACTCCAGATCTGCTCGAAGACGCCTGAAGCGATCGGACCTAGACGTCAAGCTAGACGTCAAGCTAGAGGTCGAGCAGGTGCTCGAGCGCCTTCTTGTCGATGGTGTCGAATTCGTGGTCTTCGACGTGCATGTAGTGGCGCACCCGGTTGACGAAGTCGTTGATCGCCGAGTTGAACGCGTCGGTCGCCGCGTTGCGCTTTTCGGGTGAGAGGGCGGAGGTGAGCTCTTGCGCGAACGCGGCGTAGATGACCCGCTGCGCGCTATCGGCGATGTCGGAGGGGGCCACCAGGCGCAGTTCGGTGAGCAGCGTGATTGCGCGTTTGATGTCGTCCTCGAGCGCCCCGGTGACCCGCACCACTCGGAACATCACCGCGAGACGGTCCAGGTTGTCGGGGATCGACGGGTCGATCTCGCGCGCCATCGCGAGGAACTGGTCATGGTCTTCGGCATGCGCCAGTCGGTGCGTCACGTTCGCCCATTCCGCGGAGATCTGCTTGAGGCCGGCGCTGGCCACCGAGATCTCGGTCATCGCGGGGACGAACCGGATCGTCGACTCCCGCAGCAGGTCGAACTTCTGCCGCTCCTCCTCGGCCACACTCTGCCGTTCGTAGGATTTCTTCGACGTCCAATACGTCGCCAACCCGCCCACCGTCGTCCCGAGAATGCTCGCCGAGGCGGTGATCGCCGGAATCACCCAGTCCGTCATCGAATGAGTATCGCCACCGGAACGGCGATCAGTACCGTGGTTCGCAGTGAACCGAGACAAGACTGTGAAGGTCGGTGTCGTCCGTCCCGACCCACCGTTCAACTCGATGCCGGGCGGGACGGGCCTGGACATCGAGCTGATGACCGCCCTCGCGCACGCCCTCGGCGAACGCGTCGAGTTCATCGACCACGAGGGCGCCGACTTCGACGGGGTCTTCGACCGGCTCGGCGCCGGCGGCTACGACTGCGTGATCGCCGGCACGACCGTCACTCCCGAACGCGCGCGTAAGGCGGCTTTCCTGCCGCCCTATGTCGTCTCGGGCCAGGGCTTGGCCGTCGACACCGAGCGGCTGCCGCACGTGCGCTCGGTGGACGACCTGACCGGCCTGACGATCGGTGTGCAGCGCGGCAACACCAGCGAGCCGATCGCGCGGCGACTGGTCGACGACGGCAAGGCCGGCCGCGTCCGCGTCTACGACTACGGCGCGGTGGCCAGCGCTCTGGCCGACCTGGCCACGGGCGGATGCGACGCCGTGATGAAACTCGCGCCCGTGCTGACCGAGCTCGTGAAGTCGGTTCCCGGGGTGGAAGTGGTGCAGCGCGGACTGTCGGTGGAGGACATCGCGATCGCGGTCGACCCGGCCGACCAGTCGCTGCTGGCCCGACTGCAGGTGGCCCAGGCCGAACTGGAAGACGACGGCACGCTGCAACGGATCCGTGGGAAATGGCTCGGCAATCCGTATGCCGACCAGAGTCTGGCCGCGCACTGACCAGCCCGCGCGCGGCGCTTGTCACAGCACTAGGCTGGCCTTCGAGTATCGAGGCTAGAAAAGGGAGAAACACGTGACCATCCGGGTTGGCGTTAACGGCTTCGGCCGCATCGGACGCAACTTCTACCGGGCCCTCGCGGCGCAACAGGCCGAGGGCAAGAGCACCGACATCGAGATCATCGCGGTCAACGACCTCACTGACAACGCCAGCCTGGCGCACCTGCTGAAATTCGACTCGATCCTGGGCCGCTACCCCGAGGAGATCAGCCTCGAGGGCGACGACACGATCGTGATCGGCAGCACCAAGATCAAGGCGCTCGAGGTCAAGGAAGGTCCGGCCGCTCTGCCCTGGGGCGACCTGGGTGTGGACGTCGTCGTCGAGTCCACCGGCATCTTCACCGACGCCGCCAAGGCCAAGGGCCACCTCGATGCCGGCGCCAAGAAGGTGATCATCTCGGCGCCCGCCAAGGGCGAGGACCTCACCGTCGTGCTCGGCGTCAACGACGACAAGTACGACGGCAGCCAGAACATCATCTCCAACGCGTCCTGCACCACGAACTGCCTCGGGCCGCTGGCCAAGGTCCTCAACGACGAGTTCGGCATCGTCAGGGGCCTGATGACCACCATCCACGCCTACACGCAGGACCAGAACCTGCAGGACGGCCCGCACAAGGACCTGCGCCGCGCCCGCGCCGCCGCGCTGAACATCGTCCCCACCTCAACCGGCGCGGCGAAGGCGATCGGTCTGGTCATGCCCGAACTCAAGGGCAAGCTGGACGGCTACGCGCTGCGCGTGCCAATTCCGACGGGCTCGGCGACCGACCTGACCGTAGAGCTCTCCAAGGCGGCCAGCGCCGAGGAGATCAATGCCGCGATGAAGGCCGCCGCCGACGGGCCGATGAAGGGCATCCTCAAGTATTACGACGCTCCCATCGTCTCCAGCGATATCGTCACCGATCCGCACAGCTCGATCTTCGATGCCGGCCTCACCAAGGTGATCGACAACCAGGCGAAGGTCGTGTCCTGGTACGACAACGAGTGGGGCTACTCAAACCGCCTGGTCGACCTGGTCGCGCTGGTCGGCAAGTCGCTCTGACCCCATGGCCGTCAAGACGCTCGACGACCTGCTGGCAGAAGGGGTTTCGGGCCGGGGCGTACTGGTGCGCTCCGACCTGAACGTCCCGCTTGACGACAATCGCAACATCACCGACCCGGGACGCATCATCGCGTCGGTGCCGACGCTGAAGGCGTTGTCCGACGCCGGAGCGAAAGTCGTCGTCACCGCGCATCTCGGCAGGCCCAAAGACGGACCGTCGCCGGAGTTTTCGCTCGCCCCGGTGGCCAAGGCGCTGGGGGAGCAGCTCGACAGGCACGTCCAGCTTGCCGGTGATGTCGTCGGCACCGATGCGCTGGCGCGTGCAGAGGGGCTGACCGACGGCGACATCCTGCTGCTGGAGAACATCCGGTTCGACCCCCGCGAAACCAGCAAGGACGACGGTGAGCGTCTGGCCCTGGCCAAGCAGCTCGTCGAACTCGTCGGTGATCGAACGGCGCTTTCGTGTCCGACGGCTTCGGAGTCGTGCACCGCAAACAGGCGTCCGTCTACGACGTCGCCACCCTGCTACCGCACTACGCGGGCACGCTGGTGGCTGCCGAGATCAAGGTGCTCGAGCAGCTGACCAGCTCGACCGAACGGCCCTACGCCGTCGTGCTCGGCGGTTCCAAGGTGTCCGACAAGCTCGCCGTCATCGAGAATCTCGCGACCAAGGCGGACAGCATCGTCATCGGCGGCGGGATGTGCTTCACATTCCTTGCGTCCCAAGGTGTTTCAGTTGGCAACTCGCTTCTCGAGGAGGGCATGATCGATACCTGCCGCAAGTTGCTCGAGGACTACGGCGACGTGATCCACCTACCGGTGGACATCGTGGTGGCCGACGAGTTCAAGGCCGACTCACCGTCGGAGGTCGTGGCGGCAAACCGTATTCCGGACGCAAAGTTGGGCCTGGACATCGGGCCTGGCTCGGTCGACCGGTTCACCACGCTGCTGTCGAACGCCAAGACGATCTTCTGGAACGGCCCGATGGGCGTGTTCGAGTTTCCCGCGTTCGCGGCGGGCACCAAGGGTCTGGCCGAGGCGATCATCGCCGCGACGGGCAAGGGCGCATTCAGCGTCGTCGGAGGCGGTGACTCGGCCGCGGCGGTCCGCCAGCTCGGGCTGCCCGAGGACGGCTTCTCCCACATTTCCACCGGCGGCGGCGCCTCCCTGGAATACCTTGAGGGCAAGACGCTCCCCGGTATCGAAGTGCTCGACGACTGAAAGGCGCCAGACCATGAGCCGTACGCCGCTGATCGCCGGCAACTGGAAGATGAACCTCAACCACTTCGAAGCGATCGCGCTGGTCCAGAAGATCGCCTTCTCGCTGCCGGACAAGTATTTCGACAAGGTCGACGTCGCGGTGCTGCCGCCGTTCACCGACCTGCGCAGTGTGCAGACCCTCGTCGACGGCGACAAGCTGCGTCTGACGTACGGCGCGCAGGATGTGTCCCAGCACGAGTCGGGGGCCTATACGGGCGAGATCAGCGGTGCTTTCCTGGCGAAGCTGGGCTGCTCCTACGTCGTCGTCGGGCACTCGGAGCGCCGCACCTTCCACCAGGAAGACGACGCCCTGGTCGCCGCGAAGGCGGCGGCCGCGTTCACGCACGGCATCATCCCGATCATCTGCATCGGCGAGCAGCTCGAGGTTCGCGAGGCCGGTAACCACGTCGAATACAACGTGGAATCGCTACGTGGATCGGTGGCCGGTCTGACCGCCGAGCAGATCGGTCAGGCGGTGATCGCCTATGAGCCGGTGTGGGCGATCGGCACCGGCCGGGTGGCAAGCGCCGCAGACGCGCAGGAGGTCTGCAAGGCCATCCGTGACGAGCTGGGCAAGTTGGCGTCACCACAGCTCGCTGGCGGTGTCCGCATCCTCTACGGCGGCTCGGTGAATGCGAAGAACGTCGGCGAGATCGTCGCGCAGGAGGATGTCGACGGTGCGCTGGTCGGCGGGGCATCGCTGGATGGTGAGCAGTTCGCCACCCTGTCGGCCATCGCCGCTGGTGGGCCGTTGCCGTAGCGGCCACTTTTCGGCCTGTAGGCTGTCGGCCATGGTTCTTGCCCTGCAGATCACGCTGATTGTCACCAGCTTGCTCGTGGTGCTGCTCGTGTTGCTGCACCGTGCCAAGGGCGGCGGTTTGTCCACGCTGTTCGGCGGCGGCGTCCAGTCCAGCCTGTCGGGTTCGACGGTCGTTGAGAAGAACCTGGACCGGTTGACGTACTTCGTCACCGGCATCTGGGTGGTGTCGATCGTCGGCGTCGCGCTGCAGATCAAATACAGCTGATATCCGCTCGCCCTGCAGCCGACGGGAGCCACGCCGATACTGGGGGCATGGCAGAGGTTGGCGGTCTGGAGCCCATCGGCGCGGTGCAGCGCACCAAGGTGGGTCGTGAGGCCACCGAGCCGATGCGCGAGGACATCCGGCTGCTGGGCGCCATCCTCGGCGAGACTGTACGGGACCAGAACGGTGCGGAGGTCTTCGACCTGGTCGAACGTGCCCGGGTCGAATCGTTCCGGGTGCGGCGCTCCGAGATCGACCGCGCCGAGCTGGCCTCCATGTTCGACGGCATCGACATTCACAAGGCGATCCCGGTAATCCGCGCATTCACCCACTTCGCGTTGTTGGCCAACGTCGCCGAGGACATCCACCGCGAGCGCCGGCGCATCATCCATGTCGCTGCGGGTGAACCGCCACAGGCCAGCAGCTTGGCCGCGACATACGCCAAACTCGAATCGGCCGAGCTCGATTCGGCGACGGTGTCCGACGCGCTGGCCGGTGCGCTGGTATCGCCGGTGATCACGGCGCATCCCACCGAAACCCGGCGGCGGACGATCTTCGACACCCAGCACCGCATCACCGACCTGATGCGACTGCGACTCAACGGACACGAGCGCACCGACGACGGCCGCGATATCGAGCGCGAGCTACGCCGCAACATTCTCACGCTATGGCAGACGGCGCTGATCCGGTTGTCGCGGTTGAAGATCCAGGACGAGATCGAAACCGGTCTGCGCTACTACCCCGCGGCGTTCTTCGAGGTCGTCCCTCAGGTCAACGCCGAGGTGCGAAACGCGCTCCGGTCCCGATGGCCGGATGCCGATCTGCTGTCCGAGCCGATTCTGCGGCCCGGATCGTGGATCGGTGGGGATCGCGACGGTAACCCGAACGTCACCGCCGAGGTCGTGCGGCTGGCGACCGGCGCCGCCGCCTACACCGCGCTGGAGCACTACTTCAACGAGATCACCGCGCTCGAAGAGGAACTGTCGATGTCGGCGCGGTTGGTGAAGGTCAGCGACGAGCTGTCCGCGCTGGCCGATCAATGCCTCGAGCCCGCCCGCGCGGACGAGCCCTACCGGCGTGCGCTGCGGGTCATCCATGCGCGCCTGACCGCCACAGCCGACGAGATCCTCGACAGTCAACCCGAACACGTACTCGACCTCGGGACTGGACCGATACGAGTCGCCGGCCGAACTGCTCGCCGACCTCGATGTCGTCGACAACTCGCTGCGCACGAACGGCAGCGCCGTGCTGGCCGATGACAGGTTGTCCAGGTTGCGAGAAGCTGTGCACGTCTTCGGTTTTCACCTTTCCGGGCTGGACATGCGGCAGAACTCCGAGACGCACGAGGACGTCGTTGCCGAGCTGCTGGCGTGGGCCGGTGTGCACCCCGACTACCGTTCGCTGCCAGAACCGGAGCGCGTCGAGCTGCTCGCGGCCGAAGTCGCCACCCGCAGGCCGTTGATCGGGGAGGGCGCCGAACTCTCCGAGCTGGCGCGCAAGGAGCTCGACATCGTCGCCTCGGCCGCCCGTGCGGTCAGGGTGTTCGGGCCGCAGGCCGTGCCGAACTACATCATCTCGATGTGTCAGTCGGTGTCTGACATGCTCGAGGCCGCCGTCCTGCTCAAAGAGGTCGGCCTGCTGGATGTCTCCGGGCCGCACGCCTACGCACCGGTCGGGATCGTCCCGCTGTTCGAAACCATCGACGACCTCCAACGCGGCTCGTCGATTCTGGAACACGCACTGGATCTTCCGGTGTACCGCGCTATCGTGTCGGCTCGCGGTGACAGCCAGGAAGTGATGCTCGGCTACTCCGACTCGAACAAGGACGGTGGCTACCTCGCGGCCAACTGGGGGCTGTATCGCGCCGAGCTCGACCTCGTCGAGTCCGCGCGCAAGACGGGCATACGGTTGCGCCTCTTCCATGGTCGCGGAGGTACCGTCGGACGCGGTGGCGGACCGAGCTACGACGCCATCCGCGCGCAGCCGCCCGGCGCGGTGAACGGCTCGCTTCGAATCACCGAGCAGGGCGAGGTGATCGCCGCCAAGTACGCCGAACCGCAGATTGCGCACCGCAATCTCGAAACCCTGCTGGCGGCGACGCTGGAAGCCACCCTCCTCGACATCGAGGGCCTCGGCGATGCCGCGGGTCCAGCCTATGAGGTGCTTGACGAACTGGCCGCTCGCGCACAGCGTGCGTACTCCGAATTGGTGCACGAGACACCGGGATTCGTAGAGTATTTCAAGGCGTCGACTCCCGTGAGCGAGATCGGCGCACTCAACATCGGGAGTCGTCCGACCTCTCGTAAGCCCACCACGTCCATCTCCGACCTGCGCGCGATTCCATGGGTCCTGGCATGGAGCCAGTCGCGGGTGATGCTGCCCGGCTGGTACGGGACCGGCACCGCGTTCGAAGGTTGGATCAACGAGGGCGACGGCCGATTGGATGTGCTGCGCGAGCTGTATCAGCGGTGGCCGTTCTTCCGGACCGTGCTGTCGAACATGGCGCAGGTGCTGGCAAAGGCCGATATGGGCCTGGCGGCGCGCTATTCCGAACTGGTGGCCGACGAGCAGTTGCGGGAGCGGGTGTTCGACAAGATCGTCGCCGAGTACGGCCGCACGATCAGGATGCACAAGCTCATCACCGGACAGGACGATCTTCTCGCCGACAACCCGGCGCTGGCGCGATCGGTCTTCAACCGGTTCCCATACCTCGAGCCGCTGAATCACCTGCAGGTGGAGTTGTTGCGCCGCTACCGCTCTGGCGACGACGACGAACTCGTCCAGCGCGGAATCCTGCTCACGATGAGTGGTCTTGCCACTGCACTTCGCAACAGCGGCTAGGAGGATGCGCTGTCGCGCTCCAGCGCGGCGATGAGCGCACGGCCGCAATCTTCTTGCCGTGACATCGCGCGAGCGGTCGGCCTTGACACCTGGGTGGCGGGGTGTCACAGTCAGTAGGTCCTTAACTGAGAACGATGTTTTCAGATAAGGGGGACTGGAGTGGTACATGAGCGACCCGAACCCGATGGCGTGGCTGCCGTTTTCGATCGCCGAGGCGGCGCTGTCCGGTCATGGCGGCGGCGCGAGCGAACTACCCGGGGCCTGGGCGCATCTTTTGGATCGGATGAAGGCCGCGGGCGAACTCGTCGCGTCCAGTGAGGTCAATCGCAACAGCGTCGACTATGCGTCGGGGATGAGACACCTGATGGTGCTGCTGGCCGTCGGCGTCGACGAGGCCCTGCGGGTCGACCCCGATCCTGTTCTGGCCGTGACGCGTACCAGCACCGACGACATCTTGACCTGGGGCATGGAGTGCCCGGACTGCATCTACCTGCGGGCGACGCTGCGGGGTGGCGAGACGTACCGGATCTTCGGCAGTCGGGGCACCGCGCGGTACGTCGGGCTGCAGACCATGAACGGAATCGTCTCCACCGGCAATTGCCTCGTGGACGACCTCGACATGGACGCGGACGGGAACTTCGAAGTCGTGTTGTCGGCGGTCGAGCACCAGGGCAACTGGATGCGGGTCGACGGCGACCATCCCACGCTGGTGGTGCGGCACTTCTTCTACGACTGGGACACCGAGACGCCGTCCTCCCTGCAGATCGAGCGGATCGGCGACGAGGTCGAGCCGAAGGACCGCGCGGTGGCGGCGGACGTGGCGGTCTCGCGGCAGATCCACGCGCTGGGGGAGTTCGTTCACGACAACCTCAAGTTCTTCCTGGACTTCAACGCGGGTCCGCCTGCCAACGCGTTCCTGGCGCCGATCGACCGGTCCGATATGGGCGCCGCGGCGGAGAACCGGCCGGTGATCGGACGCTATGAACTCGAGCCCGATGAGGCGTTGATCCTGGAGGTCGAACCACCCGAGGGCGTGTATTGGAGCTACTCGCTCGGCAACCAGTGGTGGGAGACCATCCACTACGGTCGCCACCAGTCCAGCCTCAACGGCCATCAGGCGAACATCGACGCGGACGGCATCCTTCGCGTGGTCATCAGCGCGCGAGACCCCGGCGTGGCGAATTGGCTTGACACCGCCGGACACAGCAACGGCGCGATGATTCTGCGCTGTGTGCGGACCGAGACGGCGCCCACGCCGAGCGCGAGGGTGGTCAAGTTCGCCGATGTCTTGTCGGAGATGCCCGCCGACACCGCGATGGTGAGCCCCGAGCAGCGCGCGGTGATCATCGCGGCGCGTCGGCGCGCGGTTCACGAAAGGTTCTCCGCATGACGTTCACGGTGGACGAACTCGAAGACGGGCGCATGCGCCGCGACCGGGCTCGAGGACTTCGGGTCGCCCTACTATCGCGAGGGTCTGGAGCGCACAGTTGACGCGCTGAACAGCGAAGCCGATCTCAACGAGATGGGCGCGATCATCCAGCACGCGACCATCAGCAATGCCCTCATCCAACGATTGCGGATCGTCGACACCTACACGCAGCATCCCGAGATAGACGACGAAGTCATCGGGGGTCCGGTGTTCGTGGTCGGCTTGCCGCGCACCGGTACGACGGCACTGAGCCAACTGGTGGCCAGCGACCCACAGTTTCGCTCGCTGCGGATGTGGGAGTCGCAGGCGTGCACGCCTCCACCGGAGGCGGCGACCCAGCACGTCGATCCGCGGATTGCGCAGGCGGCCGAGGGAATCGCCATGATGGACAGCATGTTTCCGCGCATGCGGACGATGATGAACTCGGAGCCTGAAGCCGCCGACCGAATGCCAGGACCTGATGGGGATGAGTTTTCGTACCTTCCACTTCGACGGGGTGGTGCGGGTTCCCGGGTACCTGGCGTGGCTGATGCAATGCGATATGGGTGAGACGTACATCGTTCCACCGGCAGGTGCTCAAACTCCTGCAATGGCACTGCCCGCCGACCTTGTGGCATCTGAAGACGCCGGTTCACATGTTCTCGCTCGATGCACTGGTGGCGGCCTATCCGAGCGCGAAGTTCCTGTGGAGTCACCGCGATCCGGCGAAGGTGCTGGCTTCGGTATGCAGCCTCATCCAGTACGTACGAAGTTGGAGTAGTGATCGTGACGACGCGCATGAACTCGGCGTCGAGCAGCTGCAATGCTTGGTCCGAAGGTGTCCGGCGCGCGATGGATTTTCGAAAGCGCCTCGGCGACAACCGGTTCGTCGACGTGTCGTTCGCCGATCTGAATACCGATCCGATCGGGACGCTCGAGAACAGCTACGACCTGCTGGATCTGACCTTCACCGACGAGGCGCGCCGGCAGGTGCAGGAATGGGCGGATGGGCATCGGCCGGGCTCGCGCGGCGAGCATGCCTACGACCTCGCCGACTACGGCCTGACGCGGGAGCAGGTGCACGAGGCCTTCGCCGATTACCTCGCGACCTATGAGGCCACTGCGTGATGGACAGCGTCGTCAGGCGAAGGCGCAAGAAGCTCGACCCCGATCCCGGAGTGCGCGACGCGCTCGTGAAGGCTGCCGCCGAGATCGTGCGCGACGAGGGGATCGCGTCGGTCAACGTGGCCCGGGTGCTCGACCGCGCTGCGCTGAGCACGCGCGCCTTCTATCGTCATTTCGATTCGAAGGACGCGTTGATATCCGCGGTGTTCCTGCAGATGGCTCGGGTCGAGACGCGCAGGCTGAAACGCAAGATGGCGGCGGCCTCCGACCCGGCCGACGCAGTGGTGGCGTGGATCGATGGACGGCTGGACCTCGCGTTCAATGAACAAATCAGATCCGACCTGCGGCAGATCTCGCTCGAGGCACAAACGCAGATGTTCGCCGCGCCAGAGCTCGTCGGCGAGGCCTACCGGGACTTCCTGAAACCGCTGATCGAGCAGCTCGAGAAGGGCAGGGTCGCCGGACTTTTCCCTGATGTCGATCCGGCGGCCGATGCGTTGTCGATCCATGGCGCGATATGGGCGAGCGTCGAGCGCCAATGGGCCACCGGTGATTGCGATCAACATGACGTTCGAGAACAGATCGTGCGTTTCTGCATGCGTGGACTCGGCGTCGCGCGGGCACGAGAAGGGTGACTCGATGGACTTGGGTTTGACGGGCTCGACGGCCGTCGTGACGGGCGGCAGCAAGGGGATGGGGCTGGCGATCGCCACGACCTTCGCAGAAGAGGGCGCGAGGGTCGCGGTGATGGCGAGGGGAGCCGACGCGTTGGACGGCGCGGCGGCGAAGCTTCGTGCCGCCGGATCGCCGGATGCCGTTGGGATCAGCGTCGACATGTCGGACGCCGAGTCGATCGCGGCGGGTTTCGAGGCCGTCGCGCAGCGGTGGGGTGAACTCAACAGCCTGGTTCATACGATCGGGCCCGGCGACGGCTACTTCGAGGATATGGACGATGCACAGTGGGAGGAGACATTCGCGCTAGGCACCATGTCGGGGGTGCGTTCGATCCGCGCCGCGCTGCCGATGTTGCGGGCCGCGGAGTGGGGGAGGATCGTGACGTTGTCCGCGCATTCGATTCAGCGTCAGAACCCGCGGATCGTCGCCTACACCGCCTCGAAGGCGGCGCTGAGCAGCGTCACCAAGAATCTGTCGAAAAGCCTTGCCAAGGAGGGAATCCTGGTCAATTGCGTATGCCCGGGCACCATCGTCACGGCGAGTTTCACCGAGGTGCTCAAGGACATCCTGGCCGCGGAAGGCCTCGATGCGACCGACCCCACCGACGTGATGACCTGGATCGACAACAACTTTCATCAACCGTGCGACCTCGGACGGGCCGGTCTGCCCGAGGAGATCGCCTCGATCACGGTGTATCTGGCCTCGAGGCGCAACGGTTATGTGACCGGGGCGACCGTCAACGTCGACGGGGGTTCCGATTTCGTCTGATGGTCAGCGGCGGACGTAGGTCACCGGACACGGATCGGCAGATCGCGCGACGCCGCCGATCTGTGCGGGCACCGGCCGCGGGTACGTCGCCCAACCCGGTGACATCTCGAATGTGCTCAGCAGGCACGTCATCGCCGCGGTCATGGCTGCCAGTGAGAACGGTTGAGCGGGACACGAGTGTTTACCGTGTCCGAACGCCGTGACGAGCACGGGGGTCGATAAGGCGGCGGTATCGGCGAGTCGGTGGCGCTGCCAGCGGTCGGGATCCCAGATGTCCAGGCCGGGCGCCGCCGATGTGTTCAGCAGCGGCAAGAGTGTGGCGATGGTCCAGCCGGCGGGCACGCGGTAGACCACGTCGCCGGTGTCGAGATCGACGGGTGCCAGGACCGCCCGCGACATGATGGACCGCTGCGCCAGTCGGGTGGATTCCAGCGCGCACCGCTGGGCGAAGTCGCTGTCGCCGCCGGCCACGCGCTGTCGCTGCCGGGGGTGCTCGAGTAGGTCGACCAACGCCCAGCCGAGCGCGGCCATCAGATTCGACATCGAGGCGATGTGGATGAGCGCGACGTCGAGCGCGATACCACGCAGCCGCATGTCATTCGGTTCCGAAGACCACGCGCGCACAATGCGACCGAACAGATCCGCATCGGCGGTGTCGTTGAAAGCCGTTGCACGCACAACCGTCCCGATGACCGTGACAACGTCGTCGAGTGCGGCCCGCTCTGCCTGCTTGTCCGACGCTGCGACGGCAGCCATCGCGTCGGGATGTACGAACGCATCCGAACCGTCCAGGGTCTCGAATGCCCGGACCAACCTCTCGAACGAATCCCCCTCTGCGGACGCCGGTCCGGCCCAGGACGCCAGGCCCATGCGGTGGCCCAGGCGGCGGGTGAGGCCGAACAGATCCACGGTTCCTTCGGATCCCAGCTCGGCGACCGTTTGTATCAGCGCATGGTCGAGGTTGGCGAGGTATGTGGCGACGTCATCGCGACGGAACAGCGTCGTCGGGAGAATGCGCCTGCCGTCGAAGATCTCGTCGGGCAGTTTTCGTCGCAGCATCATGTAGTCGGCGACGCCCTTGCTCGCTTTTTCTTCGGGGAGCCGGTAGAACGCTTCGACTCCCGCCGGGGAGAACGTGAACAGGTACTGGTCGTCGCCGCTGCGGACGGCGAACGTATCGCCGAGCTGAGCGCGCGCCTGGGCGATCGCGCCGACGGCGTCGTCGACAGACGCGTCCCACGGCAGACCGACTCCCTCGGCGACCGGGGGCTCCGGAACCGGGCGGGCCGCGGGCACTAGAGACCGGTGGTCTTGCGCACCCTGTTGACCGCGCCACGAACCGCCTGTTCGGTCGCGGCCAGGGGCGAAATGACGGATTCGCCGATACCGACGATGCGCTCGACCCGCTCGACGATGCCTTCGAGGCGGTCCACCACGGCGATGAGGCGTGGTGCGAGTTCGTTGATTCGGCTGATCGTGTCGTTGAAGCGTTCCAACGTCGCGTCGAGGTTCGACGTCGAGTTGTCGAGGTCGGCCAACGTTTCGGTCAACCCGGCCAGGATGGTGTCGACCTGCTCCACCGTGACGTCGGCGTTCAGTGCAGCCTGTGCCAGTTTCTGGATCCGTTCCCGGCCACTCCGGGGGGCGGTCTTAGCAACACCCTTGTCTGCCATGAAGGCCATTTGACCACACACCCGGGAACCCCCGGGGCGGAGTCGTCGTCTGATCCAGATGTGACGACGTGCGGAGGGGATACGCCGTCCCGCCAATGCCCAGGTGCCCCGTGGCGCAGATTCCTCGCTGCCGATACGGCGAGTCAGACCGCCGACTACGACGCCGGTTTTCGGGATGGCGAGAGTGACCGCCGGACGGCCAGGCAGGACTAACGCACCGTCTTGCGTCGGGCATCTTCAGTGTGCGGGCAGGGTCGTCGGCACTCGGCTGGCCCGAGTCCACTGAACTCACGGGTGCGGTAGGTCGGGACAGGCCGGGAAAGAGTAACCCCCAGCCGGGGTGGCTGGGTAGGACTGCCCATGCGGTGATGTCCAGGTCACCGTGCCCACCGTCATTGGTCTGAGATACAGGATCCAAATCTGTGAGATCTGGCAGATTCGCCGCTGTTCACGCGCGATAATTGGCACGCGATGACCACCCTCACCGCTGCAGACCGGCGCGCCCGCCAACGAGACATGACGGCGCTGGCCGCCCAGATCAAGGCGTGCACCCTGCCGGCCGGTGCGTAGTCTCCTCGATTCACGCCAGCACTGACGCTCCTATCGGTGCAGAAGGCACCGTATTGACTGCCGAGTGCAGTAGTTCGAGTTCGTGCAGGAGCGCGTTCATGAGCGCCTCGACATCGGGCACCAGCTCGGGGTCGGCCACAATTCCGACATTCAGCTTGCCGCGTGAGCCCAGCACCGCGATGTTGAGGCCCTGCCCGTCGGCAATCGTTGAGATCGGGTAGACAGCGTGCAGGCGCGAGCCGCCCATGTATATGTCCACTGTGGGGCCGGGCACATTGGAGACGAAGAGGTTCAATGGCGAAATGCGCTCGAGCAGCCGCAACCGGGTGGCCAGTCGGCTGGCCGGTTTAGCCAGGGCCGGCAGCGAGAGCTGCGCGATATCGACGAACAGATTGGTGGGCATCGCGCTGACCTGTTCCTTGGCTGCCTGCATGGAGTCATGCATGGCACGAAGCCGGTCGTGGGGAACAGTCACGTGCGTTGGTAGCGGCGCGATGACTTTGGCCAAGCGGTTTCCCTCGGTCGCGTTCTGATCCTCGACGCGGATGTTTACCGGCACCGCTGCCAGCAGCGGGCCCGTGGGAAGGGCGTTGTGATCGCGTAGCCACGTGCGCAACGCGCCGGCGGCCAGCGTCATCACCACATCGTTGACAGTCACTCCGGCTGAGTCCTTGATCTGCTTCACCTTTTCTAACGGCAGGCTGCCGAACGCGCACTGCCGGCGCGGCCCGAGCATCTTGTTGAACGGCGTGGGCGGCGCGATCAGAGGCGGAGCTGACGAAACCACGCCGCGGCCCCGGCTCGGAAGGAACCGGTCGATCACCGGCAGTCGTGGGCGCCCCGGACTGTTGGCCATAGCAGGCAGGGAACGCAGGACCTCAACGGAAAGCCGCGCGAATCGGAGCGGCTGACGGGCCGCCGACACTGCGCTGCGGGCCAGCAATTGCATTGCGCCGGGCTCCGCGTCCGGGCGCCACGGAACCTTAGGGCGCTCCGTGCGCGGCTGCGGCGAGGTGTCAAACAGCGCCACAAGCAGATTGTTACCCGCTACTCCGTCGATTGCCGCGTGATGCACCTTGGTGTACAGGGCCTTGCGGCCTCTCGCGAGTCCGTGAATCAGATACATCTCCCACAACGGGCGGTTGCGGTCCAGCGGCCGCTCGTGCAGGCGGGCGGCCGTAGCGGCCAACTGATGGTCGTCACCGGGAGCGGGCAGCGCCAGTTCGCGGACATGGAACTCGATGTCGAAGTCCGGGTCCTCGATCCAGTACGGCTGGTCGAGCCCGAATGGCACCTCGGCTAGGCGCCGCCGAAACGGGGGAGCAACATCGAGCCGGGACTCGATGAGTCCAGTGAGGCGCCGCAGAGTGAGCGCCGGACCGCCGACCGGCGGATCCAGCACAGCCATGCAGCCGAGATGACTGCAGACCGTGGGCGAGTCCAGGGCCAGAAACGTGGCGTCCAAACCGGTCAGCTGTCGCATCGTCGACTCCTCGCTGCGATGTCGCGGCGGCCGGAGGTGAGCCGCTTGGCGCCCTCAGAGGACATTGCCTGCCGGATAGCGTCGTTGACGGCCCGCGGCACCTCGCGAGGCAGCATGTGCCCGGCGCGGGGAAGGTGCATGTGCGCAGCTCGGGGGATGGCGCTGGCAAGCTCATGCGAGTGCGATGCCGGTATGAGCGGATCGGCGGTGCCGCTGATGACGACTGTCCTCGCGCGGATGTCCCCAAGGGTCCCGTGCTGGTCATAGCTGCGCAGCGCTGGCAAGAATCCGACCGCGGTCGGTATCGGCGTGCTGGCGGCGGCACCCGCAACGGCGGTCAACATGGTGCGCTGCGCGGGCCAGGCTCTGCTCAGCGCCGAGCATGCCGGTCCGGCCAGTAGATCGAGGACGTGCTTGGGGATGTGATTGACAAGCCTGAGTAGCGCGCCGGTGCCGGGGGTGGCCAAGAGCCGGCCGAGACCCCGGTGCGCGAGTTTGCCCGCTGTGGTGGCAGCAAGGACCAGGCCCTCCGGGTCAACGGGACGATCGGCGCTGGAGCGCGCGAGGTAGGCCAGCGCGGTCATCCCGCCCATCGAATGGCCCACAAGGGTCAGCGGGCCGCCAACCTCCAGCGCGGTAAGAACTTCCGCGAGGTCACTGGCTAGCTGGTCGATGCGGTAGGTATCCGCGGGGGCATGGCTGGATCTGCCGTGTCCGCGATGGTCGTAGCTGATTACGCGGATGCTGTTGCCGTAGCGACGCAGCAAGTAATCGATTTGGTGCGACCACACCGCATCGCTGACACATAACCCATGCAGCAAGATGACCGTGTGACCCGCCGCCAAGAGGCCGTAGTCGCGCACCGCCAACTGGACGCCGTCGCCGGTCGTCACAGCCACGTCTGTGTGCCGGTGCTGTGGTGGGCTTGTTGGGCCCACAGGATGGCCGCTGCCGCGTATCGCCGGCTCGCGGATCGTCCGCTCAGCGAGGTTCATGACATGACTCCTTTTCGATTCCGTGACAGCCAGAGTCGTGGGCGTGTATGAGAGCAACCGGGTCTGATTGATGAGAGACTTTTCATGACAGGATGATTCGCCGCAGCCGCGAGTAACCACCCTCGCCTGCAAGCCATCACGAGCCCGCAAGCCGCCGTTCTTGCTTCACCCGGAGGCTGTCGGCCATGGGGGCGTTGCAATCGTGAAAGATCGCTCATCTATTGCTCATCGCTGGTCCATCCCGGATCCGCATGCTCCTCGGTATGGCTCTTTCCGGTAGTGTTGAAGCACCGACGTATCGACGACAAGCACTGCGCTGCAAGCAGGTTGGAAACTTCCGGCTCTTCATCGCCAGCCAGGCCGTATCGCAGTCCGGCACCTGGTTGCAGTTCGTGGCGCTGGCGTGGCTGGCCAAAGAATTGACCGGCAGCGGAACCGCTCTGGGCTGGATCACCGTCGCGACATTTGGACCGCTGCTGGTGTTGGGGCCGTGGACCGGGGCCCTCGCCGACCGCGTTGACAAACACCGCTTACTCATCGCGACGCAGTTCCTGATCGTCGGCCAGGCGGCAGCGCTCGGTGCGGTGGTGCTCGCCGGCGTCAGCACCGTGGCGATGGTGTACGGACTAACAATTGTGTTCGGTCTGCTCCACGCCGTTGAGACCCCGGTCCGGCGGGCCTTCGTGGCCGAACTCGTCGACGAGGACCGAATCCAGCACGCGGTAGCCCTCACCGGTGCGATCACCGCGATGGGCCGCGTTGTCGGTATGCTCTCTACCGGCGCCTTGATCGCTTCGTCGGGGATCGGTTGGTGCTTTATCGCTGCCGCAATCAGCTATCTGATCGCGGTGACCACCCTGCTGCTCATGCGTCGCGACGCGCTGCACATCACCGAGGCGGTACGGGAACCCGGGGCGGCGTGGGCGGGCCTGCGATACGCCTGGCGAGTGCCCGAGCTTCGGATCACGCTGGTGATGACCGGCATCCTCGCCACCTTCGGGTTCAATCACCAGGTGCTCGTCCCCTTGCTTGCCGACCACACGTTCGACGGCGGCGTGGGCACGTTTACGCTGCTCTACGCCGCCATAGGCGGCGGATCAGTCTTCGGAGCCCTGGCGGTGGCCCGCCGCCGCGCGGTCGACTTTCGATTCCTCGCCGGTGCCATCATCGCCTTCGGCCTGGCGAACGGCCTACTTGCCATCTCGCCAAACCTGGCGCTGGCTGCGGTCGCTGGCGTCGCAACGGGCGTGACGGCGTCGCTCTTCGTCACCGCATCGACCGCGTTGCTTCAGCAGCGCTGCGCGCCTGCGATGCGCGGCCGAGTGATGGCACTTGCTGCCATGGTGCTCCTCGGGGGGCTGCCCATCGGAGGGCCGATCGTCGGCTGGATCGCGGACTTGGCCGGCCCCCGCGCCGCGGTGACGGTGGGGTCGATGGCAGCCATCCTCGCCGGCGCGGTCGCGCTGCAACGACGCGACCGGACCGTGCGGTGAAACCGCAGAAAATAGAACCAGACCACCGGAATCGACTATCACAAAGTCACCTGCCCCGTGCTGATGGTGTCGGGATCCGAGGACCTGGCCATCCCGCCGTCGACATCGCGCGTCATCGCAGATCGGCACGGTTCACTGGCGACATTCCATGAGCCAAAGGGTTTCGGGCACTATCTGACCCTCGAGCCGAACTGGCGCCAGATCGCCGACCTGTGCGCTCGTTGGTTGGCCGACAGGGTGACTTGAGTACCGGCGATCGCCTCGCGCCGGCTCGGCGCTGGCTTCCAGGATGAGAAAGCGCTCATTTTCAGCTCCCGGCACTTTCATCTGGCGGCGGAATCCTTGACGGGACGGACGGGAAAAATCCCGACTCGCAACCTGATTGACAAGGAGCACATCATGGCACGCTTGGCTGCGCGGAAAGTTCTGAGCACGGCAGGGGCCGTTGCCCTGGCGGTCACTGTGGTGTCGTGTTCGACGGAATCGAGTGCGGCTCAGGAACGGGAGCAGGCACAAATCGTGGGGGAGCATCAGCGGCTGAGCACCGTACGGGGCGAGCCCTTGACCATCACGCCGGCGCAGTTGTTGGCGGCCACAGGCGGCCTCACGCCTGTCGCCTTCGAGCAACCCGCGCACGGGCACATCAGCTACGGCAGTGACGGCAGCATCGTCTACACGCCGGACGAGGATTTCTCAGGCACCGAAGAGCTGAAGATGACCACCACCGATGCGGTTCGGGTGTACGCCAACCCGGTCCCACCGATGGCTGTCGTCGGCGGCGTGCCGGTGCAAAGCAGCGGGGCCGGATCGGCCATCGCCGCCGTGCCCGGCAACCCGAATCAGATTTACGGACTTACCGACCGCGGGCCAAACGTCGACGGCCGCACCGGCAACGAGAAGGTGCTGCCAGTCACCGACTACTCCCCTCAGATCATCAAGTACACCCTTGCCGAGGGCATAGCCCATGAGGAGCAGACCATCATCCTCAAAGACCCCAACGGCCGGCCGCTCAACGGGCTGGTCGTCGACGTGGGCGACACCGGCGGGGAGACTATGGTCGACATCTACGGCAACCCGATGCCGAACTCCGACCGCGGTCTGGACAGCGAGGGCCTGGTGGCGCTCGAGGACGGCACGTTCTGGGTCGCCGACGAGTACGGGCCGTTCATCATCCACTTCGACGCCAGTGGCAAGGAGATTGAACGCCTGTCGCCCTATGACGGCTCGCTGCCCGGTGAGTTGGCGATGCGCGACCCCAACCGCGGCATGGAGGGCCTGACCATTACTCCCGACGGTTCCACGCTGGTGGGCGTCATGCAGTCCGCACTGGCCACCCCTGGGATCGACGGCCGGCCGAGAGGCGTGCCGCTGACCCGCATCGTCACCATCGATCTGGCCACCAGGGACGCCAAGATGTACCTGCTGCCGTTGGCCGATCCGCAGAACACCAAGGTGCTGGTCTCCGAGATCACCGCGCTCAGCAACACCGAGTTCCTGATCGATGAGCGCGACACCGCGCTGGCGCCCGAGGGGAACAAGAAAATCTATGTCGCCGACATCTCGCAGGCAACAGACGTGGGTCCCGCATCCGCGGCGCCGGGCAGCAGCTACGACGCGGCCGCAGGCGGTCTGCTGGTCGACGGCCAGCCCATCGAGGCGTTCGTGGGCGTGACCACCGACGCCGAGGCTGTCGCGAAACTGCAGTCAGCCGGTATCGAGGTCGCGGCCAAGTCGCTCAAACTGGATCTGGGCGACCTGTTGACCGAACTCAACCCCGAGGGCAAGTTCTTCGGACATGACAAGGTCGAAGGCGTCGTCACCCCCGACGGCGGACAGACCCTGATCATCTCCAACGACAGCGATTACGGCCTGGTCGGGATCGATTCCGACACGGCACCGTTCCCGCTGACGCCCAAGGTGCTGGCCAACGGCGCGCAGGACTCGGGCGCCTTCCTGGTGGTCGACACCGCGAAGCTGCCGCCGGCCACGCAGACCACGACGGTGTCCATCAACGTGGGCCCAGCGTCCTGAGGGCCTTCAGTACGATTCCGGCGCCCTTCACCGCACCTGCGGTGGCGGGCGCCGAGTCGTTACCACTCCGACTCCGAGGAACCCGGGCCCGCGGATCGGCCGAACGCGGGGAATTGTGAGAGGTCACTGATTTATCGCTCATGCCCCGTCCATTCGGGGTCTTCCTCGCTAGCCAGGTCGCATCTCAGTCCGGCACCTGGCTGGAGTTTGTGGCGCTGGCGTGGCTGGCCGCAGAACTGACCGGCAGCGGCACCGCCCTGGGCTGGATCGCCGCCGCAACTTTCGGACCGCTGCCCTTGTTGGGGCCGTTGACCGGAACCCTCACCGACCGCGTCGACAAGCACCGTCTGCTCATCACCACACAGCTTCTGATCGTCGGCCGGCGCTTCGGCCCCGACCGCTTGGGGTTAGGGGAGCGTTCTCTCATCCGAGCCTCATAAGCACCTCGTTCGAGGTGGACAGGCTAGACACATGGCGATTACTTCTTTAACCCTGTTACTCGGGCCGCACGCTGAAGGCGTGCTGACTGCGGCGATCACCGAATGTGGGGCCAGCCTGGACGATCTGCGGCCGGCCGATACGCGCGTGCAGCCCAGCGGCGCGGTGCGCGTCAGATACGTCGCCGAGGTGCGCCGTTCCGACGGCAGCCGCAGCCAGGAGGCTCTGGTGGCGGCCACGGGCGAAAACATCCTGGCCGGAGCGACGGTGGTGGCCGGTGAGTACGGCGGCGAACCGGTCGAAGTCGGGGTGTGGCGCTGGCCCCAGGATCCGGCATTGCCGGCCCTGCAGATCGCGAGCGACCCGACTCTGCTGGCCGGCCTGTTGCGTGCCCATGGGTTGCCCATCGGCGCGGCCCCGGAGATCGCCGTGCGGGCCTACCGCCCGACCCAACGCGCGGTGCTGGAGGTCCGCGACGGCGATAACCGGTGGTTCGTCAAAGTGGTGCGGCCGGCAGCGGTCGCCGACCTTCGTGTCCGTCACGACCTGCTGAGCGCACTGCTGCCGGTGCCGCCGGTGCTGGCTCATGCATCCGAGGGGATCGTGGTGCTGCCTGAGGCGTCCGGCACGCTGCTACGCGACCTGCTGAGCAGCGACTGCGGATCCGATACCGCCGCGTTCCCCGCGCCGGGAGAGCTGGAGAAACTGCTCGACGCCCTGCCCGACGACCTGACGCAGCTGAGGCCGAACCGCTCAATCCTGCAGCGGGTGCATGACAGTGCCGAGGTGTTGCGCATTTGCGCGGAGTCCGATCCTTCGGTGTCCGCGACGCAGGCGGCCGAACTCGCCTCCGAGGCGACCCGCGTGGTCGAGGGAGCGCTGTCGGCGTCGCAAGAGCCGCCAGAGCCGCCCGCGCCGGTGCACGGCGACTTCTACCATGGCCAGCTGCTGGCCAATGGCTCCCGGATCACTGGCCTGCTGGATGTCGACACGGCCGGCCCCGGCGAACGCGCCGACGAATGGGCGACCCTGATCGGCTATCTGTCCGTGCTGGGTCTGTCGCATGCTCCGGCGCGCGGGTACTGCGACGCGGTGTTCGCGCACGCCGAACGCCGGATCGACCCCGGTGCGCTGCGCCGTCGCACCGCCGCGGTGGTGTTGGGCCTGGCGACCGCGCCGTTCCGCGCCCGACTGGAGAACTGGCCCAAGCACACCGCCGACCGCCTCGCGCTGGCCCGCACCTGGCTGTAGAGGATGAGAGAGCGCTCATCTTCGGCTCCCGACGCCCTCACGTTCCAGCGAAATCCTAGAGGGGAAGGACGGGACAACCTGCCCGACCACAACCCCGAAGAGAAGGAGCACAACATGTTTCCCAACACCTGGAAGGTCGTCACCGCCGGCGCAGCCCTCACCGGGCTCAGCCTGCTCGGAGCCGGCGTCGCCAATGCGACAGCCGATCAGGATGGGTTCTTCACCGAAGGTCGCGTGATGGCGATGGACGACTCGCCATGGGACGACACTTCCTGGGACTGAGGCCATCTCCTGCTACGCCCGGCGCCCGCCACCCGCACCGCGCGGTGGCGGGCGCCGAGTCATTGGGCGCGCCGGGACCGTCGTCAGGGAATCTCATCGAGGCGATAACCCATCCGGCGCAACGTGACAAACCGGTCGGCGCCCAGCTTGCGGCGCAGGTAGCGGACGTAGACGTCGACGACGTTGGAGCCGGGATCGAAGTCGTAACCCCAGACATGGCTGAGTAACTGCTCTCGGGACAGCACCTGGCCGGGATGGCGCAGGAATGTCTCGGCAAGCGCGAACTCGCGCGCCGACAGGTCGACGGTGCGCCCGTCGACCTGGGCCTGGCGGGTCCGCAGATCCAATTGCAACCCGCCGCAGGACAATACCGTCGACTCCGCAGCCCGCTCGTCGTTCAGCCGCCGCCGCACCCGCGCCAACAACTCCTCGAACCGGAAAGGTTTGGGCATGTAGTCATCGGCGCCGCCCTCCAGTCCTGCGACCGTGTCTTGCACGCTGTCGCGGGCGGTCAGCACGATCACCGGGATCGGGTTGTTCTCCGTGCGAAGCTTGCGCAGCACGTGGAACCCATCCATTTCGGGCAGCCCGATGTCGAGCACCAACAGGTCGAATCCACCGGTGGTTGCGTACTCGTAGGCCGACCGCCCGTCGGCCACGACCGTCACGGTGAAACCGTTGGCAGACAGGCCTTTGTGGATGAAACTGGAAATGCGGGGTTCGTCTTCGGCTATCAGGATTCGGGCCATCATGATCCTCTGATGGGGACGAGGACAGTGAACGTAGCGCCATGCCCGGCGACACTGTCCAGCCGGACGTTGCCGCCGTGTGCCACCGCGATCGCCTGCACGATCGCCAAGCCGAGGCCGGCACTGTCGGATCGTTTCCCGCCGGAGCGGCCGCGCGAAAAGCGTTCGAAGATGCGGGCCCGGTCGGCGTCGCCGATCCCCGGCCCGCTGTCGGAGACCCAGAACTTCAACAGGCCCTTCTCCCGCGCCGAACCCAGACCGATCCGGTCACCGTCGCTGGTATAACGGCATGCGTTGTCGGCCAAAGCAAGAAGTGCCTGCGTAATGCGCTGCGCATCCAGGACGGCGGTCATTTCTTCGACCGCCTGCAGGGTGAATTCGCGATCTCCGAGGGCGCCCAGCTTTTCGAAGACGTCTCGCGTCAGTGTGCCGACATCGACCAGCTTGGGATGCAGGAACGACGGCTGTTCCGCGCGCGCGAGAAGCAACAAATCGGACACCATCCGATTCATCCTCTCCAGCTCGTCGTCGACCAGCGCGACCGTCGATTTCACGTCGTTGGGATCGGTTGGGTCGAGCACCTCGAGGTGACCGCGGACAATGGTGATCGGCGTTCGTAGTTCATGCCCGGCGTCGTCGGTAAAGCGACGCTGTGCCGACACCGCCTCTTCGACGCGGTCGAGCATCCCGTTGACCGTTTGCACCAGATCGCCCAACTCGTCGCCCTCGCCACCCCGGGCGGGGATACGTCTGGACAGATCGGTTTCGGTGATGCTGCGCGCGGTGTCGGCGACATCGCGCAGCGGCCTCAGGATGCGGCCGGCAATGAGCCAGGCCGCTATCGCGGCGACCCCGATCGTGGCGGCGCCGACCGCAAGCATCAGTCTTGCCACCGCGTCGGCGTTGGCGCGTTCACGGTCGCTGAAAAAGGCGGAGACGATGACGCCGCGGCCGGGGTCCGCTTTGAGCGTGACTGGAACGGCCAGGTAGCGCACCTCACCCACCCCGGGATACCGGTAGAGGCCTTCGACCGGCTCGGTTATGGACGCGACCCGTTCGGTGAACGTCGCGTCACTGTCCAGCACGTCGGGGGTGCCCGGTTGCTGCGGGCTGGTCGTCAGATACGAGCCGTTGACGTAACCGAGGAACACCTCGTTGGGCCGGGCGATGTTGTACGCCATGGCCTCCCGGATGAGCTCTTCCACCCCGGTGAACGGTGCACCTGTGCCGGGATCGATGCCTGGGCCGGTGAGCTCGGCGAACTCCTTTACCTCCACTCGCAACGCCTCGTCCATGCGGGTATTGATGGCCGATACCAGAAGGCGCCAGGTCGCAAAGGTCGCGATCGCGAGGGCGGCCATCAAGAACAACAGCATCCAGCCGATGATCCGGGTGCGCGCCGCCGACGGCAGGATCCGCCGGAGCTTCGACCGCCGGGCGGCGTCGATAGTCAGCATCGCCGCCTCCTGGGTTCGAACTGATCGGACATTCTCCTAGTCCGCATCCTGAGGAACGTCATCATTGCAGCTCCGCCGCTCGCTTGTCGTCATGATTGGGCAGGTGAGCAGACCCCGGCCCTCTGACGGTACTCACCTCTAATTCGTGAGCGGGCTCTCACCTTCTTCTTCTCTGGGGATCACATCGGTGAACGAACCTGAGTTCGAACGGCGAAATTCGCACGGCATTCGATGAGAGGACGGTTGTCATGTTGGGTGGCATCACTCGCACTGCAATCTCGATTCGGCCCGCCCAAGCCCTCGACACGACGACGCTGGCCCAGATGTGGGCACTGTACGAGCCCCACCACCACGTGGACTACGCGCAGTTCCAGGAGAAACTGGCAACCCTGGATGAAGTTGCGCTTTTCACGCTCCGCAGCAATCGGACGCTGATCGGATTCTGCGGCCTGTGGCACCGCGCGGTGGAGCTCTCAGCTGGGGGGCGGGTCGCGACCTTCTATATGGGGCTGACGTACGTGAAGCCCGAGTGGCGGTCGAACGGCCTCATTCAGCGCGTGGTTATCCGCCGGATGCTTGCCCCATTGCTCACGCCTCGGTTCCGCCGGGTCTACTTCTGGGCCGATTGCCTTACCTACCGCCCCTATCTCGCGATGGCGCGCAACCTGCGCGGGTACTACCCGTCCCGGACGCACGTCACCTCGGACGAGGTGTGCGACGTGATCGCATCGCTCGGCCGGACGTACTACGGGGACGGCTTCGACGAGAAACGGGGAACGGTGCGCAAACAGGTTCGCCGCATTAAGCAACATGAGGCCTGCGTGTCAGCGACCGACCTTCAAGATCCCGACATCCTCTTCTACATGGAGCGCAACCGCCACTATCGCCACGGCGACGGGCTGATCGCGATATGCCCGATGGGGGTGCGAAACCTCGTCCACCTGGTCGGACGGCAGCTAGGCAAGAGGCGCTTGGATAGCTCAAAGGCACTCCCCGCCGCGCAAGTACCGTTGATGCCGTCCCGGTATTCAGCCTGTACGAGCGCCCTCCGGCTCCGATTCCAGGCGGCTTGCCAGGCGAGATAGGAGCCTCGTCTCGTGCGTACCGCGGATCAGGTCCGACTTGTCCACCACTTTGCTGGACGCAAACTGCCGGAACGCGCTGATCGTCAGGCCACGAAGCGACGTTGCTGATGCGGCCCTATCACCAATGCGATGTGCGCTCACTCACTTAGGTTGGACCCATGCGGTTGACGCTTTTCATCAACCCAGAGCATCCGCCCGGCGATCCACTCGACCGCCGGTTGGCCGAACATGTGGAGCAAGTGTCCCTTGCCCGGGCCGTGGTTATGACGGTGTGACGATCGGAACCCACCTGTCCTACGGTTCGGCGGCGTGGCTGCCGCCGTTTCCTACGCTGGCTCGGCTCGCTCCTGCCGCCGCCGGGATGTCGCTCTCGACTTGCATGGTGGTCCTTCCCTATCACCACCCGCTGCAGGTTGCGATTGATGGTGCGTTCCTCGATGTGCTGTGCGGCGGCCGGTTCACCTTGGGGGTGTCGGCGGGCTGGGCTCATGATGAGTTCACGCTGCTCGGCGTGGACCGTCGCGAGCGTGTGGGGCGTTTCACCGAGTCACTCGATCTCATCGCGCGACTGTGGTCGCAGGACCGGGTGCGCTTCGAGGGGCACTACTACAGCGTTGAGGACGTATCGCTGGCCTTGCGTCCGGTTCAGCAGCCTCGGCCACCAATATGGCTGGGCGGTAGCGCTATCCGTTCGGTCGAGCGAGCCGCCGAACTGGCCGACACCGCGCTCGGTGATACCTGGGTGGCCTCCTCGCACCTGACCGACGCGGTGATCGTCGAACAGGTGACTGCCTTCGATGCACGGCTGGCGGCGCTGGGCAAGGCCAGGCCAGCCGACTTTCCGTTGCTGCGCAACATCGTCGTTGCCGACGACCGTGCTACGGCACTGCGCGAAGCAGTGCCCTACCTTCAAGGTAGCTACCGGGTGTTCGACCGCTGGGGGTTGTTCACCGAGGTGGTCGGGAATCCGTCTGCGGCTCATGATATTCCCGAACTGCTGGCGGGCCGGGTGATCATCGGGTCACCCTCGGACTGCGCCGAGGAATTGGTGCGGCTCGCGCGATCGACCGGGTTCACCCGTCTGATCGCGCGAGTTCAGTGGATGGGGATGGAGCACCGGAGCGTCTGCCGGACAATCGAACTGCTCGCAGGCGAGGTGTTGCCGATGGTGCGGCGTGAGCTCGGTTGAGGACCGCGATCGGGCTGCCGTCTGTGCTCGCCACCGACTCCCGGTGCATGGTTAGGTCAGTGTGTCGTTCAACCACTGTGCGCACAAGTCGGCGATGCTGATTCCACGGGCGCGTCACGATGACAATATGCCGGGCAGCTACATTCCCAACCGAGTCCGGTGAAGTGCTGCTCAAAGTTGGCCATCGTCCACGGACCGGGGTTGGTGCCATGAATCAACACGATCGGCGCGTCCATCGATACTCTCCCACCACTTAGGCCGAACCAGGCTATCTCCCGCGCCGCGGCATCTACGCTCGAATCACACTGGTTGGGAACAGTGGGCTCGCGACCGCGGGACGGAGCGAATCATGCCGACGAACAAGTCCGTCATGAACGGCGGAAATTGGGGCTCACCCGGCGATACCCTGGCTTCCGACGACTGACCGTTCTGAGCGCCCGAGGAGTCGACTCGCAATGGTTACCGACTACGACGAGGGCGACACCGCCGAGCTGTACCGGGAGGCCAAGAACACCCTGCCGGTTTATCAGGTCGACACCTACTCATTGCTCAGGTTGGTCGGCGACGTCTCGGGCAAGAAGGTGCTCGACATCGCCTGCGGTGATGGTCATTTCACCCGGCTGCTGCGCCGAGCAGGTGCCGCCGAGGCAGTCGGCTTGGATATCTCCGAGCGGATGATTGAGCTGGCCCGGCGACAAGAAGCTCAGCAGCCACTGGGTATCGAATACGTCGTCGGCGACGCGTCCACCGTCGTCAGTCCGCCGCGGGATTATGACGTCGTCGCATGCGCCTACCTGATGGTGTATGCGCGCAGCCGCGCCGAACTCGCGGATATGTGCGCGGGACTGGCCAGCCGCGTCAGGCCCGGCGGGCGTTTCGTGACGATCAACGTCAACCCGGACTTGTACCATTACCGGCCCCCGGCCGACTACCGTAAGTACGGGTTCGACGTACGGCTGGCCGACCACGTCGACGAGGGGGCCCCGATCAACTTCACGGTGCTGGTCGGTGATTCGGGACTGCAGATCGAGAACTACTACCTGCCGACCGAGGCCTACCGATCGGGGCTGGAGGCGGCGGGCTTCACCGATGTAGCGGTGCACGAGCCGGTCGTCCCACCGGAAGCGGTGGCCGCCCACGAACCGGGTTTCTGGGACGAGTTGGTCGACCGCCCGGTCTTTGCGCTCATCGACTGCGTGAGGTCCTGACGGGACATTGCCCTGCCAGCAGCTGAGTACGCGGCGAACAGCGGAGTACGTCGCTCGGCGGACCGAATCAGCCCAAAGTGTCGGTTCGAGTCCGGCTGGGGGCAGGATATTTAGGCTGCGAATTGAGCGGCGCGTCGTGCAGAAGCGCTTCGTCGGGAGCCACTCGTACAGTTCGGCGTACGGGCTCTGTCCGGTGGGTGACGCCCTTTTCGCAGCCTGTGCGGGATGGCCACAAGCGATCCGCGACGAGTTGACCGCAGGCCACTGCGGTCTCGTGTTCTGCGAAGTCGACGGCTACCGAGTAACAGACGCAATCACCCCGGACCCGCGTATCTAGAGCTTGGACGCCGCACGCCTCGTCGAGCAACCATACCGTCGCCTCGCGCCCGACCGCACCGGCGGCGGGCACGTCCACGGGTTTGGCGCCCCCGATCGCCGCGGCGACCGCGTCGGCCTTGGCCTCACCCGACACCACCAACCACACCTCACGCGAACGCTGAACAGCAGGCAGTGTCAACGTGATTCGTCGTGGCGGCGGTTTGGGGGAGTCGGTCACGCCGATCACCATTCGGCTGGTTTCCTGCACCGCGGGCGGTGTCCGGGAACAGCGAGTTGATATGTCCCTCGCCGCCCATGCCCAACAGGTGAACGTCGAAGTCGGGGACGGACTGGCCCGCGTCGGCGTTCGCGGCTACCAATTCCGCATAGGCCTCGGCGGCAGCGTCCAGGTCATCCCCGAATTCGCCGCCGCTGGGCGCCATGGCGTGCACGTTCGCCGCGGGGATAGTCGACGTGGTCGATGAGCGCCTCGCGCGCCTGCTTCTCGTTGCGCTCATCGTCGTCGGCGGGCACGAAGCGATCGTCCCCCCAGTACAGGTGGACCTTCGACCAGTCGATCGCGTCGGCCCGCTCACGGACGCGCTTGAGCAGTCCGGTGCCGGTGCCACCGCCGGTGAGCACGATGAGTGCGCGGCCCCGTTCCTCGATCGCGGAGGTGATCGCCGCAACCAGGCGGTCGCCGGCTGCGGCCACCAAAGCCGCCGTGTCCGTGTACTTCTCGACAACAATGCTCATACGTACTGCACCTTCTCGATCCCGGTCAACGCTTCGTGGTATATCTCGTCGGCGTCAAGCCTGCGCAAGTCCTCGGCGAGGCATTCCTTGGCCTCCCTGCGTGCCAACGGGATCAGCGAGTCCGGTTTGGCCGTCCTGCTGATCGTCGCGGTCACACCGGTTTGCGGCCTGCGCAGTGTGATTGTCTCGGTGTCGCGAATCAGCTCGACCTTCAATTCGCCCACCTCGCGCTGCACGGGACCGTCGATCCGGGCGGCGAGCCACCCGGCGAGGACATCGAGTGAGGTTCATCGCGAAGTCCGGACACGACGGCGGACGTGACGGGCTCGTACGGCGGCTGATCCAGTGCCGCCGTCAGCAGCGCACGCCAGTACGTGATACGCGCCCAGGCCAGATCGGTGTCGCCTGCGGTGTAGCCGGCGAGGCGACCCTTGATCGCCGCCATCGGATCGGCGCAGTCGGTCGCATTGGTGATCCGACGAACAGCCAGCTGCCCCAGCGGGTCTCGGGACGGGATCGTCGGGCCCTCCGGCAGGCCACCACGCGACCACCGGAGTGTCCGGTAGCAGAAACGGCAGCACCACACTGTTGGCGTGGTCGGCCATCTCGCCGTGTAACCGCAGGGCGACGACCTCGCCCGCCCCTGCGTCACCGCCGACGCGCAGCTGCGCATCGAGACGCGGTTCGTCGGCGTTCCGATCGCCGGCCACCACGACGATCACACGGCACGGATGTTCGCGGCTGGCGAAGTTGGCGGCCTGGATGGAATCCTCGAGCAAGTCGTCGGAGTGAAGCGAGATGACAAGCGTGAGCACCCGGCTCAGCGTGATCGCGCCACCCTCTTCACGAAGCCCGGTGATCTTCTTGTTGATGTCGTTCGTGTTCGTGTTCGGCAGGTCGACGATCATTCTCGCCTTCGCGGATCACGGCCGCCTCCATTCCCGGCCCATGCGGTGCAGCATCTCGTCGGCCGACTCAGGCCCCCAGGTGCCAGATTCGTAGGCTTCTGGTTTGCCGTGCGAAGCCCAGTAATCCAGCACGGGATCGAGTATCTCCCAGGAGAATTCGACCTCGCGGTTGACCGGAAACAACGACGGCTCGCCGAGCAGCACGTCGAGGATGAGTCGCTCGTAGGCTTCGGGGGAGTCCTCGGCGAACGCCGAACCATAGGAGAAGTCCATGTTCACGTCGCGGACCTCCATGGCGCTGCCGGGCACCTTGGAGCCGAACCTCGTGGTGATGCCTTCGTCGGGCTGGACGCGGATCACCAGCGCGTTCTGGCCGAGTTCCTCCGTCATCGTCTTGTCGAACGGCAGGTGCGGGGCTCTCTTGAAGATCAACGCGATCTCGGTGACCCTGCGACCCAACCGTTTTCCGGTGCGAAGGAAGAACGGCACGCCGGCCCAGCGTCGGGTGTCGATCTCCAGCGCGATCGCCGCGTACGTCTCGGTGGTCGATTCCTTGGAGAAGCCGTCCTCCTCGAGCAGGCCGACCACTTTCTCGCTGCCCTGCCAACCCGCGGCGTACTGACCGCGTGCGGTGGTCTGATCCAGCGGCTGCATCACCTGCGTGGCCGAGAGAATCTTGATCTTTTCGGCCTGCAGTTCGCCTGGCCCGAAGCTGACCGGCTCCTCCATCGCGGTCAACGCCATCAGCTGCAGCAGGTGATTCTGGATGACATCGCGGGCTGCGCCGACACCGTCGTAGTAGCCACCGCGGCCGCCGAGGCCGATGTCCTCGGCCATCGTGATCTGGACACTGTCGACGTAGTTGTTGTTCCAGATCGGTTCGTAGAGTTCATTGGCGAAGCGCAGAGCGAGGATGTTCTGCACCGTCTCCTTGCCGAGGTAGTGGTCGATGCGGAACACCGAGTCTTCCGGAAAGACGCTGTTGACCACCGCGTTCAGATCTCGCGCGCTTTGCAGATCGTGTCCGAACGGCTTCTCGATGACCACCCTGCTCCACGAGCCTTCGGCCTTGTTGGCCAGTCCGGACTGCTTGAGTTGTTCGCACACCACCGGGAACGCATTCGGTGGAATCGACAGGTAGAAGGCGTGGTTGCCGCCGGTTCCGCGCTCGGCATCCAACTTCTGCAGTGTCTCGGCGAGCCTCGCGTATCCCTGGGGGTCGTCGAAGGTGCCCTGCACGAACCGGATTCCCTCAGCCAGCCGGTCCCAGACCTCCTCGCGGAACGGCGTTCGGGCGTGCCCCTCCACGGCCTCCCGGACCAACTTTGCGAAATCCTCATCCGCCCAGTCGCGTCGGGCGAATCCGACAAGGGCAAAGTTGGCCGGAAGCAGTCCCCGGTTGGCGAGGTCGTAGATCGCGGGCATCAGCTTCTTGCGTGCCAGGTCGCCCGTCACACCGAAGATGACGACCGCACACGGACCCGCGATATGCGGCATCCGCTTATCGCGCTTGTCGCGCAGCGGATTACGCCATTGGCTCATTTCTTGGCGGCGTCGAGCTGTTCCTGCGTGGCGTCGAGCAATTCCTGCCAAGACTTCTCGAACTTCTCCACTCCCTCGTCCTCGAGGACCTTGAACACATCCGGGAGATCGATGCCGACGGCCTCCAGCTTGTCGAACACGCCCTGCGCCTCGGCGCCCTTGCCGGAGACGGTGTCGCCGGTGATGACCCCGTGGTCGGCGACGGCGTCCATCGTCTTCTCCGGCATGGTGTTCACCGTATTGGGCGCGACGAGCTCGGTGACGTACATGGTATCGGAGTAGTCGGGGTTCTTGACGCCGGTCGACGCCCACAGCGGCCGCTGTACGCGCGCCCCGTCGGCCTTCAGCGCCTCGAAGCGCGAACCACCGACGAACACCTCCTCGTAGGCCGCATAGGCCAGGTGGGCGTTGGCGACGCCGGCCTTGCCGCGCAGTGCAAGCGCCTCGTCGGAGCCGATCTTCTCCAGCCTCTTGTCGATCTCGGTGTCCACCCGGGAGACGAAGAACGAAGCGACCGAATGGATCTTGGAGATGTCGTGGCCGGCTTCCTTGGCCTTCTCCAGGCCCGCGAGGTAGGCGTCCATCACCAACCGGTGGCGCTCGACGGAGAAGATCAGCGTGACGTTCACCGAAATGCCTTCGGCGATAACGGCAGTGATCGCAGGCAGCCCGGCCATGGTGGCGGGAATCTTGATCAACAGATTCGGCCGGTCGACGATCTTCCACAGCTCGATGGCCTGCAGGATGGTCTTGTCGGTGTCGTGCGCCAGGCGCGGGTCGACCTCGATCGACACGCGGCCGTCCACACCGTCGGACAGCTCGTTCTGCTTGGCCAGCACGTCGCACGCGTTGCGCACGTCGTCGGTGGTGACGGTGCGGATCGTGGCGTCGACGTCGGCTCCGCGTTCGGCCAACTCGGAGACCTGATCGTCGTAGGCGTTGCCCTTCGACAGCGCCGCCTGGAAGATCGACGGGTTGGTGGTCACTCCGACGACGCTGCGGGTGTCGATGAGCTCTTGCAGATTGCCGGTCTGCAGGCGCTCACGCGACAGGTCGTCGAGCCAGACCGAGACTCCGGCGGCGGACAGGGCGGCCAGATTCGGGTTCTGCGTCATGATTGTTGCCCTTCTATCAGTTCTAGTTGTCTTCGACCGTTGAACGGTCAGTTGTCGATGGATCGCTCTGCGGCTGCCGCGACGGCCTCGGGTGTGAAGCCGAACTCGCGGAACAGCGTCTTGTCGTCGGCCGATTCGCCGTAGTGCTCGATCGACACGATTTCCCCGGTGTCGCCCACCAGCTTGTACCAGCTCTGCGCGACGGCCGCCTCGACCGCCACTCGTGCCGAAACGGACGGCGGGAGAACGGAATCGCGGTATTCCTTCGGCTGCGACTCGAACCACTCGACACACGGCATGGAGACCACGTACGCGGTGATGTCCTTCTCGGCCAAGAGCTTCTTGGCTTCCACCGCGAGCTGCAACTCCGAACCGGTGCCGATGATGATCACGTCGGCGTCATCGGCGGGATTCCCGCCTCCGAGCACGTAGCCACCCTTTTCGACACCCTCGGCGCTGGTGCCCTCCAGTACTGGGATGCCCTGACGCGTGAGGATGAAACCCACCGGACCGCTGCCGTTTCCGCGAGCGATGATGCTGCGCCACGCGTAGGCCGTCTCGTTGGGGTCTCCGGGCCGCACCACCGACAGGTTCGGGATCGCGCGCAGCGCCGCGAGATGCTCGATCGGCTGGTGCGTCGGCCCGTCCTCGCCCAGTCCGATGGAGTCGTGGGTCCAGATGTAGATGGTGTCGATGTCCATCAGCGACGCCAGCCGAACCGCCCCCCGCATGTAATCGGAGAACTGCAGGAACGTTCCGCCGAAGGCGCGGGTCGGGCCGTGCAGCACGATGCCGGACAGGATCGCGCCCATTGCGTGTTCGCGGATGCCGAAGTGCAACACCCGGCCGTACCAGTCCGCGGTGAAGTCCTCGGTCGAGATCGACGGCGGCCCGAAGGACTTCACCCCCTTGATGGTGGTGTTGTTGCTGCCCGCCAGGTCGGCTGAACCGCCCCAGAGTTCGGGCAGCTTCGGCGCCACATCGTTGAGAACCTGACCGAACGCCGCGCGGGTCGCGAGCGCCTTGCTGCCCGGTTCCCAGTACGTCAGGTCGGCGTCCCAGCCGTCGGGCAGCTCCTGGGCCAGCAGGCGGTCCAGCAGCGCCTTGCGCTCGGGTTCGCGTTCGGCCCAGGCGTCGAACTGCGGTTGCCACTTCTCGTGGGCTTCCTTACCGCGTTCCACGAGCTTGCGGGTGTGCTCGATGACCTCGGGGCGTACCTCGAACGTCTTGTCCGGGTCGAAGCCGAGCACCTTCTTGGTGGCCGCGACCTCTTCGTCGCCCAGCGCCGACCCGTGCACGCCGCCGGTGTTCATCTTGGTGGGTGCCGGGTAGCCGATGATCGTCCGCACGGAGATGAACGACGGCTTGTCGGTGACCGCGCGGGCAGCCTCGATGGCTTCCTCTATCCCGGTGACGTTCTCGCCGCCCTCGACCTCCTGAACATGCCAGCCGTACGCGCGATAGCGCGCCGGAACATCCTCGGAGAGAGCGATATTCGTGTCGTGCTCGATGGAGATCTGATTGTGGTCGTAGAACACGATGAGATTGCCGAGCTGCTGAGTGCCTGCCAGTGAGGAGGCCTCGCTGGTGACGCCCTCCTCCATGTCGCCGTCGGAGGCGATGACGTAGATGAAGTGGTCGAACGGACTCTCCCCGGCGGGCGTGTCGGGGTCGAACAGGCCGCGCTCGTAGCGCGATGCCATCGCCATACCGACAGCAGAGGCCAGGCCCTGACCCAGCGGGCCGGTGGTGATCTCCACGCCCTTGGTGTGGCGGAACTCCGGATGGCCGGGCGTCTTGGACTTCCACGTCCGCAGCGACTCGATGTCGGAGAGCTCGAGACCGAAGCCGCCGAGGTAGAGCTGGATGTACAGCGTCAGGCTGGAATGCCCGCAGGACAGCACGAAGCGATCGCGTCCCAGCCAGTGCACATCGCTCGGATCGTGGCGCATCTGGCGCTGGAACAAGCGTGTACGCGAGCGGCGCGAGGCTCATCGCGGTACCGGGGTGCCCGTTACCCACCTTCTGCACCGCATCCGCTGCCAGTACCCGAACGGTGTCGACGGCTTCGGAGTCCACATCGGACCAGTCGTCGGGGTGATGCGGACGGGTAAGAGTGGAAATCTCTTCGAGCGTGGTCACAGGCGCCCTCTCCTGGTCGACGGGTGAGCTCGGCAAGCTGCCTCTTCGAACAGCCTAGTGCGGGATTGTCATCCGTTGCAGGCTGCTTGGGGGACGATTAGGCGGCCGTTCAGCAGCGGTCTACCATCCTCTGTAGTAGACGCCGCGCGCGCTGCAGCCATTTCAAGGAGTACTGCGTGGATATTCGCGAGAGCGAGCTCCCCATTGGGGCCCGCGGGCGAGTGCGTACCACGCTGTTGGGCTACCTTTCGCTGACCAAACCGCGCGTCATCGAACTGCTCCTGGTCACCACCATTCCGGCGATGTTGCTCGCCGACCGCGGGACCGTCGATCCGTTGCTGATCCTGAACACGCTGTTCGGTGGCCTGCTGGCGGCGGCGGGCGCCAACACGTTGAACTGTGTGGCCGACGCCGACATCGACAAGAAGATGAAGCGCACCGAGCGCCGACCGCTGGCCCGCGACACCGTCCCGCGCAGTCATGCGCTGGTCTTCGGGCTCGCACTGTCCGTCGGCTCGTTCTTCTGGCTGTGGTGGACGACGAACATGCTCTCGGCCCACCTTGCCGGGGCGACCATAGCTTTCTACGTGTTCGTCTACACCCTGCTGCTGAAGCGGCGCACCACGCAGAACGTCGTGTGGGGCGGCGCGGCCGGCTGCATGCCCGTGATGATCGGCTGGTCGGCGGTCACCGGGACCGTCCAATGGCCCGCGCTGGTGATGTTCGCGATCATCTTCTTCTGGACGCCGCCACACACCTGGGCGCTGGCGATGCGTTACAAGGAGGACTACGCGGCGGCCGGAGTGCCGATGCTGCCCGTGGTGGCCACCGAGCGACAGGTGACCAAGCAGATCCTGATCTACACGTGGCTGACGGTGGCTGGCCACCCTCGCGCTGACGCTGGCCACCGGCTGGCTGTACGCGGCGGTCGCCATCCTGGCCGGCGCGTGGTTCCTGGTGATGGCCCATCAGCTCTACGCCGGCGTGCGCCGCGGCGAACCGGTCAAACCGCTGCGGCTGTTCCTGCAGTCGAACAACTACCTTGCCGTGGTGTTCTGCGCGCTGGCGATCGACTCGGCGCTGGATCTGCCGACGCTGCTGCACCTGTAGCCGTTAGCCTCGGGCTCATGCCCGACATCCTGGTGAACCCGGATAATTTCGTCCGCGCCGAAAGCGATCTCTACTTCGGAAACATCGTCAAGGACGGCGGTTTCGGCACGTACTTCCACATTCGCGCGCTCACCCCGATCGACCACCAACACTTCCCGGTAGCGCAGATCGTCTAGGGGATCAGCACCACCGAGCCGACCGTCTTGCGGCCCTGCAGGTCGCGGTGGGCCTGCTCGGCGTCTTCCAGGCGGTAGCGCTCGCTGACCGTGACGGTGATGGTGCCGTTGGCGATGGCGTCGAGCAGTTCACCTGCGCGCCAGGCGAACTCGTCGGGTGTCCGGGTGTAGTGCACCAGTGTCGGCCGGGTGAGGAACAGTGAGCCCGAAGAGTTGAGCCGCTGCGGGTCGAACGGCGGCACCGGTCCACTGGCTGCACCGAACAGCGCCAGTGTGCCGCGGACGGCAAGGCTGGCGATGCTGGCATCGAACGTGTCGGCGCCGACACCGTCGTAGACCACGGCGACGCCGCCGTCGGTGAGGTCCTTGATCTTGGCGCCGAACTCGGCGGGGTCGTCTGGGTAATCCAGCACCTCGACGGCTCCCGCCTGCCGCGACAGCTCTGCCTTCGCGGGCGTGGAGACCGTGGTGATCACCCGGGCGGCCAGGCTGGTGGCCCATTGCGTCAGGATCAGACCCACGCCTCCGGCGCCCGCGTGCACCAGGACGGCGTCGCCCTGCTGCACCGGGTAGGTCGACTTGATCAGGTAGTGCGCCGTCATTCCCTTGAGCAGTGCGGCGGCGGCCGCGTCGGCGCTGACGCCGTCGGGCACGTAGGCGCAGAAATCCGCTGTCGCCAGGGCGTATTCAGCGTAGGCGCCGTTGGCCTGAGCGGTGACCACGCGGTCGCCGACCGACAGTGCTGCCACCTCGTCGCCGACGGCCTCGACGGTGCCGCACACCTCGTTGCCGAGGATGAACGGCACCTCGCGCGGGTACTGGCCCGAGCGGAAGTAGGTGTCGAGGAAGTTCACCCCGATGGCCTCGGCTTTGATCAGGACCTCGCCGGGTCCGGGCGTCGGCTGCGGCTTCTCGACGTAGGTCAGGACTTCTGGACCGCCGGTCTCGGCGATTTCGATGGCGTGCATGGTTCTATCCTGCCTTGATATGAAACTCGCCCGCCCGGACGTCTTCCATCCGCGCATTGTGCTGGCGGGCTGCCGGGCGTTGCCCGAGGGCGACGGGGACGACGCCGAACTGATCGCTGCTCTGCGCCGACGTGGCCTGCACGCCCGTTGGCTGTCGTGGGACGACCCGGACACATTGACGGCGGATTTGGTCATTCTGCGGGCGACGTGGGACTACATCGAACGTCTCGACGAGTTTCTTTCCTGGACCAGGAAGGTCCGCAACCTCGTCAATGCTCCCGACGTGGTGGCGTGGAACACCGACAAGCGCTATCTGGTGGACCTCGCCGATGCGGGTGTGCCGATCATCCCCAGCGGGTTCATCGCACCAGGCGAGCGGGTTCGGCTGCCTGAAGGCGAGATCGTGGTCAAACCGACTGTCGGCGCAGGATCAGTTGGTGCACAACGATTCAGCGACAGCGACGAAGCCCGCCGCCACGTGGCGGCGCTGCACGCCGACGGCGCGACCGTGTTGGTGCAGCCCTACGACGCACGGGTCGAGGATGGGGAGACGGCGCTGGTCTTCCTCGGTGGCAGGCAGTCGCACGCGTTCACCAAGGGGCCGATCCTTCCGGCACCCGGCGGTCGGCCCGCCTTCGACGACTCCGGCACATACGCCGAGGAATCGCTGACACCGGCCGAGCCGGACTTCGAGCTCTGGGACGTCGGCCACGCGACGCTGGCCGCCGCGGCCGCGCGCCTCGACATCGATGTGGCCGAGCTGCTGTATGCCCGCGTCGACGTGATCGGTGGGCCATCCGATCCGCAACTGCTGGAACTCGAGCTGGTCGAACCGTCGCTGGGCTGGCGGCAGTTAGACGCTGCCACGCGGGCGCGCAGACAGCGCGATTTCGCCCTCGGGGTCGAGGACACCCTCGAGCGTCGCGGCCTCGGTCCGCTCTCGCATCGACGCCCATAGCGCGGCGGTGGCGGCCGTGCAGGCGGCCGCACCGGCGACGTGGATGGCCACCAGCGCCGCCGGGACATCGTTGAAGTACTGCACGGTGCCGACAACGCCTTGAGCGCACACCAGCCCGACGAGCACCCCGAGCCGCAGCATGACCGGTCGTGGTGCGCGCACGGCGAGCAATGCGAACCCCAGCGCGACGAGCAGGGAAAGGTACGCGACAAGCAACGACGAGTGCATGTGCACGAGCGTGGTGATCTCGACCTGCAGCCGGGGCACCGGCTGGGTGATGCTCTTATCGCCCGCATGCGGGCCTGCGCCGGTGACCAGTGTTCCGGTCACGAGCACCGAGGCCAGCGCAAGCGCACTCAGAATCGTCAACTGGCGCAACGCTTTCGGAACCCTGTGCCGGACGACGCCGGTGTCTGGCTCGCCGATCTTGACGTAGAGCAGCACCGACACCCACACCATGGTCATCGACGCCAGCAGGTGGATGGCGACCGTCCACCACAGCAGGCCGGTGAGCACCGTGACGCCGCCGATGACGGCCTGGACCACCGTCGAGGCCGGCATCAGCCACGCGTAGATCAGGACCTCGCGGCGCCGGCGGGCACGCGTGACGGCCAGCACCGCGAGCGCCGCGGTCAGCACCACCAGGAATGTGAGCATCCGGTTGCCGAACTCCACGGCTTGATGGATGCCCGCGACCTCCGGATGGGGGGTCGGTGTGAAGCTGCCGGGGAAGCACTGCGGCCAGGTCGGGCAGCCCAGACCCGACGCCGTGACGCGGACGATCGCGCCGGTCACGGCGATTCCGCCCTGGCTCAGGATGACGGCAGCGGCGATGGCGCGCTGGACCCGCAGGCTCGGCATGGGCAGAACGTCGACCAGCCGCAGGAAGATTCGTCCGACGGACACGGCCTCGATCGTAGAGCAGCGTTAACTACAGGCCGTAGTAGGGCTGGTCACGCCGGCGGGGTCATTGGCGCGGTGCGACGAACGGCACCAGGACCTCGTCGACGAGCTGGACGACGAGCTCGTCGTCGATCGGGTCGCCGGTGATCAACAGCCGGTGCCACAGCACGCTCTGCCCCAACTCGCGGGCGATCTCGACAGGAACATCGGGTCGCACGTCGCCGCGTTCGATACCGCGGGCCAGCAGCGCGCAATTGAAATTGTCAGGTGAAGCGGAACCAGCGCAGCGCGCACAGGGCCGCAACGGCGCCCCACACCGCGAGCACCGCCAGGCCGAACCAGTCAACTGACGGCGTCATCGCCTGCGACAGCGCCTCGGTCAGCGCGCCCGACGGTGTCAGCCGCGCGATCGACGCCAGGGTGGCCGGCACCATGCCGCCCTCCAGCGTCAACGCTCCCAGTCCGGCGAAGACGAACCACAGCAAGTTGGCCACCGCCAACACGATTTCCGCACGAAGGGTGCCGCCCAGCAGCAGGCCGAGCGCCGCGAACCCGGCCGTCCCCAGCGCTATGACCACCGCGCCCAAGGCCAGGCCGGCGATCGCCGGGCGCCAGCCGAGCGCAAATCCGATGGCGCCCAGCACGATTGCCTGGAGGAACACGACGGCCACCACGGCCAGCGATTTGCCCGCGATGATGCCCCATACCGGCAGCGCGGTAGCGCCCAGCCGTTTGAGCGCGCCGTAGCGGCGATCGAACGCCACGGCGATCGCCTGCCCCGTGAAGGCGGTCGAAATCACCGCCAGGGCCATGATCGCGGGAACGAATGTCGACGCCCGGTTCTCGCCGAACGATCCGAACGGCAGGAGGGTGAGACCCACCAGCAGGGTGATGGGAATGAACAGCGTCAGCAGCAGTTGCTCGCCGTTGCGCAGCAGCAGCTTCAGCTCGAGGCCGAACTGCGCGGTCAGCATCTTCTGCACCGTTGCCGGGCGTGGGTCAGGCGTGAAGGTGCCTGGCGCAAAGCGATTCACGTCATGCCGCAACTCCCGCCCGGTCAGATCGAGGAACACGTCTTCGAGGCTGCGCTGTTCCACCCGCATATCGGTCGCCAGCACGTTGACCCGCGCGCACCACGCCGTCACGGTGGCCAGCACCTGCGGGTCGATATCGCCCTCGACAAGGTATTCACCCGGTGCCGTCTCGGTCGCCGTGTACGTCTCCGGCAGCGCGGACACCAACAGCGACAGGTCGAGCATGCGCGGCGCACGGAACCTCAACTGGTTCTCGGCGCCACTGCGCATCAGTTCCTCAGGCGTTCCGGCGGCCACCGCGACGCCGCGATCGACGATGACGATGCGGTCGGCCAGTTCCTCCGCCTCGGTCAGCTGATGGGTGGTCAATACCACCGTCACACCATCGCGGCGCAGTCCGTCGATCAACTCCCACACCACGATTCGCGCGTGCGCATCCATGCCCGCAGTGGGCTCGTCGAGGAACACCAGCTCGGGACGACCCACCACGGCACATGCCAGGGCCAGGCGCTGTTGTTGACCGCCGGAGAGCCTGCGGTACGTCGTGCGCGCCGACTCGGTCAACCCGAGCGTGTCCATCAGCCACTTCGGGTCGAGCGGGTTTGCGGCGTAGGCGGCAACGAGATCGAGCATTTCGCCCGCTCGCGCCGCGGGGTACGCGCCACCGCCCTGCAACATGACTCCGATGCGTTCGCGTACCGCGGCGTTGTCGCCGAACGGATCGAGTCCGAGGATTTCGATCGTGCCCGCAGTCGGGCCTGATGAAGCCCTCACACATCTCCACCGTCGTGGTCTTGCCTGCACCGTTGGGGCCGAGCAGCGCGAGCACCTCGGCGGTGGCAACCTCCAGATCGAGACCCGCCACGGCCGTCGTCGACCCGTATCGCTTGCTGACCCCGCGCAGGCGCACGGGGACGGGGGAAGCCCCCGGTGGGCGGGTCACGGGGATTCAGCGTAGGCGTCGGGCTCCGCCGGTTGTGGCGGCGGTAGCGACGGCTGCTCGGCAGTGGCCGCGACATCCTCGGCGCCGGCGGGTTCCTCGGCAGGCATCCTGCGCCACGGCAGATGGCGGTGGGTCAGCGCGATCAGCAGCAAGACGATCACCGTGCTCGCCACGACGGCCAGCAGTATCTGGAACAAGGTGAATCGGTCGCCGTTGGCGGTCGGCCCGAAAATGCCCACGACGAGTGTGACCACGATGGTCGTCGTGCGGAACGCGGGGCGGGTGGCCCATGCCGCGAGCGGGATGACCGCCCAGAGTACGTACCAGGGCTGGACCACCGGGAACAACAGCACGGTCAATCCGAGCGCGACGCCGAGGCCGCCGACCGGGTGCAGCCGCCCGCGGAGCACGGCCAGCAGCAGCCACGTCACCAGGATCGCGATGACGACGACACCGATCGCACGGGTCAGGCCGAGGATCGCGGTGGTGTGGTCGCCGAGTCCGAGCAGAATCCCGACCTGTCCGGTGCCCAACGCCGCCAGCGTCGGCAGCGACATCCAGCTGCGCACGACGTTGGCGGTGCCCAGCGTGTTGAGCCAGCCGAATCCGAGACCGCTGGCCCAGCCGATCAGGGCGATCACCGCCACCGACACCGCCGTGAGTGACCCGCCGGCGAGGATGAACGCCTTGAATGTGCCGCCCCACCGACACGCCAGCGCCATCGCCACGAAGCCAAGGGCGAGCAGCGACGGCAGCTTGACCTGTGAGGACATCGTGATCAGCACCACGCCCACCAGCAGCATCAGCGACGGCCGCCATCGCGCCCAGGCCTCGGGGCCCTGCGGCCACGCCAGCGGTTTCGGGATCAGTGGGCGGGCGGCATCGATTCCCCGCAACGCGAACTCGGTGCCGGCGAGCATCAAGCCCAGCATCAGTGCCTCGTTGTGGATACCTGCGACCAGATGCATGATCAGCAGCGGATTGGCCGCACCCAGCCACAGCGCGCTCACCTCGGCCACACCGCACCGCCGCGCCAAACGCGGTGTGGCCCAGACGATCAGGCCGACACCCAGCAGCACCACCAGTCGATGACAAAGCACCGCTGCCACGATGTCCTCGCCGGTGATCGCCGAAATGCCCTGACCTATCCACAGGAACAGCGGACCGTACGGCGCCGGCGTATCGCGCCACATGTTCGGTACCGACAGCGTGAAGACGTGATCCAGGCCGAGGCCGGGCGCGGGGCCGACGCGGTACGGATCGAGGCCCTTGATGGCGATTTCGCTCTGCGCCAGATAGGAGTACACGTCGCGGCTGTACATCGGTGGCGCGATGAGCAGGGGCAGCACCCACAGCAACAGCGTGCGATCCAACTGGCTGCGTGACATCCGCCGTTGGCCGAGGGCGAATCGTCCGAGCATCAGCCAGGCGAGCGCCATCATGACCGCACCGGTGGTGGTCATCGTCAGCGAGACGGTCTGAATCCGCGACGGCAGATTGAGCAGACGGACGCCGAAGGTCGGATCCTGCACCACCGGGCGGGCGCCCACACCGAGCGCGCCGATCGCCATCAACACCGTGCCCGTCGCGCCGAAGAGGCGCGTCCGCCGCATGGCGATGACCTCGGCGTCGTTGAGCGGCGAGCCCACGGCGCGCTCGTCGGCATGCCATCGGGCAATCGACGAGCTGAGGGACCGGGCGCGGGCGGCCATCAGTGCAGCGTAGCCGTCAGAGCGCGACGATCACCTTGCCGGTGTTTCCGCCGCTGAACAACAGGTTGAGCGCGTCAGGCGCGTTTTCCAGACCCTCGACGACGTGCTCCGACGACTTGATCTTGCCTTCGGCGATCCAGCCCGCCATCTCCATCTGCGCCGCTCCGAAGCGGTCGAGGTAGTCAAGGATGATGAAGCCTTCCATGCGCCCGCGGCGGACCAGCAGGGTCAGGTAGTTGCTCGGACCGGTCGGCGGGCCGTCGTCGTTGTAGGTGGAGATCGCCCCGCAAAGCACGACACGACCGCGAAGAGCCAGGTTGGCGAGGCAATCGTTGAGGATCGATCCGCCGACGTTGTCGAAGTACAGGTCGATCCCGTCCGGGCATGCCTCGTGAAGCCGCGCCGCGACGTCCTCGTTCTTGTAGTCGATCGCCTCGTCGAAGCCGAGTTCGTCGACGATGTGGGCACACTTCTCGGCGCCGCCCGCGATGCCGACGACTTTTGCGGCGCCCTTGATCTTCGCGATCTGCCCGGCGGCGGAGCCCGTCGCGCCCGCCGCGCCGGAGACGACCACCACGTCGCCCTCGGCGACCCGGCCCACATCCGTGATGCCGAAGTAGGCGGTCATGCCGGTGACCCCGAGGATTCCGATCGCGACGCCCGGCGCCACGCCCTCGGGCAGCACCTGCATCGACCGCTCGCCCGTGTCGGCGATCACGTAGTCCTGCCAACCCGGCATTCCGAACAGCAGCTGGCCGGGCCGGTACGCGTCGGTGCGGCTCTCGATGACCTCGCCGACGCCACCGCTGCGGATGACCTCGCCGATCTGGATCGGCGGCAGGTAACTGGGCACATCGTCCATCCACGTGCGGATGGTCGGGTCGATCGACAGATATCGGACCTTCACCAGCGCCTCACCGTCGGCCGGTCGGGGCGCCGGTTCGGATTCCATACGCACTGTCTCGTCATCGACCAGTCCGGAGGGTCGTTTGGCCAGGACCAGGCGCCGGTTAGTTTCGCTCACCCGGCAATCGTATGACGGGGCTCACGTAAGGGTCGCCTTGCTAGACCCCGTTTCGGAATTCCATCACAATAGTGTTGTGAAATTAAATCCGGACGGAACCGACCGCCACACGCGTGGCGCGATCGTCCAGCATTTGCTGGAGTCCGGACCCATCACCGCAGGTGAGATCGGTGAACAGCTGGGAATCTCCGCTGCGGGTGTGCGCAGGCACCTCGATGCGCTCATGGACGCGGGTGATGCGCAGTCCAGCGCGGCGGCGGCATGGCAGCACAGCGGCCGTGGCAGGCCCGCCAAGAGGTACCGGCTCACCGCAGCGGGTCGTGCCAAGCTCGGACACGCATACGACGATCTGGCGGCGGCGGCCATGCGCCAGCTGCGCGAAATCGGGGGCGACGACGCTATTCGCACCTTCGCGCGTCACCGCATCGACACCATCCTGTCGGGAGTAACCGCGGGATCCGATGACGTTGAAAGCACTGTCGACCGCATGGCAGAGGCACTGACCGAGGCCGGGTACGCGACCACCGCCACGGCGGTGAGTGGACCCCTGCACGGAATAGAGCTGTGCCAGCATCACTGTCCGGTGTCGCACGTCGCCGAGGAGTTCCCGGAGTTGTGCGAGACCGAGCGGGAAGCGTTCGCCGAGATCCTGGGTACGCACGTACAACGGCTCGCCACGATCGTCAACGGTGACTGCGCGTGCACGACGCACGTGCCGCTCGCCGACAACAACACCCTTCGGCACACAGCCCAGCGCCGAAGGTCCACGGAAATAACCCAGAGCAAGCTAGGAGCGTCGACATGACGACCACCCCGGAGGCGGCGATGAGCCGCTTGCGCGAAGAGCATGAGCCGCTGACCCAGGAGCAGACCATTGAGTCGCTGGGTCGTTACGGCTATGGCTGGGCGGATTCCGACGTCGCGGGCGCCAGCGCCCAGCGCGGACTGTCTGAGGCAGTGGTGCGCGACATCTCCGCCAAGAAGAGCGAACCAGAATGGATGCTCCAGACCCGCCTGCGGGCGCTGCGCACGTTCGACAAGAAGCCGATGCCGAACTGGGGCTCCAACCTCGAGGGCATCTACTTCGACAACATCAAGTACTTCGTGCGCTCGAGCGAGAAGCAGGCCGCCACCTGGGACGACCTGCCCGAGGACATCCGCAACACCTACGACAAGCTCGGCATCCCCGAGGCCGAGAAGCAGCGTCTGGTGTCGGGTGTCGCCGCGCAGTACGAGTCAGAGGTCGTCTACCACTCCATCCGCGAGGATCTGGAGGCCCAGGGTGTCATCTTCCTGGACACCGACTCCGGACTGCGTGAGCATCCAGAACTCTTCAAGGAGTACTTCGGGACGGTGATCCCCGCCGGCGACAACAAGTTCTCCGCGCTGAACACCGCGGTGTGGTCGGGCGGTTCGTTCATCTATGTGCCGAAGGGTGTCCACGTCGACATCCCGCTGCAGGCCTACTTCCGGATCAACACCGAGAACATGGGTCAGTTCGAGCGCACGCTGATCATCGTCGACGAGGACGCCTACGTGCACTACGTCGAGGGCTGTACGGCGCCGATTTACAAGAGCGACTCGCTGCACTCGGCGGTCGTCGAGATCATCGTGAAGCCCGGTGGCCGTTGCCGATACACGACCATTCAGAACTGGTCGAACAACGTCTACAACCTGGTGACCAAGCGGGCCCGCGCCGAAGCGGGCGCGACGATGGAGTGGGTCGACGGCAACATCGGCTCGAAGGTGACGATGAAGTACCCCGCCGTGTGGATGACCGGCGAGCACGCCAAGGGCGAGGTGCTGTCGGTCGCGTTCGCGGGCGAGGGCCAGCATCAGGACACCGGCGCGAAAATGCTTCACCTGGCGCCCAATACGTCGAGCAACATCGTGTCCAAGTCTGTTGCGCGTGGCGGTGGCCGGGCCTCCTACCGCGGCCTGGTGCAGGTCAACAAGGGTGCGCACGGCTCGCGGTCCAGCGTGAAATGCGATGCGCTGCTTGTCGATACGATCAGCCGCAGCGACACCTATCCGTACGTCGACATCCGTGAGGACGACGTCACGATGGGTCACGAGGCGACCGTGTCGAAGGTCAGCGAAGACCAGCTGTTCTATCTGATGAGCCGCGGTATGACCGAGGACGAAGCGATGGCGATGGTCGTGCGCGGCTTCGTCGAGCCGATCGCCAAGGAACTCCCGATGGAGTACGCGCTCGAGCTGAACCGTCTGATCGAGCTGCAGATGGAAGGCGCGGTGGGCTAGATGGGGCGAGCGAAGCGACGGGGTTTGGCACAGTGACTCAGAACCTCACCACTGCGGTCGAGGGTGCCAACAAAGGCGAGCTGTTCACGTCGTTCGACGTCGACGCCTTCGAGGTGCCCGGCGACCGCGACGAGATCTGGCGATTCACCCCGCTGAAGCGCCTGCGCGGACTGCACGACGGCTCGGCCGCTGCCACAGGCGCTGCCCGTATCGAGGTCTCCGAATGCGGCGGTGTCACCGTCGAGACGGTGCGCCGTGGCGACGAGCGCCTCGGACAGGGCGGCGTGCCCGCTGATCGGGTTGCCGCCCAGGCATTCTCATCGTTCAACAGCGCGACCCTGGTCACCGTCCCGAAGGGCGTCGTGTGCGATGAGCCCATCGAGATCGACGTCACCGGTCCCGGCGAGGGTGCGACGGCCTACGGCCACCTGCAGGTGCGGGTGGGCGAGCTCGGCGAGGCCGTCGTCGTCATCGATCAACGGGGCAGCGGAACCTACGCCGACAACATCGAATTCGTCGTCGAGGACGCCGCGCGGCTGACCGTCGTCTCGATCGCCGACTGGGCCGACGACGCGGTACACGTCAGCAGCCACCACGCCACGCTGGGCAAAGATGCGGTGCTGCGGCATGTGGCGGTCACCCTCGGCGGCGACCTGGTGCGGCTCACCGCGCGCGCCAGGTTCTGTGCGCCAGGCGGAGACGCCGAGCTACTCGGCCTGTACTTCGCCGACGACGGACAGCACTTCGAGTCACGCCTGCTGGTGGACCATGCACAGCCGAACTGCCGCTCACACGTGACGTACAAGGGTGCACTGCAAGGCGATCCGGATTCCGGCCAAGCCCGATGCGCACACAGTGTGGGTCGGCGACGTGCTGATCCGGGCCGCGGCGACGGGCACCGACACCTTCGAGACCAACCGCAACCTGGTGCTCACCGACGGCGCACGTGCCGACTCGGTACCCAACCTCGAGATCGAGACCGGCGAGATCGCAGGCGCCGGACACGCCAGTGCCACCGGTCGTTTCGACGACGAGCAGTTGTTCTATCTGCAGGCCCGCGGTATCCCCGAGGAGCAGGCCCGGCGACTCGTCGTCCGCGGCTTCTTCGGCGAGCTCATCGGCAAGATCACCGTGCCTGCGGTGCGAGAGCGCCTCACCGAGGCCATCGAACACGAACTACAGATAACGGAATCGAGGACAGCCACCTCATGACCACACTGGAAATCAAGGACCTGCACGTCAGCGTCGTCTCCAAGGAAGACGGGACCGACATCGCGAATCCTCAAGGGCGTCACGCTCACCGTGAACTCGGGGGAGACGCACGCCCTGATGGGCCCCAACGGATCCGGGAAGTCGACGCTGTCCTACGCCGTTGCGGGGCATCCGAAGTACACCGTGACGTCCGGCTCGATCACGCTGGACGGTCAGGACGTGCTCGAGATGAGCATCGACGAGCGCGCCCGCGCCGGCCTGTTCCTCGCGATGCAGTACCCGGTCGAGGTGCCCGGCGTGTCGATGTCGAACTTCCTTCGCACCGCCGCCACCGCCGTGCGCGGTGAGGCGCCCAAGCTGCGGCACTGGGTCAAAGAGGTCAAGAGCGCCATGGAAGGCCTCGACATCGACCCGTCATTCTCCGAACGCAGTGTCAACGAAGGCTTTTCCGGCGGCGAGAAGAAGCGCCACGAGATCCTTCAGCTCGAGCTGCTCAAGCCGAAGATCGCGATCCTCGACGAGACCGACTCCGGCCTCGACGTCGACGCGCTGCGGGTGGTCAGCGAAGGTGTCAATCGCTATGCCGAGGCGGCCGACGGCGGTCTGCTGCTGATCACGCACTACACGCGCATCCTGCGCTACATCCAGCCGCAGTTCGTGCACGTGTTCGTGGGCGGGCGCATCGTCGAGTCCGGCGGTCCCGAGCTGGCCGAGGAACTCGACGCCAACGGCTATGAGCGCTTCACCCAGGCGGTCGGAGCCTGACATGACCACGTCGGTCGAGAAGTCGGCGCAGGCCCTCGATCTCAACCTGGATGTGGCCCGGATCAGGGCCGACTTCCCGATTCTGCAGCGCGTCATGCGCGGCGGAAACCGGTTGGCGTATCTGGATTCCGGCGCCACCTCGCAGCGTCCGCTGCAGGTCCTCGACGCCGAGCGTGACTTCCTGATCACCTCCAACGGCGCGGTGCACCGCGGTGCGCACCAGCTGATGGAGGAGTCCACCGACGCCTACGAGCACGGCCGCGCCGACATCGCGGCCTTCGTCGGTGCCGACACCGACGAGCTGGTGTTCACCAAGAATGCCACCGAGGCCATCAACCTGGTGTCCTACGCCGTCGGCGACGATCGATTCCCCAGGGCGATCGGCCCTGGCGACGTCATCGTCACGACGGAGCTGGAGCACCACGCGAACCTCATCCCGTGGCAGGAGCTGGCGCGGCGCACCGGCGCGACGCTGCGCTGGTACGGCGTTATTTCCGAGGGACCTGAAGCCGGACGCATCGATCTCGATTCGCTCGAGCTCGACGAACGCGTGAAAGTTGTTGCCTTCAGCCACCATTCCAATGTCACCGGCGCGGTCGCCCCGGTGGGTGAACTGGTGGCGCGAGCAAACGCCGTAGGCGCGCTGACCGTGCTCGACGCCTGCCAGTCGGTGCCGCACCAGCCGGTCGACTTCCACGCGCTCGGCGTTGATTTCGCGGCCTTCTCCGGACACAAGATGTTGGGGCCCAACGGCATCGGTGTGCTGTACGGCCGGCGCGAACTGCTCGACCAGCTGCCGCCGTTCATCACCGGCGGATCGATGATCGAGACCGTGACGATGGAGCAGACCACCTACGCGCCCGCGCCGCAGCGGTTCGAGGCCGGCACGCCGATGACGTCTCAGGTGGTCGGGCTTGCGGCGGCGGCACGGTATCTGACCGAGATCGGCATGGCCGCCGTCGAGGCGCACGAGGCCGAATTGGTGGCGGCCGCCCTGACGGGGCTCGTCGGCGATCGACGGCGTGCGCATCATCGGGCCGGCGTCGCTGGAGAACCGGGGTTCGCCGGTGTCGTTCGTGCTCGACGGCGTCCATGCCCACGATGTGGGTCAGGTGCTCGACGACGAGGGTGTCGCGGTACGCGTGGGCCACCACTGCGCGTGGCCGTTGCATCGCCGGTTCGGGATCGCGGCGACCGCGCGGGCGTCATTCGCCGTCTACAACACGCTCGACGAGGTCGACCGGCTCGTCGCCGGTGTCCAGAGGGCCGTGGAGTTCTTCGGCGATGAGGCTCGAGCAGATGTATCAGGAAGTGATCCTCGATCACTACAAGCACCCGCATCACCGGGGGCTGCGCGAGCCCTACAACGCGGAGTCGTATCAGGTGAATCCGACGTGCGGGGACGAGGTGACGCTGCGGGTGACGCTGTCCGACGACGGTGAGCGGGTCACCGACATCTCCTATGACGGGCAGGGATGTTCGATCAGCCAGGCCTCGACCTCGGTGCTCACCGATCAGGTGATCGGGCAGGACGTCGGTGCGGCGCTGAAGACGATCGCGGCGTTCACCGAGATGATTTCGTCGCGCGGCGCCGTCGAGGGCGACGAAGATGTGATCGGAGACGGCATCGCGTTCGCGGGTGTCTCGAAGTACCCGGCGCGGGTGAAATGCGCGCTGCTGGGTTGGATGGCGTTCAAGGCTGCGCTGGCCGAGGCCGGCGCGGACAAGCGCGCGTTAGTGCAGGCCAGTGAGGAGATTTCAGATGAGCGACACCGCAGTGCCTAGCGAGGAGATGCTCGCCGACCTCGAGGAGGCGATGCGCGATGTCGTCGATCCGGAACTCGGGATCAACGTCGTCGACCTCGGTCTCGTCTACGGCTTGAACGTCGAAGAAGGGCGAGCAGGGCGACGTCGCGTTGATCGACATGACGCTGACGTCGGCGGCCTGCCCGCTGACCGATGTGATCGAGGACCAGTCACGGACCGCGCTGGTGGGCAGCGGCCTGGTCAACGAGATCAAGATCAACTGGGTGTGGAACCCGCCGTGGGGCCCGGACAAGATCACCGAGGACGGCCGCGAACAGCTGCGCGCGCTGGGCTTCACCGTCTAGCCGAGCCGTTCGGCGAGCTCGCGCAGGTCGGCGACGACGACGTCGGGTTGTGGTAGCGCGACCATGGGCAGCGGCGCGTTGCCCGGACGGGTGATCAGCACGCCGCCGAACCCGGCCGACTGCGCACCGATGGTGTCCCAGACGTGGGCGGCGACCATCATGCAGTCCGACGGTGCCACCCCGAGTTGTTCGGCGACGCCGGTGTAGAGCTGGCGGGACGGTTTGAACACGCGCCAGGCGTCGACACTGAACTGCTTTTCGAAGAAGCCGGCGAGGCCGGCGCTCTCCAATGGTGTGGGCACACCGGGTTTCGGCGGTGAATTGGTCAGGGTGACAAGGCGATAGCCCTGTGCGCTCAGCGCCTTCAGGCCGTCGGCGACATCGGGATGTGCGGGCATCGTGCGCATTCCGTATGCGAGTTCGTCGAGATCACCCTCGGTGATCGGCATCGCGCGGCTGTCGCCGATCATCCGGAGAACCGCCTGTCCAAGAGTGAAGAAGTCGACGTAGCGCTGCGACACAGTGACCGTCATCGAGTACAGGACGAGCTGATTGAACCACTCGCGAAGCACGTCGCGGTCGCCGAACATCCTCTCGAAATGGGGCTCGAGTGACGTGATGTCGATCAGGGTCTCGTTGACATCGAACACCAGAACCGTGGCTGCGTTATCCAAGGTGGCCCCTTTCTTGAACATTGAAAAACATTGAAACGACCGCAGCAAGCCGAACACCGCCAGGTGGTGTTCAATGGCCATCTGCGGCAATCGGATGAAAGCCAGACGGCACTATCGTCGCGCGCGCGGGAGGTGAGCGGTGACCAAACCGGTGCTGGTGTCCGTCAACGTGGGGATGCCTGCCGACGTGGCGTGGCGCGGTAAGACGGTGCACACCGGCATATACAAGAATCCGGTTCAGGGCCCTGTGATGGTGCGGCGGCTGAACATCGACGGCGACGGCCAGGGCGATCTCAACGGTCACGGCGGCGAACAACGCGCGGTCATGGTGTACCAGACCGAGTCCTACGAGCATTGGCAGCGGCACTTCGAGCGCGACGATCTGGAGCCGGGCACGTTCGGCGAGAACTTCACGATCAGCGGTCTCGGCGATGACGAGGTGTGCATCGGAGATCGGTATCGCATCGGCGAGGCCGAGTTCGAGGTCACCCAGCCGCGGGTGACCTGCTTTCGGGTCGGTATCCGTCTCGCTGAACCAGAGATGCCCAATCTTCTTGTCGCCCATCACCGTCCGGGGTTCTATTTCCGCGTCATCACCGAGGGCCTGGTCGCGGCGGGCGACGAGATCGTGCGGACACGGCGCGGCCGTCACGAACTGAGCGTCGCCGATATCGATGCGTTGTTGTATCTGCCGGACCGCGACGTGGGCATGCTCCGTCAGGCGGTCGATGTTCCGGCGTTGAGCCCGGGCTGGCAGCAGTCCTTCGCGGAGCTGCTCACGGCCCACGAGAACCGTTCCGGAGCGACGTCGCCGCCGGTTGGGGTCGAACCGGGCTGGAGCGGATTCCGCACACTTCGCGTTGCCGAGACCCGCCATGAAACTCCGACCGTCCTGTCGATCGAACTGGAGACCACCGACCACGGGACGCTTCCAGGTGCGCGCCCCGGCCAGTTCCTGACACTTCGGGTCCCTGCGGACGATCCCGCGCCGCTGCGCAGTTATTCGTTGTCCAGAGGTGGCGCCCCCGGGCGGTACCGGATCAGCGTGAAGCGCGAAGAACTGGGCCTGGTGAGCAGGTGGATTCATGCCAACGTCCGGGCAGGGACCGCGCTGGAGGCCGCAGCCCCCCGTGGTGACTTCTACCTGGGCGACGAGACAGAACCGGTCGTGCTCGTGTCGGCGGGCATCGGCATCACACCTGTACTCGCGATGCTGCACGCCCTCGCCGCCCAGCACAGTGAGCGGGAAATCTGGTGGCTGCACATCACGCGTGACGCGCAAAGCCTCGCCTTCGGCGACGAAGTCAGCGAGCTGATCGGGTCGCTGGCCAATGCGCATCAGCGGGTGTTCTACACGGCCGCGGTCGGCAGGCCCGATGCGGCGGCGGTCGCCGCACTCGGTCTGCCCCGTGCGGCGACCGCCTATCTGTGTGGGCCCGAACTGTTCATGGCCGATATGCACAGCGCGTTGGCAGCGGCGGGGATCGACCCGTCGCGGATTCATACCGAACTGTTCGGAGCGTTACCGCCGATCAACCCTGGCATCACGGGCGCGCCCCGCCGGAATCCGCACGTTCCCGACGGACCGCCCGGCTCCGGGGGATCTGTGTCCTTCGCACGCAGCGGGATCACCGTCAACTGGTCCGAGAACTACGACACCATTCTCGAACTCGCCGAGGCGTGCGACGTGCCGACTCGGTTCTCCTGCCGCAGCGGCGTATGCCATGTCTGCGTCACTGGTTTGGTGGACGGGGCCATCACCTACACCCACCAGCCGCTGGAGCTGCCTGCCGATGGGACCGTGCTGATCTGTTCGGCCCAACCGTGTCCGGGAGCCGTGTTGGACCTGTGAAGCCGCCGGCATCCGCCGCGGGCGGTGGTTGCGCCGGCAGGCGCAACTGTTGTCCAGCGCAAACCGAGCTGCGGCATTGGCTGGAAAGTGTCTGTAACGCGTCGCGCCATCTGGTAACTCAGTCAGTGTGAGTTTCGACGAGACCTATGTCGGCACGCGCCGCCAGCTGCGCGGGGTGGCCGAAAGCCTGGTAGCCGGCCCGCAGTATCGGTCATCGGGGACGATTCGGCTGGCGGTGCGCCCAGACGGCTTCGCCGCGGTGACGATCCCCGTCGCGGTGCACGGCACCGACCTGATCCTGCCGAACGAAGCGGTGCCATTGGAGGGCCCGATGAGTTCGATCGCGAATGCCGCAGGCATCGTCGCGGGCCCGCCCGAGGGCGCCTACACGATCGTAGATCCGCTTTCGCCCGACGTCGATCTGCGGCTCGATGGCGAAGCCGCCGAGTGGGTCAACCGAAGCCATTACGCCGGCGGATACGCCTTGAAGAGCTTTCTGCCGGAATGTCATCCGGTGCTGTGGCCTGAACACTTCGATGTCGCGGTGACCGAGGACGAAGTGAACTACGGCGTATCGGCGGGCGACGAACAGCACCCGATGCCATACGCATACGTCGGGCCCGTGGACCGTGCCGACGGGGCCGTTCTGGAATGCGCCGTTCGGGGCGCTCTACCCGCTGGACCGCGCCACCGACGTCGACGGGCTCGCCGAACGCATCACCGACTTCTTCGAACAGGGCCGCCGTGAACTGGATAGGAGTGCCAGATGACCGAGATCGACCTCGATTTCAGCGGTATCAGGGCGCTGTTCATCAACTGCACGCTCAAGCGCTCGCCCGAGGTCAGCAATACCCAGGGTCTCATCGATATCAGTACCGCGATCATGGCGAAGCACGGTGTGGCGGTGGACGTCGTGCGTGCCGTCGACCATGACATCGCCACCGGGGTGTGGCCGGATATGCGTGAGCACGGGTGGTCCACCGACGACTGGCCGGCCATATTCGAGAAGGTGTTGGCGTCCGACATCCTGGTGCTCGCAGGCCCGATCTGGCTTGGTGACAACAGTTCGGTGATGAAGCAGGTCCACGAGCGCCTCTACGGCGGCTCGCACCTGCTCAACGATGACGGCCAGTACCTCTATTACGGCAGGGTCGGCGGCTGCCTGATCACCGGCAACGAGGACGGCGTCAAGCACTGCGCACAGAACGTGCTCTATACGCTGCAGCACATCGGTTACACCATTCCGCCCCAGGCCGACGCGGGATGGATCGGGGAGGCGGGACCGGGTCCGTCGTATCTTGATCCTGGATCGGGCGGGCCGGAGAACGACTTCACCAACCGCAACACCACGTTCATGACGTGGAACCTGATGCATATGGCCCGCATGTTCTCCAGGGCCGGAGGTATTCCGGCATATGGCAATATCCGATCGGGATGGGACGCGGGATGCCGTTACGACTTCGCGAATCCGGAATACCGCTGAGCGATAACGCAACGGCGATGACCGAAACGGTCGACGAATCCGGACTCATCTCCGCATTGCGCGACGGTGACCAAGCGGCATTCGCGCAGTTGGTCGATCGGCACACACCGTCGATGCTGCGTGTCGCGCGTGGATACGTGCCCAGCCACGAAATCGCCGAAGAGGTCGTCCAGGAGACGTGGATGGCCTTGGTCACGGGAATACACCGGTTCGAGGGCCGATCATCGCTGCGCACTTGGCTTTTCAGCGTGATGATCAACATCGCCAAGGCACGTGGCGTGCGGGAGCGCCGCGACGCCGATGCGGCCATCGCGGCGTACACGGGGGGCACCGTGGACCCGGCCAGATTCCGACACGCCGACGATCCGTATCCCGGGCACTGGAAGCCGAGCGCTGTGCCGTCCGCGTTCCCAGACACCCCCGAGGGCTCTGTGTTGGGCAATGAGCTCGTTGAAGTGGCCCACCGCGAACTCGACAAGCTGCCGGAGCGGCAACGGATCGTCGTCGCGCTGCGCGACATGCTCGGGTTCGACTCGGCAGAGGTGTGCGAGCTGCTCGACATCAGCACAGCCAATCAGCGGGTGCTGTTGCATCGCGGCAGGGCCGCGGTGCGGCAGGTGCTCGAAAACTATCTGGCGGAGACGGCATCATGACCGACTATTCGATGGACTGCAACGAACTCGTCGAACTGGTGACGGCCTACCTCGACGGCGCCCTGGATCCGGACACCCGGTCCCGCTTCGACATGCACCTGGTCGAATGCGACGGTTGTGAGAACTACCTCCAGCAATTCCGCGAGACCGTTCGGACTGTCGGCAGGATCCGCGATGACGAACTCGATCCGGCATTCCGGGAGCGTCTGCTCGACGCCTTCCAGGACTTTAGGTTGCCCTGACCACATCGTGGGAACAGACTGCTAGAGCCTGACGTTAGGAGAAACGTGGCTACCAGAGACATCACCGCCGAACAATTCAACGACACCATCACGGATAACGACATCGTGCTGGTGGACTTCTGGGCGTCGTGGTGCGGGCCGTGTAAGGCATTCGCCCCGACGTTCGCTGCATCTTCTGAGCAGCATCCCGACGTGGTCTTCGCCAAGGTCGACACCGAGGCAGAGCAGGCAGCTCGCCGCCGCAGCCGAGATTCGCTCCATCCCGACGTTGATGGCGTTCAAGAAGGGCAAGCTGGTGTTCAACCAGGCCGGCGCCCTTCCGCCCGCCGCACTGGAGGACCTGGTGCAGAAGGTCAAGGAGTTCGACATCGACGCCGCCGAGGCCGCGCAGGAGAACGGCAAGCCGGAGTAACGGGACGCACGCGATAGCGTGCAGTCCGTGAGTGAGCAAAATTTCGTCCTCGTCGACCGGCCGCGTCCCCATGTCGCGCTGGTCACGCTGAACCGTCCCGAGCGGATGAACTCGATGGCGTTCGACGTCATGGTTCCGCTCAAGACGGTGCTCGACGAGCTGAACTACGACAACTCCGTGCGGGCGATCGTGCTCACCGGCGCAGGTCGCGGGTTCTCGTCGGGTGCCGACCACAAATCGGCCGGCTCCGTGCCGCACATCGACGGGCTGACCCGTCCGACCTTCGCGCTGCGGTCGATGCAGGTGCTCGACGACGTCATCCTCGCGCTGCGCAAGATGCACCAGCCCGTGATCGCCGCGGTCAACGGTGCCGCGATCGGCGGGGGACTGTGCCTGGCCCTGGCCTGCGACATCCGCGTTGCCGCCGACTGGCGCCTACTTCCGCGCCGCGGGCATCAACAACGGGCTGACCGCAAGCGAGCTGGGGCTGTCCTACCTGCTGCCGCGCGCGATCGGGACGCTCGCGGGCATTCGAGTTGATGCTGACCGGCCGCGACGTCGACGCCGAGGAAGCCCAGCGCATCGGGCTGGTGTCCCGCGCCGTGCCCGACGCCGAACTGCTCGACGTCTGCTACGAGATCGGCGAGCGAATCGCGTCGTTCTCCCGGCCGGGAATCGAGTTGACCAAGCGCACGCTGTGGAGTGGACTGGACGCCGGTAGCCTTGAGGCACATATGCAGGCCGAAGGCCTGGGACAACTCTTCGTCCGACTGCTCACCGCCAACTTCGAAGAAGCGGTAGCCGCGCGCGCAGAGCAGCGGTCCCCGGTCTTCACCGACGACAAGTAATCGAACGGGAGAGCAGCGTGATCACCGCAACGGACCTCGAGGTCCGCGCAGGCGCGCGCACGCTGCTCTCCACCGACGGGCCGGCGCTGCGGGTCCAACCCGGCGACCGGATCGGACTGGTCGGGCGCAACGGCGCAGGCAAGACGACGACGATGCGCATCCTGGCGGGGGAGGGTGAGCCCTACGCGGGCACCATCGCGCGGACCGGTGAAATCGGTTATCTGCCACAGGATCCCAGAGAAGGCGATCTCGATGTGCTGGCCCGCGACCGCGTGCTGTCGGCGCGCGGTCTGGACGCGCTGCTGGCCGACCTGGAGAAGCAGCAGGCGCTGATGGCCGAGGTCGCCGACGACGCCGCGCGTGACAAGGCGGTACGCCGCTACGGCCAGCTCGAGGAGCGGTTCGCCGCGCTCGGCGGATACGCCGCCGAGAGCGAGGCGGGCCGCATCTGCGCGAGTCTCGGTCTGCCCGAACGAGTTCTGACCCAGCCGTTGCGGACCCTGTCCGGCGGTCAGCGTCGACGCGTCGAACTGTCGCGGATCCTGTTCGCCGCAAGTGAAGGCGGAGCCGGTGCTTCAGGTTCGGGGACCACGCTGTTGCTCGACGAACCCACCAACCACCTCGATGCCGACTCGCTGGGCTGGCTGCGGGAGTTCCTGCGCGGCCACACCGGGGGGCTGGTGGTCATCAGCCACAACGTCGAGTTGCTCGCCGACGTGGTCAACCGGGTCTGGTTCCTCGACGCGGTGCGCGGCGAGGTCGACGTCTACAACATGGGCTGGCAGAAGTACCTCGATGCCCGCGCCACCGACGAACAGCGGCGCCGCCGCGAGCGGGCCAACGCCGAACGCAAGGCCACGGCGTTGCGTACCCAGGCCGCGAAGATGGGCGCCAAGGCCACCAAAGCCGTTGCCGCGCAGAACATGTTGCGGCGGGCCGACCGGATGATGGCCGCGCTGGACGAGGAGCGCGTTGCCGACAAGGTGGCCCGGATCAAGTTCCCGACCCCGGCGCCGTGCGGCCGCGCCCCGCTGGTCGCCAAGGGCCTGACCAAGAACTACGGGTCGCTGGAGGTGTTCACCGGTGTCGACCTGGCCATCGACCGCGGGTCGCGCGTCGTGGTGCTCGGCCTGAACGGTGCCGGTAAGACCACGCTGCTGCGGCTCCTGGCCGGGGCTGAGACACCGGATGCCGGTGCACTGGAGCCCGGCCATGGCCTGAAGATCGGTTACTTCGCGCAGGAACACGACACCCTCGACGACCGCGCGACCGTGTGGGAGAACATCCGCCACGCGGCACCCGACACCGGCGAGCAGGATCTGCGGGGACTGTTGGGCGCGTTCATGTTCAGCGGTCCGCAGCTCGAGCAACCCGCAGGCACACTGTCGGGCGGCGAGAAGACCCGCCTTGCCCTGGCCGGGCTCGTCGCGTCGACGGCCAACGTGCTGTTGCTCGACGAACCGACCAACAATCTCGATCCCGCGTCGCGGGAGCAGGTACTCGACGCGCTGCGGAGCTACATCGGCGCGGTGGTGCTGGTGACCCACGACCCTGGGGCGGCCGAGGCGCTGGATCCGCAACGCGTCGTGCTGCTGCCCGACGGCACCGAGGACTTCTGGTCCGATGACTACCGGGATCTCATCGAGCTCGCCTGAGTGGGAAAAAGCGTGACGGATTCACCGATTCTCTCCACGGTGGTGTAGCCGCTTCCTACGCTGGGTATCCGTCGGGGATCAATCGCGCGGGGAGGTGCCGATGAAGAAACTGACCAAGGCCCGAGATGAGCTGCTCACCGAGCTCAAGAGTGCATACGAAGGGGGCGCGAGTATCCGCACGCTGGTGGCGTCGACAGGCCGGTCGTATGGATCGATTCACAGCATGCTGCGTGAGTCGGGTACCACGATGCGCAGCCGCGGCGGTCCGAACCACCGAAGCCGCAGGCACTACGGCTGACTCTCCGGCTGAACGTGCCGTAGCGACGCCTCGACCAGGTCCAGTACGCCACTGAGCTTTTCGGGGTCATCACCCGAAGCGAGCCGTGCGACCAAGCCGTCGAGTACGAGATCGAGGTACGTCTGCAACACCGCGCTCGGCACGTCGTCGCGTAGTCTGCCCGCCTGTTTCTGGCGGCGCAGCCGCGCGGTGGTCGCCGCCGACAATTCGGCGGACCGCTCCATCCACCCACGATGAAACTCGGGGTCGTTGCGCAGCTTACGGGCGATCTCCAGCCGCGTCGCCAACCAGTCGAATTGTTCGGGCGCCGCCAGCATGTCGCGCATCACCTGGACCAGACCCTCGCGCGACGCCACCTCGGCCATCCGCTCGGCATCCTCGCGCGCCAACTCGAAGAACAACGTGTCCTTGTCGCGAAAGTGGTGGAAGATGGCGCCGCGCGACAGCCCGATCGTCTGCTCGAGCCGCCGCACGGTCGCCTTGTCGTAGCCGTACTCCGCGAAACATCGCCGGGCACCGTCAAGAATCTGACGGCGGCGCGCCGCCAAATGGTCGTCGGTGACCCGGGGCATGTCCTACGACCGGAGCATGTTGCGCAGGACGTACTGCAGGATGCCGCCGTTGCGGTAGTAGTCCGCCTCGCCAGGTGTGTCGATGCGCACTACCGCGTCGAATTCGACGGTGTTCCCATCGCTCTTGGTCGCGGTCACCTTCACCGTCTTCGGGGTCTTAGCTCCACCTTCCCCGTCGCTTCGCTCGCCCCGGTCGTTGAGCGCCTCGATGCCCGGTGATGTCGAACGTCTCGGTGCCGTCGAGCTTCAGCGATGCCGCCGATTCGCCCTCCGGGAATTGCAGCGGGATGACGCCCATTCCGATCAGATTCGAGCGGTGGATGCGCTCGAACGATTCGGCGATCACCGCGCGCACACCGAGCAGGCTGGTGCCCTTGGCCGCCCAGTCACGCGAACTAGCCCGACCCGTACTCCTTACCGCCGAGCACGACGAGCGGAATGCCCTGTTCCGCGTAGTTCTGCGCGGCGTCATAGATGAACGCCTGCTCGCCGTCCTTGGTGAAATCGCGGGTGTAGCCGCCGGACACGTCGTCGAGCAGCTGGTTGCGCAGCCGGATGTTGGCGAACGTGCCGCGGATCATCACCTCGTGGTTGCCGCGCCGCGAACCGTAGGAGTTGTAGTCCGCCTTCTCGACGCCGTGCGAATCGAGGTACTGCGCGGCCGGTGTCCCCGGTTTGATGCTGCCGGCGGGCGAGATGTGGTCGGTCGTCACCGAATCACCCAGCAGTGCAAGCACTCTGGCGCCCTTGATGTCGGTCACCGGCTCGGGGTCGGCGGGCATTCCGTCGAAGTACGGTGGCTTGCGCACGTACGTCGACTCGGCGTCCCACTCGAAGGTGTTGCCACTGGGCGTCGGCAGGTTGCGCCAGCGCTCGTCGCCCTTGAACACGTCGGCGTAGTTCTCGATGAACATCTCCGTGTTGATCGCGCTGGCGATGGTGTCGTTGATGTCCTTCTGCGTCGGCCAGATGTCCTTGAGGAAGACGTCGTTGCCGTCGTTGTCCTGTGCCCAGCGGATCGTTCTCGAAGTCGAAGTCCATGGTGCCCGCCAGTGCGTAGGCGATGACCAGCGGCGGCGACGCGAGATAGTTCATCTTCACGTCGGGATTGATCCGGCCCTCGAAGTTTCGGTTACCCGACAGCACCGCGGTCACCGACAGATCGCAGTCGTTGATGGCCTTGCTGATCTCGTCCGGCAGCGGACCCGAGTTGCCGATGCACGTCGTGCAGCCGTAGCCGACCAGGTAGAAGCCCAGCTTCTCCAGATACGGCCACAACCCGGCCTTGTCGTAGTAGTCGGTGACGACCTGCGAGCCCGGCGCCATCGTGGTCTTCACCCAGGGCTTGGACATCAAGCCCTTTTCGACGGCGTTGCGGGCCAGCAGCGCCGCGCCCAGCATGACCTCGGGGTTGGACGTGTTGGTGCATGACGTGATCGCCGCGATCACGACCGCGCCGTGGTCGAGGATGAATTCGCCGCGTCCCTCGCATTTGACGTCGACCGGGTTGCTCGGCCTGCCGTTCGAGTTGACCGCCGCCGAAGGCACCGGAAGATCGCTGTCGTCGAACGACAGCGCGGCGGGGTCGCTGGCCGGGAACGACTCCTCGACCGCCTCGTCGAGCTTGGTGTGCGGAACTGGGTTTTCTGCGCTGTTTTCTACATAGTTGTGAATGTCCTTGCGGAACGCGGTCTTAGCGTCGCTGAGAGCGATACGGTCCTGCGGACGCTTGGGCCCGGCGATGGACGGCACCACATCGGACAGGTCGAGTTCGATGTACTCGGAGTACTTGGGCTCGCGCGACGGGTCGTGCCACATGCCCTGTTCTTTCGCGTACGCCTCGACCAGCGCCAGCTGCTGATCGGTGCGCCCGGTCATCCGCAGGTAGTCGATGGTGACCTCGTCGATCGGGAAAATCGCTGCGGTGGAGCCGAATTCGGGGCTCATATTGCCCAGCGTCGCGCGGTTGGCCAGCGGCACCTCGGCCACGCCGTCGCCGTAGAACTCGACGAACTTGCCGACGACTCCGTGCTTGCGCAGCATCTCGGTGACGGTGAGCACCACGTCGGTGGCCGTCACGCCGGCCTTGCGCTCGCCGGAGAGCTTGAATCCGACGACCCGCGGGATGAGCATCGACACCGGCTGGCCCAGCATGGCCGCCTCGGCCTCGATGCCGCCGACGCCCCAGCCCAGTACGCCGAGCCCGTTCTCCATCGTGGTGTGTGAGTCGGTGCCCACGCAGGTGTCTGGGTATGCCACCCGGATCTCGTCCTCTGCCCCCGCTTCGCCCGCCCGACCGCGATCCATCACCACACTGGCGAGGTATTCGATGTTGACCTGGTGCACGATGCCGGTGCCGGGCGGCACGACCTTGAAGTCGTGGAACGCGCCCTGGCCCCAACGCAGGAACTGATAGCGCTCACCATTGCGCTGGTATTCGATCTCGACGTTGCGTTCGAACGCGTTGGCAGTACCGAACAGGTCGGCGATCACGGAGTGGTCGATCACCAGGTCCGCGGGCGCCAGCGGGTTGACCTGGTCGGGGTCGCCGCCGAGCTCACCGACCGCCTCGCGCATGGTGGCGAGGTCGACGATGCACGGCACGCCGGTGAAGTCCTGCATGATCACCCGCGCCGGGGTGAACTGGATTTCCACGCTGGGTTCGGCCGACGGATCCCAGTTGGCGATCGACTCGATGTGGTCCTTGGTGATGTTGGCGCCGTCCTCGGTGCGCAGCAGATTCTCGGCGAGCACCTTGAGGCTGTAGGGAAGTTTCTCGGTACCGGGCACGGCGTCCAGGCGGTAGATCTCGTAGCTCTGGTCCCCAACCTTCAGCGTGTCGCGGGCTCCAAACGAATTGACCGAATCTTTGCTGCTCACATCAACTCCCGGCTAGATATCGCCCCGACGGGCTGTGTCGGCGGCGGTCTCGATTCTAACAGTACGCTTGTCCTGTAAACCACCCCAGGAGCGGCTCCAGTCTTCTCCTCGTGCGCGCGTGTTGCCACCCGGCGGTATACCCATCACGTACGGTTCATCTGTGATCGGACCGCATGTCATGCCGTTCCCGCCGACCTATATCCCGCCCGATGTGTGCGGGCCGGTCGGGCAGGATCCCGCGACCACACCAGTCGAAACCTGCATGAACCTCGTGATCGCCGATATCAAGGACGACGGCGTGAGTGCCGCGCCGACCCCGGAGAACGCCGGCCTGGCCGAAGTCGTCGCCGAGGCCAAGCGAGAAGGCATCGACCTCAAGATCGTCGTGGTCGACAAGAACCCGCCGATCGACACCCCGTTGCGCGACATCGCCACCGAGGTGGGGGAGGCGTACCCGGGGTCCACGGTGCTGGTGCTCAGCCCGACGGAGTCGGGCACGTTCAGCACGACCTACTCCAGGGTGACGCTCGAGGCGGGGCAGGACGTCGCCGAGGGGCGTGGTTCGGTGCAGGGATCGAAGAATTTCGTCAGTGAGTTGACGACCCAACATTTTCCGTGGACGACATTCACGATTGTCGTCGTCATAGCAGTGATAATCGCCGTCATCGCAACGCGAATGTTGCAAAACCGCGCCAAACGCGCGAGGACCTAAACACCCCCGAAAAGCGGAGTGTCGCTGCGGTTTTGCGCAATTCGGGCCGACAGAATGTCACAGCGGGATAACGCTATCCGCAATTACAAACTTGTAGTTTGTGACTAAAGTTTCCTTGGCGTCAGTTGTGACGTACGGTGCATTCTGTAGCTGATGTTGCAGATGTGACTTCTGTGACTTCTGAGCCATAGGAGACCTTGTCCAATGCGACGCACCTCTAGCGCTTCTGCTGCGCAGCTTTGCGGGCGGGTCTGCGCAGTACCTCTCACCGTCGGCATGCTGCTCGTCACACCGGGATTGGCCGGAGCGCAGCCCGGTGGCCCCGACAGCATCGGGGCACTCGTGGCCGAGGTCGCCAACGTCAACCAGAAGCTGCAGGAGCTCGGCGCCGCCATCCAGGCGAAGCAGGAAGGCGTCAACAAGGCGATCGTCGACGTGCAGACGGCACGTGACAACGCCGCCGCTGCGCAGCGTGAACTCGACGCCAGCACGCAACGCGTGCAGGACGCCAACATCGCCATCGAGGCGGCGCAGAATCGCTACGACACCTACGCCGTCGCAACGTATGTCAACGGTCCGTCGAGTTCGTATCTGACCGCGTCCGACCCGAGTGACATCCTCGACACCGCCACCACCGGACAGACCTTGGCGGTCAGCACCCAGCGGGTGATCAGCGATCTACAGCGGGCGCGAACCGAGCAGGTGAACAAGGAGTCGGCGGCGCGGCTGGCCAAGCAGAACGCAGACCAGGCGGTCATCGACGCGGAGGCCAGCCAGCAGACCGCGGTGTCGGCGCTGACCGACGCCCAGCAGACTTTCCGCGTTCAACAGGCCGAGTTGGACAAGTTGAAGGCCGAACGCGCCGCTGCACAGGCCAAGCTGGACGAGGCGCGCACATGGTCCGCACCTGTCGCGGGCACCCCCGCCCGGCCGGCCTCGGCGCCGACGGCATCGTCGAACCCCGCGGCCGACTGGGACCGTGCACCCCACAAGGTCGACCCGGCCACCGGTAACTGGGACACGCCGTGGGATCCGTTCCTGCCAGCCATTCCCAGCGCGTTCGTCAGTGGCGATCCGATCGCGATCATCAATCAGATCCTGGGCTATCGCGTCGACGTCGGCGCAGGTCACTCAGGACCTGGGGCGTAGCTTCCTGCAGAAGTTGGGTCTGCTGCCGACCCCGACCGGCTACACCAACGACGGCGCGATTCCGAACGTCCACGGCCCGCAGGCCACCGAGTACGTGATCAAGCGCGCGATGTCGCAGATGGGTGTGCCCTACTCGTGGGGCGGCGGTAACGCAGCCGGGCCCAGCCGCGGCATCGACTCTGGCGCTGGCACAGTCGGATTCGACTGTTCGGGACTGATGCTTTATGCCTTCGCCGGTGTCGGCATCAAGTTGGACCACTACTCGGGTTCGCAGTACAACGCGGGCCGCAAGGTCCCGTCGTCCCAAGCGCGCCGCGGCGACATGCTCTTCTGGGGGCCCAACGCCAGTCAGCACGTCGCGCTGTATCTCGGCAACGGCCAGATGCTCGAGGCGCCCTACACCGGTTCGGTGGTGAAGGTCTCGCCGGTCCGCACCAGCGGTATGACTCCTTACGCGACACGTCTCATCGAATGGTGACGAGAAGGATTATTTTGCACTTCAAGCGGTTTCGTTTCCTGGGTGGAGTTCTGATGACGGTCGCTGCGCTCGCGGTGGCCGTCGGCGCCGCCATGCCCGCCGCCGCCGCGCCCGAGGACGGCCAGTGGGACCCCACGCTGCCGAAGATTCTCAGCGCGGGTGCGCCTGGAGATCCGCTGTCTGTGGCCAACGCATCGCTGGCGGCCACCGCACAGGCCACCGAAGCCACGTTGAACCTGGGCCGCTCGTTCCTGGCCAAGCTCGGGTTCGGCCCGCCGCCGGGTGCGGCCAGCGTGGCACCGGGCCGGGTACGCGGCCCGCAGGCCGTCGAGTACGTGATCCGGCGCGGCGCCTCCCAGATGGGCACCCCCTATTCCTGGGGCGGCGGCAAGCCCACCGGTCCGAGCACCGGCGTCGACTCCGGCGCCAACATCGTCGGTTACGACTGCTCGGGCTTCACGCAGTTCTCGTTCGCCGGCGTCGGCGTACTGATCCCGAAGTACTCGGGCGATCAATACAACACCGGCCGCAAGGTTCCGCTGAACCAGGCCAAGCGCGGCGATCTGCTGTTCTGGGGGCCGGGCGGCAGCCAGCACGTCGCGATCTACCTCGGCGGCGGCAAGATGCTGGAGTCCGGCGGCAACGCGGGCAAGGTCACCGTCAGCCCGGTGCGCACCGCGGGCCTGCAGCCGTACGTCGCGCGAATTATCGAAACCTGAGCCACGCCTGAGCAGACCCTGAGCTTCTGTTGGCAATGCCGGGCAGGTAGACGGCGCGCGGCCGGGCAACGTCGACGGATTCCGAAGTGCCTGGAATAGTTGACGACGAGCGTGCGGCGGACAAGGTGCCGCCGAGGCCGAAGATTGGCCATATACCGATGTGGGAGGACCGTTGATGACGTCACCGAGTGGGCCGCCGCAGGGCGCCGGAAGCTTTTCCGGGCAGCAGGGCCCCGCGCCGGGTTATCCCCCGGGGCCAGGCGGGACGCACGCCGCACCGGCCAATAACGGCGGCCTCCAGCAGGAGGTGCACACCCTCGAGCGCGCGATCTTCGAGGTCAAGCGGATCATCGTCGGCCAGGACCAGCTCGTGGAGCGGATGCTGGTCGGCCTGCTCGCCAAGGGCCATGTCCTGCTCGAAGGTGTTCCCGGCGTCGCCAAGACGCTGGCCGTCGAGACGTTCGCCAAGGTCGTGGGCGGCACCTTCGCGCGTATCCAGTTCACCCCCGACCTGGTGCCCACCGACATCGTCGGTACCCGCATCTACCGCCAGGGCAAGGAGGAGTTCGACATCGAACTCGGCCCCGTCGTGGTCAACTTCCTGCTCGCCGACGAGATCAACCGCGCGCCCGCGAAGGTGCAGTCGGCGCTGCTCGAGGTGATGGCCGAGCGCAAGATCTCGATCGGCGGCAAGACGTTCCCGTTGCCGGCGCCGTTCCTGGTGATGGCGACGCAGAACCCGATCGAGCAGGAGGGTGTGTACGCGCTCCCCGAAGCGCAGCGCGACCGCTTCCTGTTCAAGCTCAACATCGACTACCCGACGCCGGAGGAAGAGCGCGAGATCATCTACCGGATGGGCGTGAAGCCGCCCGAGCCCAAGCAGGTGCTCGGCCCCGGCGATCTGCTTCGTCTGCAGGATGTCGCGGCCAACAACTTCGTGCATCACGCGCTCGTCGACTACGTGGTGCGCGTCGTCACCGCGACGCGTGAGCCCGAGCAAGTTCGGTATGCCCGACGCCAAGGCGTGGATCGCCTACGGCGCCTCGCCGCGCGCCTCGCTGGGCATCATCGCCGCCGCCCGCGCGCTTGCGCTGGTGCGCGGACGCGACTACGTCGTCCCGCAGGACGTCGTCGAGGTCATCCCGGATGTGCTGCGGCACCGCCTCGTGCTGACCTACGACGCGCTTGCCGACGAGATCACGTCCGAGACGGTGATCAACCGGATCCTGCAGACCGTCGGCCTGCCGCAGGTCAATGCCATTCCGCAGCAAGGTCATTCGGTGCCGCCCGTCATGCCCGCCGCAGCGGCAGCGGCCAGCGGTCGGTGACTCAAACACCAGGCCGACCGACGCGCCAAGTCGATCTGCCGTCGCTCAAGCGCGGGGAGATCCGTGACCCCGCGCTGACGGCGGCGCTGCGCAAGCTCGAGTTGACCGTGCGCCGCAAGCTCGACGGCGTGCTGCACGGCGACCACCTCGGCCTGCTGCCCGGGCCGGGTTCCGAGCCCGGTGAATCGCGGCTCTACCAGCCCGGCGACGATGTCCGCCGGATGGACTGGTCGGTGACGGCGCGAACCACGCATCCGCATGTGCGCCAGATGATCGCCGACCGCGAATTGGAGACCTGGCTGGTCGTCGACGTGTCGGCGAGCCTGGACTTCGGCACTGTGGGATGCGAGAAGCGTGACCTGGCGGTCGCGGCCGCCGCGGCGATCACGTTCCTCAACAGCGGCGGCGGCAACCGGATCGGCGCCATCATCGCCAACGGCGACACGGTGCGTCGGGTGCCTGCGCTGTCGGGCCGGATGCACGAGCAGGAGATGCTGCGGGCCATCGCCACGATGCCGAAGGCGCCGCCGGGTGTGCGTGGCGATCTGGCCGCCACCATCGACGCGCTGCGTAGACCCGAGCGCCGGCGCGGTATGGCGGTGATCATCAGCGATTTCCTCGGCCCGATCAACTGGATGCGTCCGCTGCGGGCGATCGCCGGGCGCCACGAGGTGCTCGGTATCGAGGTGCTGGATCCGCGCGACGTCGAACTGCCGCCGGTCGGCGACGTCATCCTGCAGGACACCGAGACCGGCCGGACCCGCGAGTTCACCATCGACGAGCAGCTGCGGGACGACTTCGCCAAGGCCGCGGCGGCGCACCGAGCCGAGGTGGCGCGGACGCTGCGGCGCTGCGATGCACCGCTGCTGTCGCTGCGCACCGACAGGGACTGGATTGCCGACGTGGTTCGATTCGTCGCCACCCGCCGCCTGGCCCTGGCAGGCCGATCCTGAGGCCATTGAATTCTGAAATGTTAAGTCGTACATGACATTACCGCTCCTTGGACCGATAACGCTGTCGGGCTTCGAACACGCATGGTTCTTCTTGTTCCTGTTGGTCGTGCTCGGAGTGGTCGCGCTCTACGTCATCGTGCAGCTGGCCCGGCACCGGCGGATGCTGCGGTTCGCCAACATGGAACTGCTGGAAAGCGTTGCGCCCAAGCGGCCGACGCGACGGCGGCACCTGCCCGCGATCCTGCTCGTGATCGCATTGGTCTTTCTCACCGTGGCGATGGCCGGCCCGACACATGACGTCCGCATCCCGCGCAACCGCGCCGTGGTGATGCTCGTGATGGACGTGTCGCAGTCGATGCGCGCCACCGATGTCTCACCCAATCGCATGGCCGCCGCGCAGGAGGCGTCCAAACAGTTCGCCGACGAGCTCACCCCCGGCATCAACCTCGGGCTCATCGCGTACGCGGGGACGGCGACGGTACTCGTCTCACCGACCACCGGCCGAGAGGCCACCAAGGCCGCGATCGACAAGCTGCAGTTCGCCGACCGCACCGCCACCGGTGAGGGCATCTTCACCGCGTTGCAGGCGATCGCCACCGTGGGAGCGGTGATCGGCGGCGGCGACGAACCGCCGCCTGCGCGCATCGTGTTGTTCTCCGACGGCAAGGAGACCGTGCCGTCGAACCCGGACAATCCCAAGGGCGCCTTCACCGCGGCACGCACCGCCAAGGATCAAGGCGTGCCCATCTCGACGATTTCGTTCGGGACGCCGTACGGATATGTCGAGATCAACGACCAGCGTCAGCCGGTGCCCGTAGACGACGAGATGCTCAAGGAGATCGCCGACCTGTCCGGCGGCGAAGCGTTCACCGCCTCAAGCCTCGAGCAGCTGCGTGCGGTATACGCGAACCTGCAGCAGCAGATCGGCTACGAAACGATCAAGGGCGATGCGAGTGTGGGCTGGCTGCGGCTCGGCGCGCTCGCGCTGGCACTGGCGGCGTTGTCGGCACTGGTCATCAACCGTCGTCTGCCGAACTAGGGGAGACGATCTGATATGAATCTTCCGCTGCTGGGGCCGGTTTCGCTCACGGGCTTCCAACACATCTGGTGGCTCTTGTTCTTTCTCGTCATCGTCGCGGGGTTGGTCGGCCTTTACGTCGTCGCGCAACTCGCCCGGCGCAGGCGGCTGCAGCAGTTCGCCAATACGGAGCTGCTCGACAGTGTCGCGCCGATGCGCCCGAGCCCCTGGCGGCATGTCCCGGCGGCGCTGCTGGCGATCTCGTTGCTGCTGTGCACGATCGCGCTGGCCGGGCCCACCTACGACCAGCGCCTGCCGCGCAACCGCGCGGTGGTGATGCTCACAATCGACGTGTCGCAGTCGATGCGGGCCACCGATGTCGAACCAGACCGGCTGACCGCCGCCAAGGAAGCGTCGAAGACGTTCGTCGACCAGCTCACCCCGGGGATCAATCTGGGAGTGATCGCGTATGCCGGCACCGCTACCGTGTTGGTCTCGCCGACCACGAACCGGGACGCGAGCCGACGTGCGATCGACAATCTTCAGGTGGCCGACCGCACCGCCACCGGCGAGGCGATCTTCGCCGCACTCTCGTCGATTGCCACGGTCGGCGCCGTGATCGGGGGAGGGGACACGCCACCACCCGCGCGCATCGTGCTGTTCTCCGACGGCAAGGAAACAGTGCCGTCGAACCCGGACAACCCCAAGGGCGCCTTCACCGCGGCGCGCACCGCCAAAGACCAGGGCGTACCGATCTCGACCATCTCCTTCGGGACTCCCAACGGCTCCGTGGAGGTCAACGGTGAGCGCGTGCCGGTGCCCGTCGACGACGAGATGATGAAGAAGATCGCCAATCTCTCCGGCGGCGAGGCCTACACCGCCTCCGACATCGAAGAGCTGAACAAGGTCTACGCCACGCTGCAGGATCAGATCGGCTACGAGACCGTCCGAGGTGAGGCCACCACCGGCTGGCTGCGACTCGGTGCCCTGGTGGCCGCCATCGCCGCCGTGGCCAGCCTGTTGATCAACCGCCGGCTGCCACTCTGAGGCGATTTCTTAACTTCGCCGCCCAAACGATAGGTTGGCGGACATGCCGGAATTCGTAGCGCGCTCGGTACTGGTCACCGGTGGTAACCGCGGCATCGGCCTGGCCATCGCACAGCGTCTCGCCGCCGACGGCCACAAGGTAGCCGTCACGCACCGCGGATCCGGTGCGCCCGGAAGGGCTGTTCGGCGTCGAATGTGACGTCACCGACAACGATGCCGTCGATCGCGCGTTCAAGGAGGTCGAGGAGCACCAGGGGCCGGTCGAGGTGCTGGTGTCCAACGCCGGCATCTCCGCAGGACGCGTTCCTCATCCGGATGACCGAGGAGCGGTTCGAGAAGGTCATCGACGCCAACCTCACCGGGGCGTTCCGGGTGGCCCAGCGGGCCTCGCGCAGCATGCAGCGCAAGCGGTTCGGCCGGATCATCTTCATCGGTTCGGTCTCCGGCACGCTGGGGGATCGGCAACCAGGCCAACTACGCGGCCGCCAAGGCCGGTCTGATCGGTATGGCCCGCTCGATCTCCAGGGAGCTGTCCAAGGCCGGCGTGACCGCGAATGTGGTGGCGCCCGGGCTACATCGACACCGAGATGACCCGCGCGCTGGACGAACGCATCCAGGAGGGAGCGCTGGACTTCATCCCGGCGAAGCGGGTCGGCACCGCCGAGGAGGTCGCCGGGGCGGTCAGCTTCCTGGCGTCCGAGGACGCGAGTTACATCGCCGGTGCGGTGATCCCTGTCGACGGCGGCATGGGCATGGGCCACTAGACAACGCGACAAGAAAGGACAGAAGGCATGACAGGACTCCTCTGCAAGGCAAGCGGATCCTCGTCACGGGGATCATCACCGACTCGTCGATCGCGTTCCACATCGCCAAGGTCGCCCAGGAAGCGGGCGCCGAGCTGGTGCTCACCGGGTTCGACCGGATGAAGCTGATCCAGCGGATCGCCGACCGGCTGCCGGAGAAGGCGCCGCTACTCGAGCTCGACGTGCAGAACGACAAGCACCTGGACACGCTCGCCGACCGCGTTGCCGAGGTGATCGGCGACGGCAACAAGCTCGACGGTGTGGTGCACTCGATCGGCTTCATGCCGCAGACCGGGATGGGCATCAACCCGTTCTTCGACGCGCCGTACGAGGATGTCGCCAAAGGCATCCACATCTCGGCGTATTCGTATGCGTCGCTGGCGAAAGCGGTGCTGCCGATCATGAATCCGGGCGGCGCGATCGTCGGAATGGACTTCGACCCGACGCGGGCGATGCCTGCCTACAACTGGATGACGGTGGCCAAGAGCGCGCTGGAGTCGGTCAACCGGTTCGTCGCACGTGAGGCGGGACCGCACGGTGTGCGCTCGAATCTCGTTGCCGCAGGGCCGATCCGCACGCTGGCGATGAGCGCGATCGTCGGCGGCGCGCTCGGCGAGGAGGCCGGCGCGCAGATGAAGCTGCTCGAAGAGGGCTGGGACCAGCGGGCGCCGATCGGCTGGAACATGAAGGATCCGACGCCGGTCGCAAAGACGGTGTGCGCGCTGCTGTCCGACTGGCTGCCGGCGACCACCGGCACGATCATCTACGCCGACGGCGGCGCCAGCACCCAGCTGCTGTAGATGAATGCCTCGACGCCGTCCTGCTGCTGTCCTTCGGCGGGCCGGAGGGGCCCGACCAGGTGATGCCGTTCCTGGAGAACGTCACCCGGGGCCGCGGGATTCCGCGGGAGCGCCTCGCCGCCGTCGCCGAGCACTACCTGCATTTCGGCGGCGTTTCGCCGATCAACGGCATCAACCGTGCGCTGATCGAGGAGCTGCGTGCGACTCATCGACCTCCCGGTCTACTTCGGCAACCGCAACTGGGAGCCCTACATCGAAGACGCGGTCACCGCCATGGCCGACGACGGGATTCGCAGCGCCGCAGTGTTCGCCACATCGGCGTGGGGCGGCTACTCGGGCTGCACGCAATACGTCGAGGACATCGCGAGGGCCAGGCGGGCCGCCGGCGACAGCGCACCGCAGCTGGTGAAACTGCGTCAGTTCTACGACCATCCGCTGTTCGTGCAGATGTTCAGCGACGCGATCACCGCGGCCGCTCAGGGGGTACCGGACGACGCTCGGCTGGTGTTCACCGCACACTCCATTCCGTTGTCGGCCAGATCCCGTTGCGGCACAGACCTATACGAGCGGCAAGTCGCATACGCCGCCAAGCTTGTCGCCGCTGCCGCCGGGTATGACGACTACGACCAGGTCTGGCAGTCGCGGTCGGGGCCGCCGCAGGTGCCGTGGCTGGAGCCTGACGTCGCCGATCACCTCACCGCTCTCGCCGAGGCCGGCACCGACGCGGCCATCGTCTGCCCGATCGGCTTCGTCGCCGACCACATCGAGGTGGTGTGGGATCTCGACCACGAACTGCGGTTGCAGGCCGAGAGTGCCGGTATCGCGTTCGCGCGGGCGGCCACGCCGAACGCCCACCTCGCGCGCGTGGCGGCCGATCTACTCGACGAATTGCGCAAGGGCCGCAGCGCCCGTTCGCGTTCCCGGTCTCGAACCACCACCGCTACAGGGCTTCTCGATAGACGGGGTGGTGTGCACCCCGAGGTGTGAAAGCAGGTAGCCGCGTCAGTCAGTGCTGCCAGGCGGAATGCAGGATCGCGCTGACGGCCGCCAACCGCGCCGACCGCACGACTCCGTTCAGCGGACGAAGCGCTTCGCTGGCTGTCTGCACGTCCGCAGAGCTGTTCAGCCCGATCGGGATCAGCCCCGAGCTCACGGAGATGATCGCGTCGATGTACGCCGCGTTCTCCAGCACCCGCACAGCACGTGTGGGCGCATGGTCGGGAATGCTGTGCCGTCGTTCGGATTCCACGACCTGTTCGACGAGGCTGCGCGGGTCCTCGATATCTCCGCCCGCCGCTTCCGCGTGCAGAGCGCCAAGCGCGTCGGCGGCGGAGCGGACCGCGGAGCGCATGGCGTATTCGGCCTCGCCGAGGTCGAGCCCGTCCGCGGGCGCGGCGCCGGGCACCGAGTACACCGTCCACGACAATCCGCAGGGAGCGGGCGCGGCATCGGGCTCGTCGCTCTCGTCCGTATCCGGGTACTCGAAGTCGGGCACCAAGCCGATGGCCTGGGAGGGATCGCTCGCGATGATGAGTGCCTCGCCGGTCGGCCACGGCGTCGTGCTGAAATTGTGTACCCGCTGGAAGCCCCCGGACGTCGCCGGGTACCGGGAGGGCGACCCCCATCGCGGGGCCCGAGCCGCCCCGGCCCGCACCGGTGCGCAGCGTCTGCAGCAGTGAGACCGCTCCCGCGTCGGTCAGGTCCGGCCAGGGCAGGCCGGTGCGCCCGGCCGCAACCGAGTCGTAAGCGGTAACGGAATGTCTTGGCGCCCATTGTGATAGCGCGTCCAGAACGTCGTCGGGCGCGGCGGCGCCTGCAAGCCAGGCGTTCGCCCAAACCGACAACGACACACTCGGACACCACATGATCCACGCAGTGTAGTTGTTAACGGCTCATCGGGCCGGCTACGCGCTAGGCTGGCGTCATGCCTGCTGCGTTGATCTGGCTGATCGCCGCGCTGGCCCTTGCCGGGGCCGAGGCGCTGACGGGTGATCTGTTCCTGCTCATGCTCGGCGGCGGGGCGCTTGCCGCCGCGGGGTCCAGCCTCATCTTCGATGACCTGTGGGTCCACGGCGCGGTTTTCGCCGTGGTGTCGGTACTGCTGCTCGTGTTGGTTCGGCCCGCACTGCGCAGGCATTTCATGTCCGGCAAGAGTCTGCCCGAGCCCGCCAGAGCACTGGAGGGTAAGAGCGCGCTGGTGCTGGACCGGGTCGGCCGCCACGAAGGCCAGGTGAAGCTCGAGGGCGAGGTCTGGACCGCGCGCCCGCTGAACGAGAGCGATGTCTTCGAGCCGGGCGACCACGTCACCGTCGTGCAGATCGACGGCGCCACCGCGGTCGTGCAGAAAGTCGTCTAGAGACACCGAGGGAAGGAACGTTCATGGATGGTGCCGTCGCCGGCCTGATTCTGGTGGCTGTGCTGGTGGTATTCGCCGCCATCATCGTGGCCAAGTCCATCGCGCTGATCCCGCAGGCCGAGGCCGCGGTGATCGAGCGGCTCGGCCGCTACAGCAAGACCGTGTCGGGGCAGCTGACGTTGCTGCTGCCGTTCGTCGACAAGATCCGCGCCCGCGTCGACCTGCGCGAGCGGGTGGTGTCGTTCCCGCCGCAGCCGGTGATCACCGAGGACAACCTGACCGTCAACATCGACACCGTCGTCTACTTCCAGGTGACCAACCCGCAGGCGGCGGTGTACCAGATCAGCAACTACATCGTCGGTGTCGAGCAGTTGACCACCACCACGCTGCGCAACGTGGTGGGCGGTATGACGCTCGAAGAGACGCTGACCTCGCGTGACTCGATCAACGGTCAGTTGCGCGGTGTGCTCGACGAGGCCACCAACCGATGGGGCCTGCGGGTGGCGCGGGTGGAGTTGCGCAGCATCGACCCGCCGCCGTCGATCCAGGACTCGATGGAGAAGCAGATGCGCGCCGACCGTGAGAAGCGCGCGATGATCCTGACGGCAGAGGGCCACCGCGAGGCGTCCATCAAGCAGGCGGAGGGGCAGAAGCAGTCCCAGATCCTGGCGGCAGAAGGGGCCAAGCAGGCGGCCATCCTCACCGCCGAAGCCGACCGGCAGTCCCGAATGCTGCGCGCCCAGGGTGAACGCGCCGCCTCCTATCTGCAGGCCCAGGGGCAGGCCAAGGCGATCGAGAAGACGTTCGCCGCGATCAAGGCCGGCCGCCCGACCCCGGAGATGCTGGCCTACCAGTATCTGCAGACGCTGCCGCAGATGGCCAAGGGCGAAGCCAACAAGGTGTGGCTGGTGCCCAGCGACTTCGGTGCGGCGCTGCAGGGCTTCACCAAGATGCTCGGCGCGCCCGGGCGACGACGGCGTGTTCCGGTACACAGCCGTCGCCGGTCGAGGAGGACCTGCCCAAGCCGGAGGACGACTCGGCCGAGGTCGCCGAGTGGTTCAACACCCAGACCGACCCGGAGATCGCACAGGCGGTCGCACAGGCGGTGGCCGAGGCGCGCACTCCGGTTTCGGGTGCCATGGATCCGCCGCCGCAGTACCCGCCGCTGTCCCAACAGCAGCAACCGCCATCGGCGTACCCGCCGCCGCCGGCTCGCGGCGACGGCGGCTCTCACGCGAGGTAGGTCTGCTACCTGACCGCCGGCTCTGCGCGGTCCTGCGAATCGGCCTCGCGTTCGCGGTGATTGCTGCGGTGGCTGCGGATCTCGTAGACCAGCCCCGCCACGCCGACGCATGCCGTGCAGAACGAGATCAGGACCAGTAGCGGGCTGACGTTGCCGGTCAGCGCATCGCCGAGGATCACTACCGCCGCGGTGCCCGGCATCAGCCCGACCAGCGTGGCGAGCGTGTAGGGAAGTACCCGGACCGCCGACACACCCGCCGCATAGTTCAGCACGGAGAACGGCACGGCCGGGATGAGCCGCATCGACACGACGGTGGGCCAGCCGCGTTCGCGCAGGCGAGCGTCCAGGGACTCGATCCGGGGATGACGCACCAGCTTGTTGACCTGCCAGCCCGCGGCACGCACCAGAAGCAGCGCGATGACGGCGCTGACGGTGGCCGCCGCGACCGCGAGCGGGATACCGAGGGCCGGTCCGAAGAGCAGACCTGCCGCCAGGGTGAACGCGGTACGCGGGAATGGAAAGACCGTCACCACGATGTGTGCGCCGAGGAACGCCAACGGGAACCACGGGCCCACGGAATTCGCCCAGTCACGCAACTGAATAGCGGTCGGCAGGGGCACCAGCAGCGCGATTGCGACGAGAATCACAATCGCGGCGAGGGCCGTGAACATCCGTCGTCGCGGGATCGCAAGCACCGTCGCAATCACCGATCCACGCACGGCGCGCAAGGTGCTGACGACGGTATTCACGTCTACCAAGCCTACGTGGCCTCGCCAGGCAACCCCGGCCGGCGCGAGCGTGTGTCCGATGCCCGGCGGTCAATACCGTGACCCGGATCATTTAGCCTGGTGAACGGTCGTGTTAGACACAGAGGTCACACACTGCGACAACAGGAGAAAGCCGGTGTCGGTAGATACGTCCGTGGGATCGGAGTCGGATCGCGAGCAGTGGCGCGCCGCCGTTGCCGGCGTGCTGGCCAAGAGCGGCCGCAAGGATCCCGCCGAACTGGGCGAGGCACCCGAGCAGCTCCTCGACTCGCCGACCTATGAAGGCTTTCCGATCCGGCCGCTGTACACCATCCTCGACTCCCAGCCCGAGGCGCCGCTGCCCGGCCGGTGGCCGTTCATCCGCGGCTCCGACGGGCTGCGCGACGTCAAGTCCGGCTGGAAGGTCGCCGAGTCGTTCCCGGCGCCCGGGCAGGTTTCGGTGGCTGACGGAAACGGTGCGGTGCTGTCCGCGCTCACCGAGGGCGCGAGCGCCCTGATCCTGCGTGTCGGGCCCGACGGCGTGAGTGCAACCGAACTGGACCGGCTTCTCGAGGGCGTGTTTCTCGAGCTGGTTCCGGTAGTCCTCGAGGCGGGGGCCGACTTCGCCGCCGCCGCCGACGCGGTGCTGGCGCTGGTGACAGATCTGGATGAGGAACGCCGGGCACGGCTTTCGGTCGACCTGGGCGCCGATCCCCTCACCGCGCCTCTGCGCGGACATGCCGCACCGTCGACCGACGACGTGCTGGCCGCCGCCGCCAAAACGGTCGCCTACAACGGTGGCGTACGTGCCATCACGGTTGACGGTCCGGCATTGCATGACCTCGGCGCGAACGCGTCGTGGGAGCTGGCCGGCGCGATCGCTGCGGGTGTCAGCTACCTGCGGCTCCTGGTCGACAGCGGCATCTCGGCACCGCGACGCAGTGCGTCAGATCAGCTTCCGGCTGGCCGCCGACGACGACCAGTTCATGACCATCGCCAAACTGCGTGCTGCGCGGCAACTCTGGGCGCGGGTGGCCGAAGTGGTGGGAGCGGCCGATGCCGGCGCGGCGACCGTGCACGCGGTGACATCCAAGCCGATGATGACCCAGCGCGATCCGTGGGTGAACATGCTGCGCACCACCGTTGCCGCCTTTGCGGCGGGTGTCGGGGGAGCCGACACCGTTGCCGTGCCACGCGTTCGACAGTGCGATCCCCGGTGGATTGCCCGGCACCGCAGCCAGTTTCGCGCGGCGGATGGCACGCAATACCCAGCTGCTGCTGCTGGAGGAGTCGCACATCGGACGCGTGCTCGACCCCGGCGGCGGTTCATGGTTCGTCGAAGACCTCACCCAGGCGCTGGCCGTGCAAGCGTGGCAGCACTTCCGCGATATCGAGGCCCGCGGGGGTTTCGTCGACGCCGGTGAATACCTGGCCGAACAGATCGCTCAGGTCAGCGAGAAGCGCAGCGACGACATCGCCCACCGGCGCACGGCGCTCACCGGCGTCAACGAATATCCGAACCTTTCGGAAATCCCGCTGCCCGCAATCTGATCCGACCTCAGATGTGCGGCGTTACGCGGCGGGTTTCGAGGCATTGCGCGACCGCTCCGATGCCTATCTGGACAAGCACGGGCGCCAGGCCCACTGCGTTGCTGCTGCCGCTCGGCCCGCTCGCCGAACACAACATCCGCGCGACGTTCGCGGCGAACCTGCTGGCATCGGGTGGCATCGAAGCCGTCAACCCGGGTCCGGTGGACGCCGCGGGAGTCGCACAGGCGGTTTCGGACGCAGGTGGCGCCGTCGTCGCCGTGATCTGTGGCACCGACGCCCGGTATGCAGACGAGGCGGCCGGAGTCGTCGAAGCGGCAAGGGCGGCAGGCGTTTCGCAGATATATCTGGCCGGTCCGGAGAAGGCGGTCGCCGACGCGTCCAGTAAGCCGGACGAGTACCTGACCGCAAAGATCGATGCGATCGCCGCGCTGTCGGCGCTTCTCACCCGATTGGGGGCGTGACCATGACTGTGTCCAATGTCGCCGGCCAGCCGGCGCCGGAAGTGAAGCCGGGTCCATCGCCAGCTTCGCCGATGTACCTCTGCACGGCGAGAAGGCCGGCGAGCCCGCGACCGAAGCGGCGGTGACCGAGCATGTCGCCGCTGCTGCCGCGGCGCACGGTTACACCGCCGATCAGCTGGACTGGGCCACCCCGGAAGGCATCGACGTCAAGCCGGTGTACATCGCCGCCGACCGCGACGCGGTCGGTCGAGGCCGGCTATCCGCTGGACAGCTTCCCGGGCGCACCGCCGTTCGTCCGTGGCCCGTACCCGACGATGTACGTCAACCAGCCGTGGACCATCCGGCAGTACGCGGGCTTCTCGACGGCGGCGGAATCCAACGCCTTCTACCGGCGCAACCTGGCCGCCGGGCAGAAGGGCCTGTCGGTGGCGTTCGACCTCGCCACCCACCGCGGCTACGACTCCGACCACCCGCGTGTGGCGGGTGACGTCGGAATGGCCGGTGTGGCAATCGATTCCATCCTCGACATGCGCCAGCTGTTCGACGGTATCGATCTGTCGACCGTGTCGGTGTCGATGACGATGAACGGTGCCGTGCTGCCGATCCTCGCGCTCTACGTGGTCGCCGCCGAGGAGCAGGGAGTGCCTCCGGAGAAATTGGCGGGGACCATCCAGAACGACATCCTCAAAGAGTTCATGGTCCGCAACACCTACATCTATCCGCCGAAGCCGTCGATGCGGATCATCTCCGACATCTTCGGCTACACCAGCGCGAAGATGCCGAAGTTCAACTCGATCTCGATCTCCGGCTACCACATCCAAGAGGCCGGTGCGACAGCCGATCTCGAGCTCGCCTACACGCTGGCCGATGGTGTCGAGTACATCAAGGCAGGCCTGGACGCGGGGCTGGACATCGACAAGTTCGCACCGCGGCTGTCGTTCTTCTGGGGCATCGGCATGAACTTCTTCATGGAGGTCGCCAAGCTGCGTGCCGGCCGGCTGCTGTGGAGTGAGCTGGTCGCGCAGTTCGAACCGCGGAACGACAAGTCCCTGTCGCTGCGCACCCACTCGCAGACCTCGGGGTGGTCGTTGACCGCGCAGGACCCGTTCAACAACGTCGCGCGCACCTGCATCGAGGCGATGGCCGCCACCCAGGGGCACACCCAGTCCCTGCACACCAACGCGCTCGACGAGGCGCTTGCGCTGCCGACCGACTTCTCGGCGCGCATCGCCCGCAACACCCAGCTGCTGCTGCAGCAGGAGTCCGGCACCACACGTCCGATCGACCCGTGGGGCGGTTCGTATTACGTCGAATGGCTGACCCATCGAGCTGGCCGAGAAGGCCCGTGCCCACATCCACGAGGTGGCCGAGCACGGTGGCATGGCCCAGGCGATCGGCGAGGGCATTCCGAAGATGCGCATCGAGGAGGCCGCCGCGCGTACCCAGGCGCGGATCGACTCGGGCGCGCAGCCGGTGATCGGTGTGAACAAGTACCAGGTCGACGAGGACCACGAGGTCGAGGTTCTCAAGGTCGAGAACAGCCGGGTGCGTGCCGAACAGATCGCCAAGCTCCAGACGTTGCGCGCCGAGCGCGACGAGGCGGCAACCCAGGCCGCGTTGGCCGAACTGACCAGGGCTGCAGGCGAATTCGAAGCTGCGGGGGAAGACGGTCTCGGCAACAATCTGATGGCGCTGGCGATCAACGCCGCCCGCATGCACGCGACGGTGGGCGAGATCTCCGACGCGCTGGAGAAGGTGTACGGACGCCACCAGGCCGAGATCCGTACCATCGCAGGCGTCTACCGAGATGAGGTGGGGCAGGTCAGCAATATCTCTACCGCAACGGAACTCGTCGCCAAGTTCGCCGAGGCCGATGGCCGCCGGCCCCGAATCCTGGTCGCCAAGATGGGCCAGGACGGCCATGACCGTGGCCAGAAGGTCATCGCGACGGCGTTCGCCGACATCGGCTTCGACGTCGACGTCGGCTCGTTGTTCTCCACGCCCGAGGAGGTCGCGCGCCAGGCCGCCGACAACGACGTGCACGTGGTCGGGGTGTCATCGCTGGCAGCCGGCCACCTGACACTGGTGCCCGCGCTGCGCGAGGCGCTCGCCGAGGCGGGCAGGCCGGACATCATGATCGTGGTCGGCGGCGTGATCCCGCCGGGGGACTTCGACGAGTTGTACGCGGCGGGAGCGACGGCGATCTTCCCGCCCGGCACCGTGATCGCCGACGCCGCCATCGGCCTGCTGCGCAAGCTCGCCGAGCGGCTGGGCTACGACCTGAATTAGATGAACCTCCCGGTCACCGAACTAGCCGAAGCCGTTCGCAGCGGCGATCGCGCGGCGCTGCCCAAGGCCATCACGCTCGTCGAGTCCACCCGCACCGATCACCGCGAACAGGCGCAGCAACTGCTGCTGGAACTGTCGCCCGCAAGCGGGAGGGCCCCCAGCTTGCGAGGGGAGTGCCCCAGCCGGAACCGGCGGCGCGCATCGGAATCACCGGGGTCCCGGGGGTCGGCAAGTCCACGACGATCGAGGCTCTCGGCATGTACCTGATCGAGCAGGGGCACCGCGTCGCGGTGCTCGCGGTCGACCCGTCCTCGACGCGCACCGGTGGATCGATCCTCGGGGACAAGACCCGCATGGCGAAGCTGGCGGTGCACCCTGACGCGTACATCCGGCCGTCGCCGACCTCGGGCAACCTGGGCGGCGTCGCTCGGGCCACCCGCGAAACGATCGTGTTGCTGGAAGCGGCCGGGTTCGACGTGATCCTGGTCGAGACCGTCGGCGTCGGGCAGTCCGAGGTGACCGTTGCCAACATGGTCGACACCTTCGTGTTCCTGACGCTGGCGCGCACCGGCGACCAGTTGCAGGGAATCAAGAAAGGTGTGCTGGAGCTCGCCGACATTGTGGTGGTGAACAAGGCCGACGGCGAGCATGCGGTAGAGGCCAAGGCGGCGGCCCGCGAACTGACCGGCGCGATCCGCCTGATCTATCCACGCGAAACGCTCTGGCGCCCACCGGTTCTCACCATGAGTGCGCTGAGCGGTGACGGCCTTGTCGAGCTATGGGAGACAGTGCTCAAGCACCGCAAGGTGCTCACCGACGCCGGCGAATTCGAGGCCCGGCGGCGCACCCAGCAGGTCGACTGGACCTGGTCGATGGTCCGGGACGCGGTGCTCGACCGTGTGCTGTCGCATCCCGCGGTTAAGAAGATGCGGGCCGAGGTGGAGCGCCAGGTGCGCGATGGCGAGCTGACACCCGCGCTTGCCGCGCAGCAGATCTTGATCGCCGCTGACGTGCAATAGCCTAACTTTTCGGTAACTCCGCGTTTATTTGCCGGGGGCGCAGGTAAATTATATTCATTGTGACGGGTGTCAAATCCGAGGAGCGCAGCGCAGCGCTTCCACATGGGATCCAGGGCGCGGCGGACTCCAGCTTTGCCTGCACCCTGCGGGCGTTCTCCAAACTTTTCCCCGGCCGCCGGTACGGCGGCGGCGCGCTCTGCGTCTATCTCCACGGTGAGCCCGTCGTCGATGTCTGGACCGGTTACGCCGACCGCCGCGGGACCGAGTACTGGACGGCCGACACCGGCGCCATGGTCTTCTCGGTCACCAAAGGGCTGGCGTCCACGGTGATCCACCGGCTCGCCGATCGCGGGCTGATCGACTACGACGTTCCGGTCAGCGAGTACTGGCCCGAGTTCGGCGCCAACGGCAAGGCCGACATCACGGTGCGCGAGGTCATGCGGCACCGTGCCGGGCTGTCCCAGCTCAACGGCGTCAGCAAGGCCGAACTGCTAGACCATGCGGCGATGGAGCAGCGAATCGCCACCGCACCGGTCAACCGGCTGCTCTACGGCCATCAGGCCTATCACGCGCTGACCTACGGCTGGTTGATGTCGGGCCTGGGCCGCGCGGTCACCGGCAAGGGCATGCGGGACCTGATCCGTCAGGAGCTGGCGGAGCCGCTCAATACCGACGGACTGCATCTGGGGCGCCCGCCGATCGGCGCGCCGACGCGTGCGGCGCAGATCCTCGCCCCCCAGGGCACCCTGGCCAATCCGCTGTTCAACTTCGTGGCCCCGCGGGTCGCTGCCCTCGGTGTCTCCGGGATGTTCGGATCGATGTACTTCCCGGGCATGAAGGCCGTCGTGCAGGGCGATACGCCCTTCCTGGACGCCGAGATCCCGGCCGCGAACGGCGTCGCGACCGCGCGCTCGTTGGCGAAGATGTACGCCGCAATCGCCAACGGCGGCCGCGTCGAGGGCACGCAGTTGCTGTCGCGTGAGCGGGTGGAAGGCCTGACCGGAGAGCGGAGTTTCGCACCCGACCGCAATATCTTGGTGCCGCTGTCGTTCCACCTCGGATACCACTCGGTGCCGATCCCCGGCGTCATGCCAGGCTTCGGCCACGCGGGGCTGGCCGGTTCAGTGGGATGGGCGGATCCGGAGTCGGGGATGTCGTTCGGGTTCGTCCACAACCGGCTACTGACGCGGATGGTCCTGGATCAGGCGACGTTCGCCGGTCTGCAGACGTTGATCCGCCGCGATGCCGCCCGTGCCCGCAGGCGCGGATACGACACGATGCCTGCGCTGGGTGCACCCTTCACACGGGTCACCCGATCCGCCGCGGGTTGAGCCGAACTCGGACTCAGCGGCCGGCCGTCGAGAACCACCTGGTCTTTTTGCGCCACGATTCCGCCGAAGTGATGGCGAAGCCGGCGCCGCACATGCACGCGAAGATCCACACCAGCGTGGAGCCGGCATCAAGCGATTGCAGCTGCGGAACGAAGGCGGTCGCCAGCCGGGTGATGCAGGCGGCGATGCCGGCAGCCGACGACACGAGGTAGATGTTGGCCACGGTGCGGGAGCGCGGATCCTTGCGCAGCACAAGCAGCGCCCTGCACCCGTATCCCAGCAGGTAGATCAGGGTCCCGCAGAGCAACAGCCAGTAGATGTTCAGCCAGAAGTCGGTCGGCACCTCGAAGAAGTCGGCCCTGTAGATCTTGGCGCCGTTACCCAGCGTGAACGCGACCAGCAGCAGTGGTATGCACAGCGTCGCCGGTAACTCCACATACTGCTTGAACGACAGCCGCAGGTCGTGGTCCTGCTGCAGCCTGCCGAGAGCGTTGTACACCACAGCGGACGCCGCGACGATGTAGAGGTCGTGGCCGATGTAGTCCTCGAGATTCCACTTACCTGTCAATGCGTGGAGGAACACACCGAGCGTCTCCGAGGCCCACGGAGACATCAGAATCACCGCGCCACCCTGCAGTGCGATGTTCAGGGTTGCCGCGAATTCCCAGCGAGACGACCAGGTGACGCGGCGAATCCACAGGCTCCACGCGATACAGCAAAGCGTGATCGCAATGAGTGACGTGAGAGCCATGGGTATCGCTTTCGAGCCGCGGTGTACTCAGCAAAGTATAGGGCTACAGCGGCGGTGCGTCACTGCGCGGTTTGAGCTCAGAAAGCCTGGGTGCGCGGGTCCGCTGTGTAGTGCGGACGGCAGTTGTCTCCCGGACGGCAGTTCCGGTGAAGGGCGTGGACTCGACGTAGCTCCACACCTCCTGCTGGGTCATCAGCCCAAACCTGATTTGCAGGTCGGGATAGCTCAGACCGAATCTGTCTGATACCCGGCGCAATTCCTCGGCATCGGGGTAGCTGGCTTCCTTGATCCGTCGGTAGTACGTACTGCTCGATGTCCCGAGCGCGTCATAAATATCTTTGGCGTCAATATCGCCGTCGAGTAGGTAGTCGAGCAGTGCTTTTAGCTGTCGGCCATTCTCGTCGGTGCGGGGCATCCACTTACGATAATGGAAATTCCGTCGAATAGGCAGGGGCAACCGCAAACTGTAAGCCTTTGCCTTAATTGACACTGACGTCACAGTTTCGGGAGCTGTATCCCATATTTGGGACATCTGAGCTATCGTTGGCAGCATGGTTGCTTCCCAGTTGCCGGTGACGGCTACCGAGGCCTTCAATTCGGTTTGTAAGGAAATGGCGCCGATCCACATCGTGGATTACGACACCCCGAACGCCACCCGACCCGCGGGCATGGTGCGGGTGTCGACGCCGGTTACCGAAGAGCTCACGGCCGAGCTCGACGGAGCCACTGAGTACCTCGGGGTGGCATCCGACGAAATCCTCCTCGCGGCACTGGCCCGCACGATCGCGAAGACCCTCGGTGACGGCGTCGTCCCGGTCGACGTCGCGAGCGAGCGCGGCAGCATGCTCGACGCGGTGCCGCTGCTGTGCGCGACCACGAAGCAGGCCGACGCCACCGAGATGCTCGGCGGCGTCCACCGCCTCCTGACCTCGGCCACCGAGAGCGTCGCCGAGGGTATGTCGGAGGTGTACTTCAACTATCTGGGCGAGGTTTCCGAAAGCATCGGTGCCGGCCCCCGTCCAGGAGGCGCCACCCGGGCTCGGGCACGCCCTCGAGTTGAGGGTCTACCGCTTCGAGGATCGGGTGCATGTCGACTGGTGGTACGACACCAGCCACTTCGAGCCCTACACCGTCGAGGAACTCTCCGAGCAGTTCCTGCTCTCGGTCTATGAGACGACCTCGGACGCGCTGCCGGCGGTTAAGTAGAATCGACCGCAAGGGCATCGATCCGGCCATCACCGGGGAGCCTTCGGAAGAACAGCTGTTCTAGCTCAGTAGACCCGAACGGGTGGGCCCGTCATCGCCCGAAGTGAGCGGTACACGTCGTCGACGTGTGCAAGCGGGGTGGTACCGCGGCGCTCGCGCACCGCGCGACGTCGTCCCCGTGCCTTGACATTGGCTTCCGAGGCCGGAGGCCTCAATCAGGCACAGGAGACACGTGACCGCCTATCCGAAGCCGGCCGCTCACGGGCCGAACTTCCCGGCGCTGGAAACCGACGTCCTGAACTACTGGGACTCCGATGACACCTTCCGCGCCAGCATCGCGCGCCGGGACGGCTCGCCGGAGTACGTGTTCTACGACGGTCCGCCGTTCGCCAACGGCCTGCCGCACTACGGCCACCTGCTGACCGGCTACGTCAAGGACATCGTGCCGCGGTACCGCACCATGCGCGGCTACAAGGTGGATCGCCGGTTCGGCTGGGACACCCACGGCCTGCCCGCCGAACTCGAGGTCCAGCGCCAGCTCGGTATCACCGACAAGGCGCAGATCGAAGAGATGGGCATCGAGAAGTTCAACGATGCCTGCCGCGCATCGGTGCTCAAGTACACCAACGAATGGCAGGCCTACGTCACCCGGCAGGCCCGCTGGGTGGACTTCGAAAACGACTACAAGACACTGGATCTCGGCTTCATGGAGTCGGTGATCTGGGCGTTCAAGCAATTGTGGGACAAGGGCCTGGCGTATGAGGGCAACCGGGTGCTGCCGTACTGCTGGAACGACGAGACGCCGCTGTCCAGCCACGAGCTGCGCATGGACGACGACGTCTACCAGAGTCGTCAGGACCCGGCGATCACCGTCGGGTTCAAGATCAACGGCGGCTCGCACGCCGATCTCGAGGGGGCGTACCTGCTGATCTGGACGACGACGCCGTGGACGCTGCCGTCCAACCAGGCGGTGGCGGTCAACCCCGACGTCACCTACGTCGTGGTGCGGGCACCGGATGGGAACCGGTATGTGCTGGCGCAGGCGCGGCTGGCTGCCTATGCGCGCGAACTCGGCGACGAGCCTGAGATCGTCGGCACCTACACCGGGCGCGACCTGCTCGGTGCGCGGTACCTGCCACCGTTTCCGTACTTCATGGACGCCGCGAACTCGTTCCAGGTGCTGCCCGGCTGATTTCGTCAGCACCGAGGACGGCACCGGCATCGTGCACATGTCTCCGGCCTACGGCGAGGACGACATGGCCACCGCCGCGGCGGCAGACATCGTCGCCGTCACCCCGGTCGACACCAAGGGTCGATTCGACGCGACGGTGCCCGACTATGCGGGCCAGCACGTCTTCGACGCGAACCCGCAGATCATCCGGGACCTCAAGAGCCAGGCGGCGCTCCGCCGCCGCCAACGGGGCGGTGCTGCTGCGGCACGAAACCTATGAACACTCCTACCCGCACTGCTGGCGGTGCCGGAACCCGTTGATCTACCGGGCGGTGTCGTCGTGGTTCATCAAGGTCACCGACTTTCGCGACCGCATGGTCGAACTCAACCAGGAGATCACCTGGTATCCCGAGCATGTCAAGGACGGTCAGTTCGGCAAGTGGCTACAGGGCGCCCGGGACTGGTCGATCTCCCGAAACCGGTACTGGGGCAGCCCTATTCCGGTCTGGAAGTCCGACGATCCCGCGTACCCGCGCATCGACGTATACGGCAGCCTCGACGAACTCGAGCGCGACTTCGGCGTACGTCCGACAGATCTGCACCGGCCGTACATCGATGAACTGACCCGGCCCAACCCCGACGATCCCACCGGCCGCTCGACGATGCGCCGCATCGAGGACGTGTTCGACGTGTGGTTCGACTCGGGCTCGATGCCCTACGCCCAGGTGCACTATCCGTTCGAGAACGCGCAGTGGTTCGACGGGTGCGATGACGGAGGGTGGCAAGCCGGGCGACGCCCACTTCCCCGGCGACTTCATCGTCGAGTACATCGGCCAGACCCGCGGCTGGTTCTACACGATGCACATCCTGGCCACGGCGCTGTTCGACCGCCCCGCCTTCAAAACCTGTGTGGCGCACGGCATCGTGCTGGGCAACGACGGCGCAGAAAATGAGCAAGTCGCTGCGGAACTACCCCGACGTCACCGAGGTGTTCGACCGCGACGGCTCCGACGCGATGCGCTGGTTCCTGATGGCATCGCCGATCCTGCGCGGTGGCAACCTGATCGTCACCGAGCAGGGCATCCGCGAAGGCGTTCGCCAGGTGCTGCTGCCGCTGTGGAACGCCTATACGTTCCTGGCGCTCTACGCGCCGAAGAAGGGGACGTGGCGCACCGACTCGGCGAACGTGCTGGACCGGTACATCCTGGCCAAGCTCGCCGTACTGCGGGACGACCTCACCGCGTCTTTGGACGTTTGCGACATCTCCGGAGCCTGCGACGAATTGCGTCAGTTCACCGACGCGCTGACGAACTGGTATGTGCGACGGTCACGTTCGCGGTTCTGGGAGGAGGACCCCGACGCCATCGACACGCTGCACACCGTGCTCGAGGTGACGGGCCGGCTGGCTGCGCCGCTGCTGCCGCTGGTCACCGAGGTGATCTGGCGCGGGGTGACCGGGGAGCGCTCGGTGCATCTGACCGACTGGCCGACCGCAGATCTCCTTCCGAATGATCCGCAACTGGTGGCGGACATGGACCTGGTCCGCGTGGTCGCGTCGGCCGGCTCCTCCCTGCGAAAGGCCAAGAAGCTGCGGGTGCGGTTGCCGCTTGCCGAAACTCACGGTGGCCGGTGGATCGAATCCACAGCGTCTCGAGCCGTACCGCGATCTGATCGCCGACGAGCTCAACGTCAAGACGGTTGAGCTCACCGATGACATCGCCACGTACGGCCGCTTCGAGCTGACCGTCAACGCCAAGGTGGCCGGACCGCGGCTGGGCAGCGACGTTCAGGCCGCGATCAAGGCCGTCAAGGCCGGCGAGGCGATCGTCAACGCCGACGGGACTCTGACGGCCGGTCCGGCCGTGCTGCACCCCGACGAGTACAGCTCCCGGTTGGTTGCCGCCGAGCCCGACTCGACCGCCGCGCTGCCCGACGGTGCCGGACTGGTGGTGCTCGACGGCACCGTCACCGAAGAGCTGGAGGCCGAGGGCTGGGCCAAGGACCGGATCCGCGAACTGCAGGAGCTACGCAAATCGACGGGGCTGGAAGTGTCGGACCGCATCTCGGTGGTGATGTCGGTCCCGCCCGGCCAGCAGGACTGGGCGCGCACCCACAGCGAGCTCATCGCCCGCGAAATCCTGGCCACCAGCTTCGAATTCGGCAACCCCGCCGGCGGTAGCGAGATCGGCGAGGGCGTGCAGGTGGCTATCGCCAAGGTCACCTGACGCGGGCCGGAATCAATTTGATGCGACCGACCATCGCCGCGAACTCATCGTCGTCCTCCGGATCGGACGGCGTGTCGAGTGCGATCCCGTCGCACAGGCGGTCGTACCAGGACGCCAGCACGTCGGGAAGGTCGGCATAGGTTCCCTGCGGGACAAGTTGGGCGACAACATCATCGGTGATGACATCGGCTAGCGCCGACCATTCCTTCCGACGGGCATGCGCACTGAGCCGGGTACCGATGTCGCGCAACCCGAACAGCTCGAGCGTGCGCTGATACGCCGGCGTCGAGTACAGGAAGGCCAGTTCCGAGCGTAGGTCTTCGCGTGCGGCGGCGACGGCCGCCTCGTCGCGACCGGAGATCACCCGCGGCACGACGACCAGGCGCGGGCCGCCATCGGTGCGATCCTGCGTCGCCGCACCCGCGGCAAGCGCGGGCAGCACATATTCGCGCAGCACCGCCGGGTGCGAACTCGTCGGGTGCGCGACGAAGCCGTCCGCTACGGCACCGGCAAGCGTGCACATCCTGCGGTTGACGCCGCCGGTCCAGATCGGCGGGGGAGCCATGCCGATGGGCCCGGGGTTGAAGTACGGCTGTAGGCGGGTGAAGGAGTAGTGGCTGCCGTGGTGGTCCAGATTCTGCCCTTCGGCGAACGCGGTGAAGATTGCGCGAAGCGATGCGACGTAGTCACGAAGCTGCGCGACGGGGTCCGTCCACGGCATCGAGAAACGTCCGACGATGTTGCCCCGCACCTGCGTGGCGATTCCGAGCTCAAAGCGGCCACCGGAGAAGCGGGCCAGTTCCCACGCCGAGCAAGCAGTCACCATCGGGCTGCGGGCGAACGCGACGACCATGCTGGTGCGGACCACCAACGTCGAGCTGTGCTCCAGCGCGAGGGTGCACACGGTGAACGGATCACGGACGGTTTCGGAGACGTGGACGCCATCGAAGCCCATCTCCTCGATGCGCCGCACCCGGTCTTCCACCTCGCTGAGCTGTGTGCTGGCCGGAAGCGAGGTGACTACGTCCACGACGGCCTCTTCCGCTGCAACATCACTGCCGCCGCCAGCCCTGCGAAATCGGCGAGCACATCGCGGATGAAACTGGTGCGTCGATAGCCGATCGCGTCGAGCAGACCGCGGTGATCGAATGCCACCACCACCGTCGCGCCGATCGCGACCACCCACCACAGGACCAGGGTCACGACCCGCACTGGCGGCGGCCAACCGGCGAAACCCGCGCGCAGGCGATCCCGCTGAAACCGCACGTGGGCGTGTTCGTCGTCGACGATGCGCGCGGCGACCGCGCGGGTGGCCGGGTCGGGACCCGCCGTCGACAGGCCGCCGTAGTACGACAACGCGACCACCTCGGCGACGCTCAGCACCATCAATTCGGTGCGCAGCCCCAGCAGCCTGCGTAGGCGCACGAACACCGCATCCGACCAGTGGCTGCTCATCGGTGTGCCGCCGAGATGTCCGAGCAGGCGCAGCAGCAGCGCGGCGTGTTGCTGCTCTTCGGCGACGAAAAGACCTATGGCACGCACATATTCGGGGTCTCCCGCCCGCTCCGCATTGCGCAGCAACTGTTGCCCGTCACCGCTCTCGCCGAGCTGGAAACGCCGCACCGAGGCGATCAGCGGGCGCCGTAAGGGCTCGGGAACAGCGCAATCGCCGTCGAAGTCGATCGCCGAATCCACCTCGGCGTGCACCGCGACGTTCGCCTCGAAGTGGTCGACCCATCGGCCAAAGCCGCTCCGCTGACCGACAGGTTGCGCCATAGACGTCAGGCTAGCGAAATAGCATCGGCGGATGTGGAGGGTCGATGGGTGCTGCACCTCGATATGGATGCGTTCTTCGCGTCGGTCGAGCAGCTGACCCGACCCACCCTGCGCGGCCGGCCTGTCCTGGTCGGGGGCCTCGGGGGCCGGGGAGTGGTCGCGGGCGCGAGCTATGAGTCCCGGGTGTTCGGCGCCCGGTCCGCGATGCCCATGCACCAGGCCCGCAGGATGGTGGGCGCCGCAGCCGTGGTCCTCCCGCCGCGCGGCGTGGTCTACGGCGTCGCGAGTCGCCGCGTCTTCGACACCGTGCGCAGCTTGGTGCCGGTCCTCGAGCAGCTCTCCTTCGACGAGGCGTTCGGCGAGCCCGCCGAACTCACGGGTGCCTCGGCCGCCGACGTCGAAGCGTTCTGCCGGACCCTGAAGTCCCGGGTCCTCGACGAAACGGGACTGATTGCGTCCGTCGGCGCCGGATCGGGCAAGCAGGTCGCCAAGATCGCGTCAGACCTCGCCAAACCCGACGGTGTGCGGGTAGTGGCCCGCAGCGAGGAGCGCACGCTGATGGATGCGTTGCCCGTGCGCCGGCTATGGGGCATCGGGCCGGTCGCGCAGGAGAAGTTGCACCGGCTCGGTGTGGACACCATCGGCTCGTTCGCCGCGCTGAGCGACGCCGAAGCCGCCGACATCCTCGGCGGCGCGGTCGGCGTGGCCCTGCATCGGCTGGCCCAGGGCATCGATGAGCGGCCCGTCGCCGAGAATTCGCCGGCCAAGCAGATCAGCGCCGAATCGACGTTCCCCGAGGATCTGACCACCCTCGATCAGCTCCGTGAAGCGGCCGCGCGCATCGGCGAGCACGCCCACACCCGACTGCAGAAGGACGGCCGCGGTGCCCGCACCATCACGGTCAAACTCAAGAAATCGGATATGAGCATCCTCACCCGGTCGGCGACACTGCCGTATGCCACCACCGATTCCGCCACCCTGATCGCGACCGCTCGCCGGCTACTGCTGGACCCCATCGAGGTAGGGCCGATCCGCCTTGTCGGCGTTGGCTTTTCGGGTCTCTCCGAGGTGCAGCAGGAATCGCTGTTCCCGGATCTGGAGCTGGTGGCCGAGGAGGTGTCGAGCACCGGTCTGCCCCCGACGCTGACCGAAGCCGCCGCCACACCGCCGGCCTGGCGAATCGGTGACGACGTCGCCCACACCGCCCACGGACACGGATGGATTCAGGGCGCCGGCCACGGCGTGATGACGGTGCGTTTCGAAACGCGCAGCACCGGACCGGGACCGGTGCGCACGTTGCCCGACGATGATCCCGACATCGTCCGGGCCAATCCCGTGGACAGCCTGGACTGGCCGGTCTACGTCGACGAGCTCAGCCGCCACCAGAGCTCGCCGTAACCCGCGGCCAGAGCGAAACCGTGGTTGTTAAGTCTCGCGGCGCACGACGCCCCGTCGGCGATACGCCAAACGTTCACAGGTTCTGCCTATCAGCCCCAGCGCGCGACTACCTGCGCGACGGGTGATCCGGTCGCCAGCGCGGCCATGACCAGAACCCGGGCCTGCGGCGGCCGTAGCCGCGGCACCATCACGGCGCCGGCCGCGCCAGCTCGTGTCCCGGGCCGTAGCCGGGACTGACTCGCCCACCGGGCACCCTCGTCGAGACCGCGACGGTCACGCCGTCGCGGCAGTGCCGCCGTACGCCGTCGATGACCGCGGCGCCCGCATTGCCCGATCCCAGCGCCTCCAGCACCAGACCCCGCGCGCCCGCGGCCACGCAGGCGTCCATCGCCGCCGTGTCACTGCCGGGATATACCGCCACGGTGTCGACCCGCGGCGCGTCGACGCGCCGACGCCGCCGCCATGAACGGGCGATCCTTCGCCGCGTGCACCGTGAACGTCGCGTCCGACACCGACCCGAGCGCCGATCCTGCGAAGCCCTGAAGGTCGTTCGTCGCGATCTTCTGCAGGCCAAGCGGTTGCCAGACCGTCCCCGCGAAACTCACGAGCACTCCGAGGCCCGGTGCCTGCGGGCTGGCGGCGACCGTCAGCGCGTCGCGCAGGTTGCGCGGACCGTCGGCATCGGGTGCGTCGGCGCTGCGTTGGGCGCCGGTGATCACCACGGGAACCCGCCCGTCGTATGTCAGCTCCAGCCACAGCGCGGTTTCCTCCATCGTGTCGGTGCCGTGGGTGATCACCACGCCGTCGGCGTCCGACACCGCGTTCACCGCCTTGCCGATCCGATCCCAGTCGGCGAGGGTGAGCATCGAGCTGTCCACCGCCATCAGGTCGACGACCTGCACGTCGAGGCCCGGTTGTCAGGTCGGCTCCGGTGCGGCTGGGGCGCTTCACCCCGTCGTCGTCGGCGCTGGTGGCGATGGTGCCGCCGGTGGTGACGACGACGAGGCGAGCCATGGGTGGAATTGTTGCGCATTCAGGCTTTGGAATGATGGGGGAGTGAATGATCAATCCTCGGCGTCGGACGAGCCGGTGACGGGCACCGAGGCACCGCAGGCCGAGGAGCAGCGCGCGCCGCGCCGACTGCGCATGCTGCTGACTGTCGCGGGAATCGTGCTGGTCGCCGACATCGTCACCAAGGTTCTTGCCGTCAAGCTGCTGACGCCCGGCCAACCTGTTTCCATCATCGGTGACACCGTGACCTGGACCCTGGTCCGCAATTCGGGCGCGGCGTTCTCGATGGCCACCGGATACACCTGGGTGCTGACGTTGATCGCGACCGCGGTGGTGATCGGCATCATCTGGATGGGCCGCCGCCTGGTGTCACCCTGGTGGGCGCTCGGGCTGGGCATGATTCTCGGCGGAGCGATGGGCAACCTGGTCGATCGGTTCTTCCGCTCGCCGGGCCCGCTCCGGGGCCACGTCGTGGACTTCTTCTCCGTCGGGTGGTGGCCGGTGTTCAACGTCGCCGACCCGTCGGTGGTGGGCGGGGCGATCCTGCTTGTCGCGCTGTCGGTGTTCGGCTTCGACTTCGACACGGTCGGCCGCAGAAGAGGCGATTCGGTCAGGCGATTCGTCAGGCGATTCGTCATAGTGACCACCCGCTCGATGCCGGTCCCCGAAGGCCTGGCGGGTATGCGCGTCGACGCGGGCCTGGCGCGGCTGCTCGGGCTGTCACGTACGGCGGCCGCTGCCCTGGCCGAAGACGGCGGCGTCGACGTCGACGGTGCGCGCGGCGGGTAAGTCCGACAAGCTGACCGCGGGCGCATGGCTTGAAGTGCGGCTGCCGGAAGCGCCTGCGCCGGTGGAGAATACGCCTGTCGAGATCGAAGGCATGTCGATCCTCTACTCCGACGCCGACATCGTCGCGGTCGACAAACCACCGGGCGTCGCCGCCCATGCCACGGTCGGCTGGAGCGGGCCCACGGTGCTCGGCGGACTGGCCGCAGCGGGCTTCCGCATCAGCACGTCGGGAATCCATGAGCGCCAAGGGATCGTGCATCGACTCGACGTGGGCACGTCGGGCGTCATGGTGGTGGCGCTCTCGGAGCGCGCGTACACGGTGCTCAAGCGCGCGTTCAAGCAGCGCACCGTCGAGAAGCGCTATCACGCCCTGGTACAGGGTCACCCGGATCCGTCCAGCGGAACCATCGACGCGCCGATCGGGCGCCACCGCGGACACGACTGGAAGTTCGCGGTCGCCGAGGGTGGCCGGCACAGCGTCACCCACTACGACACGCTCGAGGCCCATCAGGCAGCGAGCCTGCTCGACGTCGAGTTGGAAACCGGCCGCACCCACCAGATCCGGGTGCATTTCGCCGCCCTGCACCATCCGTGCGCCGGCGACCTCACCTACGGAGCCGACCCCACGCTGGCGCACAGGCTCGGGCTGGAGCGCCAATGGTTACACGCCAGGTCGTTGGCTTTCGCCCATCCCGCTGACGGGCGGCGCATCGAGATCACCAGCCCCTATCCGTCGGATCTGCAGCACGCGCTCGATGTGCTGCGGAACCACGAATTGTGAGAACGAGCGGGCTGCTCTACGGCATCGGTGCCTACGCGATCTGGGGCGTGTTCCCCGCGTTCTTCCCCCTGCTGAAACCCGCGGACGCGCTCGAGGTGCTCGCCCACCGGATCGTGTGGACGTGCGTGCTGATGGTCGTGGTGATCGCGGTCGCGCGCCGGCTTCGCGACATCCGCGCGATCACCGGCCGGGTCTGGCTGCTGCTGGTGTGCGCATCGGCGCTCATCTCCATCAACTGGGGGATCTACATCTACGCCGTCAACAACGGCCATGTCGTTGATGCGGCGCTCGGGCTATTTCATCAACCCGCTGGTCACCGTTGCGCTGGGGCTCTTGATCTTTCGCGAGCGGCTCAATCGAGCGCAGTTCAGCGCCCTGGCCATCGCTCTGGTCGCCGTGGTGGTGTTCACCGTCGAGGTCGGTGCGCCACCTGTCATCGGGATAGGGCTGGCACTGTCGTTCGGCCTGTACGGGGCGGTCAAGAAGGTGGTGCCGACGGATCCGCGGGTCAGCGTCGGTATCGAGGCCTTGGTGGCGGCGCCGCTGGCGTTGGCTTACATCGTGGTGTTGGAGGGCGGCGGACCGGGCACGTTCGCCGATTACGGCCCGGGCCACGTCGCACTGCTGATTCTGTCGGGCGCCGTGACGGCGGTGCCGCTGCTGCTGTTCGCCGCGGCAGCCCAGCGGCTGCCGCTGGTGACGATGGGGCTGATGTTCTATCTCACCCCGGCGATGCAGCTGACGTGGGGCGTGCTCGTCGGCCACGAACCCATGCCGCCGGCGCGGTGGCTGGGCTTCGCGCTCATCTGGCTGGCGCTGCTGGTATTCAGCGCGGATGCGCTGTGGCGGGTGCAGGCAGCTTCGGGAAGGGTCCGCCCCGGCGCGATGTAGCGAAACACCCGATTCCTCCGCCGCCCGCCGCGACCCAGCGGTGGTGGCAGCCCTGGTGGTCGCCGGTGTCGACGCCCAATTCGGCTGGCAGCTGCTGTACCGGAGCGGCGATAAGCGACATCGGAGCAAAGACACGCAGTACGACACGCCGAGATCTGTCGGGGCGCGGTCATAGACTGGCCACCCTATGAGCGGTTCCTCCTTGCGGTCCTTCGTGCACCTGCATAACCACACCGAATACTCGATGCTGGACGGTGCCGCGAAGGTCAAGCCGATGCTGGCGGAGGCGCAACGGCTCGAGATGCCCGCGATCGGCATGACCGACCACGGAAACATGTTCGGCGCCAGCGAGTTCTACAACGCGGCGACCGAAGCGGGAATCAAACCGATCATCGGCGTGGAGGCGTATATCGCGCCCGGCTCGAGGTTCGACACCAAGCGCATCCTGTGGGGTGACCCTTCGCAGAAGTCCGACGACGTCTCGGGCAGTGGGTCCTACACCCACATGACGATGGTCGCCGAGAACGCGACCGGTCTGCGCAACCTGTTCAAGCTGTCGTCGCTGGCGTCCTTCGAGGGCCAGCTGGGCAAGTGGTCGCGGATGGACGCCGAGCTCATCGCCGAGAACGCCGAGGGCATCATCGCCACCACCGGCTGCCCGTCGGGCGAGGTGCAGACCCGGCTGCGGCTCGGGCACGACCGCGAGGCGCTGGAGGCGGCGGCCAAGTGGCGGGAGATCTTCGGGCCCGACAACTACTTCCTCGAGTTGATGGACCACGGCCTGGACATCGAGCGCCGGGTCCGCGAGGGGCTGCTGGAGATCGGCCAGCAAGCTGGGCATCCCGCCGCTGGCCACCAACGACTGCCACTACGTCACCCGCGACGCCGCCCGCAACCACGAGGCGCTGCTGTGCGTGCAGACCGGCAAGACGCTGTCGGACCCGAACCGGTTCAAATTCGACGGCGACGGCTACTACCTGAAATCGGCCGCCGAGATGCGCGCGCTCTGGGACGACGAGATCCCGGGCGCGTGCGATTCCACGCTGCTGATCGCCGAGCGGGTGCAGTCCTACGCCGACGTCTGGACGCCGAAGCGACCGGATGCCGATCTTCCCGGTGCCCGAGGGCCACGATCCGGGCGTCGTGGCTGCGCCACGAGGTGGACGCCGGCCTGCAGCGACGCTTCCCGGCGCGGCGGTGCCTCCCGAATACGTCGACCGTGCCGAGTTACGAGATCAAGGTCATCTGCGAGCAAGGGCTACCCGTCCTACTTCCTGATCGTCGCCGACCTGATCAACTACGCGCGCTCGGTGGACATCCGGGTGGGGCCGGGCCGTGGCTCGGCGGCCGGCTCGCTGGTCGCCTACGCGCTGGGCATCACCAACATCGACCCGATCCCGCACGGGCTGCTGTTCGAGCGGTTCCTCAACCCCGAACGGACGTCGATGCCCGATATCGACATCGACTTCGACGACCGCCGCCGCGGCGAGATGCTGCGCTACGCCGCCAACAAATGGGGCAGTGACCGGGTGGCCCAGGTCATCACCTTCGGCACCATCAAAACCAAAGCGGCGCTGAAGGATTCGGCCCGCGTCCACTACGGCCAGCCCGGCTTCGCGATCGCCGACCGGATCACCAAGGCGCTGCCGCCGCCGATCATGGCCAAGGACATCCCGCTGTCGGGTATCACCGACGCCAACCACGAGCGGTACAAGGAAGCCGCCGAGGTTCGTTCGGCCTGATCGACACCGACCCCGACGTGCGCACCATCTACGAGACGGCGCGCGGCCTGGAGGGCCTGGTCCGCAACGCCGGCGTGCACGCCTGCGCGGTGATCATGAGCAGTGAGCCGCTCGATCGAGGCGATTCCGCTGTGGAAGCGGCCGCAGGACGGCGCCATCATCACCGGCTGGGACTACCCGTCGTGCGAGAGCCATCGGCCTGCTGAAGATGGACTTCCTCGGGCCTGCGCAACCTGACGATCATCGGCGACGCGATCGAGAACATCAAGGCCAACCGCGGCATCGACCTCGACCTCGAATCGGTGCCGCTGGACGACCCGCTCACCTATGAGCTGCTGGGCCGCGGCGACACGCTCGGCGTGTTCCAGCTCGACGGCGGCCCGATGCGCGATCTGCTGCGTCGCATGCAGCCCACCGGGTTCGAGGACGTCGTCGCGGTGATCGCGCTGTATCGGCCGGGGCCGATGGGCATGAACGCCCACAACGACTACGCCGACCGCAAGAACAACCGGCAGGCGATCAAACCGATCCACCCCGAGCTGGCCGAACCGCTCGCGCGAGATCCTCGCCGAGACCTACGGCCTGATCGTCTACCAAGAGCAGATCATGCGCATCGCGCAGAAGGTGGCCGGCTACTCGCTGGCTCGAGCCGACATTCTGCGAAAAGCCATGGGCAAGAAGAAGCGCGAGGTGCTGGACAAGGAGTACGAGGGCTTCTCCGAGGGCATGAAGGCCAACGGATTCTCGGCTGCGGCCATCAAGGCGCTGTGGGACACCGTGCTGCCGTTCGCCGACTACGCGTTCAACAAGTCGCACGCCGCAGGCTACGGCCTGGTGTCCTACTGGACGGCCTACCTGAAGGCCAACTATCCGGCCGAGTACATGGCCGGGCTGCTGACCTCGGTCGGCGACGACAAGGACAAGGCGGCCGTCTACCTCGCCGACTGCCGCAGGCTCGGCATCACCGTGCTGCCGCCCGACGTCAACGAGTCGAGCCTCAACTTCGCCTCGGTCGGCGAGGACATCCGCTACGGTCTCGGCGCGGTACGCAACGTCGGCGCGAATGTCGTTGCCTCGCTGATCGGTTCGCGCACCGACAAGGGTAAGTTCGTCGACTTCTCCGACTACCTCAACAAGATCGACATCGGTGCCTGCAACAAGAAGGTCACCGAGTCGCTGATCAAGGCGGGTGCGTTCGACTCGCTCGGCCATCCCCGCAAAGGCCTGTTCCTGATCCACACCGACGCGGTCGATTCGGTGCTGGGCACGAAGAAGGCCGAGGCGATGGGCCAGTTCGACCTGTTCGGCGGCGCGGATACCGCTACCGACGCGGTCTTCACCATCAAGGTGCCCGAAGACGAGTGGGAGGACAAGCACAAGCTGGCCCTGGAGCGAGAGATGCTCGGCCTGTACGTCTCCGGGCATCCGCTCAACGGCATCGCCCATCTGCTGTCGGCACAGGTCGACACGGCGATCCCCGCGATCCTCGACGGCGACATCCCCAACGACACCCAGGTACGGATCGGCGGCATCCTGGCGTCGGTGAACCGGCGCGTCAACAAGAACGGGTTGCCTTGGGCCTCAGCCCAATTGGAGGACCTCACCGGCGGCATCGAGGTGCTGTTCTTTCCGCAGACCTATTCGACGTTCGGCGCCGAGATCGCCGACGACGCGGTGGTCCTCGTCGGCGCCAAGGTCGCCATCCGTGATGATCGGATCTCGCTGATCGCCAACGAACTTGTGGTGCCGGACTTTTCCAGCGCTCAGGCCAATCGCCCCGTCGCGGTCAGCCTGCCGACGCGGCAGTGCACCGTCGACAAGGTCACCGCGCTCAAGCAGGTGCTTGGCACGTCACCCCGGAACCTCGCAAGTGCACCTGCGGCTGATCAGCGGCGAGCGCATCACCACGCTCGAGCTGGATGCATCGCTGAGGGTCACGGCTTCTTCGGCGTTGATGGGTGATCTCAAGGCGCTGTTGGGCCCTGGCTGCCTGGGTTGATGTCCTTTCGCGAACTGCACGCGCAGGGATGTTTCGTCATTCCCAACCCGTGGGACCGCGGGACGGCGATCGCCTTGGCGGCCATGGGCTTTCCGGCATTGGCCACCACCAGCGCGGGCGCGTGCTTCGCACAGGGGCTGCCGGACACACCCACCGCGCTGGGTGTCGATGCGGCGCTGCACAATATCGCCGAGATCGTCGGCGCCGTCGACCTGCCTGTCAATGCCGACTTCCAGGCGGGCTACGCCGGCGATCTGGACGGCCTCGCGGCCAACGTCAGGCGTTGCGTGGCAACCGGGGTCGCCGGGCTGTCCATCGAGGATGCCAGGGGTGGAGCGGAAGATCCCCTGTATTCACTGCCGGAGGCGGTGGAGCGGATCCGGGTCGCGTATGCCGCCATCGACGGCGCCGATGTGCTGTTGACCGGCAGGGCCGAATGCTTCCTGTACGGCCACCCCGATCCGCTGAGAGAGGCGATCACGCGGTTACAGGCATTCGCCGAGGCGGGCGCCGATGTGCTGTACGCGCCAGGCGTGCGGACACGAGAGGACATCGCCGCGATAGTCGATGCGCTTCGACCCGCTCCGGTCAACGTGTTGATGTCATCGGACACCGGGCTGACGGTGAACGACCTGGCGGCGCTCGGTGTGCGACGGATCAGCGTCGGCTCCGCATTGACGCAGAGTCGCCTGGGGTGCGTTCCTGTCGGCGGCCCGCAGAATCGCTGTCGACGGTTCCTTCGCGGGTTTGGCTGAGGCTGCGGGCTTCGACGAACTCAACGGCCTGTTCGAGACGCGCCGCAGACGCTAGAACGCGTAACGCAGGATTCGCGCTGAACCCTCAGCCCAAAACGTTCACGGCCCTCGCTATTACGAGTCCAGCAGTGGACAACGCAACCATCGCCTGCACGGTCATCAGCAACTTGGCCCAACGGGCCAACGGCATGGTGTCGGTCGGCGAGAACGCCAATACGTTGGTGATGCTGAGGTACAGATAGTCGACGAATGTCGGACGCCAATCCGGTTTGGCCATATCCGGACTCGTCATCTGCGGGAACATGAAGTCGGGGTAGGGGCGCCCGCCGGTGTGCCTGGCGAACGGGCCGCCGCGGTCGAGTTCCCAGTAGAGGATGCCGAACACGATGATGTTCGTGACGAAGATCGCCGCTCCACTGCCGAGGAGAACCGCCGCGTCGTTGCTGACTCGACCGGTGAGAATGCTGAAGTCGAGCACAATCGCCGACAGCGTGTTGTCGATCGCGATTGCGGCCAAGAGTATCCATGCCGAACACCTTCCGAGCAGCGTCCGACGGCGCATCACCAGCGGGTTGATGCCCAAGAGCACGACCAGTAGCAGAGCCTCCAACACCAGCAGCGGCCACCGCGGCAACAGGGTGTAACCCTTCGGAATCCACAGTTGCAGTGCCATGGCCGTCAGCACTGCGATGACTACGGGCAGCGCGCTCTCGGGGTTCGTCGGCCCCGACCACGATGGGAACTGGCGCTCTGGCGGTGAGGAAGTGTCCATCAGGCAAGTGTCTGCGCCACGATGGGAGGTATGGAATCGCGACACGTGAGTATTTGGATCGATGTTGCACCGGAGGTGGTCTACGAATTCGCGGCGGATCCGCAGACCTGGCCGCAGTGGGCCGCTGGTCTGGCGAAGGGGAGCATGCGCCAGGACGCCGACGGATGGGTCGCCGATTCACCGATGGGCAGGGTCATCGTGGAGTTCTCGCCGTCGAACCGGTTCGGCGTGCTGGACCACGTCGTGCGGATGCCATCGGGGGAGGCGGTGTACAACCCGCTTCGGGTGGTCCCGGGCGGGGTAGGTGACGCCGAATGCGAGGTGGTGTTCAGCGTTCGTCGACGGCCGGACATGACCGACGAGCAGTTCGACGCCGACGCGCGAGCAGTCGCGGCGGACCTGGCATCCCTGAAGAGTCTGGTCGAAACGTAGCCGGTCCCCCGATCGGGGGACACGCGAATTCCCCCGGGTCGACGCCGATCGGCCGACAGACCAAAGCGTGTGACCACGGCATTCTTTAGTCAACGCCGCCGGACAGGCCGGACGCGAGACTCAACGAGGAGAACTCAGATGACCAACACCACGATCACCCGCCGGATGGCCCGCTACATCGCCCTACCGATCATGTCGGCCGGCATCATCGGCGGAGCCGCCCTCGGAATGGCAGGCATGGCCAACGCCGCTCCGACCACCCCGAATGGCCCGGGCTACTCCTACTCACCCGCAGTGAAGGCCCCCTCCGCCGCGGCAGGACAGACACATCATCACGGCGGAGTCACCCACGTCGAGGCGATGGTTCCCGGCTATCACCGCTGAGCCTCGATACGAGGTCAGGCCCTCCCAGTGCAGGGAGGGCCTGATTGTTCTACCGAGTCAATCGTTCGATTGGAAGGCGCCGAGACCCAGCCACACGACGGTCCCCGCGGCGGCGGCGGCCAGCACCGATGCGGCGGCGCTCGCGGTCGCAATGGCGACGATGACCAGACGATGGTTGCCACGGCAAGCGCGAGCAGCTTGTATACCGGCCAGGGCACCCCGGCGATGCTGACTTGGTCGCGCATGGTCATGGTCTGACGATAGCTCGTAAGTAAGTTTTCGGGCAACCGAAACACCGGATGAGGCTACTCACTTTCCTCGCGGGCCTAAGCTGCGTTGACATGCCACTTTCCGGAGAATACGAAGCCAGCCCGTGGGACTGGGTCCGAGATCACGCCGACAAGATCATGGAGACGGGCAGCACCGAGGGCATCGAGATGAAGGACAAGCCCCTCATTCTGCTGACCACCATCGGCGCCAAGACCGGCAAGATCCGCAAGACACCGTTGATGCGGGTGGAACACGACGGCCAGTACGCGATCGTCGCGTCGCTGGGCGGGGCCCCGAAGAACCCGGTTTGGTACTACAACGTCAAAGCGCACCCACGGGTCGAGCTGCAGGACGGCTCCGTCACCAAGGATTACGAGGCACGTGAGGTGTTCGACGACGAAAAGGCGACCTGGTGGGAGCGGGCGGTCGAGGCGTGGCCCGACTACGCGGAGTATCAAACCAAGACCGACCGCCAGATCCCGGTGTTCGTGCTGACCCCGATTAACTGGATCAACTGGGCTGGTTGGTGGCACCATTGACCGGTGTCCGCTGAACTGAGCCATCCTCGGAGAACGTCGCCGCTGTCCGCGGCCGACATCGACGAGGCTGCTCGGCGAATTTCCGGTGTCGTCCTGCGCAGCCCGCTGGAATTCAGCGACCGGCTGTCAGAGGCCACCGGCGCGAATGTCTACCTCAAGCGCGAAGATCAGCAGGCCGTACGGTCCTACAAGCTGCGCGGCGCCCACAACCTGCTGATGCAGCTGTCCGCCGAGGAGATCGCCGCCGGGGTCGTGTGCTCGTCGGCAGGCAACCACGCGCAGGGGTTCGCCATGGCCTGCCGGTCGATGGGTATTCACGGCCGGGTCTATGTGCCGGGCAAGACGCCCAAACAGAAGCGTGATCGCATCCGGTATCACGGCCGCGAGTTCATCGAGCTGATCGCGGTCGGTCACACCTATGACGAGGCCGCGGCCGCCGCGTTGGATGACATCGCGCGCACGGGCGCAACCTTGGTTCCGCCATACGACGATCCGCGCACGATCGCGGGGCAGGGCACCATCGCCGCCGAGATCCTCGACCAGCTCGACGACGAGCCGGACCTCGTGGTCGTTCCTGTCGGTGGTGGCGGCTGCATCGCAGGCATCACCACGTATCTGGCCGAACGCACCCGCAACACGTCGGTGCTCGGCGTCGAGCCCGCCGGTGCTGCGGCAATGATCGCCGCGTTGGCCGCGGGGGAGCCGGTGACCCTGGACGGACGTCGACCAGTTCGTGGACGGTGCGGCGGTGAACCGCGCCGGCACGCTGACGTATGCGGCGCTGGCCGCGGCGGGGGACATGGTGTCGCTCACCACCGCCGCCGAGGGCGCAGTCTGCACCGCGATGCTCGACCTCTACCAGAACGAGGGCATCATCGCCGAGCCCGCGGGGGCGCTGTCGGTGGCCGCCCTGATGGAGGCGAATCTCGAACCCGGGTCGACGGTGGTGTGCGTGATCTCGGGCGGAAACAACGACGTGTCCCGCTACGGCGAGATGCTCGAGCGCTCGCTGGTGCACCTCGGCCTCAAGCACTACTTTCTGGTGGATTTCCCGCAGGAGCCCGGTGCGCTGCGACGGTTCCTCGACTCGGTGCTCGGCCCGAACGACGACATCACGCTGTTCGAGTACGTGAAGCGCAACAACCGCGAAACCGGTGAGGCACTGGTGGGCATCGAACTCGGTTCGGCCGCAGACTTCGACGGTCTGCTCGTACGGATGCGGGCATCCGACATCCATGTCGAGGCATTGGAACCGGGCTCGCCCGCGTACCGCTACTTGACTCTGAGAACGTCGGAGGATCGCAAACGATCGACCGGGTAACGTCGTCGTCTGCGAGCCGAGGGCCGGCTCATCCCACGCCAGCACCACCTCGCCGGTGACCGGGACTGTCGGCGGCTTCGGTTCCGAGGTTGCAGGCAATCGCCAAGCGAGCCGCGCTCCATCACGATCCACCGCCGGTCCTCGTCGAAGTCGACGCGCAAATTGTCCAGCCACGGGTCGGCCAGGTCGGGCTCGTTGCGGCGCAACGAGATCAGCTGCTGGTAGACCCGGCGCAGCCGGCCGTGTTCGCCCTCGTCGATCTCCTGCCAGTTCAGCTTCGAGCGTTCGTAGGTGGCGGGGTCCTGCGGGTCGGGAATCTCGTCGGCATCCCATCCGTGCTCGGCGAATTCGCGCTTGCGACCCTCGGCGGTCGCCCTGGCCAGATCGGGTTCGGGATGTGAGGTGAAGAACTGGAACGGGGATGACGAGCCCCATTCCTCGCCCATGAAAAGCATTGCCGGTGTAGGGGGATCCGAGCGCCAGTGCCGCCTTGACCGCCAGCTGCCCGAAGGTCAGGTTCTGCGACGGCCGATCGCCGCACGCCCGGTTGCCGACCTGGTCGTGCGTCAGCGTGTACGCCAGCAGCCGGGTCGCGGGGATCGTCGCCGTATCCAGCGGCCGCCCATGTCGGCGGTGCCGGAACGACGAGTAGGTGCCGGCATGGAAGTACCCGTGCTTCAACGTCTGCGCCAGCGTCGCCAGCGAGCCGAAATCCGAGTAATAGCCCTGGCGTTCACCCGACACCGCGGCGTGGATCGCGTGGTGGATATCGTCGTCCCACTGGGCGGTCATGCCCAGACCGCCGCGATCACGGGGGGTGATCAGCCGCGGATCGTTGAGGTCACTTTCGGCGATCAGCGACAGCGGGCGGCCCAACTCGCTCGGACAGCGCGTCGGTTTCGGCCGCGAGCTCCTCGAGGATGTGCATGGCCGTGGTGTCGACGAGAGCGTGTACCGCGTCCAGGCGCAGGCCGTCGGCGTGGAAGTCACGCATCCATCGCAGCGCGCATTCGATGATGTAGCGACGCACCTCGTCGGCGTCCGGCGCCGGAGATGTTGATCGACTCGCCCCACGGATTGCTGCCAGAGGACAGGTAGGGCCCGAACCGCGGCAGATAGTTGCCCGACGGGCCGAGGTGGTTGAACACCGCGTCGATCAGCACGCCGAGGCCACGTCGGTGGCAGGCGTCGACGAACCGCACCAGACGCGTCGGGCCCGCCGTACGGTTCGTGCACGGCGTACCAGAGCACGCCGTCGTAGCCCCAGCCGTGCGTGCCGCCAAAGGCGTTGACGGGCATCAGTTCGACGAAGTCGACACCGAGATCGACCAGGTAGTCCAGCTTCTCGATCGCCGAATCGAAGGTGGCGCCTCCGGTGAACGTGCCGATGTGGAGTTCGTAGATCACCCGACCCTCGATCGAGACGCCGGCCCATTCGCCGTCGGTCCAGGCATCGGGATCCGGCTGCCACAGCGCGGAGCGCTCGTGGACACCGTCGGGTTGACGCGGCCGACCGGGGATCCGGCAGCACGGTGGGGTCGTCGTCGAGAACGAACCCGTAGCGCGCCCCGGTGCGCGCGTCGACGTCGGCGCGCCACCAGCCGTCGTCGGACCGGGTCATCTCGTGCAGCGTGCCGTCGACGTCGAGCCGGACCCGATCGGGCCTGGGCGCCCACACCGCGAACCCGCGGCGCAATTCAGTCATCGGCGCGCTCCAGTAGGGCTACTGGCAGGTCGGCGAACATCTCGCGCCGCAAGGGTCCGGCCACTGAACCGCGCCGCCGGAGATGCGGTCGGTCCACTGGCCCTCCGGTAGCTCCAATGCGGTGTCGCCCCAGCCGGTCTCCGACAGGCGCACCGTGTGCCGGCTCACCGCGGACAGGACGTCGTCGCCGCGAAGAAAAGCCAGCAGATGATCGGCGGCCGGGCCGTGGGCGCAGCACGGGTGTGTAGCCACCGTCGGTTGAAGCTGTCGGCGCGGTCCCGCCGCAGCCGCAATGCCGCTGCCACGACCCGCATCTTCGGGTGGCGCAAGGTCTTGAGCGCGTCGGCGCGCGCCGCGTAGTCCACTGGGCGCCGATTGTCGGGATCGACCAGGCTGTCGTCCCACAGTTCGGTGCCCTGGTAGATGTCCGGCACGCCGGGCGCGGTGAGTGCGATCAGCTTCTGGCCAAGCGCGTCGCTACGCGCGTGCAGGTCCAGCCGCGCCACAAGCGCTGTCATCTCGGTTGCGACCGGCCCGTCGAGCACGGTGTCGATCCAGCGGTGGACCGCCGATCTCGAACTCGTCGTTCGGATCGTTCCAGGTGGTGTGCGAGCGCGGCCTCGCGGATCGCCTTCTCGGCGTAGGCGTGCAACCGGTCCCGCAGCGACTCGGTCGATCGTGCCGTCCACCGGCCACACGCCGAACATGTTCTGCAACAGGAACAGTCCCGTCGTCGGGTCGGGCGGCGGGGCGGTCGGCTGCCCACTTCGTCGACGAGCTCCGCCCACAGCGACGGCACCTGCGACAGCACCCCGATGCGGGCGCGGACGTCCTCGCCGCGCTTGGTGTCGTGCGTGGACAGGGTCGACCATGGTGTGTGGCCACATCGCTGCCCGCACCGCCGCGCGCTGGTGGAACTCGGCGACGCTGACCCCGAATCGTCGGGGCTCCCCGCCGACTTCGTTGAGCGAAACCAGTCGTGCGTCGCGGTAGAACAGGCAGTCCTCCATCGATTTTGCGGTCGCCGCACCGCACAACTGCTGCAGTCGCACATTGGTTTCGGTGCTGACCGACAACGCCGCAGCCACGATCGCAAAAGCGTCCGCGAGATCCGGCCGCTCGGCGCCGGCATCGGCGAATGCGGTCGGCAGCACGACCGAAAGTGCTTGGTAATCCGAACGGTAGACCTCGATATGGCTGATCAGTGTCGCCACCGCGGACCCCAGGTCGGGGTGCTGCGTACCGGTGGCGGCCGTGATCGTCCTGCAGAGCCGTGCGAGTTCACTCTTGAGGGTGTCGGTGACGGCATCGGCCTTGAGCCGTGCGGGCGATCTCGGGTGTCGTGCGGTAGGCGGGCCCGGCGGAGTCGAACAGATCGGTCAGAGCGGCTTCGCCGGCCGGATCGATGAACACGCCGCCGATCTCGCGCAGCGCGTCATAGCCGGTGGTGCCCGCGACCGGAAGGCTCGGCTCCAAGGCCTCGTCGACGGCGAGGATCTTCTCGATGACGATCCACGCCTGCGGCCCCGCGAGCTCGCGAAGCCAGGCCAGATAGCCTGCGGGGTCGGACAATCCGTCGGGGTGGTCGATGCGGACACCGTCCACCAGCCCCTCGCGGAACCAGCGGCCGACCTCCGCGTGAGTCGCGTCGAAAACCGCGCGATCCTCCTGGCGTAAACCGGCCAGCGAGGTGATGGAGAAGAACCGCCGGTAGCCGCAGATTCCGTTGCGCCAGCCGATCAGCGCGATAGTGCGGCGCTGTCGGGCGGGATAGCCGTCCGGGCACGTCGTCACCGTCGCGCGCCCAGGATCGGCAACACGATCTTGCCGTCCGGGTCCAGATCCCAGTCGATATCGAAGTACGAGGAGTACGCCGAATTCCGGCCGTGTGTCAGCACATCCAGCCACCACGGATTCTGCTGCGGATCGTCCACGCCGACGTGGTTGGGCACGATGTCGACGATCAGGCCGATCCGCGCTTCTGCGCGCCGCCGACGACAACCGGGCCAGGCCGTCGGCGCCGCCCAGTTCGGCCGACACCGTGGTGGGATCGGTGACGTCGTAGCCGTGCGTCGAGCCCTTCGTCGCGGTGAGGATCGGCGACAGGTACAGGTGGGAGACGCCGAGTTCGTCGAGGTAGTCGAGCAGGTTCTCGGCGTCGGCGAATGTGAAGGAGTCACCGCGCATCTGTAGTCGATACGTCGAAAGCGGATGGAATGGCATGCGTTAGGCGGTCTTACGCAGCACCAGTAGGGACCGTGGTGCAAGCGTGAGCTTCTCGCCCGCGGCGACGACGAGATCGGTCTCGCCCGTCGGGTCGGCGGTGTCGATCGCTGCGGTCCACTGGGCGGCATAGCTCGTTGTCGGGTGCGGCGAAATCCACCTTCTTGCTGTGTGCGTTGAAGCAGAGCAGGAACGAGTCGTCGACCACGCGCTCGCCGCGCTCGTTGGGCGCGGCGATGGCTTCGCCGTTGAGGAAGACCGCAACGCACTTGTCCAGACCCGATCCCCAGTCCTCCGGCGTCATTTCGTTGCCTGCCGGGGTGAGCCACGCGATGTCGCGGAACTGGTCGCCGGCTGCGGATGGGCTTGCCCTCGAAGAAGCGGCGCCGCCGAAACACCGGATGGCGCTTGCGAAATTCGATCACCTTGCGGGTGAACGAGAGCTGGTCGGCGTTCTTGTCGCACAGCGACCAGTCCATCCACGAGATCTCGGAGTCCTGGCAGTAGACATTGTTGTTGCCGCGTTGGGTGCGGCCGATCTCGTCGCCGTGCGCGAGCATCGGGGTGCCCTGCGAAAGCATCAGCGTGCCGATGATGTTGCGCATCTGCTTGGCGCGCAGTGCGAGGATCTCGGGATCGTCGGTGGGCCCTTCGACGCCGCAGTTCCACGACCGGTTGTGGCTCTCGCCGTCGCGGTTGTCCTCGCCGTTGGCCTCGTTGTGCTTCTCGTTGTAGGAGACGAGGTCGGCAAGCGGGAAGCCGTCGTGGCAGGTGACGAAATTGATGCTGGCGCTCGGCCGCCTGCCGGTCGCCTCGTACAGATCCGACGACCCGGTCAGCCGGGACGCGAATTCACCAAGGGTCGCGGGTTCACCCCGCCAGTAGTCACGCACAGTGTCGCGATATTTCCCGTTCCACTCGGTCCACAAACCCGGGAAAGTTGCCGACCTGATAGCCGCCCTCGCCGATGTCCCACGGTTCGGCGATCAGTTTCACCTGGCTGACCACCGGATCCTGTTGCACCAGATCGAAGAACGCCGAGAGTCGGTCGACGTCGTAGAACTCGCGGGCCAGTGTGGCGGCCAGGTCGAAGCGGAATCCGTCGACGTGCATGTCCATCACCCAGTACCGCAGCGAATCCATGATCAGCTGCAGTGTGTGCGGGTGCCGGGCGTTGAGGCTGTTGCCGGTGCCGGTGAAGTCCTTGTAGAACTTCGGATCGCCGTCGAGCAGGCGGTAGTAGGCGGCATTGTCGATGCCGCGGAAGTTGATCGTCGGGCCGAGATGGTTGCCTTCGGCGGTGTGGTTGTAGACGACGTCGAGGATGACCTCGATGCCCGCCTCGTGGAACGAGCGCACCATGGTCTTGAACTCCGCGACGGCCCCGCCGGCGTGCTTGTTCGCCGCGTACTGATAGTGCGGCGCGAAGAACCCGAATGTGTTGTAGCCCCAGTAGTTTCGCAATCCCAGGTCCAGTAACCGGTGGTCGTGCATGAACTGGTGCACCGGCATCAGTTCGATTGCGGTCACGTTCAGCGATTTGAGGTGGTCGATGATCGCTGGATGACCGAGGCCGGCGTAGGTCCCGCGTAACTCGTCGGGGATACCGGGGTGCGTCTGAGTCATGCCCTTGACGTGCGCCTCGTAGATCACGGTTTCGTGGTAGGGCGTGCGCGGCGCGCGGTCAGACACCCACTGGAAGAACGGGTTGATCACGACGCTGGTCATCGTGTGGCCGAGGGAGTCGATCATCGGCGGCGTCCCGCCGCTCGCGAGGTCGTCGGCCGTTCAGGTCGTAGGAGAACAGCGCCTGGCTGAAGTCGAAGTCGCCGTGAAAGGACTTCCCGTAGGGGTCGAGCAGCAGCTTGCTCGAATCGCAGCGATGGCCGGCCGTCGGCTCCCACGGCCCGTGGACGCGGAACCCGTACCGCTGCCCCGGTGTCACGGTGGGCAGATAGCAGTGCCAGACGTAGCCGTCGACCTCTTCGAGGTTGACGCGTTCCTCGCTGCCGTCCTTGCCGATCAGGCACAACTCCACCCGCTCGGCGACCTCGGAGAACAGCGAGAAGTTCGTGCCTGCGCCGTCATAGGTGGCCCCGAGGGGATAGGGCAGTCCCCGGCCAGACAGTGGGTACCGACGCCGGTGCGTCGGATGCCATCAGTCGACCCACCAACCGGTGACAGCCGCAATCTGGCGTCCGAGTTCGGGGGTCATCGTGCGCATGTAGGTACTCGAGATGTGGTGGGCGTCGTGGTACAGCAAGCACATTTCCCTCCACCGCGCGGCAGATATCCTTCCGGCACACCGCGTCGCTCATGTCCAGCGGCTTGAGCATCGGGAACCGTGCGACGAAATCGAGTGTGGGGTTATAGGGCGACAGTACGTCGGATCGCTTGACGCCGCAGGACGTGGCGTTGCCGCCCTCCGCCAGGCAGTCGGCGGGGAAGTACGGCTTACCGTTGCGTACCAGCCACGGGGTATCGCGCATCGCGAGGATCGGAATGTTGTTGTCGGACAACGTCTGCCAGATTCCGACATAGGTGCCCGGCATGACGTCGCCGGGTTTGATGTTCCACGGCCGTGTCGCGGTGGTGAACACGTAGTCGGGACGGTCGGCGATGAGCTTGTCCATCACCCGCTCGTTCCATTCGTGGCACTTCGGGTACGGGCGGTTGTCGCCCATGACCAGCGGGCACTTCCTCGGTGGTCAGTGGGCAGCCCATCTTCAGATAGGTGACCACCTTGAAGTTGTGCATCCTGCCGAGCAGGTCCAGCGCGGTGATCCAGTGTTCGGCGTGTGAACCACCCGCGAGCGCGATGGTGCGGGTGGCGGAGTCGTCGCCGTAGTTGCAGGTGATGACGCCGACGTTGTCGAAGTCGCTGATACAGCCGTCCTCGGTGGTGCGGGGCAGGTCGTTCCTGGCTTCGAGCACCGTCGGGCGCATCGGCAGCTTCGGCACCTTGACCTTGTCGAGAAGTGCACGAGCACCGGGATAGTCGCGCGACGAAAGGCCGGTCAGCTCTTTGCCCGACGAGCGTTCGATGGTCACGTGTTCGCGCCAGGTGAACGATGTTGCGGTCAACGCCACCGCCAGCAGCACGACCACCGAGCCGAGTGCCATCGTCGGCCTGCGCAGGCGGGTCCGCAGCGGGACGGCCGGGGCCGATGTGGCGGGTGCGCGATAGCGCAGCGGATTCTCGACGTACTTCGTGGTCAGCCAGGCCAGCACGCCGGACACCAGCAGCACGCCGGCGCCCTCGAGGAAGTTCACGCGGGTATGCCCGGTATAGGACAGGTAGAAGATCAGCAGCGGCCAGTGCCACAGGTACAGCGAGTACGCCATGGCGCCCAGCGCCACGAAGGGCGCGGTGGCCAGCAGACGGTTGGGGGCGGGCATACGACCGCGAGTGTGCGGGTCGGCCAGCCGGTTCGCCGCGGACAGGATGAACAGCATCGTCGCGCCCGACCGGCACCAGCGCCCACGGCCCGGGAAACTCGTGCACCCCGTCGATCAGGAGCGCCGCACGCGAGGATCGCGGCCAAGCCGACCACTGCCGCCACGGTGCGCAGCCACATCGGCCAGCGCAGGTAGCGTGACGAGTGCGCCGACGAGCGCGCCGAGCAGCAGCTCCCAGGCCCGCGCGAAGCTGTTGTAGTAGGCGGTGGCCTGATCGGCGTTATGGGCGAAGATCGCGTAGACGAACGACGCGATGGTCAACGCGCTCAGCAGCACGATGAACGCGATCCGCATGTGGCGGCCGAAGATTCGGCGGAACAATAGGGCGCACCCGAAGATCAGTGCCAGAAACCCGATGTAGAACTGGCCCTGCACCGACATCGACCAGATGTGTTGCAGCGGACTGACGGCCTCGCCGGCTCGAAGGTAGTCCGATACGGTGTTGGCCAATTCCCAGTTCTGGTAGTAGCCCAGGCTGGCCAGGCTCTGGTCGGCGAATGTCTCCCAACGGGTTTGGGGCTGGATGAGGATGGTCAGCACCGCCGCGGCCGCGAGCACGACCACGAGGGCAGGCAGCAGCCGGCGAACCAGCCGGGTTACTTCGGGCACCGGCCACAGCGAGGCGCCCGGCGTCATCGCTGTACGCAGGATGCGTCCGCCGAAGAAGAATCCCGACAACGCGAGGAAGACGTCCACACCACCGGAGACGCGGCCGAACCATACATGGAACACCGCAACGAGCAGGATCGCGATGCCGCGCAGACCGTCGAGGTCGTGCCGGTAGTGATCGGTTGCGCGCGCTCCCTTGAACGCGTTCGCATCGCGTGACGGAGGTCCCGGCTCGGTGACTGGTGCCGGCCGGGGAGGGGCGAGGGTCATCATGGTCGACCGATAATCTACCGAAGGTGGCCGCACTGACGCCCGCCGAGATCAGCGCCATCGACGCCGCCCACGTCTGGCATCCCTACAGCACGATCGGTGCGCCGAGCGTCAATGGCACCGCACCCGCTGGTCGCGGTGGGTGCCCACGGCGCCGTGGCTCACTTTGCATCCGCGACGGTGGCGAGCTGCGCGTGCTCGACGCGATGGCCTCCTGGTGGACCGCGATCCACGGTCACGGCCACCCGGTCCTGGATGCGGCGATCACCGATCAGCTGTCGACCATGAACCACGTCATGTTCGGCGGGCTGACCCACGAACCCGCAGCCCGGCTGGCACAGCTGCTGGTCCAGCTCACCCCGGACGGGCTCGACACCGTGTTCTTCAGCGACTCGGGATCGGTCGTCGGTGGAGGTCGCGGTCAAGATGGCGCTGCAGTACTGGCGCAGCGTCGGCCGGCGCGGCGAAGCACCGGCTGATGACCTGGCGTGGCGGCTATCACGGCGACACTTTCACGCCGATGAGCGTCTGCGACCCGGACGGCGGCATGCATGAGCTCTGGACGGGCGAAAACTCGGTGCTGGCCCGCCAGGTCTTCGCGCCTGCCGGTCCCGAGCGCGTACGACGCCGCCTACGTGGCGGCGTTCGAGCGACAACTGGTCGAGCATGCCGGCGAGCTGGCGGCCGTCATCGTCGAGCCGGTGGTGCAGGGCGCAGGCGGGATGCGGTTCCACGATCCGCGGTACCTCACCGACCTGCGGGACGATCTGCGACCCGCCACGACGTGCTGCTGATCTTCGACGAGATCGCCACCGGATTCGGCCGCACCGGGGAGATGTTCGCCGCCGAACACGCGCGGGTGAGCCCCGACATCATGTGCGTCGGAAAGGCGCTCACCGGCGGCTACATCACCCTGGCCGCGACGCTGTGCACGTCGCAGATCGCGCACACCATCAGCGCCGGCGAGCCGGGCGCGCTGATGCACGGCCCGACCTTCATGGCGAACGCGCTGGCATGTGCGGTGTCGGTGGCGTCGGTCGAGCTGTTGCTCGCCGGAGACTGGCGCTCGACCGTGGGCAAGATCGGGGCGGGCCTGCAGCGACGGCCTGGCGGCCGCCGCGGACGCTGCCTGGAGTGGCCGACGTGCGGGTGCTCGGTGCGATCGGCGTCATCGAGATGGAACGCCCCGTCGATCTGGCGGTCGCGACGCCGGCGGCGCTCGACCACGGGGTCTGGCTGCGACCGTTCCGCAACCTCATCTACGCGATGCCGCCGTACATCTGCACGCCGGCGGAGATCGGGCAGATCACCTCGGCGATGGTCGGCGTCGCGGGTGCACTAACCTGAACGGTGTTCAATTTGTCGGCTCGCCGACGTGTTCAATTGTCGGCTCGCCACATCGAGGAGCGCCGGTTTGACGCGCACAGGTCTTTCGCCGCTGGCCTGGCTCGACGACGTCGAGCAGCAGCGCCGCGCCGCGGGGCTGCGGCGGTCCCTGCGCACCCGTCCGCCCGTCGGCGCCGAACTCGACCTGGCCTCCAACGACTATCTCGGCCTGTCGCAGCATCCCGACAGTGATCGACGGCGGGGTGGCCGCGCTGCGTACCTGGGGTGCCGGGTCGACGGGGTCACGCCTGGTCACCGGCAACACCGAGATCCACGAAGGCTTCGAGACGCGCGCTCGCCGATTTCGTCGGCGCCGAGTCCGCGCTGGTGTTCTCGTCGGGCTACACCGCGAACCTGGGCGCGGTGGTAGTCGCTGTCGGGCGCCGGGTCGCTGTTGGTGTCGGATGCCCTCACGCACGCGTCCCTGGTCGACGCGTGCCGGCTGTCGCGGGCCCGGGTGGTGGTGACGCCGCACCGCGACGTCGCGGCCGTAGAGGCGGCGCTGGCCGCCCGTGACGAGGAGCGCGCGGTCGTGCGTCACCGATGTCGGTGTTCTCCGCCGACGGCGCACTGGCTCCGCTGCGCGCGTTGCACGACGTGTGCCGTCGCCACGGCGCGCTGCTGGTTGTCGACGAGGCGCACGCGCTCGGGGTGCGGGGGACCGGCGGTCGGGGACTGGTGCACGAGGTCGGGCTTGGCCGGCGCGCCAGACGTGGTGATGACCACCACGATGTCCAAGGCGCTGGGCAGCCAGGGCGGCGTGGTGCTCGGGCCCGCGGCGGTGCGCGACCACCTGATCGACGCGGCGCGGCCGTTCATCTTCGACACCGGCCTGGCGCCCGCCGCGGTGGGGGCCGCGCGGGCGGCGCTGGACGTGTTGATCGCCGAGCCGTGGCGCGCGCAGGCGGTGCTTGAAAATGCGGCGGCGCTGGCGACGGTGTGCGGCGTCGCCGAGCGGCCCGGTTCGGCGGTGGTGTCGGTGATCCTGGGTGAGCCGGAGGTGGCGTTGGCCGCCGCGGTGGCATGTCTGGATCGCGGGGTACGGGTCGGCTGCTTCCGGCCGCCGACGGTGCGCGCCGGGCACGTCCCGGTTGCGGCTGACAGCCCGCGCGTCGCTTTCGGACGGACGAGATGGCCTTGGCGCGTGAGGTTCTCACCGACGTGCTTTTTCGCGGCGCGTGAGCACGCTCGTCGTCACCGGAACCGGACACCGGAGTCGGCAAGACGGTCGCGACCGCGGCCTTGGCCTGTCATGCGCGCCTTGCCGGTATCGACGTCGCGGTGTGCAAACCGGTGCAGACCGGCAGTCCCCGCGATGACGACCTGGCCGATATCGCCCGGCTTTCCGGCGTGACCGACCTGCATGGTTCGTGGCGATACCCGGAGCCGCTGGCCCCGGCCGCGGCCGCAAAGAGGGCGGGGCTGGCGTTGCCCACAAGGGCCGAACTGGTCGGATCGGTGCGGCGAGTAGAGGCGAAGCTGGTGCTGGTGGAGGGTGCCGGCGGACTGCTTGTCGAACTCGGTGCGGACGGCGCGACGCTGCGCGACGTCGCGGTGGACTTGGCCGCACCGGTGCTGGTCGTGGTCGCCGCGGGCCTCGGCACGTTGAACCACACGGCGCTGACATTGGAATCGCTTGCTTCCCATGGGGTCCCGTGCGCCGGATTGGTGATCGGATCGTGGCCGCCCGACCCCGGTCCGGCCGAGGAGGGCAATCGCGAGGCGCTGGGCAGGCTGGCTCCGCTGCGCGCGGTGCTACCTGCGGGCCTGGGTGCGGTGAGCGCCGGCGAGTTCGAGGCTGTCAGCGCGTCGGCGTTCGATCCGGCGTGGATCGCCAGTGTGGGGTAGCGATGGTGCATTCCGTCGAGCTCGTCTTCGACGCGGACACCGAGGCGGCGGTCCGCCGCATCTGGGCTGACCTCACCGACGCGGGCGTCCGTAGCCAGGCCGCGCATACGGGTCCCAGCAATAGACCCCACGTCACTCTCACGGTTGCGGAGCGCATCGACGACTCGGTGCATGACGCGTTGCGGCCCGTGCTGCAGCGTCTACCGCTCACCTGCACCATCGGTGCACCCATGCTGTTTGGTCGACGGGACTTCACGCTGGTGCGGTTGGTCGTACCGTCCGCCGGACTGCTGTCACTCCATGCCGAGGTGCATGGTGCCTGCCTGCCGCAGATGCCGGCCGGTCCGCTTCCGCATTCGGAGCCTGGTCAGTGGACGCCACATGTGACGCTGGCGCGCCGGGTGCCCGCCGACCGACTGCGGGCGGCGCTGACGGTGAAAAGTGTGGGTCGTGACCTGTCGGCGACCGCTGTTGCCATCAGGCATTGGGACGGTAACGCCAAGCGCGAGCACTTGATCTAAAGTACTTTCGCCCCAATGCTTTTCGGTACACACATCCGCCAGCCATCGATCACCAGCTCGCGGAGCTCGTCGAGATCGATCGCGTCCAGCCGCACCAGAAGCCAGTTGTATCGCATCTCCGACTTGCGCGGAAGCATGAACTTGTCGGGGTGCGCGGCAACCATGGCCGCGCGCTCCTCCTTGGGAAACCCGACGCCCATCACCTTTTCGTCCCGCGAGAACGCGGCGTAGACAAGCCGTCCGGCGCGGAACCTGATCTGGTCGCGCACCACAGCCTCTGACGACGTCGGCAAGATCGAGGCGATGCGCCGCACATCGTCGACGGTGATCACGACTACTCGAAGATCGCCTGAGAAACGTTGATGCCGTCGACGAACAGGCGCAGGCCGAACCCGAACCGTGCATTGGCGTCGTCGGTGAGCACCGACTGCCACTCGGGCAACTCGGCGCCCGCCGCATCCCACTGCAAACGGGACTGCTCGTCCACGGTGAAGCCGAGCACGTAGTAGACGACGGTGCGGGCGGCCAGCTCGGCATGCGCGTTGTCCACGCCGACGTCGGACACCGCCTCGGTCAACACCGCCAGGATCTGCTTCATCGCCGACGACTGGCCTGCCGCGAAACTGGCCGACACCAACTCGGCACCGTCGGTATGCGACAGCAGCGCATCGCGCAGCCGCTGGCAGACGTCGACGATGCCCCCTGCGGAAGGCACACCGTCCAGAATGCGGTCGGAGATGGCGCCAAGCAGCTCCTGCTTGTTGGCGAAATGCCAGTAAAGGGCGCCGGGGGACACGCCGAGCTCACGGGCGAGCCGTCGCATCGTGAGGTCGGCGATCCCGTATTCATCCAGCAGGCTCGCCGCCGCCTCGACCACGTCGCGTTTGTGGAGCTGCACACCGGTACCCTAACCTGAACGGTGTTCAATTGTCGGCCCCGCCGACGTGTTCAACTGTCGGCCCCGCCTGATGCGCCGACGTGCTCAAGTTCGATGAAGGGATCCCACGGGTGAGCGACATTCTGGTGAAGGCACGCGACCAGGTACTGGAGCGCGGCGAAGGCCTCGACCAGGATCAGACGCTGCAGGTGCTGCGGCTGCCCGACGAGAGCCTCGACGAGCTGCTGGCGCTTGCCCACGAGGTCCGGATGAAGTGGTGCGGCCCCGACGTCGAGGTCGAGGGCATCATCAGCCTCAAGACCGGCGGGTGCCCCGAAGACTGCCATTTCTGTTCGCAGTCAGGGCTTTTCGCGTCACCCGTGCGCAGCGCGTGGCTGGACATCCCGAGCCTGGTGGAGGCCGCCAAGCAGACCGCGAAGAGCGGCGCCACCGAATTCTGCATCGTCGCCGCGGTGCGCGGACCGGACGAGCGACTGCTGGCCCAGGTGGCCGCCGGCATCGAGGCGATCCGCAACGAGGTCGACATCCAGATCGCCTGCTCACTGGGCATGCTCACCGCCGAGCAGGTCGAGCGCCTTTCCGAGATGGGCGTGCACCGCTACAACCACAATCTGGAGACCGCGCGGTCGTTCTTCACCAACGTCGTCACCACCCATAGCTGGGAAGAGCGGTGGGACACCCTGCAGATGGTTCGCGAGGCAGGCATGGAGGTCTGCTGCGGCGGCATCCTCGGCATGGGCGAAACCCTCGAACAGCGGGCGGAGTTCGCCGCCAACCTCGCCGAACTCGATCCGCATGAGGTGCCGCTGAACTTCCTCAACCCGCGGCCGGGCACCCCGTTCGGCGACCTGGACGTGCTGCCGGCCGCAGAGGCGCTGAAGGCGGTGGCGGCGTTCCGGCTCGCCCTGCCACGCACCATGCTCCGGTTCGCCGGTGGCCGCGAGATCACGCTGGGCGACCTGGGTGCCAAACAAGGCATTCTCGGTGGCATCAACGCCGTGATCGTCGGCAACTACCTGACGACGCTGGGCCGGCCTGCCGAAGCCGATCTCGAGCTGCTCGACGACCTGCAGATGCCCATCAAGGCGCTGAACGCCAGCCTGTAGATGGCATTCAACGTCTACACGGGGGAACCCGACGGAACGGTGCTACCGGCAGCGGCGCAGCTCGGCCTCGAGCCGCCGCGGTTCTGCGCGGAGTGCGGCCGTCGGATGATCGTGCAGGTGCGGCCCGACGGCTGGTCGGCAAAATGCTCGCGGCACGGCGTCACCGACTCTAAAGATCTGGATCAGCGATGAACGAATTAGCCCCGCCACGAATTTCGCGCGGACGTGCAGCGCTGACCGTGATCGCCGCACTCACGCTGACCGGTGTGGCGATCGGTGTGCTGTGGGCGTGGCTGGCGCCGGCGGTGCACGGCGTCGTGGCGTTGACCAAGGCCGGTGAACGCGTCCGGGCACACCTGGGCACCGAGGCCGACAACTTCTTCGTCGCGGCCTTCCTGGTCGTCGGCATGCTGTGTGTGATGGCTGTCGTCGCGGCGGTGCTGGTGTGGCAGTGGCAGGCACACCGCGGTCCGCTGATGGTCACGGCGCTCGCTCTCGGAGGTGCTGCTGCGGCCGGCGCGGCGGCGGGAGTCGGTGCGGTGCTGGTGCATTGGCGCTACGGGTCCATCGATGTCGACGGCGCTCCGATTTCCCCCGACGATCGCGTGCACTACGTGATCGAGGCACCGCCGGTGTTCTTCGGGCATTCGCCGCTGCAGATCGCTGTGACGATCTTGTTTCCCGCGGCGATCGCGGCCCTGGTCTACTCACTCATCGCGGTGGCGATCCCACGTGACGATCTGGGTGCCTGGCCGCCCGTCGCAGGCGACGAACTCGATCAGTCTGTTACAGCGGAGAACGCTCTACCGTCCGGCCAGTGACCACCTTGGCGACGATCTTCGCCAACCGCGCCATGCCGACGTAGGTCATCGGGTTCAGCAGTGTCGGCCACTTGGTCCGAACCATGTGCTCCGACAAGGGCTTTCCGGCGAATCGATCGATGAGCCAGCGCAGCGCCATCGGTGCGGACATCGGGTGCAGCAGCATGTGCTCGCTGAACATATCCCGGTGGTAGGTCACCGAAGCGCCACCGGACTTGTATGTGTCGGCGAGCTCGTCGATGTCCCCGACCGAGATCAGGAAGTCGTGGACCGCCTGCACGATCAGCACCGGCGGAGTCGGCACCGCCACGCCGAGCTTGATGTCGGCGAAGACATGCTGCACCTCCGGGCGTGCCCAGGATCTGCTCGAGGGGCTGGTCGAGCATGTCGCCCATGTCCTTGCTCGGCCATCCGGATGATTGCCTCGGTGGTCGTCATCGTGTGCAGACGCTGCAGCAGCACCTTGCCCTCTTCGGTGGCGTGCTCCTGAATGATCCGGTCGAGGTCGGGGTAGATGTGCGCCAGCGCGGCGACGACGAGCGCGGGCAGCCCGGACATCGACCGTGCCGTTGAGCCGGCGGAACGTGTGGCCAAGGTCGCCGACGGGCGATCCGAGCACCGCGCCGACGACGTTGAGTTCCGGCGCGTAGGAACCGCTCACCTCGGCCGCCCAAGCGCTGGCGAGTCCGCCGCCGGAGTAACCCCAGAGCCCGACCGGTGCGTCCGGCGAGAGTCCCAGCCGCTTGGAGCCGAGCGCGGCACGCACCCCGTCGAGGACGTGGTAGCCGGGTTCGTACGGGGCGCCCCACATGCCCCGACGGCCCTCATGGTCGGGCACCGACACCGCCCAGCCCTCGGCGAGGCACGCGGCGACCAGAAGGAACTCGAACTGGGCGACCGCGCCCGTGGCGTGCGCGTGGCGCCGCAGGGCATACGAGGGGAAGCAGCGTGACGTGACGGCGTCGATGGCGCACTGGTAGGAGATCACCGGCGTGACGGCCGCAGGCGCGCGTTCTGTGGGCACGATCACCGTGGTCGCGGCGGCATCGGGCTTACCGTGCATGTCGGTGGTGCGATACAGCAGCTGGGTGGCCCGAACGCGCTGCGGGATGAGGCCCATGAATGCCAGCTCGACGTCCCTGCTGCGCAGCACGGTTCCGGGGGTGGAGTGCTGGAAGCCGGTCGGAGGTTCGTAGAACGGGTCGTCGCATGGCAGCTGCGGGCGGGTACCGCGCACCAGATCCTCGTGGGGGACGTGCCCGATCCACTCTGCACCAGCTGCTGGCGCGACGCTGCCCAGGTCCATCTGGCCATTCTTACTTAAGAAAGCGTTAAGAAGCCAGTCCGACTCACCCCGGCGGGCGTAATGCGGCGAACTCGTCGGTCACGCGATAGCGGGAGTCGGTGAACCTGTACAGCGCGGCGGGGCGGCCGCCGCTGCGACCTGATCGTGCGGTGGTGCCGGTGCGGGTGATGACGTTTCGGCGCTCCAGTACGCGTTGCAGGTTGGTCGCGTCCACCGGATGGCCCAGTGCGGCGCTGTAGATGTCCCGCAACGTCGACACGGCGAACTCTGTTGGCGCCAAGGCGAACCCGATGTTCGTGTAGGACAGCTTCGCGACAAGTCGAGCGCGGGCGTGTTCGACCATCGGACCGTGGTCGAACGCCATCGGCGGCAGATCGCTCACCGGATGCCAACGTGTGTCCGCCGGCAGTTCGGGGGTTGCGGGAGAGGGCACCAGCCCGAGGAACGTCGACGCGATCGTGCGTGCGCCGGGAACCCGATGGGGATCGGAGAAAGCCGCGAGCTGTTCCAGGTGAGCAACCTCACGAAGGTCGACCTTTTCGGCGAGCTGGCGTCGAACTGAGCTGGTCAGGTCCTCGTCGTCGCGCAGCCGACCACCGGGAAGGGCCCATTTTCCGCGACTCCGGATGTCAGTGCACGCTGCCACAACAGCACGTGAAGTGCAGGTTTCGGGGGTTCGCCCTCGAGGTTACGACCGCGAACCTGGAACACGGCAGCCAACACCTCGTGCTCGGTGCTAATATGGACCATGTTTTCGATTATAAGTCGAAAACCTCGACGGAGTGAAGGAGGCGGCTGTGACGGTTTTGGATCGCATGCCCGCTAACGATCTGGCGGACCGGATAATCGCCGGTCCCACTGGATTTTCCGGCGTCGACGGCGACCAGGAGTGGGCCGCCGAGGTGCGCCGCCTGGCCGATCTACGGGGCGCGACGCTGCTGGCGCACAACTATCAGCTACCGGCCATCCAGGACGTTGCCGACCATGTCGGTGACTCGCTGGCGCTGTCGCGCATCGCAGCCGAAGTGCCCGAGGACACGATCGTGTTCTGCGGCGTGCACTTCATGGCCGAGACCGCGAAGATCCTGTCACCGCAGAAAACCGTGCTGATTCCCGACCAGCGGGCTGGATGCTCGCTGGCCGACTCGATCACCGCCGACGAACTGCGTGCCTGGAAGGCCGAGCATCCCGGCGCCGTTGTGGTGTCCTACGTGAACACCACTGCCGCGGTGAAAGCCGAGACCGACATCTGCTGCACGTCGTCGAACGCGGTCGAGGTGGTGGCGTCGATCCCGGCGGACCGCGAGGTGCTGTTCTGCCCGGACCAGTTCCTCGGCGCGCACGTGCGCCGGGTCACCGGCCGCAAGAACCTCCATGTCTGGGCCGGCGAGTGCCATGTGCACGCCGGGATCAACGGCGACGAACTGGCCGACCAGGCACGGACGCACCCGGATGCCGAGCTGTACGTCCACCCCGAATGCGGATGTGCCACTTCGGCTCTCTACCTGGCCGGGGAAGGCGCCTTCCCCGAGGACCGGGTGAAGATCCTGTCCACCGGCGGCATGCTCGACGCCGCCCGGGACACCCGCGCACGGCAGGTGCTGGTCGCCACTGAGGTCGGAATGCTGCACCAATTACGGCGCGCCGCACCGGAAGTCGACTTCCGGGCAGTCAACGACCGCGCGTCGTGCAAGTTCATGAAGATGATCACCCCGGCCGCGCTGCTGCGCTGCCTGGTGGAGGGCAAGGACGAGGTCCACGTCGATCGCCGAGACCGCCCGGCTGGCGCGGGCCAGTGTGCAGCGGATGATCGAGATCGGTCAGCCCGGCGGCGGCGAATGACCGGGCAAGCATCCTGCGGCGGGCGCGGCTACTGGCAACAGCGCGCCGACGTCGTGGTGATCGGCACCGGTGTTGCGGGCCTGGTCGCCGCACTTGCGGCGCACCGCCGCGGCCGCAAGGTGATGGTGCTCAGCAAGGCAGGCAATACGGCCACGTTCTACGCCCAGGGCGGCATCGCCGTTGTGCTTCCCGAAACGGAAGACTCGGTGGACGCGCACGTCGCCGACACATTGGCCGCGGGTGCCGGACTGTGCGATCCGGAGGTGGTGCGCTCCATCGTCTCCGACGGTTACCGTGCCGTGCGCGACCTTGTCGACGACGGCGCACGATTCGACGAAGCGGCCCCGGGCCAGTGGTCGCTGACTCGGGAGGGCGGCCATTCGCGGCGACGGATCATCCACGCCGGTGGTGACGCGACCGGCGCCGAGGTGCAGCGGGCGCTCGACGACGCCGCGGCCCGACTGGATATTCGTCGCAACCACGTCGCGCTGGAGATCCTGCACGAGGACGGCGCGGTCACCGGTGTCCTGACGCTGAACGACGACGGGCCGGGGATCGTGCACGCGCGATCGGTGATCCTTGCGACCGGCGGACTCGGGTCACCTCTATTCGGCGACCACGAATCCGGAAGGGTCGACGGGTGACGGCGTCGCGCTGGCGATGTGGGCCGGGGCTGCCGGTAGTCTGACCTCGAGTTCATCCAGTTCCACCCCACGATGCTGTTCGACGGGCATGCGGGCGGCCGCCGGCCGCTGATCACCGAGGCGGTTCGCGGCGAGGGTGCGGTTCTTGTCGATTCCCAAGGCCGTTCGGTCACCGAGGGCGTGCACCCGATGGGCGATCTGGCGCCGCGGGATGTCGTCGCCGCGGCGATCGACGCCACGGATGACGGCGACCGGTGACCCCTGCGTGTACCTCGACGCAAGCGGGCATCAAGGGCTTCGAGATGCGCTTTCCCACGGTCACCGCGGCTTGCCGGGATGCGGGCATCGATCCGACGCGTCAGGCCATTCCCGTCGTCCCCGGCGCCCACTACAGCTGCGGCGGCGTGGTCACCGATGTGCACGGGCGCACCGAGTTGGCCGGGCTTGTTCGCCGCAGGGGAGGTGGCACGAACCGGAATGCACGGCGCGAACCGGTTGGCCTCCAACAGCCTGCTCGAGGGCCTCGTGGTCGGCGGCCGTGCCGGAAAGGCCGCCGCCGCGCACGCGACGGACGCCGGGTTGACGACCGCGGTGCTCGCCGAGCCCGCGGCCAGGCGGGCGCTGCCCCGGGCGGACCTGCAGCGGGCGATGACCCGCTACGCGTCGGTGGTTCGCGACGACGTCGGTCTGCGCACGCTGTCGCAGGCGCTGGAGCCGACGACTCCACGAAGACTCAACTCGCGCAAGGATTTCGAGGATGTCGCACTGACCACCACCGCGGGCGCTGTGATGACCGCCGCGTTGGCGCGGACCGAAACGCGAGGTTGCCATCATCGCGGCCGACTATCCGGACACCGATCCGGCGCTGGCCCGCAGCCTCGTACCCGTGGTGGCGTGTGCCTGATGGAACTCAACGCCGATGAGCTGACCGAGGCGCGGCGGGTGATCGCCCGCGCCCTCGAGGAAGATCTGCGGTACGGACCCGATGTGACCACGCTGGCGACGGTCGGCGCGGACGCGACGACGACGGCATCGATGGTCGTCCGGCAGGCAGGCGTCCTCGCCGGTGTGGACATCGCTCTGCTGGTACTCGACGAGGTGCTCGGCGCCGGCGGATATGTCGTCAAACACCGCGTCGACGACGGCGAGCGACTGGACGCCGGCGGGCTGGTGCTCGCCGTCGAGGCGCCCACGCAGGGACTGCTCACCGCCGAGCGGACGATGCTCAACCTGGTATGTCACCTGTCGGGCATCGCGACGACGACCGCGGCGTGGGTGGCTGCCGTCGAGGGCACCGGCGCCAAGATCCGCGATACCCGCAAGACCCTGCCCGGACTGCGCGCGCTGCAGAAGTACGCGGTACGCGTCGGTGGTGGCGTCAACCACCGGATGGGGCTGGGCGATGCCGCGCTGATCAAGGACAACCACGTTGCCGCGGCGGGCTCCGTGGTCGCCGCGCTGCACGCGGTGCGCGCGGCCGCACCTGATCTGCCGTGCGAAGTCGAGGTCGACTCGCTGGAGCAGCTCGACGAGGTGCTCGCCGAGAATCTGGGGGATGAGGCGCTGATATTGCTCGACAACTTCCCGGTCTGGCAGACACAGATCGCGGTGCAGCGCCGCGACTCCCGTTCGCCGGCAACGAAACTGGAATCCTCGGGCGGTCTGTCGCTTGATACCGCGGCCGAGTACGCGGGGACGGGCGTGGACTACCTGGCCGTGGGGGCTCTCACCCACTCGGTGACCGTCCTGGACATCGGCCTGGATCTCTAGCTATCGGGTGAGCAGGGTGCGCGCGCCCGCCTTCGCGGCGGCGAGCGCAGCGCCGTCGCCCGCGATGCGCGACAGAATCAACGCCCCTTCGAGGAGCGCGATGACCGCCAGCGCCGTCTCCTCGGATTCGGATTCGGCCCAGCCGTCGTGGCGCAGTCGGTCCGTGATCGCCGCGCGCCAGGCGTGAAACGCGCGAGCCGACGCTTCGCGTACGAGCGGGCTGGCATTCACCGATTCCGTCGCGATCGGTTCGATCGGACAGCCATCGCGTCGATCCGCGGCGAGTCCCGAAGACATCAGGTCGATCCAGCCGTCGACGATGTCGGCCACTGGCAGTCCGCTGTCGAGAAACTGACGCAGACGGTTTTCGATGCCAGTGCCGGCGCTCTCGACGACAGCCGCGGCCAACTGCTGCTTGCCGTCGGGGAAGTGGTGGTACAGCGACCCGGCCTTGACGTCGGCGGTCTCCAGAATCTGGTTCACACCCGTCGCCGCATAGCCCTGCCGGCGAAAGAGCAGGGCCGCAGCGTCGACGAGCGCCGTGCGGCTGCGATCCGGGCGAGGCATCCCTTGACTTTACTTGAAAGGTCACTCAAGAATAGTTGAACACTCGCTAAAGAATGGAGCCGACAATGCGGCAGCTGGTGTTCGAGGAGACGCACTCGTATGTCTGGCGCGATGCCGCCGACCCGGAGATCGTGGCCCCTGAGCAGGCCATTGTCCGGCCACTGCTGGTCGCATGCTGCGATCTGGACGTGGCGGTTGCCCAAGGCAGGCTGCCGCTACCGCCCGGGCACGCCGTTGGTCACGAGGGCATCGGTGAGGTCGTCGCCGTCGGAGATGCCGTGCAGGGCGTGCGACCCGGCGAGCAGGTCGTGATTCCCTTCCAGATCAGCTGCGGGCAGTGCCGCGAATGTCGACGCGGGGTGACGGGGTCATGTGCGGCGCTGCCGCTCATGGCCATGTACGGCATGGCTCCACTCGCCGGCGTCGACGGCGGCGGGTTCATGGCGGACCTGGTGCTCGTGCCGTATGCCGACGCGATGCTGGTGCCGATCCCGCATGGCGTCGACCTCGTCGGCATCGCGTCGCTGTCTGACAACATCGTCGATGCCTGGCGGGCTGTCGGACCGTACCGAACCGAACTGGCCGCACTCGACGAAGCCGATCGGCGTGTGCTCGTCGCCGGACGTCAGTCGATCGGCCTTTACGCCGCGGGCTTGGCTGCGGCGCTCGGCTACGGTGTCGACTACGTCGACACCGACCCGCAACGGCTCGCTGCAGCCGAAAAGCTTGGCGCCACAGTCCATGACAGACCCAAGCCGGACAAGTCTTTGGGCCCCTACCCGGTCGCGGTGCACACCTCTGCGGACCCTGCCGTGCTCGCCGCGACATTACGCGTGACGTGGCCGGACGGAGTTTGTACCGACACCGGGCATCTACTACCAGGGCGCCGTGGAGATGCCGTTGCTAGCCATGTACACCCGTGGTGTGAGGTTCGTGACCGGTCGGGTGAACGCCCGTGCGGTCATTCCCGAGGTCGTCGAACTGCTGCAGGCCGGCTGCGATCTGGCGCCCGCTGTCGACCGCGTGGTGCCGTGGAACGACGCCGCAGACGTCTGGCCCACGATGACGGGCAAGACGGTGTTCACCCGGTAGCGCTCAGGCGATATCGGCGACGAAGATGGCCATTTTCTTCGCCTGCGCGCGGGCCATGAACGGCAGGTCGTCGGCGCCGCCGCTCCCCGCGGGCAGGATCCGCGGGTTGACGATGTGAACTGTCCGCTTACCGAAGAGCACGTCAGCCTCACCGGCGGCGAGGACGTTTTTCACCCAGTCGGTCTTGCCGTGGCCGAGGGCGATCGCGAGAGTGTTGCCCTTGCGGAAGGGGGTGACGACGGTTTCGTAAGTCTTGCCGGACTTACGACCACGATGTTTGACCTTCGCGATGCCGGGCATGAGCCGCGCGACCCGCTTGACCAGAGGGTTCATGTATTTGATCTGTAGGCGCTCGAATGCGGCCGGATAGACCATCGGGACGCCCGGGGCGTTGTTGGGGTGATCCTTGGCGGACATGGATTCCGACATTACGTGACGATGCCCGCCCCACAAGGGGACGGGCATCGCCATTTGTGATGTGGCGTCAGCCGTTTCGACGACTACGGGCTGTCGTTGCCGTCGCTGCCGGCGTTGCCGTCGTTGCCGCCGAAGCCGCCGCCGCCGCCGGAACCGCCGCTGCCGCCGTTGTCGCTCGGTAGCCGCCGATGGCATTACCGCCGTTGCCGCCGTTGCCGCCGTCGGAGGCGACGGTGCCGCCGTTGCCGCCGTTGCCGCCGTTGCCGCCGGAGGTGGTGCCGGTCGCCGGTGGACTCGGTCCCGTCGCCGCCGTCGCCGCCGTTGCGGCCGTCACCGAAGACGACGCCGCCGCTGCCGCCGTTGCCGCCGTTGCCGCCTTGGCTATGCCGGTATCGGTATTTGCGTTGCCGCCGGTGCCGCCGTTGCGGCCGTCACCGAAGACGACGCCACCGTTGCCGGCGTTGCCGCCATTGCCGCCGGTAGCTGTGCCGGTGGTGCGTGGTTGCGGTGCCGGCGTTGCCGCCGTCGCCGCCGTCGCCGACGTAGTCGGCGTCTGCACCGTTGCCGCCGTCGCCGGACGTTGCGTTGCCCGTCTTCCGCGTCGGCGTCGCCGCCGTTGCCGCCGTCACCGCCGCCGGTAGCCGCCGCTGCGCGCCGTTGCCGCCGGCGCCGCCGTCAGCGTCGTTGGTGCGCCGACAGTCGATGCGTCTACCGCCGTCGCCGCCGTCGCCGCCGATTCCGTAGTAGCCGCCCGTGCCGCCTTCGCCGCCTGCGCCGGCCGTGCGCGATCATCGCAACGGGCGCCGAGGTCGTCGCCACCGTCGCCGCCAGCCCACCGTTGCCGAAGAAGCCGGCACTGCCGCCGTTGACCGCCATCCTGTGCGGTGTCCAAGCCCAAGTAAGCTGAGGACGCCCGCATCGGCTCCGTTGCCGCCGCGGCCACCGTTGCCGCCGAAGAAGCCGGCATTGCCGCCGTTGCCGGGGCTTAGAGCGCGGAGTCCAGTGCGTTCGGGCTGTAGCCGTCACCGCCGCTACCGAACAGGAACCCGCCGTCGTAGCCGTCGGGGTGCGAAGAGTGCCGTCGGCGCCATTGCCGATCATCCCGAAGGTGAACGCCATCGTCAGCGGGTTGTCGAGGATCGGATCGGCCGGGCCATGAATCAGCGCCGGGATCGTAACAGCTCAGCTGCTGGAACTGGTGTCAGCGCACCCGCCGATCAGGCTGCAGTCGGCACCCAGTCGCACACGATCGGACAATCGACCGCACGTTCTGCCTGTGCCGTACCGATCGAGCCCAACCCGACGAACGCCGCGGTCATGGCCCCGCCGAGCATGGCCCCGCCGACCGCCCGCCGCGCGACGGTACCTCGCGCTGATGCCGCGCGGTGTTTACCGGCGAATGTTGTGTTGGACATTCATCTCCCCTTCTATCGATTCCGGATCGAGCGATCCAGTTACCCCGACGACTCCGACATCCGTTCGCGAAGCTTGTGGCCGAGTGGCTGGACCGCAGTGTTCGCTCTCGTAGTCAGCTAATCAGTTGATACCGATCACAGCTATATTGACATCTCGGAACGAGTTTGCCTAGCAACTTCGCAAAATTTTCGAAAAAATGTTTATCCGCAGTTCGCTAATGTTGACGTAACCGTAAATTAATGCGCCGAAAACCTTGCTTTCTCAATCAAGCGTCGGCGGGGACGGCGGCCGTCCAGCTATCTGGTCATGGCGATGCCGAGTTGACGGCTATAAACCTCGCTTGAACAGCAGCTGATCATGATGAATCTGCAGGAGAAATCGTCGTTAGTTAACGTCTCCGAGGATCGCATCTGACGCAGGGGATCGTTGCGCTGCTATTTCGCATTGCGGATATTTGACTCCACTGTTAATTATTGGCATGGCGCCACAGTCCGATATGGCTAATGGCCTTCATAGCTAACTATCAAGATCACGTCTTGCTGACTAGCAGATTGATTGCGTCGGCAACGTTAATATTGATGATCTTGTCCCTAACACGCCGAATGGCAAGAGGGCTTTGACATTTGCTGCGGCGAGTTCTTCCCAGGTCAAGCCTGAAAATGGTCAGTTCCCGGGACCTGGCGCGCACTACTCGATGCGGAGGTTTGCTGCGCGAGACTCCAGGCAGCCATTACTATCGGCCGCATGTCTGAGACATCGGAGTCTTCACGGGGTTTCATCGTTTCGGCTGTGGCGCTGGTCGTGGCGCTTGTCGCGGTTGGTGTGGCCATCTGGGCCTTGGTCAAAGAGCCGCCGTCGCAGGCGGAGTCGGAATCGGCTCAGCCGGCCTCGGTCTTCACCGGCACCACGACCGATGACCCGAAGGGCAGCGTCTGCGAGGCGTTCAACGTCGTTCGCAACGGCGTCCAGCTCAACACCAACATGCAGGCTCCCGGCGGGCCGGGGGACGTCACCGGCGCGACGGCGGTAGCGGCCAACGCGCGCTTGGCGCTTCTGGGCGGCGGGCAGTACCTGCTGGCCCGTCTGCAGCCGGATACCCCGTCGGAGCTGGCAGACGCCGTCCGCACGTTCGGCAACCAGCTCATGGATATTGGCGCGCGCTCGATTGCGGGCATCCCGAACTCCGATCCCGGCCAGGCCGCGCGGCTGAAGGAAGCCGACGACCTCCAACGCCACGATCACCGATCTGTGCAAGTGAGCGGCCGCCTCACCTGACCTGAGCGGCGCGGCCGCTCGCCGCGGCGATATCGATTTGGCCTGTTCTGGGACAATGGCTGCGTGAGCGCACCGTCACCCCGTTTTGATGTCGCCGCCGGCGCGGCTCCGAAGTTGGCCCGCATCGACCTGCGGGGCACCGACGCTTTCGGCTGCTCGTCTGCGGTCGGCGCTGCCGCGCGGCGGCGTGGACGTCGACGCGGTCGTGCCCAAGGTCCGCCCGATCGTCGATGCCGTGGCGGAGCGGGGTGCCGAAGCCGCGCTCGAGTTCGGTGATTCGTTCGACGGTGTCCGTCCCGCACAGGTCCGGGTTCCCGAGGCTGCGCTGCAGCGCGCGCTGGATGAACTGCCGTCCGCCGTCCGCGCGGCGCTCGAGGTGGCCATCGAACGCGCCCGCGCGGTGCACGCAGACCAGCGGCGTACCGACACGACCACGACGTTGGCTCCGGGCGCCACGGTGACCGAGCGTTGGGTGCCGGTCGAGCGCGTCGGCCTCTATGTCCCGGGCGGCAACGCCGTCTACCCGTCCAGCGTGGTGATGAACGTCGTGCCCGCGCAGACCGCAGGTGTCGATCGCTTGGTGATCGCCAGCCCACCCCAAGCGCGACTTCGACGGTCTACCGCACCCGACGATCCTGGCCGCGGCGCGGCTGCTGGGCGTCGACGAGGTGTGGGCGGTCGGCGGCGCACAGGCGGTGGCCCTGCTGGCCTACGGCGGCACCGACACCGATGGTACCGAGTTGGCGCCGGTCGACATGATCACCGGACCGGGCAACATCTACGTCACGGCAGCCAAGCGGATCTGTCGTTCGCAGGTGGGCATCGACGCCGAGGCGGGCCCGACCGAGATCGCGATCCTGGCCGATCACACCGCGGACCCGCTGCACGTGGCCGCGGATCTGATCAGTCAGGCCGAGCACGACGAGATGGCCGCCAGCGTGCTCGTCACGACGAGCACGGACCTGGCCGACGCCACCGATCGAGAAGTGGCGAACCAGCTCGCGACCACCGTGCACCGCGAGCGGGTGACGGCAGCCCTGGGCGGTAAGCAGTCGGCGATCGTGCTGGTCGACGACCTTGACGCCGGCATCCGTACCGTGAACGCCTACGCCGCCGAGCACCTGGAGATCCAGACCGCCGAAGCCCGTGACGTGGCACGGCCGAATCCGTTCGGCAGGAGCGATATTCGTCGGCCCCTACTCTCCGGTGAGCCTCGGCGACTACTGCGCGGGGTCCAACCACGTGCTGCCGACCGCCGGCTGTGCCCGGCATTCCAGCGGACTGTCGGTGCAGACGTTCCTGCGCGGCATCCACGTCGTCGACTACGACGAGGCTGCGCTCAAGGACGTGTCCGGCTATGTGATCACCCTCGCCGAGGCCGAGAACCTGCCCTCGCACGGCGAAGCGGTACGTCGGAGGTTCGAAAGATGACCCCCGGCAGGAAAGTGACGCTGGCCGACCTTCCGCTGCGTGAAGACCTGCGCGGCAAGTCGCCGTACGGCGCGCCGCAACTGCGCGGTGCCGGTGCGGCTCAACACCAACGAGAACCCGCATCCGCCGACAAAGGCGCTCGTCGACGATGTGACGGCGTTCGGTCCAGGCGGTCGCCGGTGACCTGCACCGCTATCCGGACCGTGACGCGGTGGCGCTGCGCACCGATCTGGCTGCGTACCTCGACGGCGCAGACCGGCATCGACGTCGATGTCGAGAATCTCTGGGCGGCAAACGGTTCCAACGAGATCCTGCAACAGCTTCTGCAGGCGTTCGGCGGGCCGGGTCGCAGCGCCATCGGGTTCGTTCCGTCGTACTCGATGCACCCGATCATCTCCGACGGCACGCAGACCGAATGGCTGGTGGCCAATCGTGCCGACGATTTCAGCCTCGACGCCGATGTCGCGGTGCAGGCCATCAAGGAACACAACCCCGACATCGTGTTCGTCGCCAGCCCGAACAACCCTTCGGGGCAGAGCATTTCGCTCGACGACCTGCGCCGCCTACTGGAGGCGATGACGACCGGCATGCTCATCGTCGACGAGGCGTACGGCGAATTCTCCAGCCAGCCCAGCGCGGTCAATCTGATCGACGAATATCCGACCAAGCTCGTCGTGACCCGCACGATGAGCAAGGCGTTCGCGTTCGCCGGTGGACGGCTCGGCTACCTCATCGCGGCGCCCGCCGTGATCGACGCGATGCTGCTGGTGCGGCTGCCGTATCACCTGTCGTCGGTGACCCAGGCGGCCGCGCGGGCCGCACTGCGCCACGCCGACGACACCCTGGGCAGCGTCGCCAAGCTGATCGCCGAGCGTGATCGAGTCACCGAGGCCCTGACCGCGCATGGGTTTTCGTGTCATCCCGAGTGACGCCAACTTCGTGCTGTTCGGCGAATTCGCCGACGCGCCCGCCACCTGGCAGCGCTACCTCGAGGCCGGGGTCCTCATCCGCGACGTCGGCATCCCCGGATACCTGCGCGCCACCATCGGCCTCGCCGAAGAGAACGATGCGCTGCTCGACGCCAGCGCAGCGCTGGCGGCCTCGCAACTAGCGCAGCACGAGTATCCATAGGAGCACAGTGACCACATCTCGTATCGCGAAGATCGAACGCAAGACCAAGGAATCCGACATCGTCGTCGAACTCGACCTCGACGGCACCGGGATCGTCAGCGTCGACACCGGCGTGCCGTTCTTCGACCACATGCTGACCGCGCTTGGCAGCCACGCCAGCTTCGACCTGACCGTGCAGGCCAAGGGCGACGTCGAGATCGAGGGCCACCACACCATCGAGGACACCGCGATCGTGCTGGGCCAGGCGCTGGGCCAGGCGCTCGGCGACAAGAAGGGCATCCGCCGGTTCGGCGATGCCTTCATCCCGATGGACGAGTCGCTCGCACATGCCGCTGTGGACGTGTCCGGCCGGCCGTACTGCGTGCACACCGGCGAGCCGGATCACATGCTGCACTTCACCATCGCCGGTTCCGAGGTGCCGTATCACACCGTGGTCAACCGGCATGTGTTCGAGTCGATTGCGATGAATGCGCGCATCGCGCTGCACGTGCGGATGCTGTACGGCCGCGACCCGCACCACATCACCGAGGCGCAGTACAAGGCCGTCGCCCGTGCGCTGCGCCAGGCCGTCGAGTTCGACCCACGGGTCACCGGGGTGCCGTCGACGAAAGGCGCGCTGTGACAGCAGCGCAATCGCGCGTCGCGTGTCGTCGTACTCGACTACGGCTCCGGGAATCTGCGATCGGCTCAGCGTGCGCTGGAACGTGTCGGCGCCGACGTCGAGGTGACCGCCGACGCCGATGCGGCGATGAACGCCGACGGGCTGGTGGTGCCGGGCGTCGGCGCCTTCGAGGCGTGCATGGCAGGTCTGCGAAAGATCGGCGGCGAGAAGATCATCGCCGAGCGCGTGGCCGCGGGCCGCCCGGTGCTTGGAGTGTGCGTCGGCATGCAGATCCTGTTCGCCCGCGGTGTCGAGTTCGGCGTGGAAAGCACGGGCTGCGGTCAGTGGCCGGGTTCGGTGATCCGGCTGGACGCTCCGGTGATCCCGCACATGGGCTGGAATGTCGTGGATGCCGCCCGGGACACCCGGCTGTTCAAGGGTCTGGACCCCGACACCCGGTTCTACTTCGTGCACTCCTACGCCGCCCAGCAGTGGGAAGGCGGCTCCGGGGCGCTGCTGACGTGGGCTACCCACACCGTGCCGTTCCTGGCCGCGGTCGAGGACGGTCCGCTGGCGGCGACTCAGTTCCACCCGGAGAAGAGCGGCGACGCGGGGGCCGCGCTTTTGGGCAATTGGGTTGAGGGGCTCTAGGTTGACCGCTGTGAATTTGATACTCCTGCCGGCTGTCGACGTGGTCGAGGGTCGCGCCGTTCGGCTCATGCAGGGCAAAGCAGGCAGCGAGACCGAGTACGGATCGGCGCTCGACGCCGCGATGAACTGGCAGCGTGACGGTGCCGAGTGGATCCACCTTGTCGATCTCGACGCCGCATTCGGCCGAGGCGACAACCGTGAGCTGCTCGCCGAGGTCGTCGGCAGGCTGGACGTCGCGGTGGAGCTCTCGGGCGGGATCCGCGATGACGACTCGCTGACGGCGGCGCTGGCCACCGGATGCGCCCGAGTGAACCTCGGCACCGCGGCGCTGGAGAATCCGCAGTGGTGCGCCAAAGTCGTCGCCGAGCACGGCGAAAAGGTCGCCGTCGGACTGGACGTGAAGATCGTCGGCGATGACCACCGATTGCGCGGCCGGGGGTGGGAAACCGACGGCGGTGACCTGTGGGAGGTGCTGGAACGCCTTGATCGCGAAGGATGTTCGCGCTTCGTCGTCACCGACGTGACCAAGGACGGCACGCTCAACGGCCCCAACCTCGAATTGTTGGGAAAGGTCACCGACCGCACCGAAGCGCCGGTGATCGCGTCGGGCGGCGTCTCGAGCCTTGACGATCTGCGGGCGATCGCAACCCTCACCGGCCGTGGCGTTGAAGGTGCGATCGTCGGGAAGGCGCTGTATGCGGAGCGATTCACGCTTCCGGAGGCGCTGGCTGCGGTGGCACAGTAGATGGCGCTCGATACGGCTGACCTCGATGCCCTGGTCGCCGTGGCCGCCAAGATCCTCGACGATGCGGCCAAACCCTTCATCGAGGGCCACCGCGCCGATTCGGCGGTTCAGAAGAAGGGCAACGACTTCGCCACCGAAGTCGACCTTGCGATCGAACGCCAAGTGGTCGATGCACTGACGCGCGAGACCGGAATCGAGGTGCACGGCGAGGAATTCGGCGGTGCCGACGTCGATTCACCCCTGGTGTGGGTGCTCGACCCGATCGACGGCACGTTCAACTATGCGGCCGGCTCACCGATGGCCGCGATTCTCCTGGGCCTTGTTCGCAACGGCGAGCCTGTGGCCGGCCTGACCTGGATTCCCGTTCACGGGTGAGCGGTTCACCGCTGTTGTCGGTGAGCCATTGCGCAGCAACGGTATCGAGCAGCCCGCACTGGAACCCGTGCAGCTGTCCGACTCCATCGTCGGTGTCAGTACCTTCAACGTCGACTCGCGCGGCAAGGTGCCGGGGCGCTACCGGCTCGCGGTGATCGAGAACCTGAGCCGCAAGTGCTCCCGGATGCGGATGCACGGTGCCACCGGCGTCGACTTCGCCTACACGTCGTCCGGAATCCTCGGTGGGGCCATCAGTTTCGGTGCTCACGTGTGGGACCACGCTGCCGGCGTCGCGCTGGTGAGGGCGGCAGGCGGTATTGTCACGAACTTGGACGGCAGCGACTGGACCACCGGGTCACGTTCGGCGCTTGCCGCGGCACCCGGTGTGCACGGCGAGCTACTCGAGTTGTTGCAGTCCGTCGGCGAACCGGAGGATTTCTAGATGGATCTCGCGGTGCGCATCATCCCGTGCCTGGACGTCGACGACGGCCGGGTCGTCAAGGGCGTGAACTTCGAGAACCTGCGCGACGCAGGCGATCCCGTCGAACTGGCCGCGGCGTACGACGCCGAGGGCGCCGACGAGCTCACCTTCCTGGATGTCACCGCGTCCTCGGCCGGCCGAGCCACCATGCTCGAGGTCGTCAAACGCACCGCCGAGCAGGTGTTCATCCCGCTGACCGTCGGTGGCGGTGTGCGCTCGGTCGCCGATGTCGATGTGTTGTTGCGAGCCGGCGCGGACAAGGTCGCGGTGAACACCGCTGCCATCGCAAGGCCCGAACTGCTGGCCGAGTTGTCCCGTCAGTTCGGTTCGCAGTGCATCGTGCTGTCCGTCGACGCGCGCACCGTCCCGCAGGACCAGGAGCCGACACCGTCGGGCTGGGAGGTGACCACGCACGGCGGACGGCGGGGCACCGGCATCGACGCAGTCGAATGGGCGACCCGCGGCGCCGAGCTCGGGGTCGGCGAGATCCTGCTGAACTCGATGGACTTCGACGGCACCAAGGCGGGGTTCGACCTGCCGATGATCGCGGCGGTGCGTGGCGCGGTCAACGTTCCGGTGATCGCCAGCGGCGGCGCCGGTGCGCCGGAACATTTCGCTCCCGCCGTTGTTGCAGGTGCGGATGCGGTATTGGCGGCCAGCGTCTTCCATTTCCGCGAACTCACGATCGGACAGGTGAAGGCGGCGATGGCGGCAGAAGGGATTGTCGTGCGATGAGCGCATTGGACGCAAGCGTCGCCTCGCGACTGAAGCGCGACGCGAACGGGCTGGTCACCGCCGTGGTGCAGGAGCGCGGGACCGGCCAGGTGCTGATGGTCGCGTGGATGGACGACGAGGCGCTGGCGCGGACGCTGGAAACCCGTGAGGCGACGTATTACTCACGGTCCCGTGGCGAACAGTGGGTCAAGGGCGCCACCTCGGGGCACACGCAGCACGTGCATTCGGTGCGGCTGGACTGCGACGGCGACACCGTGCTGCTGGAGGTCGACCAGGTGGGCGCGGCATGCCACACCGGCGACCACAGTTGCTTCGATGCGGACGTGTTGTTGACGCAGGAGGCCTAGGCTCACCGTTGTGAGAAGGGCTCTCGCGGTTGCGGCGTTGACGGCGGTCGCCCTCGTCGCGCGTAGTCACCTCAAGGTTCGCGATGCGTGGGCGAACGTGGATCCTGAATTGCGCAGTCCGCTGCTGCCGTTCGTCGCCACTTCGTTCTCTGACCGCAAACTGCGGGTCGTACGGTGGATGTTCGGCATTCCCATGAGGCCCGGACCCGGCGTCAGCATGACCATGCGCCACGTGGGCGATCCATCGGTACCGGTGCTGGTCTTCACACCCGAGCAGCGGTCCATACCCGCACCCGGGGCGCTGTGGCTACACGGCGGCGGATACGTCGTCGGGACTCCCGCTTTCGAGGCGGCGGGCTCGGGGAGTCTCGCTCGTGATCTGGGCGCCGTCGTGGTATCGCCGGATTACCGCCTTGCTCCGGAGAACCCGTTTCCGGCCGGGCTCGACGACTGCATGACCGCGCTGCGATGGATGCGCGAACACGCGGGCGAGCTGGGTATCGACGCGGATCGGATCGCGGTGATCGGGGCCAGTGCGGGTGGGGGAATGGCGGCCGCGGTCGGCCAACGCAGCCACGACGAAGGCATCGCCCTACGTGCGCAGATCCTCGTTTATCCCATGCTTGATGATCGCAGCGCTCTGATCCGGGATCACGAAGGCCGAGGCCGTTTCGCGTGGACACCCGATTCGAACGCATACGGCTGGACGGCGTACCTGGGCCGACCTCCACGCATCGCCGATGCCCCCGAGTACGCCTCTCCGGCAAGACGATCCGACCTGTCCGGTCTTGCCCCGACTTGGGTCGGCGTCGGCGAACTCGACCTGTTCCACGACGAGGATGTCGCCTATGCCGAACGGCTGAAGTCCTGCGGGGTGCCGTGCGAGCTCGTCACAGTGCCCGGGATGTATCACGGTGCGGACGGGATCAGGCCGAATGCGAAGTCCATGAGGAACTTTCGCGCCAGCATGATGGATTACCTGGCGAAGCATCTCTGATCTGTTCGCCGCCGGCATCGCCAACACCTGAAGACGTACCGATGGTGCCGGCTCGCCGGCCTCGAAACCTTGGCGCGCGGTCCAGCGGCGATTTCGAGAACCGGTGTCACGCCGACTGCCGTTGGCGCAGCACCTCCAAGGCCTTGTCGGCGTGGGTGTCCATGTTGACCTCGCTGGCGATCACGCCGAGCACCGTGCGATCGGTGTCGATCACGAATGTTGTCCGCTTGACCGGCGACAACTTGCCCAGAAGCCCGCGCTTCACCCCGAACTGCGTGGCGACTGTGCCGTCGACATCCGACAGCAGCGGGTAGTCGAAGCTCTGCTTATCGGCGAATTTCGCCTGCTTCTCGACAGCATCGGTGCTGATCCCGACGCGGCTCGCGCCGACCGTGGCGAACTCCGACGCCAGATCGCGGAAGTGGCAGGCCTCTTTGGTACACCCCGGCGTCATCGCGGCGGGATAGAAGAACAACACAATGGGGCCACCTGCGAGCAACTCCGTGAGGCTTCGCACGGCGCCTGTCTGGTCCGGCAATTCGAACTCTGCAACCTGGTCACCACGTTTCATGATCATCCACGCTACGCCCACCGAAAATCGTTGGCGCGGGCTGTCGTTTCCATGAGAGCGTGCGGTCGATGCTGGATGTCGACGACTTCATGGCCAACGGCTACGCGAAGGTCGAGCAGCGGCTCCTCGACACGTCGCGGATGCGGCGCGTGCGGTTCTCTGGCGGCAGTGGGCCTGCGATCTGACCGGTCAGGGCCCCCTTGGTGAACTCGTCCGAAGCCCGGCGTTGGCCAAGGCGCTCGACGCGGTGTGCGGTAGCGGTGGTTGGGTGCCTCGAGGTTCATTGGGCAACATTCCCGTCCGCTTCCCGGTATCCCCACCCGCCGACGATCGCGGATGGCACATCGACGCGAACACACCGCGCCCGGACGGGTCGTGGGTGGTGACCGGACGTCCGCACACCTTGCTGCTGCTGACGCTGCTCTCAGAGGTCCGCCTGCACGATGCACCGACGCGTATCCGAGCCGGGTCGCACCATGATGTGGCCCAAGTGCTGGGGCCCGACGCCGTGGAGTTGGCCGACATGGGTCGCGTGGTCGGCAAGGCCAGTGCTGACCGCGCAGTTGTGCACGCGACCGGTGAGCCCGGCGATATGTATCTCGTTCACCCGTCACGGTGCACGCCGCCGACGAACACCGCGGTAGCACGCCTCGGTTCATGGCACAGGCGCCCGTCACGCTGACCAGCCCACTGCGGCCCACGTCGTCGTCGCCGCTGGCACGCGTCTGGGAGAATCGCTGAGTGCAGACGACCGCCAACCTCGCAATCACGACATCGCGCGAGGACTTCCGGGCGCTGGCCGCCGAGCACCGCGTGGTGCCGGTGACCCGCAAGGTGCTCGCCGACAGTGAAACCCCGCTGTCGGCGTACCGCAAGCTGGCCGCGAACCGGCCCGGGACGTTCCTGCTGGAATCGGCCGAAAACGGCCGCTCGTGGTCGCGCTGGTCGTTCATCGGGGCCGGTGCGCCGTCGGCGCTGACGGTCCGTGACGGCGAGGCGGTCTGGCTGGGCACGACCCCGAAGGACGCACCCAAAGAGGGCGATCCGATCCAGGCGCTGCGCGCGACACTCGAGCTGCTGAAGACCGAGCCGGTGGCCGGCCTGCCGCCGCTGTCGTCCGGTCTGGTCGGGTTCTTCGCGTACGACATGGTGCGACGCCTGGAAAGGCTGCCGTCGCTGGTTGTCGACGATCTGAGACTGCCCGACATGCTGCTGCTGCTGGCTACCGACGTCGCCGCAGTCGACCACCACGAGGGCACCATCACGCTGATCGCCAACGCGGTGAACTGGAACGGCACCGACGAGCGCGTCGACTGGGCCTATGACGACGCGGTTGCGCGGCTCGATGTGATGACCGCGGCGCTCGGTGAGCATCTGCCATCGACGGTGGCGACGTTCAGCAGGCCCGAGCCGCTGCACCGCTCACAGCGCACCGTCGAGGAATACACAGCGATCGTCGATAAACTCGTCGGCGACATCGAAGCAGGTGAGGCATTCCAGGTGGTGCCTTCGCAGCGGTTCGAGATGGACACAGAAGCGGACCCGATCGATGTGTACCGGATGTTGCGGGTGAGTAACCCCAGTCCGTACATGTACCTGCTCAATGTGCCCGATGATGCTGGTGGACTGGACTTTTCGATCGTCGGCTCAAGCCCCGAAGCATTGGTGACCGTGAAGGACGGCCGAGCGTCGACACACCCGATCGCCGGCACCCGGTGGCGCGGGCAGACCGAGGAAGAGGACCTGCTGCTGGAGAAGGAGTTGCTGCACGACGACAAGGAGCGTGCCGAGCACCTGATGCTGGTCGATCTGGGCCGCAACGACCTCGGCCGGGTCTGCCGGCCTGGCACCGTCCGCGTCGAGGACTACAGCCATATCGAGCGCTACAGCCACGTCATGCACATCGTGTCTACGGTGCATGGCGAGCTTGCCGACAACAAGACCGCGTTGGATGCCGTGTTGGCGTGCTTTCCGGCGGGCACGTTGTCCGGTGCACCGAAGGTGCGCGCCATGGAGTTGATCGAGGAGGTCGAGAAGACCCGTCGGGGGCTGTACGGCGGCGTGTTGGGCTATCTGGACTTCGCGGGCAATGCCGATTTCGCCATCGCGATTCGCACGGCGCTGATGCGCGAGGGCACGGCGTATGTGCAGGCAGGCGGGGGAGTCGTGGCCGATTCCAACGGGCCGTACGAGTACACCGAGGCCGCGAACAAGGCCCGCGCGGTGCTGAATGCTATCGCTGCGGCGGAAACGCTGGCCGAACCATGATCCGCGTTGCGCAGATCGGGCTGGTGTTGGCGGCGGCGGGGTTATGGGTCGCGTCGCGGATGACTTGGGTCGAGGTGACGTCGTTCGACGGGTTGGGCCAGCCCAGGACGATGGCCCTGTCCGGCGGTTCGTGGTCGACGGCGCTGGTGCCGCTGGCCGTGTTGCTGTTGGCAACCGCCGTCGCTGCGCTCGCGGTACGGGGCTGGCCGTTGCGGGTGTTGGCCGTCCTGGCGGCGATGACCAGCGCGGGTATGGCCTACCTGGCGATCAGCCTGTGGGTGATCCGCGATGTGGGCGTTCGCGCGTCGAATCTGGCCGACGCGCCGGTGGCCGACCTGGTGGGCACTCAGCGGCACCATGGGGGCGCGGTGATCACCGTGGTCGCGGCCGTCGTCACACTCGCATGTGCTGTGCTGCTGCTGCGATCGGCGACCAACAACAGGTCGGGAGCTGCTCGTTATGCACGTCGTAGCACTGTTCCTGCGGCCGAACCGGAGGGCGCGATGTCCGAGCGGCAACTGTGGGACGCACTCGACGAAGGCCATGACCCGACCAGTACCGACAACATGGGGCGGTGACACTCGCTGGTGCGGCGACGGTTACCCTTCGTTGAAGAGCCATCGCATCATCTGAGGGGAATCGACACGCCATGAGTTCGGCAACCGTGCTCGACACCATCATTGAGGGTGTCCGCGCCGATGTCGCAGCTCGTGAGGCGGCTCTTCCGCTCGCCGAGCTCAAGGAGAAGGCCAAGGCAGCGCGGCCACCGATGGACGTGTTGGCGGCGTTGCGCGAACCAGGCATCGGCGTGATCGCAGAAGTCAAGCGCGCCAGCCCGTCGCGCGGAGAACTGGCCACCATCTCTGATCCGGCGCAGCTGGCCCGCGCTTACGAGGACGGCGGCGCGCGCGTCATCAGCGTGCTCACCGAGGAACGACGATTCAACGGCTCGCTCGCAGACCTCGACAGTGTCCGCACCGCGGTGTCAATTCCGGTGTTGCGCAAGGACTTCATCATCGGGCCGTATCAGATCCATGAAGCCCGCGCCCATGGTGCAGACATGCTGCTGCTCATCGTCGCCGCACTTACCCAGCAGGCGTTGGAGTCGATGCTCGATCGCACCGAATCGCTTGGCATGACCGCACTAGTCGAGGTGCATACCGAGGAGGAAGCGGATCGCGCTCTGCAGGCCGGCGCGAAGGTGATCGGGGTCAACGCCCGTGACCTCAAGACGCTGGACGTCGACCGGGACTGCTTCGCGCGCATCGCTCCTGGCCTACCGAGCGGAGTCATCCGGATCGCGGAGTCGGGTGTGCGCGGTACGGCCGATCTGCTTGCATACGCCGGAGCAGGCGCTGATGCCGTGCTCGTTGGAGAGGGACTGGTCACCAGTGGTGATCCCCGCAGTGCTGTAGCTGATCTGGTCACCGCAGGTACGCATCCGTCCTGCCCGAAACCCTCACGCTGACACGTGGCCGACCTCGCCGGGCCGGAGTTGCCGCGTTCCAGCGCGGGCGTCGCGGAACCCACTGTCCACGATCCCGACGAGCGCGGCCATTTCGGCGCGTACGGCGGACGATTCGTGCCCGAGGCGTTGATGGCGGTGATCGAAGAAGTGACTGCCGCCTACGAAAAGGCTCGTGGCGATCAGACGTTCCTCGATGAATTGGATCGGTTGCAACGTCACTACTCCGGTCGGCCGTCCCCGCTGTACGAGGCCTCGAGGCTTTCCGAGCATGCAGGTGGCGCACGGATCTTCTTGAAGCGAGAAGACCTCAACCACACCGGATCTCACAAAATCAACAACGTGCTCGGACAAGCGCTGCTGGCGCGAAAGATGGGTAAGTCGCGCGTCATCGCCGAAACGGGCGCAGGTCAGCACGGAGTGGCCACCGCGACGGCGTGCGCGCTGCTGGGGCTGGAATGCGTCGTCTACATGGGCGCCGTCGATACCGCACGGCAGGCCTTGAACGTGGCGCGGATGCGCCTGCTAGGTGCGACGGTGGTGTCCGTCGAGTCCGGTTCAAAGACGTTGAAAGACGCGATCAACGAGGCTTTCCGGGACTGGGTCACCAATGCCGACGACACGTACTACTGCTTCGGCACGGCGGCCGGCCCCCATCCGTTTCCCACGATGGTGCGTGACTTCCAGCGGGTGATCGGGCTTGAGGCGCGTGTGCAGATCCAGGCACAGGCGGGCAGGCTTCCCGATGCCGTGACGGCTTGTGTGGGAGGCGGCTCGAACGCGATCGGCATTTTCCACGCGTTCATCGACGATCCGAGCATCCGCCTCGTCGGCTTCGAGGCAGCAGGCGATGGCGTCGAAACCGGCCGTCATGCAGCGACTTTCACGGGTGGTTCGCCCGGAGCCTTCCAGGGATCGTTCTCGTATCTCCTTCAGGATGACGATGGGCAGACGATCGAATCTCATTCGATTTCAGCCGGTTTGGACTACCCCGGCGTCGGACCGGAGCATGCTTTCTTGAAAGATATCGGCCGTGCGGAATACCGACCGATCACCGATGCCGAGGCCATGGACGCGTTCGCACTGTTGTGCCGCACCGAAGGGATCATCCCGGCCATCGAATCGGCGCACGCCGTCGCGGGTGCGCTGAAGCTGGGTCAGCAACTGGGACGCGACGCGATTATTTTGGTCAACCTATCGGGGCGCGGAGACAAGGATGTCGAGACTGCGGCGAAGTGGTTCGGCCTGATGGATGGTGACTCGTGAGCCGGTTGGCTGGACTGTTCGAGTCGTGCCGGGCGGAAGATCGGTCGGCGCTGATCGGCTACCTGCCGACAGGTTTTCCCGATGTCCCGACGTCGATTTCGGCGATGACGGCTTTGGTCGAATCGGGCTGCGATGTGGTCGAGGTGGGCATCGCGTACTCGGACCCCGGCATGGACGGCCCGACGATCGCAGCGGCCACCGAAGCGGCGTTGCGCGGTGGCGTGCGCGTGCGTGATGCGCTGACGGCCGTCGAGGCAATCAGCAACGCGGGCGGGCGGGCGGTGGTGATGACGTATTGGAACCCTGTGCTGCGCTGGGGCGTCGAGGCGTTTGCGCGCGACCTGGCTGCCGCTGGCGGGCTGGGGATGATCACTCCCGATCTGATTCCCGATGAGGCGTCGGAGTGGATTGCGGTGTCGGAAACCCACGACCTGGATCGCATCTTTCTGGTGGCGCCGTCGTCGACTCCGGAACGACTGGCCACGACGGTCGAGGCATCACGTGGATTCGTCTATGCCGCATCGACAATGGGTGTGACCGGCGCGCGCGACGCCGTATCCACGGCGGCGCCCGAATTGGTCAGCCGTGTTAAGGCAGTGTCGGACATTCCGGTCGGTGTCGGTCTGGGTGTGCGGTCTCGTGAGCAGGCTGCACAGATCGGGGCCTATGCCGACGGCGTCATCGTGGGGTCGGCCCTGGTGTCGGCGTTGCAGGACGGGGTGCAAGCGGTGCGCACGCTAACCAGTGAGCTCGCAGACGGAGTGCGGCAGAGGATCACCGCGTGACAACAACAGTGCTCGCATCGTTTCCGAGCCCTTCGCAGGGTGTGTGGTATCTCGGCCCGGTCCCGATCCGCGCGTACGCGTTGTTCATCATCGTCGGGATCGTCGTGGCGTTGGTCATCGGCGATCGTCGCTGGGCCGACAGGGGTGGTGAGCGCGGGGTCATCTACGACATCGCGCTATGGGCAGTGCCTTTCGGTCTGATCGGCGGGCGGCTGTATCACGTGATCACGGACTGGCCGAAGTATTTCGGGGAAGGCGGCGCCGGGTTACTGGGCGTGGTGCGGATCTGGGACGGTGGCCTAGGGATCTGGGGGGCCGTCGCCCTGGGTGGCGTCGGAGCATGGCTCGGGTGCCGAAGTCGCGGCATTCCGCTGCCTGCGTTCGGCGACGCGATCGCGCCGGGAATCGTACTGGCGCAGGCGATCGGCCGGTTGGGCAACTATTTCAATCAGGAGTTGTACGGCCGCCCGACGGACTTGCCCTGGGGTCTGGAGATCTACGAGCGCGTGGGCGCAAACGGCGTGGTCAGCCCGGACTTGGCCAACGGCGTATCCACGGGCCAGGTGTATGCCATCGTCCACCCGACATTCCTGTACGAATTGCTCTGGAACGTCTTGGTTTTCGCGGTACTGATTTGGATCGATCGACGATTCAAGGTCGGCCATGGTCGCTTGTTCGCGATGTATGTCGCCGGCTACTGCCTCGGTCGGTTCTGGATCGAACTGCTGCGCAGCGACCACGCCAGCCTCATCGCTGATATCCGGGTCAACTCGTTCACGTCGACTTTCGTCTTCATTGGCGCCGTGGTGTACATCATGGCGGCGCCCAAGGGCCGTGAGGATCCTGAGACGCTGAAGGGTAAGCCGCGGGACGGGTCGCTCGTCGACGGTGTGACCGAGGAGCTTGTCGCGGTCGCCGCGACGTCGGGCGTGGTGGCGGCGGCCAAGGCTGCAGGCGACGACGAAGATGAAGATGTTGGCACCGACAAGCAGGTTGACGAATCGGAAGAGCCGGATTCGGAGGATGATTCGGCCCGCCAGACGGTTGAGTCTGCTGCGGTCGTCGAACTGCTGACGGCTGCGGCGGCCGAGGAATCCGAGGTCGAAGAGCCTGGCGAGGTCGACGCCGAGGCCCAAGAAGCCGCCCCCGAGGTACACGAGGCCGCCGTCGAAGAAGCGGCTGACGCCGAACAAGTCGCCGCCGAGGTCGCCGACGAAGAAGAGACCGACGAGCCAACACCGGATGAATCCACCGACGACGAAGCCGAAGAGCCCGAAGAGCCCGGCGAGGTCGACGCTGAGGTTGAGGCCGAGGTTGAGGTTGACTCGGTGGGTGGTGTGGGTGCTGTCGAAGGTGAGGACGCCGCCGAGGCCCAAGAAGCCGCCCCTGAGGTACACGAGGCCGCCGTCGAAGAAGCGGCTGAAGCCGAACAAGTAGCCGCCGAGGTCGCCGACGAAGAAGAGACCGACGAGCCAGCACCGGACGAATCCACCGACGACGAAGCCGAAGAGCCCGAAGAGCCGAGGCCGAAGAGTTGGGCCGAGGTTGAGGTTGACTCGGTGGGTGGTGTGGGTGCTGTCGAAGGTGAGGACGCCGCCGAGGCCCAAGAAGCCGCCCCCGAGGTACACGAGGCCGCCGTCGAAGAAGCGGCTGAAGCCGAACAAGTAGCCGCCGAGGTCGCCGACGAAGAAGAGACCGACGAGTCAACACCGGATGAATCCACCGACGACGAACCGAAAGGCCGAAGAGCCCGGCGAGGTCGACGCTGAGGTTGAGGCCGAGGTTGAGGTTGACTCGGTGGGTGGTGTGGGTGCTGTCGAAGGTGAGGACGCCGCCGAGGCCCAAGAAGCCGCCCCCGAGGTACACGAGGCCGCCGTCGAAGAAGCGGCTGAAGCCGAACAAGTAGCCGCCGAGGTCGCCGACGAAGAAGAGACCGACGAGTCAACACCGGATGAATCCACCGACGACGAAGCCGAAGAGCCCGACGAGGTCGACGCCGAGCGAGGTCGAGGTTGACTCGGTGGGTGGTGTGGGTGCTGTCGAAGGTGAGGACGCCGCCGAGGCCCAAGAAGCCGCCCCCGAGGTACACGAGGCCGCCGTCGAAGAAGCGGCTGAAGCCGAACAAGTAGCCGCCGAGGTCGCTGACGAAGAAGAGACCGACGAGTCAGCACCGGATGAATCCACCGACGAGAAGCCGAAGAGCCGAAGAGCCCGGCGAGGTCGACGCTGAGGTTGAGGCCGAGGTTGAGGTTGACTCGGTGGGTGGTGTGGGTGCTGTCGAAGGTGAGGATGCCGCCGAGGCCCAAGAAGCCGCCCCCGAGGTACACGAGGCCGCCGTCGAAGAAGCGGCTGAAGCCGAACAGGTAGCCGCCGAGGTCGCCGGAGAGGCACCGGCAGCACAGTCGGGGGAGCGCCGCGGTCGTCTGCGACGGTTGCTCCGTCGCCGCAAAATCTGATTCCCCCCACGGAGAAGTCCGCGACGAAACTTGTCGGTCGTGGATCCCGCTATAATCGAATGTATGTTCGATCTAGTGGACGTGACCTCGGTTGATCCGCTCGCCGACGAAGCGGAGTTGATTGCGCGGATCGCCGAGTTGGAGCGGCTCAAGGCCGCAGCCGCGGCCGGACAGGCACGTGCCACAGCCGTGTTAGATGAGCGTCGACGGGCGGGGGAGTCGGCCGCGGGTGTACCGGCGGCCAAGCGTGGCCGGGGAGTGGCCACCGAGGTGGCATTGGCACGCCGCGATTCTCCGTCGCGCGGGAACCGGCATCTCGGGTTCGCCAAGGCGCTTGTCCATGAAATGCCACATACGCTCGCGGCGCTGGAGTCCGGTGCGCTGTCCGAATGGCGGGCAACGTTAGTTGTCCGCGAGTCCGCCTGTCTGACGGTCGCAGACCGACGTGCACTTGATGCCGAATTATGCTCTGATGCAGCGAACCTCGACGGGATGGGTGACGCCCGGGTGGCTGCGGCAGCCAAAGAGATCGCCTACAGGCTGGATGCACGTGCAATTGTCGACCGCGCCGCCAAGGCCGAAACCGATCGCGCGGTGACGATACGCCCGGCCCCGGACACCATGACATACGTCACCGCGTTGCTCCCTGTGGCTCAGGGCGTCGGAGTTTATGCCGCACTGAAGCGGGTTGCCGACACGCACGTTCGATGGTCGATCACGCGGCCAGGTCATGGCTGACACGCTGGTTGAGCGGGTGACGGGACGGCCTGTCGATGTTCCCCAACCGGTGGCGGTCAACCTCGTGATATCGGATGAGGCACTCTTGGGTGGGGAAAATATCCCGGCGCTGATCGACGGATACGGGCCGATTCCTGCCGCGGTGGCGAGCCGGCTGATCGAGAGCGCGGTCACCGACCAGCGGTCGAAGGCCACGTTGCGGCGGCTGTACCGGCAACCGAAGAGCGGATCTCTCGTCGCGATGGAGTCACGATCGCGTTGCTTTCCAAAGGGTCTCGCAATGTTCATCGGGCTGCGCGACCAGACCTGTCGAACACCATACTGCGATGCCCAGATTCGACACCGCGACCATGCTGTACCTAGAGGGCGTGGCGGGCCGACTCATGCGCTCAACGGTCTCGGCATGTGTGCTCACTGCAATTTCGTCAAGGAGTCACCGAACTGGCAGGTGTACCCGAGCGAAGAGAACGGCGTTCACACAGCTGATTTCGTGACACCCACAGGCGCGCATTATCGGTCCGCCGCGCCGCCCTTGCCTGGACGCCCAATGGTCACGGTCAGCGAGGTCGAGGTCAGAATCGGCATCGAGATAGCCGATCTACACGCTGCGTAGGTGGTGGCGCCGCCAGCCAGAACGTTGCTCAGCAAATCCTGTGGCGAGGACCTCTTCGATCGCCCAAACCCAGGCCATGCCGCTACCGACGACCACCAACTTGGGAGCCATCTCCGATCTCTACTAGTCCGAGGTCGACGCCCACCGTTTCCGGGCGCCGCGACGAACAGTTCGAGGACCGTGTCACCTAGGAGGTCTTCGACCGCCGGCGGAGCTACATATGTCGCACCGCGGGCCGCAATGGGAAAGTCGCGCATCGGTTTTCCATCGCGAAAGAGCACCACCGTAACCATATCGTCGCTGGAGTTGCCGCCACGGAAATACACCGGCTGGGTGACCACGTAGCGCGATGAATCGTCATTCAGCAATGCTTTGTCCGACCCGTTGCCCTCGAAGTCGAAGGGCCCTGCAGGAATCGGGGAGCGCCGCCGTCGCTCACCCTCCCTACAGCTAGGGGAGTTTGTTTCCAATTCGTTTCAGGCACAACACCGCGATGAATACCAAATCTGACAACGCCGCCGACGCGAGGTTGAGGACATCGTTCCTGCGGCGTAACAGTGGCCTGCCTGCCGTGTAACAACCTCTACATAGCGTGGGCCATCACCGCTGATCAGAGCAATTCGACCCCGGAATAACCCGCGTTAACTCAGGAGATCCTCATATGGCAATAACCATCGAACCGGCCGTCAGGCCTGGTGCGGAACGCCCCCGCAAGGGCGCGCACTGGATCGACGACTGGCGTCCGGAAGATCCCGAGTTCTGGGGGACGGTGGGCAAGCCGATCGCCCGCCGCAACTTGATATTTTCGATCTTCGCAGAGCACATCGGCTTCTCGGTCTGGCTGCTGTGGAGCATTGTCGTCGTGCAGATGACCGCGGGAGCCGATGGTGCCGCCGCGGCCTCCGGCTTCGCGTTGACCACATCGCAGGCGCTCTGGCTGGTCGCCGTGCCGAGCGGGGTGGGCGCATTCCTGCGCCTACCATACACATTCGCGGTGCCCGTCTTCGGCGGACGGAATTGGACGATGATCTCCGCGTCGCTTCTCGTGATCCCGTGCCTGCTGCTGGCATGGGCGGTGAGCAACCCCGACATCCCCTATCCTCTGCTGCTCGTCATCGCTGCTACCGCCGGCTTCGGCGGCGGCAACTTCGCGTCCTCGATGGCCAACATCTCTTTCTTCTATCCGGAAAAGGAGAAAGGCTGGGCGCTGGGACTCAACGCTGCAGGCGGCAACATCGGGGTTGCAGTGGCGCAGAAGATCATCCCCGTCGTCGTGACCATCGGCGCCGGAGTCACCTTGTCCTTTGCGGGCCTCTTCTACATCCCCTTCGCGGTCGCCGCCGCCGTGTGTGCATTCTCTGTTCATGAACAACCTGTCAGAAGCCAAGGCCGATGTGAAGCCGGTCTGGCAGTCGTTGCGGCACAACGACACCTGGGTGATGTCGCTCCTCTATATCGGGACTTTCGGCTCGTTCATCGGGTATTCGTCGGCGTTTCCAACGCTTCTCAAGGCGGTGTTCGGGCGCGGTGACATCGCGCTGGCCTGGGCGTTCCTCGGTGCGGGCATCGGCTCGATCGCCCGGCCGTTCGGCGGATGGCTCTCTGACCGTGTCGGCGGTGCGCGTATCACAGCAATAAGCTTTGCAATGCTCGCTGTCGGCGCCGCCTCGGCGTTGTATTCGGTGCAGACCAAGAACATGCCGGTGTTCTTCATCAGCTTCATGCTGCTGTTCGTCGCCACCGGCGTCGGCAATGGCTCGACGTACCGGATGATCTCGAAAATCTTCAAGGTCAAGGGCGAAGACGCTGGGTGGTTCCGCGGAAACCATGACATACATGCGGAGGCAGGCGGCCGGGGCGCTGGGCATCATCTCCTCGGTGGGAGCATTCGGCGGCTTCCTCGTTCCGCTCGCATACGCATGGTCCAACTCGCAATTCGGCAACATTCGTCCGGCTCTGTGGTTCTACGTGGGCTTCTTCATCGTGCTGCTTGGCGTCACCTGGTACGCGTACCTGCGCAAAGACACCCGGATGGCCCAGGCGGGCGTCTGAGGCGAAGCCAGGATGCTCACCGCACCATTGTCGCTGCGGTGAGCATCCGTTTTCCTAGCGCTAACTTCGGCTCAAAGGATCCGGAACAGCGTCCGCCGACGATGAACTTATGACGGTCACCCGAACCGCGTGCTCGTACTGCGGAGTGGGTTGCGGAATCGCCGTAGAGACCAGGACCGAGGACGGACGCGCGGTGATAGCCCGCGTGTCCGGAGACAAACTGCATCCCACCAACTTCGGCAGGCTGTGCACCAAGGGCGCCACGCACGCCGAGATGATGCGGGCAGACGACGGCCGACTGAAATCGGCGCTGCTGCGGCCGAGCCGAAACGACGAGCCGGTGCCCACGCCGGTCGACGACGCGATCGCCGAGGCGGGTCGCCGGCTTCGCGCCATCATCGAAAAGCACGGACCCGACGCGGTGGCACTGTATGTGTCCGGCCAGATGTCGCTCGAATCACAGTATCTGGCAACAAAACTGGCCAAGGGATTCCTGCGCACCAAGTACATGGAGTCCAACTCGCGGCTGTGCATGGCCAGTGCGGGGACCGGATACAAACAGTCCCTGGGCTCCGACGGGCCGCCCGGCTCGTACACGGATTTCGACCTGTCGAACCTCTTCTTCGTGATCGGGTCGAATATGGCCGACTGCCATCCGATTCTCTATCTGCGGATGGCCGAGCGGCTCAAGGCCGGCGCCAAGCTCATCGTGGTCGACCCGCGCCGGACGACCACAGCGGACAAGGCCGACCTCTTCCTGCAGATCAAGCCCGGTACCGATCTGGCTCTGCTGAACGGCCTGCTGCACCTCCTGGTCGAAAACGGCGACATCGACGAACAATTCATCGCCGAACACACCGAGGGCTGGGACGGGATGCCTGCGTTCCTCGCCGACTATTCGCCGGCCCGGGTCGCCGAGATCACCGGCATCGGCGAGTCCGACACTGCGCACTGGCGGCGGCGATGATCGCCGAAGCGGGGGACTGGATGACGTGCTGGGCTGTCGGACTGAACCAGAGCACGCACGGCACTTGGAACACCAACGCCATCTGCAATCTGCATCTGGCCACCGGCGCGATCTGTCGTCCCGGCAGCGGCCCGATGTCGCTGACCGGCCAGCCCAACGCGATGGGCGGTCGCGAGATGGGCTACATGGGGCCCGGACTGCCGGGGCAGCGCTCGGTGATGTCCGCCGAGCGACCGGGCGTTCGTCGAGGAGAAGTGGGGGCTGCCGCCGGGCACGATCCGCGCCGATGTCGGACCGGGCACCATGGACATGTTCGAGAGGCTGGCCGCGGGAGACATCAAGGCCTGCTGGATCATCTGCACCAATCCCGTTGCCACCGTGGCCAACCGCAAGACGACCATCGCCGGCCTCGAAGCCGCCGAGCTCGTGATCACCCAGGACACCTACCGGAACAACGCCACCAATCGCTACGCCGACATCGTGCTGCCCGCGACGCTGTGGGCCGAGTCCGACGCGGTGATGGTCAACTCCGACCGCAACATCACGCTTCTGCAGCAGTCGATCCCGCCACCGGGTCAGGCGCGGCCGGACTGGCAGTTGATCTGTCAGGTCGCTGCCGAACTCGGATTCGGCGAGCACTTCGCCTACGCCGACAGCAGCGAGATATTCGACGAGATATGCGAGTTCACCAATCTTCGCACCGGGTACGACATGCGCGGCGCCAGCTATGACCGGCTTCGTTCGACGCCGCTGCAGTGGCCGGTGCCGCCCGGCGGTATGCCCGGCGGAGACGACGACCGGCATCCGATCCGCTACCTCAATGACGGCGTAAGCCAACACCTATTCGTCGACGAGAACGGTAATCAGCCGCGTTTGGCGTTCCCCACCGCGTCCCGGCGCGCAGTGTTCTTCGCCCGGCCGCACGTCGACGCCGACGAGCTGCCCGACGCCGACTATCCGATCGTGCTGAACACCGGACGGCTGCAACACCAGTGGCACACCATGACCAAGACCGGCAAGGTCGACAAGCTCAACAAGCTCAACAGCGGGCCGTTCGTGGAGGTGCATCCCGTCGATGCCGTCGCCCTCGACATCGCCGACGGCCAGCCGGTCGAACTCGCTCCCGCCGCGGTAGAGCGGTGTTGCCTGCGGTTGTCACCGACCGGGTCCGGCCGGGAAACTGTTTCGTGCCGTTCCACTGGAACGACGAGCACGGCGAGTACCTGACCATCAACGCATTGACCAACGACGCCGTCGACCCCGAGTCCCTGCAACCGGAATTCAAGGTTTGCGCCGTCAGCCTGCGCCCGGTGAAAGTGGTCGGCACACCATCCCCCAGGGACCTAACCATCGCCGAACTCGGCCTCGGCAACACCCGGCCCACTCTCAACGAAGACGAAAAGCTCTACCTGGCAGGATTTCTCACGGGTATCGGTGACGAACCCGCCGCAGTTCCGTTGCTGCCTGACGGCGCGCCGGTGCGAAACGAGGTCCGGCTCTGGATTGACGGGCTGCTCGCCGGACGCTACATCAGATCCGCCGACGGTGCGGCGCAACCTGCACCTGTGGTGGCCGATGGCCCGCTCGTGCTGTGGGCATCGCAGACTGGCAACGCTGAGGAGTTTGCTGGTCGGGTGGCTGAGCGGATCGAGGGCGCTCAGCTGGTCAACATGGACGACGTGTCGCTGCCGGACCTCGCTGCCGCGCAGAACGTCCTGGTGGTCACCAGCACCTTCGGCGACGGCGGTCCTCCCGACAACGGCGCCGCCTTCTGGGATCGCCTGAGCGGCAGTGCCGCACCCGCACTTGCCGGTGTGCGTTACGCCGTGATCGGCATCGGCGACAAGTCCTACGAGAACTTCTGCGGTCACGCCAAGTCCCTGGACTCACGTCTGTCCGCCCTCGGGGCGACGAAAATGCTCGAGCGCGCCGAATGCGAGGCCTACGACGACGAACCGATGCGCGAGTGGGCCGACGAGGTATCACGGCTGCTGTCGGACTCCGGCGGGTCGCCACTGTCAGGTGGTGACATCGCCACCGCCACCCGCACCACCACTGTCGCCCAACCGTTCACCCGCGCCAAGCCCGTGCTTGCACCGCTGTGCGCGAAACATCGTCTTGACCGGTCCCGCCTCCGCGAAAGAGGTGCGCCAGTTCGGCTTCGACATCTCTGAGCACGACGTCGCGTACTCCGCCGGCGACTCGCTGGGCGTCTGCGCCCGCAACGACCCCGCGATCGTCGATGCGTGGCTCGCTGCCACCGGCCTGCGCGGTGACACCGCGGTCGAGGTCGACGGCGAGGAGCAGGCGCTGCGCGACGCGCTGATCAGCTGCTACGACATCCTCAAGGTGACACCGAACGTGGTGCGGTTCGTCGCCGAACACAGTCGCGACGCGAGCCCGCTGCGAGCTTCGTCCGACAAGTTGCAGCGCTGGCTCGACCACAATGACGGCATCGACCTCGTGACCAAGTTCGCGGTCCACGCCGACCCGGTCCAGTGGCTCCAGGTGCTGGTGCGCTTGACACCGCGCAGCTACTCGATCTCGTCGAGCCCGCTGGTCAGCCCGAACGAGGTGCAGCTGACCGTGTCGGTCGTGCGCTACAGCGGCTCCGACGGCGGCAGGCGCGGCGGTGTCTGCTCGACGTTCCTCGCCGATCGCGCGGCGTCGGCCCCGGTGTTCCTGCAACAGTCCCCGAACTTCCGGCCACCCGAGGACGGTGCCACACCGATGATCATGGTGGGCCCCGGGACGGGCATTGCACCGTTCCGCGGCTTCCTGCAGGAACGTCGCGCGCTCGGCCACGCGGGCCGCAACTGGCTGTTCTTCGGCGATCAGCATCGCAGCGAAAACTTCTACTACCGCGACGATCTGGAGGACATGGCCCGCGACGGCTTCCTCAGCCGGCTCGACCTCGCGTTCAGCCGTGACCAGTCCGACCGGGTCTACGTGCAGCACAAGATGCTCGATCGCGGCGCCGACGTGTGGCGCTGGCTGGACGAGGGCGGACATTTCTACGTCTGCGGTGACGCAACCCGGATGGCCAAGGACGTCGACGCGGCGCTGACGGCGATCATCGAGAAGCACGGCCGGATGTCGCGACGAGCGGGCCCGCGACTACAAGCGCGAACTCGTTGCCGCGAAACGCTATGTGCGAGACGTGTATTAAAGATCTAGTTCCATTGCGGCCGCGACTTCGGCCGCTGGGTAGTGGTCTTCCGAAAGCAGCCCGCTGATGACCCCCCGCCGGTCCGCCGCCGAGCGGTTCTGGCTCAGCTTCGCCTTGCCCTCGACGCGGGTGACGGTGATCTCGAGCCCGACAATTCCCGCCAACTGGCCCTCGATGTAATTCTCGGGTGCGTCGCTGGGTTGCCACGGATCACTGCGCCCGTTCTCGTGCATCCCGGTCAATCGGTTGACTGCATAACGCAACCATTCGCGGTCCTGATGCACCCGGACGGTGCCGGACAGATGCACCGCACTGTAGTTCCACGTCGGCACCACCCGGCCGTGTTCGGCCTTCGCCGCGTACCACGACGGGCTGATGTAGGCCTCGGGCCCCGAACAGATCAGCAGCGCCGGGCAGTCGGGCGCCGAGGGTCTTCCACTGCGGGTTGGCACGCGCCATGTGCGCGACCACGACTTCGCCCTCCCACATGACCGGAAGCAGGGTCGCCACGGGCATCCCGTCCGGATCGACCGTGACGAATTCGGCCGATCGCGCCGCGACCACGAAGCGCCGAATCTCATCGTCGTCGTCGATCCGGTTGAAAGACGGGGTGTACATCTTGTGTCCGAGGGGGGACTTGAACCCCCACGCCCGTTAATAGGGCACTAGCACCTCAAGCTAGCGCGTCTGCCATTCCGCCACTCGGACCAGTTCTGGGCAGCTAAGGCTATCGGATCAGGAAGGGCGGACCCAAACCCAGGGGAGCAGGCAGTGGTACGAATGGTGACTGTGACAGCTTCCTCTCAAGCCGAAGCCGAGGTGGTTGATCTCGTCAGTGCGCTCATCCGCTTCGATACGTCGAACACCGGCGAGCCAGAGACAACCAAAGGCGAGGCCGAATGCGCGCGCTGGGTGGCCGAACAGCTGCAGGAGGTCGGCTACACGACCGAGTACGTAGAAGCCGGCGCCCCAGGACGGGCCAACGTGTTCGCGCGACTCGAAGGTGCCGACCGCGAGCGCGGCGCCCTGATGTTGCACGGCCACCTCGACGTGGTGCCCGCCGAAGCTGCCGACTGGAGCGTGCATCCGTTCTCCGGTGCGGTCGAGGACGGCTATGTCTGGGGCCGCGGTGCGGTCGACATGAAGGACATGGTCGGGATGATGATCGCGGTCGCCCGGCACTTCAAACGCGCTGGGATCGTCCCGCCGCGCGATCTGGTGTTCGCATTCGTCTCCGACGAGGAGGCGGGCGGCAAGTACGGCTGCAAATGGCTGGTCGACAACCGTCCCGACCTGTTCGAGGGTGTCACCGAGGCGATCGGGGAGGTCGGCGGCTTTTCGTTGACGATTCCGCGCCGCGAGGGTGGTGAGCGGACGCTGTATCTGATCGAGACCGCCGAGAAGGCGATGATGTGGATGCGACTGACGGCGCGTGGGCGCGCTGGCCACGGTTCGATGATCCACGACAACAATGCCGTCACCGCGGTCGCCGAGGCGGCGGCCAAGCTCGGCCGACACCAGTTCCCGGTGGTCCTGACCGACTCGGTGGAGCAGTTCCTGACCGCTGTCGCCGAAGAGACCGGATACACGTTCAACGTGGACTCACCGGATCTCGAGGGGGCCATCGCCAAGCTCGGCCCGATCGCGCGGATCGTGGGCGCGACCCTGCGTGACACTGCCAACCCGACGATGCTCAAGGCGGGTTACAAGGCCAACGTCATCCCGGCGACGGCGGAGGCCGTCGTCGACTGCCGTGTCCTGCCGGGCCGGCTCGCCTCCTTCGAGCGTGAGATCGACGAGATCATCGGCCCCGACATCACCCGTGAGTGGATCACCGAGCTGCCTTCCTATGAGACGGGTTTCGACGGTGAACTACTCGACGCGATGAACGCCGCGATCCTGTCCGCCGACCCTGATGCCCGTACGGTTCCGTACATGCTGTCGGGGGGTACCGACGCAAAACACTTCGCGCGCCTGGGGATTCGCTGTTTCGGGTTCGCTCCGCTGAAGCTGCCGCCGGACCTCGATTTCGCCGCCCTGTTCCACGGCGTGGACGAACGGGTACCCGTTGACGCACTGACGTTCGGCACCCGGGTTCTCGAGCATTTTCTGATTCACTGCTGACCACACGAAAGGATCGACATGGCGTTTGACTACAACCCCTATGACTTTCTGCCGAAGCTGCCGTCGTTCACGCTGACCTCGCAGTCGGTGACCGACGGGCAACCGCTGTCCACTGACCAGGTCAGCGGCATCATGGGCGCCGGAGGGTCCGACGTCTCGCCGCAGCTGTCGTGGTCGGGGTTTCCCGAGGAAACGCGCAGCTTCGCGGTCACGATGTACGACCCCGATGCCCCCACCGCCTCGGGGTTCTGGCACTGGGCGGTCGCGAATCTGCCCGCGACCGTCACCGATCTGCCCGCCGGGGTAGGCGACGGAAGCCACAGCGGATTTCCCGGCGATGCACTCACTTTGGCGAATGACGCAGGCCTGAAGCGCTACATCGGCGCCGCGCCGCCCGCGGGACACGGCCCGCACCGGTACATCATCGCGGTGCACGCCGTCGGTGTGGAGAAGCTCGACCTGCCCGCCGAGGCCACACCGGCCTATCTGGGCTTCAACTTGTTCAGCAATGCGATCGCGCGCGCACTCATCACCGGAACGTACGAGCAGAACTAGTCGCGGACGGCGGAGCCCACCGCATCGGCCAACGAGGTGAATCCGCCGTCGTGCAGTCGGCGGGCAAGGCCGTCGTGTATGCGCTTGGCCCACAGTCCGCCGCCGTAGATGAAACCGGTGTAGCCCTGCAGCAGCGAGGCGCCGGAAATGATGCGGTCCCACGCGTCGTCGGCGGTTTCGATGCCGCCGACGCTGATCAGCACCAGTCGGTCGCCGACGCGCCGGTACAGCCGGCGCAGCACCTCGGCGGAGCGCTGCGCGACCGGCGGGCCGGAGATCCCGCCTGCACCCAGGTCGCCGATTCCCGGGGTGGTCAATCCGTCCCGGGACACGGTCGTGTTGGTGGCGACGATGCCTGCCAACCCCAACTCCACTGCAAGATCGGCGATCTCGTCGATGTCGTCGTCGGCCAGATCGGGTGCGATCTTCACCAATACGGGAGTCGTCGTCTCTTCGCGGACCGCGGCCAGGATGGGGCGCAGCGATTCGACGGCCTGCAGGCCCCGCAGTCCAGGGGTGTTCGGTGAGCTGACGTTCACCACCACGAACGACGCCAGCGGCCCGAGCAGGCGCGCGCTCTCGGCGTAGTCACCGACCGCCGACTCGGCCGGGGTGGTCTTGGTCTTGCCGATGTTGACGCCGATCGGCACATCGGGCGTGTGACGCGCCAGCTGGATCGCCAACTCGCCCGCCCCGTGATTGTTGAACCCCATCCGGTTGAGCAGGGCCCTGTCGTCGGGCAGCCGGAACATCCTGGGCTGCGGATTGCCCGGCTGCGCCACCGCGGTCACGGTGCCGACCTCGGCGTATCCGAATCCCAGCGCACCCCAGGTCCGCAGCCCGCGGCCGTCCTTGTCGAATCCAGCGGCCAGACCCATCGGCGCGTCGAAATGCACTCCGAAAACCGTCGAAGCCAGCACCGGATCGCGGGGGGCCAGCCACCGAGCCAGCAGGCGGCGTGTGACGCCCGCGGCGGTGGCAGCACGCAGCAGCGCGAACACCCAGGTGTGAATGCGTTCGGGCGCAAACAGGAACAACACCCGCTGCAGTGCGCGGTACATCACGAGTTCACAGGGCGGGTTGCTCCGGGGTGGCCGCACCGCGGATCGCGGACTTCTTGCGACGCAGCAGCACCCGCCGTGAACCATCGGTGTACAGCCGCACTCGGGTCAGCTCCCACCCCCGGTACTCGGCCTCGATCGACAACCGGGTAGACGCGCTGATCCGGGTCAGATCGGGCGGCAGCCGCAGCGGTATCCACTCGTAGTCGTCGGACAGATCGGCGGCAATCAGGTCGGCCCAGCCGTCTGGCATCCGGCCACGCTGCATCGTCGTCACGAACCGACCGCCGCGCCCGGGATCACCTGGACACCCGCTCCTGAGCCCGACACCACATACAGGGTGCCGGAGGATTCGTCGTAGACCAGGGAGTTCGGCTGCTGCACGGTTCGATAGCGCACCTTCTCGACGGGGATGCCGGTTGACAGATCGTAGCCAATCACGGAGTTCGACGCCGTCTGCGACACCCAGGCGAGCGTCGACGTCCCGGCCAGCCCATAGGGTGCGTCGCGCACCGGGAACTGCTGGCGAAGGATCAACGGGTCGGTGCCGAACACCAGCAGCTGGCCGCCGCGAGTATCCGCGACCAACACCCGGCCCGCGCTGTCCGCCGCCATCGTTGTCGCGCCCTCGCCGGCGCGCAGTGCGTGTTCGGCCTCGGCGCCATCCTCGGAGAGCGCGGTCACCGACGTCTGTCCCCGGTCCAGCACGACGGCGGTATTGCCCTGAGTGACAAGGTCATCCACGCGAGCGAATATCTTCAGCCGCGCGCCGATCGCGTTATCGGAACTCAGGGTGAACACGGTGCCATCGGCGCTGCCGAGCACCAGCCTGCCGTCCGCGCGGCGCGCGATTGCGGTGAAGTCGGTCTCGTTCTGCCCGTCGACGCCGACCCGTGTCGCTGTGCGCTCGGCGAGATCGACCAGGAAGTAGCCGCCGCGCGTCGACGCGTACACCTGACCTTCGCCGTCTCCGGTCATCGCGGTCGCGGCCCCGGGCAACGGCACCGACCCGGTATCGCCCGCCCGGGTGAGGGCGGTGATCACCGACTGTTCGCCCCGGGGGCCGAGCACGGCCAACGACCCGGTCTTGGCGTCGAACACCGCGGCCAGTGCATGGTCTGGCAGCGGCCGCACCGCACCGGCCGGTACACCCGTCGCGGGAGGTGACACCGCGGCCTCGGCGGGCGCTATCGTCGGCGGCGGCGCTTCGGAGGGGCTCGACGAACATCCCGACAGCCCGATGATTGCCAGCACGAAGACGACTGACCGAACCACCTGAGCTGAGGTGTTTAAACGAATCGGCAAGGGGTAACTCTCGAAGGTGCGAACGGGACTTCTTCTGCTGACCAGCCAGTGTAGGCAGACCGCTTGTCGTGAATTGCATGCCGCTCGTCGCGCCCCGCACGTGGGCGGCATGAGCAGAGTTATGGTCGTCTCATGACCATTGCCGCAGACCGCGAATTGGGCAGCCAAGAGTTTGCTATCGAGGATATTTCGACTGGTCTGTTCGCTAGCGGATTTGGCCAGGTCGGCGACGGGCGTAGCTTTTCTTTCCATGTCGAGCGTCAGGTTCTGCTCGTCGAGGTCTATCGCCCTCGTCTGAGCGGGCCAGTCCCGCAGGAAGAGGACGTTGTCGCGGCCGCCACCCGCAAGCTGACCGACGTCGATGTCTACGACGAACGGAGCATGGCGGCCGTCGTGCGTGACGCGGTAACGGCCGCGCAGCCGGTCACGCGATCCAGCCGCTGACATAACCCCCAGGTACGGTCGTCGTCGTGACGGACGTGGCGGCGATGTCGTGGGTCCAGGTGATCGTCCTCGCGATATTGCAGGGTCTGACCGAGTTCCTCCCTGTGTCATCGTCGGGGCACCTGGCGATCGCGTCGCGCGTGTTCTTCACCCAAGACGCCGGGGCGTCATTCACCGCGGTCACCCAGCTCGGTACCGAGGTGGCGGTGCTGGTCTACTTTGCGCGGGACATCGTAAGGATCGTCAAGGCCTGGTTCAACGGTCTCTTCGTCACCGCGCACCGTAGCGCCGACTACTGGCTGGGCTGGTGGGTCATCATCGGTACCATCCCGATCGGTGTGTTCGGCCTCTTGTTCAAGGACCAAATCCGAACGGGCGCGAGGAATCTGTGGTTGATCGCGATCGCGTTGATCGTGTTCTCGGCGGTCATTGCCGCTGCGGAGTACTACGGCCGCCAGACACGCCGAGTCGAACAGCTCACCTGGAAGGACAGCATCGTCGTCGGACTTGCGCAGTGTCTGGCGCTGGTACCGGGTGTGTCGAGGTCGGGCGCCACGATCAGCGCCGGGCTGTTTCTCGGGATGGACCGTGAACTCGCCGCGCGGTTCGGGTTCCTGCTCGCCATTCCGGCGGTGTTCGCATCGGGGCTGTTCTCTCTGCCCGACGCGTTTCATCCGGTCGGCGAAGGGATGAGCGCCAGCGGGCCCCAGCTGTTGGTGGCGACGCTGATCGCGTTCGTCGTCGGATTCGCGGCGGTCGCCTGGTTCCTGCGGTTTCTGGTGCGACACAGCATGTACTGGTTCGTCGGGTACCGCGTCCTGCTCGGCACCATCGTGCTGATCCTGCTCGGGACCCAGGTGGTGTCTGCGGTATGACGGTCATCCTGTTGCGTCATGGTCGGTCGACCTCGAACACCGCCCATACACTGGCCGGCCGCAGTGCGGGTGTCGACCTGGACGACAAGGGGCAAGAGCAGGCCGAGGCGCTGGTCGAGCGGATCGGGACGCTGCCCCTCCGCGCAATCGTGCGCTCGCCACTGCTCCGATGCGAACATACGGTGGCGCCGCTGGCTGCCGCGTTGGGCCTCGACCCCGTCGTCGACGACCGCATCTCCGAGGTCGATTACGGCTCGTGGACCGGCCGCAAGATCGGCGACCTGGTCAAAGAGCCGCTGTGGGCGGTCGTGCAGCAGCAGCCCAGCGCGGCGGTGTTCCCCGAAGGAGAGGGGCTCGCCGCGGTGCAGGCACGCGCGGTCGCCGCGGTACGGGAGCACGACCGCAGGCTGGCCGAAGAGCACAACGGTGACGTGTTGTGGCTCGCGTGTACCCACGGCGATGTCATCAAGGCCATCGTCGCCGACGCACTGGGAACTCATCTCGACAGCTTCCAGCGCATCACCGCCGATCCCGCGTCGATGAGTGTGATCCGTTACACGGCGGTGCGTCCTTTCGTCATCCACGTCAACCACACTGGCGATCAACTGACCGCTGGACTGCTCGCAAAACCCCCGAAGGACTCGTCGCAAGACGGTGAAGTGCCACCCGACGACGCGGTCGTGGGCGGCTCGACCGGCTAGCCGGTGCACACCCGGATTTGCGGCTGACGCGGCCTCTACCGGTATTTTGGAGATGCCATGGCCCGCGCAATTCACGTCTTCCGAACCCCCGACCGCTTCGTGGCCGGGACTGTCGGACAGCCTGGCAACAGGACGTTCTACCTGCAGGCCGTCCACGACAAGCGCGTGGTGTCGGTGATCCTGGAGAAGCAGCAGGTTGCCGTCCTTGCCGAACGGATCGCCGCCTTGTTGCTCGAGATCAACCGCCGATTCGGCACGCCGATTCCGCCCGAAACCGGCGACATCGAGGATCTCAGCCCTCTGATCACCCCTGTCGATGCCGAATTCCGGGTGGGGACGATGGGTCTTGGCTGGGACTCCGAGGCGCAGACCGTCGTCGTCGAACTACTCGCGGTGTCCGAGACCGAGTTCGACGCCTCGGTCGTGCTCGACGACGCCGAAGAAGGCCCCGACGCGGTACGGGTGTTTCTGACCCCCGAATCGGCGCGTCAGTTCGCGACGCGCTCCAACAGGGTCATATCGGCGGGCCGTCCGCCGTGTCCGTTGTGCGACGAACCGCTCGACCCAGAGGGTCACATCTGCGTGCGGACCAACGGCTACCTGCGCGGCGCCATCGCCGGTTCCGACGATGACGCCGACGAGTAACGCCGATGAGGTGCTGCGGCGCGGTGAGCTGACGGTCATCGGACGTATCCGTTCCGCCAGCAACGCCACCTTCCTGTGCGAGGCGCATCTCGATGAGCGGCAAGCACATTGCGTGTACAAGCCGATCGCGGGAGAGGCCCCGCTGTGGGACTTCCCTGACGGCACGCTGGCCGGTCGTGAACTGGGCGCGTACCTGGTGTCGGAGGCGCTGGGCTGGAACGTCGTGCCGTACACGATCATTCGTGAGGGGCCGGCCGGACGCGGCATGCTGCAGTTATGGGTCGACCAGCCGGGCGAGAGCCTGACGGAGGTCGGCGACGAACCCGCGGCGGGACCGGATCTTGTCGATCTCCTGCCGGCCGGCGAGATCCCGCCCGGATTTCTCCCGATCCTGCAGGCGTACGACTACGCAGGCAACGAGGTGACGTTGGTGCATGCCGACGACGATCGGCTATGGCGGATGGCCGTGTTCGACGTGTTGATCAACAACGCCGACCGCAAGGGTGGGCACATCCTGGCCGGTGTCGACGGGCGGGTGTACGGCGTCGATCACGGCGTGAGTCTGCACGTCGAGGACAAGCTGAGAACGGTGTTGTGGGGCTGGGCGGGCAAGCCGGTGGACGATCAGACCGTGGAAGCGGTCGCAGGCCTGCGTGAGCAGCTGCGAAACGGCTTGGGGGAGGTGTTGGGCGAGCACATCACCGAGCGTGAGATCGCCGCGCTGCTGGCGAGAACAGCTGCGCTGCTTGATGATCCGGTCATGCCGACGCCGGATCGTCGACGCCCGATCCCGTGGCCGGCGTTCTAGGATGACCCTCACCGATGCGGCGCTGGCCGCCGATGTGGCGAAAGAGGCCGGCGAGATGTTGCTGGCGGTGCGTGAGGAGATCGGCTTCTACGATCCGTACGGCCTTGGCGATGAGGGCGACAGGCGCGCCAACGCTCTCATCCTCGACCGGCTGCGTGAAGAGCGTCCTCGCGATGCCGTGTTGTCCGAGGAGGCGGTCGACGACATCTCCCGTGTCGAGGCCGACCGCGTCTGGATCGTCGACCCGGTCGACGGCACCCACGAGTTCTCGATGCCCGGCAGAACGGACTGGGCCGTACATATCGCGCTCTGGCAGCGCCACGGCGCCGCGGGCGCGTCGACGTTCCACCCAGGTGGGCCGCACGGTGGCATCACCGACGCCGCCGTGGCACTGCCCGCCCGCGGCGAGGTGTACCGCACCGACACGGTGACCCCTCCGCCGCCGCGTAGCGATGGGCCGATTCTCATCACGGCAAGCGCCAACCGGCCACCACCGGTGCTGTGGTGGCTACGCGACCGGCTCGACATCCGGCTCGTGCGAATCGGATCGGCGGGTGCCAAGGCGATGGCCGTGGTACGCGGCGACGTCGACGCCTACCTCCACGCAGGTGGCCAGTGGGAGTGGGATTCGGCGGCGCCGGCCGGTGTGGTGGCCGCCGCAGGAATGCACGCGACGCGGCTGGACGGTTCGCCACTGATTTACAACCGGCCCGATCCTTATCTACCCGACCTCCTGATGTGCCGGGCGGAGCTGGCCGACGTGCTGCTCGAGGGCATCCTGTCCGCCTACCGGAACCGCTGAACGGGAATGAATCGGCCCCTCGCGGTGTCACAACCGCTGATGCCTAAAGTCGACGCTATGAATTCGTGGCCGGCGCCGACCGTTCCGGCACTCGGCGGCCGCGGTCCGCAGCTGCGCCTATACGACAGTGCCGACCGGCAGGTCCGTCCGGTGACGGCGGCAGACACGGCCACCATGTACGTCTGCGGTATCACCCCCTATGACGCCACGCACCTGGGGCACGCCGCCACGTACCTCACGTTCGACCTCGTCTTTCGGGTGTGGCTGGACTCGGGCCATCGCGTCCACTACGTGCAGAACATCACCGACGTCGACGATCCGCTCTTCGAGCGTGCGGAGCGTGACGGCATCGATTGGCGACAGCTGGCCGACAGGGAGACCGAGCTGTTCCGCGAGGACATGGCGGCCCTGCGGGTGCTGCCCCCGCACGACTACGTGGCCGCGACCGAGGCCATCGCCGAGGTCATCGAGGTCGTCGAGAAGCTGCTGGCCGCAGGCTCGGCCTATATCGCCGATGACGCGGAATATCCCGACGTGTACTTCCGCGCCGATGCCACCCGTCAGTTCGGCTACGAATCGGGTTACGACCGCGACACCATGATGCGGTTGTTCGCCGAGCGCGGCGGCGACCCGGAACGCCAGGGAAAGGGCGACCCCTTGGACGCGTTGCTGTGGCGCGCGCAGCGTCCGGGCGAGCCCAGCTGGCCGTCGCCGTTCGGTGCCGGGCGACCCGGCTGGCATGTCGAATGCGCTGCGATCGCTCTGAGCCGCATCGGCACCGGTCTGGACATTCAGGGCGGTGGCTCGGATCTGATCTTCCCGCACCACGAGTTCTCGGCAGCGCACGCCGAATCGGTAACAGGGGAGCGGCGATTCGCCCGTCACTACGTGCACGCAGGCATGATCGGGTGGGACGGGCACAAGATGAGCAAGAGCCGGGGCAACCTGGTGCTGGTGTCGGCCTTACGCGCCGACGGCGTCGACCCGGCGGCAATCCGGCTCGGCCTGTTTGCGGGCCACTACCGCGCCGACCGGTCGTGGAGTGTGGCGGTTCTGGACGAGGCCAACGACCGGTTGCAGCGGTGGCGCAACGCCGTCGCCTTGCCCGCCGGACCCGATGCCCGCGACGTGGTGGCCCGGGTCCGCCGCTACCTGGCAGACGATCTCGATACTCCGAAAGCACTTGCCGCACTTGATGGCTGGACCACGGACGCGCTTACCTATGGTGGCCACGACGTCTCCGCGCCGCAGACGGTGGCGACGGCCGTCGACGCTCTGCTTGGGATCAAGCTGTAGACCCGACTCCCCGGAGCCGGCCCCGGAGTACGTTTGACGTCCATGGGTTCAGTGAACGGAAAAGTCGTCCTCATCACCGGCGCGGCCAACGGCATCGGCGCCGAGGTCGCCCGGCGGCTCCATGACAGGGGCGCGAAGCTGGTGCTCACGGATCTGGACGAGGTCGAGCTCAAGGACCTGGCCGCCAGGCTCGGCGGGGACCGCGTGCTGACCGCGGTCGCGGACGTCCGTGATCTCGCCGCCATGCAGAGGGCCACCGACGCAGGTATCGAGCGCTTCGGTGGCATAGACGTCGTGATGGCCAACGCCGGCATCGCCACCCACGGATCGCTGCTGGCCGTCGATCCGCAGGCCTTCAAGACGCTGATCGACGTGAATGTCTTGGGCGTGTTCCACACCGTGCGCGCCGCACTGCCGTCGGTCATCGATCGACGGGGGTATGTGCTGATCGTGTCATCGGCCGCCGCCTACGCGCCCGCGGCGGGCATGGTGCCCTACGACACGTCGAAGGCGGCCGTGGAGCAGTTCGCCAACGCACTTCGCCTTGAGCTCGCGCACCGGGGCGTCGGCGTCGGATCCGCCCACATGCTGTGGATCGACACACCGCTGGTCCGCGAGGCCAGGGCCGAGTCGCAGGCAGCTCGGGAAATGCTGGACAGGCTTCCTGGGCCCCTCGGCAAGACGACATCGGTGGAGAAGTGCGGTGAGGCGTTCGTCAAGGGCATCGAAGGCCGAAAACGGCAGATCAACTGCCCGGGCTTCGTGGGCCTGCTGCGCTGGTTGAAGCCTCTGCTCTCATCCCGCCTCGGCGAGTCGAGCAGCCTGAAGCACGTTCCAGAACTGCTGCCGAAGATGGACGCAGAAGTCGCCGCACACGGCCGCTCGCTGAGCGCGCGCACAGAAGCGCTCGAGAAGCATTGATCCGTCGTAGGGGCCGTTTGAGTTGATCCGCGGCGGTGCTGGTTCTACCGCCCGCTGTGCTGTTTTCGGTCTACCGCCCGAAGCCGGGCCCGCGCCGACGGAGGTAGCGCTCGAATTCGGCGGCCAATGCGTCGCCGTCGATCTTGCCGACCGCCTCGTGCATGTCCACCTCGGCGTCGCCGCGTTCTTCCAGCGACTGCACGTATTCGGCGATGTCGTCGTCCTCGGCGGTCATCTCGGTCACCGCCAACTCCCACTCCTCGGCCTGCGTGGGCAGGTCGGCAAGCGGCACCTCGATGTCGAGGACATCCTCGACCCGGCGCAGCAGCGCCACGGTGGCCTTCGGGTTCGGCGGCTGCGACACGTAGTGCGGGACCGCAGCCCAGAACGTCACGGCCGGGATGCCCGCTTGCACGCATGCGTCCTGGAAGACCCCGGCGATACCGGTCGGCCCTTCATAGCGCGTCTCCTCCAGCCCGAACACGTTCGCCGACTCGGGGGAGTAGGCAGCCCCCGACACCGGCACCGGGCGGGTATGCGGCGTGTCGGCCAGCAGCGCACCCAGGATGACGACCGTCTGCACGTTGAGCTTGTCCGCGATGGCCAGCAACTCCGCACAGAAGGTGCGCCAGCGCATATTGGGTTCGACGCCGTGCATCAGCACGATGTCGCGGTTCGACCCGGGCGGACGGCAGTGCGAAATCCGCATCGACGGCCACACCAACTCGCGGGTCACGCCATCCATCTGACGAATCACCGGCCGGTTGACCTGGTAGTCGTAGTACGCCTCGTCGTCGATATCCACGATCGGCTCGGCTTCCCAGATCGCGTCCAGGTGTTCCAACGCGTCGCTGGCCGCGTCGCCCGCGTCATTCCAGCCCTCGAAGGCCGCGACGACGATCGTCTCGCTCAGCGCGGGCAGGTCGGGCGGCCTGTAGCCACTCGCATCCGACGGGGTCACCAGGCCAGCGTAAGCCCTGTGTGGCGGCTAGGAGCGGCATCGCCACACGGGCGGAATCGGCGGAGCGACTACCCTGACTCTGCGACTGTCGTGAACGATCGCGCACACGACACGGGCATCCTCGAGGCCGTCGCGGTCGAGACGAAATATGCTCGGCTGCACTCTGGTTAACCCTGGGGGTGAGTCGGGGTCGAACTAGGCGTCCAGACGTCGGCGGGGCGACGACGTAGACTTTTCACCGTCGAGAGGCGTTGCAACGGGTATCGAGGGGGCCAGGTTCCTCAGGTATCCGCCACGCTCGGCAGATCCAAGGACGCCTTCCGTTACGGAAGGAGCGCATGTGAACGCCGTTGATTCGGACACCTTTGTCCCGAACATCCGCCCCGACTGCACCGATGAACTGACCGCTGCGCTCGGCCGGCGGATCATGGTGATCGACGGCGCGATGGGCACGGCGATCCAGCGGGATCGGCCGGACGAGGCCGGCTACCGCGGCGAGCGGTTCACGGAGTGGCCGACTGCTCTTCAGGGCAACAACGACCTGCTCAACCTGACGCAGCCGCAGATCATCGAGGGGATCCATCGCGAGTACCTCGAGGCGGGCGCCGACATCCTGGAGACCAACACGTTCAACGCGAATGCGGTGTCGCTCTCCGACTACGACATGCACGAGCTGGCCTACGAGCTGAACTACGCCGGTGCTGCCCTGGCGCGGGCGGCCTGCGACGAGTTCAGCACCCCGTCCAAGCCCCGTTACGTCGCCGGCGCCATCGGGCCGACGACGCGGACCGCGTCGATCTCGCCGGACGTCAACGATCCCGGAGCCCGCAACGTCTCCTACGACCAGCTGGTCGCCGCCTACCTCGAAGCGGCCAATGGCCTTGTCGACGGGGGCGCCGACCTCCTCCTCATCGAGACGATCTTCGACTCATTGAACGCCAAGGCGGCGGTGTTCGCCGTCGAGACGCTGTTCGAGGAGCGCGGACGTCGTTGGCCGGTGATCATCTCGGGCACCATCACCGATGCTTCCGGGCGGACGTTGTCCGGTCAGGTCACCGAGGCGTTCTGGAACGCGATCCGGCACGCGAAGCCGCTCGCGGTCGGCCTCAACTGCGCACTCGGCGCGCCGGAGATGAGGCCCTACATCGCCGAGGTGGCGCGCATCGCGGACACCTTCGTGTCCTGCTACCCGAACGCCGGGCTGCCCAACGCCTTCGGCGAGTACGACGAGTCCCCGGAGGCGCAGGCCGGCTACATCGCCGAGTTCGCCGAGGCCGGTCTGGTCAACCTGGTCGGTGGTTGCTGCGGCACGGCCCCACCGCACATCGCCGAGATCGCCAGGGTGGTCGAGGGCAAGCCGCCGCGCGAACTGCCCGAGATCCCGGTGGCCACCCGCCTCTCGGGCCTGGAGCCGCTCAACATCGACAGACAATTCCCTGTTCGTGAACATCGGTGAGCGCACCAACATCACCGGCTCCGCGCGGTTCCGCAACCTGATCAAGGCCGAGGACTACGACACCGCGCTTTCGGTGGCCCTACAGCAGGTCGAGGTCGGTGCGCAGGTCATCGACATCAACATGGACGAGGGCATGATCGACGGCGTCGCCGCGATGGACCGGTTCACCAAGCTGATCGCGGCCGAGCCGGACATCAGCCGCGTCCCGGTGATGATCGACTCCTCCAAGTGGGAGGTCATCGAGGCGGGGCTGAAAAACGTACAGGGCAAGCCGATCGTCAACTCGATCTCGATGAAGGAGGGTGAGGAGAAGTTCATCCGCGAGGCACGGCTGTGCCGCAAGTACGGCGCCGCTGTCGTCGTGATGGCCTTCGACGAACAGGGGCAGGCCGACAACCTGGAGCGCCGCAAGGAAATCTGCGGGCGCGCCTACCGGATCCTGACCGAAGAGGTCGGCTTCCCGCCCGAGGACATCATCTTCGACCCGAACTGCTTCGCGCTGGCGACCGGTATCGAGGAGCACGCAACATACGGCATCGACTTCATCGAGGCCTGCGCCTGGATCAAGGAGAACCTTGCCGGGGTGCACATCTCCGGCGGTATCTCGAACGTGTCGTTCTCGTTCCGGGGCAACAACCCGGTTCGCGAGGCGATCCACGCGGTGTTCCTGTACCACGCCATCAAGGCCGGCCTGGACATGGGCATCGTCAACGCCGGCGCGCTGGTTCCCTACGACTCGATCGACTCAGAGCTGCGGGACCGGATCGAGGACGTCGTGCTGAACCGTCGCGAGGACGCGGCCGAGCGGCTGCTCGAGATCGCGGAACGGTACAACAGCACGGAAGAACCCGATGACGCACAGGTCGCGGAGTGGCGATCTCTCCCGATCCGCGAGCGGATCACGCACGCCCTGGTCAAGGGCATCGACGCCCACGTCGATGCCGACACCGAGGAGTTGCGGGCCGAAATCGATGCCGCGGGTGGTCGGCCGATCGAGGTGATCGAGGGTCCGCTGATGGACGGCATGAACGTCGTCGGAGACCTCTTCGGATCGGGAAAGATGTTCCTGCCCCAGGTCGTGAAGTCGGCCCGGGTGATGAAGAAGGCCGTTGCGTACCTGCTGCCGTATATCGAGGCGGAAAAAGAAGAGAACGCCGGCGCCGCTGGGGTTTCCAAAGGCAAGGACACCAACGGCACGATCATCATGGCGACGGTCAAGGGCGACGTGCATGACATCGGCAAGAACATCGTCGGAGTCGTTCTGCAGTGCAACAACTTCGAGGTGATCGACCTCGGTGTCATGGTGCCCGCCGACAAGATCCTGGCTGCGGCCAAGGAGCACGACGCCGACATCATCGGGTTGTCGGGCCTGATCACCCCGTCGCTGGACGAGATGGTCAACTTCGCCGTCGAGATGGAACGCCAGGGGCTGGAGATCCCGCTGCTGATCGGTGGCGCGACGACCTCGCGCGCCCACACGGCGGTGAAGGTATCGCCACGCCGGAGCGGTCCGGTGGTGTGGGTGAAGGACGCGTCCCGGTCGGTGCCGGTCGCGGCCGCGCTGCTCGACGACAAGCAACGGGGACCCCTGCTGGAGGCCACCGAGAAGGACTACGCCTCCTTGCGTGAACGGCACGCCCAGAAGAACGAGCGGCCGATGCTGACGCTGGAGAAGGCCCGCGCGAACCGGACGCCGATCGAGTGGGATGGCTACACGCCTCCGGTGCCCGCGCAAGGTACGGGAGTACGAGAATTTCTCGACTACGACCTCGCCGAGCTGCGCGAGTACATCGACTGGCAGCCGTTCTTCAACGCCTGGGAGATGAAGGGCAGGTTCCCCGACATCCTCAACAACCCGGTCTCGGGCGAGACCGCCCGCAAGCTGTACGACGACGCCCAGGAGATGCTCGACACCCTGATCAAGGAGAAGTGGCTGACGGCCAACGGGGTGATCGGCTTTTTCCCAGCCAACGCCGTCCCCGGCGGCTCCGGTGTTGAAGATATCGAGGTCTACACCGACGAGACCCGGAGCGAGGTGCTGACCACGCTGCACAACCTGCGCCAGCAGGGTGAGCACCGAGACGGCATCCCGAACCGGAGCCTGGGCGATTACATCGCGCCCAAGGACACCGGTCTGGCTGACCACGTCGGCGCCTTCGCCGTCACCTCGGGGCTCGGCGGCCAG